>CAVPXX010000026.1:0-107898 GCA_963709855.1 uncultured Alphaproteobacteria bacterium | reverse complement strand
CCGTAGGCTTCCGGGAAGAACATGTCCTTCCAGGAGGCCGGCTTCTTCTTGATGCGTCCGACCTTGTACATGAAGTCGACGATCTTCATGACGCTGACCGGCGTCGTGGTGTAGTCGACGTCGGGGTCGGCCACCATCTTCTCCAGCGCGTCGAGGGAGTTCTTGTCCCTGGTCGCCGTGAGATAGATCTGCGCGGCGTCGCGCGGGTGCGCCTTGATGAAGGCATTCGCTTCGTTGAACGCTGCGGCTATCGCGGCGCACAGCTTCGGATTAGCGTCGTGGAATTTCTTGCTGGTCACCAGAACGCCATTGGTGTGTCTGGCGCCGAGCGCATCATAGGATTTCAGGACCTGATGGATGCCCGGCGTCGCCAACTCATAGTAGTAGAATGGGGAACTCGCGAAATGCGAATTGATCTCCGACTTGCCTGACATCACCGCCGCCGCGGCATCAGCGTGCGAGCGCGTGATGGTTATCGAGTTGAGTTTATCGTAGTGATCCGGACCCCAAATCTTGGCAGCTTCTATTTCCAGCGCGATGGCATGGCCAGTGAGCTTGACCGCGGGCAACGCGATTTTGTCCTTCTCGGTGAAGTCGGCGATCGTTCTCACATCCGGATTGCGCGTCACCAGCACATAGGGCATCGATTGCATGGCAATGAGCGCGCGCGCTTCCTGCGGCGTGCCGGACGTCTTGTCCCAAATGGTGGCGAGAGTGGGAACGCCCGGCCCGATGAAGTCGGCCTGGCCGGCAAGCAGGGCGTCGAGCTCAGCGGCCGGACCGGCCCGCTGCGTCCACGTGGCCTTGACGTCGCCGAGGCCTGCCGCCGCGGCGTTCGTTTCGATTAGTTTCTGCAATTCGATGACCATCATCGGCAGATAGGGCAGGCCGAACTGCTTCGACATATGCACTTCGCTGACTTCGGCTTGGGCGGCACCGCCAAGCGCGGCGGCGCAGAGGGCGGCGGCTGCGAGCTTTTTCCACATAAGTTCCTCCCGTTTTTATGCGCTAAAATTGATAGAGCCGTGCCGGGTTATCGACGAGAATCTTCTGTAGCTCCGTTCGGTTCTTGGTCCAGCCGGCGAGCCGGTTGAGCGCCGCGCCATCGTCTTCCGGCCGGAACGGCTCGATTACCGCCGGGTCGCGCTTGGCGGCGCCGGGATGCGGCCAATCGGTCCCCCACACGATACGATCTGGATTAGCGTCGATCATCGCGCGCGCAATTGGGGCTACGTCGGCATAGTCCGGCTGCTGTGAGATGCGGTAGGCGGCGGAAATTTTTACGTAGACCCTGCCGCT
Organism: uncultured Alphaproteobacteria bacterium; assembly: GCA_963709855.1. Lineage (GTDB taxonomy): Bacteria > Pseudomonadota > Alphaproteobacteria > Rhizobiales > Xanthobacteraceae > Pseudolabrys. The sequence continues at coordinate 106,599 of CAVPXX010000026.1, read as the reverse complement.
GCGCAGCAGCGCCAGCAAAGCGTCAAAGCCGGGCTGCCCAGTGCCGCGCGCCGCCTGCGGGCGGCCGAAGTGATCGACCACCAAAGTGGTCGGTAACGCCAAGATGGTGTCGTGCAGGGCCGCAAGGATCGCGAGATTGGTATAGGTCTGCACGTGCCAGCCGAGAGGCGTCACCCGCTCGGCCGCGTTCTGCAATTGCCGCCCGGCCACGCCGGGATCGCTCTCGCCGTAGGATTCCAGATTGACCCGCACGCCGCGGATGCCGGCCGCATGCATGTCGGCAAGTTCCCGCGCGCTTGTGCTGTCTTCGATGACAGCGACGCCGCGCGCGCCCAGCTTGCGCACGGCGTTGACCGTGCAGGCATTATCGGTGCCGTAAGGGCTCGGATGCACGATCACGACCCGGTCGATATGCAGTGCGCGGTGCAGTGCCTTGAGATCGTCGATCGAGGCGTCGCCCGGCGTGTAGAGCCGCTTGCTGGAATACGGAAACTCTTCGACGGGACCAAAAATATGCGTGTGGCAGTCGCAAGCGTTGCGCGGCACCTCGAAGGCGGGCGGCGAATGCACGACACCGAGAACCGGGGCAGGCGTCTGCGTCATACCGGAATCTCGCGCACCTGTTTGGCCTTCTCGGTCGCGGCGGCGAGCAGGAACTGAATGTCGGTTCCGGTGGACACCAACCGCGCGCCCATGGCGATGAATTCCGCCGCCAGCTTCGGCCGCGTCGACAGGCCGCCGACGCCGACGTGCTTGCCGTGCTTGCGGCAGGCGGTGATGGTGCGCGCATAGGCGTCGCGCACCTTGGCGTGTTCGTACTGGCCGGGAAGCCCCAGGCTCGCGAGCATATCGTTGACGCCGATCAGCACCATGTCGACGCCTTCGACCGCGGCGATCTCGTCCGCCTTGTCCACCGCGTCGGCGGATTCGAACTGTACGATGACCATGGTGGCGTCGTTGAGTGCGGCATTGGCCTCGGCGACCGGGAAGGATTGATATTTGAGATGGGGCAGGGCTCCGCCGGCGCCGCGCTCGCCGAGCAAGGGAAATTTCGCCGCTTTCACGACCGCGCGCGCCTCCTCCGCCGATCGGATGCCTGGGGCGACGATGCCGAGCGCGCCGCCGTCCAGCACGCGCTGGATGTATTCCGGCGTGTTGGCGGGAACGCGAACCATGGGCGTAATGCCGACGCTCAGCGCGGCCAGGCAAATCTGGCCAGTCATGTCGAGCGTCATGGTCGAATGTTCGAGATCGATATAGATCATGTCGAAGCCGGCGGTCTTGGCGAGCTGCGCGATTTCGACGCCGCGCGCCAGGCGGATCGTCATCGACGCGACCACCTCGTTGCGTGCCAGCTTCTCCTTGACCATGTTACGCACCACTTCATTCGCACGCACTGAACCTACTCCCGCTTTAATGTTCGCCCTACTTTGGATCGGGCAATTCGATCGCCAGCATCACGTTGCTCAGGCTCTTACCGTGGATGTCTTGCGCCAGCGAGACGGTGACGCCACCGCCGAGCGCATTCTCAATGACGAAGTTGAAGGCCTTGAGATTGCGCAAGGGGTGGCGCTTAACCGGCCCTTTGGCGATGTGCTTGAAGGCGTCCGCCACTCGTTCCGGCGTCAGTTCGCGCTCGAGAAAATTCCAATGCTTGGCGTCGTAACAGATCACCGAAATATTCGACGTGTTGCCTTTGTCGCCGGCGCGCGCATGGGCGAGATCGTAAACGCGGATGGTCATAGCGTTCCCTCTACGACCACCTGGGCATTGACCAGGTTCTTCGGCAGCAGCACCGATTTGACCGCCAGCACGTCGCGCACGCGCGGCTCGCAGGCGCCACCGGCGCCGCCGGGCCCATGCATGTGCATGGCGCGCACCTCGAAGCCGATGGCATGCGCGGCCTCGCGCTCGCGCGTCCGGCCGGCCATGCGCAGCCGCACCTCGTAGGGCTTCGGCCGGATCTCGACCTGATCGTGCAGGCTCGACATCCCGATCAGGTCGACGCGGAAATCGTCATAGGTGAAGCCCTGCAGCTTCAGGCGTTCCTTGACGATCTCGGCTGCCCATTTCGCGCGCGCGACGGCATCGATGCCGCCATAGGAAATCTCACCCTCGCCGATGTACCCGTCAGCATAGCCGACATTGACCTTGTAGGTCTCGGTGCGCGGCCGCGCTCTGGCGCCCTCGACGCGCACTCGGTCGGCGGCGTCCTGGGTCAGCGCGACGCCGGTGATGTCGAGTACACAGTCCGGCGTGATGTAGGCGGTGGGATCGTGGATCTCGTAGATCAATTGCTCGGTACAGGTCATGACGTCGAGCCGGCCGCCGGTTCCCGGCGTCTTGCCGATCACGATCGCGCCGTCGGCTTTGACGTCGGCGAACGGATAGCCGTTGCGCGCGAGATCGGGCACGTCTTTCTTTCCGGGCCAGCCGAAGCAGCCGCCGGTAACCGAGGCGGTGCACTCCAGCAGGTGACCGGCCGCGGTACCCTGCGCGATCTTTGGCAGATCGTCGTAGGACCAGTCGAATTCGTGCATCATCGGCGCCAGAAAGAGCGACGGATCGGCCACCCGGCCGGACAAAACGATCGGCGCGCCGGTGTTGAGCGCTTCGCAGACCACATCGGCGCCGAGGTAGGCATTGGCGGAAATCATCTTCGGTAGAATGGATTCCAGCGGCTCGCCGTTCTCGATCAATCGAAGTTCGGGCCGATGCTTCACGATGCTCGATACATCGTCGCCCAACACCACAGCGACTGCCACATCGCCGAGACCAAAATCGGCGGCCTCCTTGCGTGTAGCGCGCGCGCCGCCAAGCGGATTGGCGGCGCCCATGTTGCTGACGATGCGGATGCCCTTGCGCATGCAGGTCGGCAGCATCATACGCAGGCGCGCGTGCAGCGAGGGTGAATAGCCGAGATTGGGGTCCTTACTGCGCGCTAGATTTTCGCGCGAGACCGTGCGCTCGGCGAGGCATTCGAAGACCAAGTAGTCGATATCGCCGCGCTCGGCGAGTTCGAGCGCCGGCACCATGCGGTCGTCCGAAGTGCCCGCTCCGGCGCCGACGCGTATTGTTTCGCGCGATTTCATCAGACGGTTCCTCGCGCCCACTATTGTTGTTTCTATGAGCACGGGCGGCTCGTGGCGCGGGCGTCCAATAAGGAGCATAGACAAGCTTATGGAAACCGTCCAAATTATTATTGGACAGCGGTGCGGAAGATACCGAAGTCTCACATAAAAATAATGATAATGACGGTGGGAGGAAGAATCTGATGGCGACCGGTTCGACACTCGCATCGAAATCTGCATTGCCGGATGCGGGGGGCATCAAGGCGGTGTCGGCGGGTAGCGGCGGTCGCGCGGCCGCGGACGCCGATCCGAACCAGCCATTGCTCGATGTGCGCGGCGTCACCATCCAATACAAGACACAGCGCCATCTGGTCACCGCGACCTATCGTGTCGGGTTCACCGTGTTGCAGGGCGACCGCTTCGTCGTGCTCGGGCCTTCGGGCTGCGGCAAGTCGACTTTGCTGAAGGCGGTCGGCGGCTATCTGCAACCGACCGAAGGCGAAATCCGCTTGAAGGGCGAATTGATCACGAAGCCCGGCCCGGACCGCATCATGGTGTTCCAGGAATTCGATCAGCTGCTGCCATGGAAGACGGTTCTGGAGAACGTGGCCTTTCCGCTCAAGACAACGGGAACGCTGGACACAAAGGCCGCCTACGCGCGCGCCATGCATTACATTGAGAAGGTCAACCTCACCAAATTCGAGCACAGTTATCCGCACACGCTCTCCGGCGGCATGAAGCAACGCGTCGCGATCGCGCGCGCCATGGCGATGGAGCCCGACATCCTGCTGATGGACGAACCGTTCGCCGCACTCGATGCGCTGACGCGCACGCGCATGCAGGATGAGCTGTTAGCGCTGTGGGATGAAATTCGTTTCACAATGCTGTTCGTCACTCATTCGATACCCGAAGCGATCAAGATCGGCAGCCGTATCCTGCTGCTGTCGCCGCATCCGGGTCAGGTGAAGGCTGAAATCAACAGCGTGCCGCGGGGCAAGGAAAACTCCAACGAAGCTGCGGCCCTCGGCCGCGAGATCCACGATATGCTGTTCGCTGATCAAATCGAGGAGGCGCCAAATGCTTGAGGCGGTTCAGCGGGCGAATATCTACAGCGAGACGCTGGGGCCAGAGCAGTTCGGCATTATCCAAAAGCCGCTGACGCTGCCCGAGAAGATTTATAATCAAGCCTGGCTGCGCAAGATCGCCATTCTCGTGGTGCTCGCGGCGGCGTGGGAGATTTACGGCCGCTGGCTCGACAATCCGCTGCTGGTGCCGCCGTTCAGCGAAGCCATGCGTGCATTGCTGGCGGACGTTAGCAATGGGACGATTCCAAGCCGCGCGCTTAGCTCGATCCAGGTGCTGCTGATCGGCTTTGCCACTGGCACGCTGCTCGCCGGGCTGCTCACCGTGTTTGCCATCAGCACTCGGATCGGCACCGATTTCCTCGAGACCATGACCGCAATGTTCAACCCGCTGCCGGCAATCGCGTTGCTGCCGCTGGCGCTGATCTGGTTCGGCCTGGGTGCGGGTAGCCTGGTGTTCGTGTTGGTGCACTCGGTGATGTGGGCGGTCGCGCTCAACACGCTGGCTGGATTCCGTAGCGTGTCGATGACGGTGCGCATGGTTGGGCGCAACTACAATCTTAACGGCTTGCGCTTCGTCGGCAAGATTCTCATCCCGGCCGCGTTTCCCAGCATTCTCGCCGGCCTCAAGATTGGCTGGGCCTTCGCCTGGCGAACGCTGATCGCCGCCGAACTCATATTCGGCGTGTCGTCGGGTCAGGGCGGGCTCGGCTGGTACATCTTCGAGAGCAAAAATCAACTCAATATTCCGGAAGTGTTCGCCGGCTTGCTCACCATCATCCTGATCGGGCTCGCGGTCGAGAATGTGGTATTTCGCTTCATCGAGACCAGAACAGTGCAACGCTGGGGCATGCAATCCTGATTGCGTGACAAGTGCGAGCTTAATTCAACGGGAGGAATTCATGATCCACAGGCGCGCTTTCTGCAAAGCTCTCGCGGCGACGCCCGTTCTGGCAACGCCGGCGCTGCTGGGCTCGGCTTTCGCCGACGAGGTGTCGAGCATCGTGCTGGTGAGCCAGCACGGGCTTCCTTATTTGCCGTTGATGGTGATGGATACGCACCAGCTTATCCAAAAGCATGCCGGCAAGCTCGGCGTCGGATCGCTCAAACCCGAATACAAGACGTTGGGCGGCACGCAGTCGCTGATCGACGCGCTGCTGAGCGGACAGATGAATTTCGGCGTCACCGGTGTTCCGGGCTTGGCCACGCTGTGGGACAAGACCGCCGGCACGCCGAACGAGGTGCGCGCGCTTTCCGCCGTGCAGTCGATGCCGTTCATGCTGGTGACCAACCGCGAGGCTGTCAAGACGATCAAAGATTTCAACGAACACGACAAGATCGCCTTGCCGTCGGTCAAAACGTCGAGCCAGGCGATCTGCCTGCAGATGGCAGCCGCCAAGGAATGGGGGCAGGAGCAATATGCCAAGCTCGATCCGCTCACCATCACGCGCCCGCACCCGGACGCCGCCACCTCGGTGATGTCGAAGGCGACCGAGGTGAACAGCCACTACTCGGTGGCGCCCTATTATTACTACGAGCTGGCGACGCCCGGCGTGCACAATGTGCTCAAATCCTATGACACGCTGGGCGGTCCCGCGACCAACGGCGTGATGCTCATGACGAAAAAGTTCCGCGACGCTAATCCCAAAGTGACCAGCGCTGTTTACGGCGCGCTCTCCGAGGCGGAGGAATTCATCAATAAGAATCCGGGCGACGCGGCGCAGATTTACATCAAGACCACCAATGAAAAGCGCAGCAGCCGAGCGGAGATGACCAAATTCATCGCCGATCCCGACAATGTGTGGATAACGACACCGCAACAAACGATGACCTTTGCCAACTTCATGCACAAGGTCGGCACCATGAAGCGGGCGCCCGCATCGTGGAAAGATCTCTACATGCCGGAGTCGCACGAGCTCAAGGGCGCCTAGCCAAGCTATGGCGCCGCAGGCAGAGAAGTCGGTCAACCCGGTCAAAGCGCGCATGCAGGCCGGGGAGGTCACGCTCGGCATGCCGGTGCGGCTGGCGTGCTCCGGCGATATCGCCCGCATCGCGAAGACGACTGGGGCATGATTTCATTTTCATCGATAGCCAGCATTCGCTGTTCAATCTCGAGACCATCGGCCACATCGCGAGCACCGCGCTCGGCTGCGGCATCGCGGCGCTGGTCCGCGTGCGCGGCATCGACGATCCCGATGTGTCGCTGCTATTCGATAATTGCGTGATGGGCATCGTCTATCCGGATGTGAACAACGCCGGGCAGGCGCGCAAGGCGGTCGATGTCTGCAAATTTGCGCCGCTCGGTAAGCGCTCCGTCACCGCCGGCTATCCGCATTTTGACTATAAATAAGTGCCGTTGACGGAGAGCGTCCCCCAACTCAACGACAGCTGCCTGCTGGTCTGCATGATTGAGACCGTGCAAGGCCTGGAAAACGTCGAAGAGATCGCGGCGGTCGATGGTGTCGACGTGATCCATCTCGGCAGCAACGATCTGTTGGCCAATATGGGGAAACCCGGTAAGTTCGACGATCCCGTGCTGGTGGCGGCGCAGGAGCGTCTGATTGCCGCCTGCCGCAAGCACGGCAAGTTCGCCGGCTGCGGCGGCAACCGCGATGTGCGGCGTCAGATAAATCTGGTGCGCAAGGGCTGCCTGTTTCTGACCACCCAGTCGGATATCGGCTTCCTATCGGCGGCGCCGAAATGGACCGCCGGCATCCGCGATGCGCTTCGATCATGAGGTCGCCTAGAGTTCACGCAGCGCGTTGAACTGAGCGACGTAACCGGAAGCGTCGATCCGCACGCCGATGACGGTGGTGCGCTTGGATTGCACCGCGGCGCTGAGCGCAGCACTCAAGGCTTGCTCGGTGTCCACCACCACGCCGTCGGCGCCGAAGGACTGCGCCAGCTTCTCCCAGTCGACGCCGCCAAGTTGCACGCCGTGCAGGGGAATGCCCTTGATCTCCTGCTTGACCCGGATCAGGCCGATTTCCTTATCGTCGAAGACCAGCACGATGATCGGCAGATTTTCGCGCTGGGCGGTCTGCAGTTCCGCGACCGTCATCAGGAAACCGCCGTCGCCGGTGAATGCGACCACTGGCCGATTCGGAAACGCGATGCGCGCAGCCAGCGCGCCGGGCACCGCGTAACCCATGGTGGCTAGCCCGTTCGAGGTGAGGAATTCGCGCGGCCCATAGGATTCCCACTTCTGCACGATCAGCAAACGGCTGGCGCCGGCATCGCAGGTGGCAATGGTGTTGCGCGGCAGCACGGCGCGCGCGACTTCCATGGTCCGTTGCGGCGACAGCCCGGTGCTCGGCGTATTGAGCGCGTCGCGCACTTCCTGCCGGAACGCCTTGGCGGCCTTCTCGCCCCAATTGGTGCCTTCGTGCGTCCATCGCGCGAGGCCGGCCAGCAGCGCCTTCAGGTCGCCGATGATTTCCGGATCGGCCGGTACCAGCGCATCGACGCTCGGGATCGAGGATAGCGCCAGCACCGGCAGCGTATAGGGCCAGGGCTTCGGCTGCAGTTCCACGGCGTCGAGCCCGACCGTGACGATCAGGTCGGACTCCAGCACCAACTTACGCTCGATCAGCCCGCCGATGATGCAGCCCGCGCGCAACGGGTGATCTTCAGGGATCAGGCCCTTACATTTGGTGGTGGTTAGCACCGGCGCGCCGAGGCGCTCGGCGAACTGGACGAATTCGGCCGACGCGCCGCACCAGTAAACGCCTAAGCCGGCAATCAGGATGGGCCGCTTCGATTTGCCGAGGATGTCGAGCGCCGGCTTGAGATCGGCGCGGTCTGGACCGGGCACGATCCAATTCGGCATCAGCGGCGGCTCGGCGACATAGTCGCCGGCCTCGCGCGTGGTTTCACTCTGCGGAAATTCGAAATGTACCGGGCCAGGCGGCGTCGCCGTCGCGGTACGCATGGCCCGACGCACCTGCTGGCGCACGGTCTTGGCGTCGATCGTCGTGCTCCACTTCACGATCGGCTCGTACACTGCATGCTGGTTGATGCGCTGACGCAGGCCGGTCTCATAGGTGGGGCGAGAATAGGCATCGGTGATCGCGATCAGCGGCGAGCGGTCGAGAAACGCGTGCGCCACGCCATTAACCATATTGGTGGCGCCGGGGCCGCGAGTGGACAGGCAGATGCCGGGGCTGCCGGTGAGATCGCCCCAGGTCGCGGCCAGCATGGCGCCGGCGACCTCCTGTTTCATCAGTAGAAAGCGCATCTGGCGTTGGCGCGCCGCTTCCATCAGCTCGACCAACTCGCCGCCAGGATGACCCACAATGAAGGGCGTGCCGGCGTCCTTGAACGCCGCTGCCAGCACTTCGACGGTCGTGGTCATTGCAGGTTCTCCCGGCCGGTCCGGCCGGCACGATAGCAGCAAATCGCCGCATGCATTACTATTCGTTCCGGTATTTGGATTGGATTAGCTGTGCCCGAAATCACGGTTGCCATCCTCGACAAGTTTCATCCGCACATCAAGACGGCGATTGTGGCGGCTGTCCCTGCGAATTGGACCGTGCTATTCATCGAAGAAAACACCTTGGCCGTGCGCGCAGCGGTGCTGCGCGATGCGGATATCGCCTTTGTCATGGCGGCCCCGATACCGAAGGAATTGCTGACCGAGGCGCGGCGGCTGCGCTTCATCCAAAAACTCGGCGCCGGCGTCGACCGGATCGATCTCGATGTCTGCCGCAGCCGGGGGATCGGCGTGGCGCGGCTGCATGCCGGCAACAGCATTCCGGTCGCCGAACATACGCTCCTTCTGATGCTCGCCACCTATCGGCAGCTTCCGCAGATTGATCGTCGCACGCGCGCCGGCGCCTGGCAAAAGGAAGACGCCCGCGGCATGCATCAGCAGCTGAAAAATAAAACGGTCGGGCTAGTCGGTCTCGGGGCCATTGGGAAGGAAGTGGCGAAGCGGCTGCGCGGTTTCGGGGTCACGATTATATATTACGATCCAGTCCGTGCATCCCGCGACGTCGAGCAAAGCCTCGGCGTCAGCTATGCCGATCTCGACGAGCTGGTGCGAACCGCCGACATAGTTTCGCTGCACTTGCCGCTGTTGCCGCAAACGGCGGGCATCATCGATGCTAAGCGAATTCGCGCTATGAAATCCGGCGCCGTGTTGATCAATTGCGCGCGCGGCGGTTTGGTCGACGAAGTCGCCCTGGTGGCGGCTTTGAAAGAGGGGCGCCTGTTCGGGGCCGGCATCGATGCCTTTGCGAGCGAGCCGCCGGTCGGCAGTCCGCTGCTCGAATTGGATAACACCGTGGTCACGTCGCACTTGGCGGGGGCGACGCTCGATAATTTCTTCGGCATCGTCGCGCGGGCGGTGGAAAATGCCAAGGCCGTGTTGCGCGGCGATGCGCTGCCCGAAACCGACGTGGTGGTCGCGCCCGCTCGTAAAGTGCCGGCGGTCTGATTGTGACGGATGGACAAACTAGGCGGGTACCTCTACTTCTCGAAATCACGCGCCGGTAGCTCAGCTGGATAGAGCACCAGACTTCGAATCTGGGGGTCAGGGGTTCGAATCCCTTCCGGCGCGCCAAATCTACAAGCTGTTTCAATCCATTGTTGGTAGTTTGGTTTTGGCGCGGACGCCTTGGGCTATGGCTGGCAGCCAAATGGCAACCGTGTCCGGTGATCTCACCCTTTACGGATCGCTTTTGTTGCGAGAGGAATTGATGGAGCGGACTTCCAATTAGAGCGCCGCCGATTATGCTCAACAAGAAGCTGATGGGATTGACCTACGTCTATACTTTGCCTGGGCGCCTTAATGAGCGACGGGAACGAGCCGAAATGAAAAAGGCGACCAAAAAGCGAAGATTATCTGTCTCTTGACTGGGGTTCCATTCGGATATTTCCGGAACGGCTATTGAGAGATGCTAATGCGCTGGGTTTTCGCGTTGCTGTTATTGCCAGGGGTTGCGTTTGCTCAATCACAGCAGCCATCCTCCCAGCCCATCCAACAACAACGAACTCAAGAAGAACGCGGAAGCGAGAAATCTCCGGTCATCGTAAAGATACTTCCAGCCGAAAAGCCCAAGGATGAAATTGACCGCGAAATAGCAAAGCAAGAATCCGAAAGGCAACTCGTGGAATTGACGGGCGATCTCGCCCGCTACACAAAGCGCCAATACCTTTCTCGCATCCGATTGGGACATCCCAAACTGTTTGGCGATCCGTGACGGTCTGACATCAGCTTTGAAGGCGGCGTGAACAGCGTTCAGTTTCCCTTGAGCCAAAGGCGGCGCAACCTCTTTGGTATGTTGTTTGCGCAAAGGCTCATTTGACACGGGAAACTTTTTGCCACGTTGCTTGAGCTCGCTAATTACCGCTGCAAGCAATCGGTCGAGTTGGTCATCATCCAAGTGACTGAGTGCGCTCGGGAGGTTCGTCGGTAGCGCATAAGACGGTGATGAAGCCCCGTAGCATCCCCGTCATCGGTTGCTGGCGAGGACGGGGACTTGCTTACCGATGGCGGCAAAGGCACTGTTGCCGATACCGTCGAGAACAGATCGGGTGTCTTTGACCGATGGCGACTATTGCCCATATGTCGATCATGCCGTTCTTCGCACTCGGCAACAAGGGTGCGCGCCGCCATAGCCCCAATCAGGGCAGCTCAGAGATAATCTTGCGATATTCCTCTGCTGACCATGCGCGGGCGGTACGAGTCCGTACATTGCCCAATGAGCTAACCGCTAGCGCGAACTTGGCAACATTTTCGCCGCTCGGCGCATCGACGAAGAGGACGAGATCCGTGTCGCCTGCGGTGAGATAAAGATGCTTAATCTCGACGCCCACCTTCTTGGCAAGATCGCGCGCAGCTTCTGAGCGCTTGGGCAAATCCTTAATCGCGCGGATTCCCTGATCGGTCCAATTGAGCGACATCATAAAAGTCGGCATAAAGTCTCCCTGGATGTTGGTTGTCTTTACACAACGATCATGTGCCAAGGTTATTGCGCCGACAAGACGGCTCGATGCGGGCGGCGCCTTCCTTCAAGATTCGGCAACGGCTCGTCGCAGTGGCGATCAGGCGCCAAAAAGCGCGATGCTATTAATCCGCCGTCTACCGTCAGCGAGAAAAAGTGCGGAAGGTGGGAAAAGAAATGACCCCAGACGGGGGACACCGCTGGGGTCAATCTTGGCTGGACGCAGGGTTGGGGGGCAACGTTCGCGTCTAGCTTTGGAAGCCTTAAGTAAGAAGGATCCGCCGCGTTTCAAGTTACAGCACAGCCCGCCTAAATCGCTCACGCAAATTTGAAAAATTGGTCAGCAACACTGTCTGATCAAGGTCAAAAACTCTTAGACGGTTTTTCGCTCTGCTTCCGATCCGCGCTGGAAGAATTTTTTAGGGGGCGATTTCCTCCATGCGCTAGATGAGCGGGGCGTTCTCGGTGTCGCTCCCGAGGGCGTCCCCTCATTTCTTATCGACCAGCTCACAGTTGGAGGTCGGTAGCAATGACGCATGTTCATCCGTTACCTGCAGAATGGTTGCCCGTTTCAATTGCGCCATACGACGCAGATCTAGAAGTCTGCGTTATGGACTATGACGGAATCGTTCATGCGCTAGTTTTCCCATGCCGCAAAAATAAAGCTGAATGGGTTGATGCCTCGACGAAAAGACACATCGACATCCAGCCGACGCATTGGCGCAAATGGACCGAAGCGCATTAAATCGCAAAAATAATATGCCAAAACTAGATCACATTTTCGATCTTGAACGGAGGCAGCAAGTGCTCGAAGACGAGATTGCTCGAGCTTTGTCGCATTGCTCAGACGATGATCCGATGGTCGGAGATCTCAAGCGCCGTATGTTGCATCTCAGAGAAGAACTCGAACGGTTTTGTAATAAGGTGATTGCGGTGAGGCATCAAAGCCTGCACTAACTCCTGTTTGAAATAGCTCCGAAAATCACCGAGGAAAGTTTGCTTAAAACGAAATGGGGAAGGACGATGATACTCAGTAAAGAGCGAATACTCAGCAAAGTACCCTACCATGGCTACCACCTTATGCTTTTGCAACACAGCGAAACATTTCACATCCGGATCCTCGACGAGCGTAATAATGTTGTGCAATTAAAATTATCGACGGTGCATGCGACCGAGGCAGACGCCCTCAATGAAGCGAGACAGAAGGTGGATTCGATTGTCGGACAACGTCACTTTGAAAGTTAGCCAAAGCGGACCTAATTTGTCACGCACCCTGAGGATTAAATGTAAAGTCGAGATCGAGCCACTATAGGACCCGGTCTTCGGTCGTAATAGCGGAAGTGATATTTAACCTCGGATAAAGTGCTCAAGTTGATCAATCATAAATCTTTGATCTCTGATAATATTTTTCACCAAATCACCAATCGAGACCAATCCAATCAGTTTTTCCTGCTCAATGACTGGAAGATGGCGGACCTTCTTGTCGGTCATAATCGCCATACATTCTTCCACTGACTGATCAGGCTGTGCGTACAATACGCTTGACTCCATAATGTCTCGGACACGAGTTGTAGGCGATGCACGACCCTTCAATATCACATTTCGTGCATAGTCTCGTTCTGTGATCATGCCGTGTATTTTGTCGCCCTCCATAACGACTAGTGAGCCAATGTTCTCCTCCGCCATCTTACGTAAGGCATCATATACGGTGTTTTCTGGTCCTATTGAATGGATCTTGTTTCCCTTATCAAGGAGCAATTGCCTAATGGTTGTCATGTGATGTCGCCCCAGCTAACAACGAATGTGGAGATTGCTTTAATGAGAACTGTCCGCATTATTTTCTCTTTATTTATTGCATCGTCAACGGGGTTAAGCATCGATAGTCGGTCCTGGGCAAGTGACGCAACCGACGAGAACAGAGCGCTGGAACTCGTCTTTAACTCTTCGAAAGTTAGGACATTTTCAAAGAAAATGAAGGCAATGAAACAACCTGTCGGGGCAATGGCAGAGCGAACGTCAAAATGTGTATTTAATGTGCGAGTATTTGAAGATCACCCTGATCATATTGCGACGCGGATTCAACTCGTCAGTGCATAGAATTTTATGAGTAAGCGAGGGAGTCAAAAACCTCTTGCGGTGAACGAAAGCCGAGGGATTTGCGTGGTCTTGCGTTGAGCAAACGTTCGACCTTGGCGACCTCGGCATTAGAGATCGTAGAGAAGTCTGTGCCCTTTGGGAAGAAGTCGCGGATAAGTCCGTTGGTATTTTCATTCAAGCCGCGCTCCCATGCGTGGTACGGCGTGGCGAAGAAGATTTTTGCCTTCAAGGCATGGGCGATGCGCTGATGCGCAGCAAACTCCTTACCGTTGTCGAAGGTGATGGTGCGCACGAAGGTGCCGATAGGCTTGAGGCGACGCACAGCTGCTTTCTGTGTTGCGCGGGCGGTCGTGCGCGGCAACTTTGTGAGTTTTGCCAGTTGGGTTTTGCGCTCGACCAGCGTGAGCAAGCCGCCTTTGTGCCCGGCGCTAACGACAGTATCGCCCTCCCAGTCTCCCAGACGGGTTTTGCGCGCGACGATGGCAGGACGCTCGGAAATGTCGATTCTATTGGGGATCAGGCCACGTCCGGAGTTCTTGCCAGCGCGTTTGTTATAGCGTTTTCCGTGCCGCCGCAGACAGCGCCACAAGTCGCCGCCGTCGCGTTTGTCCTGCCAGATTATCTGGTAGATGCGTTCGTGGCTCAGCTTGATGCCCTGTTCGCAGAGCCAGCCGCTGATCTGCTCCGGCGACCAGCGCATCTGGCGCAACTTCGCCTCGATCTTACGTCGCACTGGCGCCGTCAGCTTGCGGGGCTTACTCCGTATAGCCTGTCGTGCTTGAGCCTTCGCTTCTGCTTGCTTGAAACGATAGCCACGCTGACCTCGGTTGCGGCATATCTCTCGGCTTATTGCGCTTTGGCTCACGCCCAAAACTTTGGCAATGCTTTCTTGGCTGGTCCCACGCTTGCTCAGCGCATAAATCTGGCAGCGGTCCTCATACGTTATTCGCCGGTACTTGCTCATCAGCAACCTCTTGCAATCCCAAGAGGTTACTCCGACATCGCCTCACCCAATTATGCGCTGGGTAGTTGAAGATTCCGCGCGACATTTGGATTCTACGATGCGGATATTTGCCGAGGAACTGTAAAAGAATCGCAATAAAATAAGATGATCTATTAGTTGCAGTTTCCTTTGGTTCGGTCGAACGCCGCAAAATGCTAATAACGCTACCGATAAGTCATTGATCTACAACAGGTCAGAACTGGCGCAGTTGGGCTCCCTTTTAGTTCATGGGGGAAAATCCCTTCGGAATTGGTGGTAGAACCAATGTTTGTTTATCCAAGCGAGACACATTTTGGAGAGTTAAGGCATTAAATATTGGATGGGCTCCACGGCGGCTGTGCTGTTTCACGCTAACTGATTATGCGATGTGCCCGCTTGGATCGGGATCATCTATTCAGCCAAAATTATTTCCATGTATATTTCCCGCTCCCACGATTATTTAAAATTTTTGCCGTAGAGACCTCTCGCGGACCGCTCGGTAAAGGGGAAAGTATTTACGTGTCCACAACGTTCTCCCCGCAATTGGGACAGAACTCCATTTGCGACGAAATCGTCGTATGGCAAGTGGGGCACTTGATAATAGACGGTCCGGCAGAGCGACTATTTACCTTCGCCCCACAATGCGGGCAAAAACGATCAGTCGCAGCAATTTCCTTCTTGCATGACCAGCAATAAGGAGTGGCGGCGGGTTGTTTGTTTATTTCGTTCGTCATGTTCCGCCCCGCTCTATTGCCGAGAGAACAATTCACGCGAAGCGGTCAATTTGAGTACATTGCCACTCCACAATCGGGCGAGAGGCATTGATAATGATCAAAATTGCCTTCGCGGGATTTGCGTATGACCTTGCCCTAAAGGGATATAGAGGACCCGCTATTGCACTGGTAGATGCTTTTGGATGGGGGGTTGGGAGGCATCCATGACCAAACAACTTTTTAGCCTCAACGTTGCCGCCGTAATCGCCGTGTCTCTAATCTTCATGGTCGGATCGGCTAACGCTGAACCCTACCCATGGTGCGCCGTTTACGGTCCCCCCGGTGGCACTAATTGTGGCTTCGTGACCCTTGAGCAATGCATGGCGACGGTCAGTGGAATGGGCGGGTCCTGCGAGCCAAATCAGTTTTACACCGGACGACCAGCGCCGGTCGGTCATCGCCAACCAAGGGCTAAAGATTTACCGGCTGATGTTTTGCAGCGTCAACAGACACTAACGCCTTCCAAAAAGGTATTGGATAAGAGCCTGACCATTTGTAAGGGTTGTTAGCTCAATTCCCTTCGCCGGTTACGAAAGCTGATGATGATGGTTGCCTATTATCGGAGTGATGCCGGGGCGAAACGAATAACGGCACTGGCTTCCATGCACATAAGCGCCGCACCGACGCGCCCATCATAAATTGCAAGCCAACGCGTTGAGTTGGCAAAAACGTACACTTTTGTCACGGCAGAATTCATCAACAGCTTTTCGCCATCGAAACATTGAGTCGGATCGTCTGCGCCTTTTAGCAGTTCCACGGCACGAGTTATCCTAGCAATCAAATCAGGTCCCGTTGCTTTAGTAACCCATAGTCGACTGCGATCCGTCTGCTTTTGAGCTACACCGCCCCATTTAGATATTGCGAGATTCTGCTTGGCGAATTCCTCGCCGGTTTTGCGTTTGAAGGCGAAGAGACCGTCTGTTTTGCGTCCCGAGCAGACATGTCGCACCAAGATCAGCGATTTACATTTTATCCGACATGCTGATCTACGTTCTTAGACTTTCCGATCGCTTAACGCGCCACCTTCACGCCGGTTAGGTGACAAGGTGACACGGTACGACGCGAAGGCGCGCAACCGTTTTACCTACGGCTTGACCGCGACGATGCCCTCGATCTCGATCGATATCTGGTTGGGCAGCATGACATTGCCGACGGCCGAGCGCGCATGGCGGCCGGCGTCGCCGAACACTTCGACGAACAGATCGGAGCAGCCGTTGATGACTTTCGGCGAGTCGTTGAAACCCGGCATCGCGTTGACCATGCCGAGCAGCTTTACGATGAAGTCGACGTGGTCGAGCGAACCGAGAGCGTCGCGCATGGCAGCAAGGAGCCCGAGGCCGACGAGCCGGGCGCGCCGGTAGCCTTCCTCGATGCTGATCTCGGCGCCGAGCTTGCCGGTCAGCATGCCCCCCTTCTCGTCGCGCGGGCCCTGGCCGGCGAGGAACAAGAGGTTCCCGGCGAGCCGGTAGGGCAGATAATTGGCGACCGGCTTCGGCAACGCCGGCAGTACCAAACCGAGTTCCTTCAATCGCGCTTCCGCACTCATGGGCTTCCTCCCCGCGACGAGGACCACGCCGTCTATTTTGAACTATAGCGCATCTTAGAACGAGAACTGTGCGATGCGTCATAGCTGAATAGGCCAGGCGTGTAACCGTTTTACCGTTGCACTTTTTTATTGGCGCAACTTAAAAAGTAGGCTGCTTCGTAACGCAGCCTACACAGACGGTCCGTCCCGAACTTTCAGCCTACGTAGGCAATGCGCTTCTGAGCATCTGCCTCGGCCGCGGTCGCTGGTTGCGCAGGCAGCTGAAGCACCGTTGCTTCCTGACAAACCATCAATTTTGTCAGCAGAACAATGCGCCCATCCGGAAATTCGAGCGCATCGTGGTGGACCCGCGGATCGTGCTTGTTCACTTGTCGAAAGATAGCCGTCGCGTGAGGTAGGGTTTCCACCTTCCAGCCTACGATGAAGCGGTGATCTGAAACTGTCACCGCGCGGGAAAACGCAAGCTCGGTTCCCGGAAGAACGCAAACCGCCACTGCAGCATCTTCTGCCGCGGCAAACCCACGTGTGCCAGTACCGAAATCACGTGTGGTGAGTTTGTCGCCGACCCTTGCAGGCCGCGACCTGACGTATTGAAGGCTGTAGTCGCACATTTCTGGAACTCCCTTGTTGGAAGCCCCTCAGCCCCACGAAATATTAGCGCGTTCGCGGTCCCAGCGCATCACAAAATCGAACTACGAAGAAGCTGGTTAGTCGCGCGCAACTTCGTTGGGATCGTTCCTAACGACCGGCATTTTGAATGGCTTCCCACTGTTTGAAGGCGTTTTCGACCGCCAGAAAATATTCATGCTCGCTGTATTTGGGATGCTTCTTGACGGCAGCGCGAGCCCTAGCGAGCCGGCCACGACGTGCCGGGCCAACAGAATTTTCCGCGAGGACCTCAGCCAACGCATCGGTAAACTCTTGATAGAGTGTCGATATGTCGGTACCGCTAATCATGTCGTCATTGTCTTCCGTGGGGCCTCGGACAAGACATTATACTGACCCAGTCTGGCACCTTGGAAGGGTTAAGGCATCGGTCGCTGAGCGGGCAGCGCGCGAGCGCGTGTAACCGTTTTACCTTGTCACCGTTGTACCTTTTTACCGGTGACGCGCTGGACCGCGCCAGCCTCATGCGCCGTTCGGCTTGCAGAAAGGCATTGAAAGCGGAGATTGTTCTGGCCAAGGGGTCGTGATTTCGTTTTGCTTTTCAGCATTTAGGAAACTTAGCGTGTCTACAATCTTTCTCGGCAACAACGCAGAAGTCTACCAGCAACACATGGGCCGGTGGAGTCAGCGCCTTGCCATCATTTTCACTGATTTTGCTGCGATAACTAAACCAAATTCAATACTTGACGTCGGTTGCGGTACGGGCAGCCTAACGTCCGCGCTTGCCAAGCGTTTTCCTGGTGCCAAAATAACCGGTATCGATTTCTCCCGCGCATATGTTGATTATGCTCGCGATGGCGACCTATCTTCACGGGTACGTGCAGAAACGGCTGCACAAGAACCTGAATCAGTCGTTGGTCGCCTTCGAGCACGCTATCGCCCTCGATCCAAATCTTGCGGTTGCGCACAACTATGTCGGCCAGATCAAGGTCTTCCTCGGCCGCGCCAACGAAGCTGCCGAGCATACGTTTAAGGCGATCCAATTGAGCCCACACGATCCGCAGCTCGCGGAGTGGTATTATCAGCTGGCAGTCACCTCATTCACCAGCAGCGCTATGACGAGGCCGTCGTCTGGGCAAGGCGCGCGCTCGAGGTCAATCTAAATTTGCGGTATCCCTATCGCGTGCTTGCGGCCGCGCTTGCTCTTTCGGGACAGGTGGACGAGGCTCGCATGGTCGCGGCGGATATGCTGCGCCGCTATCCCGACGAGGCGATCAGCGCATTTCTAATCCGCGAGCCGTGGACAGATCCCGTCTATCGCGCCGGTCAGAATCGCGAGATCGCGGGAATGCGGCTTGCGGGCATCCCGGACTGACGAGGGACGGCGCGCAACAAAACGTCCGTCCGCTTGGGTCATTCGCTACTGATCCATTCAGCGCACGTCCCGAACAATGTCCGCTATGCCTCAAATGGCGACCATTCAAGGCACGAGTACGAATTGACGTGAAGTGCCAGAAGCCGACTCACTGCAGCAAACAACATCACTCGCCGGCAGTGGCGCAGCGACGGCGGCACCGTCAGGCCGAGCGCCTTAGCGGCCCTGACGTTGATGACGGGCTTGAATTTGGTTGGAGCTTGAACGGGAAGATCAGCGAAAGACACCCCCTTGAGAGCTCGATCGAAATAGTTTTCCGCGGTTTCCCGCGCGCGAAACATGTTCGGAACATCCACGCCGTACGACGCCAATCCACCGTCCATTGCAAAGTTGTCGTACTAGCGGTCACGACCGTTCTTCTTCTTACTGTTGTCGCGATCTCGCACTTGAACCTGACACGCATGCCGGCAGCCGTTACTTGCCGTGTTAGCGATTAATGGAGATTTCACAAGGTGCCAGAGATTTTCCGCATATCTCCTGTGCACCGCGCCTTATTGCCTACCTGTGACGGCACTCGCGGATGAAGCTGCGGCGTTTCAGAAAGGTCAATTTCTGCTGTTTTACCTGAAGGCGGCAGTTCTCGTCTTTCTCTGCGAGAAGCCTACTGGCAGCGACGATTTCCGCAGGGTATTTCGGTTTTGGCGCATCCGATTGAGCGAACGCCGATAATGAACCAAACACTATAAGTGCAGCGAAAATCGCGGGTGCAATTGCAATACGAAACATAGGGTTGACCTTTCTGCCTTCACTGAGCGAATTATTCAGCGGGCGATAAAAAAACCGCTGCAAGTCGGTTCTTTCTACGGCCCGCTCGGCGATGCAAAAATACATGCAGAAGGGGCAATCTTACGTTTGAGGGACGAAATAAGAATCGCAAAAAGCCCTGATGCTCATGTCTTTTTTGTTTTTCGCTTACGACCCTTCTTCTTTTTCCTACTCGTTTTTTTCCGTAATCGACGTTGCTTTGGACTCTTCGCCACAACGTTAACGTCGCGCCTAAAACGCGCCCATGCCTTTTGGTATAGCTCAATGTTGACAGGTTCAATCTTCGAGGCTTTGGCCATAGCCGGATTCGCTTTCGTTAATAGCATAATTCAAAAAATCGATGTCGAGTAGCCCGCTCTCAATCCGTTGTGAATGCGGGCGCACAATGTCGCCTACTCACAAAGCGGACATTCCAGGGTGCTCCAACTTGTCAGACAGACGTCCCCGCTTCGGCGATAGAAAGTCCGGCCAGGGTGAGGCTGCCCGGCCCCAGGATTGCACACGCTCAAAAAAATTTGAGGAGTTCGCCTCTTTCGCGGCGGTATTCAGGAATTTCGTCGGCGATCAAATTTGACAGACCGAGGGCATTTTTCAGTCGCTGAGACCACCCACCCCCGGTCTTTTTGCCCTCGTGCATTAATGTCCGCTACCGGGGTAAGAGCGGAGTGCCCGCTGGGAGACCGGCAAGGGGTAGATGGTGCAAATCACGATGAAGAGCGAACCACATCGACCCCGAGTTATGTGCGGCTGACCAAGCCGCCTGCCGTTACTCACCGGCGTTTCCGCAGCAGCGAGCGAAATATCATAAAAATTAGTTAGATACGGCGTCATGTGACTGTCACCTAACCTTTATAGAACGGTGACATGCAACGCCTAGGACCAGCCTCAGCTTCGGAACGTCTCTAACGAACACAAAAAACCTCCGAAGCGTAGTCTTCCTTGTCGAAGAGCAGCACTTGGAGAGCGTCTTAAAGCAACAGCGGCCGCCCCCACGGGCGCAAAACGCGGAAATCACAGGCGTCTAGCCCCGCGTACGCTTTTGGCCGCCAACATGGAGAGACCCCGTGAAACACTGGACGACATGGGCAGCCGCCGGTTTCATCGCCGCCGCTGCTTTCGTCCCGGCTCAAGCCGCCGACATTTCCGGCGCTGGCGCCACCTTCCCCTATCCGATCTATGCCAAATGGGCCGACGCCTACAAAAAGGAGACTGGTAACGGACTGAACTATCAGTCGATCGGTTCCGGCGGCGGGATCAAGCAGATCAAGGCCAAGACCGTGACCTTCGGCGCCAGCGATGCGCCGCTTCCGGGCAAGGAACTCGATGAAGCCGGTCTCGCCCAGTTCCCGATGGTGATGGGCGGCATCGTGCCGGTCGTCAACCTCGACGGCATCGGGCCCGGGGAACTCGTCATCGACGGTCCGACGCTCGCCAAGATCTTTATGGGTGACATCAAGAACTGGGATGACGCCGCGATCAAGAAGCTCAACCCGAGCGCCAAGCTACCGAACCAGGCGATCGCCGTTGTGCATCGCTCGGACGGCTCCGGCACCACGTACAATTTCGCCTATTACCTGTCGGACGTGAGCGCGGATTGGAAGTCGAAGGTCAGCTTCAACACCTCGGTGCAGTGGCCGGTCGGCATCGGCGCCAAGGGTAACGAAGGCGTTGCCCAAAATGTCGGCAACACTAAGGGTTCGATCGGTTACGTCGAATATGCCTATGCGCTGCAGAACAAGCTGACCTTCACCAAGATGATCAACAAGGCCGGCAAGACGGTGGCGCCAACCTCGGAAGCGTTCCAGGCCGCGGCGGCCAACGCTGACTGGAAATCGCAGCCCGGATACGGCGTGATCCTCGCCAACCAGCCCGGCGACAATTCGTGGCCGATGACGGCGGCGACCTGGATCCTCATCTACAAGCAGCCGGCTGATACGGCCGCCACGGGCGAAGCGTTAAAGTTTTTCGCCTGGGCCTACAAGAATGGGGCCAAGATGGCCGAGAGCCTCGACTATGTGCCGATGCCGGCCAAAGTGGCCGCGGATGTCGAGAAGTACTGGACGAGCGAGATCAAGGACGCGAGCGGCAAGCCCGTGTTCTGATCCAATGACGGCGGGGACGGGCGCCGTCATAGCGCCCTTTCCTTGTCCATCGCGAAGATCGAGAAACTCGTCGACGAGCTCAAGGACGACTACTCGATCGGCATCGTCACATACACCATGCAGCAAGCCGCACGCGTGTCCCATTGCACCGCGTTCATGTATCTCGGCAAACTTATCGAATACGGCGAAACGACACGTATGTTCACAACGCCTAACGATCGCCATACCCAGGATCATATAATCGGTCGCTTCGGCTAGCCGCCGACTGCCGGACAACAATAATGACCGACCAGCATACGACCAAGGCTTTCGATACCGACCTGCAGAACATCGAGCGCATGGTCGCTGAGATGGGCGGCCTCGTCGAAAAGCAGGTCGCCGATTCGGTAAATGCGCTGGCCAAGCGCGATGTCGCGCTGGCGAAACGAGTCACCGCGGTCGATGTCAATATCGATACGCTGCAACACGAGATCGAGGAGAAGGCGGTGGCTACCATCGCCTGCCGCCAGCCGATGGCGGTCGACCTGCGCGAGATCGTGGGCGCCTTGCGGCTCGCCAACGATCTGGAACGTGTCGGCGACCTGGCCAAGAACATCGCCAATCGTGTTATCGCGCTCAACGGCGAATTCCCGCCGGCCAAACTGATGCGCGGCGTCAAGCGCCTGACCGGCCTGGTTCTTGGGCAAATGAAGACAGTGCTCGACAGTTACGCGCAGCGCGATCTCAGTAAGGCAATGGCGGTGTGGCAGGGCGATGAGGAAGTCGACGCGTTTTACACGTCGGTATTTCGCGAGTTTCTCACCTACATGATGGAAGACCCGCGCAATATCACCTCGTGCATCCATCTCTTGTTTTGCGCCAAGAACATCGAGCGCATGGGCGACCACGCCACCAACATCGCCGAGACGGTACACTACGTCATCGAAGGCAGGCCGATCGCCGACCAGCGGCCTAAAGGCGACACCACGACCATTACTGCACTATATGTCGGCGACAGATAGGGAAGCCTCCGTATGAACGCCCGCATTCTGATCGTCGAGGACGAAGAGCCGCTCACCATACTGCTCCGCTACAATTTCGAGGCCGAGGGATTCACGGTGGAGACTGCAGCGCGCGGCGACGAGGCCGATACCCGTCTGAAGGAAATGACGCCCGATCTGGTGGTGCTTGACTGGATGATGCCGGGCCTGTCCGGCATTGAGCTATGCCGCGGAAACGGCACTTATTCCACCTTCGGACAGCATTGATGGGCGAAACGCCTCGCACCGCCATTTTCCAATAGCGGATATCCAGACTAACTTATCGGCAACACAATCAAACCGGAATGCCATCGGATTTCACTTTCGTCTTTGAGATTTTTAACATGTTGATGCTCGACGACGAATAGGCCGGATGGGGAATTGGGTAAGCGACCTGGGCGGGTTGCGCCAAATGATCAAGAAAGGCCCGTGCACTCGTTTGCCAGGTCCGGCTGAGCGCAAAATCGCGGCAGTTCTCCCGCGAGAGATCGAGGGCCCTGAGACAGGCGAGCCGCAAATCCTCGTCGAGCACGCCGACTGGCGCCGCGCCGATAACATCGCGCGGCGCGGCGGCGGGAAACGCCGCGACCGGCACGCCGCTCGCGAGGGCTTCGAGCAGAACGAGACCAAAGGTGTCGGTGCGGCTCGGAAACACGAATACGTCGGCGGCGGCGTAGATTTCCGCGAGTGGCTCGCCTTCGCGCGCGCCAAGAAACACCGCATTGGGAAATTGCCTTACAAGAGACGCGCGCCCCGGCCCGTCGCCGACCACGAGCTTGGTCCCGGGCAGATCGAGCTTGAGAAACGCCTCGATGTTCTTTTCCACCGCCAGCCGTCCGACGGTAATAAAAATCGGCCGCGGCAGATCGAGTGTCGGACCGCTGCGTGGCCGGAACAGTTGCGCATCGACGCCGCGCGGCCACAGCTTTACGTTCTTGAAGCCGCGGGTGGTGAGCTCGCTGCCGAGCGTCGGGGTCGCTACCAGCACTGCAGCTCCTGCGCTATGAAACCGCCGCAGCAAGCCCCAGGTCAGGTCGCGGGTCCAGCGTTCCGGCATTGGCAGGCGTTCCGCCAGATAATCGGGAAAGCGGGTGTGCAAGCTGGTGGTGAACGGCAAGCCGCGCCGCACGCAGATGCGGCGCAGGGCATGGCCGATCGGGCCCTCGGTCGCAATATGAATAGCGTCCGGCCGCGCGCGCTCGAGCCGCCGATCGACATCGCCCGGGCCCGGCAACGCCAGTCTTACTTCGGGATATGTCGGCATCGGCAGCGTCCAGAACTTAGCCGGCGTCAGGAATTCCAGTTCCGCGCCGAGGGCAAGCGCTTCGCGCGCGACACACACCAAGGTGCGCACCACGCCGTTGACCTGCGGATGCCACGCGTCGGTGGCGACCAGGATTTTCATGCGGCGGCCTGGCGCATGCTGTCCGTCGCGTACCCGGCGGGCGCCTGGATATTCTCGCCGGTGTGCGTCCAGGCGATGATCTCGAAGCGTCCGTCGTGACGCTCGGCCACCGCCGTGCAGCTTTCCACCCAGTCGCCGCAATTGATGTAGTGCAGGCCAAAATCGTCGTGCATAGCGGCGGTGTGGATGTGCCCGCAGATCACGCCGTCGACGTGATGGTGCTTGGCTTCGGTAGCGAGCGCCTTCTCGAAGGCGCCAATATAGTTCACCGCATTCTTGACCTTCAGCTTCGCCCATTTCGAGAGTGACCAATAGGGGGCGCCCAGCACGCGGCGCACACCGTTGAAGATGCGGTTGGCGGTGAGCGCGGATTCGTAGGCCTTGTCGCCGAGCAGCGCTAGCCAGCGCGCCTGCGTCACCACCAGGTCGAAAATGTCGCCATGCACGACCAGGAAGCGGCGGCCGTCGGCGGCGTTATGGATGACGTTCTCAACCACTTCGATGCCGCCGAAATGGGTGCCGTAATAGCCGCGCAGAAATTCGTCGTGATTGCCCGGGACGTAAATCACCCGCGAACCCTTGCGGCTCTTGCGTAAGAGCTTCTGCACCACATCGTTGTGCGCCTGCGGCCAATACCATGACGAGCGCAGTGCCCAGCCATCGACGATGTCGCCGACCAGGTAAATCGTGTCGGCTTCGTGGAACCGGAGAAAGTCGAGCAGTTTGTCGGCTTGGCAGCCGCGCGTGCCGAGATGCACGTCGGAAATGAAAAGCGCGCGAAACGGTCGCGTGTCCGTCACGATGCGGCAAGCTTTCTACCGTTGATCATGAGCGAGCGAATAGCAAATTCGCGTCTCGCTTTTATGACAGGGCCATTAACCATTCGGCGACCTTTAGGCGGGGGCGCTTCGCGGCTCGCAGCGCCGAAAACCGCACGAGCGTATAGACACCGAAAGGGCGGAATCTTGCGCCGCTCAATCGGCTCGGCGCCGCCATGGGTCTGCGCCCACGCCCGCGAGCCGCGCGAACGGGAAGATCTGTTGGAGTCATCGCACGCGCCCTCACAATTTCTTCGATAGCCCGACGAAGTAGCCGCGGCGAATTCCATATTGCGGCGCAAACACGCCGATCCCAGATCCGCTCCTGAGCTCGTAGACGGTGTCGAAGACATTCACGACGTCAAAGCGCGCGGTGAATTTGCCGAGATCGGGAACCGTGAACTCACGCGAGGCCCCAACGTTGACCGTGGCATACGGCGCGACATCGTCAGTGTTGGCAAATCCGCTGCGCAGACCGCTGCCGTAGACCAATTCTGTGCTGAATCGCGTGCCTCCTTATAAGTCGTGGTCAGCTCGACGCCGGCGATGCAGCACAGATCGTCGCCATCCGGCTGGCCAACCGGGGCGCTGATCAGTGTTTGAGGCCTGTTGGGTGCCAATTCTCACTTGCCGCCCGATGCATTCGGTCTTCGATGTGAGAAGCTCTAACGAGCGGTCTCGGCGCAAGACGTGTCAAAATACGCTTTGCGGCTCCAAGATACGCGATAAGCGAATTGCCCTTATTCTCGATGTCGAGTTCGAAGCGTCCTGAAAAAAACATTGTAGCGCATCCCCCCGGTTGGCTGATTTTCTTGGCAAATTTCAGCGCCGATTGTTTGCGCAAGAAAATGCCGCCAACTCGCCCGTCGGCATCGCGAGCAACCCAGAACCCTTCACGGTTCCGGCCAATGAAAAACAGCGGGATTGTCTCACTGAGGACACTGGGATCAGGTCGCTGCGGCAGTCTTGTCACTGAAGCAGGCTGAACCAGCGATATCACGGTTGCGCAGTTCTCGGTCATCGTGCGACTTGGCGGGGTTGCTGAAGTTGGCACTGCCCTACCTCAGGGCGGAGACACGGCCGCGAGCATGCTTCTCGCGCCATTTTGGGCCGGGGCCCCGCATGTAGTATTTTTCCGGCCGATAGGTTCTCACGTCGACCGCGATCAGCGTACGTAATGAATTCACCAAAGACATCCAGGCCCAGGCGGCTGCAGAAGCCAGAACAGACGCTAGGGCGGAGAGTTGCTGGTCCATTTGAATTCTCCTTGGCTCTGCAATGTAGCGGGGCAGAGCATAAGAATTCGAGATGGACTGATCGTCGTTGTTATAAGTGCGGCATAAGTGCCGTAGGCGCTGACCCTGGTCGTCGGGCTGACGCAGCCAAGATCTCAGCTGCGAAGGCCTTGCCATAAGTCTAGACTACTGCGTTTCCTGATTTTGTTAGCGGTTGTTACTGTCTCAAAAGTCTCGCCAAATTCGATTGCAGCGGCAAATGCTCGCCTAAGACGACGGTCATCAATTCTCTTTAGATGAAGGTGTAAGACGGCGCTCCTTTTTGGATTCTGCTTGTCCTTAATGGCGCTGCAGAGTTCGGTACTTGTTCTGCGAAAGAAATTGAACGCCGGCTGAGCATCTACGCGCGATCCAAGCTTGTCGATTTCTTCGGCAATCAAAAGGACGGCGGACTTATCCGCATCGTACTGCGTTACTGCATATCGCAGAAGTGCCAATAACCAATCCCTGACTTTCTTGGTGTGGCATTCCGCCTGAGCGACCGAACCAGGCATACGGGCGTACCCCCCACCATAGCAATGAGAAGAGACGCCGAGCACTTAACCCGCCAGCGCTCGGCGGCTACTGCGCGCGAATCCGCAGATCTTGCCGAGCATGTACTCCGAGTATCGGTCGCATACCAGCGCCATTGCAGTAGTAAGTTCGGCCTTCGTCGCATTGGTCACTTCAACCAACGGCAAACGAACCTTGGCCGACATGAGGCGAAGCAGGCTCAGTGCGTATTTGAGCGGAGCCGGGCTAGTCTCCCGGAATAAAACAGCAGTTAGTTTCCCGATTGGAGCCGCCCACTGTTGCGCACTAGTTATCTGCCCCTGCCTGCACGCTAGAAACATATTCCGGCACAGACCCGGCACAAGGTTGGACGTGACCGAAATGCAGCCGTTGCCTCCTTGAGCAATAAAGGCCAATGCGGTCGCATCATCGCCCGTAAGAAGCCTGAAATCCGGCCCCAGGAGCGACCTCAGTCGCGTCGGCCGGGTCACATCGCCGGTGGCGTCCTTGAGGCCGATTATTCCTGGCATCTCGGCCAGCCGGCCAATCGTTTCATCGGCAAGGCCGCACACGGTTCGCGACGGCACATCATAGAGAATGACCGGCAATCCGCTCGATTGCGTGATGGCGCGAAAATGCTCATACAAACCCGCTTGCGTCGGCTTGTTGTAGTACGGCACTACGGACAAAATGGCGTCGGCTCCCGCCGACTCGGCGTCCCTGGTCAATTCGATGGCGTTGGCGGTTGAATTCGAGCCGGCACCCGCGATCACCGGTACCCGGCTGCGTGCAACGGCAACCGCGATTTGAATAAGCGTGGCGTGTTCTGCGGGCCGTAGCGTGGGTGCTTCGCCGGTCGTTCCGCAGACGACGAGTGCGGTGGCGCCGGCCCGGATCTGGCGATCGCAGAGCTGTTCGAATGCCGTAACGTCGATGTTGTCGTCGTCGCCAAACGGTGTCGGTAGTGCGGGCGCATAGCCCGAGAGCTTTGAAACATGGCGGCCGATGGTGTCCATCTCGTTGCCTCAAGCCACCTGTCGCTCTTGTGTAGAGTAAGTGTTGGATGGCGGGCGATGCGCTAGGCCAGCCTTGCCACTCATATTGAGTTCAAAAATTCCAGGAACCATAACGACCGCTTGCGGTCGATTTCCATTCTCAAACATTGCGAACTTGAGTGCTTCTGCACGATTGACAAAAAGTCCGCCGCGGCTGCCCTGATTGTCCTGGACTACCCAATTGCCCCGGCTGTCTTTTCCGATCAGGAAGAGCGGAATTCGCGAACTAGGTTCGGGGCAGGGAGGCTCAACATATTTCATGACACTTCTCCTTCACGATGAATGGTTACTTTGCGGACACTCACTTAGTGGCGATAATAGAGGGGGAGCCAGATCGCCAGCCGGAGCGCGATCGTGGCGGCAACAACGGCCGCAAAGATCGCGAACACGACAACTATTGGATAGACTTGCTTGGTCGTTGCGATGATCCAGCGGGCCGAATGCGACCAAACTCTGCCGAGGGCCCAGGGCGATGTGTGCTTACGTGCGGTACGCGCTTCAGTCCAATGGCGAATTAGCATTGTCATAGCAGACCCCTGCTCATTGCTTGCTCAGCGGGCGATCGGCAAATCGTCGTCGTTCTTGGACGAGTGTTTGTAGCGGTTGAGATAGAACTCGGCCTCGATCGCCGCCTTATGCTGCCGTGCTTCGGCATTGATCTCGACGATGTGCATGAACAGCCTTGTGCCGCTCCTGATCGTCTTGCGCAGGGAGCTGACGATCGCCGACACGGGGGAGGCGATCGCTGGGCGATTCGCTTGGCCTGCTGCGGCCGGAATCTCGGCGCTTTTCCTTTGTGCGATGACAGACATTTTCGACTCCTTTAGCGGCGAGCCGATGCAGGTCGGCTGTAGCCGCGAAGACGCTTTGCGTGCGCCGGCTTGGCCTTCTCGCCATTGAGGTGTGAAAGGCCGATAATGGAGCCGATCAGCATGAAGAGCATGACTAGCTTGAGATTTTCGACCAAGAAGGCAGTCATCGAAGTCTCTCCTTGTTGTTCTTGCGGAAGCCCTGCCTCCGTGCCGCCAATGTGCTCACGACCGCATATGAATTCGAGACGGAACGGCGCTGCTTCTCATAAAGGCGATATAAAAGACCTCCGTACTGCACCGGGGCCGCTACCAATAAGGTGACAGGCGCCTGCTACTACCGGCTCGTTAAACTACGAAGCCCACGCAGCCAGACGACCAATTACGGCGTATGCCGCTGCCTCATCGAAATGAGTCAGTACCGGGCCGAACGGTTCCTCGCGCCGGATCGCGGCGATGAACACGCAGTAGAACACCGCCAACACAAGCAGGCTCTCAAGGGTCTTCCCGAACCCTTGGCTGCCGAGTGCCGCGAAAATGCTAAGAATGAGCAACCTTAGAAAAAAGCGGGCCAGCGCTTGGGCTGACCCGAAGTGGGGGATGTCCGGAGTATGCGGCATGCTAACTCGGCGGGGGCCGCTCAGCCGAAGTTGTCGCAACAGATCACATAGCCTGATGTCGGCCGAACTTGCGGCACTGTCGGCGAACTGATTTCGCGCGCAGCGCTAGTCCTACGGCGCGCTTCAAGAAACGCGCTCAAGATTGCCAGAGGCAATACTTCGTGACAGGCGTCAGCAGTGTCATCGAGCGCCACGGGCAGATTCGGCTGCTTGGAGAGGGAGCAGAACCATTCACCGTCTTCATAGACAAGGCGACGAAGCTTCCATGCCGGCAGTTCGAGCTCGATCAGAGCGAGCGCCGCATCGCTCCAAGCGCCAGCCTCAATCAGCTGGTCGAGCCGGGCTGCCTTTCCAGTCTTGTTCAGCACCGGAAGGCGTGTGCAGGCACCCGCGACGACATTGGAGATGAGCTCGGCAGTGAGCGCCGGCGCAAGCCGAAGCTGGTTCGTCAGCCGGTCGAGACGGCCCTCGTATTTCGTATCGGACAACATGACACCATCTCACAGCAACAGCGGTTCTAGTTCCCGCAGCCGTAAGATGGGGCCAAAGGTCATAAAGAAACGAGAGGGACGGAAACGCCCTGATATAGGGATGGCGTAAAAATCGGAATGGACATTCATAAGTGGTCATCGGGCGCGCGAGGTTGGAAAGTTTGCTTTTCGTCAAGCGCGGCCACACGCAGCTCGGAGGCGCTGGACTCGGTGCCGCGTTCTGCATCCGAGCGGCGTCATCGCTGCCACAGGCGTTGCTAGCCGCGAAGCGGCGGCAAACTATCGTGTCATTCCAAGCTGTTATTGCCGAAACTGAAAGGTGTCATAGAGACGTCGTAACCCCGCATTTTTATGAGATTCCTATAACGTGGGCTTCGCTTCCATCTCGAAATCATATGGCGATGAGTGCCACGTAGGGGCCCGCAGGAGACGGGCAAAAATAGTTAGCAAAGTTTGATGCCCGTCAATGCGTCCCGCCAGCCCCTCGATCTGGTGGCCAAGCGGGAATTGGTTTCGCAAGGGAGCGCTCCATGTTGGACCTTATCATGCTGGCCCTCGGGCTCGGCTTTTTCGCGTTGTCGATCGGCTATGCGTTCGCCTGCGATAGGCTCTGAGGAGACTGCCATGATTTTTGATTATTCGCTCGCCGCCCTCGTGACCGCAGGGCTGCTGTTCTACCTCACCTACGCTCTGCTGCGGCCCGAGCGGTTCTGAGAGGCGCACAACCATGACCCTCATCGGCTGGATTCAGATCATTCTTTATTGCGCGATCATCGTCGCGCTGGTGAAACCGCTTGGCTGGTACATGACGCGCGTCTTCAATGGCGAGCGCACCTTCCTGTCGCCCGTGCTGCGGCCGGTCGAAGCCGTGCTCTATGGCATCGGCGGTGTTGACGAAAAGCGCGAACAGCATTGGCTGACCTACACGGTCTCCATGCTGCTGTTCCATGTCGGCGGCTTTCTCATCCTCTACGGCGTGATGCGATTGCAGGACGTGCTGCCTTTTCAATCTCTGTTTAATCCGGCTGGACAGTCGGCGGTAGCGCCCGACCTCTCGTTCAATACGGCGATTAGCTTCATCACCAACACCAACTGGCAGAACTACGGCGGCGAAAGCACGATGTCCTACCTCGTGCAGATGCTCGGCCTTACCCACCAGAACTTCCTATCGGCGGCGACCGGCATTGTTTTGGCGGTTGCGCTCATTCGCGGGTTTGCCCGCGCTTCCATGAAGACCGTCGGCAATTTCTGGGTCGATATCACCCGCTGCACGCTCTACATCCTCATCCCGATCTGCGTGCCCTACGCGCTGTTCCTGGTCTGGCAGGGCATGCCGCAGACTCTCGGCGCTTACGTCGATGCGACCACGCTGGAAGGCGCCAAGCAGACGATCGCGGTGGGCCCCGTTGCCTCGCAGATCGCGATCAAGATGCTTGGCACCAACGGCGGCGGCTTTTTCAACGCCAATGCCGCGCATCCGTTCGAGAACCCGACCGCGCTGTCGAACTACCTGCAGATCATTTCGATCTTCGCGATCGGCGCCGCGCTCACCAACGTGTTCGGCCGCATGGTCGGCAACCAGCGTCAGGGCTGGGCCATCCTGGCCGTGATGGGCGTGCTGTTCATCGCCGGCGTGATTGTTTGCTACTGGGCCGAAGCGCACGGCAACGACATCTTGAACGCGCTCGGCCTTACCGGCGGCAACATGGAGGGCAAGGAGGTCCGCTTCGGTATCGTCGCCTCCGCGCTGTTTGCGGTGATCACCACCGCCGCCTCCTGCGGCGCCGTCAACGCCATGCACGACTCGTTCACCGCGCTCGGCGGCATGATCCCGCTCATCAACATCCAGCTCGGCGAGATCATCGTCGGCGGCGTCGGCGCCGGCATGTACGGCATGCTGCTGTTCGTCATCATCTCGATCTTCGTCGCCGGCCTGATGGTCGGCCGCACGCCGGAATATGTCGGCAAGAAAATCGAGGCGAAAGAGGTCAAGATGGCGATGCTCGCCATCCTGGTCCTGCCGCTGATGTATCTCGGCTGGACGGCGGTCGCTGTCGTTTACCCGCCCGCAGTTGCCTCCATGGGCAATGCCGGACCGCACGGCTTCACCGAGGTCCTCTATGCCTACATCTCGCAGGACCGGAATAACGGCTCGGCATTCGCCGGGCTCTACGGCCAACACGCTCTTCTACAACGTCACCGGCGGTGTCGCGATGTTTGTCGGCCGCTTCTTCATGATCATCCCGGCCATGGCGATCGCGGGTTCGCTCGCGGAGAAGAAGAGCATCGCTGCGTCGGCCGGCACGTTCCCGACCACGGGCGGCCTGTTCATCGGCCTGGTCGTGGGCGTCATCGTGATCGTTGGCGGCCTCACCTTCTTCCCCGCGCTCGCGCTTGGACCCATCGTCGAACACCTCGCGATGACCGCGGGCACCGTGTTCTGACCGGATTCACCTCGGAGTTAATTCGATGGAAACCTCACATATTCGCAAGCGGATGCCGGTCTCGGCGCTGGTCGATCCCAAGATCGTGCTGCCGGCCATCGGCTCGGCCTTCGTCAAGCTCGATCCGCGGACGCTGATCAAGAACCCGGTCATGTTCGTGCTTGAGATTGTCACGGCATTGACCACGGTCATCCTGATTCGGGACCTCTTCACCGGGGGCGGACATCTCGCCTTCGAGTTCCAGATCATTGTGTGGCTATGGTTCACCGTGCTGTTCGCCAACTTCGCCGAAGCGATCGCCGAAGGTCGTGGCAAAGCGCAGGCCGAAACGCTGCGACGCCAACGCACGGAGACGCAGGCAAAGCTACTGACCGGCTCTGACCGGAAGAACTACAAGCGTGTCGCCAGCACCAGCCTGAAGGTGGGCGACGTGGTTCTGGTGGAGGCCGGTGACCTCATTCCCTCAGACGGCGAGATCATCGAGGGCGTTGCCTCGGTCAATGAGGCAGCGATCACCGGCGAGTCGGCTCCTGTCATTCGCGAGTCCGGTGGCGACCGCTCGGCGGTCACTGGCGGCACGCAAGTGCTCTCCGACTGGATCCGCGTCCGCATCACCGCGGCCCTGGGGTCGACCTTCCTCGACCGCATGATCAGGCTGGTCGAGGGCGCCGAGCGTCAGAAGACGCCGAACGAGATTGCCCTCAATATCCTACTCATCGGCCTGACCATCATCTTTGTCTTCGCGACGGCGACAATCCCGAGCTACGTCACCTATGCCGGCGGCGCCATCTCGGTCATCATCTTGGTGGCGCTATTCGTGACGCTGATCCCCACGACCATCGGTGCGCTGCTCTCCGCGATCGGCATCGCGGGCATGGATCGGCTTGTGCGTTTCAATGTGCTGGCGATGTCTGGCCGTGCGGTCGAGGCGGCGGGCGACGTCGATACGCTGCTGCTCGACAAGACCGGCACGATCACGCTCGGCAACCGCCAAGCCACCGAGTTCAAGCCGTTGCGCGGCGTAACCGAACAGGAGTTGGCGGACGCGGCACAGCTTGCCTCGCTTGCGGATGAGACGCCCGAGGGGCGCTCCATCGTCGTACTCGCGAAGGAGAAGTATGGCATCCGTGGCCGTGATTTGGCTGAAATACGGGCCAAATTTATTCCTTTCACCGCGCAGAGCCGCATGAGCGGGGTCGAAGTCGGCGACCTCGTGGATCCGAAAGGGCGCGGTCGACGCCATTCTGAATTATCGCAACGCACCAGCGACTGTTGGGAACCCGACAACTGCCGCCGCTCGTGTACCACAGCCGGCAGTCAATGCTGAGGCAGCGCGCGAGATCAATGCGATTGCGGACGCCATTGCGAAGGCCGGCGGCACTCCGCTCGCGGTTGCCAAGGATGGCAAATTGCTCGGCGTCGTTCATCTCAAGGACATTGTCAAAGGCGGAATCCGCGAGCGTTTTACCGAGCTTCGCCGCATGGGCATCAAGACCGTTATGATCACTGGTGACAACCCGATGACCGCCGCTGCGATTGCGGCTGAGGCGGGCGTGGATGACTTCCTCGCGCAAGCTACCCCTGAGGACAAGTTGCGGCTCATTCGCGATGAGCAGGCCAAGGGCAAGCTCGTTGCAATGTGCGGTGACGGTACCAACGATGCCCCGGCGCTTGCCCAGGCCGATGTCGGCGTTGCCATGAATACCGGCACGCAGGCGGCACGTGAGGCCGGCAACATGGTCGATCTTGACTCAAATCCAACGAAACTAATCGAGATCGTCGAGATCGGTAAGCAGCTCCTGATGACACGGGGCGCGCTGACCACGTTCTCGATCGCCAACGACGTGGCGAAGTACTTCGCCATCATCCCGGCGATGTTTCTCGCCTTCTACCCTCAGCTGCAGGCGCTCAACATTATGCACCTCGCGACCCCGCAGAGCGCGATCCTGTCGGCGATCATCTTCAACGCGTTGATCATCATCGCCCTCATCCCGCTGTCGCTGAAGGGCGTCGCCTACCGTGCGATCGGGGCTGGCCCGCTGCTGCGCCGCAACCTGCTGATCTACGGCGTGGGCGGCGTCATCATTCCGTTTGTCGGCATCAAGGCCATCGACCTTGCGGTCACTGCCTTGCATCTGGTTTGAGGAGAGAAACAGTCATGTTGAAGGAAATCCGTCCGGCGATCGTCCTTATCATCGCCCTTACCGTCATTACCGGGCTGGTCTATCCGCTCGCTATGACTGGGATTGCGGGAGTAATTTTTCCGTATCAGGCGCAAGGCAGCCTGATCGAGAAAGACGGCAAGGTCGTAGGCTCTGCCCTGATCGGACAGGTCTTTGCTGACGACAAATATTTCCACGGCCGTCCGTCTGCGACCAACACGCCTGACCCGAAGGATCCGACTAAGAACATTGATGCACCCTACAATGCTGCGAATTCGGGCGGCTCCAACCTCGGCCCGACCAGCAAGGCCTTGGTCGATCGGGTCAAGGGCGACGTTGACAAACTGAAGCAGGAGAATCCAGCCGCATCGGTGCC
This sequence comes from uncultured Alphaproteobacteria bacterium, assembly GCA_963709855.1. Lineage (GTDB taxonomy): Bacteria > Pseudomonadota > Alphaproteobacteria > Rhizobiales > Xanthobacteraceae > Pseudolabrys. The sequence continues at coordinate 72,207 of CAVPXX010000026.1, read as the reverse complement.
GATTGATCTCGTCACCACGTCAGGCAGCGGCCTCGATCCTCACATCTCGCCGGCGGCTGCTTTGTTCCAGGTGCCCCGTGTTGCGAAGGCGCGTAACATGCCAGAAGATCGCTTGCGTCAGCTCGTCGGCGAGCGCACCGAGGGTCGGACATTCGGCTTGCTCGGCGAGCCGCGGGTGAATGTTCTTGAACTCAATCTGGCGCTCGATGAGGCGGGAAAGAAGTAGACCGGCCAGCCTGCGGGCCAGTCTCGGGACCTGAGGTCTGATGGCAGACCAGCGTCGCGACCTTGATCAACGGCCCTCGCCGGAAGCCTTGCTCGAGGCGGCTCGGCGAGAAGAGAGTCGCATCGGTAAGCTCAAGATCTTCGTGGGTGCGGCGCCCGGCGTCGGCAAGACCTACGAAATGCTGCAACAGGCTCGTGCCAGAACGAAAGACGGCTACGATGTTGTCGTCGGCGTCGTGGAGACCCACGGCCGCAAAGAGACCGAAGCGCTGCTGGACGATCTTGATATTATCCCGCGCCGGCGCATTGAGTACAAAGGCCAGTGGCTCGAGGAAATGGACCTCGATGCCATTATCGCTCGCCGGCCACAGATCGTTCTTGTCGATGAACTTGCCCACACCAACGTACCTGGCAGTCGTCATCCGAAACGCTATCTCGACGTAGAAGAGCTGCTCAATCACAGCATCGACGTCTACTCTACCGTCAACATCCAACACATCGAGAGCCTGAACGACGTCGTTGCGCAGATCACACGCGTCCGCGTCCGCGAGACCGTTCCCGATTCTGTTTTTGATCGTGCTAACGCCATCGAGCTCGTCGATCTGACGCCGGACGATTTGATCCAGCGCCTTAAGGACGGGAAAGTCTACGTCCCCAAGCAGGCTGAGCGTGCCTTGGACCACTACTTCTCGCCGAGCAACTTGACGGCTCTGCGCGAGCTTGCCTTGCGGCGCACTGCCGAACGGGTAGACGAGCAGCTGCTCACGGAAATGCAGACCCACGCCATCGCAGGACCTTGGGCTGCGGGCGAACGCATTCTTGTTTGCGTCAGCGAGGATCCACGTGCGGCAGGGCTAGTGCGCTACGCTAAGCGACTGTCGGATCGTCTTACATGCGCCATTTACCGCACTCTCTGTCGAGAGCAGACGGAGTCTACAGCTCACCGAAGTTCAACGCGATCGAGTTGCTGACACCCTACGTCTCGCAGAGGCGCTGGGAGGCGAAGCGATCACGATTCCAGGTGGCGACCGAAGCATCGCTGACGATGTGATCGACTATGCGCGCGCTAACAACATAACCCAAGTCATTATCGGAAAAACGAGCCGATCGCGGTGGTTTGAAATACTCCACGGGTCCGTCGTGCATGATCTTGTACGGCGGTCCGGTAATATCAGCGTCCATGTGATCGCAGGCGATGACATTGTTGGCGAACCGATCCCGAAAAAGACGGTGCGCACAGCCGAAGAGGCCAAGCCATTCGATCCGCGTCCTTTTGCCATCGCGCTCGTTGCGGTCGCAATCGCTCTTGGCGTCGGCGAAGCCATCCAGTCTTGGTTTAAAATCGAAAACGTCGACCTCGTATTCCTCACCGCAGTTGTTGGCGTTGCGGTGCGCTACGGGCTGTGGCCGTCAATCTTCGCCAGCGTCGCGGCATCGCTTTGCTATAATTTCTTCTTTCTGCCGCCGATTTATACCTTCACGATCGCCGATCCGACCAATGTATTGGCCTTTTTCTTCTTCATTGTAATAGCCGTCGTCGTGTCGAACGTCGGCGCGCGGGTGCGCACGCAGGCCGTTGTGGCAATGGGCCGCGCGCGTGCCACCGAGTCGCTCTACGCATTCAGCCGCAAGCTGGCAGGCGTCGGCGCCTTGGATGATGTCCTTTGGGCCACGGCCTATCAGACGGCACTTGATGCTGAAGGTGCGGGTCGTATTGCTTCTGCCGGAGAACGGCTCCATTGCGGTGAAGGCGGGCTACCCGCCCGAGGATACTCTCGATAGTGCCGACCTGGCCGCCGCCAGCTGGGCCTGGGAGAACAATCGTTCCGCCGGGCGGGGTTCGGATACGCTGCCGGGCGCCAAACGATTGTTCATGCCCATGTGGACTGGCCGCGGTGCGATCGGAGTTGTCGGCATCGACCGCGACAAACCGGGACCGCTACTTACGCCTGATGAGCGCCGCCTACTCGATGCGCTCATAGACCAGAGCGCTCTAGCGATCGAGCGCGTCCGTCTGGTCGAGGACATGGATCGCGTCAAGCGCACGGTCGAGACTGATCGCCTCCGTTCCGCGCTCCTCACCTCAATCTCGCACGATCTTAAGACACCGCTTGCGGCGGTACTTGGGTCTGCGGGCACGCTGCGGGATCTTGCCGGCAAACTCACCGAAGCCGAGAAGGCCGATCTGTTGGCAACCATTGTCGACGAGTCTGAGCGGCTCAATCGGTTCATTGCCAACCTGCTCGATATGACCAAGCTTGAGTCTGGGGCCATAGTCCCGAATGCCGCTCTACACGATCTGGGAGAAATCGTCGGCAGTGCGCTGCGGCGCGCGAACAAGATTCTCGCTCGGCATCACGTCGAGCTTGAGCTCGCGACCGACCTCCCGATGATTGAGTTGGATGCGGTGCTCTTTGAGCAGGTCCTTTTTAATATCCTCGATAACGCGGCAAAGTATTCACCTGTCGGCACGACAATTCGGATCCAGAGCTGGCGGGACACGGACTCTGTTTGTCTCCGGATTGTTGACGAAGGTGAGGGCATTCCCCCCGCCGATCTGGAGCACATTTTCGATAAGTTCTACCGGGTGCAGAAAGGGGATCAGGTGCGGGCAGGCACCGGGCTGGGTCTCGCGATTTCCCGAGGGTTCGTAGAGGCCATGCACGGCACCATCATCGCGGCGAACCGGACGGATCGGACGGGGGCGGTCTTCACTATCAGGCTGCCAGTCCCGGCGAAATCACAAGAATTAGATACCACCACATGACCGCCGCCGCACTCAAAGTTTTGGTAATCGACGACGAGCCGCCTATTCGTAAGCTTTTACGGATGGGCCTGACCACGCAGGGCTACCAAATTATTGAGGCGCCCAACGGCAAGACCGCTCTCGACTTGCTGGATCAAAAGCCGGACTTGGTCATCCTCGATCTCGGTCTCCCTGACATTCAGGGGCACGAGCTGCTCAGGATGATCCGCGCACGAGTTGAAAACGTTCCAATCGTGGTCCTATCCAGCCGCGGCGATGAGGCCGGCAAGGTGCAGGCACTGGACTTTGGCGCCGACGATTATGTAACCAAGCCCTTCGGAATGGACGAATTGCTTGCACGCATGCGGGCGGCGATGCGGCACCAGCTCCAGGTCCACGGCGAGCGACCGATCTTTAAGACCGGCGACCTGTCCGTCGATCTCGTGCGCCGCATCGTCAAAGTGCGCGACCTTGAGGTGAAGCTTTCGCCCAAGGAATACGACCTGCTGCGCGTGCTGGTGCAGCACGCCGGCAAGGTGCTGACCCACAAATTTTTGCTAGGCGAATTGTGGGAGGAACTGGTGGATGCCCAGTACCTGCGCGTCTACGTGCGACAGCTCCGGCAGAAGATTGAATCCGATCCCGAACGCCCTCAATACGTTCTCACGGAAACCGGTATCGGCTATCGGCTACGCGCGCCCGACTGAGGAATGGCAATGGAAATCAAAGATTTTCTCACGCCCTCCGACGTGTTGCTCGGCATTCGCGCGTCAGATAAGACTCAATTATTAGAGGATCTTTGCGGTCGTGCGGCGTCTATCCTTAAAGTCGATGCCCAAAAAATCACGGCCGATATCCTCAAGCGTGAGGAATTGGGATCTACCGGAATGGGCGGCGGCGTGGCGATCCCGCATGCGCGTATTGCAGACGTGAAAAAGCCTTTCGGCCTTCTCGCTCGACTGAAAAGTGCAATCGAGTTCGACGCCATCGACCGCCAGCCGGTTGATCTAGTTTTTCTATTGCTGCTGCCGACGGAGCCCGCAGGCGAGCAACTCAATGTGCTTGCGCTGGTCGCACGCAGGCTGCGACATGCGGATATCACTCGTGACGCGCGCCGTGCGACGGACGCCTCCGGCCTTTATGCCGCAATGGCACAAAGCCAGAAATAAACGGACGATTCACACGCTCAAGCTGACAAGGTAACAGCGAACGCGCGCGAGAGCGTGTAACCGTTTTACCTACGGCTTGACCGCGACGATGCCCTCGATCTCGACGGATATCTGGTTGGGCAGCATGACATTGCCGACGGCCGAGCGGCCATGGCGGTCGGCGTCGCCGAACACTTCGACGAACAGATCGGAGCAGCCGTTGATGACTTTCGGCGAGTCGTTGAAACTCGGCATCGCGTTGACCGTGCCGAGCAACTTGACGATGAAATCGATGTGGTCGAGCGAACCGAGAGCGTCGCGCATGGCAGCAAGGAGCCCGAGGCCGACGAGCTGAGCGCGCCGGTAGCCTTCCTCGATCCTGATCTCGGCGCAGAGCTTGCCGGTCAGCGGGCCCGCCTTCTCGTCGCGCGGGCCCTGGCCGGCGAGGAACAAGAGGTGTCTGAGGTTGCAATCGCTTCTCTGGGTCTAAATCACAATGCGCTCTACCATCTCGGCTGCTGCGCTTGTATTGATATTGTCGGCGGCTCAGGAGCTATCCGGGAGGTTTAATGCGAACACGACGCAACGTCTTGAAAGGTGCAATTCGCACCGGCACTGCCCTCGCTCTTTTGCCTTACGCTTCGAGATCAGCCCGCGCACAAAGCACCGGCACGATAGTCAACGACGTCCATTGTCAGCTCAACGAGACGCACGTTGATCGTGTTGTTGCCGTCGACTCCGAGGCGGCGTTGCGGCGGGCAATCGGAGCCGCGCGGCGTGATGGAAAGGCGGTTTCGATTGCGGGAGGCCGACATGCCATGGGCGGCCAACAGTTCGCGAGCGGGGCGGTGATGATCGACACGCGCCCGATGAAGGGCGAACTCCGCCTCGATGCGAGGCTTGGCATCGTCGAGGCCGATGCTGGCATTCAGTGGCCCGAGTTCGTCAACAAACTCATCGCCATGCAGAAGAGCCCGGGCCGGCACTGGGGCATCGTTCAGAAACAGACCGGAGCTGATCGGCTAACTCTCGGTGGCGCTCTCGGGGCCAACATCCATGGTCGCGGCCTGAAGTTCCGACCGTTTATCGGCGATGTTGAGGCATTCACAATCATGGATGGGGATGGAAAGCTGCGAACCTGCAGCCGTACCCAGAACCATGAACTCTTCCGCTTGGCGATCGGTGGCTATGGGCTGTTCGGCGTCGTTACGCGCGTGCAGCTTCGTCTGATGCCGCGCACAAAGCTCGAACGCGTGGTGCAGGTCATCGACACCGACGATCTCATAAAGGCGTTCGACCAGCGCATCGCCGACGGCTATCTCTACGGCGATTGTCAATTTTCGACCGATGCCAGTTCAGATGGCTTCCTGAAGAAGGGTGTGTTCTCGTGCTATCGACCGCTTCCGGCGGAGACACCAATGCCAGCGGAGACCAAGGAGCTTGGGGAGGCGCAATGGCGCGAGCTTTATTACTTGTCCCACGCCGATACCCGCCGCGCCTATGAAACCTATGTGGCGTATTATCTTTCGACCTCGGGGCAGCGGTACTGGTCCGATACGAACCAGATGAGCCTCTATCTCGACAATTACCATGAAGACCTCGACCGTCGGCTCCAAGCCAAGGTCAAGGGCACGGAAATGATCACCGAACTCTATGTGCCGCGCAGCGCGCTCCCGTCCTTTCTCAACTCTGTGCGCGCGGACTTTAGACAGCACGGTGCGCAGCTCATTTACGGGACGATCCGTCTCATTGAGAAAGATGATGAAAGCATGCTCGCCTGGGCGCGAGAACCGTGGGTCTGTATCGTTATGAACCTGCATGTGGATCATGATGAGAGCGGCCTGCGCAAGGCGGCCGACAACTTCCGCCGTCTTATTGACCGCGCGATCGAGTTCGGCGGCAGCTATTACCTCACCTACCACCGATGGGCGAGCCGCCAGCAGGTCGAAAAGTGCTACCCGCAAATGGCCGAGTTCCTGCGCCTCAAGCGCCGCTACGATCCGAACGAGGTCTTCCAAAGCGATTGGTATCGCCATTACAAGCAAATGTTCTCCGATCAGCTCTGAGCGCAAGCCGCTAAGTTCGCATCAGGCCCTGGAGCGACGTCCTAATGCACCGGCCCTTCGGTTTTTTTGCATTTCTGATCTTTACGCTGACGCTCGGCGGCTGCGATGCTCACGACACTTGAGCCGCGCGCGCCAACTTGTGACGATCAAAGCTCGCTCTGCATTGAAGGAAGGTCAGACATGGATCGCATCCAGCTGGCAGCTCGGCGCATCTGACGGACTTGCGACGAGAGCATCTGATTGATCAGGTCTGTGTTCAGGAAATATTACCGCCTGAAAAGTGACAGCACGGGCATGCCACTCTCAAAGGATATGGCGAAGAAGCTTCAGAGCATTGATGGTGACACGTACTCCTTGATGCACATCAATGCATTTCTCTATTAGCAATCGTACTTAAAATAAACTGTCACGCAGCGGAGAAATATTGCAGTAACGCATACCAATGGGAGCTAACATGGCAAACCGTGCGGCGAAGTGTCTGATAATTGCCAACCTTACTATTGGAGTAAATGCGGTAGTTTCGGCTCAAGATACTGATTTAGGCATATCAGCATATCGGTTAGCTTGTGCGGTTTGCCACGGCATTGATGGAAAGGGTAAAGGACCGCTAAGTGAGCAGCTTAAGGTAGCACCTACTGATTTGACTGTTCTCGCCAAGAAAAATAACCGTGCATTCCCTGTCAGCGCTATATACGAGGTCATTGACGGGCGAAAAGTGATCGCAGCTCACGGCACTCGGGAAATGCCAATTTGGGGAGCGTACAATCGGATGTTTTTATATCCAACAGATAAATTTCTCGATTCTTCCTACGATGGAGAAGTCCTAAAGCGAACCCGCATTCTTACTGTTATCGATTACCTAAATCGCATTCAGGAAAAGTAACAACTGCGGCTTTTAGCGATGAAATTCGTTGAATGACATGCATTAGCCCCATCTTCACTGCGGAGACCACATGCGCCATTCCATATCCCTAAGTCTCTTCATCGCAGCAGCATTAGCGGTACCAGTTGAGGCGCTCGCTCAGCCCGATAACAGCCATTCTCTGGGACGCCAGATAGCGATAGAGCTTTGCAGTTCCTGTCATCGGGTTACCGAAGGACAGCCTCTCCCCCGTCACGACGTCGCGAGCTTTTTTGCTATCGCCAATCTACATTCAACGACTGCCCTATCCTTGAAGGTGTTCCTTCAGTCAAACCACAAGGGAATGCCTAACCTGATAGTCTCTGAATCAGATTCCAACGAATTAATCGATTATATCCTCAGCCTTAAGCGGCGATGAGAGTTTCGTACCGATAGCAGCAGGGTTTCTACGCCTGCAATCTGCCGTTATTAAAAAGGATAGCAGAATACCTGCAGAGCTGCGGCAGTGATTGAATCATGGCATATGAATGATCGCACTCTCGTCATGGCGATGGTCAACGGCATCAGCGCATATCTAACGAATGACGAGAAAAGGGCGCATCTGACGGACTTGCGACGAGAGCATCTGAGGAATTTCAGTCACAGTTCTTCAACTTCTTTGCTTCACATTGCCGTGCCGTTTCTTGCGCTTGAATGACCTGCGCCGCAGTTAGATGCTTCGCAATTCTGTCGCGTTGGTTGATTGCTCTTAGAACGGCATCATCGCCATGTTTTGATGCGGCAATGTCGGACCACATGTAAGCACGTTGGTAATCTTGTGCGACACCTATCCCCTCCTCGTACATGAAACCAAGATACAATTGCGCGGCGGCTTGCCCTTGTTCGGCAGCCAACCGGGTCCACTTGATAGCTTCCCGATAGTCCTGGATCACACCTCGCCCCTCACCGTAGGCGATGCCAAGGAAGGTCTGCGCCAATGGGTTTCCTTGTTCGGCAGCCAACCGAACCCAATGCCTTGCTTCGCGGTAGTCATGGGCTACACCTTGCCCATGTTCGTACATAGCGCCAAGCCAGAACTGCGCCTCTGCGCTTCCTTGATCAGCAAGCGGTCGCAATATACGAAGTGCAGTTGTGTAGTCGCCGCGCTTGTATGCGCCAAGACCATCCTCTAGCGGTCCCGCACGGACGATGCCGCCACCGCCAACCGTGAGCATCACCGCGACCAACAGAGTTGCGAGGACTTTGCCCATTGTGGTCCCGCCCGTTTCAATCATGTGCCGATCACTATGTTGTCGACGCAATCCATATTAACACGATTGAAGGCTTGCGAGGCATTTCAAACTACGCCACCACCTCAATTTTTTGCAAAGCCTAGCGGCTTAGCTGCGGACAACTTCTGACCACGTTTATGTAAATGAGAATCGCTGAAGGGTCTTTGACTTGAATCAGACAATACCATGCTCTTTCAAACGCAATTGAATTCTTTGACGGAGCAAGCAAAAGACTTCAGCGAAACAGCGACGAAAGCAGTGGCGGGTGCGTTGAAGGGTCCCTTGTCGTCTTAATCGTTTTTGGTTTGCGAAGTAGCGGCAATTTGCGTGGCTTCCTTAAATCGCATGTCGCGTCAGTTACATGCGATTTGAGGTTATTTGGATGCGAGTGCTATTGTAAAAAGGAAAATGCTAGTACCAAAAAAATAATTATGCCAAAAACCATTATGTAAGTAACGCGGTCAGCGATGCTCATAATGTAGGGTGGTTCATTTGGGATTGATGTTATGTTGAGCCTCCGTTCAAGTGGGCGATAGCATTAGGGTTTGAAACTTTATAGAATATGTATTGCTCACAGTTCGTGACGGCGGGAATGCCTTCCGGCGCGCCACGGCCTTACTGCGTATCACGGGATTCAAAATGCCACGGCCCACGATAATCACCATGCCGCTGATCGCGTCATGGCTGGCGCTGTCGACCCTGAGTACTGCCGCGCAAGCGCAGGACCCAGCCCGGCACGGACGCGCGCTGCTGGAGGAATTCTGCGCAAGCTGCCATGCGATCGGGAGAACCGGCAATAGTCCGCTGCAAGGCGCGCTGCCATTTCGCACACTCGGCCGCAGCTTCGACCCCGATCGGTTCCCGCGCCTGCTCGAGCGCGGTATTTCCGCCGGCCATCCCGCCATGCCGGAATTCAAGTTTAGCGAAGACGATGCCCGCGCGGTAAGCGCTTATTTGCGATCGATCCAGGAATAATTATTAGCGGTCGATGGTGATTTCGTCGGCGCGCGCGCGAGAGACGCAAATCATGATGGTGCCGGCGCGCTCGTGCTCGGCCAACACCAGGTCGCGATGGTCGGCCTCGCCGGCGAGCAGTTTTGTACGACAGGTCCCGCAAGTGCCGGTTTCACACGAGCTTGGCACCTCGAGGCCGTGATCGCGCAAGGCTTCGAGGATGGTCTTTGTGGTGGGCACATCGATCACCTCGCCAGAGCGCGCGAGTTCGAACCTTGAACGCCTTGTCCGTCGCCTTATGGGTCTCGGCATCGCTGAAAGCCTCGAAATGCACGGCAGTGGATGACCAGTGGTCGGTCATGTTGCGCACCGCTTCCATCAATGGGCGCGGCCCGCAGCAATACAGATGCTCGCGGTTTTTTCGCTCGGCCAGCACCGGCTTGAGATCGAGCGATCGGGACGGGTCGCCTTGATCGTAGTGGATTGTGACTTGGTCCTTGAATGCGGGCGTGCTCAGCTCGTCGAGAAACGCGGTCGTTTCTGGCGAACGCGAGCAGTAGAACAGGCGGAACCGCTTTCCTTGCCGCTGTACCTCTCGGATCATGGCCATGATCGGCGTGATGCCAATTCCGCCGGCAATAAACAGAAAATCCTGCGCGCGCGGCGGCAGCCCGAAGTCGTTGACCGGCGGAGCCACCATCAATTCATCGCCGGCCTTTGCATTGTCGATGAGGTTGCAGGAGCCGCCGCGTCCGTTGATCTCGCGCTTGATCGCGACCAGGTAGCGGTCGCGCTCGGCCGGATCGTTGCACAGAGAATATTTGCGCAACAAGCCGTTGGGTGCCCGGACAGCAATATGCGCGCCGGCGGAAAATTCCGGAAGCGGCTTGCCGCCGGAATCGCGGAATTCCAGCAAATGGATACCGTCGGCAATTCTGTCGTTGCGCGTCACGCGCAGCGGCAGCATCTGCAGGTGGTCACTTACGGCCATTTCGTCTCCGATGAAACGTATATGCGCGTCACAAGTGGAGGTTTTTCATCGCGGCCGCAAGTGGGACATGAGCATTAGCGCGCCGGTGCTCGCGCGCGAGGCCGGCCGCGGCGTGGCGGTAGGGCACCGGGGCTTGTTCCACCATGAGGGCGCCATAGGCGTCGGCAAGCCCGACCGAGATCTTTTGCTGTCGCCAGCAGGGTGTCGCGGATTTTATCAGGCGTGGCGCAGTATTTTTGGATTTGATTTCCGCGCTGGTCTCTCAATATCATGCCCGGCCTTGCGCCGGGCATCCACGTCTTAAATCGGCAGCAAGACGTGGATGGCCGGGACAAGACCGGCCATGACAGAAACAAAGGTCGCTCCATGCTCGAAGGCTTCAAGCGTTCCGAGATCAAAACCAGCGGCGTGCGCATCGTCGCCGTCACTGGCGGCAGCGGGCCACCGCTGCTGCTGATGCACGGCAATCCGTTCACGCATTTGTCGTGGCTGAAGGTAGCGCCGGCGCTCGCGCGTGAATTTACCGTGATCGCTACAGATTTGCGTGGCTATGGCGATTCGGAAAAGCCGCCGGGCGGCGACGACCATTCCGGCTATTCGTTCCGCGCCATGGCGCAGGACCAAGTGGAGGTGATGGCCGCGCTCGGCTTCGACCGTTTCTTTGCGGCCGGCCACGACCGCGGCGCGCGTGTGCTGCATCGCATGTGCCTCGACCACGCGCAGAAAGTGATGCGCGCGGCGATCCTCGACATCATCCCGCAGCATCACGTGCTCAACAACATGACGAAGGAGTGGGGTAAATTCTCATGGCATTGGCTATTCAACATTCAGCCCTACGATATGCCGGAACGCATGATGGGCGCCGACCCCGATTGGTTCATTGAGAAGAAGCTCGCGAAAACCAAACAGGGTCTGAGCTTCTTCGATAAGGAGGCGCTTGCCGAATACAAACGCTGTTTCCGCGATCCGGCGACTATCCACGCCATTTGCGAGGATTACCGCGCCACCTTCGGCGTCGATCTCGACATGGACACCAAGGATTTCGAGGCGGGGCGCAAGATCGAATGTCCGGTGCTGCTGCTGTGGGGCGCGACCGGCGGGGTGGGGCGCAACCACAAACCGGGACCGGCCGAGATCTGGACGCGCTACGCGTCCAATATCGTGGGCGCCGAGGCGCTACCTTGCGGACATTATCTGTCCGAGGAGGCGCCGGCGGAGACGATGGCCGCGCTGCGCGAGTTTTTCGCCGCCAAGTAAACCGACAGTCCTGCTAAGCCGCTGTCGGTGTCGGCGCCTCCAAGAAACTGCGCATGGCGTAATAAAGCAGGTGCCGGTTCTTGCTGTAGCCGGCGCTGTGCGCGGTCTGCGGCAAGATGACGAACTGACGGTCGCCGTTCGGCAGTTGACGATAAAAATCCAGCAGATCGTCGTTGGTCGAGTTGCCGTCGAACTCGCCGCGCAGCATCAGTACCGGCGACAATATCTTCTTAGGATCCACGATCGGCAGGTTTGCCGCCATGTCGAGATAGGTGCCGCTGGGAACCTCGTTGCCGAATTTCATCTCATCGGCGATGAGTGCCTCTGTCATCGCCGGGTCGTAAAGCGAAGGGTAGCCGTCGCGGGTAAAGATCGAGCGGATCATCGCGGCGTCGCGCTTGCGGCGGGGGCTGGCGCGCAGGGCTTCGATTTGCTTGCGCCGCCGTTCGATCTCCGCCGCACCGTTGCCATTGTAGGTGAAGGCGCACAGCATCAGCCGGCCGACGCGCTCGGGCTGCGCCTGCGCATAGGCCGCGGCGCGGATGCCGCCGGACGACGTGCCGTAGAAATGCGCTTTTTGCTGCCCGGTCTCCTTCATTACGACCGGCATCGCGGACTTGATGTCCTCGACGCCACTGGCCATGTCGGAATTATTGCCGGAGGAGCCGGAATAACCGTAGCCGTCATGGTCCATGGTCCAGACGTCGTAACCGTAGCGCGCCAGCACGTTCATCAGAGAATATTCGCCCTTGCCGGGCACCGTGAGGTCGTAGGAGGAGCGCGCCGAGTTCGACGATCCATGCACCAGGAACACGACCGGCAGCGCCGGTGTGCCCGGCTTAGGCGCGCCAATGCGTTTGCGCCAAAGATTAAGCCTCACGTCGCCTTTCTTCGCCCAATATTCTTGGTTCCAGATATCGCCGCCGGCAGAGGTGGCTTGCGCCTGTGCGGCGGAGGAAAAGCCGGACAATAGGCCGGCGCCGAGGCCGATACCGGCGCCTTGCAGGAGCGCGCGGCGCGGCAGGGAACGATCTAACTCGCTCATGGGGTCTCCTCCAATCGGCCTTCGTTGAGCCATGCGGCCATTTACCGTGCAATCTAGCAAATCGCAGGGGCCGGCGGCAGTCCACTCGCGCTGGCGAGTGAGTTCTGCTAGTGGGTCGCATAGCGCGCTGTGACGGCGCAGCGGGGGTCTCATGGCCGGGAGGCCTGTGCGCCGAACCGGAGGAAAGATGCTCAATTTGCTGCGCGCGGCGGCGCGATTTTTCCAGAACGATATCGGCTGGAATCGGATAGGCGTGTTTCTCAGTCTGGCCATCATCACCGTGGCGGTGGTGGTGCTGGTCCACATGTTGCGCGATATCAATATAGACGAAGTCATTGCCGCGCTGAAGACGACCAAGCGACCCCATATCGTCGCCGCTGCCGCGTTCGTCGCCGGCGGCTATTTCACTCTCACGTTCTACGACTGGTTCGCCTTGCGCACGATCGGGCGCAAGGAAATCCCTTATCGCATCGCGGCGCTGTCCGGATTCACCAGCTATTCGATCGGCCACAACATCGGCGCCACCGTTTTTACCGGCGGCGCGGTGCGCTACCGCATCTATTCGGCCTACGGGCTCGACGCCATCGAGGTGGCCAAAATCTGTTTTGTGGCGGGCCTGACGTTCTGGCTCGGCAACGCGACCGTGCTCGGTCTCGGCGTCGCCTATACGCCGCAGGCCGCGGGTTGGATCGATCAGCTGCCGGACTGGACCAACCGCTGCATCGCGGGCGCGGTGCTGATCGTGCTCGCGTCCTATCTCGGCTGGGTCTGGAGCGCGCCGCGCGAGATCGGGCGGGGCGACTGGAAAGTGAATCTGCCGAGCGGGCCGTCCACGCTGCTGCAGATCTGCATCGGAATTCTCGACCTCGGCTACTGTGCGCTCGCCATGTATATGCTGCTGCCGAACGAGCCGAATATCGGCTTTGTGACGCTGGCGGTCGTGTTCGTATCGGCGACGCTGCTCGGTTTCGCCAGCCATTCGCCCGGCGGTCTCGGCGTGTTCGACGCCGCCATGCTGGTGGCCTTGTGGCAATTCGACAAGGAAAGTGTGTTGGCCGGATTGCTGCTGTTTCGGGTGCTTTATTATTTGGTGCCGTTCGTCGTTGCGCTGATTATTTTGGGCGCGCGCGAAATATGGCTGAATTCGCGGGGCGCGCGTGCGAAACCCACGTTGCATCCGGTGACAAGCGCGACCGCGCCGCTCCGCAGCGAGATCGAGACCGATAAAATCAGCGCCGATTGAGCATGGCGAGCGAAGACAACAGCGCAAATTTGCCGCGCGGCGTGGATTGGCCGAGCCGCCTGCGTGGCGCTTGGCTTGCGCTGCTCGGCAGATTGCGCGCAGATGCCAATACCGGTCTGGGGCTGCCGATACACGACCGCACCGCTGCGCATCCGCAGGCGATGCTGATCGAATCGTTGATCGGCGGACTGCCCGGACCGGCGATCGTGCTCGGCCGCGACGGCCGCGTCGTCGCCTTCAACGCGGCGGCATCGACGATCGCGCCGGCGCTGCGCCGCGGCGAACCGGCCTTAATCACGTTGCGCATGCCGGAGTTGGTCGATGCAATTCGGCGCGCCACCGCCAGCCGGACGCCGCAACGCGTGGAATTCTTCGAGCGCGTGCCGCTCGACCGCTGGTTCGAAGCCTTCGTGACGCCGGTGGAACTGGCGAATGTCGGCGACGGGCGCTCCGACATTCTGCTGATGACGTTCAACGATCTCACCCCGCTACGCCGGGTCGAGGAAATGCGCGCCGATTTCATCGCCAATGCCAGCCATGAACTGCGCACGCCATTGGCGGCGCTGCTCGGTTTCATCGAGACCTTGCAGGGAACGGCTAAGGACGATCCAGCGGCGCGCGCCAAGTTCCTCGCCATCATGCAGGGGCAGGCCACCCGGATGGCCCGCCTGATCGACGATCTGCTCTCGTTGTCGCGTATCGAGCTCAACGCGCATCTGCAGCCGAACACGTCGCTCGACCTGGCGCCGATCGTGCGTCAGGTGGCCGATGGCTTGCAGACACTGGCGCGCGATCGTGACGTCGCGATCAAGGTCGCCACGCCGCCGGACGCCTTGATCGTGCTCGGCGACCGCGACGAGTTGATCCGAGCGCTCGAAAACCTAGTGGAGAACGCGCTCAAATACGGTGCCGCCGGCAAGCGGATCGATATTACGTTGGCGCGCAGCCAAACCCGCACCGGGGTGCCGGAGGTGCGTCTGGCGGTACGCGATTACGGTCCCGGCATTGCGCCCGAGCATCTCCCCCGGCTGACCGAGCGGTTCTACCGGGTCGATGTCGCCGACAGCCGTGCACAGGGCGGAACGGGATTGGGCTTGGCCTTGGTCAAGCACGTGCTCAACCGGCACGGCGGCGGATTGAATATCGAGAGCACACCGGGCGCCGGCGCCACCTTCACAATGCACCTGCCGTTGCACACCGCCGATTCCCAAAGAGCGCACGAATTAACAGCAAAATCAAAAGCTTAAATTGTCATGTGATTGTCACCAAACGTTTATAGAACAGTGACATGCGACGCCTATGGCTGGCCTCGACTTCGGAACTTCTCGATCCAACGCGAAAAAAAGCTGTCCGAAGCTCGGTCGTGGAGAGCGTCTTAAAGCAACAGCGGCCGCCCGGACCACGGGCGCAAAAGGCGGAAATCACGGGCATTTAGCCCCGCGTGCGCTTTTGGCCGCCAACATGGAGAGACCCCGTGAAACACTGGACGACATGGGCAGCCGCCGGTTTCATCGCCGCCGCTGCTTTCGTTCCGGCTCAGGCCGCCGACATTTCCGGCGCTGGCGCCACCTTCCCCTATCCGATCTATGCCAAATGGGCCGACGCCTACAAAAAGGAGACTGGTAACGGACTGAACTATCAGTCGATCGGTTCCGGCGGCGGCATCAAGCAGATCACCGCTCGCACCGTGACGTTCGGCGCGTCTGACATGCCGCTGCAGCCCGCGGAGTTGGATAAGATTGGTGTCGTCCAGTTTCCGACCGTGATGGGCGGCATCGTCCCGGTCGTAAACCTCGACGGTATCAAGAGCGGCGATCTGACCATCGACGGTCCGACCCTTGCCAAAATTTATCTTGGCGAGATCAAGACCTGGGACGACGCGGCGCTCAAGAAGCAGAATCCGAATGTGAAGCTGCCGTCACAGGCGATCGCGCTCGTGCACCGCTCCGACGGTTCTGGCACCACGTTCGTCTTCACCAACTATCTGTCGAAGGTGAGCCCGAATTGGAAGTCGAAGGTCGGAAGCAATACCTCGGTCGAATGGCCTGCTGGCATCGGCGCCAAGGGCAACGAAGGCGTTGCCAACAACGTCGCTCAGACCAAGGGCGCGATTGGTTACGTCGAGACCGCCTACGCCAAGCAGAACAATCTGACCACCACCAAGATGATCAACAAGGACGGCAAGGTTGTTGCCGCGACCTCGGAAGCCATCATGTCGGCCGCGGCCGGCGCCGATTGGGCGAAGGCGCCCGGCTTCTACATGATCCTGACCAACTCAGCCGGTGCGGCGTCCTGGCCGATCGCCGGCGCCACCTTCATTCTGGTGCCGAAGGAGCCGAAGGATACGGCCGCTACCAGCGAAGCGCTCAAGTTCTTCGCTTGGGCGTACAAGAACGGCGGCAAGATGGCCGAGAGCCTCGACTACATTCCGATGCCCGCCAGCGTCGTGGGTCTGATCGAGGCCAAGTGGAAGAGCGAGATCAAGGATGCGAGCGGCAAGCCGCTCTATGCGATGACCAACTGATCCGATGACAATCGGGAAAGGGCGCCGTCATGGCGCCCTTTCCTTGTCCACCTCTGCCGAATAGACGGCTTGTATTGCGGCCAGCGGGCCGCTTGAGTGGCTCCCCGGAACGCGCTTGAGCCTAAGGGAGAGCCGAATGCAACCCGCCCGGAGGCGACCCGTGGTTGATGTTGCGTTGCAGGGTCGAACGATCTCGGTCGCCGAGCAGGTGGATCGAGCCAGGCTTCTCCGGCGTCTGCGATTGGGCGATGCGGGATTCCGCCATCTCACGCGCACCGCCGCTATAACCGTTCTGGTTATTCTTGGTGGAATCATCGTTTCGCTGATACACGGTTCGTGGCCGGCCCTGCGTACGTTCGGCTTTAGCTTTCTAACCCAAACAAGTTGGAACCCGGTCACCGAGAAATTTGGCGCCATCGCGCCGATCTACGGCACCGTCGTTACGTCCTTCATCGCCATGCTGATCGCGGTGCCGGTTGGCCTGTTCATCGCGCTGTTCCTTACCGAATTGTGCCCGATGTGGCTGCGGCGCCCGGTCGGTATCGCCATCGAGCTGCTCGCCGGAATTCCCAGCATTATCTACGGCATCTGGGGCCTGTTCGTGTTCGCGCCGTTCCTGCAGCAATACGTGCAGCCGTTCTTGATTGCCGCGTTCGGCAATGTGCCGGTGCTCTCCACCCTGTTCGAAGGCCCGCCCTATGGCATCGGCATCCTGACCGCCGGCCTCATTCTGGCCATCATGGTGCTGCCGTTCATCACGTCGATCTCGCGCGACGTGTTCGAAGCGGTGCCGCCGGTGCTCAAGGAGGCGGCCTACGGCCTCGGCTGCACCACCTGGGAGGTAGCGCGCTACGTGGTGCTACCCTACGCCCGCGTCGGCGTGATCGGCGGCGTCATGCTCGGGCTCGGCCGCGCGCTTGGCGAAACCATGGCGGTGACGTTCGTGATCGGCAATGCGCATCGCATTTCCGGCTCGATTCTGGCGCCCGGCACAACGATCTCTGCCACCATCGCCAACGAATTCACCGAGGCGGTCGGCGACCTCTATACGTCTGCGTTGATTGCGCTCGGCCTCATCCTGTTCGTGATTACGTTTATCGTGCTGGCCTTCGCCCGCCTGATGTTGATGCGTCTCAACGCGCGGGTCGGAATCTGACCATGGTCATGATATCGGGCGCTTCCTCCCCGCTTTACGCGAAACGCCGCCGCCGCAACGTCATCACGATGGGGCTGTCTTTTGCCGCGACGGCCTTTGGCCTGAGCTGGCTGGTGCTGATTCTCGGCGTACTGCTGTGGGAAGGCTTCAGCGGGCTGTCGCTGGCGGTGTTCACCGAGATGACGCCGCCACCGGGCGCGGCCGGCGGCCTGCTCAATCCGATCATCGGCAGCCTGGTGATGACGGCGATCGCGGTGGCGATCGGCACGCCACTCGGCATGCTCGCCGGCACTTACATGGCGGAGTATGGCCGCTACGACAAATTGAGCACGGTCGTGCGCTTCATCAACGACATTTTGCTGAGTGCACCGTCAATCGTGATCGGTCTGTTCGTTTACGAAATCATGGTCGCCCAGATGGGCCATTTCTCCGGCTGGGCCGGTGCCGTCTCGCTGGCGGTGATCGTGGTGCCGGTGGTGGTGCGCACCACCGAGGACATGCTCACGTTGGTCCCCGATACCCTGCGCGAGGCCGCCGCTTCGATTGGCCTGCCGCGCGCTCTCATGATCACCAAGGTCGCCTACCGCGCTGCGCGCGCCGGCATGATCACCGGCGTGCTGCTGGCGATCGCGCGTATCAGCGGCGAAACGGCGCCGCTGTTGTTCACCGCGCTCAACAACCAGTTCTGGAGCACCGACCTGAATGCTCCGGTCGCCAGCCTGCCGGTCGTCATCTTCCAGTTCGCGCTCAGCCCTTACAAGGACTGGCAGAAGCTGGCCTGGACCGGCGCGTTGATAATTACCCTGGCGGTGCTTGCGCTCAGCATCATCGCCCGGCTTCTCGCGGCACAGAGAAAGTCATCATGAGCGTCGCATCATTCACGGTACCGACCGTCACCCACGCCGCGACCAGCGCCGAAGGTCTGTTGGAGAAAGTTTCGATCCGCAACCTGGATTTCTATTACGGCGATAACCGCGCGCTGAAAGATATCAATTGCTCGCTTTATCAGGGCAAGGTCACCGCCTTTATCGGTCCGTCAGGATGCGGCAAGTCCACGCTGCTGCGCGTGCTCAACCGGATGTACGACCTTTACCCGAACCAGCGCGCCGCCGGGCATGTGCGGCTCGATGACGAGGATATTCTCAGCCCCTCGCAGGACCTCAACTTGCTGCGCGCCAAGGTCGGCATGGTGTTCCAAAAGCCGACGCCGTTTCCGATGACGATTTTCGAGAATATCGCTTTCGGAATCAGGCTCTACGAGCGGCTGCCGAAAGCCGACCTTGAGGGCCGCGTTCAGCACGCGCTACAACGCGCTGCCTTGTGGGAAGAGGTCAAGGACAAGCTCTACGCCAACGGGCTCTCGCTTTCCGGCGGCCAGCAGCAGCGGCTTTGCATCGCCCGCACCGTCGCGGTGCGGCCGGAGGTGATCCTGTTCGACGAGCCGTGCTCGGCGCTCGACCCGATCTCCACTGCCAAGATCGAGGAGCTGATCGACGAGCTCAAAGACGACTACACGATCGCCATCGTGACCCACAACATGCAGCAGGCTGCGCGCGTGTCCGACTTCACCGCGTTCATGTATCTCGGCGAGCTGATCGAGTACGGCGAAACGACGCGTATGTTCACGACGCCTAATGATCGCCGTACCCAGGATTATATAACCGGTCGCTTCGGTTAGCCCGCGATTGAAGGACAACAACAATGAACGATCTGCATACGACAAAAGCCTTCGACACCGATCTGCAGGACCTCGCCCGCATGGTGGCGGAGATGGGCGGCCTCGCCGAAAAACAGGTCGCCGATTCAGTCGACGCCCTGGCCAAGCGCGATATCCGCTGGCGCAACGCGTCACCGCGGCCGACGTCAATATCGATACGCTGCAACACGATATCGAGGAAAAAGCGGTTCTCACTATCGCGCGCCGCCAGCCGATGGCGGTCGACTTGCGCGAAATCGTCGGTGCCTTACGGCTCGCCAACGATCTGGAACGCATCGGCGACCTGGCCAAGAACATCGCCAAGCGCGTGATCGCGCTCAACGGCGAATTCCCGCCGCCCAAGCTGATCCGCGGGGTCGAGCATATGGCCGATATGGTACTTGGGCAGATGAAAGCCGTGCTCGATGCCTATGCCCGGCGCGACGTCAGCAAGGCAATGGCGGTGTGGCGCGGCGACGAGGAAATCGACGCGGTCTGCACTTCGGTGTTCCGAGAGCTGCTCACCTATATGATGGAAGACCCGCGCAATATCACGTTCTGCATCCATCTCTTGTTCTGTGCCAAGAACATCGAGCGGATGGGCGACCACGCCACCAACATCGCCGAGACGGTGCACTATGTCATCGAAGGCCAGCCGATCACCGACCAACGGCCGAAGGGCGATACCACTACGATCGCCGCCATACGAACGGGCGGCGGCAGATAGCGGAGTTCTACGGTATGAACGCGCGCATCCTGATCGTGGAGGACGAAGAGCCGCTCACCATGCTGCTCCGCTACAATCTCGAGGCCGAAGGCTACGAGGTTGAGACCGCCGCGCGCGGCGACGAGGCCGATACTCGCCTCAAGGAGAGCAGCCCGGATCTGGTGGTGCTTGACTGGATGCTGCCGGGCCTGTCCGGCATCGAGTTGTGCCGCCGTCTGCGGGCGCGGCCGGAAACCCGCCAATTGCCGATCATCATGCTCACCGCCCGCGGTGAGGAGAGTGAAAAGGTGCGCGGGCTCGCCACCGGCGCCGACGATTACATCGTCAAGCCGTTCTCGGTACCGGAACTGCTGGCGCGGGTGCGCGCATTATTACGGCGTGCAAACCCCGAGCGGGTCGCGCTCGTGCTCAATATCGGCGACATCGAGCTCGATCGTGAAAAGAAGCGGGTTTCACGCAACGGCCGCCCGATCGACCTCGGCCCGACCGAATACCGTCTGCTGGAGTTCCTGATGGAGCGCCCAGGCCGGGTGTTCTCGCGCGAGCAATTGCTCGACGGCGTCTGGGGCAGCGATATCTATATCGACGAGCGAACCGTGGACGTCCATGTCGGCCGGCTACGCAAGGCGATCAACCGAGGCCATATGGCCGACCCGATCCGCACCGTGCGCGGGGCGGGCTATGCGCTCGACGACCGCTTTGGGCGGGCGATCTGACCTAACCTCGAAAAGGGCGCTTGTCGCGCCGCCGGTCGGTCATGGGTTGGTAAGCGACGCGCGAGTGATAGGCGCAATACGGCGCTTCGTTCACGTTGTCGCCGCCGCAGAAGAAAAATTCCGCACTGCCCGGATCGCCGATCGGCCAACGGCAGGTCTTTTCGGTCAGTTGCAACAGGGTCTTGCGCTGCTCGACCGGGATTTCGATCAGTTCCGGCTCAGGCTCGGCCTCGTAATCGTAAGCCAGCGCGGTATTGCCACGCATCGACGATCGCGGCACCCGTAGCATCCCGGAAGAGCGCGCCTTGCGCGGCCTTGGGCTGGATGAGGAAGGGCTTTTGGCGCGGCCGGAGAGGCCGAGGCGATGGACTTTGCCGATCACCGCGTTGCGGGTGATCCCGCCGAGCTCAGCCGCGATCTGGCTGGCGGATAAGCCGTCCGCCCACAATTTTTTGAGGAGTTCGACCCTTTCGTCGGTCCAGCTCATCGGGTTTTCTCCTAGCCCTTCAGGGCCTTGGGTAGAATCCGCCCCTGTCGTCTGACGCGGCTTCGCGCCTGACGCGTACGCTTCAGGAATGACCTAGAAATCGCTCCTAGCACGAGATGTCGTACTAGCTGTACCAAAACGCTACAATATGGAGTGACTCTCGTGCAAGCGTTTGCAACCCCCAGATCCCATCTACCAACAGTTTTTCCTTTAGAATCGGCGCTTGCGGCGAATTTGAGTCCGCGGTGGGAGCGCCCGCGCCGCGTGTTGACAGCGCAAAGCTCTGGAATAGAATAAAAAAAGTGCCGCCCGGCGAGGCGGCACATTTCTTTTCGGCTCGCGCATGATCCGAAAAGTGCGTGCCGGTTTCTGGAAAAAGATCATGCGCAACGAAAGCGCATGATCCCGAAAAGTGGGCACCGGTTTTCGGGGCAAGATCATGCGCCAACGAAAATGTTCGATGGACGAAACAGGCCGTGAACTCGCATCTATTGCCGACTTATGCGCGCGTCGATCTTGCTTTCGAGCGGGGCGAGGGCGCTTGGCTGTTCACGTCTGAAGGTGAGCGCTATCTCGATTTCACCTCGGGCGTCGCCGTCAATGCGCTCGGCCACGCGCACCCACACATGGTCGCGGCGCTCACCGAGCAGGCGCAGAAGCTCTGGCACGTTTCCAATCTGTACCGCATTCCGGAGGGCGAACGGCTGGCCGGCCGGCTATGTGCCATGAGTTTCGCCGACACGGTGTTTTTTCAGAATTCCGGCGCCGAGGCGATCGAATGCGCGATCAAGATGGCGCGCAAATATCAATTCGCCTGCGGCAAGCCCGAGCGGCACCGCATCATCACCTTCGAGGGCGCATTCCACGGCCGAACGCTGGCCGCGATCGCCGCGACCGGAAACAAGAAATATCTTGAAGGTTTCGGCCCGCCGATGTCGGGTTTCGACCAGGTGCCTTTTGGCGATCTTGAAGCGGTCAAGAAAGCGATCGGTCCCGAGACCGGCGCCATCCTGATCGAGCCGATCATGGGCGAGGGCGGCGTGCGGGTGGTGCCGCACGCCTTCCTGCGCGCCTTGCGCAAAATGTGCGACGACCACGGCCTGTTGCTGATTTTCGATGAGATCCAGACCGGCGTGGGGCGCACCGGGGACATGTTCGCCTATGAGCATACCGGCGTCACGCCCGATATCATGACGCTGGCGAAGGCGCTCGGCGGCGGATTTCCGATTGGCGCCTGCCTGGCGACGGCGGAAGCGTCCAAGGGCATGACCACCGGCAGCCACGGTTCGACCTTCGGCGGCAATCCACTGGCGATGGCGGCCGGCAACGCGGCGCTCGACGTGATCGCGGCCGACGGCTTCCTCGACCGGGTGCGGAAGAATTCGCTCGTGCTCAAGCAGCGGCTGGCGGAGCTGAAAGACCGCCACGCGTCGGTAATCGCCGAGGTGCGCGGCGAAGGCCTGCTGATCGGGCTGCGCATGGTGCCGCCGGCATCCGAGATGGTAGATGAACTGCGCAACGAGAAGATGATCACGGTCGCCGCCGGCGATAATGTGGTGCGGCTATTGCCGCCCCTGATCATCGGCGAAAACGAGATCGCGGAGGCATTCGCGCGCATCGATCGCGCCTGCGCACGGCTGGCGAAGGCTCATCCGCGGCCTGCCAAGCAGGAGGCGGCGTTATGACCGGAAACGGCGTGCGGCACTTCCTCGATCTCATCGATATTCCGAAGCCGGTGCTGGCCGGGTTGGTCGACAACAGCCGCGCCATGAAGGCCGAACGGGCGCGCGGGCTCATCACTGAGCCGCTTGCCGGCAAGACGCTGGCTATGATCTTCGACAAGCCGTCGACGCGCACGCGCGTGTCGTTCGACGTCGCTATGCGCCAGCTTGGCGGCGAGGCGATCCTGCTCACTGCACAAGAGATGCAGCTCGGCCGCGGCGAGACGCTAGCCGATACCGCGCGCGTGCTCTCGCGCTATGTCGATGCGATCATGATCCGGATTCTCGATCACGAGGCGGTGGCCGAGCTCGCGCGCCATGCCACCGTGCCGGTGATCAACGGGCTCACCCGGCGCTCGCATCCTTGCCAGGTGCTGGCCGACGTCATGACATTCGAGGAAAAGCGCGGGCCTATCCGCGGCCGCAAGGTGGCCTGGAGCGGCGATAGCAACAATGTGCTGGCGTCCTGGATGCACGCGGCCGAGCGCTTCGAGTTCCAACTGCGGGTGGCGACGCCGGCTGAGCTGCGCCCGAAGAAACGGCTGATGGACTGGGTGAAGTCCTCCGGCGCCGCGATCAAGATCGGCGAGGACCCCGAAGCCGCGGTGAAAGACGCCGACTGCGTGGTTACCGACACCTGGGTGTCGATGGGCGACCGCGACGCCAAGACCCGCCACAACGTGCTCAAGCGCTATCAGGTCAATGCCCGCCTGATGTCCAAGGCCAAGCCCGACGCGCTGTTCATGCACTGCCTGCCGGCCCATCGCGGCCAGGAGGTCACTGACGAGGTGATGGACGGACCGCAATCGGTGGTGTTCGACGAGGCGGAAAACCGGCTGCACGCCCAGAAGGGCTTGCTGGCTTGGTGCCTGCACGTAGACGCCAGGTAGCAATCCGCGCGGATAACGCTACATAAGGACGATGAGCAATCCCGAAATCGCCATTCCCTCCCGCGCGCCGTCGGCAGCATCGGCTGATGACACCGTCATGCCGTTCGAAGTGGCTTCGCTTGATCTGCGTGGCCGCGTGGTGCGGCTCGGACCGGTGGTTGACCAGATTCTCGCGCGGCATACCTATCCGCAGCCAGTGGCTAAGCTTCTGGGCGAGGCCGTGGTGCTTACCGTCATGCTCGGCTCGGCCCTGAAGATCGACGGCCGCTTCATTTTGCAGACCCAGACCGACGGCCCGGTGCGCATGCTGGTGGTGGACTTCACGGCCCCCGGCAAGGTGCGCGCCTGCGCGCGCTTCGATAAGGATAGCGTCGCGGCGGCGATCGCAGCGGGCAAGGTCGATGCCGGCGCGCTACTCGGCCACGGCCATCTCGCCATGACCATTGACCAGGGTCCCGACATGAATCGTTACCAGGGCCTGGTCGCGCTCGAAGGCGGTTCGCTGGAAGATGCGGCGCACGAATATTTCCATCGCTCCGAGCAGATCCCGACGCGGGTGCGGCTGGCGGTGGCCGAGGAACTGCGCGCCGGTGAAGGTGGCGCCAGCCATCGCTGGCGTGCCGGCGGCATCTTGCTGCAATTCCTGCCCAAGGCGCCGGAACGCGCGCGCGTTGCCGATCTAGATCCCGGCGATGCACCGGAAGGCACCATACCGCACACGCTGCCGGAGGACGATGCCTGGGTGGAAGGACGCGCGCTGGTTTCCACTGTCGAGGATGTCGAATTGATCGACCCGGCGGTCTCCAGTGAGCGGTTGGTCTATCGGTTGTTCCATGAACCGGGCGTGCGCGTGTTCCGCGGCAGCGAGGTGCGCGCCGAGTGCTCGTGCTCGCGTGCCAGCGTCGAGGCCATGTTGAAAAGCTTTTCGCCGGACGATCGCGACCACATGGTCGAGCACGGGAAGATTTCCGTCACCTGCGAATTCTGCAGCGCGAATTACGTATTCGCGCCCGGCGAGGTCGAGGCAAAAGCGAGCTAAGCCGATCAGTTGATCGTTCGCTCGGCATAGGAGGAATCGAGTGAGAAGGCGGGGATTTCGATATCGAAATGCTCGCCGGCCGCCGTCACCATGCCGTAGCTGCCCACCATGAAGCCCGACGGCGTCGGCAGTGGTACCCCGCTGGTATATTCGAACGACTCGCCCGGCTTGAGGGTCGGTTCCTCGCCGACCACGCCCGGGCCCTTGACCTCTTGCAACCGCCCGAATGCGTCAGTGATGCGCCAATGGCGCGTCTTGAGCTGCACCGTCTCTCTCCCCAGATTGGCGATATCGATGGTGTAGGCCCAGAAATAATAGCCGTTGCCCGGCGACGAGCGCTCCGACATAAAGCGGGGCGTTACGGTGACCTCGATCTTGCGAGTTACGGCGCGGTACATCTATCTATATACCGTACAATTTACGTCGCTAGGGCTTGCCATTCGTTCTTGCTCCGGGATTATGGCCGAAAGTCCGCACGAAAGAAAAGCCGTCCATGGCCTCGGTAGCAACCGAACGCGATCTGCGGCTTGATCTCTTCCGTGGCATCGCCCTCTGGCTGATCTTCCTCGACCACATCCCGTCCAATGCGGTGAGTTGGATAACCATCCGCAATTACGGCTTCAGCGACGCCACCGAGATTTTCGTCTTCATCTCCGGCTATACTGCGGCCTTTGTCTATGGCCGCGCCATGCGCGAGCATGGTTTTATCGTCGCCAGCGCCCGCGTGCTTAAGCGTACCTGGCAGATTTATGTCGCACACGTGTTCCTGTTCGCGATCTATCTCGCCGAGATCGCCTACGTTGCGCACAGTTTCTCCAATCCGCTCTACAGCGAGGAAATGGGCGTGCTTGATTTCCTCAAGAACCCGGATGTCACGATCATCCAGGCACTGCTGCTGAAGTTCAAGCCGGTGAACATGGACGTGCTGCCGCTCTATATCGTGCTGCTCGGCGGGTTCCCGCCAATGCTGTGGCTGCTGCTCCGCTCGCCCTCGCTTGCACTCGTGGCTTCGGCCACCCTCTACACGCTGATGTGGCAATTCGAATGGAACATTTCGGCCTATCCAGAAGGCGAATGGGTGTTCAATCCATTTGCCTGGCAATTGCTGTTCGTGTTCGGTGCCTGGTGCGCCCTCGGCGGCGCGCAAAAGCTCGGACGCTGGATCAACTCGCGGGTGACGATTGGACTGGCGATTGCCTACCTGCTGTTCGCGTTCGCCATCGCCATGACCTGGTACTTTCCGCGGCTTGCCGTGTTTGTGCCGAAATTCGTCGGCGAGGCGATCTATCCGATCGACAAGACAAATCTCGACGTGTTGCGCATCGTGCACTTCTTGTCGCTGGCCGTGATTACGGTCTGGTTCGTGCCGCGCAACTGGCCGGCACTGAGATCGCGGGTATTCTGGCCGGCGATCGTGTGCGGGCAGCATTCGCTGGAAACCTTCTGTCTAGGCGTGTTTCTATCGTTCGCCGGCCACTTCGTATTTACTGAAGTATCCAATCGCCTGCTCACGCACGTCATCGTCAGCGTCGCAGGCATCGCCATTATGGTGGGCGCGGCAGCGTTGGTTTCGTGGTATAAGCGCGTCGAGCGACAGGGACCGCGTCCGCCTTCGATCAAGCCGGGCTACGCGGGGGGCAGCGCATGATGGGGCGTGTACCATTCCTGCTGGCATTGCTGGTGCTGGCCGGGCCGGCTTGGGCCGAGCATCCGGCCGAGTGCCGCGTCGCCGCGCACTTGGTCGAGCGCGATTACTTGTTGCCACATGTCGCCCGCGCGCTTGCCGCAAAGCAACTTAACGTCCTGGTGGTCGGCGCCGGCTCCTCGCTGCTGCCGGGGCAACACGGCGCCGAAAATGCGTATCCCGCGCGGCTGCAAATCGCGCTCGCCGAGAAGCTGTCGGGCGTCGCCGTGAAGGTGACGACCGACGTGCAGACGCGGCGCACCGCCGCCGAAATGGTGAAAACGCTAGTGCCGGCTTTAACGGCAGCTAAGCCCGCGCTGATGGTCTGGCAGACCGGGACTGTGGACGCCATGAAGTCGATTGATACAGATCAATTCAGTGCGGCCCTCGAAAGTGGTATTAACATTGCTCGTTCCGCAGGCGCTGATGTCGTATTAATCAACGCGCAATACAGTCCGCGCACGGAATCGATGATTGCCCTTGGTACATATGCTGAGAACATGCGTTGGGTTGCACTGCAGCAAGAGGTGCCGTTGTTCGACCGATTCAGCATCATGAGGCTTTGGGGCGATCTGGGCACGTTCGACTTGTATTCGGCGACGAAAAAGCTTGACATAGCCGAGCGTGTTCATGATTGCATAGGACGATTGCTGGCCGATCTCGTGATCGAGGTGGCCAAGTCAGGCGAACCGCATGCCGAGAGCGGTCGTTAAGTGTGATTGGGGGAAACGGCCGTGCCGGGAATTGACCTCGCCTATCGGGCGATGAAGCGAACCGCAGTCGCCGCGCTGCTTGCCGCGTTGGCATTGCCGCTGTCGGCGCGCGCCGAAACACCGGCGCTGACGTGCGATACGCCGCTCGACCTCATTCGCCTCGCCAATCCGCTGTCGCACGTGGCGCAAAAACTGGCGGCTGGCGCGCCGATCACCATCGTCGCCATCGGTTCATCCTCGACCGCCGGCACAGGCGCGAGCTCGCCAGCCGCGAATTATCCGAGCCGGCTCGAGGTCGAGCTCAAGGAGCGCTTCGCCGGTCACCGGATCACCGTGTTCAACCGCGGTGTCGGCGGTGACGAAGTCGGCGACATGCTCAAGCGCTTCGATAAGGCCGTGGTGGCCACCAAGCCCGACCTGGTCCTGTGGCAGCTCGGCACTAACGCGGTCATCCGCGACCAGAAGCTCGCCAATCATGGTGCCGCGATCCGTGATGGCCTCAACAAGATCCGCTCCACCGGCGCTGATGTCGTGCTGATCGATCCGCAATTCGCGCCGAAAGTGATCGCGAAGTCGGAAGCCGAGCATATGGTTGAATTGATCGCCACGACCGCGAAGGTGGAAAATGTCGACTTGTTCCGCCGCTTCGACGTGATGAAACGTTGGCGCGAGGACGATCACATGGCGTTCGAGTCATTCGTGTCACCCGATGGGCTGCACATGAACGACTGGAGCTATGCCTGCATGGCCAAGGGCCTTAGCTTGGCAATCGCCGAAGCCGCCGAGCGGCCGGTGGTGTCGGCGGCCATCATGTCGGTCATGCCGTAAGCGCTCGGCGACGCTCGGCTAAACCGCGTCCAAAGCCGTCAGCAAATCTTCGATCAGATCGTCGGGGTGCTCGAGGCCGGCCGAGAACCGTATCAGCCCATCGCCAATGTCGAGTTCGGCGCGCTGCTCGGGCGTGAGCCGCTGATGCGTGGTCGTGGTCGGATGGGTGACCAGGCTCTTGGCGTCGCCGAGATTGTTGGTGATGCCGATTAGTTGCAAGGCGTTGAGGAAGCGGAAGGCGCCTTGCTTGCCGCCTTTAATCTCGAACGAACACAGCGTTGAACCTGCCTTCATCTGCTTAGCGACCACATCGGCCTGCGGATGATCTGCCCGGCCGGGATAGATCAACCGGCTGATCTTTTTGTGCCCGTCGAGCGCTGCCGACACCGCCCCCGCCGTATCGGTCTGCCGCTGCACCCGCACCGATAGCGTCTCCAGCCCCTTCAGCAGCACCCAGGCATTGAATGGCGACAGTGACGGCCCGGTCTGACGGATCACCTGATGCACGTGATCCATGATGAACTTTTCCGACGCCAAGATGACGCCGCCGAGCACGCGGCCCTGGCCGTCGATATGCTTGGTCGCCGAATAGACCACGCAGTCGGCGCCGAGCGAGAGTGGGCTCTGGTAAAGCGGGGTGGCGAACACATTGTCCACCACCAGCTTGGCGCCGGCCGCGTGCGCGATAGCGGCGACCGCGGCGATGTCATAGACCTCTAGCGTCGGATTGGTCGGCGTCTCCATGAAGAACGCCGTGGTCTCTTCGCGCACCGCATCCTTCCATTGCGCGATGTCTTTGCCGTCGACCAGCGTCGAGCTGACACCGAAGCGCGGCAGCCACTCCTCGATCACCCATCGGCAGGAGCCGAACAGCGCCTTGGCGGCGACCACGTGATCGCCGACCTTGACCAGCCCCATCAGCGCGGTGGTGACCGCCGCCATGCCGGTCGAGGTCGAGCGCGCGGCCTCGGCGCCTTCGAGCGCGGCCATGCGCTGCTCGAACATGCTCAAGGTCGGGTTGGAATAGCGCGAATAGACGTAACCGGGCGTCTTGCCGGAGAAACGCGCTTCGCATTCCTCGGCGCTCGGATAGATGTAGCCCTGGGTGAGGAACAACGCCTCCGAAGTTTCGCCGAACTGCGAGCGCAGCGTCCCAGCATGGACGAGGCGAGTTTCGGGGCGGTAGATCTTTTCGTTAGACGCGGGCATGCGGGCCTCCTTCAAACTTTGCGCATGATTCTTTTCCGAAAACCGGTAGCCACTTTTCGGGATCACGCTCCGGCCAATAAAAAACCGGCCGGAGAAAAATTCTCGGCCGGGCACACGCGTCCCCGGCCTTTTAGCGATTTGTTTAACGTGGCTGCAAGCCGGCCGGCTCAAATGACCACAGAACAGAAGTTTCATACCGCGCTCCGTCCCTTTCCGTCAAGTTTTCTGTAAGCTAGGGTCCACGACCGCTCGAATGACCGGCGGAGGGGGAAAACATGCGCTTCTTGCTCACGCTCTCGCTGCTCTTTCTGTTTATGGCGCCGAGCCTTGCCGCGACCAAGCCGCAGGTCGACCGGATCGAGGTGGTCTCGGCCGGCCTGTTCAAATCCAAGGTCGCCAAGAAGGTGGCGAGATCGGCCGCGTCTTTTACGAATCCTATCACTTCGATCACGACTGGGAGATGGTACCGGGCGCCTGGTCCTTCGAGATTTGGTACGATGGGCGCAAGCTGACCGAGCAGAAATTGACCGTCACCTAACCGTGAGCGGATGGATTAGATAAATCGTGCCGCTTTCCTTCGCTATCGAGGACAAGGGCATCCTGCCCGACCGCATGATCGCGGCGCTGGCCGCCGGCGGCGGGATTCTGCCGTCCACCGACTTCGTACCCGACCAGATCCAGCCGGCGAGCCTCGACCTGCGGCTGGGCGAGGTTGCCTATCGCGTGCGCGCAAGCTTCCTCCCGGGGCGCACCACAGTGGCCGAGCGCATCGATGGGCTGAAGCTGCATGAAGTGTCGCTCAGCGACGGCGCGGTGCTTGAGACCGGCTGCGTCTATATCGTGCCGCTGTTGGAAAGCCTGGCGTTGCCGGACGAAATCTCCGCCGCCGCCAATCCGAAAAGCTCGACCGGCCGGCTCGACGTGTTTACCCGCGTGATCGCCGACGAGACCCGCGGCTTCGACCGCATCGAGCCCGGCTATCACGGCCCGCTTTATGCCGAAATCAGCCCGCGCACCTTTCCGGTGCTGGTGCGCGAGGGCTCGCGGCTGTCGCAGATCCGTTTCCACCGCGGCCATGCGCTGCTCGGCGCTGAGGCCTTGCGCGACCTGCATGCGCGCGAGCGGCTGGTGGATGCCGACGACGCCGACGTGAGCGAGGGCGTCGCGGTCGGCGTCGATCTGTCCGGCCTCGGGCCCGGCGGCTTGGTCGGCTATCGCGCCAAACGCCACACGGGCCTGATCGACGTGGAGCGGCGCGCCGGCTACGCGGTGCTGGATTTCTGGGAGCCGATGCAGGCGCGGCCCGACAAGAGCCTGATCCTCGACCCGAACGAGTTCTACATCCTGGCATCGAAAGAAACGGTGCAGGTGCCGCCCGACTACGCCGCCGAGATGGTGCCGTTCGATCCGCTGGTCGGCGAATTCCGCGTGCACTATGCCGGCTTCTTCGATCCCGGTTTCGGCTATGCCGGCGCCGGCGGCAAGGGCGCGCGCGCGGTGCTTGAGGTGCGCTCGCGTGAGGTGCCGTTCATCCTCGAACACGGGCAGATCGTCGGCCGGCTAGTGTACGAGAAGATGCTGGCCAAGCCCGACAAGCTCTATGGCGCCGGCATCGGATCCAATTACCAGGCGCAGAGCTTGAAGCTGAGCAAGCACTTCAAGAGTTGATCCCGCGGCTTAAGCTTCGCTATGCTGGGCTGCGCGCGGGCGTAGTTCAATGGTAGAACGGCAGCTTCCCAAGCTGCATACGAGGGTTCGATTCCCTTCGCCCGCTCCATACCTAGGCCAAAAAATTAATATTTTCACCGGGAAGTTGCCGGTCTCTTGCCGATGCGCGGTTTTGCAAATTACGTTTGCTCTTTTCGTTGAGCTGCCGAATGATCGCCTTGGCTGGTGGCGGACGGCTTTCTTCTACATAGCGCCGAAACTTTTTGATCCGGATGGACGTGTTCCTCGCTCCACGCTATGATTGCCGCAGATCGCGCACTCCGGCAGCCCAGCGACATAGAACCGGTGTGGCTGCCGTCCTCGCATAGCCCATGGATAATGAGCGAGGATATCGTTGCGCTTCACTTCGCGGGAGCCGGCTTCAGATCTTTGTGCTTGTTGAAACGAGCTGTCAAACCCATCAGGCGTCCATGGACAATTCCGGCTGCTCGCACGTTGAGGTCGGCCGCAGTCGGCGTCTGAAAGATGCCGAAGCTTTGCCGCGCGCCGATCCCGATGGTGAGATATGACGGCTCCGCAGATCACGCCAATCCAGAAACCTGCGCTGTGGCGACTTGTCTGCTGACTTCGGATGAGATGTGCCGACGCCGGATTCGCAAATCTTCATTCGATGACCTCCGTCGGCAAGCAACGTCCATTTACGAGCACTGCAGTGGCTGGGATGGCGCGTAAAGTGCTTGACCCCAAACGGCCGATTAGAAAAGCGGACATCGTTTGGAATTGTCGTCATGTTGGCCAATGACCGAATGCGGACAATCTCTGGCTCGCAATTTGTATTGAAAAGAAACACCTCGCGCGTCCTCGTTATGAACCGCGCACCTGTGGCTTTCAGGGAAGCACGCCGCCTGCTAACATCAATTTCAAACAAGCGGACAATGAGGAGGGAACATGGTCTCGTTCACGTTGAA
Organism: uncultured Alphaproteobacteria bacterium; assembly: GCA_963709855.1. Lineage (GTDB taxonomy): Bacteria > Pseudomonadota > Alphaproteobacteria > Rhizobiales > Xanthobacteraceae > Pseudolabrys. The sequence goes on along the minus strand of CAVPXX010000026.1, from coordinate 40,373 downwards.
CGACAAGCGGGTTTCGGTTGATGCCGATCCGAAAACACCTTTGTTGTGGGTGATCCGCGACCACGTTGGATTGACGGGAACGAAATACGGCTGCGGTGCCGGACACTGCGGCGCCTGTACAATTCACGTCGACGGCAGGGCCGTACGCTCGTGCAAGACGCTAATATCCGCGGTCGAGGGGGCAAAGGTCGTCACCATTGAGGGCCTGTCGCCGAACTCCTCCCACCCTTTGCAGAAGGCCTGGGTCGTCGAAGAAGTGCCGCAATGCGGCTACTGCCAGTCCGGCCAGATAATGAAGGCGGCAGAACTGCTCGATCGCAATCCCAAGCCGACCCGCGAGCAGATCGTCACACACATGGACGGCAACATCTGCCGCTGCGGCACCTACAACCGAATCATCGCCGCCATCCAACGCGCAGCGAAGGAGGGCTGAGCCATGACGAACGTTCTCAAAGCCCCCGAATTGACGCGCCGCGGCTTGCTCGCCGGTGCCGGCGGCATGACTTTCTGCTTCGCCTTCGGCACCGATGGCACGCGCATCCTGCCTGCGGCGCAGGCGGCGACCGATCCCGTCCACATGTCGCCGTGGGTGCGCATCGCGCCCGACGGCACGATCACCATCCTGACCATCACCGAGATGGGACAAGGGTCCGGCACGTCGATCCCGCTTATGATCGCGGAAGAGATGGATGCCGACTGGTCGAAGGTGGCACTCGACTGGGCGCCGTCCAAGCCCGAAATCTACGGCTGGCCGGATCGTAGCGGCACCCGCGTGATGACCGTCACCGGCAGCCGCGCGGTGATGATGTACTGGAACGATTTGCGCAACGCCGGTGCGCAGGTGCGCAAGGTTCTAATTGCGAACGCGGCCGAGAAATGGGGCGTCGACTCCAAGACGCTCAAGACCGAGCCCAGCGCAGTCGTCGACCCTGCATCGGGACGGCGATTGAGCTACGGCGAAATCGCATCGTTCGGCAAGGTGCCGGCAACACTCCCGGCTATCGACAAGAGTGAACTTAAGTCCAAAAGCCAGTTCCGACTGATCGGCAAGTCGGTGCCGCGGCGCGATCTTCCGCTGAAGGTCAACGGCACGGCGCAATACTCGATCGACGTCCGGCTGCCGGGCATGGTCTATGCGAGCGCGCTGCACTCGCCGGTCCAGGGCAACTCGCCGGAAAGCTGGAACGACGCCGACATCAAGGCGATGCCGGGCGTGATCACGACCGTCAAGATCCGCAATGGCATCGGTGTGGTGGCCGAGACCTTCGCGCAAGCCATGGCGGCGCGGCGAGCACTCAAGGTGACCTGGAGCAAGGGTAAGTCAGACGGTTTCGATTCAGTCCGCACGCTCGAGGGGTACGCCCAGATCCACGCCGACCCATCGGCGGAGGTCAAGATCGTGGACTCCAAGGGCGATGCCAAGGCGGCGTTCGCCGGTGCGGCAAAAATCTACAAGGCCGAATACCGCAGCGACTACAGCTACCACGCGCAGATGGAGCCTTTGAACGCGGTTGCGCGCTTCAATGATGCCGGCGACAAGGTCGAGGTGTGGGATGGCTCGCAGGATCTTGGCCGGTCATGCGACCTGATTGCGCGCACGCTCAACTTCAGGCCCGACCAAGTCGAGGTGCACCAGTGCTACCTCGGCGGCGGTTTCGGACGGCGGTCGCTTGCCGACTACGCGGTCGAAGCGGTTCTCGCCGCCCGCGCGGTCAAGCGGCCGGTGAAGCTCGTGTGGACGCGCGAGGAGGACCTCGCCAATGGCATGTTCCGTCCGATCGCTTTCCAGTGCGTAGAATCGGCGCTCGACGGCGCCGGGAAGGTGGTCGGCTGGCGGCATTGCGTCATCGGCGACGACGGTGGCGCCGGCTTGGTCGCCGGCGGCATGCGGATCTCCCCGTACTACGCGTTGCCCAACCAGTATCTCGAACTGCGCAATGTCGACCACGGCATTCGCATCAAGCACTGGCGCGCGGTGGCACATAACTTCAATCTGTTCGCGATCGAAGCGATGGTCGATCAGATGGCAACGGATCAGGGCATGGATCCGGTCGAGTTCCGGCTCCAGCGCATGTCGATCACGCTGAAGGCGCGCAAGGTTATCGAGACCGCCGTCAAGATGGCGGACTGGACCGCTAAGCGTCCCGGCGGCCGCGCGCTCGGCTTTGCGATCAGCGAGCGGTCAGGGTCATTGGGCGCCTGCATCGTCGAGTGCTCGCTCAATCGCAGCGCCGGCGCGATCCGTGTTCACAAGGTCTGGGTGGCGGCTGATGGCGGGATCATCGTGCAACCGGCGGCAGCTAAAGCCAACGTCGAGAGCGGCATCGTTTACGGCCTTTCGGCGGCGTTGCATGAGCGCGTGACCGTCAGGGAAGGTATGGTCGAGCAGTCGAACTTCAACGACTACAGCGTCATGCGGATGTCCGACATGCCGGAGGAGATGCATGTCTCCTTCGTCGACAGCGATACTACGCCCACTGGCCTGGGCGAGATCAGCACGCCGGGCATGATGGCAGCGGTCGCCAACGCGTTCCACAAGCTGACGGGCAAGCGTCTCTATCACATGCCGTTCACACCGGAGCGCGTGCTAGAGGTGCTGAAAGCCTAGCCTTTCAACCGACGACAGTTAAGAAGCGCCGTCTGCCACGATCTCGGCGCGATTATAGTTCCAAGGTATGGTGATAATGCCTGCCGCATGGTTTCACCAGCCAAGTGAAGCACATTATTGCGGCCGGTTTGCGCTGCATTTGTGGGCTAGCGTAAAATTAACCAGAATCAGATAACAGCAAGCCGGACAGGGACTGGGACGGGCTTCTCATGGCGGCCAGATTATTGCTGGTGCTTGCGTTGCTGCTACTGCCAAGCACGGGCCATGCCGCGTCGCTGCCGCGCATTCTCGCCAGCGCCGACAATCCGGTGCCGAAATGCGTGGCGCCGGCCGCGCTTATGGACTTCGTCGCCGAGCGCAATGCGCAACGCCAGCCGCCGCGCGCGATCGATCAGCGTTTCGCCGACGTTGCCGCGCTTTACCAGCGCATCGGCCAATGCGTCGCGCGCCCGCCGGAAAAATGCGTGGCGGTTCGCTGGGATTATGCGTTCTTCCAGATGCTGATCGAGACCAATTACTTGACGTTCCGCCGGCCGGACGGCGTGCCCGCCGCGGTGGTGCCGGCCGACAATAATTTCGCCGGCGTCGGCGCCACCGTCTCCGGCAAGCCGGGCGAGCGCTTCAAGGACGTTTCCACGGGCGTGCTCGCGCATTTGCAACACGTGCTGATGTATTCGGTGACGCGCATCCCCAATCCGGTCGCCCAGCGTACACGCCAGGTGCAGAACGACGTGCAGGAGGCGATGCGCCGATTGCAACGGCCGGTGACCTTCGCTGATCTCACGCGCGAATGGACCGGCACCGATCGCAACACTTACGGCGCGGACATGCAGAAGCTGTCGGAGAAATACGCCAGCCGCTATTGCGCGCAAGCCGCGCGCGATAAAGGCGTGGCCCAGTCAATATCGGCGCGATCACGTTGACACACGCCCGTCCGGCGTCACGCCGGTACGCGGGCGATTTCTTCAATCCTGACCTCCGGCAACAACCGCTTCACAACTTCCGGCTGGCACAGCTCGGTGCCCGGCATGAGCACGGCCGCCGAGGCGGCGGCGACCGCCACGCGGAACGCCTCCTCCAGTGGCTTGCCGCTGGCCAGCGCGGCGACCAGGCCGCCGAGAAAACTGTCGCCAGCGCCGACCGCACTCACCGCCTCAATCTGCATCGGCAGCGCACGCCAGGCTTGATTTTCCGTCACCAGGAGCGCGCCGTCGGCGCCGAGGGTGAGAGCAACCATTTCAGTCCGCTTGTCCTTCACCAGCTTGCGGCAAGCCGCCATCTGCTCCGCAGCGCTGACGAGCGAGCTGCCGACCAAATCGCTGAGTTCCACCAAGTTAGGCTTGATCAAACTGACACCTTCGGCGAGCATCGCCTTCAGCGCCGGACCGGATGTGTCCACCACGCTTTTTGCGCCCAGCGCCTTGGCGTGCCGCGCCACGCGGGCGAAAAAATCATCCGGCGCCCCGGGCGGTACGCTGCCGCTGGCGACGACGAATTTCGGCCGTTCCGGCAGCGACGCCAGCCGGTCGAGCACCGCTTCCCACTCGGCGCGGTGCAGCGGCGAACCCGGCAACACGAAACGGTATTGCTCGCCGGTCGACTCTTCGTAAGCCGTGAAATTTTCCCGCGTCTCCACATGCGACGGCGTGACCACGCTGGCGATGTCCTCGCGCTCGACCAGCCGCTGCAGCAATTTGCCGATCTGGCCGCCGATCGGATAGATCGCCATTACGTCGCCGCCCAGGCGGTGCGCGACCCGCGCCACGTTGATTCCGCCGCCGCCAGGATCGCGCTTGGGCGGCGAGCAGCGTAATTTGCGGGTCGGCTCGACGCGGCCGACATTGACGAAAATGTCGATCGCGGGGTTGATGGTGAGAGTGACGATTTCCGCCACGTTACCACTCCGATCGAAGACATGTTGCCGGCAAGAAAAAATATTCTTTTTCTAAATAGGTATTATTTGATCGTTATCACCCCCATCACGCGGAAAAAATTGCGCGATTTGACACCGCAATGAAATGTGTTCGTGGAACCTTATGATTGCCGACGCGTCATGGAGATGACCGCCGCCCCCAAATGTGTTTAGATTCAACCCGCGACCATAACGCCGCGAGCGCCAAAGCTGTTCTATGCCCATGATCGATCCGCTTTATTCGTTGTCGGGCTTCGCCGTTGGCCTGCTGGTCGGCATGACCGGCGTCGGTGGCGGCTCGTTGATGACGCCGATCCTGATCCTGCTGTTCGGCATTCATCCAGCGACCGCGGTCGGTACCGACCTGCTCTATGCGGCGGCGACCAAGACCGGAGGCAGCCTGGTGCACGGCCTGGCGCGCAGCATCGACTGGCGCGTGGTGCGGCGGCTGGCGAGCGGCAGCATTCCGGGGACGGTCGTCACGCTGGCGGTGCTGTCGCATTTCAATCTCAACGGCGATGCCGCGCGTGGCCTGATCACGCTGGTGCTCAGCGTCGCGCTGTTTACGACCGCGTTCGTGCTGGTATTTGGTGGTCCGATCGTGGCGATCTATCGCTCTCGCGTGACCGAACTCGATCCCAAGCGCACGGCCATTACCACGGTGCTGGTCGGCGCGCTGCTTGGCGTGCTGGTCTCGATCTCGTCGGTCGGCGCCGGCGCCATCGGCGTGGTCATGCTGGTGCTGCTCTATCCGCATTTGCCGATGGCCAGGATCGTCGGCTCCGACATCGCGCATGCGGTGCCGCTGACGCTGATCGCCGGCCTCGGCCACTGGATGATGGGCTCGATCGATTGGCACATCATCGCCTCGCTACTGGTCGGCTCGCTGCCGGGCATTTTCGTCGGCAGCTATTTCGCCATTCGCGTCCCGGAGCGCGCCCTGCAACTGGTCCTGGCGGCGACCTTGTTCGTGGTGGCGAGCCGCATCGCCTACGATCACTCCACCGCAGCCTCGGCGATCTTCACCGCCTTTACGCGCCGCGCGGTCCCTTAAGACCTTCTCATCCGCGCGAATTTGCCTCCGGCCTTTGCTCTGTGCTTGGCTGAAGGGAGTAAATCCGCTTGGGCAAATGGCGCGGACGGATGCCGGAATCTGTGAAAGCTGCTCCTGCCGCGATCGGCGTCAGCATCGGCCTTGGTGTTCTGGCGCTTCTGTTCTGGGCGTTGGCGCTGGCGACGCTCGCCGATCTCGCCGGTAGCGATGCCGCCGGCAATGCCTATGCGCAAGCTTATGCCGCCATTGAGATCTTCATCCTTTGGGGCCTGTTGGCGGTGATCGCGATCATTGCGGGTGTCAAAGGCGCCATGGCGCGGCCGGCGGTGCTGGCGGCGGCCATTCTGATTCCGGCGTCCGGCGTCGTGACGTTTGAGGTGCTGGAGTTGCTCTCCAGACCCGGCCTGCCACCCTTCCTGTGGCCGATTATTATTCCTGCCCTCGCTCCACCGCTGGTCATGGTGTTCAGCATATGGGCGCTGTTTCCGTCGCTGCGCGCCAGAATTCCCGAGCGCGTAGCGACCGGAGCTGTATGGGGCGCGGTGCTGGTGCTTTGCCTCGCTATAATTCCGCTGCAGAAAACGCGCGAACGTGCCAACGACCGTGTCGCCGAAGCGCTCGAAAAATACGAGGCCGATTATGCCAAGTTAGCGGCTGATGCCCCGCTGTGGGATTGGCTACCATTCCTCGAGACGCGCAACGAGACGAAGAAAAACGAGGTGCTCGGTCGCATTCGTAAACTCGAGCGACGCCAGAACGAAGCCGAGCTCATGATCGACCGCGGCGATTTCCCGCTGCGGTATCTCAGGGCCTTCGACCTCGAGCCGACGCCGGCGCTTTGCGATAAGGCGCGGGCTTTGCTGCGCAAACAGGTCGAGCCGCTGGTGATCACAACCCCCAATTCTAAACCTTATCGCGTCATCGGCGGGCCGGTGTCGGATGCCGCCGATGCCATGGAATGGCTGGTCGGCTATGGGTGCTCCTGCGACGCGGAATCGCTGGCCTGGGAAGCCATGGCCAAGGCCTATCAAGGATCCAGTTGGGACATTCACCGGCTGGGCGAGGTGCGCGACCCCAAAAACTTCGAACGCATCGTGCGCATGTATCCGGAGCGGTTTTCCATGCTCACGCCCGGGGCGCATCTCAAGGCCTGGCTCACCTTCGCCGAAAAAAAGGAATTTCACGACCAGGCGCTGGCCGGCGCGCGCAAGCTCGACCATCGCACCACCGACGCCATCGAGATGCTCAACAACAAAAACGACATCGCCGCTCCGTGGCAGGTGTTGAAATATCTGCCGGTGCTTGACCTTGAGATGACCCCGCGGCTGTGCGGCGCGGCCCTCACGCAGGTGCACGGCGACTTTGAGAAAGTCCTTCGGCCGAAAGCCGATGACCCGCGGCGCTATAGCGAACTGCTCGACCGACTCGGGGCCTATGAACCTTTGACCGCGCTGGTTTGGCTGGCGGGCCATGGCTGCGACGCCGAAGCCGAATTGAGTGAAGCCGAGGCCGTCATCCGCACATATCAGGATTTGCCGGCCAGGGTCGCGATGCTCGCCACCCTGGCGCGGCTACACCGCAAGTGATTGGCGGCGCGTTAGCGTTTCGATACATTTTATTCCGCTGATGGAAAAGGTCTTCAAGGCCTTCCAAGCCATGCTGTATTACGCCGCGCGCGCCGCACAATAAAAAACCGGCCGCGCGAGACTTGCGCGGCCGGCCGAACTTACAAGCCGGATTTTCAGTTGCCTTGGATGGTCTGGATCACGCTCGACATCGGGCGCGCCTCGTCTAGCCCGCCGCCCATCTCCTTGAGCACGATCGCTTTGTATTCCGGCAGTGGCTCGATCGGCGTCTTACCAACCACCTGCACGACCTTGTAGCCGCCGGCCTTGAGCTGCTTGAGCAGCTCTGGCGCCGCTTCCGAGGTGGCGTGCTGGAAGTCGTGCATCAGGACGATGCCCTTGCCATGTTTCGCGAGCTTGGCCATTACCGATTTGATGACCTGCTCAGGCCTGCGAATCTTGAAATCGAACGAGTCCAGGTCGGTGGAGAAAATTGCGATATTACGTTCGCCGAGATATTTCACCATCTCCGGCGGATGTCGCAGCGCCGGGAAGCGGAAGAACGGACCCACCGATTTGTTGCCGAGCGCGATGCTCACCGCGGCGATGCCCTTTTCAATTTCCGCTTTGGCTTCGTCTGGCGGCAGCTTCGACAGATCCTTGTGTGACCAGGTATGCGAGCCGACGGTGTGGCCGGCCTTGACCACTTCCTTCAGGATCTCGGGATGATAGCCGGCATGCTTGCCGATCGGGAAGAACAGCGCCTTAGTGCACTGGTCGGCGAGTGCCTTGAGCACGCGCTCGGTATTGCCCGGCCACGGGCCGTCGTCGAACGTTAGCACGACTTCTTTTTCGCGCAGGAAGTCGTAAGCCTTGAAGTGTTCGAAGCCGAAGCCGGGGCCGCCGGTGGTGTCGATCTGGACCACGCGCTCGACGCCGAGGGCATTTGGATTGTCGCATTTGGCCGTTGTGACTGTCGGCGCGGCGGGGGCGGGGGCCGGCGCTGCGGCAGGCGCGGGTGCCGGTGCGGCGGCAGGCGCCGGCGCGGCGGCCGGGCCTTGCGCGTTCTGCGCCCAGACGGCAGCGCCCGCCGTCGACATGGATATCGCAAGAGCTATCGCCAAAGCGCTACGCATCAAGTTCTCCCGTAGGTGGCTGAATTTGGATTCCTGTCTATTCATCGCGGCTTTGACCTTGTGAGTCAACGTGGGCCCCGAAAAGGTTGTAATTGCAGTGATTTCTGGCAAAAAGCATCATTAGTTTCAGCGGCGGCAAGTGGCCGCAGATTCGGCGTGTTGCCGTAGCCTCGGATAGATCCTATCTGGACCTTGGGTTCCGCCCGGAGGCTCGCAATGCCCGTGATCGCATCCACCGCCAGACGACTTTCGCGGCCGTTGCTGCTGCTCGCGCTGGTCGCGGGCTTGGTTATGGCGGCAACGTTGGGGCTTTGGGGCTTTTACGGCACCGCCGTGTTCTTCGAAATGGTGCGCGCCGGCTGGGTCGCGTGCTTCTGATGCAGCTCGTGTGACGCCCGGTGACGGCCCGAACTTCTCATATCCTTTTAGTCTTCTCCGCTTTTCTGGCGGGCCTCGTGATTTTTCTTGGCGTTATTCTTTTCACGACCCATTACCAGGGAACGGCGCTCGGCCCGTCGGCGATCGGCGGACCCTTCAAACTGATCGATGAGAGCGGCAAGCGGCTCACCGACCAGGATATGAAAGGCCGCCCGTTCCTGGTATTTTTCGGCTACACGCATTGTCCCGACATCTGCCCGACTACGCTGTTCGAAATGTCGGAGGTCATGCACGCGCTCGGTAACGACGCCGACCGCATCAATGCGCTGTTCATCACCGTCGATCCGGAGCGTGATACGCCGTCGGTGATGAAGGACTATCTGTCGAGCTTCGATCCGCATCTGCGCGGCGCCACCGGCGACAGCGAGGCGATCGAGGCGGTGGAGAAGGCCTTCCGGGTTTACGCCAAGAAAGTCCCCACCGACAAAGGCGACTACAGCATGGATCACACCGCGCTGGTCTATCTTATGGACAAGCAGGGCCGCTTCGTGGCGCCGTTCAAGCTCGATCGCAAGCCCGAGGCGGCGGCGGCCGATCTGCGGCGCTATTTGTAGCGCTACTCACCGCGCAGGAACGAAAGTTCGCGGCACTAGCTCGCCAGCGCGCGGGTCACGGCTTTGGGGTCGTTCTGCACGATCTTGAGCAGGATGCGCCCGCTGCGTTCAAGACGGCGATACCCTTGCTCCCAGTCGCGCACCGCCGAGAGTGCGAAGCCATAGGTGGCGGCGAAGGCTTGTTGTGAGAGGCCGAGACGGATGCGAATCTTCTTCACGTCGACGGATTCGGGTAAATGCACGCGATAGCGCGCTTGTCCGCGGCAAGATAGGCGCGCGCGCCATCGAGCCCTGCTTTGATCTTCTCGAATGTGCGCTTACTCATCCGTGTCTTCGATAGTCAGATAGCATCTTGGTAACTTGCTTTCGCTCCGCGGCCGTTAAATCGACCGTTTCGTTCTTGGCGAATGCGGCGAGCAGGAAAACCGGCACGTCGTCACCGCCAAAAAGATAAATTACCCGTGCGCCGCCGCGGACCACCAGATAGAGCTCGTCCTTGATCACGAGCGGGAGCATACCGGCGGCGGCGGATTCGATCAGGCGTTCGTCTGAGCGGGCAAAATGCTCGCGGCATATCGTCGAGCGGCTCGCATATCACGTCGAGCGCGTCCGTGAGCGCGCGCAAATAGGCTTCCTCGCTCAGTTGGCCAGCAGTGTGATCAGCCCGCGGTCGGCGCCGATGCCCAGCGCGGCGGCTCTGCGTTCGGCGTCGTCGATCACGTTGCTGGCGAGCAGCGCACTGACGCAATCGATTTCCGGGCCACCGCCGGCTTGGCCTGTGCCGCTGTCGGCGGCCGAGGGATCGATGGAGGGGCTGGCGGCAAGCGCGCCGCGCAATGCCCTCGAGCGGCCAATGGCCGCTGCGGCGTGAGCTCCCATACCCCCACCGCCGATACCCTTTTCGGCAGATATTAGGTGATGTGCAACCGTGTGCATGTTGTAGGCGGATCGGACCGGATTCATGGGCGTCGGCAGCGTCTCAGGCGGGGTGGTCGCACTGCGCCACCGATGCTAGAAGGCGCGCGTCATGTCGGGATTTATGTCGCTTTATCTGGTGCCGGCCGCGGTTGTCGCGGTAGCGATCGTGTTGCTGCTCGGCCTCATCAACATGATGCGCGGCGGCTCGCCCAACCGTTCGCAACAGCTCATGCGGCTGCGCGTGTTGCTGCAATTCGTCGCCATCATCGTGATCATGGTGACGATCTGGGCGATGAGGCGCTAGAGACTGCGGGAAAGTCGCGCCGCGGCCCACGCAATCACTTCATTGGCGCCGCGCGCATATATTCCACATTCTCTTTTTTAACTTTCGCAGTCTTCTTGACCGGCTTCTTCTGCTTCTTGGCGGAATAGTCGGCGGAAGTAGCCTTGGCCGAATGCATGCCTGTGCCGCAGGCCTTGGCCGGCTCCGTGGCGGGCAGCAGCAGAAGCGTGGCGGCGGCAATCATCAGGAAACGCATGGCAGTCACCCCCCATTATTTGTGACGAAAACCCGGCTAGAATGGCAAGCTTACTCCGAATCCGAAGTGCCAGGCGAGGTCCCCATGGTCGTGCTAAACCGCATTTATACCCGCACCGGCGACGATGGCACGACGTCGCTCGGCACCGGGGCGCGGCGCAAGAAATACGACCTGCGGGTTGAGGCCTATGGCACGGTCGACGAGGTCAACGCGGTGATCGGGCTAGTGCGCCTGCATACCGCCAGCGATGCCGCGCTCGATGCGGCCCTGGGCCGCATCCAGAACGACCTGTTCGATGTCGAGGCCGACCTCTGCCTCGCCGAAAAAGGCCCCGGCGGCGCGCGCCTGACGGTGACCGACGCCCAGGTGACCTGGCTGGAGGGTGAGATCGACCGGCTCAATGGCGACCTGGCGCCGCTGAAGTCCTTCATCCTGCCCGGCGGGAGCCCGGCTTCGGCCTATCTACATCTCGCGCGCACGGTCTGCCGGCGCGCCGAGCGGATCATCGTCGAGCTCAAGGATAGACCGGGGGAGGGCGTGTCGGAGCCCTCGCTCAAATACGTCAACCGATTATCAGACTACCTATTCGTCGCCGGCCGCTATGCCAATGACAAGGGCGCGCACGATGTGCTGTGGGCGCCCGGGCAAAATCGCTAGCCCTCATTGCGTGCGGCGCAGCATAAGCGTTGACAGGCCAATGGCGCGGCCATTAGCTTCCGGCCGCTCTTGTTAGCGCACGTCTGGGATGGGGATTCATGAAAATTCTGGTGCCCGTGAAACGGGTGGTCGACTTTAACGTCAAGATCCGCGTCAAACCGGACGGCTCGGGCGTCGAACTCGCCAATATCAAAATGTCGATGAATCCGTTCGACGAGATTGCCGTCGAAGAGGCGATCCGCCTGAAGGAAGCCGGCAAGGCGACCGAAATCGTGGCAGCGTCGATCGGACCGGCGCAGGCCTCCGAGACCATCCGCACCGCGCTCGCCATGGGCGCCGACCGCGGCATCCTGGTGAAGGCGGAAGGCGCGGTCGAACCGCTGGCGGTGGCGAAAATCCTCAAGGGCATCATCGATGAGGAAAAACCCGGGCTCGTCATTCTGGGCAAACAGGCGATCGACGACGATTGCAATCAGACCGGCCAGATGCTGGCGGCCCTGCTCGGCTGGGCGCAGGGCACCTTCACTTCGAAGATCTCCATCGACGGCGATAGCGTGACAGTGATCCGCGAGGTCGACGGCGGCCTGCAGACCGTGAAACTCAAAGCGCCGGTGATCGTCACCACCGACCTGCGCTTGAACGAGCCGCGTTACGCCAGCCTGCCTAACATCATGAAGGCGAAGAAAAAGCCGATCGCGGACAAGACGCCAGCGGACTATGGCGTCGACATCACGCCGCGCCTGGAGGTGCTCAAGACGACAGAGCCGCCGGGACGCAAATCCGGCGCGAAGGTTGGCTCAGTGACTGAACTGGTTGCCAAGCTCAAGGACGAGGCGGGGGTAATCTAGATGACAACGCTTCTCGTCGCCGAGCACGACAACAAGGTGCTCAAGGACGCAACGACCAAAGCGCTCACTGCCGCCAAGGCGCTCGGCGCCGACGTGCACGTGCTCATCGCCGGCAAGGATTGCAAAGCGGTGGCGGACGCCGCTGCCAAGCTCGACGGCGTGAAGAAGGTATTGCTGGCGGAAGCCGCCCCTTACGAGCACTTCGTTGCGGAGCCGCTCGCCGCGCTGATCGTCTCGCTCGCCGGCGGGTATGACGCTATCGTCGCGCCGGCGACCACCAACGGCAAGAACGTGATGCCACGCGTTGCCGCGCTGCTCGATGTCATGCAGATCTCCGAGATCACCAAGGTGATCGCGCCCGACACGTTCGAGCGGCCGATCTACGCCGGCAACGCGATCCAGACCGTGAAGTCGAGCGACCCCAAGAAGGTCATCACCGTGCGCACGTCGACGTTCCAAGCCACCGGCGAAGGCGGCTCGGCGACCGTGGAGAATGCCGCGCCGGCGGCCGATCCCGGGCTGTCGTCGTTCGTCGGCGAGGAGCTGTCGAAATCCGATCGTCCGGAGCTCACATCGGCCAAGATCATCATCTCCGGTGGCCGCGCCATGCAGAGCCGCGAGAACTTCACCAAATACATCGAGCCGGTGGCCGACAAGCTCGGCGCCGCGGTCGGCGCCTCGCGCGCGGCGGTCGACGCCGGCTATGCGCCGAACGACTGGCAGGTCGGTCAGACCGGCAAGGTGGTGGCGCCCGAGCTCTACATTGCGGTGGGAATTTCCGGCGCAATCCAGCATCTCGCCGGCATGAAAGACTCCAAGGTGATTGTCGCCATTAACAAGGACGAGGAAGCGCCGATCTTCCAGGTCGCCGACTATGGGCTGGTTGCCGATCTTTATCAGGCATTGCCCGAATTGGCGGCGGAACTTGACAAGGTCAAGCGTTGACCATGCCGTAAATTAGCTGTTCCGCCGGTGGTGTCATTGGGCGGTTCGTCGTAAAACGGCAACTGGGTAAGTGGGCATAAATACCGAAACCGAAGCCAAGAGCCGGGTTTTCGCATCGATCGGACAAAAACATGGCGTTGAATATTCAGAGTGTCGGGGTGATCGGCGCCGGGCAGATGGGCAATGGTATTGCCCATGTCTGCGCGCTGGCGGGTTATTCCGTGATGTTGAACGACGTGTCGGGCGACCGCATAAAGGCCGGCTTGGCGACCATCAACGGCAACATGGCGCGGCAGGTCGGCAAGAAGGCGATCAGCGACGACGACCGCAAAGCCGCTTTAGCGCGCATCAAGCCGGCGGAAATATTTGACGCCATGGCGAATTGCGACATCGTGATCGAATCCGCGGCCGAGAAGGAAGACATCAAGCGCAAGATATTTGCTGATCTGTGCGCGTCGCTGAAGCCGGAAGCGATCATCGCTTCCAATACGTCGTCGATCTCGATCACGCGGCTGGCGACGTCCACCGACCGGCCCGAGCGTTTCATCGGCATTCACTTCATGAATCCGGTGCCGCTGATGGAGCTGGTCGAGGTGATCCGCGGCATCGCCACCGACGACGCCACCTTCGAGACCAGCAAGGCCTTCGTCAGCAAGCTGGGAAAGATCATCGCGGTGTCGGAGGATTTTCCGGCCTTCATCGTTAACCGGATCCTGCTGCCGATGATCAACGAAGCGATCTACACGCTCTATGAGGGCGTCGGCAATGTCGAGGCGATCGACACCGCGATGCGGCTCGGGGCGCATCACCCGATGGGGCCGCTCGAGCTCGCCGATTTCATCGGCCTCGACACCTGTCTGTCCGTTATGCAAGTGCTGCACGAGGGGCTGGCCGATTCGAAATATCGGCCGTGTCCGCTGCTGGTGAAATACGTCGAGGCCGGCTGGCTCGGCCGCAAGACCCAGCGCGGCTTCTACGACTACCGCGGGGAGAAGCCGGTGCCGACGCGTTAAGTCAGGCGAGCTTCCCACAGGTTCAGCACGGCGAGCGCCGCGACCGAGAGCCAGTTCAGGCTCTGGCCGACCTGACATCCACGGGTCGTCATGTCGGTTCCCTACATGCCCCAGGTTTGCAGCACGCGGCCCACCACCAGCGCGATGCCGACGATGTGCAGCGCCGTGTGCCCGCCATCGTGAGCTCGTAGATCAGCATCAGCACGATCGCGAGCGGGATGTATTCGGCGGCGTTGCCGTGCAGGCGGATCATGCGCCGCATTTCTGCATTGCCGCCGTCGCCGATCGGGACTCGCAACTTTACGCGGTGCACAGTCACATTGATCGCCAGCGCGATCGCGATCAGTGCCAGAATGCCGGCGTAGAGCGCGGTGTTCGTTAACGACATTGTGTGCTCTCCCTATTGATTGTCAGCTGCAGCATTCGGACCTCGGCGCAGCCTCATATTCGTCGTGCCGGCGCACCCAGAACGGTCCGCGATCGCCTTCGTCGCGGCCCTTGGGCACCAAGTCGAGATAGTTGTAGTCCACACTCAACATGTCGATGCCGCGCGCATAGGTCGAATAGGTGTGGAACACGGCGCCGGCGGGATCCTTGAAAAACACGCTGACGCCTTCGCGCTCGCCGACAGAGGGATCCTGACGCTGGAAATTGTACAGCGCGTCCTTGGCGGCGACTTCCTCCGGCGTGAACGACACATGGAAGTCGAAATTGAATTCGGTCTCCAGCGACGAAAGCCACTTGAAGGTCCAGCCCATGCGCTTTTCGTAAGCCGCCAGTTTGGCATAAGGCGCGCGCGATACGGCGACCATGGTGACGTCGCGCTGGTTCAAGTGCACGATGATGCCGTTGAAATTATCGGCCCAATGGGAGCAGTGCGGACAGCCGGCCTCCCAGTCCGGGCCGAACATGAAATGGTAGACGATCAACTGGCTGCGCCCGTCGAAAAGTTCGGCAAGCGTTTGTTTTCCGTTCGGTCCATCGAATGAGTATCTTTTCTCAACTTTCACCCAAGGCAACGCGCGCCGCGCGGCGCTCAACGCGTCGCGCGCCTTCGTGAATTCCTTTTCCTTGGCGAGCAGCGCCTTGCGCGCGGCCAGCCATTCATCCTCCGATACGATCGTGTGCTGCATAACGCGTTCTCCGCGGATCACAAGCGCTCAGGATTGCGCTGGCGTCATCCAGCCGATGCCGGTGCGGCCTGGCTCGCGCAGGATGGCGATGCGGCCGACGCCCGGCACATCGAAAATCGGGTGCACGAGCTGGAGCGCCGGCCGCTTGCGCCTTCTTGACGCGCGCATCGACGTTATCAACCGCGAGATAGGCCATCCAGCCTTCCGGCACGCCATCGAATTGCGGCGAGGTGAGCGGAAACAGCCCGCTGACGTAATCATTGCCCATCTTGGCCACCCAATAGGTGCCGTCCGGCATCGGCATGGCTTCGAAACTCCAGCCGACAGTGTCGGCGTAGAATTTCTTTGCCATCTCGGCATCGCGCATCATCAGCTCATTCCAATAGAAATTTCCATGCGACCATGGATGTGCCATTTACGGCTCCCATCACTATGCAGAGAGATATTTGTCGAGCTTCTCCATCGCGCCGTTCCAGCCGCCCTGATGGCGGTCGCGCGCTTCCTCGTCGAAGAACTGCTCGTGCGTGAGCGTCATCAGCGTGCCGCCGGCGTCCGCCTTGAACGTCAGCGTCACAAGCGATTCTCGCTCCGGCGTCGTCTTCCAGGCCCATGTGAACACTAGCTTTTCGTTCGGGATCACCTCGCGATAGACTCCGCTGACGTCGTGCTGGTCGCCGCTCGGCGCCTGCATCAGCCAGCGATAGCGGCCGCCGGTGCGCGGGTTGGCTTCGACGCTCAGCGCCTTGACCTCGCCGGGGCCCATCCAGCGCTTTACTTTTTCCGGATCGGTCCAGGCGGCGAAGACTTTCGCTGGCGGGGCGTTGAACCGGCGCTTGATGGTGAGACTGGGTTTGAGGGTAGCGGTGGACATGTCTCTTCCTCCAGGAATGCGGCGAGTTGATCGAGGCGGTCGGTCCAGAACCGCTGGTAGCGGTTGAGCCATTCGTTGGCTTCGTGCATCGGCTCTGCGCGCAGCCGGCAGGAAACCGTGCGGCCGCTTTTGCTGCGGGCGACCAACCCGGCGTTTGACAGCACGTCGAGATGCTTCATCACCGCTGGCAGCGATATCGAAAACGGCTCGGCCAGCGCGCTGACCGAAAGGCTATCGGCCTGGCTCAGCCGGGCGACCATGGCGCGCCGCGTCGGGTCGGCGAGCGCAGCGAAGGTGCGGGTCAAGCGGGGCGGGTCTATAGTAAACCATTTGGTTAAGTATAGGACGCTAGGCATGGCTGTCAAGGCAGGTCGCCGTCGTTCCGGGGCGCGCCGAAGGCGCGAGCCCGGAATCCATAACCCAGCGCTGCGGAGTATGGATTTCGGGCCCTATTGGCCGATGGCCGCCTGGATCAGCTTGACCGCGTCGTCGCTCGCCCATTCAGCGGGTCCGGCGATAGTGCCGATCTCGCAGCCTAGCTTGTCGACCAGCAGGGTGGTCGGCATGCCGAAGGCGCGGCCGATCTCTTTCAAGTCCTGGAAGGTCTTGGCGGTCGGGTCGGTGTAATACGTGAGCTTCTTGATGCCCACCTCCCTCAGCCAGGCCTTCGGCTTGTCGGGATCGCGGGTGTCGATATTGACCGCCACGACCTCGAAAGCGGGGCCGCCCAGCCGCTGTTGCAGGACGTCGAGCGCCGGCATTTCTCTGCGGCAGGGCACGCACCAGGTGGCCCACAGGTTGACCAGCACCGTGCGCCCGCGCCAATGCTCAAGGGAGAGTGGCTTGCCGGCGGCATCCTGGAAGGCGAGGCCGGGCACTTTGAGCCCGCTCTTGGCGAGCTTGACGGCGGCGACCTCACCGCGCGCAAAAGGAGCCAATTTCCCCGCCAATTCGACTGCCGGCCGGCATGCCGCGTCGCCGCCCGCATTGCCTGTCAGGGTCGCAATCCCGTATACCCCGGCCAACCCGACGATCACGCCGGCGGCGGCGCCAGCCAGAATCGTGGCCAGGTACCTTTTGGCGACACTGGACGAAAGACTTTCGGTCATGAGCGACGAGATCTCGGTGGTAAGGCCAAGAGCACTAACATGAGCAACAAAATGTGGGGCGGGCGGTTTGCGTCTGGCCCCGGCGCCATCATGGAGGAGATCAACGCCTCCATCGATTTCGATAAGGCTCTTTACCGCCAGGATATTGCCGCGTCCAAGGCCCATGCCGACATGCTGGCCAAGCAAGGCATCATTGCGGCGGACGATGCGAAAAAGATCGCTCACGGTCTAGACACGATCCTGTCAGAGATCGCGGCCGGCAAGTTTTCGTTCAAGCGGGCGCTGGAAGACATCCACATGAACGTGGAGGGCAAACTCGCCGAACTGATCGGAGAGGCGGCCGGGCGGCTGCACACCGCGCGCTCTCGCAACGATCAGGTGGCGACCGACTTCCGGCTGTGGATGCGCGACACCATCGATGCGCTCGATGCGGCGCTCGCCGCCTTCCAGCGCACGCTTGCGGAGAAAGCGCTCGCGCATGCCGGCACCGTGATGCCGGGCCTCACGCATATGCAAACGGCGCAGCCGGTGACCTTCGGTCATCATCTGCTGGCCTATGTGGAAATGGCGGCGCGCGACCGCGGCCGCTTTGCCGATGCGCGCAAAAGGCTCAACGAATCTCCGCTTGGGTCAGGCGCGCTCGCCGGTACCTCGTTTGCGCTCGACCGCGACATGACGGCCAAGGCGCTTGGCTTCGACCGGCCGGCGGCGAATTCGCTCGACGCCGTGTCCGACCGCGACTTCGTCCTGGAGACGCTTTCTGCTGCCTCGATCGCGGCAGTGCATCTGTCGCGGCTGGCCGAGGAGATGGTGATCTGGACCTCGCCGCTCACCGGCCTGATCAAATTGTCGGACAAGTTCACCACCGGCTCCTCGATGATGCCGCAGAAGCGCAATCCCGACGCCGCCGAACTGGTGCGCGCCAAGACCGGCCGCGTGATCGGTGCGCTCACGGCGCTGCTGGTCGTAATGAAGGGCCTGCCGCTCGCCTATGCCAAGGACATGCAGGAGGATAAGGAGGGCGCCATGGACGGCCTTGCCGCGCTCAGCCTGTCGCTCGCGGCGATGACCGGTATGGTGGCCGATCTTGAGCCGGACACCGCGCGCATGAAAAAGGCGGCGGGCGAGGGCTACGCCACCGCCACCGATCTCGCCGACTGGCTGGTGCGCACGCTGAAAATCCCATTCCGTGACGCCCACCATCTGACCGGCCGTATCGTCGCCAAGGCTGCGAAGGCGGGCGTGGCCCTGCACCGGCTGCCGCTCGCCGCCATGCGCGAGATCGAGCCCAAGATCATCGACGATGTGTTCAGCGTGCTGTCGGTCGAACGCTCGGTAAAGAGCCGTGTGAGTTTCGGCGGAACGGCGCCCAAAAACGTTCGTACCCAGGCGAAGAAATGGCTGCGCAAGCTGGAAAAGGAGAAATCCTGACTTTATCCAGCCAGGTTTGGCCTTGTTTGCCTGGTTTGCTATGGTGCAGCCAGCGCATGTTCCCGAAAAGTGGGTACCGATTTTCGGACCAGATCATGCGCAACGATAAGACTTTAGGAGCGCGTTTCTTGAGCCGTTTTTTTGACCGCCCGTTTTTTCGTCTCGCGCTGATCGGCGCCCTCGCGGCCTCGCTCGGCCTGGCCGCGTGCGGCCGCAAGGGCCCGCTCGATCCGCCGCCCAGCGCCTCGCTCGCCGGCGAGCAGGAGGCGAATAAACCGGACATAATGAGTAATCCCATTGCCGCGCCGATCGGCGGGCAGACCAAGGACGGTAATCCGGGCGTCAACTCCGACGGCCACGTGCAGGCGCCCAAGGGTCAAAAAAAACAAATCCCTCTCGACGTTCTGCTCAACTGAGCGCTTGTCATGCACCATTTCGCTTATCGCGACGGCGTCCTGTACGCCGAGGCGGTTAGCCTCGATACGCTTGCTACGGCGGTCGGGACGCCATTCTATTGCTATTCGACTGCGACACTCACGCGGCACTACCAGGTATTCGCTGGCGCCTTCGCCGACGTGAACGCGTTGGTCTGCTATGCCATGAAGGCGAATTCCAACCAGGCGGTGATCGCCACGCTCGCCAAGCTTGGCGCCGGCGCTGACGTGGTTTCCGAAGGCGAGCTGATGCGCGCGCGGCTCGCCGGCATGCCGGCCGACAAGATCATGTTCTCGGGGCTGGGCAAGACCGCGCGCGAACTCGCGCTTGCGGTTGACGAAGGCATCCTCTGCATCAACGTGGAATCCGAGCCGGAGCTCGAGTTACTGTCGTTGATCGCTTCGGCCAAGGGGCGCGCCGTCAAAATTTCGGTGCGGGTCAATCCCGACATCGACGCCAAGACCCACCACAAGATCGCCACCGGCAAAGCCGAGAACAAGTTCGGCATTCCGATCAGCCGTGCGCGCGAGGTCTATGCGCGGGCCGCGAAATTGCCCGGCATCAAGGTTGTTGGCGTCGACATGCATATCGGCAGCCAGATCACCCATCTCGATCCGTTCGACAATGCGTTCACGCTACTCGCCGAGTTCGTGCTCACGCTGCGCGGCGACGGCCACACCATCTCCCATGTCGATCTCGGCGGCGGATTGGGCATTCCCTATCTCGATGACAACGAGCCGCCGCCGCACCCGGACGACTATGCCAAGATGGTCAAGCGCGCGACGCGCGATCTTGATTGCCGGCTGATCTTCGAGCCGGGCCGGCTGATCGTCGGCAATGCCGGCATCCTGGTGACGCGCGTGCTGTTTGTGAAGCGCGGCGAGGCGAAGAATTTCGTGGTGGTCGACGCCGCGATGAACGACCTCATCCGTCCGACGCTGTATGACGCGCATCACGAGATCTGGCCGGTCGCCGAGCCAGGCAGATCCGGGCGCCGCATCCGCGCCGATGTAGTGGGGCCGGTCTGCGAGAGCGGCGATTTCCTCGCCCTCAACCGCGAATTGGCGGAACCGGCGCCCGGCGCCTTGCTGGCCGTGATGTCGGCGGGCGCTTACGGGGCGGTGCAGGCCGGGACCTACAATACCCGGCCGCTGGTGGCGGAAGTGCTGGTTAAGGGTGCCGAATCGGCCGTGGTGCGCCCCCGCCTTGAAGTTGACCAATTAATTGCGCTCGATCGCATGCCGGATTGGCTTTAGGCGCAGGAGCCCCGCGCATGGCCTGGGAATTGCCTGCGTGGTACCTTGATCTACGACAGATTCTCCTTAGCGCGGGCGACGGAGCGGCTTTTGGACGGTTTGGACGAGCAGCCAAAGCAGCAGGAACACCCGACCAGGGCCCTGCTGGCGCGGGCGCTCAAGCGCGCGCGCGGCAGTCTATTGTGGGAGCGGCTATGGCCGGCCTTGGCCACGCTGGCGACCGCGCTGGGGCTATTCCTCGCATTCTCATGGGCCGGTCTATGGCTGGTGCTGCCGCCGCTGGCGCGCGCCATCGGGTTGCTGTTATTCGTGGTCATCACCGCCATTGCGGCCGCTCCGCTGGCGATGCTGCGGCTGCCCAGCATCGCCGATGGCTTGCGCCGCCTCGACCGCAGCAGCGGCGAGACGCACCGGCCGGCGACCGCAGTCGCCGACGAAATCGCCGCCAATCAGCACGATCCCGTCGCGCAGGCGCTCTGGCGCGCGCACGTCGAACGTGCGCTGCTGTCGGCACGTAAGCTCAAGGCCGGCTGGCCGTCGCCGCGGTTGTCGATGCGCGATCCGATGGCGCTGCGCGCGCTCGTGCTCATTCTAGCGGTTGCGAGTTTCTTCACCGCCGATGGCGAGCGCGTGAAGCGCGTGACCGCCGCCTTCGACTGGCAGGGTGTGGTGGCGCCGGCCAATTTCCGCGTCGACGCGTGGGTCACGCCGCCGGTCTATACCGGCCGCCCGCCGGTTATGCTGCCTGGCTTGCGCCCGGGTGAGATCGTGCAAGCGACGGCGCCGGTCGTAGTGCCGGCCGGCAGTAAACTGGTGATCCGCTCGACCGGCAATGTGCGCTTCGAGGTCGCGCGCAAGGGTGGTCTCGAGGATGCGCCGCCGGATGCCCACGCACCCCTCCCGGCGGGCAGCGAGGAGCGCCGCTTATTGATCAAGGGCGACGGCTCGGCGACATTGCATGGCGTCGGCAGCGATCTGGTCTGGACTTTCACCGCGATCCCCGACCGCGCGCCGACGATCGTGCTGATCAAGGATCCGGAACGGCAGGCGCGCGGTTCGCTGCGGCTCGACTACAAGATGGACGACGACTACGGCGTGGTCGAGGCGCATGCCGAATTCGCGCTCAAGGACGATGACGTCTCGACCGGCACGACCACGCATCCGCTGTTCAAGGCGCCGGAATTCCCGCTCACGCTGCCGCAGCCGCGCACCCGCTCGGGCGCGGCGCAGACTACGCGCGACCTCAGCAGCCATCCTTGGGGCGGTGCGAAGGTCGCGGTTACGCTCGTCGCACGCGACGAGGTCGGCAACGAGGGCCGCAGCGAGGCGACCGAGTTCCAGCTTCCGCAACGCATTTTCGTCAAGCCGGTCGCGCGCGCCTTGATCGAGCAGCGCCGCATGCTGGCGCTCGATGCCGATGCCAAGCCGCTAGTGCTCACCGCGCTTGAAGCGCTCACCATCGCGCCGGAACGCTTTACGCCCGAGACCTCGGTCTATCTCGGCTTGCGCGCGATCTATTTCGACCTCGCCCACGCCAGCAGCGACGACCAGCTGCGCGAGGTGGTGGCGCGCATGTGGGACATGGCCACGCAACTCGAGGACGGCAACGTCTCGCAAGCGGAAATGGCGTTGCGCCAGGCGCAGGACGCCTTGCGCCAGGCGCTCGAACGCGGCGCCAGCGACGAAGAGCTGAAGAAGCTGATGGATCAGTTGCGCGCCGCGATGGACAAGTATCTGCAGGCGCTGGCGGAGGAGATGCGGAAAAATCCGCAGCAGCTCGCGCGTCCGCTCGACCGCAATACCCGCATGCTCACTCAGCGCGATCTCCAGAGTATGCTTGACCGGTTGGAAAACCTGGCGCGCTCCGGCAACAAGGACGCCGCACGCCAGCTGCTCGAGCAACTGCAATCGATGCTCGAAAACCTGCAGGCGGCGCGCCCGGGTGCCCAAGGCGAGGACGGCGACGACGACTTGATGTCGGCGCTCGACGAACTGGGCGACATGATCCGCAAGCAGCAGCAATTGCGTGACAAGACCTTCAAGCAGGGCCAGGACATGGGGCACGACCGCCAGCGCCAGCAGGGCGGTCAGGGCCAGCAGCAATTGGGCGATCTGCGGAAGGACCAGCAGGGCTTGCGCGACCGCCTCAACAAGCTGCTGGAACAATTGCGCCAGCGCGGTCTCGGCAATCCGGGTCAGAAGGGCCAGGGGGAAAGCGAGATGGATCAGCTCGGCAACGCCGGAGAAGCCATGGGCGAGGCGGAAGGTGAGCTCGGTCAGGGCGACGCCGACAACGCGGTCGAAAGCCAGGGTCGCGCGCTCGACGCCATGCGCAAGGGGGCGCAGGGGCTGGCGCAGCAGATGCAGCAGAATGGCATGGGCACGGGACAAGGCCCCGGCCAGCCTGGCCGCAACGGCCGCGCGCGCGCCCAGCAGGATACCGATCCGCTCGGACGGCCGATGCGCGGCCGCGAATATGGCGATGATGTCACCGTGAAGGTGCCGGGTGAGATCGACGCCCAGCGCGCCCGCCGCATCCTGGAAGAATTACGCAAGCGCTTCGGCGAGAGCGGCCGCCCGCAGCTCGAGCTCGATTACATCGAGCGCCTGCTGAAAGATTTCTGAATATTCGGTCTTGCCGCACAGCGGCGAGCGGTGACTATTGACGCACCACCAGCGCCTCGCGCACGGTGCCCTTGATCTGCTCGACTGAGAACGGCTTGGCGATCACGTCGTGAACCAACGCGTCCAGCCCGCGCATGCGTTCGCGCTGATCGGCAAAGCCGGTCATCAACATGATCGCTACGTCGGGATGGTCGCGCCCGGCCGCGAGCGCCAGCGCGATGGGATCAATCCTTGCGCATGATCTTTTCCGAAAAACCGGTTTCCACTTTTCAGGATCATGCGCTCACTTCGCTCCGGCGTCTTTTGCAGTGAAGAAGCGCACCATCACGTCGCGAATGTCGACCGGCAGCGCGGGGATCTGGCTGCGGAATTCCAATCGCTCGCTGGGGCCGAGGATGCTGCGCGGCGGCGGCATGGTCCAGGTATAGACTTCCTGTCCGGTAGAATTGCGCGCGGCGAAGCGCAGGCGCGGCACCGCGACCGGCTTGCCGGCTTCACTCGCAATGGCGCCTTGCACGATCACGGTGTCGATGCCATCTTGGGCTTCCGTCGAAATCTTGACATTCTCGAATTTGAGATTGCGCAGGTTGACCGGCAGGCCGATCGCCGCGAACAGGGACGCGGTCTGCGGCAGGTAACGCACCACCTCGCTACGCGCGTCGACTAGCGCCACGTTGCAGGCGACCAGCACGAGAATGACCGCAGTCCAGCGCGACGGCCGGCGCGATTGCTTGCGGCGCGCCTGCAGCCATTTGCGACGGGCGTCAAAACTTACGACCTCGCTTTCGGCCTCTTCGGAATCGGGCTCGGCATCGGCAGTCTCCGGCGTCTGCGCTTCGACGGGTGCGGGCGCGGGCTCTCGCGGTGGCGGGTCGACCGGCGGCGCCTTGGTCTCGGTTACGATGATCGATTTCGGAATCTTCGCTGCCGACATCAGAGGCGGCTTGCGCGGTCGGCGGCGGGGCCGCGGCAGGTGGCTGCGGCGCTTTAACGCGGGCCGCGGGCGCCGATTGCGCCTCGGCTTCGGCGATCACGGTGTCCACGGAAGAGGTCACAGCGGGCGTGGACTCCGGTCCGCCGGCGAACCAGGAGGCCTTGCAGTGGGCGCAACGCACCGTGCGCCCGGCCGGGCCGACGGCGGCCCGGTCGATCATGGAGGAGGCGGCGCAGTTTGGACAGACGATCAGCATGTCATCGGGGCCGATATGGCCTCAAAACCTAGCAGGCTACCGTTAATGGATTGGAAACCATGCCGCCCGGCGGATCAGGGGATATGCCGGCTCCGGCACCCCTATGGCGCTGGCGACGCCGTGATAATCCTGTAAAACCTCAGCTCTCGGCCGCGAGCGAGGGCCGCGGGCGGCTTTGGAGAAGGCTCCGCCGCTAGCCGGTCAGGGCCATTCCACAGGTTTTAAAGGGAATTTATCGGAGAGGGGTGTGGTCCGATTCGAGAACGTAGGCTTGCGCTACGGCCTGGGGCCGGAGGTCCTGCGCGACCTCACCTTCCGCATTGAGCCGCATTCCTTCCAGTTCCTGACCGGGCCGTCCGGCGCCGGCAAGACCTCGCTGCTGCGCCTGTTGTTCCTCTCGCTCAAGCCGACACGCGGCTTAATCACCCAGTTCGGCCACGACGTCGCCACCCTGTCTAAGGACGCGGTAGCGATGCTGCGCCGCCGGATCGGCATCGTGTTCCAGGATTTCCGCCTGCTCGATCATATGACGACCTATGAGAACGTTGCTTTGCCGCTGCGGGTGATGGGCCGGCGCGAGGACACCTACCGCGACGAGGTGGTCGAGCTATTGAACTGGGTCGGCCTCGGCGAGCGGATGTGGGCGCTGCCGCCCGTGCTCTCGGGCGGCGAGAAGCAGCGCGCCGCGATCGCGCGCGCGGTGATCGCGCGGCCGCAATTGCTGCTCGCCGACGAACCTACGGGAAACGTCGATCCGAGCTTGGCTCAGCGGCTGTTGCGGCTGTTCATCGAGCTCAATAAATCCGGAACCTCGGTGGTGATCGCCACCCACGACATCGCGCTGATGGACCAGTACGATGCGCGCCGGCTAGTGCTGCACGATGGGCGGTTGCACATCTATGATTGAAGTCAAAGTGACTAACATGAAGGAGATTGATCGCGGTGACAGGGCGGCGACGCCGCGCCAGTCGGGCGGCGCGCTGCCGCGTTTCGATACGCCGCTGGTGCCGCGCAACTCGATTTCCGGGCGCGCGCTGATCGCGGTCGTCGCCATCATGACTTTCCTGGCCTCGCTCACCACCGGCGCGGTAATGCTGGTAGGCAGCGCGGCGAGCGAATGGCAGTCCGACGTATCGCGCGAGGTGACCATTCAGATCATCCCGGCACCCGGCCGCGATCTCGATGTCGCCGTGGCCAAGGCGGCGGCCGCTGCGCGAGCCTTCCCCGGCATCGGCGAGGTGCGCGTCTATTCCAAGGAGGAGTCCTCCAAGCTGCTCGAACCATGGCTCGGCAACGGGCTGTCGCTCGACGAACTGCCGGTGCCGCGCCTGGTCGTGGTCAAGATCGCGGCTGGCGCGGCGCCTGATATTCCGCAACTGCGGCGGATGCTGGCCGAGCAGGTGCCGGGCGCCACGCTCGACGATCATCGCGGCTGGGTCGGCCGCATGCGCACCATGGCGGGAACCGCCGTTGCCGCCGGCATCGCGATTTTGCTCTTGGTGATCGCCGCCACCATGCTCTCGGTCACCTTCGCGACGCGCGGCGCGATGGCGGCCAACAAGCCGGTGATCGAGGTCCTGCATTTCGTCGGCGCCAAGAGCGGCTTCATCGCCGGGCGCTTCCAGCGGCATTTTCTACTGCTCGGCCTGCAAGGCGGCGCCATCGGCGGCGGCATCGCGATCGCGCTATTTGCGCTCGCCAGCCTCATCAGCGGCTGGTTTGCCGGCACGGCGGGGGCCGATCAAACCGCGGCCTTGTTCGGATCGTTCTCTATCGGCATGGCCGGCTATGTTGCCGTCCTCGGTCAAGTCGTGTTGATCGCGCTGGTGACGGCCGTGACCTCCCGGCATACGGTGAATCGCACTTTGGATACGATCGAATAGCATGCTTGCAAGTTTCGCGCGCGTGATCGGCTTTTTCACCATGACCGCCGGCGCCGCGGGCGCCGTGCTGCTAGGCGCCGGATTCTGCTGGTTCGTGTTGACCATTCCGGCCGAGGAGGTGACGCTCGACCGCAAGGCCGACGGCATTGTAGTGCTGACGGGGGCTGCCGCGCGCATTCCGGATGCCATAGAGCTGCTGGCGGCCGAACGCGGCAAACGGTTGCTGATCAGCGGCGTGTACCGCGGCACCAGAGCGCGTGAAATCGCCCGGCTGACCCCACTCTATTCTAAGTTCTTCACCTGCTGCATCGATCTCGACCGCTCGGCGCTCAACACCTTCGGTAATGCCCTGGAGACCAAGCGCTGGGCGCGCGAGCACAATTTCAATTCGTTGATCGTAGTGACGTCGAACTGGCACATGCCGCGCGCCATGTCCGAGCTCGCGCATCAGCTTCCCGACGTGACGCTGATTTCCTTTCCGGTGATCTCGCCGAAGGTCAAAGACGAACCCTGGTGGTCGAATTTGGATACCGCGCGCTTGCTGTTCGCGGAATATCTCAAGTATCTATTCGCGCATGTCCGCATGCGGCTCGATACTGACGCCGCGTAAAGGAGCGTTGCTCGTGCTGATGGTCGTTCGCTCCATCGTCTTCAACGTGCTATTCTATCTCAACACGGCACTCTGGCTCGTCATCGCGTTGCCGACTTTCTTCATGCCCTACCGCGCCGTCTTGGCGGTGGCGAAAGCGTGGGGCCGCAGCAACCTCTTGCTGCTACGCATCGTCGCCGGCATCGATTGCGAGATCAGAGGCCGTGAAAAAATTCCGCCCGGCCCGCTCATCGTCGCCCCCAAGCATCAGTCGGCCTGGGAGACCTTCGCGCTGCTGCCGCTGTTCGACAATCCGCTGTTCATCGTCAAACGCGAATTGCAGTGGATCCCGATCTTCGGCTGGCTGATGATCAAGGGCCGCATGGTGCCGGTCGATCGCAGCGCCGGCCCGCAGGCGCTCGCCGCTATGACCGAGCGCGCGCGCCTCGAACTTAGCGCTCGCCGCCAGCTGATCATCTTTCCCGAGGGCACGCGGCGGCCGGCTGGCGCCGAACCGCGCTACAAATTTGGTGTGGCGCATCTTTACGCTGCGGAGGGTGTGCCCTGCCTTCCGATCGCGCTCAATTCCGGTCTGTTCTGGCCGCGCCGCTCAATCCTGAGGTTGCCTGGGACGGTGCTGGTGGAGGTGCTCGATCCGATCGCACCCGGGCTCGACAAGGACGTCTTTTTCGAGCGTCTCCAGCATGAGCTCGAAACGGCGACGGCGCGCTTGCTTGCCGAATCCAAAAATAAGGCGACGCCTTGATCCGCACCGCCATTTCTTGGCTTTGTCCGCGCGCTTGGTTCAATCCGCAACCGTCTCGTGGATGCCCTTGAGCTGCTCGGCCAGCCGGTGCAAGCCGTCGTCGCGATAGCCGTGGGCTTCGAGTTCCTTGACCGCCGCTAGCACGTAATCACGGCAAGCGCCGGAACGGCCGTGGCCTTGACGCACATAGTGCAATTGCTGGGCAAGGGGGAGACGGCCGGCATACTGGCGGTGGCCGCGATCCACCACGTAGCAGAGCGCGTGTATGCTCTGCTGCGGGTCGTCGTCGAGCCAGACCGTGCGCGAGGCCTCGCGATAGACTTTGGTGACCTGCTCGCGCGCGCGTAAATAGCCGATCGTGGCCGCGCGCTTGGTGGCTGCCACACGGTAGGCGATGCCGCGGCAATTGCCGCCGCGGTCGAGTCCGAGCACCAGGCCGGCCTTCTCCGGCGTGCCGCGATGGACGAAGGAATAGACGCAGAGCGCCCGGTGGGCGCCCACCAGGCGGGCGTTGCGCCGCTCCAGGAAATCGAATCCCGGCCGCCACATCAGCGAGCCGTAGGCGAAAACCCACAGGTCTTCGCTGCTTTGGTCGTTTTTTTTGCTCATCGGTGTTGGATTTGGACCATGCCGTTGACAGGGCCCCGCGACTTGCGCTCGCGTAACAGGCCGGCTGCTCCGGCGCAACCCGTCCCCGGGCCGCAGGGGCGGGGATTAAGGCGCAGAAACGCCGCATTCGGCAGGTGTTAAACCCGCGATGGCCACTCAATCCAGACGAACCCGCTCCGCGCGCCGGCGTAACCGGCGCTACATCGTCACGCTCGTTTTATTCGTCGCGCTGATCGGCAGCTGGAGTTGGCTCTGGCATTATGCCGCCGGCCAGGCGGAAGTCGCCATCGACGGGTGGCGCGCGCGCGAGGCCAAGGCTGGCCGCGTCTATCAATGCGGCTCGCAGACAATCCGCGGCTATCCGTTCCGCATCGAGGTCAATTGCGACAACGCCTCCGCGCTGTTACGCAGCAACCAGCCGCCGGTCGAGATCAAGACCAGCGGCACGTTGATTGCCGCGCAGATCTATCAGCCAAATTTGCTGATCACCGAAATCTACGGCCCGCTTACCATCGCCGATCCAGGAAAAGCGCCGACCATCGTCGCGAACTGGAAGCTGGCGCAGTCGAGCGTGCGCGGTACGCCGACGGCGCCGGAACGCGTGTCGCTGTTATTCGATGGCCCGTCGGTTGAACGCATCAACGGCGCCACGCGGGAAAACCTATTGCACGCCAAGCGCATCGAAGTTCACGGCCGCATCATCGAAGGCTCAGTGACCAATCATCCGGTAATCGAGATCGTGACGCGGTTGACCCGGGCGGCGGCCCCCACCTTGCATCCGGCTGGATCGCATCCGATCGATGCCGACATCACGGCGGTGCTGCGCGGGCTCAATGATTTCTCTCCCAAGCCCTGGCCGGTGCGTTTCCGCGAGATGCAGGCGGCCGGCGGGCGCATCGACATCACGCAGGCGCGCGTGCATCAGGGCGAAACCATCGCGGTCGGCATTGGCAGCCTGTCGCTCAACGCCAACGGCCGGCTGGACGGCCAGTTGCGCGTCACCGTCGCCGGACTCGAACAATTCCTTGCCTCGCTCAATGTAGGGCAGGTTGTGCAGACTTCGCGGGACATGGACACTGTCGCCGGCGCGCTCGACCGCCTGCTGCCCGGTCTCGGCGGAGTGGCGCGCCAACAGGCCACCAGCTCCAATCTTTCACTCGGCATTAATTTGCTCGGCGAACAGACCACGCTGGAGGGCAAGCGCGCCGTCACGCTGCCGCTGCGTTTCGATGGCGGTACGATTTTCCTGGGACCGCTTAGGATCGGCACCACACCGGCGTTGTTTTAAGATTGCACGCCAGCAAGGCTGAAAGATACGGCGTGCTATATCTCCCGGTAACGTAGGATGCGAACTAACCGAGGAGGAAAATCGTGGCGATTTCTACCTGCCTACACTGCGAGAACAATTCTTTTGAATTCCGCGAAGGAGCCAGCAGCGCTAAATACAGGCTCGTGCTCGTACAATGCATAAACGGTGCCCCTTTCGGGACCAGGGAAAGTTACGACTATAGAGCGCTTCTCCCGGAGCAAGACGTCCGCATCAAGAATATCGAACATCAAGTTTCGGCTATATAGAGCCAGCTTCCGCATATCGGGCGATCGTCGGCGCGCTCGCGAACCAACATACGATCTAACAGGCGTTCGGCGCGGCATTATTCTAATCGTCTTCCGCCGCGTAGGGCTTCGGCAACGGTTCGGGCTTGAGGTCCGGATGCGGGCGGCCGAAATCCGGCGCCGGCGAATCCTGGCCGATCTCGACGATGCCTTTGCGGATGGCGCGCGTGCGTACGAAGTGCTCGAACAATGCGTCACCGTCGCCGTTGCGGATCGCTTTGGTCAACGCCGAGATGTCCTCGTTAAAGCGGCCGAGCATCTCGAGGACCGCGTCCTTGTTGGCGAGGAACACGTCGCGCCACATGGTCGGGTCGGAGGCGGCGATGCGCGTGAAATCGCGGAAACCACCGGCCGAGAACTTGAGCACTTCCGAGCGCGTCACTGTCTGCATTTCGTCGGCGGTGCCGACGATGGTGTAGGCGATGAGATGCGGCAGATGGCTGGTGATGGCGAGCACTAGATCGTGGTGATCGGCCGTCATGGTCTCCACATTGGCGCCGAGCAGGCGCCAGAACGCGGCGAGTTTGTCTACCACCTTGGCGTCGGTGCCTTCGGGCGGCGTCAGGATGCACCAGCGGTTCACGAACAGTTCGGCAAAACCCGCATCAGGGCCGGAATATTCGGTGCCGGCGACCGGATGGGCCGGCACGAAGTGCACGTTTTTCGGCAGATGTGGGCCCATATCCCGAATAATGGACCCCTTGACCGAGCCCACGTCGGAAACAGCGGCGCCGGGAGCGAGATGCGGACCGATCTCTTTGGCCACCGCGCCGCAGGCGCCGACTGGAACGCAGACGATTACCAGATCGGCGCCTTCGACCGCGACGGCGCTGCTTTCTACCACTTGATCGGCCAGCCCGAGCTCGGCAACGCGCTTGCGCGTAGCGGCTGAACGGGCGGTGGCGACGATCGAGCGCACGGCGCCTTGCGCTCGCGCCGCGCGCGCAATCGACGAGCCGATCAGCCCGACGCCGATCAGCGCTAGGCGGTTGAATAAGGAGGCTGGTTTGCTCACGCGGCCTTCCCCAGAAACTCGGCCAGCGCCTTGACAACCAGCCGGTTGGCTTCCTCGGTGCCAACGCTCATGCGCAAGGCGTTCGGCAACTTGTAGGCTCCGACTTGGCGCAGGATCAGGCCACGCTTGGTGAGGAAGGCATCGGCGTCCTTGGCGGTGCGGCCCTTGCTCTCCGGAAAGTGGATAAGCACGAAATTCGCCACGCTCGGCGTCACCGGCAGTCCGAGCTTGCCGATTTCCTCGGTGAGCCAGGCCAGCCAGCGCGTATTGTGCTCGCGCGAGCGCTCGATATGGGCGGTGTCGCGGATCGCCGCGATGCCGGCAGCGATCGCTGGGGCGTTGACGTTGAACGGCCCGCGAATGCGGTTGACGGCGTCGATGACATGTGCAGGGCCATACATCCAGCCAAGGCGGAGCGCGGCCAGCGCGTAAATCTTCGAGAAGGTGCGGCACATCACGACGTTTTCCGACGTGGCCACGAGCTCAATGCCGGACTCGTAGTCGTTGCGCTGCACGTATTCGGCATAGGCCGCATCCAGCACGAGTAGCACATGTGGCGGCAGGCCCTTATGCAGCCGCTTCACTTCGTCGAACGGGATGTAAGTCCCAGTCGGATTGTTCGGATTAGCCAGAAATACGATCTTGGTCTTCGGAGTCACCGCCTTAAGCATGGCGTCGACATTGACCGTGTAATTCGTTTCCGGCGCCACGATCGGCTTAGCGCCAGCCGCGAGCGTCGCGATTGGATAGACCAGGAAACCATGCGTGGCGTGGATAGCCTCGTCGCCATCGGTGAGATAGGCACGCGCAATCAGATTTAGCAAATCATCGGAGCCTGCGCCGCAAACGATGCGCGCCGGATCCAACCCGAACGCGGTGGCGAGCGCGTCGCGCAACCCGGTAGCAGCGCCGTCCGGATAGTCCTCCAGATGCTCGCCCACGGCCCGATAGGCGGCGATGGCCTTCTCGCTCGGCCCTAAAGGGCTCTCGTTGGAGGAGAGTTTGAACACCTTGGCAACGCCGGGCGCGCTGCTCTTGCCCGGGATGTAGGGGGCAATGTCGAGCACGCCGGGGCGCGGTTGCGGTCGGTTGGCGGTCATCGGCAGTTTCCGGAATAGTCAGGTCTTCTCGGCAGCAACCGTATAACGGGTCGCGTGGCTTCCGACGAGGGCCGCCGAACGAACCGTGGCCCCGGCCTTGACCAGGGCCGCCCTGATCGCCTCCAGGGTCACGCCTTTCGGTAGCGTGATCAGCAAGGCGGCGCCGTCGAAGGCGCGGTCGGGCACGGCGATGAAATCGGCGAGCGTCGACAGCGCCTGCGCGGCTCCCGCGCCCCAGCCGGACACGCGCACGCTCCACACGGCCGCTTCCGTCGCCATGGCGTCGGCGGCGACCCGTGACAGCACGAAGACCGGCAGGGCGGCCGGGTGGTCGGCGCGCTCGACAAAGGGCAGGCGCGCGATGATCTTGGGTGCTGCGTCGAATTCGAGCGCGCTCCACCAGGCGCCCGCCGCGGCCACGGCCGGCACAAGGCCGAGATCGCCTTTCGAGGTCGACACGGCTGCCACCACGGCGGCTGCGCCCATATGCGGCACGAACGGCACGGTGAAACCGAAATGAAAACGGGCGGAATCCCGCATCAGCGCGTCGCCCGCCGACAGGTCGGCGTGCACCGAAAATGGCGCCTGCACATAGGTGAACGTCGAGATGATGACGCGCCAAATGCTCTCGGCGGTGTCGAGCGGCAGTATGCCTTTGTGCCGCTTGACCAGCCGGCGCATCATCTCGGCCTCGCGCGCCGGGCGGAACGCCGATCCGGTCTCCTGGCTGCGCTTGACCGCAATCAGCCGGTCGATGATCTCGCCGCGCTCCATCAGGAGCTGGTGCATCGTCTCATCGATCCGGTCGATCTCTTTGCGCAGATCGTTCAGCGAGGGTGCTTCAGGTGGCTTGGTCATGGCGGCATTGATAGGAGGGCCAAGCCTCGAAATCAATAAAGCCTTGAAATCAAAGAAAACGTTGACAGTAACCTGGTAGATTGACAGTTAGCCCCCTTCTACCTAAACGGCCCGCGACCCCGGAGGCGTAATTTCCCACGGGCGCGTCGTGCCGGGAGCGCTAGGCGACATGGTCGAGGCCAACCTGACAAGTCAGCTTGAAGCGGCGGACGCTCCGCGCGAGGCGGACCATCCGCACGAGTTGCTTATCGTGCACTTCGGGCTCGACAAGCCGCTCAAGCTCGATGCCGGTGTCGAGCTTGCGCCGCTCCAGATCGCCTACAAGACCTACGGCACGCTCAATGCCGCGCGTTCCAATGCCGTGCTGGTGTGTCACGCGCTCACCGGCGACCAGCACGTGGCGAGTCTGCATCCGGTCACCCAGAAATCGGGCTGGTGGGAAACCATGGTCGGTCCCGGCAGGCCAATCGACACCGAGCGCTATTTCGTGATCTGCCCGAATGTGGTGGGCGCCTGCATGGGCACCACCGGCCCGTCCTCGACCAATCCGGCGACCGGCAAGCCATGGGGCCTGGAATTTCCCGTTATCACCATCCGCGACATGGTGCGCGCGCAGGCCATGCTGCTCGATCATCTCGGCATCGAAACGCTGTTCTCGGTGGCGGGCGGATCGATGGGCGGCATGCAGGTGCTGCAATGGGCGGCGAGTTATCCGAGCCGCGTGTTCTCGGTGTTGCCGATCGCCTGCGCCACCCGCCATTCGGCGCAGAACATTGCGTTCCACGAAGTCGGCCGCCAGGCGATCATGGCCGATCCGGAATGGCGGCGCGGCCGCTATCATCTGGAAGGCACTTTTCCGCGTCGTGGCCTCGCGGTCGCGCGCATGGGCGCGCATATCACGTACCTTTCTGACGCCGCACTGCACCGCAAGTTCGGCCGCAAATTCCAGGACCGTGAGAATCCGACCTTTTCCTTCGACGCGGATTTCGAGGTCGAATCCTATTTGCGCCACCAGGGCATCTCGTTCGTGGAGCGCTTCGACGCCAATTCTTATCTCTACCTCACGCGCGCCATGGACTATTTCGATCTCGCCGCCGACTACGATGGTGTGCTGGCGAACGCGTTCAAGGGTACGCTCACGCGCTTTTGCGTGATTTCATTCACCAGCGACTGGCTGTTTCCGACCTCGGAATCGCGCGCCATAGTGCATGCGCTCAATGCTTCGAGCGCGCGTGTCTCATTCGCCGAGATCGTCACCGACAAGGGCCACGACGCCTTCCTGCTCGAGGAGCCGGAATTGTTCGCCATCGTGCGCGGGTTCCTCGACGGCGCCGGCAAGGCGCGCGGCCTTGCGGCGAAGAGCTGACGCCATGAGCACGCGAGCCGATTCCAATCTCACGGTCGCAAACATCCCGCGCACGCCGGGCGGCGCCCGCGTCGATCTAGTGTTAATGGCCGAAATGGTGGAGCGCGGCGCCAAGGTGCTCGATGTCGGCTGCGGCGACGGCGAACTGCTGCGGTTGCTCGGCGAGAGCCGCGGCGTCGACGGGCGCGGCATTGAACTCTCGCGCGAGGGCGTCAACGAATGCGTGGCCAAGGGGCTCGCGGTAATCCAGGGCGACGCCGACACCGATCTGGCCGACTATCCGGACGATGCCTTCGACTATGTGATCTTATCGCAGACGCTGCAGGCCACGCGTCATCCGCGCGTGGTGCTCGAGCACATGCTGCGCATCGGCCGGCGCGCGGTGGTGTCATTTCCAAATTTCGGCCATTGGCAGGTGCGGATGCAACTGCTGTTCGCCGGGCATATGCCGCAGACCGATATCCTGCCCTATAGCTGGTACGACACACCCAACATCCACCA
Source organism: uncultured Alphaproteobacteria bacterium (assembly GCA_963709855.1). Classification (GTDB taxonomy): domain Bacteria; phylum Pseudomonadota; class Alphaproteobacteria; order Rhizobiales; family Xanthobacteraceae; genus Pseudolabrys. The sequence continues at coordinate 5,835 of CAVPXX010000026.1, read as the reverse complement.
CTGCACCATCAAGGACTTCGTCCAGCTCTGCACCGCGATCGGGGTGAAGATGGAGAAGGCGGTGGCGCTCAACGCCTGGGGCAGCCCTCTGCGGCTCAATGCCCCGTGGTGGTTTTGGAACCTTTTTGGCGAACAAGCTGTTTTTCTGCTCAGCCGCAAGGGCTGACCCGCGCGCCGCCTAATTGCTGCACTGCAACTTTAACTCTGCTGCAATTGCACAATAACTTGGGTGCGAAGTATAGCTGCGCCTTTTTTCTGTATTCGCATAACATGTTAACTTAAAGCATAATATTGTTTGCGTATAAATTTCTCGCCATAGGAATTAACATGTAACAGCAGCTAAGCAGATCACTAAATGACCTTGGCACGACCACGATGTTGCCACATCTGGACTGCGTTTGTCCAACGCAATCGATGCCGATCCTATCGATACCGATTGCATTGCTTTTTGACGACGAGGGGACTAAGCGAAATGAAACTTATTAAGAGACGAGCAACGCTATTATTGTGTTCTGCGGCGGTCGCAGGTTTTGCAACCGCAGCCTCCGCGAGACCCATCCATCACCATGATCGCCACGTCTACCGGCATGCGGCCAGAGCCATCGCGGCCAGCGCGATGCCGGCGCAAAAGACCGTTGCCGATCACGACATGCATTATCCGGTCAACGTGACCGAAGCACCCACCAATCAACTGACCACCGACACGATCGGCCGCGGCCGCCGTCACAGCCGGTACGCGCGGGTCGCGCGCGATCCGCGGTTGGGCACGGAAGCGAATGCGAGTTTTATCGCCGCGCAGTCGCATTCGAACTCCGCCTTCGGCGGCGTTACCAGCGACGCGCTAGTTTCGGAGTCGCGTAAATATATCGGCACCAACCCGACGGGGCGCGGCAGCCTGTGGTGCGGCGCGTTCATGGACATGGTGCTCAAGCGCACCGGTCACGCCGGTGGCGGCAACCTCGCCAGCGGCTATGCGCATTACGGCACCCGGGTTTCCGGCCCGCAGGTCGGCGCCATCGCGGTGATGGGCCGTCACGGCGGCGGCCATGTCGGCGTGGTCAGCGGTATCGATGCGAATGGCAATCCGATCATCGTGTCCGGCAACCACAATCATACGGTTGCTGAATCGGTTTATCCGCGCGGGCGGATCGCGGCTTACGTGCTGCCCGGCGGCTGATACCGCGCTGATCATTGACGATGCGAAACGGCCGGCCTATCCGCCGGCCGTTTCATTTATTGAGTCCCCAACGGCAATCTCGCCGGCGCCAGCGACTTCGGCATAGACCCCGCAATCGGCATGGCCGAAATTGTCCATGAGCGTGCGCGGAACGGGCACGTCGCGGATGCCGGTGTCAGGGTCGACCTCAGTGGCTGCGCAACGCTGGATGCGTTTGACCACTTTGAACCGGGCGCCGCCCACTTTAATTTCACGGCCGAGCAGGTCGAATTCGTGCCAGGCCTGCCAGCCGGCGACATAGAGGTTGCCGCGAAAACGCAATGGATGTACCGCCGCGCTCGCCGCGGTCTCCACCGCCGCCACCGAGGCGAGATTGATGATGGAGACGACTTTCTTCGCGACATCCGAGAAACTGTGCCCTTCACCGAACAGCACCTTGGGCGGCCCACGCAATTCCTTTGGCATGAAGCGGCGGAAGAACGCCTCGATCGCCAGCCGTCCGTCCTTGCTGCGCAGGTCGCCGCGCGCGGCCTCACGGCCTTCCCACTGGATTGTCAGCGTATGACTCGCCTCGTCATAGTCGGCGCGCAGCGCGGCCAGCCGCTCGTTGCGCATCAGCATCAGGAAACGCTGCTTGGGAAAATAGGCGGGTGCGGCCGGGTCGAAGCCGCTGGGGCTGTTCTCGATAGCGTAAAGCCGGTCGGCCGGCAGCGTATCGCCAGCCGATAACGTGACCCGCTCGAGCCGTTGGGGCGAAAGTCCCTTCACCGGGTAGCGGTAGATGGCGTCGATCCGGGCTTGGTTTGTCATTGATTTTTGGGCACTTTCCAGGCCACTGGGCGGCTGCATCCGGTGACCTATATCAGGCGGAAGGGCTCTTCAAACTGGAATAATGACACCCACATAATGCTGGGGCGGGCCGCCTAAGGGGACCCGCAATTAAACGGCGCCGTCATGGGCCGAGGGAGCTGAGACATGAATTTCGAGAAGTACACCGACCGTGCGCGCGGTTTCGTGGAATCCGCGCAATCGCTAGCCCTGCGCGAGGGCCATCAGCAATTCGCCCCCGACCATTTGCTCAAAGTCCTGCTCGACGACCCGGAAGGGCTGGCGGCGGGCCTGATCGATCGCTCCGGCGGCAATTCCCGCCAGGCCTTGAAGGCGGTCGAGGCAGCGCTCGGCAAGATCCCGAAGGTGTCGGGAGCCGGGGCCGGCCAGATTTATCTGGCGCCGGCGACCGCCCGCGTTTTCGCCGCAGCCGAAAAGGCAGGCGAGAAAGCCGGCGATAGTTTTGTGACCGTCGAACGCCTGCTGCTTGCGCTTGCGTTGGAGAAGGACAGCGAGGCCGGCAAAGTTCTCAGCAATGCCGGCGTGACGCCGCAGAATCTTCAACGCCGCCATCGAGGCGTTGCGCAAAGGGCGCACCGCGGATAGTGCGTCGGCGGAAAGCGCCTATGATGCGCTGAAGAAATACGCGCGCGACCTCACCCAGGCCGCACGCGACGGCAAGCTCGATCCGGTGATCGGCCGCGACGAGGAAATCCGCCGCACCATCCAGGTGCTCTCGCGCCGCACCAAGAACAATCCGGTGCTGATCGGCGAGCCCGGCGTCGGCAAGACCGCAATTGTTGAGGGTCTGGCGCTACGAATCGTCAACGGCGATGTGCCGGAGAGCCTTACCGACAAGAAGCTGCTCGCGCTCGATCTTGGCGCGTTGATCGCCGGCGCCAAATACCGCGGCGAATTCGAGGAGCGACTGAAGGCCGTGCTCAACGAGGTAACCTCCTCGGACGGCGGCATCATCCTGTTCATCGACGAAATGCACACCCTCATCGGCGCCGGCAAGGCTGATGGCGCCATGGACGCCTCCAACCTGCTCAAGCCGGCGCTGGCGCGCGGCGAATTACACTGCATCGGCGCCACCACGCTCGACGAATACAAGAAGCATGTGGAAAAGGACGCCGCGCTCGCCCGCCGCTTCCAGCCAGTCTACGTGTCCGAGCCGACGGTCGAGGATACCATCTCGATCCTGCGTGGCCTGAAAGACAAATACGAGCAGCATCACGGCGTGCGCATCTCCGATTCGGCGATCGTCGCGGCGGCGACTCTGTCGCATCGCTACATCACAGACCGCTTCCTGCCCGACAAGGCGATCGACCTGATCGACGAGGCGGGAGCGCGGCTGAAGATGCAGGTCGATTCTAAGCCGGAAGAACTCGATTCGATCGACCGCGAAATCGTGCGACTGAAGATCGAGCAGGAGGCTTTGAAGAAGGAAAGCGACCCCGGCTCCAAGGACCGCCTCAAGCGCCTGGAAGGCGAGCTGAAAGCGCTGGAAAAAAAATCCGCCGATATCACCGGCCGCTGGAAAGCAGAAAAAGAAAAGCTGTCGGACGCGCAAAAGCTCAAGACCGAGCTCGACCAGTTGCGCGCCGAGCTCGCCAATGCGCAGCGCAAGGGTGAATACCAGCGCGCCGGCGAATTGGCCTATGGCCGCATTCCCGAGCTCGAGAAGAAGCTCGCGGCGATCGAGGCCACCGATGCCAAACGCGGCGCCATGGTCGAGGAGACTGTGACCGCCGATCATGTGGCGGGCGTTGTCTCGCGCTGGACCGGCGTGCCGGTCGACCGCATGCTCGAAGGCGAGAAGGACAAGCTCCTACGCATGGAGGGGGAACTCGCCAAGCGTGTCATCGGCCAGAAAGAGGCAGTGCAGGCGGTGTCGACCGCGGTGCGGCGCGCGCGCGCCGGTTTACAGGATCCGCATCGGCCGATCGGCTCGTTCATGTTCTTAGGGCCCACCGGCGTCGGCAAGACCGAGCTGACCAAGGCGCTGGCGGCCTATCTGTTCGACGACGAAAACGCGCTGATCCGCATCGACATGTCGGAATACATGGAAAAGCATTCGGTCGCCCGTCTGATCGGCGCGCCTCCGGGCTATGTCGGCTATGACGAAGGCGGCGCGCTCACCGAAGCGGTGCGGCGGCGGCCCTACCAAGTCATTCTGTTCGACGAGATCGAGAAGGCGCATCCCGACGTCTTTAACGTTCTCTTGCAGGTGCTCGACGACGGCCGGCTCACCGACGGGCAAGGCCACACCGTCGACTTCCGCAATACGCTAATCGTCATGACGTCGAATCTCGGCGCCGATTTCCTGGTCAACCAGCCGGAAGGCCAGGACACCGATGCCGTCAGGGATCAGGTCATGGGTGTCGTGCGCGCGACGTTCCGCCCCGAATTCCTCAACCGCATCGACGAGATCATTCTGTTCCATCGGCTCAAGAAGTCGGAAATGACCCGCATCGTCGATATCCAGATGACCCGGCTGCAGAAGCTCTTGGACGACCGCAAGATCACCATCACGCTTGATGTCGGCGCGCGCGAATGGCTGGCGGACAAGGGCTGGGATCCTGCTTATGGGGCGCGGCCCTTGAAGCGCGTGATCCAGAAGTCGGTGCAGGACCCGCTCGCCGAGATGATCCTCGCCGGCACCATCAAGGACGGTGAGAAAGTCACCGTCTCCGTTGGCAAGCAGGGCCTCACCTTCAACGGCAAGCTGGCGCAGGCGGCGTAAGCGTTGCACCGCTCATTTCCGCGAAAGCGGGAACCTAGGGTAAAAAAACAAACGAAGACTGGGTCCCCGCGGGGACGAGCGGGGTGAGGGCTAGCGTATCGGCGGTGCGCTCGATGCCACGTGCGCGGGCTTGCGCGCCGTGATGCCGTCGAGCCGCTCACGCTCCTGCTCGAAACTCGCCAGCATCGGGCCTTCCAGCACGCGGCCGCGCGGCAGCTTGATGCGCATCGGGTCGACGAAGCGTCCGTTGACCAGGATTTCGTAGTGTAGGTGCGAGCCGGTGGACAGGCCGGTGGAGCCCACGAAGCCGATCACCTGGCCTTGCCGCACGCGCTGGCCTTCCTCGATGCCGCGCGCAAAGGCGGTCATGTGGCCGTAGGCGGTTTCGTAGCCGTTGGTGTGGCGGATGCGGATATATTTGCCGTAGCCGGACTCCCAACCCTCCTTCTCGATCGTGCCGTTGCCGGAAGCGTAGATCGGCGTGCCGGATGGCGTCGCCCAGTCGACGCCGGTATGCATCTTGGTGTAGCCGAGAATCGGATGGCGGCGGATGCCAAAGCCGGAGCGCATGATGCCGGCCATCACCGGTTTGCGCACCAAGAACTTCTTTGCGCTCTTTCCGCTCTCGTCGTAATAATCGACGATACCGTCATCGGGCGACTGGAAGCGGTAGAACTTCTTGGCTTCACCGCCGACGGTAAGGGCGGCGAACAGTACGTCGTTGCGGCTGTCGGCGATCGGCGTCTCCTCTTCGCCGGCGTAAAGCACCTCGAAGGAATCGCCGGGCTGCACCTTGCGCTGGAAATCGACGTCGTAGGAGTAGATGCGGACCAGGTCTTCGATGATCGGGCGCGGGATCTGATCGCGCAACGCGGTCTCATAGAGACTTTGATAGAGCGTCACCCCGGAAGTGTCGTTTTCGTCGTCGTTGGTTTCGGAATTGTCGGCCACGTCGGTGCCGTGCCTGACGTCGACGGAAACGTATTTCCCGGTATCGGACAGCGCCACCACTGCGTCGACCGACGTGTCGTTGGCGATGGTGACGCGGATCGGCTGCAGACGCTGCCCGCCGGGAACCGATGTC
>CAVPXX010000025.1:0-174815 GCA_963709855.1 uncultured Alphaproteobacteria bacterium | reverse complement strand
ACGGCGTCGTGATAATAAGGCGCTAAAGCGCGATACGATAGGACGATATACGCTGCGTCAGCTTTTCGCGCACCAATGCAACAATTGATGCATCGAGCATGCGCAATTCGGCGTTTTTGAGCTCGGTCGGCGGCAGCGCGGGAGGGCGAGCGGTCGTACGACGACAGCAGCCGATTTGCATAAACCGTGCGGTCGAACGTCGGACCGCGTTTTGGGCGGTAAACGCCGTACTCGCCGGCGACGGAATACCACTGCTGGTGATCGTAGGGGGTTTCAATCAGAGGGTAGCCGGGGTCGCGCGGGCGCGCGTTCGTCGTCGGTCAACTCGAACTTTGATGGCACCGATCCCGTGGCATAGGGGCCGACCCGATCGTGGATGCCATCGCTCACCAGCGTGGGGGTACTTCGCTGAAATCAGCGTTGGCGCAACCGGCAAGCAGTGAAAACGCCGCAGCTACGAAAAAGTGTCGGCGTTATATGAGCGCCCGCGTCACCGGCGGCGGCGGTTTTCGCATCGATGACTCGAGGCCGGTTAAGTTCAGCGCGCGATCCGGCGACGGCGACGGCGGCCCGGTGTGTTGCCGGTATCCGGTTCGAGGCCGTTTGAGTTGTCCGGATTACGCTCGACGCGGATCACCGGAAGAATGATGACAGTCGCGGGTTGCGTGTTGGCGTCGACATATCTGCCGCTGCGCCCGCAACCCGTTTCGTCGGGAAATTGGATAACTTCGCCCATTGCAACCCCCTTGCCGCCGCGGCGTAAAGCGTTGTTCGGAACTGCCGGGTCGGCGCCTGTTGGTAATTAAACGGGTTGCAAGGTTAACGGTCCGCTAACTCGCCGTGACTAATGTGAGCCGTCGTAGCCCGGTAAAGCGTTTAGTAATGGCGAAGTCCTTTGCGTTCCCTCCTCTCGACAGTCTGGTCGACCTGGCATGCCGGGATGGCGTCGATATCCGCCCGACGCTGTTGCGTGTCCTCACCGACCTTTACGTGCAGAAGCCGGTTCATAGCGCCGAGGAAGAAACCCAATACGTTGAACTCGCGCGTGGGCTGATCGACGCCGTCGACGCTACGACCCTCGCCGTGGTCGCAGACAGGTTGTCGACCTACCCAGCTGCACCGGCTGCGATCCTTGCCAGGCTTGACATTCCCTCTGCACGGCCGCCTGCCCAACCCACCACTCAAACCGAGGCCAAGCCAACCGCTCGGAACGACCTGTTGGAAATATTCTTTGCGGCCAACAGCGAAGTACGCCGCCTGATTCTGATCAATTTCGATGCGGCGTATGAAACGGCAGCGCGCCGGCCGGCGCCAGCCTCGACTGAAGTCATCCGCCGCCTGGAAAACGCGGCCCTCCAGCGCAACCCCGGCGAATTCGCCCGCATGCTCGAGCGCGCGCTCGAGATCAGCCGGGCGCTGGCCGAGCGCATTGTGCGCGACCCGTCCGGCGAACCGATCGTGGTCGTCGCCCGGGCGCTTGGCATGACCGCTGCGGTCCTGCATCGCATTCTGCTGTTCCTCAATCCGGCGATTGGCCAATCGGTTGATCGCGTCTTTGGCCTCACCCGCCTTTACGACGAACTCGCGCCGGCCGCGGCCGAGCTCATGCTGACGATTTGGCGGCAAACGGGTGGCCGGTCGCGGCCACCACACGAGCCGGTGCATTGGGACGACGAACGTCGGGACGCCCGCTCGCTGTCGACGCCGGCACGGTATCGCGCGGATCGCGGCCGCGTCGTGCAACCCTCACACGTCAAGACCAGCGGGAAATAAGCGGCACTAAGCCGCACATTGGCGGCACTACGCCACAACATTGCCGTCGAGGAAATTCCGTCCGGCGCGATCCTCGACCTCGACGATCCATACGTCGGGATCAAAGCGAATCTCACGCGCGAGGCGCGCTTCGATATCGGCTTCCGGCGCCGGCTTCACCCCGCCGAGCAAGGCTGTGAAATTGCGGTCGGCCGGCTGCGCCTCATTGAAGGTGGATTGCGCCGCCGGCCCAAACAAGGTGGCGGTGCCGTCGAGCCGGCTGATCTTGATGAACACCGCGCCGGCCTCTTCAGCGCCGCGCCGGCGCACCGCCGCAAAAGCACCTTCGACATCGCAGCGGCGCAGATAGGCCGCCACCCAGATACCGGATTTCAACCGCATGACCTTCAGTAACACGAGGCCTTGCCAATCCGCTATTCCAGCGGACGCCCGGTCATGGCGGACAGTTCGTGTACGAGCGGATCGGAAATCCGGCCGGTCACCGGGAGGCGGCGATCGCGCTCGAATTTCTCGATCGCCTCTTTCGTTTCCGGATCGTACACCCCGGTCGGCTTGATTTGCCCGTAACCGAAATCGGCCAGCGCGCGCTGGATCGCGAGCACTTGCTTGGTCGGAGCGATCAATTCGGCGATCGGGTCGTTGCGCACCGGCGCCGGCGGGGCGGCACGCCCGCTCTGCGCTTTCGCGTTGGACGTGACGATGGCGTGCAGCAAGCTTTCGCTCGCATCCGCGTTGATCTTCAACCCGGCGGCCTGCACGAAGTCGCGTGTCGCCGCGTCGGTCTTGGCGCCCCAGATACCGTCGACCGCGCCGTCATAAAATCCCTTATGGCTCAGCTCGCGCTGGATATCGCCGATAATCTGCGCCTGGCTGCGCGCGACCGTGACCGGCACGACAGTCGGCGCCACCGCATGCGGGCGTGGCAATGCGACCGGCGTTTCGTGCGCCACCGGGGGGCGCGCCGCGAAGATCGGCGCTGGATGGGGGCCGCGCTGCAGGAACAGCGCATTGATGAAAATCGCAAATACCGCCACCGTTGCCGTCAGAATGCCGACGAATTCGCGCGGGTGACGGCTGACCGCGGCGGCCAGCCTGCCGGCGCCGCCATCGAAATCAGTCATCCGCTCGCGCTGGCTGCGGCTATGCACTTTTCTTCGCCTGGATGCTGGCGGCCGCGGCGAATTCGCGGACCCGCGCGGTGACCAGTTTGATCGGCTCAACGGCAGGCCGGGCGCCTTCGCAATCGATCGGCAGACGCACTGCCACCTGCGTCCCAGCGCCCAGCCGGCTGCGGATATCCATGTCGCCGCCGTGCAGGCGGACCAGGCCCTTCACCATCGACAGGCCGAGGCCGGCGGCGTCGTGCCGCCGATCGTAGGACGCGCACGCCTGGAAAAACGCCTCGCCCAGGTGCGGTAGATCGGCCTCGCCGATGCCGACACCGGTGTCCTCGACCGCGACCACGAGCTTGGGGCCGTCGCATAGGGCACTCACGCTCACGCGACCGCCGCGCGGCGTGAACTTGATGGCATTGGAAATGAGGTTGATCAGAATTTGATTGAACGCCCGCCGGTCAGCCTGGATCTCCGGCAAATCGGTGGCGATGCGGATCTTGAGCTCGATGCCCGCCTCTTGGGCGTTGAGCACCAGGATATCACAGCAGCTTCTGATCGCCTGCGCCGGCGCGAGCGGTTCCAGAGTGATCTCGTAATTACCGCTCTCCATCTTCGACATGTCGAGAATGCCGTTGACCACCGACAGCAAATGACGGCCGGAATCATTGATGAGCTTGGCATATTTGCGCTCGCGCACCGGATCGAGCTCAATCGAATCGTTGCTCAGCATGGCGGAGACACCGATGATGGCATTGAGCGGCGTGCGCAACTTGTGGCTCATGGTGGCCAGGAATTGGCCTTTCGCGTTGTTAATGCGCTCCGATTCCTTGCGCGCGATCTCGAGCACGCGCTCTTGCACCTTGCACTCAGTCACGTCGCGCAGCACCGCGACCACTTCACGCTCGCTGGAATTCGCGGCATCCGTGGCAGGATCGACCGGGCGGCAGCGCATTTCGATCCAAGCGAAGTGCCCGCCGTAGGGCTCGCCGTTGCTATTGCGGCGGATGCGGAATTCGACCCAGCGGTCTTCGCCGAGCGCAGCCGCATCGCCCAGCGCGGTCAAATAGGCCGGCCGGTCGGCCACATGCACGCGGTCGAACAGTCCGTGACCGGCAAGCTCGCTCGCGCGGACGCCGAACAGCGGTTCAGCCGCTGGCGAAATGAACAGCACGGCGCCATTGCGCCCATGCCGGGTGATGATGTCGGTCATGTTGCGCGCGAGCAGGCGATAGCGTTTCTCCTCGGCATTGAGCAGCCCGGCGCTAGTGCGCGCAAGTTGCTCGGCGCCAAACGCGAGACCGGTGGCGTAGAGCGCGGCGGAGATGACCCCGAGCGCGGCCGGCGTGCCATGCTCGCTCGCCAACGTAGTGGCCGGCGGCTGCAACCCGAGGGCGTTTAAGCTCAGCAAAAGCCCGGCGGCTACGAGCGCGAAGGTTGACGCCAGCGCGACCACCCGGCGCGAGGCGGAAAGCGCGGCTTCCAGCGGCACGACCACCAGCCAGATCGCCACGAACGAGCCGATGCCGCCGGTGCACCAGGCAACCACCGCCGCCAGGCCGGTAAGCGAGAGCGAGGACATCACGTGCGCGCTTTCGTAACGCCCGGTGCGCGAGAGGAAATAGGCGATCAGGATTGGCGCTCCCAGCCAGCCGAAGACGCCGAGCTCGAGCGCGTTCGGCACGCCGCGAAAGGCGATATAGACCGGGAAGCTTGCCAGCGCGGCAAAGCTGCCGAGCAGGCGCGGCGCGATGAAAACGCGGTGGCGCGCCGCCGTCAGCGCATCCTGCTGCGCCGAGGGATGTACCAACGCGTCAACGTAGTCCCACACTGGCGTGAGGAAACTCACGGTTCCTGTCTCACCTTTTGTACGAACAGACGCGCCCTTTGTTTCGTGACGGGAATCGTAGCCAGAGCCGCTTAAGCGAACGCTAAAGCAGGGCCCTTGCCCGCGCCTTTGGCCCATTCCGGGCCAACGTCCGGTTCCAATCGCCGGGCATGGTGAAATTTCGGTTGCTGCGCCGGGCGCTCGCGCGCGGTCAAACCAAAGGTTACCATTGCGGTAACCATGAGCAACCGGTCGAAGGCGCTTCCTGCACGCGTGGCGTGCTTACGCATAAAATTTTAATCGAATTCGACACTGTCAAATTTGAAGAAAATTCACATCGCATTCACGTCGACTTTGCCCAAAATCCTCGCTTCAATGCCAACAACAGCTTCAAGCCTGTCTGCTACGGTTTAGTTCAAAGACGGCGGAACAACCGTCGGGAATAACGGGTAGGGTCATGTTCTTTCTGCTGCGAATGGCCTTCTGGCTGACCGTCGTTTGCGTGCTGCTCCCAAGCGGCACGAAATCGACGTCGCCGGACGCCAATGTCGACGCCAAGCAGGCGGTGACTCTGGCAAGCGCAGCCGTGTCCGATGTGCGCGGCTTCTGTGACCGGCAGCCCGATGCCTGCGTGGTCGGCGGCAAGGTCGCCATCGCGCTCGGCCACAAGGCCGAGGCTGGCGCGCGCACAATTTATGAATTCGTCACCACCAAGCTCAGCGAGAAATCCGCGCCGGCCGAAAAGACCGCGGCCAAAGTAGTCTCCGTTCCTGCGCCCGGCCAGGGGACGCTGACCGCCTCCGACGTACAGCCTGCCTGGCATGCGCCGGTTCCGCTGCCGCCGCGGCGCGAGGCGCGCGCCGGCCGCCCGGCCGGCTAAGCACCGTATTTATCGGCGTTTTGTCGTAGACTCGCGACACCCGCCGCGATCTTTTGTGGCCATCGGCGAGCCCCGGCTTATATATTGGCGGTATGACCACCATCGACGAAATTGTTGAAAATTTCACGCTGCTCGACCAGTGGGACGACCGCTATCGTTATGTCATTGAGCTCGGACGGACGCTGCCGCCGCTGCCGGAAAGCGCCTATACCGACGCCAACAAGGTGCGCGGCTGCGCCAGCCAGGTCTGGCTGCTCACCCATGTGAAGCCGGACGGCGCCGCCGGCCCGACGCTGACCTTTGCAGGCGACAGCGACGCTCATATCGTGCGCGGCCTGATCGCCATTCTGCTTGCGCTCTATTCCGGCAAGAGTGCGCGCGAGATCCTGGAAACCGACGCGCTCGACCTGTTCGACCGCATCGGCTTGCGTGAGAATCTCACGCCGCAACGCTCAAATGGCCTGCGCTCGATGGTCGAGCGCGTCCGCGCCGAAGCCAAGGCGGCGCTGGCGCCGGCCTGACGAAGGCGACTCATAAGCGGGCAGTCGAATGCCGACATACATGCGACACCCAATGTCCGTTATTGGGGGTAAAGCGGGCATCGGGCAAGCCGTCGAACGGCTGCGGATAAGTATACGCCCTAAGCAACTTTGGCTGGTTCGATTAGCGCGCGTCGCCGCGGCGGCGGACGATATCGGGCTCGCCTAATTCGACTTGGTGCGCGGCATCATGTGGGCGCAGGTGAAATCGGCGTTCAGCCGCTCACCGGCCTGCAACTGAATGCGGCTCGATCAAGACGCGGCCCTTGCGTCCGCGCCGCCGCGTCCGCCAGGCGAGCGGGCTTTCGGATTCATCGACCGTGAAGTTGGCGCGGCCGAGTTCGGTCGCGATCCGACCTTCCGCCAGTTCGAAATGCTGGCCGCGAAAGCTGTCGATCGCGCGCGTATTTTCCCGTGCCGCTCATGGCCGCACCTGCGGGCGCGAGCGGATGCCACACTCCAGATCGTCATACGCAACGCCACGACCGAAATGATTATGATCGATCCACTCGAACTTGCCGGCGCGCATGCGCACGACGCGGCATGCACAAATTCGTCAGATGAAAATACGGCGCCCGCAAGTACCGGCAAAACGGGATGACCGATCGTCCGGGCAATGTCCGCTAAGGGTCGGTAGTGGTTACTTGGCGCGGCGGCGGCGCTGCTGGCCGAGGCCCATTTGCTTGGCCAATTGCGAGCGCGCGGCTGCGTAACTGGGCGCGACCATCGGATAGTCGGCGCCGAGCGCCCATTTTTCCCGATACTGCTCGGGCGTCATATTGTACTGCGTGCGCAGATGCCGCTTGAGCGACTTGAATTTTTTGCCGTCTTCCAAGCAGATAATGTATTCCGGCGTGATCGACTTTTTCACGGAAATCGCCGGCCGTAGCGGCTCGGAGGAAGCGTCGCCGGATTTTCCCGACACCCGGGCGAGCGCGGCATGCACCTGGTTGATCAGGCTCGAAATCTCGCCGGCGGGCACCGTGTTATTGCTCACATAAGCGGAAACGATTTCCGCCGTCAGCTCGATGTAATTTGCATTGGCCGCTGTGTCGCTCATCGGAGTTGCCCTGCCCCATGGCGCGGCCGCAGAACATCGCGCCGCAGACCAATCAGAAGAAAATTATACTCCGCGTCGACCAATGGTTGGCCGTGAATAGCGAAGCTCTAGCGTTATTTGTTTGAATTCTACTAGGCAAAGTGTGTCACCGCAAGAAAAAGAACGTCAAAAACTCGGTTAGACTTGGGGTTTGACTGCCCAAAAATGAGTTCGCTCACGACCGATGCGGACAGATTTGTTCTTGTCAGTTCGGCTACGAATTCTTCGCGAGATGGTCGCGCAGCTCGTTGATCGAGGCAAAATGCAGCGTGCCTTGCGGCAGTTCGGCTTCGATCGAACCGTCGACATAAAGTGTGTAGGCCATCCCGTCGACCACGCCGGATTTCAGGATTGCGACCGGTTCGCTTGGCGCTGTGGGCGCGGGGGCCGGCGCCACCTCCGGCTTCGGCTCGGGCTTGGCCTCGTCAATGACCGTGCTTTTCGCCGGCCTAGCTTCCGCCGGCCACATGGCATCGAAATCTCTCGGCTGCGACTGTCGTTCCAGCGGCTGCGGCGGTGGCGAGCGCCAAGGCGCATCGAAGGCCGGCTCCGAGCGCATTCCGGCCGCCGGAAAAACATCGCTGACCGGCGGAGGCAGCGCGGGCTCGACCGGCGCGGGCGGGGGCACCGGTTGCTGCGGCGAGAGCGAAACGTCCTCGTGTTTCTCGACTTTGAATTCCTCGGCCACGACGGCCGGGCGATCCGGATTTCGCAGCGTTGGCGCCACGGCAGCGGCCAGGAGGTCTTCGACAGGGGTGTCGGCGGGCGGTTGGGCTGAAGGGATAACCGCGTCGGATTTCGGCGTGGGCGGGAACGGAATCCGGCTCGGCGATGGGGCGGCGGGCGAGCCGGCCGTGGGTTCGAACAATTCAACGGGCCGGCTGGGCCGTACTGGCATGCGCGTCGCTAGTGTATCGGTGATCCGCCGCAATTGGCCGACCGCGACGCCGATCGCGATGACGATGAGGCCGCCGACCACGGCCGTGGTCCCTCCGACGATGAGCGTGTTGCCGAAGCTGAATTCATTAATCGGGATGCCGTATCCGACCATCCCGACGCCAATCATGGCGACAATGGCGCCGACAATAAACAAGAGGACTGACATTCGCGCTAGGACCCTTTGTGAACCGCCAATTCAAGTGCCCGACCGGTAAGGGCTTCTCGCGGCAGCGAATTTTGGCCGTTTGCGGCGCCAGCGGCAACTATTAATGTTAATATAGCCGCGAATGCCCTCAAACTTGTTTAATGCCGTGTCGGATACGGCCGATCACCGCACGGGGCCATTTCAGGCCATTTCCAGGACCTAAGCCCGTCATAGCCGATCAACACCTGCCGTGGACCGCTGCCAAGGCGTTGCCCCGGCCCGCGCCAGAGCCTAATTAACTTAATCGAGGAACCCGCCCGGGACATCCCGGTTTCATTGTGAGACCGGCTTTTTTCCCAATCATCGTTTGTGGATCGAGGAGGATCTGATGTCGTTCACGCTACCCGAGTTGCCCTATGCGTATGACGCACTGGCGCCCTACATGTCGCGGGAAACGCTCGAATATCACCACGACAAGCACCACAAGGCCTATGTCGATAACGGCAACAAGCTACTACAAGGCAGCGGGCTGGAGGGCAAATCTCTTGAGGACGTGGTCAAAGGCTCGTTCGGCAAGAATGCCGGCCTCTTCAACAATGCCGGCCAGCACTACAATCACATGCATTTCTGGAAGTGGATGAAGCCGAACGGCGGCGGCGACAAAATTCCCAGCAAACTCAAGGCAAAAATCGATTCAGATCTGGGTGGCGTCGTCAAGATGAAGGAAGATTTCGCACAAGCCGGCGTCACCCAGTTCGGATCCGGCTGGTGCTGGATCGCCGTGAAAGACGGCAAATTGACCATTACCAAGACGCCGAACGGCGAAAACCCCTTGGTCCAAGGGGCTATTCCGGTGCTGGGCTGCGATGTGTGGGAGCACTCCTATTACATCGATTACCGCAACCGGCGGCCTGACTACCTCAAGGCGTATCTCGACCACCTGGTGAATTGGGACTACGTCGAAGAGTTATTTGTTGCCGCGAGCAAGTAAACGTCGCACGCGAAGAACACATAGAAGTCGGTCTTCTTCTTGATCTTCTGGCGGAAATGTTCTGCATGCGATCGGTCATGCTCTCCACCGATCGCATCGCAGTCCTGATCCTCACGGCGGTCGCCGTTATCGCGGGGATAACTTTCCGCGATTACGGCCTCGGCTGGGACGACTATACCCATTCACAATACGGCGACCTGCTGCTCAAGCTCTATGGCTCGGGCTTCGCTGACACACGCGCGCTGTCCTTCGTCAATCTCTACAAATACGGCGGCGGCTTCGACATGGCGGCGGCGCTCGCCGCCAAGGTCCTGCCGTTCGATCTGTTCGAGACGCGCCGGCTGATCGGCGCAGCAGTCGGCATCCTCGGGCTGTTGGTTACCTGGCGGATCGGCCGCCGCATCGGCGGACCGCTCGCGGGGCTGATCGCGCTCATCCTGCTCGCGACCTGCCCGCTCTATTACGGCCACATGCTTATCAACGCGAAGGACGCGCCCTTCGCCACCGCCATGGCGATGCTGCTGCTCGGCCTGGTGCGCGCCTTCGACGAATATCCGCAGCCGAGCGCGCGCACCGTCGTGCTGACCGGCTTCGGCCTCGGATTGGCGTTTGGCTCGCGCGTGCTGGCCGGAGTTGCCGCGCCGGCCGGGCTTGCCGCGCTGCTGTTCGTGCTGATGGCGGAAGCCCGCACCGAGGGCTGGAAGCCGGCAGCGCTTCGCTGCGGGCAATTCCTCTGGACGCTGCTGCCGGCTGTCGTGCTCGGCTATCTGATCATGGGCATGCTATGGCCATGGTCGGTACTCTCGCCACTCAATCCGCTGCGCGCGGCGGAATATTTCGACACGTTTTTCGAAAAGCCGTGGCAGGAACTCTACGAAGGCCGGCTGATCGACGTGCCCGACATGCCGGCGAGCTACCTGCCGCATTTGTTCGCGCTCAAGCTACCCGAGATTGTACTGGCGTCCGGGCTGACCGGAATGGTGGGCGCTTTCCTCGCCGTCGTGCGCGGTGGCGTGCCGGTCAACCGCCGCGCTAGCCTGATTCTGGTGGCGCTCGCCGCTATCTTCCCGATCGCCTTGGCCATCGCGGCGCGGCCGGCGCTCTATAACGGGGTGCGCCATTTCATCTTCGTGGTACCGCCCTTCACAGCACTCGGCGGACTCGCCGCCGGCTGGATCGTCGAGCGGGCGCGCACGTACGGAAAGCCGGCGCTCGGCGCGCTCGCGGCCGTCTTCATTGGTGGCATCGCACTTCCCGTTAGCGATATGGTGCGCCTGCATCCATACCAATATACGGCGTTCAACTGGCTTTCGGGCGGCGTGCGCACCGCGCAAGACAAATACATGCTGGACTACTGGGGCCTCGCCTTCAAACAGGCGGCCGAGGAATTGCACATCCGGCTCGCCGCCGCGGCCGAGCACCCGCCGCAGGGACGGCGCTGGGTGGTGGCGATCTGCGGCCCGCAGGCGGCAGCGCAAGTCGAACTCGGGCCGCAATTCGAAACCACCTTCGACCAGAAAGTGGCCGATTTCGCGCTGGCGCTCGGTACGTTCTACTGCCGGCATTTGCAGCATCCGATTATCGCCACGATCGAGCGCGAAGGCGTCGTCTACGCCCAAGTCTATAACCTGCGAGGCGGCCCACCGCCGAAGCTGCTCATCGAGCCGCCGCCGTGAGGCGCAGATGACGCGACGAAATCAGCCGCAATGCCGGATGCATTTTCGTTCGCAACGGTAAAGGCACTTGTTCGTTACCCTCCCATGCCGTTCGTTGCACTCGAAATCGCATTGGACTTTGCAACCCCCCAATGATCCTAACAATCCAGATCGCCATTGGCGGCACCCCCGAATCCGAAGCGATGAAGGCGAGTCAGCGCGCGGCGCAGCCTGCCACCACGCCTGTCCCGACTATGATGTTTTCATGATAGCCCCGCCTGAGCCGGCAAACGCGCGACTGGCCATTGGTTCCCCACCGACGGCTTTTGGACAAATGCACACGGAGTCCCGGACGGTGTCCGAGACTCCGTGTTCACATCGGCAAGGGCTGGCGCGATCACCAACCCTCTTGAGCTTCGCGACGCAACTGAAATCGGATGTTCGGATCGGGGTTTTCGACCACGACTTGTGGGGTACCGCCATGAAGCTGAAGGCGCAGGTGGAAGGCTCGGGGCCCGGGCGGGCTTATTCGGAAGCGCTCAGCCTCGTGCTGCTGCACGAGTTATTGCGCGTCAATAACGGCGGCACCGCACATGAGCCGATTGCCTATGGCGGGCTGGCGGCCTGGCAACAGAAGCGCGCCGCCGATTATATCGAGGACCACCTCGCCGACGATGTACCGCTGGCGACACTGGCCGGGCTTGCGCAACTCAGCCCCTATCATTTTTCCCGTGCATTCCGGCAGTCGTTCGGGATGCCGCCGCACCGCTACCACATCAACCGGCGTATCGAGCGCGCCAAATGCCTTCTAGCGAATTTCTCTTTATCGGTCACCGAAATCGGCCACCGGCTCGGCTTTAGCGAAAGCAGTGCTTTCGCCGCTACCTTCCGCAAGGTTGCCGGACGCACGCCGACCGATTTCCGCTGCACACTGGAATAGCAGCACTTTAGCGATCCGGCACGGTGATCGGGTTGCAATTGCGTCGGCCGGATTCGAAACACTCCTCGCTCTTGCGCGCGTCGACCATCGCGTTGACCAGCCAAATGCCACCACCGACGACAATAATCGCGGCGGTCAGCAGAAGGATATTGGTCGCGCGGCGATCGCGCTCGTCCTCTCCGTCATCCGGCGGCTGTTGCTTTTCCATCGCACTCTCGATCAAACCACCTTAAAAACGCTAGCCCCCGTCATCGGTCGACGATTTGATCGTCTTATAGTTGAAGCCGGTTTCGATCGTCGGCTTGATCACGGCGAAGTACGGCGAGATATCGAAATCGCGCGGCGTATAAAGCGACGAGTCACGGATATGATAAATCTCCTGGCGGGCGCTTTCGCCTTCCACTCGCGTGATGGCCGGCAAAATAAGATAACCGATTTTCCCGAAGGCCTGCGCGATGAGCACCGAGCAAATTAGCCGGGTCGGATCGCCCGAACCAAGCCCGATCATGCGCCGCCGCCAGCGCTGCGGCGCCGGCAGCGGCACCAGGTAACGGGCAAGGTCAATGAAATTCTTGAGGTCGTCTTGCAGGCCGATCCGCTCGATGGCGTAATCGCAGACCGCTTGACGATCCTCGGGTGACAAGCCAACCGGTCGGCAGATGCGGGTGTGAAAAGGGAAATACTTTGATAACGGAACGCCGATGATGCCGTTGTCTAGATTGGATTCCACCATGTCGCACGGCCTGCCATCCACCGTCGCCCTGCCCGCGACCGGCCCGACATAGAGCGCCGCGTGCGACCAGGTCGACTGCGTCAAATATTTGATGATGCCGGAAATGTGGTTGCGTCCCTCGATCAACAGGATATCGCCGGCCTTCATGCACGCGCGTAGCGCTGCCGGATCGGCGGGCGTAAACGGCTCGTAGCCCGAAGCCGGCTTTTGCAGATAGCCGGCGATCAGGCGCCCGACGCGATCGAGCATCCAGATCATGGGGCGGAGTGCGCGAATGCCCAATACAGCTCGCGCGCCTTGCGGTAGAGCGGGCCAGGCTGCAGCGAGCGGTCATCGATGCGGGTGATCGGCAGAACCTTGGAGGCATTTCCGCTCGAGAAAATCTCGTCGGCGCTTTCAAAATCGGCATAGCGCATCACGGTCTCGACCACTGAAACGCCGGCGTCGCGCAACAGGGCGATGACGCGCTTGCGAGTGATGCCGGCAAGAAAGGTGCCGTTGGGGATCGGCGTGAACACGACGCCATCCTTGGCCATGAACACGTTGGAATTGGCGAGTTCGGCGACATTGCCGGCAATGTCGCGCACGATGCAATTGTCGAAGCCGCGCGCTTTTGCCTCAAACATGGCGCGGGCATTGTTCGGATAAAGGCAGCCGGCCTTAGCATCGACCGGGGCGCTCTCATAGGTCGGGCGGCGGAACGGCGACAGCGTGATGGAAAAGCCGTCCGGCTTGCGCATCGGTGCATCGTAGAGCGTGAGCGCAAAACCCGTCGAGTCAGGGTCCGGCGGCAGCGCCATGGGCCCCGGGCGTTCGGCCCAATACATCGGGCGGACATAGAGCGTCATATCGGCGGGAAATTTCTTCATTCCGTCGCGGGTGAGGCCGACCATCTCATCCACCGAAACGTCCGGCTTCAAGAACATGGTCTTGGCCGAGGCATTGACGCGCGCGCAATGCAGATCCAGATCCGGCGCCACGCCCTCGAACACCCGCGCGCCGTCGAACACCGAGGAGCCGAGCCAGATCGCATGCGTGCGCGCGCCCCAGAGCGGCACGTTGCCCTCGCGCCATTCGCCTTCGTAGAAGGTCCAGGTTTGCGACCAGTCTGCCGCCATCTCCGCCTCTCCCGACACGCACCCGAATGTGACCGCGGCGGGGTTTCTTTGCCCGGCCAGTCATGCTTTGCACATTAGCCGCCCGACCCGGAGCATACCATGCCGTCCATCTTCGTCTTCGACGCCTATGGCACGCTGTTTGACGTGCACACGGCGATTGCGCGCTTTCGCGGGGAAGCCGGACCGGACGCCGACCGTATGTCGGAGATCTGGCGCGGCAAGCAGCTCGAATACACATGGACGCTGACGCTGGCCGGCCATTACGCAGATTTCTGGACGCTCACCGAGCGAGCGCTCGACTATTCGCTGGCGCGGGTGCCGACGGTGCCGAGAGTCCTGAAACCGAAACTGCTCGAAGCCTATTTTCAGCTCGACGCGTTTCCGGATGCGGGTGCGGCATTGCGTGCGCTCAAAGCCAAGGGCCACAAGACCGGCATCCTGTCGAACGGTTCGCCTAATATGCTCAAGGGCGCGATGGACGCCGCCGGCATCGGCGGCTATCTCGACGCCGTGCTGTCGGTGGACAGCCTGAAGATGTTCAAGCCGCGGCCGGAGGTCTACCGGCTCGTTACCGATCACTACGCCTGCAAGCCGGCCGACGTGACATTCGTGTCGTCGAATCGCTGGGACGTGATGGCGGGCACTTCGGTCGGCTTCCGTGCCTTTTGGGTCAACCGCAGCAAAATGCCGGACGAATATCTCGACTTTCCGCCTCAGCAGACGCTGAGCGATCTCAATTCGTTGGCGACTTCAGTTTAGCGGCTATCGCCTTGGGGCTGGCGCGTTCCCGCACAGTCGCCTATATGCGCTGCATTCGCCACGGCTCTCCCATGCAATCCATCATTTCCATTTCAAACCTGTCGAAGACCTACGCGACCGGGTTCCGGGCGCTGAAGGAAATCAATCTCGACATCCGGCGCGGCGAGATCTTCGCTCTGCTCGGCCCCAACGGCGCTGGCAAGACCACGCTGATCGGCATCGTCTGCGGCATCCTGGTTCCCACCGCCGGCCAAGTCACGGTCGACGGCCACGATATCATCAAGGACTACCGCGCGACGCGTTCACTGATTGGGCTGGTGCCGCAGGAATTGCACACCGACGCCTTCGAGAGCGTTTTGAACACCGTCAGCTTCAGCCGCGGCCTGTTCGGCAAGCCGCGCAATCCGGCGCATCTCGAGAAAGTGCTGCGCGCGCTTTCGCTGTGGGACAAGAAGGACGCCAAGATTATGACGCTGTCCGGCGGCATGAAGCGGCGCGTACTGATCGCCAAGGCGCTCGCGCACGAGCCGCAAGTGCTGTTCCTCGACGAGCCGACCGCCGGCGTCGACGTCGAATTGCGCAAGGACATGTGGCAGGTGGTGCGCGATCTCCGCGCCTCCGGCGTGACCATCATCCTGACCACGCATTACATCGAGGAAGCCGAGGACATGGCTGACCGGGTCGGCGTGATCAACAAAGGCGAGATCATCCTGGTCGAGGAGAAGGTCGACCTGATGCGCAAGCTCGGCAAGAAGCAGTTGATACTGCACTTGCAGAAGAAAGTGGACGCCGTGCCGGCCGAACTCACCGGGCATCCGCTGACGCTGTCCGGAGACGGCACCGAGCTCGTCTTCACCTACGATACCCAAGCCGAGCGCACGGGAGTTACCGCCCTGCTGAGCGATATCAGCCAAGCTGACATTAAATTCCGCGACCTGGAAACCAAGCAGAGCTCGCTGGAAGACATCTTCGTCGGACTGGTGAGTGACCGCCAATGAATCTGCGCGCCGTCCGAGCAATCTACCGCTTCGAAATGGCGCGCACTGGGCGCACCATCTGGCAGAGTATCGTGTCGCCGGTCCTGTCGACCTCGCTCTATTTCGTGGTATTCGGCGCCGCAATCGGCACCCGCATCACGCAGATCGACGGCGTCGCCTATGGCGCTTTCATCGTGCCGGGGCTGATCATGCTCACGTTGCTGACGCAGAGCACGATGAACGCCTCGTTCGGCATCTATTTCCCCCGTTTCGTCGGAACGATCTACGAAATCCTGTCGGCACCGGTGTCGGGGCTCGAGATCGCGCTCGGCTATGTCGGCGCGGCGGCTAGCAAGTCGATCATCCTCGGCCTGATCATTCTGGCGACCTCCTTCCTGTTCGTGCCGCTCCACATCACGCATCCGTTCTGGATGTTGGTCTTCCTGGTGCTGACGGCGGCGACCTTCAGCCTGCTCGGCTTCATCATCGGCATCTGGGCCGACAATTTCGAAAAATTGCAGATCGTGCCGCTGCTCATCATCACGCCGCTGACCTTTCTCGGCGGCACGTTCTATTCGACCAGCGTACTGCCGCCGTTCTGGCAGAAAATCACGCTGTTCAACCCGGTGGTCTATCTGATCAGCGGCTTTCGCTGGAGCTTTTTTGAGATCTCCGATGTGAGCCCGGCCGTCAGCGTCGCCATGACGTTGGTGTTCCTGGGCGTTTGCCTCGCGACGGTATGGTGGATTTTCAAGACCGGTTACCGGCTCAAGAATTAAAGCGCTAACTCGTCAGCGTTCAACCTAATGCCCTCGGACCGTTCGATTTTTGCGGCGGACGACGTCTGCTCGCAGGCGCGCATCGACAAGGTCGCCGACCAGCTCAAGTGAGCTGACGGGGCGACACCGGCGTCAGCCGCCGGCGATCTCCTCGCGCAGGATTTCGAGCTGCAGCCATCGTTCTTCGGCCGCGGCCAGCTTGCGTTGGGTATCGCCAAGGTCGGTGGTGACTTTCTCAAACCCGGCCCGGTCGTGCATGTAAAATTGCGGATCAGCGAGCTTAGCTTGCAACTCATCGGCTTTCGCGAGCAGCCCGGCGATGGTCTTCGGTAGCGTTTCCAGCGAGTGCTTGTCCTTGAAGGTCATGCGCTGCTTCGTGGGCGGCGCCGCGACGGCAGCCGCTTTAGCCGTCTTCGGCGGGGTCTGCTTGCGTTGCTCGCGGGTTAGATCCGCGCCGCGCTGCACCAGCATGTCGCTATAGCCGCCGGCATATTCGCTCCAGCGGCCATTTCCCTCCGGGGCAATGATGCCGCTTACCAGGCGATCAAGAAAATCGCGATCGTGGCTGATGAGCAGCACCGTGCCGGGATAGTCGCTGAGCATGTCCTCGAGCACGTCCAGCGTTTCCATGTCGAGATCGTTGGTCGGCTCGTCGAGCACCAGCAAATTCGACGGCTTGGCGAGCGCCTGCGCCAGCATCAGGCGGCCGCGTTCGCCGCCCGACAATTTGCCGAGCGGCGTGCGCGCCTGTTCACTCGAAAACTGGAAATCCTTCATGTAGCTGACCACATGCTTGGCGACGCCGTTCACCATCACGGTGTCGCCGTGGCCGCCGGTCAGCGCCTCGGCGACTGTCACCTCCGGATCGAGGCTGTCGCGATGCTGATCGAGCGTGGCGACCGCCAGATTGGAGCCGAGCCGGACCGTGCCGGTGTCGGCGGGCAGCGCACCGGTCAGCATTTTGATCAAGGTGGTCTTGCCGCTACCGTTCGGCCCGACGATACCGATGCGGTCGCCGCGCTGGACGCGGATCGAGAAGTCGCTGACGATAACGCGGCCGCCGTAGTTCTTGCCGATGCCGGAGGCTTCGATGACCAGCGCGCCGGACGGCGCCGCCGAACCGGCGGTGATGGTAGCGTCGCCCGCGCTGGCGCGGTAAGTGCGGCGCTGTTCCCGCAGCGCCTGCAAATGGCCGACCCGGCGCATGTTACGTTTCCGCCGGCCGGTGACGCCGTAGCGCATCCAATGCTCTTCAGCGACGATCTTGCGGTCGAGCTTGTGCTGCTCGCGTTCCTCCTCGGCCAGCAGCATGTCGCGCCATTCCTCGAAATGGGCAAAGCCGCGCTCGATGCGGCGCGTCGTGCCGCGATCGAGCCAGACCGTCGAGCGCGACAGCGTCGAGAGAAATCGCCGGTCGTGACTGATGATCACC
Organism: uncultured Alphaproteobacteria bacterium; assembly: GCA_963709855.1. Taxonomy (GTDB): domain Bacteria; phylum Pseudomonadota; class Alphaproteobacteria; order Rhizobiales; family Xanthobacteraceae; genus Pseudolabrys. The sequence goes on along the minus strand of CAVPXX010000025.1, from coordinate 157,116 downwards.
AGCGCGGTGCGCCGGGCATCGAGATCGCGCTCCAGCCATTCGATCGTGGTCAGGTCGAGATGGTTGGTCGGCTCGTCGAGCAGCAGGATATCGGGCGATGGCGCCAGCACGCGCGCGAGCGAGGCGCGACGCGCCTCGCCGCCGGAGAGATGCGCCGTGTCTTCCTGGCCGCTCATGCCGAGTTGCTCCAGCATGGCGCGGGCGGCATGGCTGTCGTCGGTCGGCCGCAAGCCCGCCTCAACATAGGCCAAGGTCGAGCCGAAACCGGAGAAATCCAGCTCCTGCGGCAGATAGCTCACCAACACTCCTGGCTGCACAAATACCGAGCCGCGGTCCGGCTCGATCAGCCCGGCCGCGATTTTCAGCAAAGTCGATTTGCCCGATCCGTTGCGCCCCACCAGCGAGACGCGTTCGCCGGTGGAGACCGACAGCTCTGCCCCGGAGAGAAGCGGCGTGCCACCGAAGGTGAGTGCAATGTCTTTAAGTTGAAGAAGAGGAGGAGCCATCCGCCTTGCGCTTTTACCCGTCTGCCAATGCCGCCAGGATGCGCGCCCAGGAGCGGATGCCCTTGTGGTAGCACTTGACATCGAACTTTTCGTTCGGCGAATGGACGCGGTCGTCATCGAGCGCGAACCCGACCAGCAGTGAATCCATCCCCAGCACGCTCTTGAAGTCGGCGACGATCGGGATCGAGCCGCCAGCGCCGACCGCCACCGCCTTATGGCCCCATTCTTCGGCCAACACGGCGCGCGCCTTGTTGAGCGCCGGATTGTCGAACGACAGTTGCAATGCAGGCGCCAGACCGAAATTGCCGAACTCGACCTGACAGTCGGCCGGCAGGCGGGCACGCACAAAGGCGCGGAAGCCGTCGCGCACCTTCTGGGGGTCCTGTTCGCCGACCAGGCGGAACGAGACTTTCGCACTCGCCTGCCCCGGGATTACCGTCTTGGCTCCCTCACCCGTATAGCCGCCGATGATGCCGTTGATCTCGGCGGTCGGCCGCGTGGTGACTTGCTCGATCAGCAGGCGGCCCTTCTCGCCGGCCGGCGTCTTCAGCCCGATCGGCCCGAGGAATTTCTCCGGCGTCAGGTCGAGCGCCTTGAGGTCGTCCTTGATGTCGGCCGGCAGATCCTTCACCCCGTCGTAGAAACCCGGGATGGTGACGCGGCCGTCGTCGTCCCATAGCGCGCCGAGGATCTTGGCTAACAGCCGGATCGGGTTCTGCGCCGCCCCGCCGAATACGCCAGAGTGCAGATCGCGGTCGGCACAGGTGATCTTCACGTCCTCATAGACCAGTCCGCGCAGCGAGGTGGTGACCGCCGGCGTACTGGCGTCCCACATAGCGGTATCGCAGACCAGCGCCAGGTCAAGCTTGAACTCGGCGGCGTTGTCGCGCACGAATTTGAATAGGTTCTTCGAGCCGCACTCCTCCTCGCCCTCGATCATAGTCGTGATCGGCAGCGGAAGCTTGCCGGTGACCGCCTTGAACGCCCGGCAGGCCTCGATGAAGGTCATGGCCTGGCCTTTGTCATCGCAGGCCCCGCGCGCGACGATGATTTTGCGGCCGCCGTCCAGCGTCTCGATGCGCGGCTCGAACGGCGGGGTCTTCCACTGGCTCAGCGGATCGACCGGCTGGACGTCATAATGGCCGTAAAACAGCACGCGCGGGCCGGAAACGCCGTTGGTTTTGCCCACTACCACCGGATGGCCGTCGGTTGGGCGCACGTCGGCGCGAAAACCGATGCTGCGTAGGTCGGCGGCGACGTGCTCGGCGGCGGTCCGGCACTGTTCCTTGTACGCCGGGTCGGTGGAAACCGAGGCGATGCGCAACAGCGCGAACAAACGCTCGACGCTTTGGTCGATATCTTGGTCGATGCGGCTCAGGACCGCGTCGAGTATGCTCATGAGAATTACTCCCGTAGTCAGGCAGGTACGCTAGCAATGCTTTCTTAGGCTGAAAAGCATCGCTAGTGCGCCCAAACGTTTCGATTTACCGCCGGATTGCAAGTTGAAGCGGCGGATTTACGTCATCCGGCAACGCTTTTCCATTTTCTTTTCAGATTTTCTCAAGCATAGCCGGCCGGTGCGCCGGCCTTGCCGGAAAATATTACAGACCGCCAGTCTCGGGATACTGCCGAGGGGTATAATCGAAGGGCATTTCGATTTTGCCGATCACGTGCCACGACATATTCAAGCGATCGTAAATAAAATTGTTCGCGCAGCGCGGCGCGTTACATTTTACTTGACATGCAGCCGCGCCAGTGCGTGAGCACATCGACAACTTTCCGTCCGTGACAACGCAATACGCTTGTCATCGCCGCGAACGACGTTCAATATAGCGACAACCCGCCGCCAGTGCGGGAGAGCTGAGGGGATCATGGACGAGTTAATTTTGCGTCTCGTCGCCAATGTCGGCATCGACAAGCCCACCGCAGAAAAATCCGTCGGCATCATCCTCGACTTCCTGGTCAAGGAAGGCCCGCCCGAGAAAGTACAGCCTCTCATCGACAAACTTCCCGGCGCGCAGACACTGATTGACGCCCAGCAAGCCAGAGATACAGGCGGCGGCATGTTCGCCATGGGCGGACTCATGGGCGCCGGCACCAAACTGATGGGGGCCGGGCTAAGCATGGGCCAGGTGCAAAGCGTCACCAAGGAAATCATCGCCTATGCCCGCGAAAAAGTCGGCGAAGACGCGATCGGGGAGATCGTCGGCGCGATTCCGGGCTTAAGTCAGTTCGTTTGAACGTTTTAGTCAACGACGAAGAAAAAAGTAAGAAGCAGACGAGGAACCCCGGATGTCCTACCCCATCACCGACATCGACGGGATCGACGGCGTAGCGGCCGCGATTCTCAAGTCGGTCGGGATCCGCTCGACCGAGCGGCTGCTCGAGTCGGCGCGCACCGTGCGCGGGCGCAAAATGCTCGCCATCAAGACCGGTTTCGACGAAAAGCAATTGCTGTACTGGGCCAACGTTGCCGACCGCATGCGTATCAAGGGCATTCGCAAGGAATATGCGGAGCTGCTGCAAGCCGCCGGCGTGGATACCGTCAAGGAACTCAAGTACCGCAACCCGGGAAATCTCGCCAAGGCGATGGCCGAGGCCAACAACAAACGCAAAATGGTCCGCATGCTGCCGTCCGAGAAAGTGGTCTGCAACTGGATCGAGAACGCCAAGAAGCTGCCGCTCAAGATCAGCTACAAATAGCCCGGCCCGACTGTGATCCACGGCTTCTTGACAGCCCGGCGCCTTCCAGCGCAAAGCCTCCGGCCATGTGTCCCCATGGCGATCCCCAAAGCGCCGGTGACGTGATCACCGACTCGCCGCCATCCTGGCTTGTCGGCCTGCTGGCGCAGCGGCGGCCACTCGTTATGGGTATCCTCAATGTGACCCCGGACTCGTTTTCGGACGGCGGCCGCTTTACCGACCCCGGAGGGGCGATTGCACAAGCCGAGCGCATGATCGCCGAGGGCGCCGACATCATCGACATTGGGGCGGAGTCCACCCGCCCCTACGGCGGGGCCCAACCGGTGACCTGCGAGGACGAACTGGCGCGGTTGCAGCCGGTCCTGCCGGCCGTGGTCAAGCTCAAGACGCCGGTTTCGATCGACACCATGAAGGCCGACGTCGCCGCATGGGCGCTCGACCAAGGCGCCGCCATGGTCAACGACGTCTGGGGCCTGCAGCGCGATCCCGCCATGGCCGACATCGTGTCCGAGCACGACATGCCGGTCGTGATCATGCATAACCGCGATACCGCCGACCCGACGCTCGACATCATGGCCGACGTGCAAGCGTTCTTTCAGCGCTCGCTCGCAAAGGCGCAGCGCGCCGGTATAGCCAGGGACTGCATCGTGCTCGATCCCGGCATCGGTTTCGGCAAGACGCCGGAGCAAAGCATCGCCTGCATCGCGCGGCTCGCCGAGTTCAAGCACTTCGGACTGCCGCTTTTGGTCGGTGCCTCGCGCAAACGCTTCATCAGTGCGGTGACGTCTTCCGCGCCCGACCAACGGCTCGGCGGCTCGATCGCCAGTCATATCGAGGCGGTCGCCAACGGCGCGTCGATCGTGCGCGCGCATGACGTCGCCGAAACGGTGCAGGCGCTGCGTGTGGCCGCAGCCATCGGAGCGGCGCGATGAGCGACACGATCTTCATCAATGGCCTCGCGCTGCACGCCTATCACGGCGTCATGCCGCACGAGGCGAAGGTCGGGCAGAGCTTTGCTATCGATCTCGAACTCGACATTGATCTCGCCGAAGCCGCACGCACGGACAAGGTCGTGGACACCGTCTCCTACGACAAGGTGGTCGATTGCGCGAGCCGCGCCTTCTGCGGGCAGCGCTTCCGGCTGATAGAAGCCGCCGCCGGTCAGGTGGCCGACGCGGTGCTCGCCACCTTTCCGCGCGTGCGCAAGATCAAGGTGACGATCCACAAGCCGCACGCCCCGATCGCGGCGACCTTCAGCGACGTCGGCGTCACGATTGAGCGCGCCCGCAGCGATTCCAAGTCATGACCGAGGCGTGGCTTGCGCTCGGCGGCAATGTCGGCGACAGCCGCGCTATTCTTGACCGCGCGGTGACGCTGCTGTGCGACGGCAGAAATATGTGGCTGATGGCGCGCTCCTCAGATTACCGCACGCCGCCCTGGGGCTTCAAATATCAGCCACCGTTCATCAACCTGTGCATTGCGGTCGACACCACACTCGCCCCGCGCGAGTTGCTAGCGCATGCGCAAGCGGTCGAACTGCAGCTCGGCCGCGACCGCGCCCATGAAAAGCGCTGGGGCCCGCGCACGGCCGACATCGATATCATCGCTTTTGGCAACCTGACGGTCGACGAACTGGGCTTCACGGTGCCGCATCCGCGCCTGTTCGAACGCGCCTTCGTGCTGCTGCCGCTTGCCGAAATTGCACCCGATCTTGTCATCGGTGGGCGGAGCGTGCGGGAGGCGGCCGCCGCCGTCGATAAGGCCGGGATCGAGCGGTTGCCGCCGCGCACTTAATTGTCATTCCAGAATCCAAAAACAGGCCCGGATTTATGTCTAGATTCCGGGTTCGCTTGCTTCGCTCACGCCCCGGAATGACAGATATGACGGGCACGTAATTTGCTTTACCTCAATGGCGGCACCCGACCGACTGTGGCATTTTGCGCCGATGACAACTGAACTTCTCCTCGCCAGCGAATTCCCCGCCACCAGCCAGGCGGACTGGCGCAAGCTGGTCGAGGCCGCGCTGAAAGGCGCCTCGTTCGACAAGCGGCTCACCAGCCAGACCTATGACGGTTTACGGATCGAGCCGTGTTATCCGCGCGCGGCGGGGGCAAAGCCGATTGCCGGGCGCGTGCCGGGCGCCGCGTGGGCGCTCATGCAGCGAGTCGATCATCCCGACCCGGCAGCCGCCAATGCGCAGGCACTGCAAGACCTGGAGAACGGCGCGACGGGACTGAGCTTAGAATTTGCCGGGGGGCCGGGCGCGCAAGGTTTCGGTATAGCTGATGCGACAAAAGAAACGCTGGCGCGCGTGCTCGATGGCATCGTGCTCGATGCCGGCGTTGATATCTCACTCAATCCGGTGCTCGGACGCCATGATGCAGGCATGAACCTCGCCGACGTCGTCGCGGCACGCGGCGTCGACCCCGCGAGGGTTGATGTGCAGTTCAATTATCAACCGCTGACCACCATGGCCGTGCGCGGTGCGGCGCCGGCACCGTGGCCCGAAATGGCCCCGCCTCTTGCAAAAATCGTCCGCGACCTCATGGGCCGCGGCTTCAAGGGACCGTTCGTTCTGGCGGATGGCCGCCCGATCCATGACGCCGGCGGCTCGGAAGCGCAGGAACTCGCCTTCGCGCTTGCGGTCGCGGTCACCTATCTGCGCGCCCTGGAGGCCGGCGGCATCGCGCTTGACGACGCCCGCGCGGCTTTGTCGTTTCGCCTCGCGGCCGACGCCGACGAATTTCTCACCATCGCCAAGTTCCGCGCGCTGCGGAAACTGTGGGCGCGCGTCGAAGCCGCCTGCGGGCTGACGCTGAAGCCGGCTTATGTCGCCGCCGAGACGGCCTGGCGGATGATGACCCAGCGCGACCCTTACGTGAATATGTTGCGCACGACCATCGCGGTCACCGCTGCGGGCCTCGGCGGCGCCGACAGCATCACGGCGCTGCCGTACACCGCCGCGCTCGGCCTGCCCGATGCGTTCGCGCGCCGCGTCGCGCGCAACACGCAACTTATCCTGTTCGAGGAATCAAACTTGGCGAAAGTTTCCGACCCGGCCGCCGGCTCCGGCGCCATCGAGGATCTGACGAGCAAGCTGTGCGCCACCGCCTGGGCGCAATTCCAGGAGATCGAGAACGCGGGCGGCGCCTGGGCCGCGCTCGAACAGGGCCTCGTGCAGAAAAATGTCGCGGCGGTGCGCACCGAGCGCCAAAAGGCCGCGGCACGCCGCAAGGATACTCTGACGGGGACGAGCGACTATCCTAACCTCAGTGAAAAGCCGGCGGCGGTGTTCGACGTCGCGCCGGTGGCACCACCGAAGGAAGCGCCCGCCGCCGTAAGCATCGAGCCGCTGCCGCGCATTCGGCTGGGCGAGCCGTTCGAGGCATTGCGCGGGGCTAGCGACCGTGCTCTAGCGAAGACCGGCGCGCGGCCTAGAGTATTTCTCGCCACTCTCGGGAAGCTGTCCGACTTCACCGCGCGTGCCACGTTTGCGAAAAATTTTTACGAGGCCGGCGGCATCGAGGCGTTGAGCAATGATGGCTTCAAGGATCAGGCCGCCATGATCGTGGCCTTCAAGGCCTCGGGTGCTAAGCTGGCCTGCCTATGCTCGTCCGACAAAGTTTATGAAGCCCAAGCGGCCGATGCCACCAAGGCGCTGACTGCCGCCGGCGCAACCGTCCATCTCGCCGGAAGACCGGGCGAGAACGAGGCGCAATGGCGCGAGGCGGGCGTGAAATCCTTTGTATTCTTGGGCTGCGACGTGGTTTCGACCTTGCAGGCGGCGCATGATATTCTAGGCATCAAATGAGTCAGGTCCCCAACTTCGCCACGGTCGATTTCGCCGATACGCAGGTCGCCCCCGACTACGGGTCGGCCGCGCCCTGGATCACGCCCGAAGCCATCCCGGTCAAGCCGTTGTATGGCGAAGGCGATCTCGCCGGGCTCGATTTTCTCGACACTTTTCCCGGCAAGCCGCCTTTCCTGCGCGGCCCCTACCCGGCGATGTATGCGGCGCAACCCTGGACCATCCGGCAATATGCCGGCTTCTCCACAGCGGAAGACAGCAACGCCTTCTATCGGCGCAATCTTGCCGCCGGGCAGAAGGGACTTTCCATCGCCTTCGATCTTGCCACCCATCGCGGCTACGACAGCGACCATCCGCGCGTCGCCGGCGATGTCGGCATGGCGGGCGTGGCGATCGACTCGATCTACGACATGCGCACGCTGTTCTCCGGCATCCCGCTCGACCAGATGAGCGTGTCGATGACCATGAATGGCGCGGTGCTGCCGGTGCTAGCGCTCTATATTGTCGCAGCAGAAGAACAAGGCGTGCCGCGCGAGAAATTGTCGGGCACGATCCAGAACGACATCCTCAAAGAATTCATGGTGCGCAACACCTATATCTATCCGCCCGCACCGAGCCTCCGCATCATCTCCGACATCTTCGCCTACACCTCCGCCGAGATGCCGAAGTTCAATTCGATTTCGGTCAGCGGCTATCACATGCAGGAGGCCGGCGCGACGCAGGATCTCGAGCTCGCCTATACGCTGGCCGACGGCGTGGAATATGTGCGCGCCGGATTGAAGGCCGGCCTCACGGTCGATCAGTTCGCGCCGCGCGTGTCGTTCTTCTGGGCAATCGGCATGAACTACTTCATGGAGATCGCCAAGCTACGCGCCGCCCGCATGTTGTGGGCGAAGCTGATGAAGCCGTTCAAGCCGGAGGATGCGCGCTCGCTCTCTTTGCGCACTCATTGCCAGACCTCCGGCTGGTCGCTGGCGGCCCAAGACGTGTTCAACAATGTCGCGCGCACCATGATCGAGGCGATGGCGGCGACGCAAGGCCAGACCCAGTCGCTGCACACCAACGCGCTCGACGAGGCCCTCGCCCTGCCGACCGATTTTTCCGCCCGCATCGCGCGCAACACGCAGATCGTGCTGCAGCAGGAAGCCGGCGCCACCCGCATCGTCGATCCCTGGGGCGGCTCTTATTACGTCGAGCGGCTCACTTACGAGCTGGCGCGCAAAGCCTGGGGCCATATCCAGGAAGTCGAAGCGCTCGGCGGCATGACCAAGGCAATCGAGGCCGGCATCCCCAAACTGCGCATCGAGGAGGCCGCCGCCAAGACGCAGGCGCGCATCGATTCCGGCCATCAGTCGGTGATTGGCGTCAACAAATATCAGCCGACCGACGAAGCTCCGATCGACGTGCTCAAGGTGGACAATTCCGCGGTCATGCAAAGGCAGCTCGACAAGCTCAAGCGCCTGCGTGCCGAGCGCGATCCGGCCGCGCTGCAAGAGGCGCTTGACGCGCTCACGCGCGCCGCCGACCGCGGCAACGGCAATCTGCTGGCATTGGCCATCGACGCCGCCCGCGCCAAGGCGACGGTGGGCGAGATATCCTCGGCGCTGGAGAAAGTGTACGGACGTCACCGCGCCGAGATCAAAGCGATCACTGGCGTCTACAAGCGGGAGGTCGGCATGACCGGCGCGGTCGAACGGGTGCGCGTTGCGGTCGAGGCGTTCGAAGCGGCGGAGGGCCGCCGCCCGCGCCTGCTGGTCGCTAAGATTGGCCAGGACGGCCATGACCGCGGGCAGAAGGTGATCGCGTCGGCCTTCGCAGACCTGGGCTTCGACGTCGATATCGGGCCGTTGTTCGCCACGCCGTCGGAAGCCGCACGCCAGGCGGTGGAAAACGACGTGCATATTCTCGGCGTATCCTCGCTCGCCGCTGCGCATCTGACGCTGGTGCCCGAATTGAAAGCCGAGCTCGCCAAGCAAGGCCGCGACGACATCATGATCGTGGTCGGCGGCGTGGTTCCGCCGCAGGATTACGATGCGCTGATGAAGGCCGGCGCCGAGGCGATTTTCCCGCCCGGCACCGTGATTGCGGAGGCGGCCGAGAAATTGCTCAAGTCGCTCAACAAGCGATTGGGCCACGGAAAAGAGGCGGCCGAGTGAAGCTATTCGTTGTCCGCGCGGCTTTCGCCGCGCTTTGCGGCCTTGCTTTGTCAGGCTGCATCGATTCGTCGGGTCCGATCCTATCGGATGCAAAGCCGGAATTGGGGCCGCACCTCAATCTGCAGCTCTATGCGCTGCGCGAGGGCCATGCGTTTGACCCGGAGCGCGCGCGTTTCACCTGGAACGGCAAGCTCTATGTGCATTCCGCTGGCGGCCTGAAGGATGTCACCGGTTTCACCGTGCATCCATTCGAGGGCGGCGACTACATTATTCAGTCGTCGCCGATGCGGCACCCGCAGATCGCCGAATATGCGCTGATGCGCAAGCTTGCCGAGGGCGTCTACCAAGTCATCGCCATCGACGAAGACGACGCCGATGCCGCGACCAGCGCGGCCGATTGCAAGCATCCCGACGGCACGGCCTGCCGCATCGAAACGCGCGAGCAGCTTTATACCTTCGCGCGCGCCACCGCGGCGAAGCGGAAAAACGCCGGCGGGCTAGCGATCCGGCTGCGCGACGACGCGCCGCGCCGTCCCTAGCGGCAATTCGATGGCAGCGCGCACTTTCAAGCCTTCCGACCTCGCCCGCGCCATACAAGCCGGAGATCGCGCGACGCTGGCGCGTGCCATCACGCTAATCGAGAGCAAGCGCACCGATCACCGCAAGCAGGCGCATCTGCTCGTGCAAGAATTGCTGCCGACAACCGGCAAGGCGGTGCGGCTCGGCATCACCGGCGCGCCCGGCGCCGGCAAGTCGACCACAATCGACGTGCTCGGGACCACGCTCACGGGCCAGGCCCACAAGGTCGCAGTGCTGGCAGTCGATCCGTCCTCCAGCCGCACCGGCGGCTCGATCCTCGGCGACAAGACGCGCATGGCGCGGCTCGCCAGCGATCCCAATGCGTTTGTGCGGCCCTCGCCCTCCTCGGGCACCCTCGGCGGGGTCGCCGCCAAGACGCGCGAGACCATGCTGCTTTGCGAGGCTGCTGGCTACGACGTCGTGCTGGTGGAGACGGTCGGCATCGGCCAGTCGGAGACCGCGGTCGCCGACATGACGGATTTCTTCCTGGTGCTGATGCTGCCCGGTGCCGGCGACGAATTGCAGGGGCTCAAGAAAGGCATCGTCGAACTCGCCGACATGGTCGCGGTCAACAAGGCCGACGGCGACAACATCGGGCGTGCCAAGATCGCGGCCGCCGAATATCGTGCAGCGCTTAATATTCTCGCGCCGCACTCGGCAAACTGGTCGCCGCCAGTCATCACCTATTCGGCGCTCACCGGTGACGGCATCGGCGAACTGTGGGCGAAGGTGCTTGAACACAAGGAGAAGATGACCGCTTCCGGCGAACTGGCCGCGCGCCGGCGCGAGCAGCAGGTGAAGTGGATGTGGAGCATGCTGGAGGAGCGGCTCACCACGCGGCTGCGCAGCGATCCGTCGGTGCGCGGCAAGCTCAAGGCGGCGGAAGCTGCGGTCGCCGCCGGCAGACTGGCGCCGACGTTGGCGGTGGAAGAGATCGCACAGTTGCTGGGCGTGTGATGGCTGTCACCATCCTCGTCACCGGCTTCGGACCTTTTCCGGGCGCGCCATTCAACCCGACCGGGGTGCTGGTCGAGCGGCTGGCGCGAACACGGCGACCAGGCTTGGCCGACACCAAAATCGTCCCGCATGGTTTCCCGACCAGTTATGCGGCGGTGGACCGCGATCTGCCCAAGCTACTTGCCCGGCACAAACCGTCGGTGCTCGTGATGTTCGGGCTGGCGCCACGCGCGAAGACGGTCCGTATTGAGACCCGCGCCCGCAATAGCGTGTCGCTGCTGCCCGACGCGGGCGGCATTGCAATGCGCCGCCTGATGATCGCGGCAGGCGGGCCGGCCGCCCTGGCCATGCCGGCCCCGGCGCGTCGTCTGCTCGCGGCCGTTCGCGCGGCGGGCGTGCCAGCCAAGCTGTCGCGCGATGCCGGGCGTTATCTCTGCAACTATCTCTGCTGGCGCGCGGCCGAGGCGGCCGCCAGGCCGGGCGGTCCGCAGGTCGCGGCCTTCGTCCATATGCCGCCGGTCCGGCGCGGGCCAGTTCCGCGCACCCGCATGAAAAAGCGCCATTTATCGCTGGCCGATTTGGTGCGGGCGGGCGGCGCCATCCTGCGCGCGGCGCGATCGTCGGCATGGAGTGGCACAAGGCAGTGACCGGCGACCTCGCACTCTCTGGCGCCGAGCGCTATCCGCAATTCAAGATCAGCGGCAATCAGGTGAACTGATCGCCACGTTTAGGCCGGAATGCATCACTATCTGCACCATATGCCGGCCACCCGCCAATCCCGCCGAAAGCTCATGATGCTTGCAATCTTCGCCGTGTTTCTTGTGCCGCTACTCGCCCGCGCCGCGCTTTATGCCGCCGGCAACGGCCCGCGTTCGTGGCGCGACGCCGACTGGTCGACCACTGGCCTGCTGCCGCCGGCCACCGACGACACGCCAGCGCGCGTGATCGTCTTCACCGGCACCGCCGGCGCCTGGAAAGGCATCTTTGCGGTGCATAGCTGGGTCGTGTTCAAGCTCGCGAATGCAAGCGAATGGACCCGCTACGACGTGGTCGGCTGGGGCAACCCGGTGCGCACCAATGGCTGGCCGCCGGACGGGCGCTGGTTCGGCAATACGCCGGTCGCGATCGCCGATGTTTCCGGACCCGATGCGGAAAAGCTGATCCCACGGATCGAGGCTGCGGTCGACGCCTATCGCTTCAACCGGGCCGGCGACTATCGCATCTGGCCGGGCCCGAACAGCAACAGCTTCACTGCCGCCATCTTGCGCGCGGTGCCGGAACTGGGCGTGGTGCTGCCACCGAACGCCGTCGGCCGCGATTTCCGCGACCGGCCCTATGCCGGCCGCACCGACAGCGGCACCGGCGTCGAGTTCAATCTATACGGTATCGTCGCCGTGAAGCTCGGCTGGGTCGAGGGCATCGAGCTCGATTTGCTCGGCCTGGTCGCCGGGCTCGATCTGCGGCACCCTGGCGTCAAGCTGCCGGGATTCGGCCGCATCGGCGTGGAACCGTCGGTCGCCACCGCATTTACTCGCTGAGCTTCACATTTTTCTCACGGCTTTTTGTTCCGCCGCTGCATGAGGCGGGGTGACGCGTTAGCACAGCCCATGGCAAGTTGAAGGCCGACGAGGATTCCCATGCACGACGCACGGCCGTTGCTCGACCAGGTGTCCTTCCCGGCGATCCGCCGCGGCAAGCTCGACACTCTGCAGATCAATGTCGGCTATCGCTGCAACCAGTCGTGCTTCCACTGCCACGTCAATGCCGGGCCGAACCGCACTGAGGAAATGTCGGCGCAAGTTGCCGATCTGGTGCTCGACTTCGTCGAACGCCGGCGCATCGCGACGCTGGACATCACCGGCGGCGCGCCCGAACTCAATGCGAATTTCCGCCGCTTGGTGACCGGCGCGCGCCAACTCGGCGCCAAGGTGATGGACCGTTGCAACCTCACCATCCTGGAGCAGCCGGGCCAGGAAGATCTCGCCGAGTTCCTCGCGCGCGAGCGCGTCGAGGTGGTCGCTTCGATGCCCTGCTATCTACAGGCCAATGTGGAGCGTCAGCGTGGCAAGGGCGTGTTCGACGGTTCGATCCGCGGCCTGAAGAAGCTCAACGCACTCGGCTTCGGCCGCGATCCGACGCTCACGCTCAACCTCGTTTACAATCCACAGGGACCGGCGCTGCCCCCGCCGCAAGCCGCGCTCGAAGCCGATTACAAGCGTGTGCTGGGCAAAAACTACGGCATCGTGTTCAACAGACTGTTCGTGCTCGCCAACATGCCGATCCAGCGTTTCGGCACCACGCTGATTAACAAAGGCGAATTCGACGGCTATCTGCAACTGCTGCAGGACGCCCATCTGGACGCCAATCTCGACGGCGTGATGTGCAAGAACCTGATCTCGGTGGATTGGCGTGGGATTGTCTACGACTGCGACTTCAACCAGATGCTCGACCTGCCGCTGGCGCGTGGCGCTCGTAGGCGCCTGCATCTTTCCGATCTGCTCGACGACGACATCAGGGGCAACCCGATCCGCGTCGCCGGCCACTGCTACGGCTGCACCGCCGGCCAGGGCTCAAGCTGCGGCGGCGCGCTGAAAGAGGCGGCAGAATGACGCTCACCATCGTCATGCCGGTGCTCGATGAGGCCGCCGAGATCGAAGCGGCGCTGGCGGCGCTGAGGCCATTTCGCCGGTGCGGCGTGGAAGTCATCGTGGTCGATGGCGGCAGCAGCGATGGCACGCCCGAGCGGGCGCGTTCGCTCGCCGACCGCGTGATCGCGGCACCGCGCGGGCGCGCGCTGCAGATGAATGTGGGCGCCGCCGGTGCGCGAGGCGACGTGCTGCTGTTCCTGCATGCCGACACCCGCCTGCCGGAGAACGCCGACCAGCTGGTGCTCGACGGCCTCGCGCGTTCCAGCCGCAGCTGGGGCCGCTTCGACGTGCACATCGATGGCAGCGGGCTGTTGCGTTTGATTTCTTTCGCGATGAATTCGCGCTCGCGCTTGACCAGTATCGCCACAGGGGACCAGGCCTTGTTCGTCACGCGCGTGGCCTTCGAAAGCGCGGGCGGCTTTCCGCCGATCGCACTGATGGAGGACGTGGCGATGTCGGCACGGCTCAAACGCACGGGCAAGCCGCTCGCTTTGCGCGCGCGCGTGATCACCTCGGCGCGGCGCTGGCGGGCGCACGGGCCGCTGCGTACAGTGCTGCTGATGTGGGCCCTGCGGCTGCGCTTTTTTCTCGGCGCCGATCCGGCGAAGCTGGCGCGGGTCTACGGCTATGCCGAACGCTAGTCCGGTGGCCGTCGCCGTCCTGGCGAAGGCGCCGGTTCCCGGGCTGGCCAAGACCCGCCTGATCCCATCGATCGGTGCCCATGCAGCGGCCGTGTTGCAGGAACGCTTGACCGAGCGCACGGTGGAAACGGCAGTCGCGGCTGACATCGGCCCGGTGATGGTGTGGTGCACGCCAGATCTCACGCATGCGGCGTTTCAGGATTTGGCGACGCGCTTTCCGATCGTGCTCAAGCAGCAGCCGGACGGCGACCTTGGCATCCGCATGTTGGGCGCTATCGCCGCGGCCCAAAGTCCCGTTCTCGTCATCGGATCCGATTGCCCGGCTTTCACGGCGGAGACCTTGCGGACAGCCGCCAACGCGCTGCAGCAGGCCGATGTCGTTCTGATCCCAGCGGAAGACGGCGGCTATGTGCTGATCGGCGCGCGCGCGGCGCAAGCAGAACTTTTTTCCGCTATCGCCTGGGGCACTTCGACAGTTCTTGCCGAGACGCGCGGGCGCATTGCGGCGCTTGGGCTGCGTAGCGTCGAGCTCGACCCGCTCTGGGACGTGGACACCGAGGACGATCTGGCCCGCTTCGAACGAATGCTCCCGGAGATGGCGCTCTGACTACTGGAGCCGGATCAATATCAATCCGCCCACGATCAGCAGCGCGGCGGCGATGCGCACCGCGCGCAGCGGCTCCTTGAGCACGACGACGGCGATGGCGGCGCCGAACAGCACGCTGGTCTCGCGCAAGGTGGCGACGATGGCGATTGGCGCCAGTGTCATCGCCCACAGCACCGTGCCGTAGGAGATGACCTGCAAGGCGCCCCCGGCAAAGCCGCGTCGCCAAAAGGTTCGTATCGCCGGAATGACGTCGCGGCCGTCACGGTAAAGCGCGTAAGGCACCATCACCACCGAGATGCCGACGAACAGCGAGAGCGAATAGGCGTTCGGGCTGCCGGCGAACCGAGCGCCAACGCCGTCCACCACCGAATAGGTGCAGATGGTGAGCGCCGTCATAAGCGCGAAGCCGACGGCGCGGCGATCGACCTTAACCAGTTCGCGGCCACCGCGCGCCGACAGCAAGAACACGCCGGCGACGAGCGCCACGATGCCGCCCCAGCCGATGCCGCTCAGTTTCTCGCCGACGAAGAGCGTGGTCGCGGTCGCCGTCATCAGGGGCGCCGAGCCACGCGCGATCGGATAGACTTGGCCGAGGTCGCCGGTGAGGTACGCCTCGATCAGCGCGGCGAAATAGCCGAGGTGGATGATCACCGAGGCAACCAGCCAGGGCCAAGCGGCCCAGGCCGGCAGGCCGACCAGCGGCAAGAGGACAAGCGCGACGACGCCGGAGGCGATCGAAATCAGCGTCGTGGTCGAGAGCGGGTCGAGCCCGACCTTAATCAGCGCATTCCAGCCGGCATGGCAGAGCGCGGCGAACAGGACCGCGAGGAAGATGAGGTTTTCCAACCGCTACGCTTTCGCCGCGGCGGGCGCCCACAGCTTGGGGCCGGCGCGCGCATATTGCATCGGCCGCACCACTTCGGCGCCAAGCGCCTTGGCGGCGTGCCAGCCCCAGTGCGGGTCATCTAGGAAACAGCGCGCCATCGATACCATGTCGGCCCCACCCTTGGCCACGATCTCCTCGGCGTGTTCGGGCTTGACGATGAGGCCGACGGTGCGGGTCGCAATGCCGGCTTCCTTCTTGACCCGCGCGGCGATCGGCACGTTGTAGCCGGGCTCGGCCGGATTGCGGATGTCGGTGGCGACGCCGCCGGACGAGATGCAGATGAAGTCGATCCCCTCGCCTTTCAGCGCTTTGGAGATTGCCACCGCATCGTCGGCTGTGAGCCCGCCTTCGCGCCAGTCGCTTCCCGTGATGCGCGCGCCGAGCGGTACGCCCTTCGGCACCACGGTACGCACCGCGCGCGCGATTGAGAGCGGAAAGCGCAAGCGGTTCTCGAACGAGCCGCCATATTGGTCGGTGCGCTTGTTGGAGATCGGCGACATGAAGCCGTGCGCCAGATAGCCGTGCGCCATGTGCAGTTCGATCTCGTCGAAACCGATGCGCAGCGACCGCTTGGCGGCGGAGACGAAGGCCTCGCGCACACGCTCCATGTCCGCTTCAGTCACTTCGCGCGGCGTGTGCCATCCCTCGCCAAACGGGATCGGCGAGGCGGCTATGGTCGGCCACGGGTCGGCGTCGGGTTTGAGCGCGCCGCCGCCCTCCCAAGGACGCTGCGCGGAGCCCTTGCGGCCAGAATGGGCGAGCTGGATGCCGAACTTGGCGGTGCCCATGCGGCGGGCTTGCGCGATCACGCGCGCCAGCGCGGCTTCGTTGTCATCGCTATACAGCCCCAGGCAGCCGTGGGTTATGCGGCCATGCCGCTCGACATGGGTCGCCTCCACGATCACCAGCGCGGCGCCGGAATTCGCCAGCATGCCGAGATGGACCAGATGCCAGTCGTTGGCGCAGCCGTCGTCGCCCGAATACTGGCACATGGGCGAGACAACGATGCGGTTGGCAAGCCCCAGGCCGGCCAGCTTATAGGGCGAGAAAAGAGCGCTGCTCATGGGATGGGGATACTCGACTGTGGGAGCGCCGGTGAAGTTCAGCGCTGCTGGATGGACTTCAGATAGGCGATGATGGCACCGACATCGTCGCCGTCAAACTTGAATTCCGGCATATCGGGGTGGCCGGACATGAAGCCCTCCCCCAAAGCCTCTTCCAGGTCTTCGACCGGATAGCGCTGGCCGAGGGTGCGAAACGCCGGGGCACCCTTGTCGGCACTTTCGCCGCGGCCGACCGCATGGCAGGACCCGCAAGCGCGCTCCAGCAGCGCTTCGCCGCGCTTGATATCCTGGGCGGCGGCCGGTTGCATCGTCACAGCCATGCCGAGCGCCATCGACAAGGCTGTCGCAAGCGCTTTCATGCGACAGGACGCAGATCGTTCTTGTCAGCACTAGGCGGCGACGCCTCGCCAGCCAGCCCTTTCCAGACCTTCACCGCGTCGATCACCTCGCGCATGAGCACAGCGAAGCGCTCCTTAGTGTAATAATGCTGCCAGCGGCCGCTGCGATAAAGCTCCGCAAAATACGTCAGCCGCCGCTCGGCGAAATCGAGCCATTTGCGCGACATCGCATCGAAACGAGGGGCGCCTGGCATGACCGGCATGCGTGATCCGTGGCGAGCGCTGAACCGGCTGCCGGTCGAACGGACGGGTGCGGATCAGCAAGGGCACAATGACGCCGACGCGAGAGCTGCCGTCTAAGCTGATTCGCGCATGTTTTAAATAGGCTGTGACCACCTCACCCGCGACCCAGCGCGCGCAGCTCTAGCCTTTGAACTTCTTGGCCAGCGCGTCGGCGTTGCGGGCGAGCAGGCCAACATCGGCGCCGACCGCCACGAACAGGTAGCCCCAGTCGATATAGCGGCGGGCTTCCTCCTCATTGCCCGTGAGGATGCCGGCCGGCTTGCCCAGCGCTTTCAACCGCTTGACCGCACCCTGCATAGCCTTTTGTACGTCCGGATGCTGCGGATTGCCGAGATGGCCGAGCGAGGCAGCGAGATCGGACGGACCGATGAACACCCCGTCGACACCCCCGACCTTAGCGATCGCTTCGAGCTGAGCCAGCGCCGGGGCGGTCTCCACCTGCACCAACACGCAGATTTCGGCGTTGGACTTGGTCAGATAGCCCGGCACGCGGCCATAGCGGCTAGCGCGCGCCGCCACCGACACGCCGCGAATGCCCTGCGGCGGATAGCGCGTGGAGGCGACTGCGCGGCGCGCCTCCTCCGCGTTCTGCACATAAGGGAAAAGTAGCGACTGCGCGCCGATGTCGAGCGCGCGCTTGGCCAGCACCGCGTCGTTCCACGCCGGCCTAATGATCGGCGTCGCGGTGCCGGCCTGGATCGCCTGCAATTGCGTGACCAGATCGGGGATTTCATTGGGCGAATGCTCGGTGTCGAGCAAGATCCAGTCGAAGCCGGAATCGCTGACGATCTCGGCGGCGATGTTGCTGCAGAGGCTCGACCACAGCCCGATCTGAAGTTTCCCGGCCGCGAGCGCGTGCTTGAAGGCATTGCGTGGCATTTCCGGCATTATTCACTCTCTTAGATAGGGTTTGCGCATGATCTTGTCCGAAAACCGGTTCCCACTTTTCGGGATTACGCGCTACACAAATTGAATGGCGATGCCGCCGAGCGCGCCGAAATCGGCATGCAGCGTATCGCCTTTTTGTGCGAACACCACGCGGGTGAACGAGCCGGCGAGCACGATATGGCCGGGCTCGAGCGCGTGGCCGTGTGGGCCGATCTTGTTGGCGAGCCAGGCGACGCCGAGCGCCGGATGGCCAAGCACGCCGGCGGCCAAGCCGGTCTCCTCGATTTCGGAATTGCGGTACATGATGCCGCCGACCCAGCGCAGATCGACGTCAAGCGGACCGACCGGTCTTCCTCCAAGGGCAATGCCGGCGGCGGCGCCGTTGTCGGCGACGGTGTCGACAATCTTGCGCTGATCCTGGATGCGGGCGTCGACGATTTCGATCGCCGGCACCACGTATTCGGTGGCGCGCAGCACGTCGGCGAGGCCGACACCCGGCCCCTGCAAGCGCTTGCCCATCATGAAGGCGAGTTCGACCTCGACCCGCGGCTTGCAGAAATCGGCGTGCTTCACCCTGGCGCCGTCGGCGATCATCTGGTCATTGAGGATGTAGCCGTAATCGGGCTCGTCGATCATTGACGAGCGCTGCATCGCCTTGGATGTGAGGCCGACCTTGTGGCCGATCAGCTTGGCACCGGCGGCGATCTTGCGGTTTGCGACCTCGGTGGAGATCGCGTAGGAATCGTCGATAGTGATAGCCGGAAAGGTCACATGCAATTGGACCGCCTGTTTGCGCTCCTTTTGCGCGGCCATCAGAATATCGGCGGCCTTCTTGCGGTCAGCGTCGGAGAGCATGGGTCGCTTCCTCGGGTGGTGACGCCCGCGCCGCGTCCGGGGCACGAACCCTTCAATGCTTCAGCTTCGGATCGACCTTGAAGCTCGCCTGCGTCTTCTTGGTGATCTCGTCCACCGTGACGCCGGGGGCAAGCTCGATCAGCGTCATGCCGCCGGCCTTGCGGTCAATGTTGAACACGCCCAGATCGGTGATCACCATGTCCACCACGCCGGCGCCGGTGAGCGGCAAATCGCACTTATGTAGTAGTTTCGGCGCGTCCTTGGCAGTGTGCTCCATGATCACCACCACCTTCTTGACGCCGGCGACCAGGTCCATGGCGCCGCCCATGCCCTTCACCATCTTGCCGGGGATCATCCAGTTGGCGAGGTCGCCGTTCTCGGCCACTTGCATGGCGCCGAGCAGCGCGATGTCGATATGTCCGCCGCGGATCATGGCGAAGGAATCAGCCGATGAGAAAAAGCTGGTGGTGGGGATTTCGGTAACGGTCTGCTTGCCGGCATTGATCAGGTCCGGGTCTTCGTCCCCCTCGTAAGGGAACGGCCCGAAGCCGAGCATCCCGTTCTCGCTTTGCAGCTGCACGGTCATGCCGTCGGGGATGTAGTTCGACACCAGCGTCGGGATGCCAATACCAAGATTGACATAATAGCCGTCGCGCAATTCCTTGGCGGCGCGTTCGGCCATCTGCTCGCGGGTCCAAGCCATTATACTTCCTCCCCAGTTCCTGCCGGTGCCATGCGCTTGCGCACGGTGCGCTGCTCGATGTGCTTGGTCGCGTTCGGCACGTGCACGATGCGTTTGACGTAAACGCCCGGCGTAATAATGTGGTCGGGATTGAGGTCTCCCGGCTGCACCAGGTGCTCGACCTCGGCGACGGTGACTTTGCCGGCGGTCGCCATCATCGGATTGAAGTTGCGCGCGGTCTTTCGGTAGACGAGGTTACCCTCGGTATCGCCCATCCAGGCGTGCACGATCGCGAGATCCGCGACGATGCCGCGCTCCATGATGTAGCGCTCGCCGTCGAACTCGCGTTCTTCCTTGCCCTTAGCGATATCGGTGCCGGCGCCGGTGCGAGTGAAGAAGGCGGGGATGCCGGCGCCGCCGGCGCGGATGCGCTCGGCGAGCGTGCCCTGCGGATTGAATTCGATCTCCAGTTCGCCAGCGAGAAATTGCTGGGCGAACAATTTATTCTCGCCCACATAGGACGAGATCATTTTCTTGATTTGCTTGGTCTCCAACAGCAGGCCGAGGCCGGCGCCGTCCACGCCGGCGTTGTTCGACACCACTGTCAGATTCTTCACGCCGGAATCGCGGATCGCCAGAATGAGCGTTTCGGGGATGCCGCACAGGCCGAAGCCGCCCGCGTGGATCAACATGCCGTCCTTAAGCAGACCGGCCAGCACGCTTTTAGCGTCGGGATAAACCTTCTTCATACAACTCCACCACTTCCCCGGACCAGTTTTGACCCTATCGAAACATGAGAGAACATCAATAAGACGGTCGGACGCAAGCCTAGCGCGCAGGCGACGGATTTGCTGGCGCGGCGGCCGGCGGCGCCGCTGGGGCGGCCGGCGGCGTGATATCTGTCACCGGATTGCGCGGCCGCGCCGGTGCGGCGGGAGCAGCCGGCGCGGGCGCCGTCGTCACCGCGGCCTTCGGCGGCGTGAGCGTCGTTGGCAGTGGCAAGTGGTGCGGGTAATAGGTCCAGAACACGAAAGCCGCCGCGAACAACACCGCCGACAGCACAGCGCCCAAGATACGACGGCCGAAGGATAGGACATTGGCGATGAGCGTGGCGATGAAGACGAACAGTGCCAGGACAACCACATAGAGCCAGTCCACGGCCGCCAGATCGATCGGCATATCTGTCATAGCGTTCATTCTCCTCTCGGCATTGACGCCGAATGTTAGCCCGGACCCACGATGCGGGTCACCTGCCCGTTATTTCCCAAGCTTATGTTTATGATTATACATCCACCGCCATGCCAAATCTCCTTATCCTCACCGAAGTCCAGGAATCGATGCGGGCCCGCTACAAGGCCATGCTGCTGGAACAGTTCCCGCAACTAACCATCAACGTGGTCGGCCACCATACCCTGGTAGAGCCGTACATTGCCGACACTGACATCCTGTTATGCTTTTCTCCGCCCATGGCCGACCACGTGGTGCGCGACGCGCCCAAGCTGAAATGGATCCAGGCGCTCGGCACTGGCGTCGATAACATCGTCGACCTACCCTCGCTCGGCAAAGAGGTGCTGGTCACCAATATCCGCGGCATCCATGGCGCGCCGGTGTCAGAAGCTACCATCGCCTATATGCTCTCGCTCGCGCGCGACATGCCTCGCTCCGTGCATGCGCAGGACAAGAGCGCCTGGGAGCGCTGGCCGTCGCGGCTTCTGTCCGGCAAGACTGTCGGCATTCTCGGCGTCGGGCTGATCGCGGAATATCTGGCGCCGATCTGCAAGCAGTTCGGGATGACGGTGATCGGCATCAGCGGTACGCCGCGCACAGCCAAAGGCTTCGACCGCATAGTCGCGCGCGACGGCCTCGCGAATGTCGCGGGCGAACTCGACTATTTGGTGGCGCTCGCGCCGCTGACGCCTGAGACGCGCAACATCATCGGCGAGAAGCTGCTCGCCGCCATGAAGCCCACCGCCTATCTCGTGAATGTCGCCCGCGGCGGCGTGGTCGACGAGTCAGCGCTGATGGCCGCGCTCGAAAGCGGCACGATCGCCGGCGCCGCGCTCGATGTTTTCTCGCAGGAACCGCTGCCGTCCGATAATCCGTTGTGGAAGACCAAGAACTTGACCATCTTCTCGCATCTCGGCGGCTATTCGGACGGCTACGAGGACCGCGCCATGCCGACAATCGCCGGCAACATGGCCAAGTTCCTCAGCAACGATCTCAAGAATATGATCAACATCGTGCGCAAGCCTGCGTCTTGGGGAGATTGAACCATGGCTCTATCCGAACGCCTGAACACACCGATCTCCACCGCCGAATTGGAGCGTCGCTGGTGCGCCGTTCGCGCCGCCATGGCTGCTGAAAAAATCGACGTGCTGCTGATGCAGAATAACAACGATCACATGGGCGGCTATGTGCGCTATTTCACCGACATGCCGGCGACCAACGGCTACCCCAACACGGTGATCTTTCCGCGCGACGGCGAGATGACCATAGTGTGTCAGGGACCGTTCGGCGGCGGGGAAGCGACCGCGCAGGGCGACCAGACCTGGCGTGGTGTCGAGCGCATCCTCACCACGCCGAGCTATGCCTCGGCCCATTACACCAAGGACTACGACCCGGAGCTCGCCGCCAAGGCTATGGCGCCGTTCAGGAACGCCACCATCGGCGTGGTCGGCACCTATCAGATGTCGTTTGCGCTGCTCGATTACGTCAAGCGCGCGTTTCCGAAAGCGCGCTATGTCGATGCCTCGGACATGGTCGATCGCATCAAGGTGATCAAGAGCGCGGAGGAAATGGAGCTGATCAAGCGCACGGCGCTGATGCAGGATGGCGCCATGCGCGCCGCCTTCGCGGCGGTGAAGCCCGGCATGCGCGACACCGAAGTTGCCGCGGTAGCGCAACACTACAGCCAGTGCCACGGCAGCGAGAACGGGATTTATCTCTGCGCCTCGATGCCGCTCGGCAGCCCATCGAAATTCGCCAACCGCCATCTGCAGAACCGCGTGATCCAAAACGGTGACCAGATCGCGCTTTTGGTCGAGGATAACGGGCCCGGTGGCATGTACACCGAGCTCGGACGCTCCTGCGTGGTCGGCGCCAAGGTGCCGCAGGCGATGAAGGACGAACTCGAATTCTGCATGCAGGCGCGGCGCATGACGCTCGACCTGCTCAAGCCGGGCACGGCGTGCAAGGACATCTGGGACGCGTTCAATGCCTTCATGCGCAAGAACGGCAGGCCGATGGAGGCGCGGCTTTACTGTCACGGCCAGGGCTACGACCTGGTCGAGCGGCCGCTGATCCGCAACGACGAGCCGATGACCATCGAAAAGGACATGAACATCGTCGTGCACCCGACCTATATTCATGGCGGTTATCTCAACTGGCTGTGCGACAACTATCTTATCGGTGGCAACGGCCCGGGCGACCGGCTGCACCAGTTTCCGGAGCAGATCATCGAAGTCGGGTAGCAGCCATTCGGGCGGCGCCTTGACCGCCAGGGCAACCGGCGCAAGGATTTCCAGTTAATGTGGAGGAACCTCATGAAAAGAACAATTTTTGCCACGGCGCTAGCGATGCTGCTGGCGCTGACCGGATTTGCCGGTGCGCAGAACTTTCCGGACCGCACACTGACCATGATTATTCCATTCGCCGCGGGCGGACCAACCGACGTGCTCGGCCGGGTGATGGCGCAGCGCATGGGCGAGCTGCTCGGCCAGACGGTGATCGTTGAGAATATCGGCGGCGCCGGCGGCATGACCGGCTCCAAGCGCGTGGCCGACGCCAGGCCCGACGGCTACACCATGCTACTCGGCACGGTCGGCACCCATGCGCAAGGTCAGACGCTTTACAAAAAGCCGCTCTACAACGCCGTGACCGACTTCGCGCCGGTCGCGCTGGTCGCCGAGGTTCCGATCGTGCTGATCACGAACAAGGATTTGCCCGTCAGCAACCTCAAGGAGTTCGTCGCCTACGCCAAAGCCAATGCCGACAAGATACAATTCGGTTCGGCTGGCGCAGGTTCAGCCACGCATCTCGGCTGCGTCGTGCTCAACACCGCGATGGGCACCAACATCGTGCATGTGCCGTACAAAGGCACCGGCCCGGCCATGCAGGACTTGATCGGCGGCCGCATTCACTTTCTCTGCGAAATCATCACCACTGCGAAGGCGCAGATTGACGGCGGCAGCGTCAAGGCTTTGGCGATCATGACCACGGAGCGTTCGCCGGCGCTGCCGAACCTGCCGACCACGCGCGAGCAAGGCCTCGACGTGCAGGCCTACACCTGGAATGCAATCTACCTGCCCAAGGGTGCCCCGGCCGATATCGTCAAGAAGCTCAACGAGACGACGGTTGCGGCGATGAATACGCCTTCCGTTCGTGATCGCTTGGAAGGCCTTGGCGCCATGATCGTGGCGCCGGATCGCCGCAGCCCCGAATACCTCGGTAAGTTCACGGCAAGCGAAATCGAGAAGTGGGCGGCGCCGATCAAGGCGAGCGGCGTTTCACAGTAAACTAAGAGCGCCGCGATTGCCGCAGCGGCCATGCCGTGGCGCACAGGAGAAGGCTTCTGACGATGGCTGACATCAAGATTCTCAATCTCGACGCGCTCGGCAAGCCGCTCGGGCAATATTCCCACCTCACCCGCGTGAAGGCGTCGGAATTCGTCTTCATCGCCGGCCAGGTCGGCGTTGACAAGGATGGCAAGATCGTCAGCGACGATTTCGACGCGCAGTGCGTGCAGACCTTCGCCAATATCGAGGCGGCGCTAAAATCGGTCGGCGCCGGCTGGGGCAATATCGTGCAGTTCACCACCTACCTGGTGCACTCGCAGGACATTGCGAAATTTATGAAGTACCGCCTGCGCGAATTTCCCAAGATGTTTGCGAACGGCGCCTACCCACCCAACACGCTTTTGATGATCGACCGGCTGGTGCAGGAGCCGCTGCTGGTCGAGGTGCAGGCGGTCGCAGCGCTTTAGACGCGGCCGCCACCGCTCATTCCCGCGCAAGCGGGAATCCAGTCAGCGATCAATCTGGGTCTCCGTTTTCGCGGGAACGAGCGGAGAATGATCTTCACTTCGGCGCGTCGATCAGGCTGACGTGGGCAGCTACCACGCGCCAGCCTTCGGGGAATTTCACCCAGGTCTGCATCTGCCGGCCGGTCTTGCCGGGGGCGGAAGGGCGCTCGTACGGCGTCGAGGCGACGGCGAATTCGCGGCCATAAGTAGTAATCACCGTGCGCGACAGCGTGCGCCCGAGCGCCACTGGCGAGCGCGCGGCGCGGAACGCCTTGATCTCGTCATAGCCGTAGAGAATTTCGCCGGCACCGTAGCGGATGGTGCGCGCATCGGCGCGGAACATGGCGTTGAGTGCCGGCACGTCATTTCCGACCAGAGCCTTTTCGTAAGCGGCGAACGCTTCGCGCACTTCGGCCACGACCTCCGGAAGGTCGATTTCCATCGTCATGCTCCCACAAATTCGGTCTCAGCCCACGACCGCGCCCGTTTATTCCAACGCCTGCGCGACGCGCGCGCCGAACGCGTCGGTGCCGAGCTTGCCGCCCAGGTCGGGCGTGCGCCATTCCTTCTTGGTGATGACGCGATCGAGTGCCGCGTCGATCGCTTGCGCCGCTTCATTCAGTTTCTTGTTGCCGCGCCGCTCGCCCAGCCAGGCCAGCAGCATGGCGGCCGAGCCTATCAGTGAGGACGGATTGGCGATATTTTTGCCGGCAATGTCGGGCGCAGAACCGTGCTGGGCCTGCGCCACCGCGTGCTCGGCACCGGCGTTGAGCGAAGCGGCGAGACCCAGGCTGCCGGCGATCTCGCTCGCCTCGTCGGAAAGAATGTCGCCATACATGTTGGTGGTGACGACGACATCGAATTGACTGGCATCGCGAATCAAGAGCGCCGCCATGGCGTCAATAATGCGCTCCTCGTATTGCACCTGCGAATATTTCGTGGCTACCGCGCGTACGCATTCGAGATAAAGCCCGTCGGAGACGCGCAGCACGTTGGCCTTATGTACGGCGGTCACTTTTTTGCGCCGCTGCAGCGCAAGCTTGAAGGCAGCCTCCGCGATGCGGGTGGAGCCTTCGCGCGTGATCTTACGCACGGCGAGCGCGAGATCGGGCGTCGGCATGAATTCGCCAGGTCCCACGAACATCGAACGGTCGGCGTAGAAGCCTTCGGTGTTCTCACGCACGATGACGAGATCGACCGTCGAGCCGCAGCGCGGGGGAAAGCCCGCGCGCGAACGCGACGGCCTTATATTAGCGTAGAGGTCGAGCCGCTTGCGCAATTCGCCGGACGGATTGAGGCCGCCTTCGTTAACCGGCGGATATTCGTTGTGCGACACCGGGCCGAGCAGAACGCCATGCGCGGCTTTGGCTTTTTCCAGCACGGAATCGGGAAGCGTGGTGCCGGTGCTGCGATGCGCCGCCCAGCCAATTGCTGCGCTATCGACCGCCAGTTGGAGGCCAAACTTGGAGTCGGCCGCGCGCAGCACGGAAAGCGTCGCCGCCACGATCTCCGGCCCGATGCCGTCGCCTTCCAGCACCAGCAGGCGCAAGGCGCTCGCCGCGTTCCCGCTTGTCGTCATGCGTCGTCGCCCCACATTGCTTCACATCATCGACTTTGACGGCAGTCTAGAGTGAAGTAAGCTACTTTGTCATGCTCGTGTCCCGCACGAGCTAAGCGGATCGAAGCTCCGTAAAAATGAACTTGGGGGGATTGCCGTGAGAGGCTTGCGTTTATTCCTGTTTGGAATTGCTTTGCTGTGCCCGGCCCTAGCCATAGCGCAGGATTTCCCGAATAAGACGATCAGACTGATCGTGCCCTTCCCGCCCGGCGGGCCGAACGACATTATCGCCCGCGTCGTCGGCAAGCGCATGTCCGAAATTCTCAAGCAGACCATCATCGTCGACAATCGCGCCGGTCAAGGCGGCGTACTCGGCACCGACATTGTCGCGAAATCCGCTCCAGACGGCTACACGATCGGAATCGTCAGTGCCGGCGCGCTCGCGATCAGTCCCAGCATGGAGAAGGTGGCCTACGATACACTCAAGGATCTGCAGCCAGTCACGTTGGTCGCCAAGGTGCCGGAAATGTTGGTGGTGGCGACCAGCGTTCCTGCCAACAATATGAAAGAACTGGTGGCGTTGGCTAAGGCGCAGCCCGGCAAGCTCAATTTTGCGTCGTCCGGCCTCGGCAGCATGCCGCATCTGGCGGGCGAATTACTCAAGCTCACGGCTAAAATCGACATCACCCACGTGCCCTATCGCGGCGCTGCGCCAGCGGTCAATGATCTGCTCGGCCAGCAGGTGCAGATGGTGTTTCTCGATCTGCCGGTGCTGCTGCCCCAGATCAAAGCCGGTAAGCTCAGGCCGATCGCCGTCGGCTCGCCCACGCGCGTTCCGAGCGCGCCCGATGTACCGACCACCACCGAAGCCGGGATGCCTAATCTGCAAACCGAAAACTGGTACGGCATGGTCGCGCCGGCGCACACGCCGCCGCAGGTCGTCGCCGCGCTGAACAAGGCGGCAGTCGAGGCCATGAAGGACCCCGAGGTGATCTCCAAGCTTTCGAGCCAGGGCGCGATCTTAGTAGGCGATACGCCGGACCAATTCCGCTCTTATATCGACAGCGAAACCAAGAAATGGGCGATGGTGATCAAGGAAGCCGGCGTGCCGGTTCAAAATTAGGACGGTGTCCTCCGACACTCGAAATTTCGTACTGCGCTCGACCCTGACGTCGCCATTCGGCCGCAAGGTGCGCATGGCGATCGACGTGCTGGGCTTGGGCGGCCGCGTGACCCTCATTCCCGCCGATCCGCTCGACGAGAACGACACGCTGCGCGTTGAAAACCCGCTCGGCAAAATGCCTTGCCTGCTGACCCGCGACGGCTCGTCGATCTACGACAGCGGCGTGATCATCGAATATTTGCAGGAACTGGCAGGCACCGACAAGCTGATCCCTGCGCACGGCCTACCGCGCTTCAAGGCGCTCACTTTGGCACGGCTCGCTGATGGCATCATGGATGCCTCGATCTTGGTCGTTTACGACAGCCGCTTTCGCCCCGGCCAGCCGCCGTCCGATCGCTGGCTCGCGCATCAGCGTGGCAAGATCAACCGCGGGCTTGCCGCCTTTCAGGCTGCGCCACCCGACCCGCACAAAACCGACATCGTGTCCATCGGACTGTCCTGCGCGCTCGGCTACCTCGACTGGCGCAAGCAAGTCGATTGGCGGGCGTCCTATCCCGGTCTGATCGAGTGGCTAACGCAATTCGCCGCACACGAGCCGGCCTTCGCCCGCACGCGCGCGCCGACTGCATGAAAGAGTATCCATGACCCAACACACCGCCGATACGGCCGCCGACCCGCCCTATTGGATGACCTCGCCCAGCAGGCCGAAGCTCAAGCTGCCGCCGGGCGCCTGCGACGCCCACGTGCATGTTTTTGGGCCGCGCAAGAGGTTTCCGTTCGCGGACGGGCGCAACTACACGCCCTCTGATGCGACGAAGGAGATGCTGTTCGCGCTGCACGAACGCCTCGGTATCGAGCATTGCGTGATCGTTCAGCCGAATTGCCACGGACGGGACAATTCCGTCACCGTCGATGCGATTGCCGCCACCGGCCAGTCTTATCGCGGCATCGCGCTGGTGCCGACCGATGTCAGTGACGCCGAGCTCATGCGGCTCGATGCGGTGGGCCTGCGCGGCGCGCGGTTTCACTATATGGAGCATCTCTCCAAGAGCGCCCCGATCGACGAGGTGATCGTGTTCGCCAAGCGACTTGCGAATATCGGCTGGCATCTGCAAATCCACATGGAGGGCACGCTGATCCCGGATCTGGCGCCCGCGCTGAAACGTTCGCCAGTGCCGGTCGTCATCGACCACATCGGGCGCGTCGATGCCGCGCTCGGCCTAGACCAGCCGGGCTTCCGCGCGCTGCTGGATTTGATGCAGGCCAACCACGTGTGGGTGAAGGTGAGCGGCACCGACCGCATCACGCGGCAAGGCCCGCCTTACGCCGACGCCGTGCCGTTCGCGCGCAAGCTGGTGGCTGAATTCGGCGACCGCTGCGTCTGGGGCACTGACTGGCCGCACCCCAATCACGCGCCACCGGTCGTCGACGACGGCATGCTGGTGGACATCCTGGGCGAGATCGCGCCCAGCGAGGCCGCGCGGCAGGCGCTGCTAGTCGACAATTCGCAGCGCTTGTACAAATTTGCGCCGGCCAGAAAGTTGACCGCGGGAGTAAAATCATGAGCGGACGCTTGCAGGATCGCGTCGCCATCGTCACCGGCGCCGGCTGCGTCGGGCCCGGCTGGGGCAATGGCCGCGCCACCGCCGTGCGCTTTGCCGAAGAAGGCGCCAAGATTTTCGCGGTCGACCGCAATCTCGACAGTGTCGCCGAGACGGTCGAGCGCGTGAAGGCGGCAGGCGGCGAGATCGTCATCCATCAATGCGACGTCACCGACAATCGCCTCCGTCGCTGCCATGGCGAAGGCCTGCGCTGAACGCTTCGGACGCATCGACGTGCTGGTCAACAATGTGGGCGGCTCGGCCCATGGCGGGCCGGTGGAAATGAGCGAGGAGGTATGGGACGCGCAAGTCGATTTCAACCTCAAAAGCGTGTTCCTCACCTGCAAGCACGTGCTGCCGGTGATGGAAAAGCAAAAGGCGGGATCAATCGTCAACGTGGCGTCGACCTCCGGCATCCGCTTCACCGGCGCGTTCCAAGTCGGCTATGCCGCGACTAAGGCGGGCGTGATCCAGCTCTCGCGTGTGGTCGCCGTGCAATATGCGCCCAAGGGCATCCGCGTGAACACCGTGGTGCCGGGACAATTGCACACGCCCATGGTGGAGGCGCGCCTTGCCAGGCAGCGCGCCGGCGGCGATGTGCAGGCGCTGTTAGCGCAGCGGTTGGAGCGCATTCCGGCGGGCTTCATGGGCGACGGCCGCGACACCGCCAATGCCGCCTTGTTCCTCGCCTCCGACGAGGCGCGCTTTGTCACTGGCACGGAGATCGTGGTGGACGGCGGCATGACGGTGCGCTGCGATTAATTACCGTTTGTCGCTGACCGCGCCACGCTCGATGAAATAGGCGCGCGCCAAGAGATCGATGATATGGACCTCGTTCGATTCGGCAATCAGCACCGACACGCTTTCGTTCTTGAGATTGGCGAGCACCTCGCCGAGCCTGCGCGCGACCGCCGGCGCCAGGCCCTCGAACGGCTCGTCCAGCAGTAATATGCGCGTGCCCGCCATCAGCGCGCGCGCCAGCGCCACCATTTTCTGCTGGCCACCGGACAATTCGAGCGCGCGCCGCTTCGTGAAGCGCGCCACCTCCGGCATGATGGTGAAGATCCATTCCAGCCGCTGATCGACGCCATCGACCTGCGTCGACCAGGTCGGCAGCCGAATGTTCTCCTCGACCGTGAATTCCGGGACCAGCCGGCGGTCTTCCGGCATGTAGCCGACGCCAAGGCCGGCGCGGCGATGCGCCGGCAGCGCCAGTAGATCGACATGACCGAGCTCGGCCTTCCCGGTTGCCGGCAGCGCGCCCATCAGCGCACGCAGCAGCGTGGTCTTGCCGGCGCCGTTGCGGCCGATCAGGCCGCACATCTCGCCCTCGTTCACGGCGAGCGAGGCGTCGCGGATGATCGTGATCGGCCCGATCGAGACGTTGAGGTTGGAGACTTTAAGCATGGCCGGCCCTCCTGCCGGTCTTGAGCTTGGTGCCGCTGATCAGCTCCTGCACCCGCGGATTGTCCAGCGTCTCGGTCGGCGTGCCGTCGGCGATGACGGTGCCGTCATAGAACGCCAGCACCCGGTCGGCGAAGCGCGCGACGATTTCCATGTCGTGCTCGACGAACAGCACGGTGATCTTGCGGGTCTTGAGCGCCGACATCACCACGTTCATCAGGTCGAACTTTTCCTCGATCGAAATACCGCTGGTCGGCTCGTCGAGGAGCAGCAGCCGCGGCCAGCCGACCACCGCCATGCCGATATCGAGCAGCTTGCGCACGCCTTGCGGCAGCGCATTGGCGGCAGTGTCGCTATAATGATCGATCCGGAACAATTCGATCGTCGCTCGCGCTTCGGCAATCGCATCGGGCGAGTGGACGGGCGTGGAAATATTGCCCCATCACACCGCCGGTGCGGCGGGCAATCGCCGCGGCGATGCACATGTTCTCGAACACGGTGAGCGAGGGGAAGATCTGCGCCACCTGGAACGAGCGCGAAATGCCGAGCCGCGTGATCTCGCGCGACGGCTTGCCGGTGATCTCCTGGTCCTCGAACCAGATGCTGCCTTTGGTCGGCCGCAGATGGCCAGTGATCATGTTGATGAAGGTGGTCTTGCCGGCGCCGTTGGCGCCGATCACGCCGACCGTCTGCTCCGCCGGCACGCTGACGGTGATATCACGGGCGGCGACCAGCGAGCCGAAGGTCTTTTCCAGATCGCGAACGGCCAAAATCGCGCTGTTGCTCGCGCTCTTGTTTCCGTTCATGGCGCTGTCGCCTCTCCGCGCCGCTTGAGCCGCGCTACCAGCGATCCGAGCCCGTCCGGCAGGAACAGGATGGTGAGCAGCAGCACCGAACCGAGCGTCATCTGCCAAAGTTGCGGCATGACATCGAAGGCGAACGAGCGCACCGCCTCGAACACCAGCGAACCGACAAAAGCAGCCGCGACGTAGCCCGAGCCCGCAAGAATCGTCACAAAGACGAAGCCGCCCGAGGTCGTCCAATAGGCCATGTTGGGATCGACATGGCCGATCGCCATCGCGGCAAGCGCGCCGCCCAGCCCGCCGAGAATGCCGGCGATCACCACTTTAGTATGGATGATGCTGGTCACCGACACGCCGAGAAACTCGACGCGGATTTCGTTGTCGCGGATTGGCGCCGCCAGCGCGCCGGCGACCGAGCGGAAATACACCCCGATCATCACGGCGCCGATGGCGTCGACGCCAAGCGTGAGCCAATACAGCGCAAGCCCAAGCGCTTGCGCGTGCGGCGCATAGCCGAGGAAGGTCGGCGTCGCCACGCTGAAGCCGTCGGTCGAGCCGAGCGACTCGGATTTCACCAGCACGCCGTACAGGATCATTGACAGCGCCAGACTGAGCATGGCGAAGAAGATTTCGCGGTAGCGCGCCAGCAGGAAGCCGATCAGAAACGCCATGAGCCCGGCGGCCACGCCGCCGATCACGACCAGCGCGAACGCGTCGGTAAAACCGGTCCAGCGCGCGGTGAGCGCGACCGCATAGGCGCCGATGCAATAATAAAGCGCCTGTCCGAACGAGACGAGACCAGCGCGCCACAGCACGACCAGGCCGAGCACCACCAACGCATTGGCAAACGCGATGGTGACTAGCGATACCACCCAATCCGGGAACAACGGCGCCGCCGCCGCCGCGAACAGGAACATGAGGCCGCCGGTCAATTGTCCTCGCCCGCTCATGTCAGATCTTTCTCGGCTGGGCGCGCACGAACAGGCCGTACGGCCGCACCACCAGCACCAGCGCCATCACGCCGTAGATGATGAATAGCTCGATCTGCGGCACCAGATGCACCGCTGCGGCGCGGCAAATGCCGACGATCAGCGCGCCGACCAGCGCGCCCTCGATCGAGCCCATGCCGCCAATGGCAACCACCGCAAAGGCCAGCACGATTACCTCGACGCCGATGCCGAGCGTGACCGCGATCTTCGGCGCCATCATCGCCCCGCCCAGCGCGCCGAGCATGGCGCCGATGATGAAGGTCGCGGTGTAGACCAGCGTGACGTTGATGCCGAAAGCCGCCGCCGTTTCGCGATCGAAGATCACCGTTGTCAGCAACCGGCCATAGCGGGTGAATTTCAGCGCCCAATAGCCGACGCCCGCAAGCGCGGCCGCAATCGCCACCAACACGATGTCGTAGTTGGAAAGAACCAGACCGCCAATTTCGGTATTGCCGGCCGACACCATAGGCTGATAGGCCGCATACGATTGCGGACCCCAGATCAACACGATCACATCCTCGAGGATGAGGAAGGTCGCATAGGTGACCAGAACGATAATCACCTCGTCCTTACCGTAGACCACCCGCAAAAGTCCGCGCTCGAGGATGATCCCCATCACCAGGCCGATCGCCATGGCCAAGACGAGCATGAACAGGAAGCCGACGGCCGCCGGCCAGTTGGCATTGGTATAGATGCCGACCGCGGTGGCGGCGCCATAGGCGCCGAACGCATAGAACGAGCCGTGCGTGACGTTCAGGATCTTCATGACGCCGAAGATCAGCGTCAGGCCGATAGCGACGATGAACAGATAGGCCGCATAGACGAGGCCGTCGGTCAGGATGGCGAAGCCAGTCAGCACGGAGAGACCGATTAAATTCGAGGGCGGGACGGCGAGGCAAGGCCTGGTCAGCCTCCCCCGCCGCGATGTCGCTGTCAGAGCAAGCGCGTTAGTTGCGCTTGCTCAGTTACACTTGGCGCCTTGCATACCCTCGGCAATCCACTTGTCGGCATCGATGCCCGCCGGCGGATTCACGCATTCGGCCGGAAAGCGGACGATGTCGACGACCTCGGGCTCTTTCTTCTGCTTGTTGAAACGATACGTGCCATAGGCGGTTTCGGTGACCCCCTGATGGCCGTCACCGATCGCCATCTTCACGTGGCCGGCCGGACCTTCGAACTCGATGCCCTTAAACTCGGCAGCGATCTGGTCCGCGGTCGGCTTTACGCCGGCCTTGGCGGCCTTCTCGTAGGCGAGCTTCAGGCCGAGCAGCGACTGCGCCATTTGGTAGGCGGGATAGGTCGGTGGAATATTGTAGCGGTCGGTATAGATTTTCTGGAACCAGCGATTGATCTCGGTGTCGCGCGCGAGCGGCCCATTCGCCCCGCGGGCGCCGATGATCGTGCCGTCCGGCATCTTGTCACGCAGACGCCAGATCGCCGTCTCGCCGGTGGTCATAATGATGGTCATGCGCTTGTCGAGACCGCGCGCCTGCTCCTGGTAGACGAAGCCCTCGAGGTCGCCGTCGTAGAAGCTGGTGTGCAGCGCCTGCGATTTCGAAGTCAGCAGCGTCGACACTTCAGCGCCGTATTCGCCCGCGAACAGCTTGGGGAATAACACCTTGTCGACCGTGACGTTGGGCGCCAGAACTTTCATGGCGCCGACGAAGTCGCGCCAGGAATCCTGGCCCCAGGCGTAGTTTTGGTTGATGCCGGAATAGCTGGTGACGTTTTTCTTCTTCGCCAGCAGATAGCGCGCGGCGGCGACATTATCCATGGTCGCGTGCGGGCTGACGCGGAACACGTAATTGCGCGCTTTCTCTTCAAAGATGCGCGGCGTGCCACAATCGTAGAACACGGTGAGCGCCTTGAGTTCTTCGGCCACCGGCGTCACCGCCAGGCAGCTTCCCGACGAGACATAGCCGACCACGGCGTCGACCTGATCGCGCTGCACGAGGTTGCGGAACTCGGTCACCGTATTGGCGGCGGAACCGGCTTCGTCGATATATTTCGCTTCGACCTTGCTGCCGCCGAAGCCGACGGTGTTGAACGGCGCCGGCGCCTTGCCGGCATTGAGTGCCTCGATGACGATCTCCGCGCCGTTGCGGCCCGGAATGCCGAATGGCGAGGCGGCGGGGCCGGTGAGAAACGAAACGATCCCGAGTTTGACTGGCGCGGCTGCGGGCGCGGCCGGTTGCTGCGCCTGTGCTGGCGCGACTGCCGCGGTTGCGGCGGCAAGCCCGGCCAGCGCCCAACGAGTCAAAGTTTTACGATGCAACATTGCCAATTCCTCCCCTGACGTACCCGTTGCGGGTTTCTATCTGAGCAACTAGTGCCACAAGCAAACGCGATCCTACGCCAAGATTTCAACCGCTATTTCGATATGGATGCATGCATGCTCATATGGTCGGATTGGTGCCCGATTGTTCAGCAGCTCTCGAACCGCGCCGCGGGCGATGCTAGACTTTGCGGCGCGGATCGTTTGTCCCGATTGCACCGGACGAAAGTCTGATGGCCGTCACCCCCATGCGTCGCGACGATACGCCGCCGCCCGGCAGTGGCCTGGCGGCGCGGCTGGCGATCCGCGCCAACAAGCATCGCGGGCCGACCTCGGGTCTGGCGCCCGGATTTGTGCAGGGCAATCTCGCCATTCTGCCGCAGCGGCTGGCCGCCGACTTCCTGCGCTTCTGCCAGCTCAACCCGAAGTCCTGTCCGCTGATCGGCACCTCCGCGCCCGGCGATTGGCGCGTGCCGGCGCTGGCCGAAGACCTCGACATCCGCACCGATCTGCCACGCTATCGCGTCTGGCGAAACGGCGAACTGATCGCGGAGCCGGAAGACGTGCGCGACTTCTGGCGCGACGACCTGGTGAGCTTCGTGATCGGCTGCTCGTTTTCGTTCGAGGAAGCGCTGACCAGCGACGGCATCGAGCTGCGTCACATCACGCGCGGCTGCAACGTGCCGATGTACCGCACCTCGATCGCGACCGCGGAAGCCGGACCGTTCCACGGGCCGATGGTGGTTTCGATGCGGCCAATGACGCCGGCCAACGCGATCCGCGCTATCCAGATCACCACGCGCTTTCCGTCCGTGCACGGAGCGCCAGTGCATGTCGGCAAGCCGGAGCTGATCGGCATCAAGGATATTATGCGGCCCGACTACGGCGATGCCGTGCCGGTGCGCGAGGACGAGTTGCCGGTGTTCTGGGCCTGTGGGGTGACGCCGCAGTCGGTGATCGCGACAGTGAAGCCGGAATTCTGCATCACGCATTATCCCGGCAGCATGCTGGTGACGGACCGGAAGAATACCGAGTTTGCGATAATGTAGTTACGCCGCGTCGCGGGCGGCGCTCTTGTCGAGCAGACTGGCCTCGATCAGTGCCTGGCGAATGCGTACAATCTCGGCGCCCTCGAGCTTGACCAGCGGCGGGCGCACCACCGCGCGCGGCAATTTGCCTAGCAGCACCAGCGCTTCCTTCATGCGGTTGTGCATGTCGACGAACGGATCGGCGTAGAACACGCGCGCGGTCGGTTCGATGCGGTCGTTCAGGCGCTTGGCCTCCGCCATGTCGTTCTTCTGCACGGCGTGGAACAGCTGTGCCTGCAGATCGGCAATCACACTGCCGGAACCCGACAGCAAGCCATTGGGGCCGAGCACCAGCGACGACAGGAGCCACGAGCTGTGGGTGGTGAGCACGTTCACCGGCCGCGGCAGATTCTGAAGCGTACGAATGTGCCATTCGTGGTGCGGCACGTTGCCGATCCAGTCCTTGATGGCGCGGATGGTTGGCACTTCATCGCACAACTTGAGCAGCGTGTCCTTCGGGTAGCCCTGCCCGGTCGCCAACGGATACTGGAACACGATCAGCGGCAGGTCGGTGGCATCCGCAATGCGCTTGAAATGCGCGAGCGCCATCGCCGGCGACTGGCCGAGCGTGAACGGCGCCGGCGGAAACACCAATAGCGCGGAGGCGCCGCTTTGTTCCGCCATGCGCGCGAGGCGCGCGGCTTCCAGGCTGCCATCGGCCCAGATGCCGTTGACCAGCGGCAGTTGGCCGCCGATCTCGTCCTGCGCGATCTCGAGCACGCGGCGCTGCTCGTCGAAGGTGCAGGAGGCAACCTCCGTTGAATGCGCGTTGATGGTGATCGCGGAAAGGCCTTCGACCGCGGCCACGTCGCGCATATGCTTGCGGAAGCTCGCCTCGTCGATCGACAGATCGTTCTCGAACGGCAGCAGCACCGCTGGGATCACGCCTTTAGGGACATAGTTCGCGTGCCGTGGCATGGCTGATCTCCCTATCTATACGGCCGCTTTTACCCGCCGCTCGGGCTCGCCGGCAAACCCGAATTCGCCCGACAGGCGGTCGGCGGCGGCGCGCACCGCCCGTGCGCGCTTCTGCAAAGCCTCGATCGACAAGCGCCAGACCGGCCCGGATATTCCGATGGCCCCGATCACGCGACCACTGAAATCGCGCACCGGCAACGCCACGCAGCGCAATTCAGAATCAAACTCGCCATCGTCGATGGCAAGCCCTGCGCGCCGCACCTCGGCGATCTCGCGCGCTAGCCGCTCGGCCGAGGTCATCGACTTCGGCGTATGCGCTTTAAGGTCTGGCTCGTTGCAGGTAGCGCTCGAACTGGTCGGGGGCCAAGGCCGCGAGCATGATCTTGCCGAGTGCGGTGCAATGCGCCGGTCGCACCACGCCGACGCGGTCGGTCAGCTGGAACGCGCCCGGCCCGCTGGTACGCGCCAGCACCACCACGGCATCGCCCATCGGCACCGAGAAATGCGCGCTTTCGCCGGTCGCGCGCGCGAGGTCGTCGAGCACGGGCGTGGAGAGACTAATCATTTCGATCTCGTCGAGCGCGCTCGCGGCCAGCGCGAACAGCGGGCGGCCGATGCGGTAGCGCTTTGAATCCTTGAGCTGGCGCACATAGCCGAGCGACACCAGCGTTTTCACCAGATGGAAGGTGGTGGAATTGTGCAGACCGACGCGCTTGCTCAATTCGGCAAGCCCGATGCCGTCGCGGTTGCGCGCGATCTCTTCGATTATCGCGAAGGCGCGGCCGATCGACTGCACGCCGCCGCGCGTCGGTTCGGCGCCCTCCGCGCCGAAGTCGCGGATTTCGGTAACGCGGGCCTGCGTTTGTCTCCCAATCGCGGGCTTCTGTTTTGATCGCGCGCTCACCTGAGCCTGTCTCCCGTTACCGCGGCTCATGGCCTGCGGCCGACGCCGATTCGAGGAATCGGTATTTTTGCGGTTGCGATAATGCGATAGGGACTTTAACCATATCGGTGACGGATCGACAATATCGCCCTCGCGACGCTTGCGCCTCTTGGCGCGTCGGTGCCGAAAAAGCGGGCTTAGGCCGTAGCGTTTCATGAAAGCAGCACCGTTCGAGTATTCCCGCGCGGCCGACATCGACGAAGCCTGTGCGATGCTGGCCGCCGACGACGGCGCGCGCGTGATCGCCGGTGGGCAGACCCTGGTACCGATGATGGTGATGCGGCTAGCGCGCCCCACCCGGCTGATCGACATCAACCGCATCGCCGCTTTGTCCTATATCCGCAATGACAGTGACGGCGTCGCCATCGGCGCCACCACGCGGCAATGCGTGGTCGAGCGCGATGCGCTGGTTAGTGCCAAAGTGCCGCTGCTGGCGCGCGCGATCCCGAACATCGGCCATGCCGCCACCCGCGCGCGCGGCACCATCGGCGGCTCGCTCGCCAATGCCGATCCGGCGGCGGAAATATCGCTGATCGCGGTGACCCTCGACGCCCAATTGAGCTATCGCGCCGGCGGCAAGACCACCACTATCCCGGCGCGTGGCTTCCACGTCGGACCGATGGTCACCAGCCTGCCGGAAGGCGCCTGCCTGACCGCCGTGCGGTTTCCGGTTTGGCAGGGCGACAAGATCGGCACCGGCTTTCATGAGGTGAATGCGCGGAGCAGCGATTTTGCTTTCGTGTCGGCGGCCGCGCAGATCGAGCTTGGCGCCGACGACAAATGCAAACGCATCGCCATCGGCGTCGGCGCAGCGACCGACCATCCCATTCGTCTGGAAAGCGCCGAGCGGCAACTGACCGGCGGCATCCTCGACCTGAAAGCGGTGCGGGCCGCGGTCGACGAAGCGCTTACCGATATCGAGGCCCTCGACGACCTGCACGCCACGGCGGCCTATCGTCGCCGCGTCGCGGCTGTGCTGGCCGCGCGCGCGGTCGCCGATGCGCTTGGCGATGCGCAAGGGAGAAAAGCCCATGCGCATTGAGCTCAATGTCAACGGCACGCAGCACAAACTCGAAGTCGAGCCGCGCACTACGTTGCTCGATTGTCTGCGCGACCTGCTCGATCTCAAGGGCGCCCATGCCGGCTGCGAGCACGGCGTCTGCGGCGCCTGCACCGTGCTGTTCGACGGCGTGGCGGTGCGCTCTTGTCTCATGTTCGCTGCGCAGGCGGCGGGCTCCGCGATAACGACCATCGAGGGCGTCACGCCCGGCCCCGGTGAATTGTCGCCGATCCAGGATGCGTTCTGCGAAACCCACGGCATGCAATGCGGCTATTGCACGCCGGCCATGGTCCTGGTCGCGCACGCGCTGCTCGCCGACACTCCTGAGCCGACGCGCGAACAGATTGTCGAAGCGATCTCCGGCAATATCTGCCGCTGCACCGGCTATGCGCAGATCGTGGAGGCGATCGCGCTCGCCGCCGAACGCATGCGCGGGGTCAACCGGCCGCGGAGCCTGAACAAATGAGCGCAGCCGGCCACCACCGCTACGTCTCTAGCGACCGCCGCGTTCGTGAGGACCGCCGCTTCGTCGCCGGCAAGGGGCACTTTGTCGCCGACGTCGATCTGCCGAATATGAAGCATGTGGCGGTGGTCACCTGCCCGCATGCTGCGGCGCGCATTAAGAACATCGGCAAGAGCGCGGCGCTTGCCATGCCCGGCGTGCATTACATCGTGGACGGCGCGGAGCTTGCCGGCGCCACGCTGCCGCTGATGACCGGGCTCGACACGCCGAACGTGCCACGGCGGCCGCTCGCGCTCGATATTGCGCGCTATTCGGGTGAATGGGTCGCCGCCGTGGTAGCCGACACCCGCGCACTGGCCGAGGACGCGGCCGAAGCGATCGAAATCGATTACGAGGCGCTGCCTTTTGTGCTCGACGCCGAGCAGGCGCTCGAAAAGGGAAGCCCGCTGGTGCATGAGGCGCACGGCTCCAACGTGTTGCTCGACAAAACCTTCGTGTGGGGCGAGGTCGAGAAGAATTTCGCCGCTTCCCCACGCAAATTGTCGCTGCGGGTGAAATGGGGCCGCTCGTCGACCGTGCCGATCGAAACCTTCGGCGTGGTGGCGAGCTGGGACCCCTGGCGCGACATGCTCGATGTCTATGCCTCGATCCAGATGCCGCGCTATGCCGACCAGATCGGCCTCGCGCTGAAAATCCCGGCGACGTCGGTGCGCGTGCATCACGACGTGGACGTGGGCGGCAGCTACGGCGTTAAGCGCGGCATCAAGCATACCGTGCTCTGCGGCTATCTCACGCGCCGGCTTGGTTTTCCGGTGCGGCTGATCGAGGATCGGCTGGAAAACATGCGCGGCGGCGACGCGCACGGGCCGGAGCGGCTGTTCGACGTCGAGGTCGCTTTCGACGATACCGGCATCGTGCGCTCGATGAAGATGCGCGCGCTGGAGAATGTCGGCGCCTATGCCGGGCGTTCGCCGTTCCAGCTCGGCAAGCCGATTGGCGCCATTGTCGGGCCCTACAAAATCGAGAGCGTGCAGTACCGCGCGATCGCCGTGGTCACCAACAAGACCACGCAGGACGCCGTGCGGGGTTTCGGCCAGGGGCCGACCAATCTGGCGCTCGAGCGCGCCATGGACGAGGTCGCCAATACGCTCGGCCTCGATCCGCTCGAAGTGCGGCGGCGCAATTTGATCCGGCGTGAGGAATTCCCCTATCTGATCCCGAGCGGCACCACCTACGACAGCGGCGACTATCACACCGTGATCGACAAGGTGCTGGCCGACACCGGCTACGAAGAACTCAAAGCTGAGCGCGACCGGCTGCGCAGCGAAGGCAAGCTCGCCGGCATCGGTATCGCCGCCTGCCTGGAGCCCTCCGGCGGCAACGCCACCTTCGAGGCGCTGCTCAATCCCGCCATCACCACCTCCACCTTCATGGATTCCTGCCGCATCAATGTGGACGGCATGGGCGCCATCACCGCCACCATACACACGACTTCGTCGGGCCAGGGTCACGAGACGCTGGTCGGCACCGTCGTCGGCGAGGTGCTGCAGGTCGACCCGGAGATCGTGCGGGTGGCGCGGCCGGATTCGCTCAATTCGCTGCCGAGCGGATCGCCGGTCGGCAGCCGGATGGCGATCATGCTGGGGGGCGCGGCGTTTCACGCGGCGCAGAAGCTGAAAACCAAGCTCACCGCGATCGGCGCGCACGATCTCGGCATTCCGCTCGAACGCGCGGTCTACGAGCAGGGCAATGTGTACGACCGCAATTCCCCGCAGAACAAACGAAGCTGGGCCGACCTGGTGCAGATCGCGTATCGCAACTATCACCGCATGCCGGACGGCTTCGAGCCGGGGCTTGCGGTCGAGCACGTCTATCAGGTGCCGACCGGCGGCACCCTGCCGACGGCGGACGGGCGCGTGCAGATGTATCCCTGTTTCTCGTTCGAATTCCATCTGCTGCTGCTCTCAATCGATCCGGATCTCGGCCGGCCGGAGATCGTGCGCTACCGGCTCGGTCACGACTGCGGCACGCAGATCAACCCCAAAATCGTGCGCGGCATGACCATGGGTGGCATTGCGCACGGCATCGGCGCCGCGCTGTATGAGGAGTTCGCCTATAACGACGAAGGGCAATTGATCGCGCAGACTTTCATGGACTATCTGCTGCCGTCTTCGCATGAAGTGCCGGTGGTCGACATCGTCGATCACGAGACGCCGTCGCCGCACACCGTACTCGGACAAAAGGGCTCGGGCGAATCCGGCTATCTCGGCGCGCCGGCGGCCATCGCCAATGCGGTCAACGACGCGATCAGGCCGCTCGGCATTTCCATCAATACGCTGCCGATCAAAGTGTCGAAGCTCGGCGACCTGATCGCCGAAGCGCGCGACAAAAAAGGATACTGAATGATTGTCGATTGCCACGCCCATCTGGTGCCACCCGAATTACTGGCCGCGATCCGCCATGGATGCGGCGAAGTTTCCCAATGTGCGGCTGATCGAGGACGGCGGCGGGCTCGCTATGGCCTTTGCCGGCGGCAAGCCGACGCGGCCGGTGTCCAAGCCGCTGTCGGATATCGTGGGGCGCGTCGCCTGGATGGCCAAGCAGGGCATCGACAAGCAGGTGGTCGGCGGCTGGGTCGACATGTTCGGCTATGAGCTACCCGGCGCGGAAAGCGAGACCTGGGCTCGGCTCACCAACGACGCTTTGCGCGCCGCGGCGAAAGCCGAGCCGCATTTCGTACCGCTGGCGACCGTGCCACTCGGCAACGGCATGCGCGCCGCCGCGGTGCTCAAAGACGCGATGAAGGCGGGTTTTGCCGGCGCCATGATCGGCACGCTGCCGCGTGGCGTTGGCTCAACGCTCGATGCCGCCGATCTCGATCCATTCTGGCAGGCGGCCGATGAGACCGGCGCCCTGATCCACATCCATCCGAGCTACGACGCCGGCGACGTGCGCGTGAACGATTTCGGGCTCGCCAATGGGCTGGGCCGCATCACCGACGCGGCGGTCGCGGTGGCGCGCCTGATTTCGGCGGGGCATGTCGCGAAATACAAGAACGCGAAATTCTTCGCGCCGATGGGCGCCGCCGCCCTCCCGTTCGTGCTCGGCCGGCTCAAGCGCAATCACGCGATCACGCCCGGCATCGGCGATCCGGTAGAAGCGCTCGCCCACATTTACACCGACACCATCCTGCACGACGCGCGCGTGCTGAAATTCGTAATCGAGATGATGGGCACGGAACGGCTGATGATGGGCTCCGACATGCCGTTTCCGATCGGAGACACCGAGCCGATGAAAATCGTCGCGGCGGCAAGCCTGTCAAAAGCGCAGGCCGATTCAATCAATGGAGGATTGGCGTCGCGGCTATTTCGCATTCAATAAAAAACCAAGGGCCAAAGGCCCACCGAGCTGAGCAAATGACGTGGAGGAGGAAAAAATGACCCAATTATCAACGCTCCTGCGATCGACCGCATGCGCCGTTGCGATGCTCGCTAGCGCCGCACTTTTGCCTCCGCCCGCCGCCGCGCAAACACCCGCAAAAGTCACCATCGTGGTGTTCGGCTTTCCCTCGCTCGGCGCCTTCATGCCGCCGGTGATCAAGGCCAAGAACTTCGATGCCGCGCATGGCCTCGATATCGAGTTCGTCGAGCGCCCGCCGGATGCCTACACCACGCAATTCAATTCCGGCGAGTTCAAGGTCGGCGGCAGCGCTGCGGTGCTCACCGTCGGATTGGCCGACGCGCGCGGCGTGAAGGTGAAATACCTGTTCAATCTCTTCGACTTTTGGGGCACGATCGTTACCTCGCGGCCCGAGATCAAGTCGGTCAAGGACCTGGAGGGCAAGCAGCTCGCCGCCGCCGCGTCGACCACGAATTTCGTGATGTCAGAGTTCTTCGCCAAGCAGCAAGGCGTGGACATATCCAAGATCCAGGTAATCAACACCGCGCCGCCCGGCCTTGTTGGCTACGCACTGGCCGACCGCGCCGACGCGATCCAGCTATGGGAGCCGGCCTATACACTGTTAAAGTCGAAAAAGCCCGACATCCGCATGCTCGACACCAGCATGAGCAAAACTTGGAAGAGCTTCGCCGGCGGCGAGCGCATTCCCTACCTCGGCGTGGCCGCGCATAGTGACTGGATCGAGGCCAATCAGGTACTGATTCCAAAGCTCTACGCGACCTATAAGGAGGCCGGCGAGTTCATCGCCAAGAATCCGGAGGAAGCCGCCGCGCTGATTGCGCCGAAATCGACGCCGGAGGACCGCGCCGCGCTGGTGTCGCTGATCAAGGCCAACGACCGGCTCGGCATGAGCGTGATACCGGCCGGCGATGTCGCCAAGCAAATCGACGCGGTCTACAAGGCCGGCGTCGACGTCGGCTATTTCAAGGTGATGCCGTCGAACGAGACGATCTACAATAAGCCGATGCGATGACGAACTCGCGCACCATGCGCGTTCTGCAGGCGACCGCCAGCATGCTCGTGCTGGCGGCGCTTTGGCAGATTCTATCGACCGTGTTTCCGCACTATTTGTTTCCGCCGGTGCCGGAGATCATCTCGCGCACGATCGATATTCTGATCACCGGCTCTTTGCTGGTTGATGTTCTGCTCACCGCCGGGCGCATTTTCGGCGGGCTGTTCGGCGCCTTTATCCTCGGCGGCATCCTGGCGCTGGTGATCGGCCAGTCGAAGACGGCGGAGAATTTCATCGCGCCGGTGCTCACGTTCTTCCAGGGCATCCCGGCGCTGTCCTGGGTGGTGTTTGCCATCATCTGGTTCCATGGCATCGAGTTCCGCGTGCTGTTCATCATGGTGATGACCACGCTCCCGGCCTTCACCTTCCAAATCCTCGACGCTTTCCGCTCGATGTCGAAGGACCTGTTCGAGATGACTATGGCGTTCCGGCCGTCGCGCTGGACGCTGTTCCGCTTCCTGATCATCCCGACCATCGTGCCGGGCATCCTCACCGCCTGGAAGGTCAACCTCGGCAATGCCGCGCGCGTGGTGGTGGTGGCGGAGCTGGTGGGCGCCACCGGCGGCGTTGGCTATGAATTGCTGCGGCAACAGCAATTGTTCGACATGGCCGGCGCCATGGCCTGGACTCTACAACTTGTGCTTTTCGTGCTGGTGGTGCAGCAGACCATCAACGCGATCGAGACCTGGGCGCTGCGCTATCGCGCGGTATCTGAGCGGGCGATGTGATCTATGTCGACCGATCCGGTCATCCGTTTCAAAGACGTGAGCAAAACCTTTCGCCGTCCGGATGGGCGCGGCGATTTCGTCGCCGTGGACAGGCTCTCGTTCGAGATCGGTAAAGGCGAGATCGTCGCCGTCCTGGGCAAGACCGGCTGCGGTAAATCGACCATGTTCAACATCGTTGCCGGGCTGATCGAGCCGAGCTCCGGCGAGGCTAGGGTCATCGGCCACGATCCGTTTCGCGAGTTCGCATTTTTCCGCGGCAAGATCGGCATCGTGTTCCAGAACGACCGGCTGATGCCGTGGCGCTCGGCGCTCGACAATGTACGGCTCGGTCTGCAGATCCTCGATAAAGATTCGAAACAGGCGGAGGATACCGCGCGCCAATGGCTCAAGCGGCTCGGCCTGTCCGGCCACGAGAATGACTACCCACACGCGCTCTCGGGCGGCATGCGCCAGCGCGTGTCGATCGCGCGCGCCTTCGCGGTCGATCCTGAGATTTTGCTGTGCGACGAGCCGTTCTCCTCTCTGGATGAGATGACCGCGCGCGATCTGCGCGCCGAGTTCGTCCGCCTGGCGCGGCAGAGCAACAAGACCGCAGTGTTCATCACCCATCAGATCAACGAGGCGATGGAGATCGGCGACCGCGTGATGGTGTTCCACCGCCCGGCGCGCATCGCCTACGAGACGCGGCTCGGCCCCGCTACAACCGATGCTGACCGGCACAGGGTGCAAGAAGATATCATGCGCGTGCTGTCGGTCGAGCAGGCGCC
Organism: uncultured Alphaproteobacteria bacterium; assembly: GCA_963709855.1. Classification (GTDB taxonomy): domain Bacteria; phylum Pseudomonadota; class Alphaproteobacteria; order Rhizobiales; family Xanthobacteraceae; genus Pseudolabrys. The sequence goes on along the minus strand of CAVPXX010000025.1, from coordinate 112,284 downwards.
GGCGTAACGCCTGCCCTTGCGGCCGGACAGAGCCGATGTCACCCTGCGGCGTTCAAGCCGGGGGTCAGCGATGAAGTCCATCTTTCAGGTTCTTGCTGCGCTGACTGTGCTGCTGACGGCGAATCCTGGCGCCGCGCAAACGGGTTTCCCGAACAGGCAGGTGCGCATCATCGTCGGCTTCACGCCGGGCACGGCGCCGGACGTTGCCGCGCGCCTGCTCGCCGCCAAGTTTTCGGACAGTTGGGGCGTGCCGGTCACGGTCGAGGACGTCACCGGCGCGGGCAGCAACATCGCCACCGATCGCGTCGCGAAATCGCCGCCGGACGGCTACACCCTGCTGATGGGCGGGAATCCATCGCTCGTCATCAATCCCAGCCTGTACGCCAAATTGCCGTTCGATCCGATCAAGGACTTCGCGCCGATCTCCCAGGTATTCGTCGCAGCGAACCTGCTCACCGTCCATCCCGACGTACCGGCCAAGACCTTGCCGGAGCTGGTCGCACTAGCGCGTGTGCAGCCGGGCAGGCTCACCTACGGCCATGCCGGCATCGGCACGTCGCAGCACCTTGCTGGCGAGCTGTTCAAATACATGGCGCATATCGACGTGACGCCGGTGGCCTATCGCGGCTCGACCGCCGTGCTGCCGGACCTGCTAGCCGGCCGCCTCACGATGTTCTTCGGCAATATCGTGAACGTGCTGCCGCTGGTGCGCGAGGGGAAATTGCGCGCCTTCGCCATCACATCGCTCAAGCGCTCGGCGCTCGCGCCCGATCTGCCGACCATGGCCGAGTCGGGATTTCCTGGCTTCGAAGCCGTGCCGTGGTTCGGCTTGCTGGCGCCGGCCGGCACGCCGCCCGACATAATCGACAAGATTTACAAAGAAACGGTCAAGGATCTGGCTTTGCCCGATGTACGCAAGAACATGGAGCAACAGGGACTCGATCCCATCGGTAACACACCGGCGGAATTTGCGGCCGCGATCAAAACCGAGACGCCGCAATGGGCAAAGGTGATCAAAGACGCTGGAATCAAGTTGAGCAACTAGCGGTGCGGCGGATGTCCGCCGCACTCGTATTTCGTCCCCGCCCTTCCCGCTGGAGTCCCCGATGCAATCTCCCAAGGCCTTCACGCTTTCCGCCCATGGCGCAAAAATGCCGGCGATCGGCTACGGCACCATGGAATTCCCGCAGCGCCCGGCCGAACTTGTCGCCTACGCGATTCAATGCGGCTATCGCCTGATCGATACCGCGCGCAAATACGGCACAGAGGAGCGCGTCGGCGAAGGCATCCGCGCCAGCGGCATCGCGCGCGGGGAGTTGTGGGTCACCACCAAGGTGACCGAGTTGGATGCCCACGAGGCCGACTTCCTGCGCTCGGCCGAGACCAGCCTGAAGGCGCTAGGCCTCGACTATGTCGACCTGCTGCTGGTGCACTGGCCGCAGCCGAAGGTGCCGTTCGCCGAGACGCTCGGCGCGCTCGCCAAGGCCAAGCGGCGCGGGCTCACCCGCCATATCGGCGTGTCGAATTTCACAATCGCCATGCTCGACGAGGCGATGCATGTCTGCCCCGAACCGCTCATCACCAACCAGATCGAATACCACGCTTATCTGCCGCAGGACCGCATGCTGGCGGCGCTCAAGCGGCACGGCATGATCCTGACCGCCTACTGCCCGGTGGCGCGCGGCAAGCTGCTCGACGATCCGGTCGTCGGCGAAATCGCCAAGAAACACGGCAAGTCGATCGCCCAGATCTGCCTACGCTGGCTGATCCAACAACCGATGGTCGCGGCGGTGCCGCGCGCGCTCGAAGAGGCGCATATCGCGGAAAACCTCGACGTGTTCAATTTCTCGCTTAGCGAGGAGGAGATGCGGCGGATCTCGGCGCTGCGCAGCCGCAACGTCCGCATCGCCGATCCGCCCGAGCGCGCGCCCAAGTGGGACGTGGAGACCGTCGGGTAATCGTGCGCCTCACATCGCCTTGACGATGCTTTCGGTCATTTTCTTGGCGTCGCCGAGCAGCATCATGGTGTTGTCGCGGTAGAACAGCGGGTTGTCGATGCCGGCGTAGCCGGAGGCCAATGATCGTTTGATGAACATCACGGTGCCGGCCTTCCACACCTGGAGCACCGGCATGCCGTAAATGGGCGAGGTCTTGTCTTCTTCCGCCGCCGGGTTGGTGACGTCGTTGGCGCCGATCACGAAGGCGATGTCGGCCTGCGCGAACTCGGAGTTGATGTCTTCCAGCTCGAACACTTCGTCGTAGGGCACATTTGCCTCAGCGAGCAGCACGTTCATGTGGCCCGGCATGCGGCCGGCCACCGGATGGATGGCGTATTTGACCTCGACGCCCTCCTTCTTGAGCTTGTCGGCCATTTCCCTCAGCGCGTGCTGAGCTTGCGCCACCGCCATGCCGTAGCCCGGCACGATGATGACCTTCTGCGCATTCTTCATGATGTAGGCGGCATCGTCCGCCGACCCGAGCTTGACCGGACGCTGCTCAGCGCCGGCCCCGGGCCCCGCCACCTCGCCGCCGAAACCGCCCAGGATGACCGAGATGAACGAGCGGTTCATGCCCTTGCACATGATGTAGGACAGGATCGCGCCCGAGGAGCCGACCAGCGCCCCGGTGATGATCAGCGCAGTATTGCCAAGCGTGAAGCCGATGCCGGCGGCCGCCCATCCCGAATAGGAGTTGAGCATCGAGATCACCACCGGCATGTCGGCGCCGCCGATCGGGATGATGATCAGCACGCCGAGGGTGAGCGAGATGGCGGTGATCAGCCAGAAGTCGAGCGCGGTCTGGGCGGCATAGAAGTGGTAGATGAAGAAGATCAGCGCCACCGCGAGCGCGATATTGATCACGTGCCGTCCCGGCAGCGTGATCGGCTTGCCGCTCATGCGGCCGGAGAGCTTCAAGAACGCGATCACCGAGCCGGTGAAGGTGATGGCGCCGATGGCCACCCCGAGCGACATTTCGATCAGGCTGGCGCCGTGGATATCGCCTTGCGTGCCGATGTCGAAGGCCGCCGGCGCGTAGAACGCGCCCGCCGCCACCAGCACCGCCGCCATGCCGACCAGCGAGTGGAAGGCGGCGACCAGTTCCGGCATCGAGGTCATCGGCACCCGGCGCGCGATCACCGCGCCGATGCCGCCGCCGAGCGCGAGACCGCCCACCACCAGGCCCCAGGCGAGCGGGCTGGTCGGGGGGTGCGAACCGAGCGTGGTCAGCACGGCGATGGTCATGCCGATCATGCCGAGCAGGTTGCCGCGCCGGCTGGTGTCGGGGCTCGAGAGCCCGCGCAGCGCCTGGATGAACAGAACGCCCGCGACCAGATAGAGCAGCGCGACGAGATTAGGGCTCATAACAATACCTCAAGCTCCGCGGATCGCGATTGCCGGTTGTGGCAATGACGACGGCATAATTCGAAGAAGGAGATTCATCGCCGGCATCACTTCTTTTTCTTCTGATACATCGCCAGCATGCGCTGGGTGACCAGGAAGCCGCCGAAGATGTTGACCGAGGCGAAGGTGAGCGCGACGAAGCCGAGCCCGCGCGCCAGGATGGTGCCGTTGTCGTTTTCGATGAGCGCGACGCCGACCGCAAGAAGCGCGCCCACCACGATCACCGAGGAGATCGCGTTGGTCACCGACATCAGCGGGGTGTGCAGCGCCGGCGTTACCGACCACACCACGTAATAGCCGACGAACACCGCCAGCACGAAGATCGAGAGCCGGAATACAAAGGGATCGACCGCGTTTGCGATGTGCTCCATAAAGTTCTCCTTCAGGCCGCCGTCTTGGGCTGGAAATTCGGATGCACGATCGCGCCGTCGCGGGTCAGCAGCGTGCCCTTGACGATCTCGTCGTCCCAGTTGACCGCAAGCTTCTTCTCTTTCTTGTCGATCATCGTGTCCAAGAACGTCAGCAGGTTCTTGGCGTAGAGCGCCGAAGCCGATGCCGCCAGCCGTCCCGCCACATTGAGATGGCCAACGATCTTGACGCCGCCCACTTGCGCCACCGCGCCCGGCTTGGCGCCTTCCACATTGCCGCCGCGCTCGACCGCCAGATCGATGATGACCGAGCCCGGCCGCATCGAGGCCACCATGGCCGCCGAGATCAGCCGCGGCGCCGGCCGCCCCGGGATCAGCGCGGTGGTGATGACGATGTCCTGCTTCTTGATGTGCTCGGCCACTAATGCCGCCTGCTTGGCCTGGTATTCCTTCGACATCTCCTTGGCGTAGCCGCCGGCCGTCTGCGCGTTCTTGAACTCCTCGTCCTCAACGGCAAGGAACTTGGCGCCCAGGCTCTCCACCTGCTCCTTGGTGGCCGGGCGCACGTCGGTCGCCGTGACGATGGCGCCCAGCCGGCGCGCCGTTGCGATGGCTTGGAGACCGGCAACCCCGACCCCCATAATGAACACCTTGGCCGCCGGCACCGTGCCGGCCGCCGTCATCATCATCGGCAGCGCGCGGCCGTATTCGCCGGCGGCGTCGATCACCGCACGGTAGCCCGCCAGGTTGGCCTGGCTCGACAGCACATCCATCGACTGCGCACGCGTGATGCGCGGCATCAGCTCCATGGCAAACGCGATAACCCCGGCATCGGCCATCTGCTTAAGCGCGGCCTCGTTGCCGTACGGATCCATGATGGCGATGACCAGCGCGCCCTTCTTGTAGGAGGCCAACTCGCTCGGCCCCGGGCGGCGCACCTTGAGCACCACGTCGGCGTCCTTGGTGACGTTGTCGCCAACCGTGGCACCGGCCGCCTCGAACTCCGCGTCCGGTATGCCCGACGCCATACCGGCGCCGCGCGCCACCGCGACCTCCGCCCCCAGAGCCTTGAGCTTCTTCACCGTCTCCGGTGTCCCGGCAACCCGCGGTTCCGAGGCGTCTGCTTCCGCAGCAATAAGGATTCTCATTCGGCTTCAACTCGCTGCATCAGATTTCAATGATGGTGAAAGGCGTGGACAGAGCGGATCGATCTACAAGAACGGCTCCGCTCGTTTCATCAGCTCATCGAGCCCGGGCTCGTTCGGATTGCGCGGCTTGCCTGGATGAATGATCGAGATCTGGCAATTCTCCGCGGCTTCCACAAGCTGACGATAGGTTCCGGCATCCGGATTGATGATGGATGCCTGTTTGTTGGCGTCGTAGCCGAACATCTTGTCGTTGATCTGCGTGCATTCGTTGCAACTCGTGCAACGGGCGGTTTCGATATAGGGCTCGTCCGCTGACCGCTCCGGCGCAGCTTCCGCAACGACGGGCGCAGCAGCAGCGGCAGCCGGCGCGGCCGACGCAACAACTGCCGCGCTGGCGGGTTTGTCCTCGGGAACGGCGACCGGGCGCGATTGCTCCGCCCAGACTTTCCGTTCCTGTTCGACGAGTCTCGCGGCATGCGAGTTATGAATGCCGCCGAGCTCCTGCAGGCTGCGCCAAGCCTCGACGCAACGGCGCGCCTCCCGTACCAGTGTGTCGTTGACGATCACCTTCTGCAGGCGATTGTCGCGGTTGACCATCAACAGGCACGGCACTTTTTCGGTGAGGTCCTTTGGTTCGCGCGTCAGGAATTCGGATACCGGCAGCAGGTCGGCAGTCCATTTTGCGCGCGGGACCTCGGCAAAATATTTGCCGCAGCGCGGGTCGCAGGCCGCGAAGTCGACCAGCGTAAAGGCCACGGTTTCCGATACCGACTGGCTCTCCGCGTCTTCATAATAGAGGCGCTGCGACGGCCAATCGAGATCAACCTGGCTGTTGGCGTTAAGCGAGAACCGCGACGCCCAATCGGCCCCCGCCGAGGGATCGTAGGTGAACGCCGGAAAGGCCCGGGATTCCGCGGCCGCCGCGGCCGCCATATAGGGCGGAAGGTTGCTGGCGTTCGCGCCGGAGAAAACGCTGAACAGAGCCGGCCCGCGATAGGCCAGTCCGCGCAGCACCTGCTCGCGCAATTGGTACAGGCTCGCGCTGCTCGACTGCAACACATAGGAAGCGCCAAATCCGATCGCGGTGCCGGCGAGTTGCTGGCTGCGCAGCCCGGCGATCAGGAAATCGTCCCTGATCGGCGATTGCTCGAGCAGATCGTCGGTCTGCACCACGAGTTTTGCCGGCATGCCGGCGACGAAAGCCCGCAAGATCAGGTCGGATTCCGCCGCCCGGAAGTCGGCCGCGCGCAGGCAAATCAGATAATCCGGAAACGCAGCGATGTCGTCCGCATCGAGGCCATTGTCGCCGAATCCCGCGAAGAAAACATCATGACGCGCTTCGTTGTATTCGCCGTCGGTTTCCAGCTTGGCAATCGCCATCGCCTTGGCCAGCTCGGTCATCTTCGGCAGCCGTTCGCGGTAGGCGGCGACCGCGTCGGCGCAGGTTTCGAACCGGAAAGAATACGGCTCGGCGAAGCCAATCCATTTGTCGCTTTCGGTTGCCGGCGGAAAGAAGCGTTGCGTCCTGAGCGTCGCGAGCAGGCCGCGCACCCGCTGGCGGCGGCTTTCCGCCATCGGCACATTGACCGAGGCTGCCGTCAGCATGCGGGACATCGCGTCGAAATCAAAAGCGTCCCGATGCGCCGCGCCGATCGAGGCTTGCAGCCTTTCCGCGCTCATCCCCTCCTTCGAGTGGCCGAAATCCGCGCTCAGGATGTCGGATAGTTTCATGACCAGCTTGTTGATCTCGGCGCGGAATTTCTGCGCCTTCTGCTCCTGCAAGACCTGCCAGGCATGCTGAAACAACCGGAACGGCATCGCCTTGTCGCAGTCGATGACCTCGCCGTCTATCTTCAGCGCGGCACGCAAACGGCTGAGGCTCTTCTGCAACAGCTCGTCATTCTTTGCACCGATGCGGGCGGTACCGAGGTCGCAAAGCTTCGAGAGCGTTCCGGTGGTACCTTCGGCGACCAGTTTGCGGATTTCCCGCTCGAGCCGGCCGGCATGCTTCCTGATGCGTTCGCCATCGCCATTCGCCGCGACTTCCTTTAGCGCGCCATCGAACAGGGCAGAAAGCGATTGCACCGATTGTCCGTCACCGCCCTTACTAACGAGCACGAGCGGGAAATCGTAGCGCAGCGTCGTGAGATCGCGATATCCGGCGAGCAGCGCAGGCTGCAGGTCGCTGCGGGCCAGCGCATCGCCCTCGCCCTGGGGCATTCGGCCCGTGAGATGAAACGCGATGTGCGCTTGAAGTTCTACTTGCATGCTGAAATCGCCTTAGTCGTTTTCGTCTGAACCCGCGGGATCCTCAGGCGCTTGGTTGAACTTTACTGTCCGCGTCCTGCGGCCAGACCGTGAACTTGTCGAGTTCCGATTCAAAACCCGCCTTGACGTATTTCGCTGACCGCTGCTGCCCGGCATTGCGCAGCTCTTCGTAGCAGGGGATTTCCGGATTGTGAAAAAGGATCCCGACCGGGATGGGATCCTGCAGCGAGGCGATCTCGCGCGCCCGGTTGATGTTCGAAGGATCGTGCTGTTCCTGGTTCTTGTAGACCTTGGACAGGTTCGGGCTGATCTTCAGACCATTTTCGTGCGTGAGCAGCATGGTCTTCATCGGATCGTGCATAAACGGCTCGAACATGTCAGGCAGCCATTCGGGGCACCGCTGCAGGATGCGGACGAACGAGAGGCCCTTGTGGCGGTAGGCCGCCAAAATGATGTCGTAGAGAACTTCCGGTATCCAATCGACCGCTTGCGCGACGAAGGAAACGTTCTGAACGCCAAGAGTCACGGTCAAAGGATTTAGGCCATCCAGATAGGCGCCGCGCGGCGTGGTGTTGCTCTTCAGTCCGCGCGGAGAGGTCGGCGATGCCTGCTTCTTGGTCAGACCGTAGATCTGATTGTCGTGCAGCATTACGGTCATGTTCATGTTGTAGCGGATGGCGTGGATCCAATGCGCCGCGCCGATGCTGCAGCAGTCGCCGTCGCCAGTATTGACGAAGACGTTCAAGTCCGGCCGAGACATCTTCACGCCTTCGGCAACCGGCAACGCGCGGCCATGGATGCCGTGGAATCCGTAGGTCTTCATATAATGCGGGAAACGGCTGGAGCAGCCTATCCCTGAGACAAACATGGTCTTCTCGGGCCGCAGATCCTCGTCGCGGCACAACCGCTGCACTGCCGCCAGAATGGCATTGTCGCCGCAGCCGGTGCACCAGCGCGGCACGCCGCTCTGATAATCCTCGAGTTCATAATGCTGGTCGTGCAGCCGCAAGAGGCATTCGGTGGCATGAATGGTCATGGTCGTTATTTCTGCTTTAGCTTTTCGAGGATGACGCGTTGGATCGTCGCCGGCTTGATCGGCTGGCCGCGCACCTCGCTCCAGCAGTCCACGTCGATGAGGTAGCGCGAGCGCAGCAGCATCGCGAGCGCCGAATAGCGGCGATTGTTCTCGTCGATGATTTCGTCTTTAGGGTCATCGCTCCAATTGCCTTCGATCGTGATGATCTTCTTGAACCGCTGCATGATCTCTTTGAGTCCCGACGCCATCGGCTGCAGGAAAGTGAGATGCAGCGACGAGACCTTGCGGCCTTCGGCGCGAAGTTTTTCCACGGATTCCTCGATCGCGCCCTTGGTGCTGCCCCAGCCGATGACCAGAAGATCACCCTTGTCGCCGCCGAACACCGGGGGCGTTTTCAGGGTCCGCTGCAGCGCGGCGAGCTTGTGACTGCGCGCGCGAATACCCAATTCGTTGCTGTCAGGGTCATAGGCAACATGGCTCAGGCGGTCATGCGCCAGTCCGGTCAAGGTATGCATGCCGCCCGGCTGGCCCGGGATGAAACGGCGCGCCAGGCCGGTCGTCGGATTCCAATCATAGGGCTTGGCCCCTTCCGGTATTTCGCTCTGATCGATCGGCGGCGCCAGCCAGGCTTCGCTGAACTGCGGCCGCGGGAACGCCTGCTGCGACGAGGACAAGCTCGTATCGGAGAGCACCACCACCACCATGTTGAAGGTCTCGGCGATCTTGCGTGCAGTGATCACCGAATAGAAACAGTCCTCGATCGTAGCCGGCGCGATCACCACCTTGGGCGCGTCGCCATGGCTGCCGAAGATCGACGTCATCAAATCGCCTTGCTCGACTTTGGTCGGCTGGCCGGTACTGGGGCCGCCGCGCTGCACGTTGATGACGACGAGGGGAATTTCTCCCATCACCGCAAGCCCGATCCCCTCCTGTTTGAGAGAATATCCGGGTCCGGAGGTGACGGTGACGGCGCATTTGCCGGCGTAAGAAGCGCCAATCGCGAAGGCGCAGGCCGCGATCTCGTCTTCGGCCTGATGGACGATGCCGCCGACCTTCTCGAACACGCTGCTCAAATAATGCGAGACCGACGTGGCCGGCGTTATCGGGTACATCGCGCAGATTTCCATGCCCGAAGCGAGCACGCCGAGCGCCAGCGCGGTGTTGCCGTTGACCACGATTTGCGCCTCGGTGCTGCGCGTCGCCGGGATGCGATACTTGAAGTCGAGATTCTTCTCAGCCCAGTCGTAGCCGGCGTCCAATAGCTTCACGTTCGATTGAACAACGCTGGCATCTTTCTTACCGAAAGTGACGGCAATCTGCCGGTGGCCGTGCTCGGGGTCGAAGCTGAAAATATTGCAAAGGATTCCGAGCGCAAACATGTTCTTGCCGCGCCGGGCATCGGCCACGATGGTACGGCACTCGCGCTCCATCGGAATTTCGATGACCTTGTAGCCCGCTTTCACGAGCTGGTCATAAGTCTCGACATAAGACGCGGCGATTTTCGGGTCACGGCTCTCGCGCCACATGCTCTCCAGCAGAATCGTGCAGTCGGGCTTGAGTTCACCGGTGCGGACGCGGCCGAGCAGCACCTGCTCGTTGAAGGCGATCACCAGGTCGGTTTCGTTGCCGGCATTGGTGATGCGACCCGATCCGAGACGGATGCGGTTGCCGCTGCCGCCGGCGACGCTGCGCGCGGGGGGACGAATTTCCGCGGGGATGATCTCCTCGGTCCAAACCCCATTGCCCATCTGCGAGGCGATCGCGCCGAAAGTCTGCCCGCAGCGCTGCGCCCCTTCTCCGGAGTCGCTGACGATCTCGACGATGTGCTCGCTTAATGTGACGGGTTTCTTTGCGCTTTGCGTGGGGCGAGCGGCTTTGCTCGCGGGCGGGCGAGGCTTAACGGCAGTATCGGCAATGGTCTCGGTCATCTTGCTACCTTAGGCGGCGCGAATACGCGCGAAGTTGCGTTCCCTCAGATCGATCCCGAAGAACGTGCCGAGGCTGGGCTTGCCGGCATCGTCGTCGCTGGAATCACGAATTCTCAAGTAGTTCTTCATGCTGCGTGCGGCTTTGCGGCCGGCGCCCATCGCTTCGATCACGGTCGCGGCGCCGGTGACGATGTCGCCGCCAGCAAACACGCCCGCCATCGAGGTTGCCAGCGTCTCGTCGGTGGCGATGTAGCCGCGTTTGTTGAGGCGAAGGTGCGAGGTTTGGCCGATGATCGGGTTGGCGTTGGTTCCGATCGCAAAGACGATCTGATCGGTCTCGAATTCGTACTCGCTGCCAGGGACCGGAACCGGCCGTCGCCGTCCCGAATCGTCCGGTTCGCCGAGTTCCATGCGGATGCAACGCATGCCGCGGACATTGCCCTTGCCGTCGTCGAGCACTTCGACTGGGGCGGTGAGCCAGTTGAATTCGACGCCCTCTTGCTCGGCGTGATGAACTTCTTCGGCGCGCGCCGGGCATTCCGCCCGCGAGCGGCGATAGATGCAGTAGACCTTCTCCGCGCCGAGCCGCAGGCTGACGCGCATGGCATCCATCGCCGTGTTGCCGGCGCCGATCACCGCCACGCGCTTTCCAAGCGGAAGCGGCGTATCGAAATTCGGGAATTCCTTCGCCCGCATCAGGTTGCAGCGGGTCAACAGCTCGTTGGCGGACAGCACGCCATTGAGCGAATCACCGGGGATGCCGAGCATCGACGGATAGCCGGCGCCGGTGCCGATGAAGACGGCGTCGAAGCCTAGCTCATTGCGCATCTGTTCGATGGTGAACAGGCGCCCGACCAGCGTGTTGCACTGGAACGTGACGCCGAGCTTGCGTAGATTCTCGATTTCCGCGTCGACCACCGTGTTGGGCAGGCGGAAATCGGGGATGCCGTATTTGAGAACGCCACCGGCCTGGTGGAATGCCTCGAAAACCGTCACCTCACATCCGGCTTTGGCCATGTCGGCCGCGCACGCCATGCCGGCGGGCCCCGAACCGACGATGCCGATCTTGTACCCCGTCGGCTCGATGTATGGGACGTTGCTCCACTTCTCCTTGATGGCGGTGTCGCCAACAAAGCGCTCAAGGCGGCCGATCGCGACCGGCTCGAGCGTTTCGCCGACTATGCACACGCCCTCGCATTGCGTTTCCTGCGGGCAGACGCGGCCGCACACCGAGGCCAAGAGATTGCTCGCGGTGATAACGTCGTAGGCGCGGCGCAAATCCTTGTCGGTGAGCGCCTCGATGAATTTCGGAATGTTGATATTGACCGGGCAACCGGCGATGCAGGCCGGGTCGGGGCACATCAGGCAGCGCTCCGCCTCATTGAGGGCCTCGTTGAGCGCATAGCCGCAATTCACTTCTTCGAAATTCTTTACCCGCACCTGCGGATCCAATTCGCGCACAGGCGTCCGCTGCTGCGGAATTGTGCGGATGGTTTTCTTCTTCTTTGCCGTCTTAGCCATTTTGCAATTCCCGTGCGACTAGCACCGTGCCAATACCCGATGGCGGCGCCTGCTAGCCTCCCAGCGCTTCTTCAAACGGATCGGGCAGGCCCAATGTCGGTTCGGCCGTATTCACGGTCGGCGTCTGCTTCATGATTCGGCAGTTTTCCGACCAGCGATTGAGGGCGGCCTTTTCCTCTTCGGCGTAGCGCCGGAGACGCATCATCAGATCGGTAAAGTCGACTTTGTGCCCATCAAAATCGGGACCATCGACGCACGCAAATTTGACTTCGTTGCCGATCTTGACCCGGCAGCCTCCGCACATCCCGGTGCCATCAACCATGATTGGATTGAGACTGACGATCGTCTTGATCGCATGCGGACGCGTCGTCTCGGCGCAGGCCTTCATCATGATGGGCGGGCCGATTGCGACGACTTCGTCAATGTCCTTATGTCCCGCGATGGCAACCTTGATGCCGTCACTGACAAAGCCCTTCATGCCGGCGGACCCGTCATCGGTGCACAGGATCAACTCGTCGCAGCACGCTCGGAACTTATCCGCCCAGAAAACTAGGCCTTTGTTGCGGAAACCGAGGACGCCAATCACATAGGCGCCGTTCTCTTTGAATCCGCGCGCCTGTGGGTAGATGGGCGCGACGCCCAGGCCGCCACCGACGCAAACCACTTTCTTCTTTCCAGCGAGCGGGCTTGGGACGCCCATGGGCCCGACGATCCCGTAAAGAGTAGTCCCCGGCGTGCAGACCTGCTGCATTTCCTTGGTCGACTTGCCGACCGCCTGGACGACCAAAGTCACGGTGCCCTTTTTGCGGTCGAAGTCCGCGATGGTGAGCGGTATCCGCTCACCGGACTCATGCGACATCACAATGACGAATTGACCCGGCTGTGCGGCTTTCGCCATCAGCGGGTGATGGATGACCAGGGAATAGGTCACGTCGGAAAAATCTTCACGCGCCAGTATTTTGAAACCTGCCGCGGCACTTGCATCGATCATCGATTCGGCTCGCAAAAACGATTGGAAAATCGCTGGTAAACTATTAGTTGATCGGCCCATTGGCCGTTTTGACATAGCGCAAAGACCGGCGCCGATTTGACCTTAATCTTTAGTGGAAATGGCGCGGATGCTGTCTGGACAGAGGTAATTGCTGCCCGATTACGATCTTGTTTGGATGAACACGCGGCCGAGGTCGATCTATGTCAAACATCATTCAAATTCTGCTCGAAGAGCATCGCAACATCGATAAGTTGCTCCTTGTTCTGGAGCATGAATTGGAAGTCTTCGACCGCAGCGAGGAACCGGATTACGAGCTTTTGCAGGCCGTAATCGAGTATTTCCAAGACTATCCCGAGAGCTGCCATCATCCGAAAGAGGATATGGTTTTCGAAAAGTTGAAACTGCGCGATCCGGCCGCCGCCAACCGCATCGGCGACGTGGAAGCCGAGCATCAAATTGAAACCTTGCGCTTGCGCCGGCTTGTTGAGGCGGTCGAGGAAATTTTGGCGGGGCGGGAGTTCCTGCGGCAGACTTTCCACGATGTCGTGCACGATTTCATCAAGCATCAACGCCAACACATGGACAAGGAAGAACGGCTCCTGTTTCCGGCCGCCGTTAAAGGTTTAAGGCCGGATGATTGGGCGGAAATCGATGCGCGATTGAACGACCGGAAAGATCCATTGTTCAACGGCGCCATTGAAACGAAATTTCAGGCCCTGCAACGGACGATTCTGCGCTGGGAGCGAGAGACCGAGACCAGTCGCGTGCAAACGGCTCGCGTTCAGATTTGAATACTTTACGGCTGCGGAGCCGTGGACGATCCGGGCGGGACTGGTTGGCTGGCGCGGCAGTTGATCGTTAGGCTGAATAGCACCGATGTAACGCATCATTGTCGCCACCGATGGCTCTCCAAGCGCCAATCGCGCGGTTGATACCGTTCAACTGGCTTGTCGATAATTACCAGCGTTTGGCCGATTGGCGATCCTCCGCACATCGGGTCGCGATTTGCTCATAGCCCTCGACGAACTTGAAGCTAAGGGAGCGCCAAAGAGCCCGGCGTCACAACAGAGATAATCTCAAACGGATTCTATTGTAGTGGTCGCATACAAACGATAGGCCTCCTTCGGCCGGCAAAGCTCGGTGCCCTCGTTAATAAGCGCCGCTGAACCAGCCGCGACTCCAAGTCGAAACGCATCGGCAAGGCTATCGCCTCTCGTCAAGCTGAAAACCAGCGCGCCGATAAAGCTATCACCTGCGCCGACCGCGCTGACCGGCTTAATCGGCAGCGGCTGCGCTCGCAATGCCTGATCTTTAGTGACGAGGAGTGCGCCGAGATGGCCGAGTGATAGTGCGACGATTTCGACCTTTCCGGCTTTGATGTACTGGCGCGCGGCGATGATCCAGTCATTTTGATCGAGGAGTTCATACCCAGCAAGATCGCACATTTCGCGCAGGTTCGGTTTAATCAGGTAGACGCCGTGTTCTAATGCTGCGGCGAGCGGCGCCCCAGAGGTGTCGAGGATAAATTTGGCCCCAAGCCTCCGTGCGATTTCGGCCGCCCGTGCGTAGAAATCGTCGGGCACGCCAGGCGGCAAACTGCCGCTGCCAACGACGAATTTCGGTCGTGGCGCGGTGGCGGCGACCGCATCAAGGCAGCCGCGCCACTCTGCTTCGCGCAGCGGCAGTCCCGGCAGAACGAAGCGGAATTGCTGCGCTGTTGCTCAGCTCGGATACCGAAAAGTCCTCGCGCGTTTCGGCTTCAGCTTCAATGATGCGGTTCGGAATTTCCTGCTCGTTGATTAGGCGGCAGAGTAACTGTCCAGTAAAGCCTCCAACCGGGAGAATGGCCTCCACATCGCCGCCAAATCTTTTGACGACACGCGCGACGTTCACGCCCCCGCCGCCCGGGTCGCGGCGTTGCGGCGCGCAACGCAGCTTGCGCATCGGAACGATGCGATCGACCGACGTCGACAAGTCAATCGCGGGATTCGGCGTTAGAGTGACGATTTCCGCCATGGCCCACCCGTCAGCAAAGCAAAACGCACATTGGTACACTCCCGACATTCGCCGCACGACGCCCGCGACACCTTCGTGCTCGGACTTATCAGCCATGGGTCGGGTTGTTCGTGCGCTGCCTTGATCAGATCGCTATACCAATGAAACGACGCCTTGGGGATGCGTCGCTCCGCAACGTAGCAATCGGCGGAAGCTCACCGCAGGCCAAATCCGGGCATGTCGCCGGAGCCACTGCTTGCCATCGCTGATCCTCTCTGGCTAGCCACTCATAAAGAGACCTAACCGCGGGCAGTTTATTGAGGCAAGTCAACCGATTCCAGCGTATTGCGGCAAAATGTGCCGGTCATTGAACGCGAGTCGGCGATGCTAACTCAAGTGCCAAGGACCCGTTGGGGCGGCATTGCCGAAGGCTGTTTCCAGCCGAGCGGATTTTTTCGCATCGAGCGATGATGTATTCTGGCTCATCGACCCTGACGGCGGCCGTCGTCAACATGGTCCGGTTCGACCAGGACCAAATTCAAAACAGCGGCCGAATCCCTTACGCGGAAGCGTGCCGGCGGAAATACGGCGGCGAAGACGCATGGCGCGCTGCGGTTGGCTGGACAACTCGCGAGCTGGCGGCTCAACACGCTTGGCTCCTGGTCCGATGAAGCGGATTTCTTAATGTCTTTGAATCAATGTTGCAGCTCCCTATTTGATTTGTGTCAATGACTATTTTGAAAAAAAGTGCGAAAATAGTAATTTGAATTTCCGTAAGTAAACTAATCTATTCGGCGGGGTCCACTTGCAGCGCATCATGGTTGTCAGCGACGGGTCCGAAAGCGCCCACCGCGCCGTCGATGTCGCGGCAGGGCTCGCAAAGGCATTTGAATGGCATTCTCTGGATTGTGACGATTCGGGATGTCAAGCTTCTGAGCAACCACATGAAAGAGATTCGCCAGCTCGGAATGTCGGAAAATCTGCTCGAGCGTTTTACCAAGCAGATTCTGACAGAAGCCAAGGACCGGGCGAGCCGGCTCGGCGTATCCGATGTGCGAATTCACGCGTTCGAAGGCGATGCGGCGGAAACGATCATCGACATTGTGAAACGCGAGCAGGTTGATCTGCTCGTTGTTGGGCGGCGCGGAAGTGGGCACCTCGCCGCCCTGCCCCTTGGCAGCGTGGCGCAAAAGCTTACGAGCTTCTGTCCCTGCTGCGTCATGGTGGTTCCGTGAATGCATGTCTCGTCGCTGACGGGACCCGGGCTGAGCACCGATAGAGTGACCAAATGCAGGCAGCATCGTAAGGCGGCGCATGTCGTTCGATGACTGAAGCTTCCAGAACGCGCTGGGGTGGCATCGTCGCCGAACGCGTTCGGGCGAGCGGCTACTTCCGTGTCGAGCAGATCGATGGGGTTTGGTGGTTCGTCGACCCGGACGGCGGACTCTTTCTGTCGAAGGGCGTCGATGCGGTGAACTTCGACCATGATTGCATTCAGAACACCAATCGCTTCCCCTATCGCGAAGCCTGCCAGCAAAAGTATGGCAGCCGGGAGGCTTGGCGCGTGGCCGCCGCACAGCGTCTGCGCTCTTGGGGTTTCAACTCGCTTGGCGCCTGGTCGGACGATAAGGTCGCCAATGCGGGATCGGCGCCGTTTGCGGTCGCCGCGATTGTAGACATCGCTGCATCGTTTTGCTCGCAACAACAGGGCTGGCCCTCGGGCGATGCCTTCCATCCCGATTTCGAAATCTTCGCGCGAAAAAGAGCGAGAGACGTCTGCGGGCCACATCGTAGCGATGCCAGCTTCATCGGCTGGTTCACCGATAACGAACTACGATGGGCGTCGGACTGGCGCGGACACGACGAGCTCTTGACGCTCTTCCTCAACGAAAAGGCGGCGAGCCCAGGTCGCGAGGCTGCAGTAAATATGCTCCGCAATCGTTATGGGAGCTTCCGCGAATTTAAGTCGATATGGCAGGTTGCTGGCGGTTCCTGGCATGAGCTGGCGACGATGCGCGTGACCGAACCGCCGTTCATCCGCCAGCGCCTCTACGTGGAAGGCGTCGAGGTCGATCGGCTGACCACGGATGCGAGACGTGCACGTTACTTTGCCGATTGCGACGCGTTCGCAGGCGCATTGGCCGACCGTTATTTCGACGTCACAGTCGCCGCGATCAAGGAAGCCGATCCGAACCATCTGGTGCTCGGCTGCCGATTCGCCTATGTGCCACAGCAATCCGTCATCGAGGCCGCCGGCCGTCACCTCGATGCCATCAGTTTTAATTGCTATGATGATGATGCGACCCCTTCGATTGAGGCCTATGCCCGCAGCGGTAGGCCATGCCTGATCGGAGAATTCTCCTTCCGTGGCGATGATTCCGGATTGCCCAACACGATCGGGGCCGGCCCTCATGTTGCCAGCCAAGGCGAGCGCGCCCGCAGCTTTGACCGTTACGTCAGCACCGGGCTGAAACATCCCACCCTCATCGGTTACCATTGGTTCTTGCACGCCGATCAGCCCGCCGAGGGCCGGTTCGACGGAGAGAACTCCAATTACGGCACGGTCACGATCGACGATCGTGTTTACGAAGAGCTCACGCGCACCATGGCCGCGATCAATGCCGAGGCTGAAAACCTCCATTCCGCCGCAGCGATCGTACTACCTGAAGATCCGACCGAAGAACGCACCCGATGACCAACAAGGCTAAGATCGTCTTCATCGGCGCCAGCAGCATGTCGTTCGGACTGAGCATGCTGCGCGACATCTTCAGCAGTGGCGAGCTTCGCGGCAGCACGCTTACGCTGGTCGGGCGCAACGCCGACACGCTCGGGAAAATGGCCGAGCTTGCCAGGCTGCTCAACGAAAAGAGAGGCGCGGAACTCGTCATCGAGCAGACCACCGACCGCCGGGCCGGCATTCGACGGCGCCGGCTTTGTCATT
Organism: uncultured Alphaproteobacteria bacterium; assembly: GCA_963709855.1. Taxonomy (GTDB): domain Bacteria; phylum Pseudomonadota; class Alphaproteobacteria; order Rhizobiales; family Xanthobacteraceae; genus Pseudolabrys. The sequence continues at coordinate 94,687 of CAVPXX010000025.1, read as the reverse complement.
AATGCTACGGCGATCGACCGCAACCGTTTATGGAAACTCGATTGGGAGGTGCCGCGCAAATATGGCATCCGCCATACGCTCGGCGAAAACGGCGGCCCGGGCGGGCTGATGTTCACGCTGCGCACCTTGCCGCTGGTGTTCGATTTCGTGCGCGAGATGCAAGAGCTTTGCCCGCAGGCGCTGTTCCTCAATTTTTCCAATCCAGAGAACCGCATCATCCTGGCGCTCGGAAAATACAGTCCGATCCGCGCGCTCGGTCTGTGCCACGGCATTTTCATGGGACAGAACGACGTCGCCCGCATCATGGATTTGCCCGCGGACCAGGTCGACGTCTGGGGCGCCGGCCTCAATCATTCGCAATGCCTGATGCAGATTTGGCATCGGACGACCGGCGAAGACCTTTATCCGTTGCTGCGCGCCAAAGAGAAGGATTTCGACCCTTCGTTCATGCCGCTCACCCGTCGCCTGTTCCGCACTTTCGGTTACTGGATGACCTGCAGCGACGATCATCTCGGCGAATATCTGGCATATGGCTGGGAAGGCGGCGAACACGGCTACGACTTCGCCGCCGACGAACGCAGACGCGCGGAATTCAGCAAGACGCTGGATGGCGTGCTCGCCGGCGCAGTCCTGCCGACCGATTGGCTGACGCCGTCGGGCGAGCGCGGCGCCGCGGCCATCGGGGGCATTCTTCGCAATAAGAAGCGCGTGCTTGAATCGGGCATCGTGTTCAACGAGGGCGCCATCCCGAACCTGCCGGCGGACGCGGCGGTCGAGGTGCCGGTAATGGCGGACGCCGCCGGTATTCATCCGATCTCGCTCGGCCCCCTGCCCTTCCCGATCGCCAAGCTCCTCAACATACAGGTGAGCGTCCAGCAGGTTGCGGTCGAAGCCGCGGCGCGCGCTTCCAAGGAGATCGCCTTGCAGGCGCTACTGATCGATCCGGTGGTGAATTCGGCGTCCGCCGCCGTCAAGCTGCTCGACGAATTGTGGGAAATTAACCGCCCCTATATTCGGCCGTGCATCTGAATATGCCGTTCGATGCCGAAGGCGCGGCCAGCGCGTCGGTGGATGGCTATTCGGCCGCTTTGAACGGCGCCCCATTCGCGGTGGCGCTTTGGGCCTCGCTGACCACCTGCACGCTTGTGGGCAATGGCATCATATGCGGCGCGCTCTCGAACCCCCACGACCGTTACCAAAGCCGTCTTGTCCCGGTTGCGCCACTGGCGGTTGCCATCGCCGCACTGGGTTACAGACGTCGAGTCGTGCGCGTTCCGGACATTTAAGATTGAAAGGACTCTATTATTTAGTGTGGACCACGATAGTCCACGACAAGAAATATCGGCGGAAGGGGACGATCTTGTCGAAACCTGCGATATCGTCACATTGACCGGACGAACGGTGCAGTTTTTCGTGGCAGAGATTTGCTCGACATTCGTGTGCTTGACCGAGGTCAATGTGTCGGCACAGCGGCCGGCTCGGCCAAAATGAATTGTGCTCGGGCAAGACTGGCGAAGCACCCGCCGGCCGCCACGAGCTGGTCGAACGTGCCGGTCTCTACAATTCTGCCTGCGTCGAAAACGAGGATGCGCGACGCATTGCGGACCGTCGATAGCCGGTGCGCAATGACGAAGGTCGTACGGTTCTTCATCACCTCGTCGAGCGCACGCATGACCTTGGCCTCGGTGTCGGCATCGAGCGCGCTCGTCGCCTCGTCGAGGATGAGGATCGGCGGGTCTTTTAGCAGCGCGCGTGCGATTGACAGCCGTTGACGCTCTCCGCCGGACAGTGACCGGCCCCTCTCTCCGACTCGGCCGGAAAATCCTTCGAACTTGCGGTCGATGAATTCCAGGGCTTGCGCGCGCTTGGCTGCCTCGCGCATTTCCGCGTCGCTCGCATCAGACTTCCCGACGCGCAGGTTGTCGGCGATCGAGCGGTTGAACAACAGCGCTTCCTGGAACACGACGCCTATGTTCCGGCGCAGTGCGGCGAGTTTAAAGTGGCGAATGTCGATACCGTCGATTTCGATCACGCCCGACTGCGGATCGAAGGCGCGGTGAAGGAGCGCGATTGTCGTCGACTTGCCGGCGCCCGTTGCGCCGACGAGGGCGATTGTCTCGCCCGGCAATGCCTTGAAGTTTAGATCCGACGCTGCCATTCGTTTGCCGTCATACGAGAACGAAACATCCTTGAACTCGACGAGCCCGGTGAGACGACCGGGATCGACCGCATCCGGGCGGTCGCGAATCGCCGGAACCATATCGCGCACCTGAAAGAATTCACGCAGCCGCGGCGCCTCGGACACCACCCGGTTGACGAAGCTGACGGTCTGCTCCAGCCGGGAAATAATAAGACCGGCAAAATTCATGAAAGTGACCATCTCGCCAATCGTCGCCTGGCCGTTGATGTTCAGCAGCGTCCCGACGATGATAATCGCCAGGACAGTCAATGTGGTCGATGTCCGCGTCAACACTATGGCCAACGCCCACCACGACAGAACAGGCATCTGCGCCGCGAGCAGCCGCGTCACGATTTGGCGTAACTCCGTCACCTCCTCTTCGAGGCGGGAAAAACTCTGCACCAGTGCGATGTTGCCTATCGTATCGGACGCGCGCTCCGCGAGGTCAGAGTAGTGACGCTCGACCAAGCTTTGCAAGGTATAGGTCTTACGCACGATCAAAGCCGTGAGTGCCGCGAAAATGATGCACAGCACGATCAGCAACGAGGCGAGCCGCCAATTGATAAAAAGCGAGATGGGCAGCAAGACGAGCAGCGAGACGAATGACGAGAGGTGGTCGCGGAAGAACCCGACCCACAGTCCCCACAGTGCGTCCGTTCCCTGCAACATCACCTTCATCAACCGGCCGGAATGGGTGTTGCCGTGATAGGTGAGCGGAAGCTGCAACACGTGCTCGAAATAGTCGGTCAGCACGACGTGGCGGCGGCGATGCGCGAGCCGGTCCGCATAAAGAGCAATCAGTGTGCCGCAGACGATGGTGAATAGCCCGAAACCAGCCCAGGCGGCGAGCAGCACACCAAGTTGCGACCACGACGGCGGTTCGCCACGGCTTTGCGCACCGGTTAGCGTGTCGATGATGCGACCGAGCAGTACTGGTTCAGCAAACTGCGCCGACGCGAGCGCCACATTCGCTAGTGCCAGCGCCCACGCCAGCCGGCTTTCCGACCCGAGCAGAGCGAGCACGCGGCCGTAGAGACGAAAGATATTCATGCGAATCTCAAGCGGCGCTTGGAGCTGCGCCTCGGGAACGAGGACATTCGCAGCCCCAATGATTTCCGAGTATCGTGTCGATCTCAAGGTCACCGGTCAATGCGCAGGCCGCACCGGTGGCCTGCATTTGTTTGCGTACGCTCTGGGGCAGGGCCAAGCACTAAGCAGCCTGCTTGCGGCTTCCGCGTACCCAAGCAGAATACTAGCGTTTACACTGATCCCTGGTCATCTGGGAATGTCGCTTAACGTCTATTCATTCTTGGATTAGAGATTCGGTGGCATCCAATAAAATAATGCGCGGACCTTCGCTTCGCCACAGTGCCGCCTAACGTTGTAGACAAAGCGTTCACGTGGATTCTTTCTTTCGCACAGGTTGCCATGACACAAATTCGATTGATCCTGCTCGCAACGACTGCGGTCTCGGCCCTTCAAATGTCATCACTTCTGGCCCACGCAGAGGCAGCGTCGTTCGTTGTCGCGCAAGCCGCGCCGCCAGAAGAGAAAGCGCCTGGGGTGCCACCGAAGGCTCCGCCGCCGAAGGTAGCGCCGCCGCCAGCGGCTCGTCCCGCGCCTCCGCCGCCTCCCGCGGCGCGTCCTGCGCCGCCTCCGCCACCACCGCCAGCGGCTCGTCCGGCACCTCCGCCGCCTCCCGCGGTACGTCCTGCGCCGCCTCCGCCACCACCGCCAGCGGCTCGTCCGGCACCTCCGCCGCCTCCCGCGGTACGTCCTGCGCCGCCTCCGCCGCCACCGCCAGCGGCTCGTCCGGCACCTCCGCCGCCTCCCGCGGTACGTCCTGCGCCGCCTCCGCCACCACCGCCAGCGGCTCGTCCGGCACCTCCGCCGCCTCCCGCGGTACGTCCTGCGCCGCCTCCGCCGCCACCGCCAGCGGCTCGTCCGGCGCCTTCGCCGCCTCCCGCGGTACGTCCTGCGCCGCCTCCGCCACCACCGCCAGCGGCTCGTCCGGCGCCTCCGCCGCCTCCCGCCGCGCGTCCTGTGCCGCCTCCGCCACCGCCGCCGACAGGCGCGCGGCCTCCCAGTGCTCCTCCGTCATTGCAGCCAGGAGGGGCTCAGGGTGCGCCTCCGACAACACGTCCGGGCGCTGCATCTCCGGGCCAGACTGCACCTGGTCAACCATTGTCTGCCACCGGAGGCCGCCGTGGCGCCCAGCAATCCGGGCCTCCGCCGGGACTGCCGCCGGGCACACCGGTTGCGCAGCCGGCGCCTGCGGTCGCGACGCCGCTGCCGCCCGCGCCAGCGTCCGCGACGACGCCGCTTCCGGCCAACGCTCGGCCTCCGGGCGCGGGACGCATCGACGATATCCGCGCCCAGCGTCAGCAAACCCAGGAAGGCGGGCGCACGATTATCCGCGAGCCGGGTCGCATCATAATCCAGGATCCGAATGGGCAATCATTTATCCGGCACAGCGATGTCGATCGCTTCCGCGTCGGCGCTCGCGATGTCCGCGTGGTCCGCGCCGGCAACAATATGCGCACCGTGGTGGTCCGTCCCGATGGCTCGCAGATCATCACGATCAACGATCGCGACGGACGGCTGCTGCGCCGTATCCGCCGCGATCAGCGCGGCCGGGAGACCATCATTATCGACAACAGCTTCCGGGGGCCCGGTGCGATCGGCAGCTTCTACGTGAACCTGCCGCCGCCGGTGCTGCTCATTCCGGCGGACCGCTACATCGTCGAGGCAGAAGACGCGCCGCCGGAGTTGATCTACGAGACGCTAATCGCGCCTCCCGTGGAGCGCATCGAACGGCGCTATACGCTTGATGAAATCCTTTACAGCCCGGCAGTCCGGCAACGCATGCCGAGCATCGATCTGGACACCATCAACTTCGAAACCGGATCGGCGGAAATTTTGCCCGATCAGGCCGCAAAGTTGCAGGTGATAGCCGATGGCCTCAACCGTGCAATCGAGCGCAATCCGCGCGAGGTATTCCTAATCGAGGGCCACACCGACGCGGTTGGTTCTGACGAGGATAACCTATCGCTATCGGATCGTCGTGCGGAAGCGGCCGCTACGCTGCTGACGCAGCAATTCCAGGTGCCTGCGGAAAACCTCACTTCGCAGGGCTATGGCGAGCAATACCTAAAGATTCCGACGGATGGACCGGAGCGGCGGAATCGCCGCGTTACCATTCGGCGCATCACGCCGCTCCTGAATGGCGGAACGGCATTGCTACCTCCGCCGCTTCCCGGCACAGCTCCGCCGCGCTAAAAATGGAAGCTTGGCGGCATTGAACAGAAGGGCGCGATGAAAATCGCGCTTTTTTTAAATGAAGGCAGCAAGTCCGCTGCAGTTGCGCTGAAAATGCGACGAACGACGTTAGGGTAGAGGGCTGTATAATGGTTGTTCCGGGCTTGATCCGCGGCCCCTCAAAGCGATGTTGACCTGATGACTGAGAAACAGGTTCTCGGCTTTCAGCCTGCGTCGCGACTTGAATATGTCGGCGACGAAAATTACGAGCGCACACAGGATCGCAAACATCGATCCGAATGATGCGATGATTCTGCCTCACGAAGCTAATCCTCACCGGATGGAATTTTCGGAAAGGACAATTATGAATAATCACCCATAACGCTATTGCTCTTAAAGCGATGATGATGTGCAGGCGCTACCGGCGGCAGTTAGCCCGAGTGCTCATAAATCGAGCTTGTTCAAGCTCAAATCAGGCAACCGGCAAAGATGAACAGCGCCACATAAATTAAACAGAAATGGCCCCGTTTCCGAGGCCATTTTTATTTAGTCGTTGTCGTGGTCGCGATCTTGATGACGGCGGTGCTTGATGATCACAACTTTCTCGTGATGGCGCCACCCGCGGTGCAGGCCGCGGTCGTGATCGCGGTCCGGCTGGACGATGACGACCGCTCCCTGGGCGCTGGCGCCGGAAGTGCTAAGCGGCATTGCGATGCCCACGGCCGCGAACGCGGCAAGCGCGATAGCAAATTTACGCATGAATTTTCCTCCAAATGTCTAGCAAAAATGCTGATTACTAATAACGCCGATGGATGAAATAGGTTCCGGGATCCTAGGATAAATTTCCTGAATATCTATTCATTAAAGCCAATTTCAATGCGCATCGTCGACTGAGCGCACACCGTAATAGTTGTCCGATGACAGGCAGCGTCGAGTCTTGAGCGTTTCCTTTCGCAGTTAAACGAATAAGTGGCTCGATGTCTGCTTTTGATGCTGTGGACGGCTCCTCCACCGGCACGGGAGTGCCATGAAAGTGGGTGCTGTTAAGGCCCCCACAATTCGGAGGAGCCAAGCATGCAAGCGATTACGACAATCGGTCTCGACATCGCCAAGTCGGTGTTCCAGGTCCACGGCATCGACGCTGAAGATAGAGTAATCATCCGGCGTCAGTTGAAACGCCGCTATGTCCTAAAGTTCTTCCATAAGCTAGCGCCATGCCTGGTCGGTATCGAAGCCTGCGCCTCGTCGCACCATTGGTCGCGGGAGCTCAAGGCACTCGGCCACACGGTGCGGCTGATGCCGCCGGCCTACGTGAAGCCCTACATTAAACGGCAGAAGAATGATGCTGCGGACGCGGAGGCGATCTGCGAAGCCGTTACCAGGGCGAACATGCGGTTCGTCGCGACCAAGACGCCCGAGCAGCAGAGCTGTTTGATGCTCCATCGCACGCGCCATCTATTCATTCGCCAGCAGACCGCAGTGATCAATGTGATCCGGGCCCATCTTGCCGAGTTCGGGATCGTCGCTTCGGTCGGCCGCAAGGGGGTCGAGGAGCTGCTCGATGTCGTCGCCGATCCAAGTGACAAACAGGTGCCCGAGGTTGCACGGATGTGTCTCGCTGCTCTCGGGGCTCAACTGTGCAGGCTCAAGGAACAGATCCTAGAGTTCGACCGTATGATCAGGGCCTGGCACCGATCCAACGAGATGAGCAGGCGGCTGGATGAATGTCCGGGTGTCGGTCCGGTACTGGCCACCGCTCTGGTCGCTACTGTTGCCGACCCAAAGGCCTTCCGATCAGGACGCAACTTCTCGGCCTGGGTCGGGCTGGTGCCGAAGCAGCACTCGAGCGGAGGCAAGGACAGGCTCGGCAGTATCAGCAAGCAAGGTGACCGCTATCTCCGCAGCCTGTTCATGGCCGGCGCACTCGCCGTCATCCGCTATGCCAAGATCCACGGCACCAAGCATCGGCCTTGGCTCACGGCATTGTTGACGCGGCGCCCGACCAAGGTCGCTGACATCGCGCTTGCAAACAAGATTGCGCGCATGGCTTGGGCGATGATGGCTAAGGGCGAGAGCTACAAGCAACCCGTCGCGCTTGCCGTATAAACGAGATCGCGCCGGACGCCTGGCGTGATGTGAAGGTTGGAAAGGGCGAACAGCACGTAATGCAGAGCCGGTCGATCCGGCGATCAGGACACCCCACTTGTGCCAACGCATTGTCGAATGCGCGCTATTGACCGGGACCTGATCCGCGGAGGGCATTATGGCCAGCGGCCACGTGTGCCGCGCTTAAAGGCCGAACACATGGCTGCACCGACCAATGCTGCAAACGTGAAGAAAGCTCTTGCCAACTCGGAGCCGTCCACACATGGCACAAAGCGGAAAAGCGGACATCGCGCGAACTTGTCGCCATGTATGCTTATGACCCTTAGCGAAATCGCGACTCTGGGCGAACAGCGGCACTGGAGATATCGCGGAACGTAGGCTAAAATTTTTGAATGGCGCTTGCCCCTGTCGATCGGCTCGAAATCCTTGTCTTGGTCGACAATGCTACAGATATGCTTTCGAGCACGCCGTCTCACGTCGAGAGCGAGACCGCTGGCCTGATGCGTCGCGGCATTCGAATGGTGGCCGGCAAGTGCTTATGCTGCGCCGCGCATGGCCTTTCTTGTCTCGTTACTGCGCATCGCGGCGCTACTCGTCATACCGTTCTGTTCGATACAGGCCCCGAAGAATATTCGTTCGAGCGCAACGTCACCCGTCTTGCGGCCGATATTGGAACGGTTGAGAGCATTGTACTCTCACATGGCCATTGGGATCACGCGGGCGCAATGCTGCTCGCATTGAGCATGATACGTAACCGCAATGGTGGACGCAGGGTTCCTTACTATGCGCATCCCGGCATGTTTCAGTCTCGCGCGGTAAAGCTGCCGAACGGAACAATACGCCGCATGGAAGACATTCCCAGCGTCGAAGACCTCACGGCGTTCGGGGCGGAAGTCATAGTGACCACCGAACCGCAGTCACTGCATGATGACATGTTTTTCGTAAGCGGTGAGGTTCCGCGCGTCACCCTCTACGAGCGCGGCTATCCCGGACAAGTGCGCCTGATGGACGACGGAATAAGTTGGGAGCCGGATGAATTGCTCATCGACGAGCGCTTCCTCGCGATCAACGTCGCGGACAAGGGTCTAGTCGTTCTCAGTGCCTGCTCGCATGCTGGCGTTGTCAATGTCCTCATGCATGCCCGGGACAGCTTTCCCGGCGTGCCATTGCACGCGGTGATGGGCGGCCTGCATCTTTCCGGCCCGAATGAAACGATCATTCCGCAAACAGTGGAAGGCCTACGCACCTTCGACTTAAAAACGATTGCAGCAGGACATTGTACCGGTTGGCGTGGATTGACGGCACTGGCCAATGCCTTCGGTGATAAAATTTTAGCACCTTCTGCCGTTGGCAAACGATACACTTTCTAAATGTCGGATCGGGCGCGCAACAGCGCATCGGCGATAGCAATACGGGCTTTGCCTGATCGCGTGGCGGCTAAATGGGCGAAGGCTGCCAAGCGGCCACGCAGTTTTGTCGTGGAACGTGTGAGGCGGGCGAGTTGAGTGGACAATTGCCTTCGGCACGCGAACATGCCGCCGTGCTTGACAATTCCTCCTGATACCCCCACATAATAACCAATCGATTCATAAATATCGCGTGTAGTCGGCAGGTACCGCCACGACGACTGAACCGATCAGCTCCAGAAATCGTGAACGCTTTCTCGGGAGCATTTTCCCCACTGCGAATCGCGCAGGTCGGACACGAGCAAGGGCGGCGTGAATTCTGCTCCCTCTGATTACCGTCCTGCCGCAAGGAGTATATTTCACCTGCCAGTGCCAAGGAGTGAGCCATGCAGAATGGCCCAAAAACAATGATGAGTACATACCGCCCCAAATCGGCGACGCCATTTGCTAACCGCTCAAAGCGGTGGACATCGAATAGCTCCCGCCCCGAGTTCGAGGGGCACTCAAAACGCGCAAAGAAGCTATGAGCGGTATCTTGCGCTAGCCCAAGCACAAGCTCAGTCCGGCGATATAATCGGGGCGGAGAACTACTACCAGCACGCCGAGCATTATTTCAGATCGATGTCTTCGGACCAAGAAACGACATAGCAGAATTTGCCGCGATGTCGAAGGCGATCTAAGCCGCCAGGCTTGGAAGCTTGTTGGCGCAACCGCGAGACCCGACGTCCGCCCTGCGGTATTGGATATCGACACTAAGCAGACCGTTTGCATGGCGCCTGCGACAAGGACTAGATAAATAGGGTTTATTCAGTTTCGGGCGATCACCGCGGTGACGCGGTAGGCTCTTCACTCTCCACAAGGCGGCGATGCAAGGGACGCCGACGAGCCGAAAGAGCGGGAGTAACGCCCCGCATCGCCCGATCTATTTTCGTAAAGGTCCGGAGGGGGTGACATTTTGTGCGGTCGCTTCATCCAGAGCTACACGTGGCACGACCTCTACGTCAGGCAGCCCATTTTGCCAGGAAGCCAGCAAGGGCCTTTTTTCCTTCTTTGGTCGCCTCTGCCATGGTTTCAAAAAAGACAGCTGACCGCTTTACTGGCCCCGACCGACCGGCACGATAAATCTCCCATACCCATGGCTTCAGCGGCCCACCTCGCCTCTTCACGACGAATGAAAAATCGGCTGGGTCATACTCCTCACTCATGGGCCATAGATGGCAATGGTCGCCCTAAATTTCAAATTGTGCCGCTGGCTTGATATAGAACAAGGCGAAATGCGTTGCCAGATACACTATGAAAATATTCACTCTTCAATAATTCGGTGTATATACTGGTTATTGGAAAGTCATTCCGAATGGACTGCAATTGGGCTGGGGCGCCTTCAAGGTCCGTTGCCCTATCTAGAAACAGGATTACTTTTCTTCGGAAGCGCGGCCGAAGAAGAATGACCTGGATATCGTGAGGACATTCATATCTATGCAAAAGGCCATCAAAGTAGCCATCGCCGGCGTCGGCAATTGCGCCAGTTCGCTGGTGCAGGGCGTGGAATACTACCGCAATCGCCAAGGCGTTGCGCTCGAAGGCATCATGCGCCATTCCATCGGCGGCTATAGCTGTGGCGACGTCGAGTTTGTCGCGGCGTTTGACATAGACCGGCGCAAGGTCGGTCACCCGCTCGAGGAGGCGATCTTCGCCAAGCCAAACTGCACCCGCATCTTTCAGAGCGCCTTACCGGTGTCGAACGTCATCGTACAGGCCGGTCCGGTGCTCGACGGCATTGCACCGCACATGGCCGATTATCCCGACGATGCCGCCTTCCGTGCCGCAGATATCGAGCCAACCGATGTCGCCGCGGCGCTACGCGCGTCAGGTGCCGAGGTTCTGGTGTGCTACATGCCGGTCGGCTCGGAGCAGGCGGTAAAACATTACGCCCAGGCTTGTCTGGATGCCCGTGTAGCCATGGTCAATTGCGTTCCCGTGTTCCTTGCCTCGGACCCCGGCTGGGCGCAGAAATTTTGGGACGCCGGCGTGCCGATCGTCGGCGACGATATCAAAAGCCAGGTCGGGGCGACCATCGTACACCGGGCATTGGCGCGGCTGTTTGCCGACCGAGGGGTTGCCCTCGATCGGACTTATCAACTCAACACTGGAGGCAATACCGACTTCCTCAACATGCTTGAGCGGGGTCGTTTGAATTCAAAAAAGATCTCCAAGACCGAATCTGTTCAATCGCAGCTGGACGAACGGCTCGACGCACGGGATATACACATCGGACCGTCCGACTATGTGCCGTGGCAGAAGGACAACAAGGTCTGCTTCATTCGCATGGAGGGGCGCGGCTTTGGGGACTCGCCGATCGAATTGGAAATGCGACTTTCGGTGGAGGATTCGCCAAACAGCGCCGGCGTCGTCATCGATGCAATACGCTGTGTAAAGCTGGCATTGCAACGTGGCGAAGCCGGTCCGTTGGTGGCACCGTCGGCCTACTATATGAAAAGCCCACCCCAGCAATTCCGCGACAGCGTTGCGCGCGATGCCTGCAACGCCTTCATCGATGGCCGCGACTTCGATCTTCCCGACGAGGCAGCGCGCGACGCAAAGGTCGTGGTCCGTCCCGGCCGTTCATAGTAGATTCCGAGCGGAAACGGTGCTTGCCGGATCTCGGCGATAGACAGCCGGCTCGGTGCACGGGCGCATAGCGGATGACGAAGCCAATCGAAACGCTGCTTTTCGACTTTGGCGGTACGCTCGACGCCGATGGCGTGGCGTGGAAGGAACGCTTCTACACACTTTACCGGGCCGAAGGGCTGGATATGACTGCCGACGCTTTCGCGCCTGCCTTTTTCGCCGCCGATGACGCGCTCGTTGGAGGCCTGCCGCCCGCAACCGACCTGTCAGGAACAGTCCATGCATTGGCCGCCAACCTCGAAGCCGAACTGATGCGCCGCAGCGCGGGAAGTGACGAAGCCGCAACCGTCAATGAACGGACCAATGGCGATCGCGGTCGGCGCGTAGCATCGCGCTTCCTATCCGAAGCCTCGGCCGCTTTCGCACGTAATCGGCCGGTCTTGGAGGCGTTGAGGGAACGCTATCGACTGGGCATCGTGTCGAATTTCTATGGCAATCTCGAAGCGGTGTGTCACAGCGCCGGTCTGGCCCCCCTGTTCGCGGTCATGGTGGATAGCCACTGCGCCGGTGCCGAGAAGCCTAATCCGGCTATCTTCCGCGCTGCCCTCGAGACGCTTCGCGCGATGCCCGAGACAACCGTGTTTGTGGGCGATTCATTGCGCCGGGACCGCGAGGGTGCTCGAAGCATGGGCATGGGCTTCATCTGGATCGCACCCCAAGATGTCCAGGCTGAAGCTCAGGCGTCGGCGGAGCCGCCCGGTCATGCTACGGTGACCGAGTTGCGTGATCTCGTGAAGATCTTCACATGACCGCAATATCAGCGTATCCGATCCTCCAGGGAGGCATCATCGCCGCTGGCGATGGGAGCCGGTTGCGGGCCGACGGGTATCGCGTCAGCAAACCGATGGTGCCGGTCGCCGGACGACCACTTATCGACCACGCCCTTGATCGCTTTCGCGCCGCCGGTATTCGCCGATTGACCATCATCATCAACGACAAGAGCGACGATTGCCGGCAATGGCTCCACGAACATGGTGGAGATTTCGATCTCGACTTGATCGTGCGCACGACCCCGTCGTCCTACGCGAGCTTCCAACTCGTCGTCGGCCGGCTGGCCGGCGCGCCGGCGGTGATTACGACGATCGACGCGATCATGCCGATCAACGATTTTCACATTTTTGCGAAGTCGGCTAGCGGGTTCACGAAAGACGCAGTGGTGCTCGGCTTGACCGATCATGTCGATGACGAAAATCCGCTGTGGGCCACGTTGAACGCCGCGGACGGCCGCATTCGGCAGCTCGGCGGCGGTGATGGCAGCCATGTAACGGCTGGCCTCTATTGGTTGCCGGCGCAGCGGCCGGCGGAGCCCGCAACCGGCTTCGCCCGGCTCCGCGACTATCTCGGGTGGCTGGTTGCCGAGCACCAGCCGGTTTACGGCGTCGTTCTGCCCCGCGTGTTCGACATTGACCGGGCACGCGATATCGTGGCGGCCGAATTGGCGGGAGTCGGTCGTGAGCGTGGGAATACTGGCGCATGAACGCGACCAAGACCTGCTGGGGCATCTACCGCGAGTCGGCGCACTCGCCTGGGCGTATCGACGACGACGGCGCAATTATGAAAAGTGTCGGTGAAGCCTTGGCGGAGCGAGGCTTTAGCGTCGAGCTTGTCGCCGCCGACGCCGATTTCGAGACCCCTTGCGCCAACATATTCGCGATGTGCGAGCGTGGTCCGGTCCTTGATCGCCTCAAGAACGCCGAGAAGGCGGGCTCGATCATCGTCAATTCCCCGGATGCGATTCGCAACACCTATCGCCATCGCATGGTCGAGCTCTTCGCACGACATCATGTTTCGGCGCCCGCCAGTCAGATCGTCGCCACGGATGCGAACAAACCGCAACCGGCCGCCGGCGTGTGGGTCAAGCGCTACGATTTCCACGCGACGCAATCCGACGATGTCATATACGCCGCATCGAAGGACGGGTGGCACGAGGCATTACACCGGTTCGCTAAACGCGGCATCCCGTTCATTGTCGCCCAGGAGCACGTGGCGGGCGATCTCGTCAAATTCTACGGTGTGAGAAACGGCACTGCAGCAATGGATGCCAATTGGTTCGAATGGTTCTATCATCGCGACAAAGGAATGCTGGGTCATTCCTTCGAGGTTTCCTACCTGCGTCAAGTTGCAATCGGTGCTGCGGCCGCGCTGGGACTCGAGATTTTCGGCGGCGACGCCATCATCCAGGCCAACGGCGAACCGATGATCGTCGACCTCAATGCCTGGCCCAGCTATGCGCGGTATCGGGATCAGGCTGCACAGGCGATTGCGGACCACTTGGCTGAGCGCTTTCAGCGGCGCCCGCGCATCGTAACCCCGACGAGGAGCTGATTCATGGACGACGCCCCTCCCCAGGACACCGCATCGTTGCCCCAGTACGGCGCTCAACGCCACGCCGTGCCCGGCGCCAGATCCAAAGCGATTTTCGATCGCGAGGCCGAGGCGATGGCGCCAGGGCTGCAATCGATCGCTCTCTATTCACAAATCGTGGTCGACTGCGCCAGGGGTTGCACGATTAGCGACGTCGACGGGAACGAGTATCTCGATTTCGTCGCCGGTGTCGCGGTTGGCAGTCTCGGCCACTGCCATCCCCACTACGTTAAACGTCTTAGGGAACAACTCGAGCGGATCACTTTCGGCAGCTTCGCTACCGAGACTCGTGCCCGTTTTCTCAATCTAGTCAGCAGGCTGTTGCCCGAAGGCATCACCCACATCCAACTGTTCTCGGGCGGCGCAGAGGCGGTCGAGGCCGCCTTCCGTCTCGCCAAATCGGTCACTAAGAAATTCGAGTTTGTCGGGTTCTGGGGCGGCTACCATGGCAAGACCGCTGGTGTTATCGGCCTTCTCGGCGGTGGCTATCGCAATCACCAAGGTCCCTTCCCACCCGGGATGCACCTGTCGCCATATGCCAACTGCTATCGCTGCCCCTGGAAACTTGAATATCCGTCCTGCGGCCTCGCTTGTGCGGAGCATCTGCGCAACGTCATCAAGAACGATACGCAGGGCGAGGTTGCAGCAATTATCCTGGAGCCAATGCAAGGCACGGCGGGCAACGTCATCCCGCCCGACGACTTCGTTCACGCCGTACGAGAAATCGCAGATGAATTCGGCGCGCTGCTAATCGCAGATGAAATTCTGACCGGCTTCGGCCGTACGGGAACGATGTGGGCGTCCGAACAATTCGACCTCAAGCCCGACGTCATGACAATTGGCAAGGGCATGGGCGGTGGCTTTCCCCTCAGTGCCGTCGCATCTTCGTTCGAACGCATGTCCGCCAAGCCGTTCGGAGAGCCAAGTGGGAGTTCATCCAGCTACGGTGGCAATCCGCTTGCCGCTGCCGCCGGCCTGGGCGTCGTCGAGGTCATCCTCGATGAAAAGCTGGTCGAAAATTCGGCTCGGGTCGGCGCGCTGATGCTCGATGCACTCAAGGGGCTGCAGGACAAATACCGCTTCATCGGTGACGTACGTGGACGTGGCCTGATGATCGGCGTTGAAATGGTTGCCGATCGCACGACCAAGGTGCCGCTGGATAAGACCATCACCCGCGCTCTTTTTCATGAGGCATTGGAGCGCGGCTTAATTACAATGTCGTATTCGCACGTTATCCGTATCAACCCGCCCCTGGTCATCAGCGAGGACGAAGCGATGCGCGGCATCGATATCCTCGATCAATCGTTCGCCGCCATCTCGCGCCAATTCGGACTCAACTGAGGCGACGGCGCGTGCTGCGGGGGGCATTTATCGGCTTCGGAAACGTCGCGGCTAAAGGGCACCTGCCCGGCTGGCAGTCCCGCAAGGATGTTAGGATCGTCGCTGCGACCGATGCCGTTGCGGCGCGCCGTGAGGCTTTTCTCGCAGCGTGTCCGGACGGGCGGTGGTACGAAAGCATGGACGACTTGTTGTCTGGCGAGACGCTTGATTTCGTAGATATCTGCGCACCGCCGGGCAGCCATGCAACGCTCATCAAACGAGCGCTGGACGCGGGTCTTCACATCCTCTGTGAGAAACCCTTGGTTACCCGGGCGGCAGATGCGCAGATCGTGGCGGCGGCTGCGGCGAGCGCTGGGCGCATTGTCCACACGGTTCACAATTGGCTTAAAGCGCCGATCTGTCTCAAGATCTCAGCGCTGATCGCCGAAGGCGCGATTGGTACCGTCCGGTCCGTCCGTTGGCGAACTTTGCGCACTCAACCTGCGGTCGCTTCCACCCCCGATGGCGGCAAAAACTGGCGCGTTGATCCAGCGATAGCAGGCGGCGGCATCCTATTCGATCACGGCTGGCATGCGCTCTATTGCATCGTGCACTGGGCCGGTGCTCCCCGCGGCATTGCCGCGCTGCTCGAAACGCGCCGCTTCCACGAATGGCCGATCGAAGACACGGCAACCCTTACTCTCGATCTGACCTCCGGCAGCGGCCACATCTATCTGACCTGGGCCGCCAACGAGCGCTCCAATCATATCGAGATCGAGGGCGAGCAAGGCCAAATCAACGTCGTCGATGACAGCGTTATTGTCAGATGCAATTCGATGGAGCGCCGATGGTCCTGTCCGCCATCTTTATCTGAAGGATCGTATCATCCCGATTGGTTCGTCGGGGTAGCGCACGACTTCCAAAATGCGGCAACGGGCAGCGATAAAGGTAACCTGGACCAGGCGGTGCTGTGTGCTCAGTTAATCGATCTTGCCCAGCGGTCAAGCGCCGCGGGCGGTGCCCGGTTGTCATTCGGTGACTAGGTACCTGCACTGGATGTCGTCGGTATCTTCGGAAGCCGCTCGCGCAGTGCAAGAAATACCAAAAGGAAAAAAAATATCGGCGTACCTAGCGAGGCCAAAAGCAGAACCCAGTTCGACTTGCCGAGCAGCGCAAGGATAAGCACGAGATAGATAAAATCGCGGCGTGACGCGGCGTCGAGCAGCCGCGCCAGACGGCGGTTAGGAACCGCGGAAACCGAGGTAAAGAGCGGGCCGCTGTCGTCCTTGGCGCGCATCAGCCACCAATACACGAAGCCGGCCGATCCGAGGTTTCCGAGAACTGCTGCGGCGCCGAGCAAGAATGGCCACGTCGCGGCGGCAGAGAGGCTCCAACCGGCGGCCATGCACGAAAAGGTGGCGATGTGAACAACATTGTCCCCCCAGAAATCGAGAACACCGCCCCATCGTGATTCTTGGAATCTCAGCCTGGCCAGCTCTCCGTCGCACCCATCCAGGATCGAATGTGCGAGTAACAGCAGCGCCCCGACAGTCTGCCAGGGCCAGAGCGCGGATACAAAAAAGGGCGCGCCGGATAGGCCGATGGCAACTGAGACCATGGTGATTTGATTGGGCGTTACGGCAGTGGGCGCTAGACAGCGCGAAATTTGCAATGAAATAGGCCGCTCGACGTGCCGCGCCATGAACCCGTCGGTTTCCTTGATTAGCACGCGCAGAAGGCGCTGTTCCGCGACGCGGACGTCCGTCGATGTCACTACGATCATCGGATCGACCCCGACCGGAATTGGTGCCGGCGAGCCAAAACGACGGGTCAGCCGATCCTGCACTGCTTTTAGGTCATATGCCCCCCCTTCTGCGTCCAGCACCGCAAGTACATCAGGAATCGCTGCCGCGGCGAGCATGACAATCCGGTGCGGTACTGCCGCCCAGGCAACCGGTTCAATCTGCGTCTCGGCCAGTCGTTCGAGCCAATCGATTTCAGAGAGGATCGCTGCAGGTGCAATGAACAGAGGCGCGGTGCGAGATGTCACGAAGGCAGCAGCGAGGTGGCTCCAATTGGGAATTGTAGCGATACCAGGTGGCGCGGCATGATCTCGCGCCAGAAAATATACCTGGCCGTAGCCGGCGCGACGCGCAGCCATAACCGTGCGTCGCATGAGACCGAGCCCAAGAACCCTTGTGTCGCCGTCATCCGCCGGCGCGACACCGGCTGCGTGGAGCGACGCAACGGGAGCCGGCACAAGGATTAGGATCGGCGCGGCCGGTATCGCGGTGCGCGAATCCACAGACTGCACGAGATCGGGGGTGAAATTCGACACGGTCTGGGTTTACCTCCAATTGGCGTGGACAACAACGACTGATAGAAGATGACGACCAGGTGCCGCGATCGTATTCTTGCGTAGCTTCGATGCGAACCAGGGACAAACAAGGAGCCATGTCATTCCCACTTCGCTGATCATCGCTACGTTTTTCGGCTTTGTGCTTGTCGTCTACCTGATTGCCGACAGCGGCGCTGGGGAGGTGGCTCGCGCTATGTTGGTCGTCGGTTGGTCGCTGCTCCCGATAACCCTGTTTCATTTTGTTCCTCTGTTTTTCAGCGCTCTCTCATGGCGCGAGCTACTACCTCTTTCAAGTCGTCCGGATGTCGTCAGCATCACCTGGATCCGCTGGATCCGCGAATCCATTAATGCGCTGTTGCCGGTCGCCGGCGTCGGTGGCGATATCGCGAGTGCGCGGCTCGCCCATCTTCGCGGCGTGCCGGGCGCGCAAGCGGCGGCCAGCATGGTCGTCGACACCACGGTCGGAGTGGTGACCCAGCTCATTTTTGTCATGACCGGGGTAACGTTGCTGGTGACGCGATCGACCGATCATGCCGCGCTTCTGGTAGCGTGGGCGGTGTTGATCGGCATAGGCGTGTTCTTCGTGGCTGTCGCGGTATTCGTGCTGTTCCAGCATCGAAGTATGTTTGCCATGTTCGCCAAACTGGCTCGCGGCGTATTGCCTGAGAAATGGCAGTCCAGTTTCGCGGGTAGCGCTTCGGCGATCGACGATGCTGTTGTGGCAGTATACCGTAGCGGTTTTGCCTTCTTGCGCGCCAACCTTTTGCGGCTTGTTGGATGGGCTGCAGGCACGGGCGAGATTTGGTTGATAATGCAGGCCCTGGGTCAGCCCCTCGGCGTGATTGATGCATTTATCCTCGAAAGCCTCGGCTCCGGCGTCCGTGCGGCAGCGTTCATGGTGCCAGGAGCGCTAGGCGCTCTCGAGGGCGGCTTTATCGTGTTCGGCGCCTTGTTCGGAATGCCAGCGGAGACAGCACTGGCAATTTCCTTGTCAAAACGAGTCCGCGAGTTGATCTTGGGTCTGCCGGGCCTGTTTGTTTGGCACTGGGTCGAAGGGCATTATCTGCTACGCCATAGCGAGGATAAGGCGAGCTAACCTCCGCGACGTCCAATGGTGCCAAATTTCACGCCTTCAATGGGCCACGCCGATCGCGGAGTGACCACCCTCGGCCAGGCCGTCGCCAATGTCACTGGTGGCCGGCAACTCGACGACGCTCGGCAGGCCGACCAATTCGCGCAGCTGCGCCCGACGTGTCTGGTAATAGCCCGAGCGTAGGAAGCTGTAGAAGTCGATGGAAGCATCTTCGGCCGCCTTCAATTCGCCTAGCCGGGCCGCGGCGTCCACGGTTCCAGTGGCGATGGACGCCACTAAGTTCAATTCCCCGACTAGCACCCACCCGATCGGGTTGGCGACAAGATCGACGCCCGAACCAACCGCATCGCGCAGCGTCGAGGGGCCCATATAGGGTTGCACCACATAGGGACCCTCGGAGATGCCCCAGACGAAAAGAGTCTGGCCGAAATCGCCGCTCTCCTGCGGCAGGCCCTCCCGGCTCGCAATATCGAAAAGGCCGCCGATGCCAAAAGACGAATTCATGGCGAAGCGAGCAGCCGTATGCACGGCTGCCTCAATGCGGAGCTGCAGGACATCATTTACGAAGATGCGCGGCTCCTTCAGGTTCGCATTAAAATCGCGCAGGCGGTCGTGCACGGGCCCCGCCGTCACCGCCTTGACGACTTTGGCGAGTGGGCGGAGCACCGCCTGATTTGCCTCCAAGATATGGCGATTCGTCTGCTCGTTGGGATCGTTCATCGGCATCGCTGCGTCCCTCGGCACCCCTGCACATGCACTGACGAGTGCCGCCAACAGCCAGGCGATCAACCATGTGACCCAAACTTGAGCGCGTGGCATTCGCTATTTATCCCTTTTGAATTTCCGCGCGGCGCGCAACATCTTCTCGGAAATTCGATTATCAACGCTCAGGGGATAACCGCCGATGCTACACGCCAATCAGATCGAGCCCCGATTCAAATTAGCAGAGACGCCCTGAGATGACTGTGACTTTTTTGCCGCAATCGCCCCCACTTTTTGTGAATAGCCGTGACCAAGTTGAGTAAGAAATTTCATCTCGATTTGTTCGGGTTAAAAAATGGCAAAGGCAATGACTACCAGGAGAGATCAAATAGAGAACAAAATTCTGCGGCTTCTTGGCTCATGCACGTTTTCACACAGCCTGTACCCTTCATGGATCGGGCCTGCTCTTGTGCTGCGTCGCCAGAAGAGCGGGCTGGAAGATGATGGCGGCCGAGAGCGTCGTCAGGAGCGACAGGGCCATCAGCTTGCCCATGCTCGATGTGCCCGGATGATGCGAGAACCACAGGCTGCCGAATGCGACGGCTGTCGTGCAGGCGCTGAAGAAGACGGCTCGAGTCAGGCTCGATTGCAAGAAGTTCGTCTCGCCTGACCGCCACGCCATGACGTAATAGATCTTAAAGGCGACGCCGACGCCGAGAAGAAGCGGCAGCGCAATGATGTTGGCGAAATTCAACTGCAGCCCGACCACCACGCATATCTCGAGCGTGACGACGATGGCAACGAGCAGAGGTACTAGCGTCAACGCGACATCGGTCCAGCGGCGCAGTGCGACGAACAGGATAAGCGTGATTGACGCCACCGACCAGATACCAGCCTGGAGGAATGCCTTTACCACGGTCGCAGCGGCCTCGATGATGAAGATCGGCGGTCCGGCGGCTTCGGGTGCAACGCTGTGGACCGATTCCACGAAGCGCCGCAAGGTCGCGTTGTCATTGCTATCTCCCCTCGGTGCCACCTCGATCCTGACCCGGCCGTCGGCCGCGACCCAGTCCCTCCTCAGCGAGGGCGGAAGAGTCTCGATGCTTACATGTTCGGCGGCCAAGAGATCTCTCACCTGGCGGAGCGTTGTCATCAGCGGTGCGACCAGAGCGCGCTGCGCTTCGTCCCGGGTCGCCGCCGGCGCCTTCGCCAATACGGCCAGTAGGCGTGCGAGGCGGCGCGCCTGCATGGCGGCGGGGCTGTCGAGGTCGCCTGCCGCGCCAGACAGATCATGTACCGTCTTGTCGATTTCGACCACAGTCTCGGCCGGAGTCGGTTTGGCATCGATCTGGGCGGGACTAAGGGTATTCTGCAGAAAAAAGCTTGCATCGTCGATAATGGCAAGCTTTGCGTCCTGATCCTCGGGAACGAAGCTTTGCAGCGTGCGCACCCGGGCGACCTCCGGCAGCCGGCGCAGCCGTTCGGCGATGGCCGAGGCATGGGCGAGATTGCTCTCCAGAATGTCGATCGTGTTCGGGCTCGTGTCAGGATTGCGCATCAGGTCAAGCAGCGTCGAGACCGATTCGGCATCTTGGGCTCGCAGATCGAGTGGATTGAAGTCGAAGCGCAAATCCGCGAGCAGCGGCAGGCTAAGAATCGTAGCCATCAGTGTCGTGCCGACGACCCAGTTACGTCGTTTTTCGAGAAAGCGGTCGAGAGGCGCGAGCCCGGCATAACCGATCGGAGTTTCCTCACCGGCTGGCTTGAGCACCGTGAGCAGAGCCGGAAGCAGGGTTACGGTGGTCGCAAGTGCGACGAACATACCAGTTCCGGCGATCAGTCCGAGCTCGGAAAGGCCCAGATATGCGGTCGGCAGAAACGAGTAGAACGCGGCCGCGATCGAGGCGGCTGCAAGCGAAAGCGGCCCTGCCACCCCGCGCGCCGTCGCCATAAGAGCCTCATGGAGATCAAGAGACCCATGACGTTCGGCCCGGTAGCGGACGCTGAACTGGATGCCGAAATCAACACCGAGCCCCACGAAAAGCACGGCAAAGGCGACGGAGATGAGGTTCAACGCTCCTACCATCCATAGCCCGACAGTAGCCGTGAAAATGAGACCGATTACGAGACTGACCAAGACGGCCAAGATGATGCGGGCCTTCTTCAACGCGAGCCAAAGCACAAAGACGACAAGAAGCGACGTCACGACGCCGTTCAAGGCGGCCCCGTCGGCGACCGTGCCGAATTCCTCGTCCGAAAGAGCGACCGATCCGGTGAGGCGCACCTTCACCCCCCTCCCCGGCACCAGTCCGAGCCTGGAGACCGCCTCGCGGATGACCGCCGTCGCCTTGCGTCCGGGCTGCAAATCGTCGAAGTCCAGCACAGGCTGGATCTTCACAAAGCGACGAAGCTCCGATGGCTCCGGCGCGCGCCCCGTGATCAGCCTGTGCCAGGAAAAGGCAGGGTCCTCTCCTTTCGCAAGGAGTTCCAGGGCATCGGCAATGGCGGCGAGCGCCGGACTGAGATCTTCGAGCTTTGATTTTCCCAGGCGCACGCCCTCGATCGACTGCGACAAGGTGCGAAGGATGCCGCGTAGCGTCGGATCGGCGGCCAGGGTGCCGAGGAAGGGCTGGGCGGTGATCAGCTCAGCGGTGTTGCGGCGCACCTCGTCGACTGTGAGGAAGAGGATGCCGTTCCGGGCGAAGAACCGGCCGCCGTCGGGCCGACTGATGGTGCGGATCACGTCCGAGCGAGGCGAAAGGTCGTTCACCAGTGCAGCTGCCGCCTCATCGGCGGCTTCCGGCGTCGCCGCGTCGATAACGGCTATGATCTGGTCGATCCGCTGGGGGAAGGCCCGATCGAGCGTGAGCTCCTGTTGGCGCCAGGGCAGCGAGCTTGACAGGAGGTTGTTGCTATCGGTGGTGATGACAAAATGACGCGCGAGATAGCCCACGGAAGCGATCGCCACGAGCAAGAAGCCGACGATGACGACCCATGCATAGCGACTCGACAGATAAACGGCCTGTGTGATTGCGGTGGTCGTCACGAGATTATTATTTTTGCTCATGGAATTGTGGCGGATCAGTTGTATTGCGTTGGCGTGGCAATCGGGTCAATACACTCTGACGAAGGTGGACAAGGTGCGGGCCGATGTGCATCTGGGCCAGCAGCTAAGAACTCTTTTGGAATTCGGATGAAGCGCTACTCGGAATACGGCCGAAACCAACTGCCCGCGCGAAATGAGCCAGCATATTTCACCGGCGGAATGCGCATCGAAGAACTCGCCGACGGTGGCAGATATAGATCTCGCTCACCTCCTTGTCGAGCATGATCCGCAATTATGGGCGCCGCTTTTGTGATGAGCGCCACTTGACGCGGCCTCAGCCCAATTCTCAAAAAAGATGTTAAGATACGAGCGTGCGAATATTTGCCCCCGCGCGGCCCGTCGAGGATTGTGGGGGCGGCTGGCCAAGAGGACGGTCGCAATCTGAGCAAGTGGAGTATTCCCGATGAGAGATTTCAAGCTTCGCCTGAGCCTTTCGATGACCTGGATCTTGGCCATGGTGGCCATTGTCTTACTCGGCTCGATCCCATTGCAGGCTGAAACACTAAGTCCGGCCGCTATTCACATCCAATCCTATTATCAGCAGCTGATGCCGACGATCCAGCAGGCCGGCCGGCTCAGTGTGCGCGAGCGCGACAGGCGTTTCACGCCTGCCATTACCTCCGCCTTCGACATCGGAACGATGACGAGGCTGGCAGTAGGGCCGGCCTGGACGAGCTTCTCGGCCGCCCAGCAGGCCGCAGCCCGGGATGCCTTCGCCCACTTCATCATCGCGGATTATGCAAGCCAGGTGACCAATTATTCGGGAGAAAGCTTCGTCGTCGAGCCGCAGACGAGCCCGGAGTCGCGTGGTGGCGGCGAAATCGTCAAGACGAAGCTGCTGCAGCCCGGCGGCCGGACCGTGACTATCAACTATCTGGTCCGCGGCGGGCGTGTGATCGATGTCTATTTCAACGGAACCATCAGCGACCTCGCGATGCGACGCGACGAATTCGCTTCGATCATCGCCTCAGGCGGTGCGAATGCTTTGATCAAGAAATTGCGCGAGCGAACCGAGAGCCTGCTTGGGAACTGAGGTTCAGGCGTCTTCAAGCTACTTCGCCCTTTGGCATCGCGTCAGGACCGGATGGCGCTGTCCTTTCCGAAAATCATATCCGGACGTATTGATGATGCAGTCAGCCAAGATGGGAATGGCGACATTGAACTACCTTGGCCGTACCGAGCGGGTTCGGCCAGAGCCTGGTTATCCATACCAGCAGCGCCCGGTCAATGCGGTGCAGTCGCAGACGAGGCGGCGCTCGTCTCAAAGCGATGTTGAGCTGATGATGGAGGAACAAATTCTCGGCTTCAAGCCGGCTCCGCGACCTAAACAGGTCGGCGACAAATTCCGAGCGCGTGCAGGACCGCAAACATCAATCCAAATGATGCGATGATTCTGCCTTACGACGTTAATCCTCACCCGATGGAATTTTCGGAAAGGACATGAATTAAAGAGCCGCCACGCGCACTTATGTGGATCTAGCCTATATGTCGGCTTTGGGTCATTCGCTACCGATGCATTCCGCGCCAATTTCGACCAATGCCCGCTATGCCCCAATAACGGCCATTCAAGGCACGGGTCCGAATTGTCGCGGTGTGGCATTACCGGACATCACCGTCAGAGAGGTCTAATTTAGAAGACGATAGCGAGCTTTGCTCGGAACTGCGCACGTTCAAAGTTGTCAAGATCCAGATTGAGATTGGGGTTTGTGGTAGAGCGACCGGCGACTTGTGGCTGGAATGTCGCATTGAAAGCGACCTTTTCATTTATCTTCCAAAGCATTGTCGGTCCTGCGTAAAGGGCGTTCCCGATATTGTCGTTCATCCATACGGCATTAAATGCCGAAAAGTACCGCACCTCAACACCAGCAAACAATTGCGCTGAAATCTGATAAGTCAGAGCGGTCGAAAGCAGCGTTGTTGAAGAGTTCAACCATTGGCTGGGGTTGTTCGGGTCCTCCTCACGTTGGGGCGCCCAGATCATATTGGCCGCCCAATACAATTTATTAGGCAAGATCGGTGCGTCAACAAATAATTTAAGCGCTACCGCGTACCAGTTTGAAGGCAATCCCGCAACGTTATCAAGTCGGCCCCAACGCGGCTCCACTGAAATCGTTACAGCAAAGGGCTGGCCAGCACTACGTTCGACTATGCGGTGCTCGATCTCGAACGATAACCCGTCAAAGTCCAGATGATTGATGTCGACGAGACCCGTGACATCGTGGGCGTGGTAAAAAGCACCGAACAACGATCCGGCAATCCACCAAGCGTCGGCTACTGTACGGCTGAATTCATATTTTGTGTTCAGCGCACCGTAGTTTCCCCGACGCTTACCGAATCGGCCATCATTTTCATTGACAAATCCGCTATCGCCCAGTTTGCCGACATCGGTCGGCGAGGTAAATCCGAAGATATCGTCACCCGGAACCTGCAACACCTCATTGCCAGGACTTGATTGTCCAACGTTCTTAGACCCAGTGTAGGTACCTGGATCAGCGGCGGATGCCGGATAAGTCGAGACGACCGCAACGAACGCAAAAAGACGCAACGTGTCCTTTTTCATGGCAAACCGATTACGTGCTTATGGGGTCTACACTCTAGTTCGCTTGCGCTTTGGCGATCCGCTGTTCGATCACTTCAGGGTTTCTCATGTAAGCCCTGAGCGTATGAGGTTGCTACATGCTTTGCAGTATGGATTCCGGTGCGTCTCGCCAATGGCGGCGGCGTGCGGTTGATGATTAAATCGGCGGCACCTACACACTGTTCGCAAAAGCTACTGCGGTTTCTGGTACTTCAGCACGAACTCGTCGATCGGCGTCGGCGCGCGGAAAACAATGACGTCGCGCATGTCTTCCGGATGGCGCAGGAAACTGCCTTCGGCGACGAGCTTGAATCCGGCCGCTTCGACTTCCTTGCGCAATACGCTTTCCTCGATGCGATGGAAGGTTTTTCCGACCGATGTACCGTCGCCCGCTTTTGCCGAGTGGTCAGCAATCAAGAGATAGCCGCCGGGCTTAAGCGCCGCAAACAACTTGCGGTTCATCTCCGCGCGATCAACCTGCATGTACGTCATGTCATGATAAGCGAAAAAGAATGTGATAAGATCGAGATTGCGCACGTCCTGCGGCAACGGATCGTCGTAGTTACGAATGACATGGATGACGCCCTTCATCGCAGGCTTCTGAGCGCGAAGATCGAACTTGTCCTTGACCTGTCGCTCTATTACCTCGGCTGAGTCCTGCGCGTATACGACGCCGTTGGGTCCGACGGCCCGCGCCAACAGTTCGGTGGTATAGCCGGCGCTCGCTTCCATATCGAGCACCTTCATCCCTTCCTTCACGCCGATGAAATTCAACAGTTTCACGGGATCGCGGCGTTTGTCCGTGTTGCGATCAGCTTCGCTGCGGTCAGGCGCCGCAACGATGGCGCCGTAATCCTGCGCAATTGCTGGCCGCGAGACTGCGGAAGCAACCACGGTCAACATCAATGCTATGAACGCGCGTCTCATCATGTCCCCCAGTGGCGCAATGTTGGCATCGGCATCGGACGCCGCCATCGACGAGCCAGGTATACACGATATTCCCGAGATAAACTCGGGATCAGGGGACGCTCAGCGACACGCGGCGGGAGCACTGCAGTGAGCGCATGGCAAGTCTTTCTCCCTTAGACGCGGCTCGTCGGTCCCGGCAGTTGCGACGCATCGAGTCCCAGTTCCTCGCAGGCCTGGCGCACCACGCGTGGGTCAAGAGCCTGGTGCGCGCCTTTCAACGGAATGCGGGTCTTTCGGGCCTCTCGATGCACCGTTACCATGACGTGACCTTCGTGCCCCCGGGGATGCTCGTCACCATCGATCCGGCACCCTTGCTCGACCAGCCATTTGCGAAATGTTGCACTTTCCATTGCTCTGCTCCTATCGACAACGAAACCGACGAATGAGAGGCCGCAATATTCTTCGCCTCAGATTGTCAGCTTGCTCGAACGCGCCCACTGTGAACTCGCACACCCACGCAGCCGACAAAGTCAACCAGCATCGACGCGAAATATATTGCGCCCGCAATTGATCCACCGCAAGGCACGCGTGCAATTCCAACGATTGACTATGAAAAAATTGGGTAGAAATGACGGCGCCGCCACAATGCACATTCCCCATGAACTACATGATGAGTTTCCCGGCGAAGCCTTATTCATCGAGCGCCTGATAAAAAGCAATCATGAGTTTGGGCAACTCGCGACCCATTATGATGAGGTCAATCGGCAGACATTGGATCGGAAGAAGAGCCGACCGCCGACGAGGTGCTCGAAAGGCTTAAGAAGCAACGCCTTAAGCTAAAGGACGACATCGCAGCCCTGCTCGTGAAGCTGGTGCGCCGAATGTAGGTTCCCCGGCGGAGGACTTGTCCGGCTTGTCCTTTCCGAAAATCATATCCGGACGCATTGATGATACAGTCCGGCCAAGATGGGAATGGCGAAATGACACCGGACCGTTGGATTGGTCGATGCAAGGGTGCATCTTTCTGTAATGCCAAGTGCGTACGGCTCTGATTGTAATACAGACAGAATTCGCCGCAGATGCTGCTCACGAAAGATCAGCATCTGGTCCAAGCACTCGCGGTGCACGGTGCCGATCAGGCGTTCCGCATAACCATTTTACCACGGCGATCCTGGCGAGATCGGTCGGTCACGGATACCCATGGCCCTCACTCCGGACCAGCCGCGCCAAGGGGGCCGAGCGACGTCCACTAATCTCGCAAAAAACAAACATTAGTTGCGCGATTGAAATGTCCGACTATGGGCCAGGACTGATGTCCGCTTTACCCCCAAAAGTGGACATTAGACGTGGGTTCGTGCATGTCCGCTAACTGCCATGAACGACCGTCGGAGCACCGTACAGTCGGTCATACAATTCAATTTGAGCCATGATATCCTCCCGATGTTGCAGGGGCAAGGAGCGCTATCTATGGCGCCTTCAAAGACAGCGAAACTTACTGGTTCCGCGCCGGTGCTCTTTGTGCGTGACGTTTACGCAGCGACCAAGCATTACCGTGACGCCATGGGATTTTCGTTCGGGAAAATTTGGGGCGAACCTCCATCTTTCGCGATCCTAAAGCGCGATGACATGTATGTGATGGTCAAACAGATCAAAGATCACAAATACATCGTTCCGCGCTCGACGGTGTACGCCGGGCTTTGGGACATGTATTTCTGGGTCGATGACGTCGACGCTCTTTATAAGGAGTTCGTAGAGCGCGGCGCGAAAATCGATTACGGGCTGTGCGATCAGCCCTACGGTTGTCGCGAATTCGGTACGCAGGATATCGACGGGCACGATATCGGGTTCGGCCAGGTCGTTTCTTGATCGTCCCTGCTGTTGGCGCAGTGCCAACCAATGTCCGCTGTTGCACTGGCGGCGATCTGATCGCACTTGGTCTGCGCCGAAAGCGACCGTTCAAGGCATGGGTCCGAATTGACGCGATGTTCCAATAGGCGACATTGCGAGCAGAAGCGCCGCGTACTCGGCAATGTGTTTTCTGCGTGTGTCTGGAAAACTAAAACGCGCTGGGAGAGGGCCAAGTAGGGCAATGCCTAACTGCTGAAGCCCATAGGCCGCTCCCAGCGTGTCGCTCGTGATCGGCCGCTACGCTCGTGCCCGAACGGGTGCATTAGCGGTCAACGCGGCAATTTATTCCCGGTGGTGCCATTCGAGCCCTCCTTATTTAGTAATTTAATCTATCAAGAAGTCAGAAGCTCTCTTTGACAAACATCAATGCAGACCACAAAACACGATTGCGGGTAGCACTCATCAAACCGTCTTCTTGTTTGCCTGGCGCGTCTCCTTGTGTTTGGCAATATATCTTTGGTCGTTAACGCCGCTTCCGCGATGTCCGCGTCATGTCGGCTATCCCCCCAATCGCTGCCACAACATCGCGCTGCAATAACTGACGCAAAGTTACTGTAGCGACTGACGGCGCAAACAGAAAGATCGCCTCGCAGCGGTCTCTCCGAAATCTCAGTTGCAGTCGCAAGTGCTGAAGGCTGCACATCGCCTATGATTTACACCATCTCGGAACGCTATTACGCCAACGTCCGCTGCTTGCATTTCAATAGAATTTCACGACTGAGCTTGGGACTCATTTATCCGCTTCTCCTAATTTGTATCTCACAGCAACCAATAGGCTCACGCCCAAAAAAACAAAACGTGCCTCAACCGCAGTACCTGCGTAAATAACGCGTAAATTTTTAGGGCGTTAGAAGCGCCGCGCTGCGAATATTTATATTACAAAAACGTAAGATGGCCGCGGGCGCGCTGCTCGGTATAACTCGACGAGTACTCTTGAATAGCGGGGGCGCTATTTGAAAATAGCGGGGGCCCAATTTGAATTTTGCAATTTTGGCAACCAACATACCTGTCAATATTACATATCATATTGACCGAGCGCACGCTTACCTCCGAAACGGGACCGTCCGTTATCGCGATCCGGACGCGTGGGCGTTTTGCAACGAGTTAAATCGCGACGGTTACAATCCAAACGCCCATATCGATATTCTCGTCCAGCAAAAGCTGATCTACGTCAATGTGCCAAAATGTGCTTCCACTTCAATCAAAATGATACTGAGCAGGCTCATCGGGCGCAGGATCACGTCATTCGATCAATTGCATAAGCGCAGATATTCGGGACTGCGGTCACCGTTCGAGGTCGGCATGTCAGCCTTTCATCGGCTTGCCACGAATTCTGCGACGCTGCGCTTTTCCTTCGTGCGCAACCCGTATGAGCGGCTGGTATCGGCATGGGCCGACAAATTTCAGGATCGGTATCTGGTCGCCGGCAATTCTTTCATCGACGAGTATTTGGTACATCGGAAGACGATCAATTCGTCGCTACCGCATTGCGAACATCGGACGCTTACGTTTGCCGATTTCGTAACTTATGCGACGGCAACAGCTAGTCTGCGGGTCGATGCCCATTGGAGCCTTCAAGACGATATTCTAAATATGCCCGGCCTCGCGCTAGATTTCGTCGGGCGGGTTGAGACCTTCACCAGGGATATTGGGCGTGTTCTTGACCACGTCCGAGCTGATCAACGGCTCCGGCAAGCGGCTGTCATCCCGCTGCGCGCATCACCGCACCATTCATGGCCTCTCTACTATTCGCAAAATCTCGCCGATCGCGTGTACCGAGCATACGAAAGGGACTTCGATCAATTCGGCTATCCGCGAGCCATCTCCTTCGCACCGAGGAATTATGCCACCGCATAGTATCGCGCGGTCATGCCCGCTTTGTGCATGTCCGCTACCGGGTCATTCGTTACCAACCCATTCAGTGCCAGCGCAAACCACGGCTATCCGATACCGACCATTCAAGGCATATGTCCGAATTGACGCGAAGTGCCAATAGCTGCCATCTGCTCAGTCGATCACCTCGCCGGCGACTGCGAGTTGTGCCTACGGTATTTCAAGTCCGAGCGGTATCCACTTGCCGACCGAGACATTTCGCCCGCATCGTGTCAGCGCTCGAACCAATTCGTCACGGCGGCATTGCTTTTCCGGAGTGTACACTTACTAATGGCCCCCGGCTTGATGTATGGCCGCGTGATGGTGCTGGCGATGACGGACGTTTCAATCGGTCATACGCGCGTTAGCGCTGCTCCCGGGGTTTTTGACTCTCAAAGCAATGTTCTAGCCTGGATACTGGCGTGCGCGGCCATGCTGCTCGCGCTGATGGCGCCGGCGTTGTGGAACGGCTTCCCCCTGATCTTTCCTGACACCGGCGGTTATCTGGACCGGCCGGTCTTAGGCACGCTGGGCATGGGCCGCTCGGCACTGTATGGCCTATTTCTATACACCGGCATCCCATTCGCGTTCTGGCCGAATGCGGTTCTCCAATCGGCCCTGACGGTTTGGCTGATCGTGCTGACCATGCGCGCGCATGGTTTGGGCGGCCGGCCTTGGCTTGCGCTCGGCATCGTGGCTCTGCTGACGGTCTGCACCAGTCTGCCATGGTTTTCCGGCCAGTTGATGCCCGACATTCTATTTCCGGTGGCGGTACTGGCGCTTTATTTGCTGAGCTTTTGCAAAGAACTGTTTGTGCGGTGGGAACGTTTCATTCTCGCGGCGGTGATCGTGTTCGCCATTCCGAGCCATATGGCAGCCGCCGGCATGTGCGTCGCCATCATCGCGGCGCTCTGGCTGCTAGCGCGATTCAAGTCGCTTGCGCTGCCGAAACCTCGGCTGTGGTTTGCGGCAGGCAGCGTCGCCGCTGGCATCGCGCTCTGCCCGATCTCGAATCTCGCCATTACTGGCAACTTCGCCTTCACGCCCGGCGCCAGTAGCTTTCTATTCGGCCGGCTGATCGAGGACGGCATCGTTGCGCGTTACCTCAGCGAGTACTGTCCGGACACCTCGCTGCGCTTGTGCGACTACAAAGCCACCCTGCCGGAGGACGCCGACGGCTGGCTATGGGACGGCAACTCGCCGTTCCGCAAACTCGGCGCCTGGAAGGGCTTCCGCTCCGAGGAGCGCGCCATCACGCGGGCGACCCTTGAGTGCTATCCGCTCATGCATGCCTCGACTGCCGTCGCCGCCGCGGTCAGCCAGTTCTTTGCTTTCCAGACCGAGGTCGGCGTCGATGACAATGCGTCGACGGTCTACATGTTTGGCGACCACTTTCCGCAACTGTTTGCACAATTCATGCACGCGCGTCAGCAAGCCGAGCATTTCGACGTGGCGCCGTTGAATTATCTGCATATGCCTGTCGCCGCGCTCGCCGTCGCGGGCCTTGGCCTTGCTTTGCTATTCCGCCGCCGGCTGAGAATCGCGCCGGAAGCCGCCGCGCTTTGTCTTGTCATTCTGCTGGCGCTGGCCGCCAACGCCGCTATTTGCGGCGTCTTCTCGCATCCGGTGGACCGCTATCAAAGCCGCTTGGTGTCGCTCGCCCCGCTCGGCATGGCGTTGTTGATCGCGCAGCGGCGTCGCGCCGACCAGACCGCCTCGGGGCCGCCCGCGATTTAACCCAGTCCTCCCGGTGGTTCACGCCCGGATTGTCCTGCTTCCGGTCCCGCGTCGAATGTGTCCGGTTAGAAAGCGGACATTAACGTCCGCTAATGGGATGGTCCGGCCGTGCTCCTGCCCCGCCAGCAAGTCATGCTGGCAAGGGGCACCGAAGACAAGGAGCACGCCATGTCTCAGAAGTTCAATACCGCAATCGCCGTGATCGGCATCGATATCGGCAAGAACTCGTTCCATGTCGTAGGCCACGATGAGCGCGGTGCGATTATGCTGCGTCAGAAGTGGTCACGCGGTCAGGTTGAAGCACGCCTTGCCAACATGCCGCCCTGCCTGATTGGCATGGAGGCCTGCGTCGGAGCGCATCATCTCAGTCGCAAGCTCAAGGCGCTTGGTCACGATGCCCGGCTGATGCCGGCGAAGTATGTTCGTCCCTACTCGAAGGGACAGAAGAACGACTTCCGCGATGCCGAGGCGATTACCGAGGCGGTACAGCGGCCCGACAATGAAGTTCGTCGCTACCAAGACCGCTGATCAACTCGACCTGCAGGCATTGCACCGGGTGCGGGAGCGGCTGGTCAGCCAGCGCACCGGCATCATCAATCAGATCCGCGCCTTCCTGCTGGAGCGCGGCATTGCGGTGCGGCAGGGACAACGCTTCTTGCGTGCCGAGCTGCCGCGCATCCTTGCTGCACCGCTCCGATGTCCTGTCGCCACGCATGGTGCGCCTGATCGAGGACCTGGCCGGCGACTGGCGCCGGCTCGATGAGCGGATCGAAGGTCTGTCGAGTGAGATCGAAACCATCGCGCGCCATGATGCTGGTTGCGAGCGGCTGATGAGCGTGCCGGGCATCGGGCCGATCATCTCCAGCGCGATGGTGGCCGCGATCGGGACTGGAGAAGCGTTCTCCAAAGGCCGCGATTTCGGCGCATGGTTGGGTCTCGTTCCGAGGCAGATGTCGACCGGAGGCCGCACGATCCTGGGCAGGATCTCCAAGCGCGGCAATCGCTATCTACGCGTGTTGTTCGTACAGGCGGCGTGGGTTGTCCTGATCAGGCCCAAGAGCTGGGAGCGCCACGGACTCAAATCCTGGATCGAGGCCGCCAAGAAGCGGCTGCACCCTAACGTGCTCGCGATTGCGCTCGCCAACAAGCTGGCCCGCATCGCTTGGGGCGTTCTGGCTCATGGTCGGGACTTCGAAGTGAGGAAAATACCAGTGCAGACCGCCCAGTCAGCTTGATCTTTATTCCACACCGAGGAACGCAGCGAGCACGCAAAGTGAGGAGCCTGCGATGACGTAGCCAGATCGATACACCTTACCTGCCGAGGTCTGCGAGAGGATGAAACGAGATGGAGGTTCGGTCTTCCCGGCGCTTGCGAATACTGTTGGCACATTTGGCCCGCTCGAGGCCTTTCCGCTAATGAGATCGCACGCGCGCTGATATCCATGATGGCCCGGAGCACAACACGCTCCAATCAGAGGCCGGATACATTGATGCAAGACCGCTCACCGCCAGCTCGGCGAAATCCACTTGCGACGCACGGCCGGACCATACATTGTGCCACAAACTGGGTGGTGCGGGGTTGGGGGGAGGATAAAACACCACCATCGGGTTAAATACTGATGACAGGCCGCGCGACTCTCCATCAATAGCCCCAAAGGGCAATTGTTTTTCCGCTCGATTGATCACACATGGCGGTCTCCATATGGAGGGTTTTGTCATGGCTGAAACTGTAACTAAAATCCCTGTAAAAGTTCAGGCGAACGCCGCCAACGTTCCGTCGAGGACACAAGCGTGGCCTTTTTTGAGTCTTCGCCGGGAAATGGATCGTCTGTTCGACGATTTTGGTCAGGGCTTCTGGCAACTTCCGACCCGCCGCTCAATATTCGATATCGAGCCGTTGTGGCAGCGCGACGTAACATGGGAAGCTACCCCCGCGGTCGACATCGCTGAAAGCGAGAAGGCTTACGAGCTCACCGCCGAATTGCCCGGGATAGATGAGAAGAACATCGAAGTGAAGATTGCCAATGGCAACCTGATCATCAAGGGCGAGAAGCGGGAAGAAAAAGAGGAGAAAAAGAAGGATTATTATATGCGTGAGCGCAACTTTGGCTCCTTCGAGCGCCGCTTCGAGATGCCGGAAGGCGTCGACGCGGATAACATAAAAGCGAGCTTCAAGAAAGGCGTACTCACGCTGACGCTTCCCAAGAAGCTTGAGGCCCAAAAGCCCGCAACGAAGATCGAGGTCAAGGCTGCCTAACAAATCAATCTTACGGTAGCGATGTCGACCGAATGAAACATAAAGCCCCGGCATCGTCCGGGGCCTTTTGTCTAGTGGGCAGGTCGCACATGTCTGTCCGGGTCATTAGCGGACATTCCGCGATGTCCGCGTCACGTCCGCTTTACTCTCAAATGCGGACAATTGCGCGCGCTGTCGGCTTCTTCGTCAATTCGACATCAAAGTCGGCAATGTCATACTCGCCAATATGCCACGTGTGGCACCGCCCAATACATATTCGCGTAGGCGGGAGTGGCCGTAGCCGCCCATGACCATGAAGTCAGCGTCGATATCCGCGGCATGGGAAAGGATTGCGTCCGAAACTTTGATGCCATCGGCCGGGATGCGCTTGACCTCGACATTAAGTCCGTGGCGAGAAAGATGTCGTCCGATATCGACCCCCGGCAATTCAGTATTCATCGTCGGATTAGCTACAGCCGTAAATATTTCGATCAGCTTGGCGCGCTCGAGCACCGGCATCGCATCACCGATGGCACGTGCCGCGGTTCGACTTCCGTCCCAACCGACCATAACGCAATTAAATTTTGCGCCCTGCGTCTGAATGTACGGAACGACGATCACGGGACGCCCAGATTCGAACAATGCCCCCTCGATGATCGGTACTTCCTGCTCCGCCTTATTCGGCTCGGCTTGACGAATCACGGAGAGGTCGAAGCTACGAGCAAGTCGACCGAACGTATCGCCCACATGGCCCGACGCGACGTCTATCATCTGCGACTCGTTCATAACGCCAGCCTGCTTTGCCAATGCTTCAAAGCGAGCCACGGCCTCGTTCGCTTGATGTTTAATTGCGGCGCGCTGGGCGTCGATGAGGTCCGCTGGAATTCCGACAATAAGGTTCGCACTGACCTGGGGATCGTAAACGAAGGCGACGCCGACAAGATGCGCCTCGAATATGTTGGCCAGGGAGACGGCGTAATTCGCCGCCGCGTCTCGCTCAACTCCGATCGTAAGATTGACGACAATATCCTTGATCATGGCTTACTCTCTCCCTTCACGGCGACTTGACCTGACTTGAGCGCTTTTTGTAGCAGCGAAAGAAAGACTACTGCATTGGCATGATCTCATCCACATCGAAAGATAAGACCGCGACGATGTTCACTGAGATGAATGCCTGAATTGATGCGGCGGTGTGCAGTCGGACACCATATATATATTCCGAGCACACGAATTCGTAGTTCTTCACCACCCTGTTGAGCAGACATCAGCGCGGCGCCGGGCACACCGGGGCCTTGCTTGGCGACGGCGGGCGGCGATGTGCAAGGCGTCGCAAGGTCAGTGCAGGAGAAGCTGGTCTATCACGCCTGCGCGGCCGTCATGGCGGCGGCGAAACCATTTTGTCGCGAAGCTTGCTCCGCGAAGCAGCGCAAGAATTCCGCCTCGGACTTCGCACTCAGCGCGTCCGATTTTTCGCGGCGCGCTTTATCGTCCACTCCCGGCTCTTCAGCGGCCTCGACTGACTTCTTGACTAAATCGCTTCGAATTGCATCCCGACCGCACGGAACTCTTTCGTATGGGCGATGAACACCCTTCGGCCCTGCGCCATTGCGACGAAAATCTCGTCGGCCTTGGGTGGAACCTCGCTCTGGGTTCGCGTAGCGAGCATGGCGAAAGCGAACGCGGCCCCACAGGCTTGCGAATAGGAAGTTCGGCAAACCGCATGATGGCAGCATCCGGGAGGACCGCTTGCGTATAGAACGCATTCTCTTTGACCGCGGCGCTCGGCTCGTGCGGGATATCGGCAGAGTCTTTGCCCCACCAGTCCTTGTGCTGATGCAGCCAGCGTTTAAACATGCTGTTGGTCGTCACGATCACGCGGGTCTTGCCGTTGACCGGTCCGTAGACCATATCGTCGAGCAGGCCGAAGCCCTCGTCGCCCTCGATCAGTGTGTCGAGATTGAGCGCGCTATTTTCTTCCATCGCTTTGATGGCGACCGGACCGACGATGGTGCGCATCTGCTTTTCGAGCCCCGCGCGCGCCTGTTTTTCAACGACGAGGATATCGGCACCATAGTTGTCCATGGGGCCGCGCTTCTCGGCGGCAGCCTTGATTTTGACGATCGCGGCATCGCGTGGAGCTATATAGACCTCCTCAGGCGTTGCCGCCCTGGCGAATGGCAAACTGAGGCCCGCCGCCATCATGACGGCCAGTATGGCACTTGCACGGATCAATCTTCGCATACTGCTTAATCGTCCCTCATCCCGCACGACCGGGCATTCTATAATCTATCATTATGCGGACGCAGGATTCGGACAGACGATCGAAGCAGTTTATGTGTCGAACTCGCTCAGGTACGATTCGAAGCGCGCAGTCTCATCAAAAAATCGGCAACGAGGCTGAGACGCGATATCATGATAGCGAGCGGGTCGTATCGTCAAACAATTCGTCGACGGCATAGCGGCGGGGGATCAGTTTCTGATTGAAGGCAATGTCGATGATCGCCTCGAGCGATGGCCGATTGGCCTCGACGCCGTAATTCAGTTGTGCGGCATTCTTATTTCCCCCTCGAATCGCAATGTTGCGGCTTTCCTTGAAGATGCGGAACACCTCGCGAACCAAGTCGGGCCGCATGCGTGACAACTCGCTGCGGATCACCAGCATATGGTTGATCGGTATGCCATGCTTGCTAGCCCAGGCGCGCGAGGAGCCCTCGACGTCCGGAATGAGCGTCTTTAGGCGGGGATCTGGCAACTTATCGCCGACGACTGCCGCATCGAGCTCACCGTCCAACAACATCTGCACTAAATTCTTGCCGGCGGGCGCCCGCTCGACGAAAGACGGATCGTTGTATTCGGCGACATGCGGGTCTTCGAACGTGACCCAATGCACTTTGTCGAGGTCGACGCCGAATTGCTGCTGCAGGATGCCGCGAACCCAGACGCCGGTGGTCACGCTATAGGCGCGCACGCCGATCCGCTTGCCGACAAGGTCGGCAGGCCTCAATTCGCCGCGTTCATTGTTGTAGGCGATGGTGTGATGCTGCGCGCGCGCAACCACTAGCGCCGGAATCAGCACGTAAGGCTTGTTATAGGCCTTCGCCTGCAAGTAGGTGACGATCGCCAGCTCACCGAGATCGAATTTAGCGTCGCGCACCAGCGGCTTGAAGCCGGTATTGGCCACCTTCATATCGGCGAATTCGAACTCGGCGAGATCGGACGGCACCTGCCCTTGCTTGATCGGCAGAGTGACGGGGTAGTCGCCGAGTAGTGTGAACAACTTGGTCTTAGTCACAATGGCGTTCCTTGTTGCTTCTCGTCGCAGAACCGGTCAGGCGCTCAAGCCAACGGCCTTCAGCCGCGCGCCGAGGCGCGGATAAACCCGCAACGCATTCTGCTCGAAGATCTTCTGCTTGTCCTGCGCACTAAGTGCAAGCTGATCGATATAGCGCTTTGTGTCATCGAACTCGTGGCCACTTTTTGGATCGATGCCGCGCACTGCGCCCACCATTTCCGAAGCGAACAGAATGTTCTCAACCGGGATCACTTTGGTCAGCAACTCCATCCCCGGAGTGTGATAAACGCAGGTATCGAAGTACACGTTGTTGAGCAGATGCTCGCTGAGTTCGGGCTTTCCGTTATTAAGCGCAAGACCGCGATAGCGGCCCCAATGATAAGGAACGGCGCCGCCGCCATGCGGAATGACGAATTTCAGCGTCGGAAAGTCCTTGAAGAGGTCTGATAGGATCAACTGCATGAAGGCGGTGGTGTCGCCATTTATGTAGTGCGCGCCGGTGGTGTGGACGCAGGCGTTGCACGACATGCTGACATGGATCATCGCCGGCACGTCGAGCTCGACCATCTTCTCGTAAACCGGATACCACCAGCGGTCGGCGAGCGAATGGGTCTGCCAGTAGCCGCCGGACGGGTCTGGGTTAAGATTGCAGCCAACGAAGCCGTATTGCGTCACGCAGCGGTCGAGCTCCTCCACGCAATTGGCCGGCGATACGCCGGGCGATTGCGGCAATTGGCAGACGCCGATGAAATTGCGCGGATAAAGCGTGCAGACGCGGTAGATTAGGTCGTTGCACAGCCGCGTCCATTCTATGCTCGTGCGCGCATCGCCAATATGGTGGCCCATGCCGGCCGCGCGGGGCGAGAAGATGGTGAGGTCGGTCCCGCGCTCGCGCTGGAATTTGAGCTGGGCGCCTTCCAGGCTTTCGCGGATCTGGTCATCGGTGACTTTCAGATCGTAAGGCGGAAAATGCTCGTGCTTTTTCGCGGCTTCCGTCTGTTTCTTGCGGAAATCGTGCAGTTGATGCGGTTCGGTGGTGTAATGGCCGTGGCAGTCGATGATCATGGGTTTGAATCCTGCTGAGCGTAATACGGGTTGCTGGCGATCCGCTCCGGATCAGGCGCCGAACAGATCGCGAGTCTCCTCAAACATTTCGTCGACTGACACCGGCTGCGGTATCAATTGCTGCTGATAGGCATAATCCGCAATCAGCTTGAGGCTCGCCCGGTTTGCCTCGATGCCGAACGGCAGCGGATCGGGGCTCAACGGCGCGCCGGCCAGCCGCTTGCCTTCGAGCAAGAGATGGTAAACCTCGCGTGCCGTTTTAGGGTCGGCGGCAACGTGGGCCTTGCGCATGACCACGAGATGGTTGATCGGCACCGCCTTGTGCCTAGTGTACCAGCGCTGCGCCTCGGCCTGCGGATCGCCGAAAAGTGGCGCCACGCGCGGATCATTCGACGTCTCGCCAAGCACCGCATCAAGCTCGTCGTCGAGCAACATCGGAACGATTTTCTTTCCTTCGGGTGCCCGCTGCGTGTTGTCCTTGTATTCGGCCACATGCGGGTCTTCGAAGGTCACCCATTCGATGCTATCGAGATCGACGCCGTAGTCGTTAGCGAGGATGCCGCGAAGCCACGCACCGGTAGTCGTGGTGAACGAGCGGATGCCGACGCGCTTGCCGGTGAGGTCGGCAGGCGTCAGGGGGCCTTTGCCGGCATTATAGATCGCGAAAGGATGCTGGAAGCGGCCGATCATCGCCGCCGGCAGCAGCGCGAGCGGCTTTTCATGGGCCCGCGCGATCAGATAGGTGACGACGGCCATCTCGGAGACGTCGTACCGGTCTTCGCGAATCATGTCTTTGAAGCCATCCCAGACTGGAACCACCTCGGTGAATTCAAAATCGAAACGGTCCGAGCGCACCGCGCCGCTCTTCAATGGGGCGGTGTGCGGATAGGTCCCGATGAGTGTCTTCAGCTTTTTGCGCTCGCCTCCGGGCATGGCGGTCTGGTCAATCCTTCAATCTCGGATAAAGTATCTGTGCGGTCTTGCCGAAAATCCAATCCTGGTCGCTCGCCTTGGCGAAGGAGAACGCCTTCTGTGCGGCGATCAAGATTTCCTTCAGTGTGCCAACCGAGTTAGGAAAATTCGAGCCCCAGCCGATGTGATCGGCACCGAAAATATCCAACATCTTGCCAAAGAAGGTCGCCGGCGTGCCCTTGCCCCAGCTTTTGGGCGTGACATTGATCGGCGTGATCTT
Organism: uncultured Alphaproteobacteria bacterium; assembly: GCA_963709855.1. GTDB lineage: Bacteria > Pseudomonadota > Alphaproteobacteria > Rhizobiales > Xanthobacteraceae > Pseudolabrys. Next base: position 55,317 of record CAVPXX010000025.1, on the reverse strand, counting down.
GATGTAGACCTGTTTGTATTTGGCGAGCGCAAGGAAGTCGACTGCGCCGGCGTAAGGCGGCCCGTCTTCGAATGGCGCACGCGACAGGTGATCGAGGATGATCGTCACCTTCGAGAACTTGTCCATGATCTGGCGCAGCAGCGGGATACCTTCCTGCTTCATCTGCACGCAGACCGGGATGTTCTTGGCCGCCGCGTGCTCCCAGAACGGATAGGTCTTTGGGTCAGCGAACCAGGTAGCTTGGCCCGGCATGGTGCTGCCGGTGGTGAACAGGCGCATGCCGGAGCAGCCGCGGCCGAGCCAGAAATCGAAGGTCTTCACCGCGTCCGGCGCCAACACATCGATCGAGTACACGCCGGTGAAACGCTGCGGCACGGCCTTCACCGCGTCAGCTACATAGCTGTTGTCGTAGCCATAGGCGGTCGAGGAATGCACGATCGCCGCCTTGGCGACGCCGGCCTCGTCCATCGCGCGCAATAGGTCATCGTAAGTGGTGGGGCGTTCGCTCGACCAGGTTGATTGCGTCCCGCCGAGCGGATCCAGCGGATACTTTTTGGTATCGGGCGAGACGATGTGGGGATGGATATCGATGATAGACGACATGGCGGGCACTCGCTTGGGTTCTGAATGGTGGAATTACGGTTCGATGTCGATGAAGACTTGATCGAGTTCCGGACGCGATGGGATCAACGCCTGCTGTAGCGCGTAAGTCACCAGCGCATCGATGCTGGGGCGGTTGGCAGCCATGCCGTAAGGCAGCGGATCGCTCATCAGTGAGAAGAAGCCGCGATAGCGCTTGTCCTCGGCGCTGTCGCCGCGGCCGAGCTTGAGGCTTTCGAGATAAAGCTTCTTTGCTGTCACGAAAGCGTTCATCAGCGAGCGTGCGAGCCACGGGTAGCGCTGGACGTGCTCGTCTTTCACCACGATCAGGCCGTGGATCGGATAGATGCCAGTGCGACGGAACCAGGCGGCCTCGACCTGCTCCACATTGCCGATCAGCTCGGGATAGGTACCCGCGGCCGCACCCGTCGGCGCGTTCATGTCCCAGTTGCCGATCGGCGGCCCGGCGCGGCCGACGCCGGCCGGACCGGTGAAGCCAGCCTGGATTTCGCCCGACGCCATCATGCTCTGCAGCGATTTCGCCGGCGGCGCGTGGATCACGTTTGGCGGCAGCTTAAGCGCAGTGACGTGCTCCTCGTCGTCAACCACCCAGGTTACGTTGGAAGAATTGAGGCCGTATTCGTTGACGAAAATACCGCGCGTCCACACGCCGGTCGTCACCGAATAGGCGCGGACGCCGACCTTCTTGCCCTCGAGGTCCTTCGGCGTCCGGATATTGGCATCTGGCCGCACGATGAAGCCCCCGTGGTGGAAGCGGCGCATCACGAAAATCGGCAGGGCGATATAGGGGGCGCCCAGTGCGCGCGCGATCATGTAGGTGGTCGGCGCCATCTCGCAGATGTCGAATTCAAGATCGCGCACCATCCGCCGGAAGGCCTGGATGATTGGCTGCACCTCGATCATGTCGGCATCGACGCCTTCGATCGGCACGCTGCCGTTCTTGATGGCGGCGGTGTGTCCATAGGTACCAATTGCGATCTTCAGTCGCGGGCGGTCCGTTCTGGTTGGTACCTTGTCGGTTATTCCTTGCACGTTCACGTCAGGACCTTTCTTCGGATACATTATTGCTTCGGAATGCCAGCGGCCTGAATAACCTGCGCCCACTTGGCGATATCGTTCTTCATGCGCTCGCCGAGAAACTCAGGCGAACCGATCATGGGTTCCATACCGAGCTCTGCCATGCGCAGCTGAATGTCGGGCATCTTCAGGACGGCAACGATTTCCTGATTGAGTTTGGTCACGATGTCTTTTGGAATTCCAACAGGACCCGACAAAGCGTTCCAGCTCGTGACCACGTAATCGGGATAGCCGCTGCCCTTCACCGTGGGTACGCCTGGAAGTTGAAGGCTTGCGTGCTCACCCGATGTGGCAATGATCTTAATCTGTTTGCTGGTGATCATTGGACGGAGCGCAGCATAATAGTCGAAGCCGACATTGATTTCGCCGCGAAGGATTGCTGTCATCAAATCGGGCGTCGTTCTGAAGGTTACGATGGCCGCCTGTACACCCGTGATCATACGAAACATTTCAGCTGACAAGTTTTGCGTGCTTCCGGTCGCGATGGTGCCGAAGTTCAGCTTGCCTGGATTAGCCTTGGCATAAGCGACTAACTTGGCGACCGAATCCAACTGCGAGTTGGCCTTAGTTGCCAGCAGCATGTCGAATTGCGCAAGCGCCGAGACCGCGGTGAAGTCGCGCGTAATGTTAAACGGCAGCGACTTGAAAAGAGACTCACTAATCGCGCTTCCATTACCGGTTAGGTAGAGCGTGTAGCCGTCCGCCGGAAACGACAACGCCGTCTTAGCGGCGACGATGCCGCCCGCACCCGGGCGGTTGTCGATAAAGAAGTTTTGACCGAGTTCGGTCACTAAGCTTTTGGGCGACGAGCCGCGTGGTCACATCGGCGACGCCACCAGGACCGTAGGGAAGGATGATGCGGACAGGCTTTTCTGGATACTCTGTTTGGGCGTACGAAACGCCCGCACTGGCGACGATCATCAGAAAAGCAAAAGCAATCGACACTCCTCGGCGTGTGCGCGGGGCAAATGTATCCCACATGTGCTCTCCCTTCGGCTTTTTATTTCCGTAACATTTTAGCTCGCACTTATGCGCCTACTCAAAGCTTAGCGCTGGAATACTTGATCACCTTGGCCCACTTCTCTGTTTCCCCAGCCATCAATCGCCCGAAATCAGCGGGCGAGTCAGGAAGCACAGCGCCGCCTGTGTCAACGAGACGTGCCTTCATCGTGGGATCGACGAAGGCCGCATTGATCTCCCTGTTGAACCTAACAATTATTTCGGCCGGCGTGTTTGCGGGAACGCCGATGCCCGTCACTGCGCTCGCCTCGTAACCCGGGATGAAATCACCCATCGTTGGGATTTCCGGCGGTACCTCCGAACGCGTCGCCATCGTGACCGCCAGCGGGCGCAACTCGCCGGTCCTGATGGGCGTGATTGACGCCGACATGGGTTCAAACATCATTTGCGCCTGTCCATCGATCATGCTTTTCAGCGCAGGTCCGCCGCCGGCGTAATGCACGATATTGACGTCGACGCCTGACATCATTTTGAACATCAGGCGGACACGTGAGGCGAACTTCCATTCCGGGTCGACGCCATCTTAATCTTGCCCGGATTCGCCTTTGCATAGGCGATAAACTCCAGAACGTTTTTTGCGGGAACCGAGGGGTGGATTAGCATGATGAGCGGCTCGCGTGTGATCGCAGCGACGGGTGCGATGTCACGCATAAAATTGAAATTGAGGTTTTCGTAAAGCGAGGCGTTGATCGCGTTGGCTGGGCCGACCAAAAGGAGTGTATATCCGTCGGCCGGCGCATGTACGACGGCCTCGGTGGCTATGTTACCGGATGCGCCGGGTAGGTGCTCGACAATTACCGGTTGACCCAGCCGCCCGGAAAGCCATTGCCCCATCAGGCGCGCGAGAATGTCGTTGGGACGACCAGCTGGAAAGCCGACAACGAGGCGTATTGGGCGCATCGGATAGGAATCCGCGCGTACGTCTCTCGCTATGGCAAGGAAAGCAGCACCAGTTCCTGCCAAACCCAGAAATCGGCGGCGAAGAATATTCATACTGCCTAAGGTCTCCTCACAGTCCCAACAGATCGAGCCAGCATCACAATGAGTGAATGCTAACCGGGAATCATACCCTTAGCCTTGATCGATAAGATAGCAGCCGGCGATCTCAGAAATACGATGAGATCACGGGCGGCTTGTTGGTTGGGCGAATTTGCTGCGACCGCCGCGGTGAAGACAATATACGACTGAACCTCGTCAGGGATCGGGCCGACCAGTTGAGCACCCGGTACTGATAGGATGTTCGGAATTACGATAATTCCTAGCTCCACGTCCCCGGCCGCCACCAGTTCGGAAACCGATTCCGTGTCAGGTTTCACTGTCTTTTCCCGTAGCGCTTCGGCAATCCCCATCCGTGCAAATAAGCGATCCAGATAGATCGTGCTGCCGCCCTCCTTAAGATAGGTAATCGATTTGGCTGCGAGCAGCGTCTGCTTGAACGAATCGACCGATGCGATGTCTGGAATCGGAGCACCCCGCCGCACCGCGACACCGATCCCGGCCCGCATGAGGTCGGCGCGCGTATCCGCGACGAGCTTGCCAGCCGTGATCATCTCATCGGTCTGGAAATTGAGCAGGACGGCTAGGTCGAAGGCCTCGCCTTGCTCAATCCTGCGCTTCATAACGGCGGCAACATCTGTGATCACCACCAATTTATGGCCAGTCGCCCGCTCGAATTGCGGGCCGATGTCTTCGACGACCATCTTGGTCACCCGCGAACCGAAAATCTTTAGTTCAGTGCTTAACGCAGGGTTCGCGGCAATGATGACAATTCCAACCGCGGCGCAAGCGGAAGAAAGAATTTTCATCAGAACGCTCCAAAACGATTTTCCCAATTCGGCTTGACGTTCGTCGACCGCTTTATGCTCAGACATTATCCGCGATACCCCAGATGACCGGCGTGACTGGCCTAACTGGCCTGACTGCGTGACTGGCCTGGCCATTAGAAGTCCCTAAAGACCGTTTTTATCTGCTGACGGAGCCATGCGTGTTTCTTATCTTTTTCGTTGCGGACATGCCAGACCATATTTGTAGTGATCTCTCCAATATCAAGCGGCACCCGGCGCTTCGTCAGACCGAATGACTTTTCAAACACTTCTGATGCTAGTTTTGTGAAAACACCATTCATCTCACTACGCGCAAGCAGAAGGTACGGCTGTGAAATTTGACACAGCCACCAATGCATTTCGCCTGAGATTGTGATGCGACAGAAGGTCATCAAAGATTGCGGCGCCTCCACCAGTTGCGCTTACCACCACGTGCGGAAATGACCAGACGGTCGAAATATTGAATTTCGATTTCGATTTCAAAATCGCATGGCCGCCGCGAAACACGCAAAAAACTCCTCATCGAGCAGAAATGCCGCATTCAGGTGGCGCAGCTTCTCATTAAGCCATCCGAGCGCAAGATCGATCCTATCCTCATCAAGCAGATCCGAAGCCTGATTTCGATCGGCAGTCATCACATGAAGAGCCATTTTTGGCGCCAGCCGCCGCAGCCGGTCAAAGAGCGGCGGGACGACAGCCAAGCTCAACCGATCCGGAGTGCTGAGTCGGTATACGCCGGTTGCGAGGGCCGGATCGAAGGGGGCGTCTTCAAAAAGCGATCCCTCAACCAAAGCGATTGCTTCGTTCAATGGTTGCCGGATTGCTTCGGCGCGTGGCGTTAACATCAGGCCGTTTGGTCCGCGCACGAACAGATCGTCATTGAGCAAGATCCGCAGGTGGCGGAGCGAATTGCTGACTGCTGGCTGGGATCGACTCAATTTTTTACCGGCGCCGCCGTGCATTGACGCGGATCAAAGGACAGCAAGGAAAGGGTCTAAGGTCATTTCTCCTATATGCGATTTAAATACTGCACCTAAGTGCAATATCCACTTCACCTCGAATGGCATTAACCTTCAAAAAAATTGAGACCTATCGCGTAACGACGATCGATGCGAATGGAAACTGCGGAGCAAGCTCACCGAGCGAACATTACGAGATATCAAAAGATGCTGGCAACATATCTGACTGTCGAGGAGCGTCGCTTTGTTGAACGGCGCATAGGGGAGGAACAAGCGGCCCTTAATCAGCTTGTTTGGAGCGTCGCGTCCGAATGTCAATCAAGCTATGCAGCATAGGTGACAAGGGCACCCCGTCCCACAGAACCAGTCCTTGTCTAACCTCGAGGCCGCCAGTCCCCCGCGCATGGCGGTCTCGTTTTATTGACAGCGGTCAATCACCCGGCACACCTATTCACCGCATTGAGCGTGGGGCATTGTTCACTCTACTGTCTTCAAAACGCCTCTGTGAGAACCATATCGGCGGCCACGTCGGTAGCCGTAGCGATCGTGAGTTGATAGGTCCCCGATGGAACGTAAGCCGTGGCGGAGCCATCGGCTGAGAACGCCGTGAAGGCCGTTGCAAAAGTCGAGCCATCGGCTCGTAGCTGGAAAAATATCTTGGCCATCCTCAGCCCCGTCCCCACCTAGATTTCCTGTTGCACAGGCGACGCATCGGGGGAACATATGCTCCATATCGTTTTGCGAAGCGTTTTGATTGTCTTGGAAGATTTCGTGCATGCAAACGCAATATTTGCGGACGAATTGCTATCCGAACGTATTGGTGATGAGGTCGGGCGGCCTCAAAGCCAAGCACCCTTTGCAACCACAACAACATTCTTCCCGGGGGTTTCTGCAGTGCGATCGGCCTGCCTTTTTTGCCCGTGCCGTGCCTGTCGTATAAAGCGACCAGCACCAAAGAGCCAGTGTGCCGTATATGGTCTACTCGCGGTCGTGATGTAGCGCCGAGAGCCCTTCGCGGTAGGTCGGATACCGCAGCGTCACCCCGAGGACGGACTTGAGTTTATCGTTTCGCACGCGCTTAACCTCGGCATAAAAGCTTGCCGCAAACTCGGTCATCGCGGCCTGCGCCTGGGCGAAGGGAATTTCTTGCGGCGGTTCGATTCCGAGGAGCCGCGCCGCAAAGACGATGGGATCGCCCGGCGGCGTCGGATCGTCGTCGGCGACATTGAAAATTCCGCTCGAACCGCATTTGAAGGCGGTCTCGATAGCCTGCGCGATGTCCGCCACGTGGATGCGATTAAATACCTGATCGGGCTTGGTGATGCGTTTAGCCATACCGCGCCGCATATTCTCCAGTGCGTTGCGGCCTGGGCCATAGATTCCGGCGAGGCGCAGAATGGCCAGCGGCACTCCGACGCGAATGCCGAGCTCGTGCCAGGCCCGCTCGGCCGCGAGGCGCTGACGGTTGCGTTCCCCACTCGGACGGCACTCGCTCTCTTCGTCGACCCAAGCCCCATCATGATTTCCATACACGCCGACGGTGGACAGGTAGACGATGCAGTTCAGCTGCGCGGCGCGCGTGAGCGCTTCACCGCAGGTCGAAAGCACCGGATCGCCCGAGGCGTCTGGCGGCGCTGACAACAGCACTGCATCGGCCTGCGCAATGGCCGCGCGCAGATCGGCTGAGGCCGCCGTGCCGTCAAAGGCGAGCGTCGTGAACCTGGGCCGCGCGCGCGAGTTCAGCTCCGCTGCGCGTTCGGCATTGCGCACGGTCGCCCATATTCGCTCGAATTGCCCGCCATAGGACGCCAGCCAATGTTGCGCCGAGTAGCCGAGCCCGAAACAGAGCAGCGTTGTCATCGCCGATCAGCCGTTGAGCCACCAGATAGAACAAGTCGCCCAAAGGTTATGGTCGTAGCTAGAATAATCAAGAATTGGGGGATGATGTTTATGAGACCCAATCGTGGATTATGAGGGATAAGCGCGATCATCGATGCGGTGACGTTAGGTGATTCCTTCGGAAACTCACGGCCATCTCCGGAAATGCGGCTGAGGCGCACGGAGCCTTCGCCGATGCAATAAAGGCCGTCTGCTTTGTCACCACGCGCATCAGAATATTGCTGACCAGCGTAATAGGTTATCGGGTCACCTCGGCGATGCTTATTGTGTTTGGAACGTATCTATCATTGATCGCACTTACGTGTTGACAGACCGCTTCATTTTCGCGTGCGCTCCGAGCCTCCTTAAAATCCGCCATCGATTGTTCCCGCGATCATACATCGTGTTCGGCACGCGCGCGGTGATCGTCCAGAACCAGGGCGTGTCGCGGCTGGCTGCGTGCGTCCACAAAATGCAGCCGATGTGCTGGTCGCCGCCGAACACATCGTAATAGTCGTCCGATCACGGGCCGCGATAGATCGGTTAGCCCTGCACCACCGTCACATGCGTGCCGACCGGGACGTGGTTGTAGAGATCGATGATGTCCTGATTGAACAAGCGGATGCAGCCGCTCGAGACGGCGTGACCGATGCTCTCTGGCTCGTTGGTGCCATGCACGCGAAAATAAGTGTCGCGGCCGTCACGGTAGAGATAGAGGGCGCGGGCGCCGAGCGGATTGCGGAGGCCGCCCGCCATACCGCCGGCATAGGGCCTATAGCGCGGCATCGCTGCTATCATATTGGCGGTCGGCGTCCAACGCGGCCACTTCTCCTTACGTCCTATCACTGCGCTTCCGTGGAAATTCAGCGCCTCATCACGACCGACGCCGACCGCGTAGCGAAGCGCGCGTCCGCCGTCCTCTACTAGGTATAGCCGTCGTTCGGGCACGTTGATGACGATGCTGCCCGGACGCTCACTACCCCTCCAATCGACTTCCTGACGCAACAAGTTCCGGTCGATGGTGGAGAGATCGACCGCCGGGACAGTATAGGTGCTATCCTGGGTGGCGCCGTAGTCGCCACCGGATAATACGTCGAATCTGCCGGAACCGTCGCAGCCGGCAACCAAGAGCGGCAGGCCGGCGATGACTGTCCGGCGACTGAGGGTATGACGATGGGTAAGGAAATCTTGAGTCGGGCGCTTACGCATGCTGCTCAGGCCGCTTTTGGAGGCGCGTTTGACCTTGCAAAAAACCGCGCCAATAAGTGGGCTTGAGAAGCGCAGCCATGATCACAATCTAATAACTCGCAGAGAGCCGAGCAAATAAATTTCGTTGATGAGCCGCCCTGGCCGGTTTTGAGTTCGGGTTGCGCACCAAATGATCATCAGGAACCGCCTCATCGAGGCGAAACTCGCTCAACAACTTGGCCATGGTCATGAATGAACCATCGAAACCAACTCGCCGCCGATTTCTGCTCAACACCGGCATCCTTGCCGCCGGATGGGAACTTTCCTGTGCGGACGCTGTCCTGACGCAAGAACTTGTGCCGACGCCTACCTGTCGCGATGGCGATGAACCGACCGTCCGTCAGACTGAGGGGCCGTTTTTCAAGCCAAGATCGCCAGAGCGCAGTGATCTCCGCGAGCCCGGCGCTGGGGGCCGTCCGCTCGAACTTTCTGGCTTAGTGCTGACGAGACGCTGTCGCCCGCTTAGCGGCGCGGTGGTCGATCTCTGGCATGCTGATGACAAGGGCGAATACGACAATATCGGTTTCCGATATCGTGGCCATGTCACCACCGGGCTCGACGGCGCTTTTCGCTTCCGCACCATCGTGCCGGAGCTCTATTCCGGCCGCACACGGCACTATCACGTCAAGGTTCAGGCGCCGGGCAGCCGCCTGCTCACCACGCAACTCTATTTCCTCAACGAGCCAGCGAACCTGCGTGATGGCCTGTTTCAGCGCGAATTGCTGATGCGAGTAGCGGACACCGGCGACGGTCTCGCTGGCCAGTTCGATTTCGTGCTCGATATCCGTTAGGATGTTTGCATCCGGGTCTTGCGCTGGCGATGTCCACTATTCCCCCAAAAGCGGATATTGATCGGCGACTCTCGCAAGTCCGCTTTGTGCCAAAAGGCGACATCTCGACCTGGTGGGGGCCCATGCAGACCCCTTGCATCAGGAAAGCCGTGTTGACGCATTGATCCTCCTCAATGACATGACCTCTTTCCGCGCGAGCTCATCGCTGCATTAGTGGCGCGCCCCAACTCAAGCGAACGCGCAAACTCGAGTTCCTCACAATGTATGCGTCACCTTGCTCAGGTGGGGCGGATTGTCTGGATCGAAGCCTCGCCGGCGGGCCACCGCCTCGATGGCGCGATAGGCCGGGATGAGCATGAGGACTGGATCGCAAACCGGATGACCGTCGCCGATCCAGGGCAGCGTCCCCGTAGGGCCTCCGGCGGTAAACACCTTCTCGCCCGCGTCGTCCAGCTCACGTACGAGATCGTCGACGGCAGCGGCGGTTTGGTCGTTTTGTCGCAGCACAAGCACGGGAGTTGCCGGCGTGATTGATGCGCGCGGCCCGTGCCGCAGCTCGGCCGCGCTGTAACCGAGAGCCGGAACACGCAGGGTTTCGGCGACCTTGAGGGCTATCTCGCGCACGCAGCCGAGGCCGTATCCTCGTCCCACGATAAATGCCGCCGCCGCGCCCGCCGCACTACTGGCCCAGGCCGACCAATCGCACCCGAGCGCGCCGGACAATCGGAGCGGCAGACATTGGAGGCCGTCGTTTAGATCGTCGTCGCGCGCGAGTGCCGCCACCAGCTTCGCCCCGGCGATCATCGACAGCGCGACGGTCTTGGTCGCCGCGACGGCGTATTCGGTTCCCGCGCCGATCGGCAGGACCAGCTCGGACGCGGCGGCTGCGGGAGAGTTTTCGTCATTGACGATGGCAAGCGTCAACGCGCCGAACTTGCGCGCCATCTGTGTGGCGGTAACGAGATCGGGACTGTGTCCGGACTGCGACACCACGATGAACAGGGTACCGCGCATATCCGGGGGCCGCCGGTACGTAGTCACGACGGAAGGTGCGGCGGCGGATGCGAGCAGGCCAAGCCGCGCTTCGAAAAGGTAGCGCAGATAAACGCCGACATGACCCGAGCTGCCGCGCCCGCAGAAAACGATGATGCGCGGCTTGGCCTGTTCGATCCGTTCGACGATCGCCGTGAACATTTTGGTACGTGCTATAAGACGCTCCACCGCCGCCGGGATTTCGGCGGTCTCGCGCGCCATCGCGCTTCCGGTAAGCGGTTCAGCCATCGTTGCGCGTGGATGCGTTGATGGCGGAGCGCAGATTACCCCCGTGACGCTGCAGCAGCTGCACGGCTTCGCTGCGGCCCATTCCCAAGGCGAGTAGGATTGCCGTCTTTACGTCCCCATCTGTCTGTTCGAGATAGCGCACCGCGTCGCCTGCCGGACAGCGGACGATTTCGCTGACCATTGCCTCTGCGCGTCGGCGCAACTTGGCATTCCGCGCCCGCATGTCCACCATCAACCCGCGATAGACGCGGCCCATCTTCACCATCACGGCGGTCGAGAACAGGTTCAGCACGATCTTCTGGGCGGTGCCTGCCTTCATCCGGGTGGAACCGGCGATTACCTCGCTTCCCGTGTCGGCCAGAATACGATGGCGCGCGACCTCGAACAGCGGAGCGCCCGGGTTGTTGGCGACGGCGATCGTCACCGCACCCGAGGAACTGGCCGCCCGTAAGGCGCCGATCGTAAAGGGAGTCGTGCCACTTGCTGCGACGCCGATGACAACATCATTGGCGCCGATCTTTGCGTCCGCCATAGCCTGCGCGCCGGCGGCCTCGTTGTCCTCGGCCTGCTCGGCGCTCCGGACGAGCGCGTCAAGGCCTCCCGCCATGGCAAACACCAGACGATCGGCGGGCCAGTTGAAGGTTGGCGGCAACTCGGTCCCGTCCTGCACGCCGATGCGCCCGGACGTGCCGGCTCCGGCGTAGACGATCCGTCCGCCTCGCTGCAGCGCCGGCACCGCGTCCTCGACGGCCGCGGCGATCGCGCCAAGGGCGCCTCGAACGGCGGCGGCCGCAGCAAGCTGCCCCTCATACATGGCCGCGATCATCTCGGCTGCGGACCAGGAATCGAGGTCGACGTAGCGTGGGCTGATTTGCTCGGTGCGCATGACCATGTCTCGGTTATGCCGTAAACGCGGCCGGCATTCGCTCCATTCCGATACGTCGGCCCGCGGACACTATCTCTTCATGACGGCACGCCGGGCGAGATGCAAGGCGCCATCCACCGCATCGCCCTCGACCGGAACCAGCCGGCGCTGGACATCCGGCGCCAGCCACGGCTGCATCGAAGATGCGAGCCCACCGAGCAGGGCGACGCGGGAAGTGCCGCATTCGGAAAGCCGGCGGACCAGTTCGTCGATTTGCTCCGCGGCGTCCCGGACGATCCGCCGAGCGACCGGATCTCCGGCATCCGCATGCCGCATCACCAGGGGCGCGAAGGTCGCATAGTCTGTGGCCGTCGCGTGATCCATCCAGGCAACGACCTCGAACGGATCGTTGTGGAAGCGCATCATCACGTCGTGCGTGAGGCTGGTGCCGACGGCACGCTCGTCATAGGCCCGTAACGCCAGGCGGATCGCGTGCAGCCCGAGATCGGCCCCGCTGCCTTCGTCGGATATGGGAAAGCCATAGCCGCCAACCCTGACCTCGCGTCCGCCGACAATGGCAAAGCCGACACTACCCGTTCCAACGATGACGATGCCACCATCTCGGTCACCATGCGCCCCGATGCAGGCGATCGTCGCGTCATGAGCGTAAACAACGGAGCGGAAGGGATGCGGCCGCAGCACGAGCTGCTCGAGCGCGCCTTTGCGGCCGACCCCGGCAAGCCCGACGGCAGCATGCACGGAACTCAGCACGTTCGAGCCAAGCCCGGCTTCCTCGAGCGCGACGCGGCAGGCCTTTTCCACTTCAGCAAGTGCGCTGTCGACTCCTATGCGCAGCGCGGCAGGACCGGCAATGCCGGTCCCGAGCAAGCATCCCTCCACGTCCTCGAGGCGCGCGCGGCAGCCGGTGCCGCCACCGTCAACTCCGACAAACAGCGGACCAGGTTGTGAAGCCGTCATCATCCTGCGACCCGCTGGATATCCGCACCGCATTGCACCAACTTGCGGTCGAGCGACTCATACCCGCGATCGAGATGGTAGATGCGGTGGACGGTCGTTTCGCCTTCGGCGGCCAGGGCGGCGAGGACCAGACTCACCGATGCGCGCAAGTCGGTAGCCATCACTTCCGCGCCATGCAGCCGCTCAACGCCACGCACCAGCGCCGTCGAGCCTTGCAGCGAGATGTTGGCGCCAAGCCGCCCGAGCTCGGGAACGTGCATGAATCGGCTCTCATACACAGTCTCGCGGATGATCGATGCGCCTGATGCGATGGTCATCAAGGCCGTGAACTGCGCCTGCAGATCCGTGGGAAATCCGGGATAAGGTTCCGTCACCACGTCGATTGCCTGCAAGGGGCCGGAGCGGACAACCATCAGACCCCGATCGGTCGGCCAGATCTGAACTCCGGCGCTTTCCAGGACCGCGCCGACCGACCCGAGGTGCTCGAGATGGGCCCCGAGGATCTCGAGATGACCGCCGGTGATGGCGGCGGCGATGGCATAGGTCCCAGCCTCGATGCGGTCGGTGATCAGTTCGTGGCGGGCGTGGTGAAGGGCATCCACCCCCTGCACCAGAATCCGATGCGTCCCGGCACCCTCGATGCGTGCTCCCATCGCGGCCAGGCAGAACGCGAGGTCGCAGACTTCGGGATCGCGCGCAGCGTTCAGGATTTCGGTTTCACCGCGTGCGAGGATCGCCGCCATCAGGGCCGTCTCAGTCGCCCCCACGGATGGCAAGGACAGCACAATGCGGCTACCGCGCAGCCCGTCGCCTTTGGTCCGCGCGTGAATGTAACCGGACTCTATATCCACGTCGGCCCCGAGCGCGTCCAGTGCCTTGAGATGCAAGTCGATCGGCCGCGCGCCGATTGCACAGCCTCCCGGCAAGGACACGCGCGCAGAACCGAAACGGGCCAGCAGCGGCGCCAGGACGAGAATGCTGGCTCGCATGCGGCGGACCATGTCGTAGGGCGCCTGCGCATTGCTGGCTGCGCAGGCGTCCAGCACCAGCATCCGCCCAGGGCCGCGGGTGGCAACCACGCCGAACTCGCGCACAAGCGCGAGCATGGTATCGACGTCCGTCACTTCGGGTACATTCGCCAACTCCAGCCGTTTGGAGCTGAGCAGCGCAGCGGCAATCTGCGGCAGAGCCGCGTTCTTCGCCCCGCAGATCTGGACCGATCCTTCAATACGTCTGCCGCCACGAATGACCAACCGGTCCATGCTGTTTCTCTTCCGTCGCCTGGCGTGCGATCCACAAAAGCGGGCACCCGCTTTGCGTCTGGTCGCGCCAGATCGGCGCATCATCCTGTCGGCAAACGGTATTAGCGTCGGCGGGTGATGCTCTGGGTATTCGGTGTCCTTTAACTTAGATTGGATTTGTTGCGCTACCAATCCAGCCCGCCATGGACGTAGATGAGCCCGGGTCGAAACAATCCTTTAATCGCCGACAGGCATGCCGTCCTGGCGGACCGTATTTTTGACGGTCACGGCTGGCATGCCGAAACCGCAGTGCTGGTCCGGGACGGGCGCATTGTTGGACTTGGGTCCTGGGGCGAGGTTCCCCCCGATTGGGCGCAGACACGGCTCCCGGCCGGCGCGTTCCTGGCCCCCGGCTTTATAGATCTGCAGGTCAATGGGGGCGGAGGCGTTCTCCTCAACGATCAGCCGACGGCCGACGGTATGCGCGCCATTGCCAGAGCGCACCGTCGCTATGGCACCACAGCCTGCCTCCCAACCCTGATTACCGATACTCGCGAGCGGGTACAGGCCGCCAGCGCGGCGGCTCGCTCGATCGGCGGCCGGGACGGGGTCCTCGGAGTGCACCTGGAAGGCCCCTTTATCAGTCCGCGGCGTCCGGGTATCCACCCGCCCGATCGGGTCGCGAAACCTAGTGCGGGCGACTTGGAGGAATTGTGCGAACTCGCCGGCGCCGGCAGGTCATTGGTCACACTGGCGCCCGAATGCGTTCCGGCCGGCTTTATCCGGACCTTGGCCTCCTCGGGCGTGCGGATTTCGATCGGGCACAGCGAGGCGTCCGCGGCTGATGTAATCCAAGCGGTCGCGGATGGTGCAACCGGCGTGACCCACCTCTTCAATGCAATGCCGCCGTTGAGTGGGCGTGCCCCCGGGATCATCGGCGCGGCGCTGGCGGACCACCGGCTCACGGCCGGCCTCATCGTCGACGGGATCCATGTCGATCCCGTTTCAGTCCGAGCCGCGTTTGCGGCAAAGGGTTCTGACCGAATTGCCCTGGTCACGGATGCCATGCCGACGGTCGGGACGTTACTGGACCGCTTCGAACTGGTTGGTCAAACTATCAAGCTTGCTGACGGACGGCTGACCACGGAAGGCGGCACCCTAGCGGGCGCGCACCTGGATATGGCCTCGGCGGTGCGCAATGCGGTCAGGCTGGCCCACATTCCCCTGGAGGACGCGCTCCGAGCGGCTTCGCTGACGCCTGCGCGATTTCTCGACCTCGACAACGAGCGCGGAGCGCTAATTCCGGGTGCTCGCGCCGATCTTGTTGCTCTAACTCAGGAGTTGCGAGTTGTCGCAACGTGGCTCGACGGCACCACCGAGTGTGCAACGTGTTCATCGCCATAACCCATCTACGAGCTGTCTGCATCCTACCGCCCTGCATAGCGCAGGTACGGTTGACGCTCGCTCGACCAGCCCTGCTCATCTGGTAGCGCCAGCACATCCAGGTCCTGCGGTGTCGCGGATGCGTTGTCGACCCATTCCCGCAACAATGGGCTGCCGTTGATGACATCGATGGGCAGTCTGCCGTGCTCGTATTCGTAGGCGAAATCGCGCCACAGCGGATAGTCCGGATACAAACTGCGAATCGCCTTGAATGCGAGCGCCTGGATACGCCAGGGCTTGAACATCCGGTGATCGTAATTGACACCTTCCGTGTGTATCTGCACGCCGTGACAAAGCTGGCCCGCATGTTTGTGAAACGTAGGTTCGAACCAGCACTCCCGCAACCGGCAACCATCGAGCCAGCGCGGGGCAAGGATCTCCATTTGCTTCATGATTGCCCGCGCATCGATATCGGGCGCGCCGAACTGTTCGAGCGGGCGAGTGGTGCCGCGCCCTTCCGAGAGCGTCGTGCCCTCCAACATTACCGTCCCCGGATAGGCGCGCGCCATCCACAAGTTCGGGGCGTTAGGGCTGGGATTGATCCACGTGCGCGCGCCCAACGGCCAGCCGAACCCCGGCGCGGCATCGGGCTGCCAATTCTGCATCTCGATGACACGATACTCGACATCGAGCCTCAGTGTCGTGACGAACCAAAAACCCAACTCGCCGAGCGTGAGTCCATGACGCATTGGCAGCGGTCCTGCGCCGACAAAACTTTCCCAACCGGTGCGCAGCCGCAAACCTTCGATAAGCCGGCCCACAGGGTTGGGCCGATCTAATACCCAGACAGTCTTGTGACGCTGCGATGCCGCTTCGAGGACGTAACGTAGCGTCGTGACAAACGTATAGATTCGACAACCCAGATCCTGCAGATCGACAAGGATCACGTCGAATGCATCCATCATCGCGTCCGTGGGCTTGCGCAAATCGCCATAGAGGCTGAAGACTGGGATGCCATGCACCGGATCGTTGAAGTCCGGCGACTCGATCATGTTGTCTTGCTTGTCGCCGCGCAAGCCATGCTGCGGACCGAAGGCAGCGCTGATTTTGATGTCGCCGCATGCCGCCAGCGCATCCAGCGCGTGCGTCAGGTCTTCTGTCACGGAAGCGGGATGCGCAAGCAACGCCACCCGCCTGCCCCTAAGAGGCGCACGCAAAGCACGTTCGGCGATGAGTTGGTCAATGCCAAAGTTCATGGCGGGACATCCGGAGAAAACTCATGCGCAAAACAGTCCGTGTGATGAAAGTCTGGCTTCCCAGGTGGGTGCGCCAACGCCCAATATGACTTGCGGCCGCTCGTGTCTTCGATCAATGCCGACAAACCTAGATGCCATAAGTCCTTACGTGGCAAAGCCGACAAGCGATCCAAGTCCAGCGAGGCCTGCAATATGTAGCAGTCGGGGCTCGATTGCACTTCGATTGGCGTTGCGCTGATCTCGCCCGCCACACACCCCCCGCTTCGGTAGCTACTGAACCGATATGCCGCCCATTGTTTCGAAGGCGAAAAGTTGAATTCGTAATACTCAGCGCCCGACGAAGCACGGACAAATGCCTCGAAGCAGGTATGCCGCCAAAGTTCGTCCCTACGCGCGGCCGCCATGAAAGGCGGCATGCGGACGTCGCTCATCTTGCCAGTCACGATATAGGACAACACCAAACTACCGGCGCGCGGACGCGCGACCCCCACTTCAATGTGTGCCGCTGCGAAGCAGCTCGATTCCGGGTGAAGTTTCAACAACTGGCGCATACCGACATTCTATAGGTCGGATCATCATAGTCACATGGCCCAGAGATTGTGCTTACCCATCAGGCGCCCTGAGGCTGCTCTCTGGATTGAGGGCCGTTTAAAGATAGTTAATCCGGAACCAACTGCAGGTTCGACGCGGGACGTCTGGCCGATCGCGCGCTCCGCACGAAAAATATTGCTGTACAGGTTCGCAATCCACTGGCGGCCACCCTCAGTTACGCTTAGGTAGCGGATGGCAGTTTGTCGGTTTATGCCAATCTCCTCAAACTCCCAATATAAAGCATTGGCTTTTTAGAGATAGCGAGGATCGCCGAGCCGGCCAATAAGATCAGCAGCCCGTAACAGCGAACCATCCTCATCATTTTCCTCTTCGTGCGCCGAAACAGGAAATCGAGTGAACTCGATAGCACGTGCAATACGTTGCCCGTCGAGCAGTTTGGCTTCAGCCGCACGGTCCAGCACGTGCAGTTTCGATCGATCGACATGATAAGGCGCAAGCGCGGCATCAGACGATCCGCGTGGTAGGCTAACCATCTGACCGCTCGCATTGATTATGTAGCTGCCCTCTCGATCTCCTGCGAGAATGCCGCGGACGTATCCGATGTCGTGCGTTAGGCATGCGACCAGTAAGTGCCCAATCCGAAGCCGTTGTGCGCCTCATTAGCCCGCGCCCGCGCAGGATGTCTCGCCCAGTCCGATTGAATCACATACTCCTTGGTCGTCGCGTGGTGACCTTTTGCTTATTTTTCCATGCATAACCGGGATTCCCCGGATGGCCCCCGAACTGAGCTGAATGATAGCGATATTCTGGATTGCTCGCCGCTCAGCAATCTCATTCCATTTTCGTAGGATTTTCGAATGTCCGTCTGTGACACTGTTTCTGCCAAGCGATGGCACTTGTGCTGCTTTTTCCCGATAGAATGACCACGCCAAATTGATGACCCACTAAATGCTGTGGCCTCACTGCCGCACTTAAAGCGACAGCCTTCAGTCCACATGCATCTCAATGATGAGCCCACCTGAAAGGGCGTGGCCGGTGTTGTATCGACGGATGGTGGTTTGCCGCCGCAGTTTCGCTCTCAAACCACTCAGCGCACCGTTGCCATCGCTCTGCCATGCGGGTCCAAGCGGCTTTGTCCTCAGAAGTGTGCGCAAACCTAGCCGTGCGCTTGCACTCAGCGGCATGCTTCAAGAATTCCTTAGTGGGGTAAATCGGCATATTTGTCGCCTTAGGCGAATAAATAATCGTGATGTGAACGAAAAGTTCCATCAAATTCAGCCAATAATTGATTGGAAACTGGCCAAGCCGAGCAGCAAATGAAAGAGGCCACCAAGTGAGGCGGCCTCGTCAAATATCCCACGTTTACGTTAGCTGGCGTGATGGACAATCCGATGTCGGTGATGTCGATAGTGGTAAACGCTAGTCCGTTGCGGTACTCCGAGTACGCCCTCGACGCCGCCCGCAACGCCGCCGACCACCCCGCCGACTACGCCACCCACGACTCCTCCAACCGGACCCGCCGCATAATTGCCTTGCGCAGCCCCTTCTTGCGCGCCTCGAACAATCCCTTGAGCGTGTGCTGCCAAGGGCATGGCAAGAACCGCGAGCGTCAGTAATACGAGCCTCTTCATGATGTGGTTCTCCACGAAGATGGAAGGTGGAACATAAATTCCCAGCAGCCCTAAAAGTTCCATTTGATAAACAATAACGGCCTCAGCATTGCATTCCATTGGAGTGGATTCCACGGACTGCAGCCTAAAATACCATGCCGGAACCCAAGGCCCTGTTCCGACGTAATCATAGGCAATCGACCGTTAGAGGCAGGGCGAAATGGATGCTTTCTATTGGACGGCCACAACTGTTGCTGGCCTAATCGTGGCGCTGGTTGTCGCAGACTACGTCTCTAACGCCAGTATCGGCGAACCGATCATCCCGGTCATCCCTCTGCTACTCGCCGGAGCTATTTGGCTTATCGGACAATTCTTTCGTCACATAGCCGCTGAAATTCATTCGTCATAATCTAATTGATTATCAACCTCATGACCCTCGGCAATTTGCGCGCCAACAGGTATTGCTCACAAAAACCGTTCGTCCGGTGGGAACTTAACGCGACTGATCCGAGTTTTTCGCCGGTGGCAGCCCGCGAATCGACACAGGGGCCGAACGGGGTCGCCTGTCGTTCAATAGGAGATCGCATTCAATACGAGAATGCCAGCAAATAGGACCGTCAGGGCCAAACCGAATTCCTGGGTGATTGTACGCTCGGTCTTCATGGCTAATCCCCGTTAGCTACACGTGAACCACAAATTAAAAATAGTTCACGCCTAAGCGCGAACGTGTGGCGTATTTCACAGAGTTCTCAATTTTTTTGCTGCCCGGTTTTTCCCGGGGAAATTATGCCTTCGGGGTTTCGTATTTCCTGTTATCAGCCAGCAGCAGAAAAAATTAGATCAATTTGCTCAGCCGCCTCGCCTTTGACCTCGGCAAAATTCAGTCACTGCGCCCTGCTCCTTGCGCGCAAAAGAATCGCCTTTTCTGTGACATTCTTCACATAGCGGGAAGGCCCAACGGTCATACGATTAAGTTTACTAAGCCAAACCTCGTTAAGTTGGTGCGTTGGAGGGTGCCATGAACTGGTCGATGTATACCGCAGACCGAACCACCCACCTCAAGATCGTGTTGGTTGGCCTTGCCGCCGCGCTGCTGATCGCCGTAATCGGCATCGCGGTGCAACAGCTCAATCCCGGCATCGATATTATAACCGCACAGGGCCCCACTGTGATCAAGGCCGGTGCGCCCGTGGTCTTTAGCAACCGCAGCGGCCCGGTCATTCGCTAGAGTCACCGAAGATCACGGAGGTGTATGTACGCATGGACGGGGTCTTAAGGACCCCTCCTAAACCCTTCGCCTAACCGTTGATCGGATAACGGATAGTTTAGGGAAACCCGATGGCTACGCACAGCAATCATCATTCCAATGACATCGATTACGAGGCGATGTGGGAGGTGCTTTGGATAAGTGTGCCGCTGTTCGCATTGGCAGGTTTCGTGCTCTGGTTGATTATTTCACAATCAATATGATGAAACCCCGGTACTAGGCTATTTTAGCCCCTCATTTTGCGTTTTGATTGACTCGCTTGAAGCTGCTTGTCGGTGAGCTTCTGAATGTGCTCCATTGAGCAATCCTGCGCGGGTCGAGGATGCTTTCGACGGTGCCGTCGCGGAGGCTGGCTGATTACCTTGCCGGCACAACATACCTTTGAACTTAGTGAGAACGAATTCGCGAATTTCCGGCGACTGATGGTTTTCGACCAAGACCTTCACCCAAGGCTTGTCTTTGTCGGCTGCACGCACCGCGATGATATTCGCATAAGGCCCTTTGGGGCCTTCACGCAAAATCGCGTCCTTGACCGGATCGTGGCCTGCCTGAGTAGCATAGTTCGTATTGACCGCAGCAGCATCGACATCGTCCAGCGTCCGCGGGGTCTGTGCAGCATCGATCTCGACGATCTTCAGCTTCTTTGGATTCGCAACGACGTCGGCGACCGTCGGCTTGAACCCCACTCCGTTCGTCAACTGGAGCACACCCTTGTCAGGCAACAACAGCAGGACGCAGCCGCAATTGGTCGAATTGTTGGGGATCGTCAGCGTTCCACCATCAGGAACGGCGTCCCACGTCTTATGCTTCTTCGAGTAAATGCCGGTTGGGAAGTTGACCGTGTAGGCCGCCCGCTCAATCTTGTAGCCGCGGTCGGCTTTCTGGTTATCAAGATAAGGCTGGCATTAGCCAGCGCCTTGGACCTGGCGCAGTATTTTATTGTGCTGCAGTTCGCGAGAGAATTTAGGGCAATAAAGATTTGTTGTTTGGCTGCCGTTTGAATTAATGTTGCTCGTGGTTGCGGCGTGATAGTATCGCCGTCGGGCCAATCATCGGGTGACGCAATGAAGATGATAATACGATTGTTTTTTGCGGCCTCAGTTTTGGCAGCGGCCTTGTGCTTCGAGGTTCCGGCCAGCCAGGCCTCCAGGGACGCGCCCTGGTGCGCGGTGGTGTCGGGTGGCTTAGGCGACGTAATTTGGGACTGCCAATACCGCTCGATCGAAGAATGCAGGCCTAATGTGCTTGCTGGCAATCGTGGCTGGTGCAACCCAAACCCATGGTATGTTCCCACGACAGTTGCGCCCCGGACACATCGGAAACGCCACGCGCAGCGGAATTAGATTGGCATCAAAATTTAAGCGATCAGTTAGTGAGTGAGCGCCGGTTGAGCGATGCGGAGTTCTAAATTGAGTCTCGGAGAGAAAATCGTATTTACCATATCAGCGCTGTTCTTTGTGCTGATCCTAATCGTACTTTTTATCGCATATCACGCAATCCTCTAACTACTCGAAATATTGGAATACGCGGAAAGTTTTTTGCGACTTAACCGTGATGATGGTCGATTGTTGACGTTCCTCCCATACGACTTTGCCCGGTTCTCCGGCGAGCCGGGCTTATTTACCAGCTTTTCTTGGGTGCAAACATGCCTTGGCTTAGTGCACCAACGCAGATCACCTTTCTCATCTCGCTGGTGCTTGCCATTGTTGGGGCGTCTCCATCGCGTTCTTCACGCAACACCCCTTGTGGCTTATGACTGCCGCGTATGCCGTGCTGGCGCTTGGTTGCGTGCTAAAAGTTTGGCAACCTCAATCGCTGCGCCGAGTCATTCCACTAGCATTAAATCACCCTCAGCAGCGGCGAGCGCACGAACGCATTTCGGGAATGGTTTAGGCTGAATTCCTTAAACGGGTCCGGGGGAAGCCGGATAGGCAATCAGCGTCAGTTCCCATCAATGTCCAAGCTGCTACACCAATAGCGGACAAACGTCCGCGACGCCAATTTACCGGCACTGGTTCTTCCGTCTTCATACTAACTGTGCGGCGCGGAACGCCGAAATGTGCCCTGCCCTCGTAACCTTTCCCATGTTTCCGTCACCATTCGCGCCAATCTAATTTCTCAGTATCCCGTAACGTAGGGGCACTAGGTGCAGTGGCCAACTTGGTCCAGTTCGATCTTCTGATCGCTGACCGACCTTGTCCGGCCAATCACGCGGCGCTGTGAAAGGCGCGGAGAGCGCGAAAGTTGAAACGCATGCAACCTTTAACAAATGTCTAGAAATTTTAGCACGGCAATCATAGAACCTCTGTGGACAACAGCACTCGCCGCCGAGATGCCGACCAAGTACCTAGGGACTTGTCATGCTGGCCCAGTGGGGGCTTGGTTGGGCATTGCCGTTGCGCCGAGATTTTCAAACTTTGCCGCAACAGTCTGCCGGGCGTGCCGTTATTATCATGACGGGTTTTGGATCCGTAGGGGTTGCTGCTGCGCGTTAAAATTTAGCGAATTTTTTGTTGACACTCGAGCGGCGCGGTGGAAGCGTTGCGGTAGCGTTTTCGCCTAGGGCTGTGGGGCTTCAACAACAGGAGTTCCTAGACATGTGCGATTATAGCTTACAGAGCATCATGTCGCGTCCTGCAAAGATTGGCGACATACTCACTACACGTCACTTCGGTACCGGCACACGTGGGTTCGCCGCGGCGGAAGATGCTAGAGTGGCGGTTTGCGTTCTTCCAGGAACTGAGCTTGCATTTTCCAACGCGGTGACCGTTACAGATCCAGATGTCCGCTTCTTCGCCAGTTGGAGGGTGCGAACACTCGATCACGCGACGGCAATCTTTCGACAAGTAAACAAGCACGAACCGCGGGTACACCATGATGCGCTCGAATTTTCGGATGGGCGCATTGTTCTGCTGACGCACCTATGTGAGGGTCAGAAAGCAACGGTGCTGCAGCTTCCGGTCCAGCCCACGACTGCGGCGGAGGAAGAGGCGCAAAAGCGCGTCGCCTTTGCAGGTTAATATTTGCCTTCTTTGTGAAGGCGCAAATGTGTCGAGGCCGCTTCCAGGAAGCGGCCTTTTCTCCAACCTAAGCAAACGAAAAGCCCCGCGCACAGTCTATGGCGGGGCTGACGCAGCGAACCTCGGGTGCTAGTGGTGAAAGTCATACGCTTGAGTCCGGCGGCAATGCCAAATTTCAGCGGGGTTCAGTGCTGATGCGCGGGAATCAAGCGTCAGATTCGCACCACTAGTGGTCGAAATCCGACACTTGGTGCGCTGTCAAGCTCTGAGGGGGAAAATGCCGGAGTTAGCAATGTGCGCTAGTGCCGAACAATGTCCGCTATGCCCCGAATAGCTACCGAAATATTGCAGTGCCACGAGTGACGCGATTGCCAAAAGCGGTCCGATCGTAGCCGCTTCGGGCGGCATTTCATGTAATGGGTACCAAGCGTCAGATTCTCACCACTAGTTGCAAAGTTCTCTCGACGCCCAATGTGCGGCCCTGCGAACCGGTCTCCGTCCCATATCGAACCGGGCTCCAGCATACTGAAACGGAAATTGGAATGCGCCTGGCTAAGTATGCCCGCGCGCTCGGGATGTTTACCACTGCAACCGCTCTTGCGCCTGATCGGACTTGCTGGCGACAGGTCTCAGAAGAGCATGAGAAAGAATCTTGGCCACCTCGGCATTTTTAAGGTTCACTCCTGCGATCAGTGTGGTGCAGTAGCACGTCAGATTTTCGGATATCATATACGGTTTGCGCCTTTGGAGGCCCTGATGTCAGACACGCGTCCCCTGACCGACCTCGCTTCCACTTCACCGTTCCCCATGAAACGTTTGCCCGTGCTTACGCCCGGAATGGGATTCACGCTGCTCGATGGCGTTCGCGTCTTGGACCTGACGACCTCGATTGCGGGGCCATTCGCCACGCAGCTCTTGGCCGACTTCGGCGCGGAGGTCGTCAAGGTTGAACGCCGGGGCAATGGCGATGATGCTAGAGCGTGGGGACCGCCATTTCTCGACGGCGAAGCGCTTTGGTTCATTTCTGTCAATCGCAACAAGCGTAGCCTTGCGCTGGATTACGGAAAGCCGGAAGGAGTGGCGGTGCTGCGCGAACTCATCGCGAAGGCCGACGTCGTCGTCCTGAACCAACCGCCGCGCGTTTCCAGCAAGTTCGGCCTCGACGTCGAAAGCGTGCGCACGTTGCGCCCCGATATCATCTATGTCTCGATCACCGGCTTCGGGCTCGATGGCGAACGTTCCGATTGGCCATGCTACGATCTCATCGCCGAGGGCTATTCGGGCGTCATGGATTTGACCGGCGAACCGGGAGGCGAGCCGCAAAAGATTGGGGCGCCGGCGGCCGACATGCTGGCGGGACAGGATGCGGCGCTCGGCACTCTGGCCGCGCTGTACAGCCGAACGCGTAGCGGGCATGGCCGTGTCATCGATATTGCTCTCGTGGATTCGATGACGCGGTTTCTGGCCTGCCGGATTGTTCCCTATCTCGGTTCCGGTGAGATTCCGCGCCGTTCCGGTGGGAAGGACAGCGTGATAGCCATTTATCAGGCGTTCGATACCGCCGATGATCCGATCACACTCGGCCTTGGCAATGACAGCAGTTGGAAACGCTTCTGGGCCGCCGTGGGCCGGCCGGAACGAGCAGAAGACAAATCCACGGCGTCCAACAAGGATCGCCGCATGCAGCGCGCCAAGATCGTCGCCGATATCGCAGCATTGCTCAAGACGCGACCGCGCGCGCATTGGTTATCGGTGCTTTGTGCTGCCCGTATCCCGTCCGGACCGATCAACCGCTTGGACGAGGTCAGTGCGGACCCGCTTCTGCTCCAGCGCGGACTATTTTATTGTCTTGAAGAGGGAGAGCGACGGGTTCCCCAGGTTGGGCTCGGAATTCGTATCGACGGAGTCTCGTCAAAGCCCCGCCGCAGACCGCCGTTGTTGGGTGAACATAGCGAGGAAGTTCTGCGCGAGATCTTAGGCTATGATGATGCCAAGATCGACGAATTGCGGCAGCAAGCAATCATCTGAAGGAGGACAGCTTGGCTTTCGAAACTATTTTATACGAGGAAGACGGGCCGATCGGCACGATTACGCTTAATCGGCCCGACGATGGAAACATGTTCACCCATGTGATGTGTCACGAAATTCGTGACTGCATCGAAAGCATTCGGCGTGAGACGCGCACCCGGGTGCTGGTGATTACCGGCGCCGGCGACCGATTTTTCTGTATCGGCGGGCGCAAGAGCGGCATGGAAGCCTCGATCCTATATGCCGGAACCTTGCCGACACTGGAAATGTACGAAGCGATCGACAAACTGCAGAAGCCCGTCATTGCCAGCGTCAATGGTTTCGCTGTCGGCGGCGGCAATGTGCTGCAGGTAGTTTGTGATCTGACGATTGCAAAGGAAAGCGCGGTCTTCCGCCAGGTCGGCCCGATGATGGGCTCATTCGATGCCGGCTATGGCACATGGTATTTGGAAGACTTGGTAGGCAAGAAAAAAGCCAAGGAGATCTGGTTTCTCAATCCCAAGATGACTGCACGCGAAGCTTTGACGCTCGGCCTGATCAACAAGGTCGTCCCCGACGACAAGCTCAAGGAAGAGACGCGAAGTCTGGCGTTGGGAATCTGCGAGCGCGGACCGTTTGCGCTCGCGTCGGTGAAGGCAGCATTCAATGCCCGGCACGGCGGCGTGAGCGGCCTCGCCCGGCTATCCCATGACTTGCTGCTGCGCGCGTATCTCGAGAGTGACGAAAGCCATGAACTGAGCGCATCGTTTGCCGAGCGCCGAAAGCCTGATCCGTCAAAGTTCGGGAGATGACGGGTGCGGCCATTTCTGACGCTTCACCATCCTGCTTGCGCCCGCCACTACTATGCCGAGGGCACGTGGCGGAACGATACGTTCTATAGCCTGCTTGCGAACCACGCGAAGGTGCGCCCAGATGCCACGGCACTGCGCGACGGGGGGCGGCGGCTGACGTGGCGTGAGGTAGCGGCATGGGTCGATGGTGTCGCGGCGGATCTGCACCGTCACGGGCTCGTGGGTGGCGACCGCGTGTCGATCTGGATGTCCAACAAAGTTGAGGCGATCATCACGTTCCTTGCCTGTTCGCGCGAGGGTCTTGCCTGCAATCCGTCGCTTCACCGCACCTATACATGCGCTGAGATCGTGCAACTGCTCGACCGCCTGCAGGCAAGGGTGTTGGTCACGGAGCAAGGCTGGGGGGCTGACCGCGCCAATGTCGATTTCGATGCTATGCTCGGTCAAGTCAGCTCGCTTTGCAAAGTTTACAGTCGCGACGCGTTTCCACAGGCCGGGCTGGCGTCGATCACTGAGCCGGTCGAGGATCCCGACAAAGTGAACTACCTCGCCTTCACGTCGGGGACGACGGGCACTCCGAAATGCGTGATGCATTCGGACAATACGCTGTTAGCAAATGCACGCGATCTGGTGCGCGATTGGGGCCATGGTCCGCAAACCGTTCTGCTCAGCCTGTCGCCGCTGTCGCACCACATTGCCTGGGTCGCGGTGTCGCAGTGGTTGCTGGCGGGATGCGAGCTGGTGACCGATGACCCACCCGTCGGGATGAATCGCCTGGATTGGATCATCGAGACGGGCGCGACATATGTCATGGGCGTGCCGACGCATGCAATCGACATTCTTTCGGAGCAACGCAAGCGCAACATCGTACAATTAGGCTCGGTGAAATTGTTCTATATGGCCGGCGCGCCGATTCCGCCCTCGGTGTGCGAGGCTTTCGTCCGGCAAGGCGTAAACCCGCAGAACATTTACGGCATGACGGAGAATTCGTCGCATCAATACACTCATCCCGGAGATGATAAGGCAACGATTGTCAAGACTTGCGGCCGCGGGGGCCCGGCCTACGAGGTGCGTTTGTTCGATCCACTCGATGCCGATCGTGAGGTTCCGCCAGGAACGGTCGGACAAATCGCTGGCCGCGGCGCGGCATTGATGCTCGGCTACTTTGATAACCAGACTGCGACCGAGCAAAGCTTCAATCGCGACGGTTGGTTCCTGTCGGGCGATCTCGGGGTTTTCGATGAGCATGGCAATCTCAGGATCGAGGGCCGTCTCAAGGATGTGATCATCCGTGGTGGCCATAATATCTATCCCGCTGCGGTCGAAGCGCTGGCGTTGCGGCATCCGGATGTTGCCAAGGCGGCAGCCTTTTCGGTCGATGACGAACGTCTCGGCGAACGCGTCTGCTTGGCGTTTATCGGGACGGCGGCTTACGAGGCGATACTGCAGCACCTTCATGCCGAAGGACTGTCGAAATACGACATGCCTGAATTCTTTATTCGCGTGGACGCATTCCCGCTGACCGCCAGCGGCAAGATTCTCAAGCGCGAACTGGTGCAAATGGTTAGGCGCGGAGAGCTCTTGCCGCAGCCTGTCCGTTTCGACCGTTCGAAGGAAGTCGCCTGATGACCGTCTATCTCGCACGTCGGGAAACGGTGGCCATCCTGACGCTCGATCGCCAGCACGTGCTCAATGCGCTCTCGCTCGCGATGTTGTGCGAGATCGGCGACGCGATCGATCAGGTCGCGCAATCGGACGCGCGGGCGTTGATCGTGACCGGAGCTGGTCCCAAGGCGTTCTGTGTCGGCGCCGACATCAAAGAGCTGCGCGGGCGCAGTTTGCTGGATCAGAAGCGCGGCTCCGAGCTTGGCCAAGGCGTCTTCGCCAAGCTGAACACTCTGCAGGTGCCGTCGATCGCGGTCATCAACGGCCATGCCTTCGGCGGTGGGTTTGAATTTGCCATGGCATGCACGTTTCGGCTGGCCGCGCGCCAGGCGAAGATCGGCTTGCCCGAGATCAAACTCGGCTTGATCCCCGGTTATGGTGGCACGCAGCGCCTGCCCCGGCTGGTCGGCGAGGCGCACGCCCTCGAAATCATCATGACCGGCCGCACCGTGGATGCCGAAGAGGCGTTTCGCATAGGGCTTGTAAATCGGCTGATTAACGGCGAGCCGCTCGAGGCCGGCATGGCCTTCGCCCGTGAGCTCACCGGATTCAGCTTGCGAACACTCGAATTTGCCCGTGCCGCGGTTCGTCGCGCTGCGGATCTTCCGCTCAGCGAGGGCCTCAAGGCGGAAGCGGAGCTTTCGACGCTCGCCTACCGGACGGCAGATGTCGAGGAAGGCATGGCAGCCTTCGTCGAAAAAAGGAAACCGGATTCCCGCGATGCGTGATGGTTGGATCATAGTGACCGGCGCCAGTCGCGGACTTGGCGCGGCGATCGCCAGCGATCTTGCGCGGCGCGGCGCCAAGGTGGCGGCCTTGTCGCGATCTGGCGATGCTTCCACAGGTCTGCGGAACATAACCTGCGACGTCGGCGACGAGGCTGCGCTTGCCGCGGCGTTCGAAACACTGAGCAAGGACGGTTCCATCGTCGGCATCGTGAATAACGCAGGTCAGCATCGTGGTGGACCCAGCGCCGCCCTCAAGACCGAAGCTTTCGATAGTCTAATGCGGCTCAATGCGACCTCCGTCTTCGTCGCAAGTCGGTTGGCCTATCCATATCTCGTCAAATCGGGCGGCGGGATGATCGTCAACATCGGCTCGTTCTTCGATAAGCTCGGTGTGGCCGAAAATCTCGCCTATAGCGCGTCAAAAGCCGCCGTGGCAGCGATCACGCGGTGTCGGGCGGTCGAGTGGGCGCGCGACAAAATCCGCGTGTTAAATGTCGCGCCGGGCTACATCGAAACCGATCTCAATCGCGAATGGCTGGCGACCGAACGTACACAGTCCTGGATCAAGCGCCGGGTTCCTGTCGGCCGGCCGGGCCAGCCCGATGAGGTCGCGCGACTGGTGGGATGCCTAATGACGGAAGAAATTGGCTTTCTCAGCGGCGAGACGATCTATATCGATGGCGCGCACGGAATAAATCACTGATGAAAATCTTCAAGCAGCTCGAACAAAGCCGGAAATGGGCAGAAGACGAGCGGATCCTGCTCGGTCAAGTGCGCCGCATTGCCGACACCGTGATCGCGCCGAACGCGGCGCGCTACGACCGCGAGGAGGCCTTTCCGCAAGACAGCGTTGATGCTGTCAAGTCGCTGGGGCTCAACGCGATTTTTGTGCCGGAAGCGTATGGCGGCGCCCCGATGTCCTACCGCCTTTATCTCGCGGTCGTGCAAACGATTTCGGAAGCCTGTGCGTCGACCGGAATCATCTATGCCACCAATTTTCATGGCATAAAGCCGCTGATCGATTTCGGCACGGAGGAACAAAAGAAAAGGTTGTTGCCGCGCGTGGCTGAGGGAGCGCTCGCCTCGCTCGCCATCACGGAAACGGTGGGCGGCTCCGACGCGACCGCCATGAAGACGCGATTTACTCCCGACGGCGATAATATCATCGTCGATGGTGGCAAGCTGTTCATCACCAGCGGCGACGTTGCCGATCTGCTGCTCGTTTTCGGAAAATGGAGCGTAATTGAGGATCCGAAACACGCAATTTCCGCGCTCATCATCGAGAAGGGCGTTCCGGGCTTCGAGGTGGTGCGGACCGAGAAAAAGCTTGGTCACCGTGCCTCGTCCACGGCGGAGCTCGCCTTCAACGATTGCCGGGTTCCGCGCACCAACCTTCTTGGGCAACCGGGTGAGGGACTTGCCCTGCTGTTGGCCTCGCTCAACAAATCGCGGCCGAGCGTTGCGGCACACGCGCTGGGAATTGCCACCGCCGCCTTCAAGGACATGATTGCGTATATGAATAACCGCACGGTGGCAAATCGCCACGTCATCGATTTTCAAGCCAATCAATTCATCGTTGCTGATCTCGCGGCTGAACTCGCGATGACAGATGCGTGGTTGGACTATGTCGCCAGTCTTATCGACGGTGCCGCAACCGATTTCGGATTAGAGGCCTCAATTGCCAAGCTGCGGGCCAGTGATCTAGCCATGCGCATGACCACAGAGGCGGTGCAGATGCACGGCGGCTACGGCTATATTCGCGACTACCGTGTCGAGCGCTTAATGCGCGACGCGAAAATCACCCAAATTTGGGAAGGCACAAATCAAGTACATCGTCAGCTGATCGGGCGAAGTTTTATCGACAAATGACCTCAGCGATTCATAGCATTGAGATTTGCGGTGTCGCGGGTACTGTCGGTGCCGGCATCGCGACGGTTGCCGCCGGCACGTCGGCTTACGCGCCGGCACCGCCTGCGGTGGTAGCCAAAATGCGAGAGAAAGCCTCGTGAGACCGCTCGAAGGCGTTCTTGTTCTGGACTTTTCCACGCTGCTGCCGGGGCCGATGGCGACATTGCTTCTGGCTGAAGCTGGCGCGGAAGTCATCAAGATCGAGCGCCCCGGCAGCGGCGAGGAGATGCGCGGTTATGTCCCGCGTTGGGGCGCCGACAGCGTCAATTTCGCGATGCTCAATCGCGGCAAGAAAAGCGTCGCCCTGGACCTGAAAAATCCGGACCAACGCGTCAAGCTGGACCACCTGGTTGCACGTGCCGACATCATCGTTGAGCAGTTCCGGCCGGGTGTTATGCAACGACTCGGCCTCGATTATGAAAGCGTCGCCAAGGTCAATCCGCGCATTATCTATTGTTCTATCACCGGTTACGGACAAACTGGGCCGAAGCGCGATGCTGCGGGGCACGACCTGAATTACATCGGCGACACTGGTCTTCTTGCGTTGTCGATGGGGAACGCAAATCAGCCTGTCATTCCGCCCGCTTTGATCGCCGATATTGCGGCTGGCGCTTACCCCGCAGTAATAAACATTCTGCTCGCCATGACCGAGCGCGCTCAGACCGGCAAGGGCCGCTATCTCGATATCGCCATGGCAGACAATCTCTTCCCTTTCATGTATTGGGCGCTAGGCGAAGGGATCGCAACCAGACACTGGCCGAGCAACGGCGCCAGCCTCGTGACGGGCGGAACCGCCCGATATCGGCTTTATCCGACGCGCGACGAACAAATTGTGGCTGCCGCACCGATCGAGCATAGGTTCTGGCAGAATTTCTGCAGCATCATCGGAATCGAGCGACAATACGCCGACGACAAGGACTCAGCTGCTACAATGGTGCGCGTCGCTGAGATCATCCGCGGCAAAGATGCCGCGTATTGGGAAACCCGCTTTCGCGAACAGGATTGCTGCTGCACGGTGGTCAAGAGTGTACGCGAAGCGGTGAGCGATCCGCAGTTCGTCGCTCGAGGCCTGTTCGCGCATAGGCTGGTCAACACTCAGGGCCAAGTAATGCCGGCACTTCCGGTTCCAGTGAGCAACGCTTTTCGTGCTTCGTCCGATACGCCCATCCCGGCACCGGCACTGGGCGCCAACAATGCGGATTACATCAAATGAGAGGTCGACGTTCGCGCGTTTTCGCCTTGTTCCCAGCGCCATGCCGTTAGGCATCACGATTGGCGTTATACCGCGACGTAGTTAGAGCAATTTTGCCGAGCACGCGACGTTCTCGCACACAACACAGCGCCGCTGCCGCCTGTTCCAACGGATAAGTCGCGGTAACCGGAGCTTTGAGCTTTCCGTTTTGCCAGAGATCGAAGATATCCTGTTGCGCGCGCCGCACCCTGTCGGGGGCCTGATTCCGATAGTCGCTCCAATGAAGGCCAATCGCGGCAATATTTTTGATCAACAGATAGTTTGAACGGATCGTCGAAGGGCCGACTGATGTAAAGCCGACGATAACGATTCGGCCGGACCAAGCGAGCGCACGCAGACAAGCGTCGAAGACTGTACCGCCGATACTCTCAATAATTAGATCCGCGCCACGCCCACCGGTCGCGGCATGAACTTCGGCACGCAAGGTACGCGGGAGATCGGGAGAATCGAGGAAGATGACGCAATCGGCGCCATTGTCACGCGCGAACGCACCTTTGGCTGGATTCATACACCCCGCCAAAACGCGCCCGCCGCAGGCTTTCGCGAGTTGGATCGTGGCGGTGCCCACAACCCCCGTCGCACCGGTCACTAATACCGTCTCGCCAGCTTTGAAACCGCCACGCTCGAACAACGCGAAGTGCGCCGTCTGAAAGCCGAGACCCAGACCGATGGCGTCGAGGAAACTAAGACCATCCGGCAGCCGATTACAGAGGACCGCCGGTACCGCAATTTGTTCCACATAGCCGCCATTCTCGACATAGGCGAGAACACGATCGCCGACGCGAAACTCGGTCACGTCGGCCCCCACCGCGCTGACGATGCCGGCGACTTCCTTTCCGGGACTAAACGGAAGCGGCGCCAAAATCTGGTAGAGCCCGCGCACCACGAGAAGATCAGGGTAGTTCACGCCAGCCACATGGACGTTGATCTGCACCTCAGACGGCCTAACGATCGGCGGCGGCACCTCGACACATTGCAACTTTTCCGGCTCGCCATGAGCAAGGATATGGACCGCGCGCATGACTTCACATCCGTGCTGCAATGAGATGGTTTTGGACGCCGAGTGAAGCAGATCGACTGATCACCAGTCGGTGGATGTCGTTAATCGTGCCGTGAAGAGATAACCGCGAACGACTCATGATCGCCACGCATGTTTTGCCGAGTCAAGCATATCATTGTCCGCGGGCCGCCGATTCGCACGGGCGGAAATGCCATAGTCACATCCGTAGGGATGGTGCATTGTTCCGACGAACCAATTGGCGTTGAATTAAGCAGCGCGGAGAACGCTGCGCACCAAATGACAAGCGATCGCAACTAGGGAGGGACGAATGGAGTTCGATCCAATCCTACCATCGGCGCGGATCAAAGCGATGAAATCGCAGCGTCGTTGGAGCGATCTGATCCTGATTGATTATTTTGAGCGCTGTTTGATCGAAGTGCCGAACAAGACAGCGATTGTGGACTTCAATTCGATGTCGCAAGCCGAGAGTTGGTTGACCTATCGTGATTTAGCCGCTCGCGTCGACTGCATCGCGGTTGGACTCGTACAACTCGGTGTCGCCAAAAATGATGTCGTCTCCTGCCAGCTCCCAAATTGGTGGCAATTTACTGCGCTCACACTCGCGTGTGGACGCATCGGCGCTGTGATCAATCCCATAATACCGATTTTTCGTGAGCGCGAAGTGAAATTCATGCTGGGTTTGGCGCAGAGCAAGATCTTCATTGTTCCGCATGAATTTCGCGGCTTCGATTATCCCTCGATGGTGCGCGGCATACGCCCGGAATTGCCAGAATTGCGCCACGTCCTCGTGATCGGCGGCGAAGGGGAAGAAAGCTTCGAGAAGTATTTGCTCGACGCAAAGCGGACGCCAGACAAGGTGGCAAATACCCAATTCACGGCGCGTCGGCCAACCGCCGATAAGGTGATGCAGCTCTTGTATACCTCGGGGACGACGGGCGAGCCGAAGGGCGTGATGCACACGGCCAATACGCTGCTATCAAATCTGCGGCCCTTCGCCGAGCGATTGCGACTAGGTCGCGACGATGTCGTTCTGATGGCTTCACCGATGGCTCATCAGACCGGCTTTATGTACGGCTTGGTGATGCCTATCATGCTCGGCGCGACCGCCGTGCTGCAAGATATTTGGAATCCGAAGCGTGCTGCGAGGCGGATCGGTGATGAACGTGTCACGTTCACGATGGCATCGACGCCATTTCTTGCCGACCTCACAAATGTTGTTGGTGCCGACGGCCATGACGTTTCGAGCTTGAGGATCTTCCTGTCCGCGGGAGCGCCAATTCCGCACATTCTCGTCGAACGAGCGACGCAAGCGCTGAAGGCAAACATCGTCTCCGCCTGGGGGATGACGGAAAATGGTGCGGTCACGACTACAAAGCTCGATGATCCCCCGGAGAAGACGTTCCATACCGATGGCTGTCCACTGCCTGGTATGGAAGTGCGCGTGACAGACTCTGCGAACAATCCAGTGCCGGTTGGGGCAGAAGGTCTTTTGAAGGTACGTGGCTGCTCCAACTTCGTTGGCTATCTCAAGCGACCTCAGCTTTACGGCCATGACGCGGAAGACTGGTTCGACACCGGCGACCTCGCCCGTATTGACGCAGACGGTTACATTCGAATTACCGGCCGATCGAAGGACATCATCATCCGCGGCGGAGAAAATATTCCTGTCGTTGAAATAGAAGGCCTGCTGTTTCGCCATCCAGCAATCCAGGCCGTCGCCATTGTCGGCTTTCCGGACCCCCGCCTCGTTGAACGCGCGTGCGCATTTGTCGTCCTAAAGCCGGGACAAACGCTTTCACCAGAAGAAATGATCCGATTTCTCGAGCAGGAAAAACTTGCCAAGCAGTATCTGCCGGAACGCCTGGTGATCGTCGAAGACTTGCCACGCACCCCGAGCGGCAAGGTGCAAAAATATAAATTGCGCGAAGTTGCCAAGAAATTCGGAAGCTAACCAGGCTCGAACCTGGGACCCCACTGATTAAGAGTCACATCGTTTAGGTCAAGTTGCATCCTTGACGGTAAGATTTTGTTGGCCACGGAAGTATGAGCGCCGAAACCGGTGGCGTTGCCGCCCGGCCGCGCCAAGCTGTCGACGAAGCCGGCGCCGACCGGATCACAGCGACCGGGAACACGATCCGCACCGTGCGGGTCACCGGCAGCAACGGCCCCACCGCCGAGGAACCGTGGGCCAGGATGACGTCGGGCGCGAGCGCCGCCAATTCCGCCGCGTGTCTGCGAACTTCCCCCCAGAACACGCCTTGTCCAACGCCTAAAGGCTAGCACTTTGCGACCGGGTGGCGAGCGAGAAATGGAGGCTGAACAGGCCCGATGTCCGCTTCGGACATTTGCGGCCGAGCCATTCAGCGCCCGTGCCGATCATTGTCGGCTGTTACTCCAATACCGGACAAACGCGGCTGTGGCCTGAAATGTCCGCTAAGTGCAAATCGCGACCGATGCATTGCAGCAAACAGCACAGCTACTCGATCACCTCGTCGGCGGTGGCGATGAGCGTCGGCGGCACGATGAAGCCGAGCGCCTTGGGGGTGGTTTTCAGGTTGATGACGAATTCGTACGTGGTCGGTGCCTTACTGGAACATTACACCGGTTTGACGATAACACGCGGGCCTTGATCCACGCGGTGCATCATCGGCTTAAAGGATCGGTCACGAAAGAATTCATCAGTGGCCCGCCGTGCGCCGCGGCACCAACCATAGTCGTCAATGATCAGGATGCCGTGGGGGACGACCAGATCATAAAGATGCTGTAGCTCATGCAGCGTGGATTTGTACCAGTCTGTATCCAACCGTAACACGGCAATGCGCGATGGTAGTTGCGCGGGGATAGTCTGCAACACATCACCCACAATGAAATGCATCTGCTGTTCAGGGTAGCCAGTGAGTTCGCAAGTTGGTTTTGACGTCTTCCACTGAGCCGCCAAACCCCATCAAATGGCCTTTATTAGTAATCTGAGCCCATCTTGGCTTCATCGCTTTATCGTCGAAATCAATGTCGATTTCATCCGGCTCGGTCATGCCAGAATAGGTATCGTAAAGATAGAACTGGCGACTTGTGTCACCAAAATGCTGTAGCGCATACGCAATCAGCATCATCGATCCGCCGCGCCAAACGCCGCACTCAACCATATCGCCTGGGATATTGTTTTGAGTTATGTACTTGATAGTTTGAAATAATGCGTACGTGGCATCTAAACCATCAATAACCGTCATGGTGTACGGAGCAATTTTATTGAGGATGTCAACGTACGCTCGATCGTCAGGAATCTCTTTGGGCAATATGTCCTTATAGAATCTGGTTGGTTGCCCTTGCGCGTCCATCATCGACATGCGCGCAGTATATCATCCGAGAGATCCGTCCAGCAACCGTGGTTCAATTTTGGACCCTAAGCAGGCGGCGGCATGCTGGCCCTCGGTGGCAAATGCGACCGCCTCAGTGCCAACTACAAAGTCTGGACCGCTAGCGGCCTCCCCCGTAAGCCGTTACCTTTTCGGCCATGCGATTTATCTCACGTGTGGCCGCATTGCCGCCCAAGGTCAACTTCATCAAGCGCAATCCGATTACTTGCTGAGCCTCCAATGCCAACATTGATGCGTCTAGGGCGAGCTTCATCCATTTGCCAAACATGCAAGCCTCTTCAATATGCTCTTTACGTGCAGCAAGTAGCTTTGGCTAATTACCCAAATCGTTCGCGGGTTCTGTGGATGCGGATAAAGATGAGAATTTTTGGCAACAGCGTCGCGTCGTCGATGAATTTCCGTTTATTTCCACCACGTGGGTTTCCTCGTTCGTCCCGAACACGCCCAACAACGGACACTGCCTTGTGCCTGCACAATATATTGATCGAAAATTCAAGCTAGGACAGTGGGTGAATATGCAGCGCAGGGGAAAAAATAAAATGTCTGCAAACGCAGGAAGCGGTTGAACGCTATGGGTTTTGTCTGGCGCGGGGATTAGCGGTGTGGCTGCATTTTAGCAAACCCGTTACTATTTGAGGTAGCTAGCCACGCTCCGAGCACATAGGGGTCCAGATTTGCCACAGAATCTTGCCACGCTATCCGACAGTCCACCCGATTACAAGCCAACGCTTTGCGCCATCGCGATGCCGATGGACACCAATCCTCATGGCGATATTTTCGGGGGTTGGCTGATTTCGCAAATGGATCTTGCGGGAAGCGCAGCAGCAACACGTCGCGCGAAAGGGCGGGTGGTTACCGTCGCCATTACCGGCATGAACTTCCACCGGCCGGTTTTCGTCGGTGACGAAGTGGCTTGCTATGCTGAGGTGATCAAAGTTGGACATACCTCCCTGACCGTGAAAATTGAAAGCTGGGCTTGCCGCGGCATCGGTGATGAACAAATCGCCGTCACCGACGGCATTTTCACGTATGTTGCCGTTGACGCCGACGGAAAACCGCGCCCGGTCGATCCGACGGGCTGACCGGTTGCACGCCTATGCACGGCACAGTTTATTCAAACGTTTCGAATTACTGGCGTGGATGCTTTATTGCGCGCAGGCTTCTCCGCAGTCCATTTGAGCGTGTGAAAATTGAAGCCGTTATCGATCGTCGGCTTGATCACGGTGAAGTAAGGTGAAATGTCAAAATCACGCGGGGTATAGAGGCCATGCCGACGAATGTGATCGGATTCGCTCTCAACAAAAGGGGCTACTCCATAAGAGGTGCCGTCCACGCTCTCCGGCAAAATCGGATAATGAATCGACGCGAATGACTCTGCAATAAGTGTTGAGCAAATCGCCTTAGTCGGATCGCCGCTACCGATCGCCAACAACCGCCGCCGTAAGAACACCGGAACCGGTGGATAGGGAAAAAGATAGCGTGCAAGGTCGAATATCTGCTGGGTGTCGTACTGCGTCCCAACCCGGGTCAGCGCGTAGTCGATGACCTTTTGGCACTCGTCAATGTTTAGTCCGACGGGGCGGCAGATACGTGTATTGAAATGCGCATATTTTGAAAGCGAAACGAGTAATACACCGTGCTCTGCGTTAGCCTCCAGCAGAACTGTTTGCTCACCGCCGCTTTCGTCATGCGTTGCACGGTCGCCGACAAAAAGTGCCGCGTGCGACCACGTTGATTGGGTGAGGAATTTTATCACTGCACTGAGGCGGGTATTGCCTTCAATCAGCAATATGTCGCCGGGCTGAAGGGAGCGGCGCAATAAGTCAATCGGCGGTGCAAAAAACGGCGCGTAACGACGCGTCGGCGTCTCGAGATAACGAAGAATTTGCGCGCCAATCCATTGTTTAAAGCGCTGATACATGGCTGATATCCTTACCCCGTGCCCGATCCGTGCTAGATTAAAGCTTCGTCATCTTTTCGTGAGTATTGTTCTGAGCACCGGCAGGCATTTATAGTGTGCCGGAACCATTGCGTCCTGAGACCTTTTTCACGCCGGATTGAACTGCGGGCCACGTATGACGTTTCGAAGAGACTATATTTCCCGTTATATTTTCAAATGGGCCAAGGGCGTGCTGCCGGGCCTGTCCAACACCGAGCGTGAAGCGATCGAAGCTGGCGACGTATGGTGGGACGCCGATCTATTCACCGGCAATCCCGATTGGGCAAAGTTGCTCGCCGAGGCGCCCGCCAAACTCTCCCCCGAAGAACAAGCATTTCTCGACGGCCCCGTTGCAGAACTCTGCGCAATGCTCGACGACTGGCACATCAACTGGGGTCTGCGCGACTTGCCTCCTAAAGCGTGGGCTTTTCTAAAAGCGCATAAATTTTTCGCGATGATTATGCCCAAGAAGTATGGCGGCTTGGGATTTTCGGCTTATGCGCATTCCGAAGTGGTCCGCAAGCTCTCGTCTCGTTCGATCACCGCGGCAGTGACGGCGATGGTGCCGAATTCGCTCGGGCCCGGCGAG
Organism: uncultured Alphaproteobacteria bacterium; assembly: GCA_963709855.1. Taxonomy (GTDB): domain Bacteria; phylum Pseudomonadota; class Alphaproteobacteria; order Rhizobiales; family Xanthobacteraceae; genus Pseudolabrys. Next base: position 17,152 of record CAVPXX010000025.1, on the reverse strand, counting down.
TTGCTTCTGCAATTCGGCACGAAAGCGCAGCAGGATTATTGGCTGCCGCGGCTTGCGGACGGCTCGGAAATTCCCTGCTTTGGCCTGACCAGTCCGGAAGCAGGCTCGGACGCCGCCTCTATGACCGATTCAGGCATTGTCTGCCGCGGCACGTTCGAAGACCGCGAGGTCCTGGGAATTCGCCTCAATTGGCATAAGCGCTACATCACACTCGGACCGGTTGCGACCCTGCTCGGCCTTGCGTTCAAATTGCGCGATCCCGATCATCTGCTTGGCGCGAACGAGGACATCGGCATTACCGTCGCGTTGGTGCCGACGCACCTGCCCGGCGTAGATATCGGCCGCCGGCACTTCCCCGCCTTCAATGTTTTTCAGAATGGTCCGAACTGGGGTCGGGACGTCTTCGTGCCGATGGATCACGTCATCGGCGGCGTCGAGCAGGTCGGCAAAGGCTGGAAGATGTTGATGAGTGCGCTGGCGGCCGGGCGCGGAATTTCGCTGCCGTCATTATCGGCCGCGGGCGCTGTATACACCGCGCACACCACCGGCGCCTACGCGCGGATCCGCAAGCAATTCCATATCTCAATCGGCAAATTTGAGGCCATTCAGGAGCGGCTCGGACGGCTTGCGGCAACCGCCTATCTTGTCGATGCCGCGCGACGAATGACCTGTGCTGCGCTTGACGCCGGCCACAAGCCCGCGGTCGTTACTGCCATCATGAAATCGCAGGCCACCGAACGCCTGCGGATCTCAGTCAATGACGCAATGGATGTGCACGGCGGCAAAGCGATTATGGAGGGACCGCATAATTATCTGGGCAGCCTTTACCGAGCTGTTCCGATCGGCATCACTGTGGAAGGCGCCAACATCGTTACGCGTGGCCTAATTCAATTCGGCCAGGGTGCGATCCGCAGTCACCCCTACATCCTCATGGAAATGCTCGCCCTGGAAGACGGCGATCATGCGCGCGGGCTCGATGTCTTCGACCGTGCATTCTGGAGTCATGCCAGGCACGCCATCAACAATGCATTTCGCGCCTGGACCCGCAGTTGGACCTGCGGCTCGTTCGCACCGGCACCTGACGCCGGCAAGACCACTCATTTTTATCGCAAGCTCGGCCGTTACGCCGCCGCCTTTGCTTTGTCCGTGGATATGACCCTGTTGACGCTGGGTGGCGATCTCAAACGCAAAGAAATGATTTCGGCGCGATTCGGCGATCTCTTGTCCGAGCTTTATCTGTTGTCGGCTGCGCTCAAGCGCTGGCAGGACGAAGGACGGCAGGACGCCGACTTGCCGCTGGTTGAATGGTGCATGGACAGCGGCATGGCGGCAATCGCTATGCGCTTCGATGAGATTTTCGCCAATTTCCCCAACCGTTTCGTTGCGGCGTTGTTGCGCTTTCTCATTCAACCGCTCGGGCCTCGCCGCCGCGGGCCGTCCGACAGCCTCACGCGCGCTTGCGCATCTCTACTTCTCGAGCCATCGGCAACCCGCGACCGCCTCACGGTCGATTTGTTTCATCCCGGCAATGACGACGGCCTGGCGCGCCTCGAGCGTGCCTTCAGGCTCACCGTTGCGGCACAGCCCATCAGCGATAGATTGCACAAGGCACACATCCACGACATTGATCTGGCGCGCAAACAGGGCCTCATCAACGACAGCGAAGCCGTACAACTTCGTGAGACCGAAATGGCTGTCGCCACCGCTATTGACGTGGATGATTTTGCTGCCGACGAGTTGGCCCACCACGACGCCAATCGCACGCAAGGAGAAAAACCATCATCGGCACAGGCACGGCCGCGGCCAACCGCTGCGGAGTAAACCAACGTCCCGTCTATATCATCGATGGAAGCCGAACGCCGTTCCTCAAGGCGCGCGGTATCGGACCGTTCACGCCGGTCGATCTCGCCGTTCAATGCGGGCGGCCCTTGTTATTGCGCCAGCCATTCGCGCCTGATGCTTTCGACAAAGTGATTCTCGGCTGCGTCAATGTCATCGCCGATGAGATGAACCCCGCGCGCGTCGCCGCGCTTCGGCTCGGCATGGGCGAAGCAATGACCGCATTTACAGTGCAGATCAATTGCGGGTCCGGCATGCAGTCGATCGACACCGGCTATCGGGATATCGAAGGTGGCGTGTCGGACTTGATCCTCGCTGGCGGCACCGAGGCACTGAGCTATGCACCGCTGGTTTTTCGGCGCAGCGCCGTCGAGTGGTATTTGAAGCTGTTTTCCGCACGCGATGTCTGGTCGCGTCTGCAGGCTTTTGCCAGCATCCGTCCGAGCTTTTTCACGCCGATTATCGGTCTTGAGCGTGGTCTCACCGACCCAATCGTCGAACTGAACATGGGTCAGACCGCCGAGGTCGTCGCACACCTTTTCAAGGTGACGCGACGGGATGCCGACGAGTATGCGGCCGAAAGCCAGCAGCGACTGGCCCGCGCGCAGAATGACAAGGTTTTCGCAGGAGAGATGGAGCCCGCGTTCGGTCGTGACGGCAAGGTGTACGACTACGACGACGGTGTGCGACCCGACAGTAGGGTGGAAACTCTGGCCAAGCTCAGGCCCGTATTCGAGACGCCATGGGGGAAAGTCACGGCCGGCAACAGCTCGCAGATCACCGACGGCGCCTCTTGGGTTATTCTGGCGTCCGAAAAAGCCGTCAGAGAGCACGGCCTCAAACCTCGCGCGGTCATCGTGGACAGCGAATGGTCGGCGCTCGATCCGTCGATCATGGGGCTAGGCCCCGTGTTGTGCTCGACTGCGATCATGCGCCGCCAAAATCTCGTGCTCGACGATATTGAGCTGTGGGAACTCAATGAGGCCTTCGCCGCGCAAGTTCTCGCCTGCCTCGCTGCCTGGAATGACGACAAATTCTGCCGGGACGTGCTGCATCTCGACGGACCCGCCGGCGCAGTTCCCCGCGACAAGCTCAATATCGACGGCGGCGCGATTGGGCTTGGACATCCAGTTGGCGCGAGCGGCAATCGCATTGTACTCCATCTCGTCAACGCCATGAAACGGCTTGGCCACAAGCGCGGCATCGCAACCGAGTGCATCGGTGGCGGCCAGGGCGGCGCCATGTTGATCGAGACGGTCTAGGGCCATCCCATGACGCAGAAAGTTTGGGACGTACTCGAACCGCGCAATCTAGAGCTCGGTCCCTACGGCGGACCAGACGGCGCGCATGCCGCGTCCCCGTGGCGGCATTGGAAGCTCAAGACTGGCGACGATGGCATCGCCTGGCTCATCATCGACAAGGACGACGCCAGCACCAATACACTATCGGAAGACGTGATCGTCGAGCTTGATGACGTTCTCGCCACGATCGAACGGGACGCACCGAAAGGCCTGGTGATCCGCTCCGGCAAGCTGGGCGGCTTCATCGCCGGCGCCGATATCAGTGAATTTCGCGACACGGCAAAGGCGGCTGAGGTCGAAACACGCCTCCACCGCGCCCACGCCATCATCGATCGGCTGGACCGGTTGAACCTGCCGACTATTGCCGTCATCCACGGCTACTGTCTCGGCGGCGGCCTGGAGGTTGCGCTGGCCTGCGACTACCGGATCGCAATTGACGATGCCTCGCTCGGATTTCCGGAAGTCCTGCTCGGCCTGCATCCGGGATTGGGCGGCACCGTGCGGCTGACCCGGCTGATTAATCCGCTGCAAGCCATGACCAGTATGCTGACGGGCAAATCGATCCGTGCCCAACAAGCAAAGGTCCTCGGCCTCGTTGATACTGTCACACAAGAGCGGCACGTCGGTGCCGCGGCAAAAGCGGCAGCGGCAGGCGAGCTCAAGACGTCGCGCGCCGTTCTTTCCGTGACACTATTGAACTCGTCGCTGAGCCGCAAACTGCTCGCCAGGCGTATGCAAAGCGAGACGGAAAAGAAAGCGCCGGCCAAACACTATCCTGCCCTCCATGCGCTGATCGACTTATGGAGCAAATACGGGGGTAATCCTGCGGCGATGCAAAACGCTGAAGTGGCCTCGTTTGCCCGCCTGCTGGTCACTCCGGCGGCGCAAAACCTCATCCGCGTATTTTTCCTGCGCGAGAAGCTCAAAAGAATGTCCAGCCGCGATTGGCAGGGCCGTCGCATTCACGTCATCGGTGCCGGCGCCATGGGCGGTGACATCGCGGCGTGGTGCGCATGGCATGGCTTTACGGTCAGCCTAGCCGACATGAAAGCCGAGCCGCTGGCCGGTGCGGTCAAACGCGCGGCCGAACTGTTCAAGAAGATTGCGCACAAAGGCGCCGACATCCGCGACGCACTCGACCGCCTCATTCCCGATCTCAAGGGCGATGGTGTAAGTACGGCCGACATCATCATCGAAGCGGTGCCGGAAACACTTGGCCTCAAGCAGAAGGTCTATGCCGGCGTCGAAAGCAGAATGCGCGCTGATGCCATCCTTACCACCAATACGTCCAGTATTCCGCTTGAGAAGTTGCGCAATGGATTGAAACGCCCCGAGCGCTTTCTCGGCCTGCACTTCTTCAATCCGGTATCACGCATGCGACTGGTCGAGGTTGTCAGCCACGATGCCGTGGCCGCCGACGTCTTGGATATCGCGTACGCATTCCTGGGCCGGATCGATCGGCTGCCGGCTTCAGTGAAAAGCGCGCCGGGGTTTTTGGTCAACCGGGCGCTCACTCCCTACCTGATGGAGGCTTTCATCATTCTGGGCGAAGGCGTCAAACGCGAAACGATCGATTGCGCCGCGGAAGACTTCGGCATGCCGATGGGGCCAATCGAACTCGCCGATCAAGTGGGTCTCGATATCTGCCTGCACGTCGCCGACGTGCTGCGTCAGGAACTCAAACGGCCGATGCCAGCTGCGCCGAAATGGCTATTGGACAAGGTCGATAAAGGTGAACTCGGCCGCAAGACCGGCAAGGGCATGTATGCGTGGAAAGATGGAAAGGCCGTGAAGGATTCCGGCTCGCCTTCGCCCGGCCCCGACATGGCCGATCGTCTGCTCTTACCGATGCTAGACGTCTGCGTGACCTGTCTGCGTGAACAAGTGGTCGCGGACGAGGAAACGATCGACGGTGCCATGATTTTTGCGACTGGATTCGCACCATTCCGTGGTGGGCCGATGCATTATGCGCGCTCGCGCGGTGTCATTGACATCCGGCAGGCGCTGGAACAATTGGCCGCGAAATACGGCGATCGTTTCCGCCCCGACCTGGGCTGGGACCGGCTGAAATAATGCACAGCGCAAACACCCCGATATATTTCGACGACGCGGACCGGCTAACCGAGGCAATCATCGGGCGGATCGGCAAGAATATCGTGCTCGCACTGCCGCTCGGGCTCGGCAAAGCCAATCATGTCGCAAATTCCATTTTCAATCGCACCGCAGACGATCCGTCGATGGCGCTGCGAATCTTTACCGCATTGACGCTGGGGAAACCGCGCCCCAAGCAGGATCTTGAACGGCGCTTTCTAGACCCTATTTCCGCTCGGCTTTTTGATGGTTATCCTACCCTCGCTTATGACGAAGCACTGCTGGAAAACCGATTGCCGCCGAACATTGAGGTGAATGAATTTTTTTTCCTCGCCGGCACCCGGCTCAAAATCGTGGCATCGCAGCGCAACTATATTTCCGCCAACTACACCCACGCACTCCGCTATGTGCTCGACCGCAAGGTCAATGTGGTGGGCCAATTGGTTGCTAAGCGCGTGCGTGATGGCAAGACGCACTATAGCTTGAGCTGCAATCCCGATATCACGCTTGATTTGCTCGCCGCGCGCCGTGCCGGCCGGGCCGATTTTATGCTCATCGGCCAGGTCAACAGTGAGTTGCCATATATGCCGGGCGATGCCGAGTTGCCGCCGGAGGAATTCGATTACATTCTTGAGGGGCCGCAATCTGAGTTTCCTCTTTTCGCCCCGCCGCGCGAACCGGTTGATCTTTCGGAATATGCGGCGGGTTTTCATGTCGCGCGCATGGTCGTCGACGGCGGCACGATCCAGCTCGGGATCGGCGCCTTGGGAGATGCGGTCGCCCAATCATTGATCCTGCGGCATCAAAACAATGCAGCATTTCGTGAAATCAACGCGCGATTGGCGGGTTTCAATTCGTTGACCGAGCCGCTCGAAGAAACGCCATTCCAGCAAGGACTTTATGGCGCGAGCGAGATGTTCGTGGAGTCGTTTATCGATCTCTACCGCGCGGGCATCCTTAAGCGCGAGGTTGACGGCGCTCTGCTGCACGCTGCATTTTTCGTGGGATCAAAGGCGTTCTATCAAGCTTTGCGTGCAATGTCGGAATCCGAGCGCGCGAAATTCCAAATGGCCGCAGTGTCCTATGTAAACGAGCTTTACGGTGACGAAGCATCAAAGCGCTCAGCGCGGATCAAGGGCCGCTTCATAAACAATGCCATGATGGCGACCCTACTCGGCGCCGTCGTATCCGACGGACTCGCAGATGGAAAAATCGTTAGCGGCGTCGGCGGCCAATACAATTTCGTGGCGCAAAGTTTTGCACTCGACGATGCGCGCTCGATTATATTGGTGCGTGCCACCCGCAACGCCAAAGGACAAGTAACGTCCAATATCCTTTGGAACTATGGCCACACCACCATCCCGCGCCATCTGCGCGATATCGTGGTGACCGAATATGGCATCGCTGATCTGCGCGGCAAGACGGACCGCGATGTCATCGCCGCGATGTTAGGCGTTGCAGATTCCCGATTTCAAGACGAGTTGCTAAGACAAGCAAAAGACGCAGGAAAGATAGAAAAGAGCTTCAACGTCCCTGCGGCATATCGGGATAATACGCCCGAGCGCATTGGACGCGCGCTCGCACCCGCGCGTGCTGGTGGGCTGATCCAGCCGTTCCCGTTCGGAACCGATTTCACGCAAATCGAGCAACGGCTGATTCCTGCACTTACGAGTCTTGCTTCAGCATCGGCAATTCAAATTGTAGGCTATTTGATGCGGGGTCTCGGGCGCAGCAGCCGCTCTCCCGATACGCAGGATTGTCTCGATCGGATGGGGCTGGCGCGGCCTGAGGGATTTTTAGAGTTGATCTACGCAGCCCTCCTCCGCGGATTTCTGCAAGCTGATCGTAATTCATAGCTCGGAGCGAAGGCCATTCGTGCGACCATGCTGCATTGTGTGCACGTTCCACATGGTGAGAAATGGTTTTTTGCCGTCGTCTTGCACAGGTCGTCTTGCGCAGGTAATGCGCGACCTAAGGTGCACACCTGTGTGTACCGAAAACCTAAACTCGAACATAGTGCTGATGAAGCCCGACGAGGATCGCGTGTGACTCAATGTTTCCGACCCGCTGAACGGGACGAAATGCCGGCGCATCTTTGTCCAATGACCGATGCGTTCTGACGTCATTGTAATATCGAGCATAGGCCCGCAGGATCCGGCGCAGATGCGCCTCGCCCAAGACGACGAAGTGATCCATACACTCGCGGGGGGCGGCCCTCGTGTTGACCCTCAAACGTGCGTCCAAGCATGCGGACCTGATCGAAGTCGTGTTACACGCGCATATCGTGGGCGCCGCCAAACTGCGCACGGACGTCAATAAAGTGCAGCACGCGGTCCACGCACATAGAATGGCGTGGCTCGCCGAAGGCCAGCCGGTATCTGTTGGCGCGCACGCCACCGGACACCCAGTCAGGCCATTATATGCGGCGGGTGGCGCTGTATCATCGCCAGCTCGACAGCTGCCAATAGCGCAACGGCAATGCCAATCGCAGCATTGACCCGCATGGCGGATATGACGGTCGCTTGATATCCGAGCAGCCACGGTGAGATCGCAACCCATAAGCCAAATACCAAGCTGACCCACTCCTCCCAAACTGCCAAATTAACAATCGCTGCTGCCGACGCGAGGCCAATCACAACACCGCTGATCCACGCGTTTCCGCTTGCTACGGTGGCTGACGTATAGCCAAAGACCCATGGCGTCAGAATCAGAAACGCTCCGAGTGCGAGTTTGATAAAGTCAAAGATCGCTTCTTGTCTCCATCTCTGTTCACGCATGACAGACTCCTTTCATTAGGGCCTCAGTATCTAGAGTCCCCGGCCGCTCAACAAACCTCGTGCCGGCAATCTTCGCGAATATTCATGCTCATAAATATTCATGATGATGAGTAATAAATAGCGTGCACACATTACGGCGGCGTGTCTCGCCGATTGAAAAGTTTTAATGTGTTCACCGAGCAATGCATTGTACCGTAGTTTTGCGAAAGACTTCACGGCATCGTGAACCAGCGTACGAGAGAATTCAAAAGTTGGAAAGTCAGATTGAAATCAGAATATGATATTCGAAAAAATATGGGCGGAAAACGCCTGTACAATCGCAGCCGCCTGATCAAGACACCTGATCGGATTTCGGAGAGGTGTATGTGGTGGCCCGTCAAGCAGCTTGAGCTTAGCCGTTAGCATCGCAATGCGTTTATCCGCCTCAGTTGGGTGAGATTTGGCTCAACCGCGTCGAGATCGTAGGCGTCCTGCGCAAGTTCGCTAAAAGGCGGCATGTGGCACATCGAAATAAAGTAGGCCGAAGATCGTCATCCCGATCGACACGGCCACGATCGGTAGCAGGATTTGCAGCGCCGCCTCGCGGCCGCTGAGTGTGCCGGTAGAGGTAACGAACCCCTCCGACGCCCAAACGTAAAAGGATTCCGTTGGCGCGCACGTTTCCTGCGGCGGAGCATTATGTTGCCATGTCATCCAGATAACAATCGGGATTGCCACGATGATCGAAAAGAACAAGGTGATCATCGCCAGCGCCAACCCGATATAAGCGCCGGTATTGAAAAAGGCCCAGACCGACAGCACGAGCCAGATGGTCAGCGCGACAATGCTCCGGTAGACGAAGGGATGTAGGCCATGTTGGACGTGACGGGCGTGGGTAGTCATGGCGTCCTCGATGGTGTCGTCGCTCCAGCGAAGATGCGGCCAAACGGCCACCGTAGGGCATATGTACCAATAACGCGCATCGGCACCGACGGTTCGAGACCGCGACAATTCTTCGCGCATCGCTTTCACGGGGGCAACAAATGCCCAACTCCGCCGCTTGTTAGCGCGGCGCGGCCGGCTCCACCTTCATGCCGAACGGATCGAGCGCGGGGTTGGTTCGGGATCTGGCCGCCGCCTCGACGTAGGCGAACGGGATGAATACCACGCCGTCCGAAATGGCGTCGTCCTGGCGCGACACTGCCGCGCAGCCCGGAGACAAGGCGGCGCCCGCCTCAAAGCGATGCTGAGCTGATGACGGAGAAACTGGTTCTCGGCTTCGAGCCTGCGTCGCGACTTGAATATGTCGGCGACGAAAATTTCGAGCGCATGCAGGATCGCAACCATCGATCCGAATAATGCGATAATTCTGCCTCACGACACTAATCCTCACCGGATGGAATTGTCGGAAAGGACAGGTGCGAACCGGCTACTTGAGTTGGCCAGTGTATTTCAGATCAGAAGTTCCGGGTCGTCTTATTTTATCGCCGGCTGTAGTGGTGATGGCAGGGGTTAGGCAAACACCGGATTGAACGCTAACCGTGATTGGCCTAAGATGGATGCCTCGTTGTTGCTAATAGGAAACTCAACCCCCCTGCCTCCCAACACGCAGGTTTTTTTATTGGATTTTTTTCATCCGGGGGGCTTATGTGCCCAATCCTAAAAACACTCTGGCGGTATTGAGATTGTGCGAGGGATGCCCGGACCGAAAGAGCGTCACGGCAAATTGGTCTTGTTTATCAGTGGGCGTGTCGTAGAGGCTTCTCAAAAACAGGTGATGTTGCTGGCTTGTCTTTACGACAATCTTGGGCACGTAATTCCATACGAGCGGCTGTGTCTCCCTTCAATCCATCGCATTGCGATGAATTATTTATGGTCGGCGCGTTCGCGCCGAACTGGCGGCTTCGCCGCGCAGCGCCTTGGCTGCCGACCAGCCGAGGATCAATTTAATATTTACGCGCTGCGGCTAGAGCTCCGTAACACCCGGACGATAGGCTCGAGGCTTTCTCCGCAAGACATGAGATGATGCGGCCGCCGCCAGACGGAACGCCGGCGCACAGCGACCGCATATCCCCGCCACATATCCGTAGAATTGCAAGTGCTTCCCGTGGGCGCAGTGTGGGCATTGGCGCCAGCGGAGCGACCGTAGGCGATGTCGCGTTCTCGGATGGTATTGCGGACGGCGCAGCGGATGCTCCTCCAGTGATGGCGGCCACGGCGCTCTTGCACGGCGGTGAAAGCTGCGCCGCATTGCGCTGGAGACATTGCAACGCTGCGGCCCCGCCGGGCTGCACGCCGGAACAATGCGATACGAAATCAGAACGGCAGGCCGCCCGGATCGCGCTGGTTTGCCGGGCAGTTGGTTTTTGGGGCGTGGCGGTGGCGGTCGTGGAGGGGGACGAAGACGATACGCTTGCACGCGCCGGTTCCGCCGGTTCCCTTGGCCGCATTGCCGGCTGCTCCTGGCGTCCGGGCTCGGTCGGTGACGTCTCAACCGCAGTCGGCGTAGCAGTGATCGAAAGCAATCCAACTGCAGTCCGGCAAGCCGGTGAGAGGTCGGCGGCATTGGCTTTCAGGCAAAGCATCACTTCGGGACTGCTTGGCTAAATCCAGGAACAATGCGCCATGAAGTCGTTCAATGTGCAAGCTTGCCTTATCGCTTTGATCTGACCTTCCTGTGCCTGCGCCGCTGCGGCCTTTGACGACGTTCCAGCTGCTGGAGCTTCCGGCGCTGGCGTGGCCAATTCTTCGGCCATCGGCTGGGCGGGCTTCCGACCCACAGCGTTCACGGCTGACTTACAGGACGCTGACAGCTTTGAGTCATTTTGAAGTAAACACTCCAACGCCTCCTTGCCTCCCGGCTGCACGCTGGCGCAATTCGTTAGGAAGTCGGAGCGACACGCAAAGCGGATAGCGTCGCGCTCAATCTGCGTCGGTTGCTGTCCCGCGATCGGGTTGAAGGCAAGAGCAATGAGAAAACCCGTGAGAAGCAAAGTTCTGGAGATGGAGAAATTCCGCATAGTGATCCTCGGTTCGATCGAGATTCCCGGAGAAACTCTGAACGGGCACGAAGTTAATGATTGTTTAGCTTAATCGGAAGTCGGAAACATCGGTCCCTCCTAGCCAATGCGGACCCTAGTCGAATTCCCGATTTGTGGCTCTACGAACCGGTCTCCATCGCCTATCAAACCTGTCTCTAGAACGCCGAAACGAAATTGGAAAATCGTGAGCAGAGACCGGCGTCTCAAAACCCCTGCTCAAGAGCCGAAATTCTGGAAATTGCTGAGCAGAGACACGAGCCAGCCAGCCTAAGCCGCCGGAATGTCGGCGGAACTCACACACCCGGAAATGACACCCCAGAGCTGCACTGCCTGGCTTGGTAGCAGGATTTGAACTCCTAAGGTCCACAGAGGCTCCGGCATCGGCGCGGACCGGCGACTGGCCGGGCCGACGGATGGTAAATTTCGTTTTTACGCCGCTTGCAGTTGCAGGCGCGACTTCGGCCAAGGGTCGGGCTCAAATTTGTCGTACCGGTTCATGGGTGGTCCACGGTGGCCGCGGGTAAGCGTCAGTGCGTTCCTGGCCGCTACGCCCCGCACACAGGAAAATAGAAAGAAGGCCTCGAACAAATTCGAGGCCCTCTAGTGTCCGCAGATTACTGGTTGGCGTTACTCTTGTAATTCATCTTTCGTGTTGTTTTCCGATTTTGGGGCGGAGGGACGAAGCCTGCGAACTTGCCTCGCGTGCTCATAGCGGGTTTCGTAATTGTCTTGTGCCTGGGCATAGGAGCCTTCACCGCCCTGATTTGTCCTTGAGACAATGTTGCCGCTGCCGTATTCGGGAGCAAATGACTGGGCAAATACCGGTGTGGCGGCGATGGTTAGAAAGACTACGGTGGTTAGAAGCTTCTTCATGTCATCATTCTCCTTGTTGACTGAAGCCCACGGTCAAGTCTGAGCGCTGCTGGATATTTTTGTTTGGGCTGCAGTCTTTGAAGGTCTGCGATTGAGGTCGACTTGGGTCTCGTATTCCTGATCGAGCTCCTTTTTGACGGCCGAGAGCTGACGGCGTTCGAACTCGGTGACCTTGATTGATTTCCATCGGTCGGCGGCGCGAATGAGCGCGCCAAACATCAGCTTCAAGACAGCCCGCTCGCCGAATGCATTCGGAATGATCTTGAGACGCCGGCGTTCCTCAACAAACAGCCGCTCAAGTAAGTTTGTGGTCCGGATGGTCCGCCGATGCGTCACCGGGAAGCGCAGGTGTGCAATGCAGGCTTCGAAGTCGTCCACGAAGCAGGCGACCGCGCTATCATACGTGCGGCCATAGTCGGCGACGACGCCGGCGGCAAGATCGCGCGCAATCGCTCGAACTCGGCGCCTGATAGGCCGCCTGCACGCGGACCTTGAACTCCGGCCACACGTCTTCCGGCACCTTGACGGCGAGATTGCGCATGCGATGGGCGAGGCAGCGTTGCCGGGCCGCGCGCGGAAAGCAGACTTCGATCGCCTTGATGATGCCGGCGCCGGGAGTGTCAGATAGATTGTGTGTGGGCGATCCGTGGGTAACCTGAAGGAAGGGGACTCACGATGCCTATCAAACCAGAACATTTTGACGAACTGCTTGCCGGCTACGAGAAGCCGGAAGACCTGCTCGGCGAAGATGGCCTGTTCAAGCAGCTAAAGAAGGCGCTGCTCGAACGGGCGCTTGGAGCCGAGCTGACCCACCATCTCGGCTATGAGAAGGGCGATCCGGCCGGCCGCGGCAGCGACAATCATCGCAACGGCAGCTATCCCAAGACCGTGCTGACCGAGGATGGGCGCGGTCGAGCTCGAGTGCCGCGCGACCGCAACGGCACCTTCGAGCCGCAGATCGTGCCCAAGGGCGAGACCCGGCTCGACGGCTTCGACGACAAGATCATCTCGATGTACGCCCGCGGCATGACGGTGCGGGAGATCCAAGGCCACCTGCGCGAACTCTATGCGGTCGACGTCTCGCCCGACCTGATCAGCCGGGTCACCGATGCCGTGCTCGACGAGGTGCGCGAGTGGCAGAACCGGCCGCTCGACGCAGTCTATCCGGTGATCTTCTTCGACGCCCTGCGGGTCAAGATCCGCGACGAGAGCGTGGTCAAGAACAAGGCCGTCTATCTCGCCCTGGCGCTCGATTGCGAGGGCCAGAAGCACGTCCTCGGCCTATGGATCGAGCAGAGCGAAGGCGCCAAGTTCTGGCTGCGCGTGATGAATGAGCTCAAGAACCGCGGCGTCGACGACATTATCTTCGCCGTGGTCGACGGGCTCAAGGGCTTTCCGGACGCGATCACCGCCGTCTTCCCGCGGGCGATCGTGCAGACCTGCATCGTCCATCTGATCCGGCATAGCCTGAGCTTCGTGTCCTGGCAGGACCGCAAGCACCTGCTGCCGGCGCTGCGCGCGATCTACCGCGCCGAGACCGCCGAGATGGCCGAGCAACGGCTCGCCGAGTTCGAGGCCGAGTGGGGCAAGAAATATCCTGCCATCGGCTTGGCCTGGCGGCGCGCCTGGAACGAGGTCATTCCCTTCTTCGCCTATCCGCCAGAAGTCCGCAGGATGATCTATACCACCAATGCCATCGAGAGCTTGCATCGGGGCTTGCGCAAGATCATCAAGACTCAGGGAGCATTCCCCTCAGATGAGGCAGCGATGAAACTGCTCTACCTCGCGCTCAGAAATATCGGCGTTCACTGGAAGCCTGCAATCGAATGGCGAGCAGCCTATGCTCAGTTCACTATCTTCTTCTCTGATCGCTTACCAACTACAATCCGCTGATGCTCAACCGCCATGCGATCGCTCACACACAATTAAACGGATACTCTCCGGGCGCCCCGTCCGAAGTCACCAGTAGCGGATCATTGAGCCCACGGCGCTTCATGTCCTCGAAGAATGCCGTCACCGTCTCGGTATCTTCCTTCGATCCCGCCATCAGATGCAGCAGTACCCGGCGGCCCTCAGCCGTAAAGCCCCAGGCCGCCAGAACCGGTTCGCGCTTGGCCCCAGGCCGCAACCGCTCGGCAATGCCGTCGACAAACAGATAGGCGATCTCGTATTCGCTCAAGTCCCGCTGGGCGAAGGCCTGGTAATCCTCCCACAGCCGTTCCCCAAGCTGTGACACCGCGGTCTTGGATAAAAGAAGCCGGCCGGTTTCGTCCTTGAAGGCATCTTCGATGTCGCGCACTGATAGCCCGCGCGCCAGCATCTCGATCGCCAGATCCTCAAGCCCCTGCGTATGGCCCTTGAGATGCTCCCGGATCGCCGAGCGATACGGCTCATCTCGCCCGGCAATCTGCGGGACCGCGTATTCCATCGCGCCTTCCGCCGTCTTCAGCCGTCCCGTCCGATACCCATTTCGGTAGCCTTGGCCCGGCTGCGCGCCGTGCTCGTAGTAATCTCGCCCGACCACGTCGCCGGCTTCGCCCTCAAGTGCTTCCTCGACAATCAGCCGTGTCGCCAGCTTGACCAGCTCGTCCTTTGCCGATGCTGTGGATAGACGCCCTTCGATCAATGCCGTCAGCTCTTCACGCGTGCGCTGGGAAGCAGGTATTCTCGTCACCATGGGGTGCTCCTTTGCCCGGGCTCGCCAAAGCCCGGTTGCTGAGAATCAGATCTGCAAAGGATGCACCCCGCCAATTTTCCAGCAATTCTAAGACTTCATCAGCCCACCATTGCGTTCCCTCATTCGTCCATCGTGTTTCATATAAAGTTAATGGTTGGTTCGACGGACCGTCATCCAACAACAAAACAGTGCGATCGTTCCGCGCGTGTATGTGAATTAACGATGATGAGGACCTAGGCAAGCGATGATGAACGCAATGCAATTAAATCATCCTCATATGTGGCAAGAAGGTGAGGTGTGGGGATCCCTGATCCAAAATAAGTCATAATGTCGTCACTCGATTTCCATTTCGTCGTACATTTCATGTGCATTCTCCATTCCAATGTTGAGCGGATTTTGATTGGAGGATCATATGCGACTGGTGACCTCAACTGCCCCTTCATCAAGGGCAGCTTTTGCACGCTGCCCGCAATGTGGTGGAGCGATGTGTATCAAACTCGTGGAGCCCGATCTGAAAGACCCACGCAAAGCACAGCACATGTTTGAATGCAAAGAATGTGGATTGCCACGTGCCTATTTAATCTATGACGAAAGATCGACAGCGCGGCATTGACATGACTGACACTGGCCCGGAGACGAGCGAGAGAGTTAGGAGGCAAAGCCCGGCCGATCCAACCGCGTCCACCATTAAATGGGCACGCGTAACTTCGAACTTGGTACCCCAATACGCGTTGCGCTGACGGCCGCTTGTTGGATTATTGCGATCGTTCCTAGTCCCCTATTAGGGTCGATCATCCCCAGTAATCCAATTAAGCGGCCACCCCTTTGAAGTTGGCACACGATCAATAAGAACGACTGGGGCGTGGCGTTAAGACAGAAAGCCAGGATTGTGGGGGTCAGATTGGGGCATCGGCGTTAGGTCACCCGGCACGTCATGGGGATAAGCGCTCACGTCGAGAGCCCGAAAGTGATTGCCGCAGCCTGATCAAAACACCAGATCGGATTTCGGCGAGACCGCCGCGCGGCGGTCTTTCTTTTTTGCGCTCGGAAATCGCCTTTCATTCCTTCCGATGGGGATTGCGACGGTCGCCGCGCCGATTGGATTTGCGAACGTAGGAGATTAAGGCCTCGGAGTGGTTAAGTTTGGCCTTGAGCGCAGCAATTAATGCGTCATCGGCCTCGATCGTCAGAACTTCTGATCGCTTTCCAAGTCTTAACCCGACGATATATTCGGTCATTGTCGTACCCTCCTTATAGTCGGGATTACCGAGATAACTTTCCGAACTGAGAGCGTCCATTCAAGGCTACATGAACGCCATAATCAGAACACAGGGTGCCTGCTTGGCTGCATCTGTGACAATAACTACATACCGGAAACGATGAAACACTCCGTGCTGGTGGGAACCCAGCATGAGTAAATCTGATAGGCTTTGATTGCCAGACGGAGGATGACATTTGACGTATATCGTCAACGAAAGTTGCATTAAGTGCAAGCTGATGGATTGCGTGGAGGTGTGCCCCGTCGATTGTTTCTACGAGGGCGAAAACATGCTTGTAATTCATCCCGACGAATGCATCGATTGCGGCGTATGCGAGCCGGAATGTCCGGTGGAGGCCATCAAGCCCGACACCGAGGCCGGGGCTGAGAAGTGGCTCAAGCTCAACGCTGATTACGCGAAGCTTTGGCCAAATATAACGCTCAAGCGC
The DNA here is from genome assembly GCA_963709855.1 of uncultured Alphaproteobacteria bacterium. Taxonomy (GTDB): domain Bacteria; phylum Pseudomonadota; class Alphaproteobacteria; order Rhizobiales; family Xanthobacteraceae; genus Pseudolabrys. The sequence goes on along the minus strand of CAVPXX010000025.1, from coordinate 867 downwards.
GATCCTCCAGCGGATTCAAAAGAATGGGAAGGAAAGCCAGATAAGCTTCAATTTTTCTCGCCAAATCCGGGCAAAGGAGACTAGCGCCCCAGCCTGCACCTTACGCCGCAAAACGACCAACTGACGTCGGAGCGTCGCATTCTCTGCCTCAAGCCAGCTCTTCGACTTGAATGGCGCGGTAAAGACGCCCAGTACGAAACACAGCAGCGCAACCATGGTGCGGTGACGTCAGGCAATTCCTTCGGCCAGGATGAAGTTCTCGGTACACACAGCTAGCTGGGTTAGATGCGCCTCGCCCAAAACGATCATAGTGGGCCATTCGCGATCACGTCGCGCTATACCGCCTGTGCAGCGACGGATCTGAAACGTAGTATGGCAAGACTGAAAAATAAGCCTCCGATCAACGCAACGAACAGGAACTGCGGCCAAACCACATCGATGCCCGCGCCGCGATAGAGAATCGACTGTGCAAACGCCACGAAATGCGTTGAGGGCGATGCTTGCATCACCGCCGCGAGCCAAGCCGGCATGCTCTCGAGCGGAGTATTGCTTCCGGAGAGCATATTCATGGGCATATAAATCAACATGTAGAGCAGCCCGAGTTGTGGCATGGAGCGCGCCACAGTACCTAAAAAGATACCGATCGCAGTCGCAAAGAACAGGTAGATCACTACCCCGGCCATGAAAAGCGGTATCGAGCCGGCGATAGGAATCCCAAGGATTGTGCGCACCACGATGTAAAGAGAAAGGCCGACCGCTACCGTGATCACCAAGCCGTTCGCCCAGACCTTGGACATCGCGATCTCGAATGGTGTCAGCGGCATAACCATGAGGTGGTCCATGGTTCCGTGCTCGCGTTCCCGAATG
>CAVPXX010000024.1:137500-142583 GCA_963709855.1 uncultured Alphaproteobacteria bacterium | reverse complement strand
TCAGCACGCGCAACTTCTGGCCTTCCTTGATGCCGCCGTCGCGGCCGCGCGCCCCGAGCACCTGGCGATGGCGCCGATCTCATCGGGCGTCGCGCCGAGATCGCGCAATATGGTCGCGACGCTGTCGCCCTTCTTGACGGCGATCACCTGTTCGTTGAAGGCATTGCCGCCGGTCGTCTCGTTGGTGGTCTTCGGCAGCAGTGTGATGTTTTCCGGCACAATGCGCGCTTCGAAGCCTTGTAAGGATCGGCCGCGGCCTGGCCGGCATAAGCCAGCTTGATGCCGGTGATGTTGGCGGCGACCGGGAGTTGCTTGGCCGCCTTCTCGCTCCATTCGGCGGCCTCGCGCACGCGCTCGAGAACTTCGTCGTTCGGCGTCAGCACCGCGATCTTGAGCTTCGGCAACATCGGCGACAGGTCGCGCATCACGAAAGCGACCTCGGCGTCGGGTTCGGCCGCCGGCGCGTCGTTGGCCGTGGCGGTGCGCCGCCGGGCGCGGATTCAGCGAGCAGGCGTTGCGGATTGTAGGCGGGATATTGGCCGAGAGATCGGAGACGGTGAGCGACAGATTGCCGGCGATGCGCACGAAGGGACGCACGCGGACCACTTCGTGGTTGCCGACCCGTGTCATGGTGGAGACGCGGATCAACTGGCGGGCGAAAGACGGCTCTTCCGCGGTCGGCAGCCGGTCGCTCTTGCGCGATACGCCGAGCCGGTCGGCGCCGACACCGAGCGCGCCGCGCAGCGCGACCTCGACCCGTTCAGGCAGCGAAGCGAAATTGGTCTCGCCGTCGAGCGATGTGAAAACGGCGCCGCCCATCAGAGCAGCGCCGCACAGCGCCGTCAGAATTGTGCCGGCGAACCACTGCACCGAAACGCGGCGGCGATCGACAAAGCCGCTGCTGCCGCCATCGACCGACAGCGGCGGTTCGTTGCCGAGCTCGACGGTCTCGGCTCGCCTCGATCGATATGCGCCGCGCGACCGTGTTTGGTCCAAGCTCGCCGTCCCCTGCGCCGTAGATCGAAGATGGCTTGCCGCAACCAAATTCGCCCCGGTCACCTCGGCAGGCCGCTAAATCAAGGCCGTCACGATGCCGGTTGGCCCATGGTCCGTCAATGACGGCCCCGAAGCGCGATTTTTTGGCCGAAGCACGGTGGCTGGCTGCCCCCGCGACGATTCCATCCCTCGAAATCGAACCTGCCAAGGACGGCCCATGAATATGGCCTCAGTGCGGCGCGGCAGGCCTTAAAATTCCGTTGCCGGGAGGGCCGAAAGCCCGCTTGTGGCAGGCGAAATGGCTTTGTGAGGGGCAATAATTTTGGCAAATACTGGCCAATTTCGGTTGACAAAGCGGGGGCCGAAGCCTATATACACCCTCTCGGCGCGCCGTCCGCTTACGGCGCGATTGCGCGCCTCTGAAGCTCCTCACTGGAATAGTGAAACGGTATCCGATTGTATTCGGATGCACGGGCTTCGACGGCTCTCCGGTTCACCGGGGGGTGGGGATCGCCATGATCCCCGGGCTGTTTGAAAAGTGAATCGGAAGAAAGAGAAACGTGGACGGCGGGGTCCTTGCGGGCCGCTCTCTCGTGAAGAAGCAATTCTTCAAGAAGGGCGGCTTTGGAAGAGACTTCGGCGGTACACGTTTAAGGTACATCGCTGATCATTTGGTATTTTCGGGCTCAAGCCCGAGTGCAATGATCAGTGGGTGGACCTCGTCAATGTGGCGACACTACCAAGTGTCGTCACTGCGCAAACGTGACCTGCCGGGATAAAAATCTCATCCAACTTGAGAGTTTGATCCTGGCTCAGAGCGAACGCTGGCGGCAGGCCTAACACATGCAAGTCGAGCGCCCGTAGCAATACGGGAGCGGCAGACGGGAGAGTAACACGTGGGAACGCGCCCTTCGGTTCGGAATAACTCAGGGAAACTTGAGCTAATACCGGATACGCCCTTACGGGGAAAGATTTATTGCCGAAGGAACGGCCCGCGTCCGATTAGCTAGTTGGTGAGGTAATGGCTCACCAAGGCGACGATCGGTAGCTGGTCTGAGAGGATGACCAGCCTCACTGGGACTGAGACACGGCCCAAACTCCTACGGGAGGCAGCAGTGGGGAATATTGGACAATGGGCGCAAGCCTGATCCAGCCATGCCGCGTGGGTGATGAAGGCCCTAGGGTTGTAAAGCCCTTTTAACGGGGAAGATAATGACGGTACCCGCAGAATAAGCCCCGGCTAACTTCGTGCCAGCAGCCGCGGTAATACGAAGGGGGCTAGCGTTGCTCGGAATTACTGGGCGTAAAGCGCACGTAGGCGGATTTTTAAGTCGGGGGTGAAATCCTGGAGCTCAACTCCAGAACTGCCTTCGATACTGGAGAGCTCGAGTTCGGGAGAGGTGAGTGGAACTGCGAGTGTAGAGGTGAAATTCGTAGATATTCGCAAGAACACCAGTGGCGAAGGCGGCTCACTGGCCCGATACTGACGCTGAGGTGCGAAAGCGTGGGGAGCAAACAGGATTAGATACCCTGGTAGTCCACGCTGTAAACGATGGATGCTAGCCGTTGGCGAGCTTGCTCGTCAGTGGCGCAGCTAACGCTTTAAGCATCCCGCCTGGGGAGTACGGTCGCAAGATTAAAACTCAAAGGAATTGACGGGGGCCCGCACAAGCGGTGGAGCATGTGGTTCAATTCGAAGCAACGCGAAGAACCTTACCAACTTTTGACATGTCCCGTATGGATTTCAGAGATGAGATCCTTCAGTTCGGCTGGCGGGAACACAGGTGCTGCATGGCTGTCGTCAGCTCGTGTCGTGAGATGTTGGGTTAAGTCCCGCAACGAGCGCAACCCTCGGCCTTAGTTGCCATCATTTAGTTGGGCACTCTAAGGCGACTGCCGGTGATAAGCCGGAGGAAGGTGGGGATGACGTCAAGTCCTCATGGCCCTTACAGGTTGGGCTACACACGTGCTACAATGGCGGTGACAGAGGGACGCAAAAGGGCAACCTTTCGCAAATCTCAAAAAGCCGTCTCAGTTCGGATTGGGGTCTGCAACTCGACCCCATGAAGTTGGAATCGCTAGTAATCGCAGATCAGCACGCTGCGGTGAATACGTTCCCGGGCCTTGTACACACCGCCCGTCACACCATGGGAGTTGGCTTTACCTGAAGACGGTGCGCTAACCGCAAGGAAGCAGCCGGCCACGGTAGGGTCAGCGACTGGGGTGAAGTCGTAACAAGGTAGCCGTAGGGGAACCTGCGGCTGGATCACCTCCTTTCTAAGGAAGATCCTTCAGAGCGAAGCATCCGCTTCTCGCTATCGGATCTCTTAGGAACACATCGGGGCCGATCAGTTCAGGCTGATTTGGTCCTTAGGCGGGACTTCGCCGTCTACGTTTCTCTTTCTTCTCGGACGAGCCCACGCTATCCAAGGTCGTTGGGGCATCCATTGCCCGCCGTCCTTAAGACAGCGCGGGGCAAGCGTGTGCTCTTGGGCCTGTAGCTCAGTTGGTTAGAGCGCGCGCTTGATAAGCGTGAGGTCGGAAGTTCAAATCTTCCCAGGCCCACCAATCCTTCGCTTTTGCTGGGTACCCAAGATTCTTCGCTATCACTGGCGCGGGGCCATAGCTCAGTTGGGAGAGCGCCTGCTTTGCAAGCAGGAGGTCGTCGGTTCGATCCCGTCTGGCTCCACCAGCGGTGATCCCGATTGGTCATCGCTTCGATTGCTCGTCCGTGAACGAGCCGATGGCTCGTCCGTAAACATGAAATCCGCGTCTCGCGCCAAGTGCCCCTCCTGGGCGCCATTGCGTCGCGCGTGTTGTCTGACATCGTGAAGAGGAGATCGTTCCGAGCGAACGTGGAAGCGACGTGAATCGCCGAGACGTTCTGCGCGCTCCTAATGACATGTTCGATTGCGGCCACAATCCACCGGCCAATGTCGCACATGTTCATGTCGGCGAAGCTTGACCGCCTCGCCGTCGGTTCGATCTTGAAGCAAGAATAGAGGTCTTTCTAAATCAGTGTCTGACCGGCGCGAACGCAAGTTCGTGCTCGGCTACATCGGCCGTTACATATCTTGTCGCCGGGATTCGCCGAGAATTCCAGACGACGAACGGGCGATGGATGGGCATTGATAATGAGAGTGATCAAGTGTGATAAGGGCATTTGGTGGATGCCTTGGCGCTGAGAGGCGATGAAGGACGTACTACGCTGCGATAAGCCGCGAGGAGCTGCGAAGAAGCTTTGATCCGCGGATTTCCGAATGGGGAAACCCACCTTCGATAACGGAATTCTGAATTTCGTGTCCGGCAACGGGATGCGGAGTTTGGATTTCCGTTATCAAATGAAGGAATAGAACCTCTGAATAAAATAGGGGGTTTTAAGCTAACCCGGAGAACTGAAACATCTCAGTACCCGGAGGAAAGGACATCAACCGAGACTCCGCTAGTAGTGGCGAGCGAAAGCGGACTAGGCCAGTGATAATTCTAAGACAACCGGAAGCGTCTGGAACGACGCGCCTTAGCGGGTGATAGCCCCGTACGGGTAATGCGAAGAATTATCCTCGAGTAAGGCGGGACACGTGAAATCCTGTCTGAACATGGGGGGACCACCCTCCAAGCCTAAGTACTCCTCAGCGACCGATAGCGAACTAGTACCGTGAGGGAAAGGTGAAAAGCACCCCGACGAGGGGAGTGAAAGAGACCTGAAACCGAATGCCTACAAACAGATGGAGCTCAAGGTTCGTCCTGAGTGACATCGTACCTTTTGTATAATGGGCCAGCGACTTAATTTGACGAGCAAGCTTAAGCCGATAGGCGTAGGCGCAGCGAAAGCGAGTCTGAATAGGGCGTCCAAGTTCGTCGGATTAGACCCGAAACCTAGTGATCTAGCCATGGTCAGGTTGAAGGTGGGGTAACACCTACTGGAGGACCGAACCGGTGTCTGTTGAAAAAGCCTCGGATGAACTGTGGCTAGGGGTGAAAGGCCAACCAAACTGGGAAATAGCTGGTTTTCCGCGAAAGATATTTAGGTATCGCCTCGCGTGAATGCTTTGGGGGGTAGAGCACTGGATGGGCTAGGGGGACTTAC
>CAVPXX010000024.1:0-132500 GCA_963709855.1 uncultured Alphaproteobacteria bacterium | reverse complement strand
AAAATAGCCGAGCCTTTGAAGGAAGAAAACGCGGAGTTGGGACACCAAAGCCAGGTTGCAAGACCAATGATTGATAAGATTATAGGGAGATGCAAAGCGGATAGAAGGGCGATTGAGATGCTTGACGAGGATCAAAAGGAATATCTGCGAAGGAATGCAAAAGCGTTTTTAACGGCACGGAACAAAAAAACGAAGAGACTCCATAAGCAATAGAGTTGAATGCGGACATTTGTTCATTTTAATTATAGTCATTGCCCTAGAAAAGGCGGGCAACGGCACCGACGCTATTGCCAATACACCACGTCAGTTCGCTTGGATGACTATAAGGATGCGTCAGATGAGGAATATTGGTATCCGACGAAAATCTGTGACCGTTTTTATTGTCAGCTGTGCCTTTGCATTTATTATGCTGAATGGATCAGCTTTTGCACAATTGAAGCCTTCTTTAAATTTCACGGACAAGCCAGAAGATCCAGCAACAGAGGCTCGTAGAAAGAAAATCGAAAACGAATATAAATCAAAACTAAAAACGATACCCGACCAGGAACCAAAAAAATCTGATCCGTGGAGTAATTTACGTAGCGCTGAACCATCTAAGAAATAATAAATTGGCGTAGTTAGTATCTCTCAAGACCGAGTGTAGGCATTTATGATGTTTCGTCAAGCAATGATGATGTTAATCGTTCTTTTTGCTTCGAGATGCCTTTCGATGTAACGCATCCTTCCCCGGAAGAGCGATTGAGATGCTTGACGAGGATCAAAAGGAATATCTGCGAAGGAATGCAAATGCATTTTTAGCGGCACGGAAGAAAAAAATGAAAAGACGATACGATGCATTTTGAATATCGTCCTGAGCTTTTTCTATCCAAAGGATCGCCTGAGTAGGGAACGACGGAGTAATGCGCAAATTGCTGACGACTGCCAGATGATTTCAAATTGCCCTTAAGGGCAATGGAAATGGGGAAACGGCTCGTGCCATCATTATTTTCAAGCGAATCACTGCGCTAATGTTTTGACTACGACGATTCTAAAATCCGCGCTCTCGTAGCCGGAACGCGCAAAACTATGGAGATAACCATGATAGCGACGATGACAGCATCTACTCGTCGCTCCGACTACGGAATGGCTTGCATTCAGTGCGGTGATCTACTGATTGCCCCTGAATGCTCGGAATACGAGGACGAGCGGCACGTCCTAAATCTTTGGTCCTGTACGAACTGCGGCTATCAGTTCGAAACCGAGGCATTTGTGCCGGCCAATACCGATTCTGTCAGTGACGAATTTGCGATAAAAGCATTCTTTCCGTCATTGTTAGTTGCGTAAATCGTAAGACTTTCGGCTTCGTCGACGCCTAAGATGAGCGGACGTTTTCGGCAGTGTGAGGGCTAAATCCTCCCTGTTTCCGTGAAGCGCCCGCTCCTTTTTTGAATTATCTCATGCATGGGCTGAGGGGACTGCGCTAACAAGTCCGCATCGTTTTTTCGAGATTTCGGCAGTAGCGCGTACTGTTCACTTCTTCTTTTCGCTCGCCAATACCTTTCTCACATCAGCCTGGGAAATCCCAAACTGTTTGGCGATTCGAGACGGTCTGACACCAGCTTTGAAGGCGGCGTGAACCGCGTTCAGCTTCCCTTGAGCCAAAGGCGGCGCGACCTCTTTGGTATGCTGTTTGCGCAAAGGCTCATTTGACACGGGGAGCTTCTTGCCGCGTTGCTTGAGTTCGCTAATTACCGCTGCGAGCAATCGGTCGAGCTGGTCATCATCCAAGTGACTGAGTGCGCTCGGAAGGTTCGTCGGTAGCACATAAGATGGCGATGGAGCCGCGCCACCTCCGTCACCGGTCAACGACGGGGGTGAGTTTACCGACGGCAGCACTGTTGCCGATGCCGTCGAGAACAGATCGGGTGTCGTCGACCGATGGCGGCTGCTGCCCATAAGCCGATCATGCCGTTCTTCGCACTCGGCAACAAGGGTACGCTGCCGCGACACTGTTTAGGGCAACTCGGAAATGATCTTCATGTATTCCGCCTCTGTCCATGCGCGACCAGTACGGGTGTGAACATTGCCCTGCGAGCCGAGCGCCAACGCGAATTTAGCAATGTTGTCGCCGCTGGGCGCATCAACGAAAAGGACGAGATCCGTGTCGCCGGTGGTGAGATAAAGATGCTTAATCTCGATGCCAAGTTTTTTGGCGAGATCGCGCCCAGCTTGCAGGCGATTGGGCGCATTTTTAATCCCCTTAATTCCTTGGTCGGTCCAATTGAGCGACATCATAAAAGTTGGCATGGTGTTCTCCTCACATGTTACTTGTCTTCGCGCTGCATTCATGCGCTGCGTTTATTGCACTGACAAGACGGGTGGATGCGGACTATGTGGTCGCCGCGGTGCCTTCTTCCAAGATTTGGCAGGGACTTCTGTAACTGCGGATGAAAAAGAAATGACCTCAGATGGGGGGACACCGCTGGGGTCAATCTTGGCTGGATACGAAAACTGGGGCAAAGTGCGCATCCAGTTTTGTTTGGGGAGCACGGATTTGTCGGAATTTCCCCTGCCCTTTAGGGCAGTGGAAATGGAAAACAGCTCGTGGCAGCATTTTCCAAAATGCAAATTACTGCCCTTATGGGATTCCAAACTCTCCCCTCTCGGAGCGGCAAGCAACAATAATAAGGAGGTCGTCATGACAACGGTTGCATCCTTCCGTCACTCCGAATTCGAGACGACCTGCGCCAAATGTGGCGAGGCGCTGATTGCTCCTGAATGGTCAGAATTCGTGAGTGAGGGGCTAGTCCTCAATCTCTGGACCTGCACGAACTGCGGCAATCGGTTCGAAACCGAAACTTCTATGCCAGAGGACGCAGAGGCAGACGCCGTAGCGATAAAGGATTTTTTTCCGTCGCTATTGGTAGCGTGACCAGTGACAACGCGATCGGCATTGAAGGAGTGACCAAAAGAGGAGCTTTTCAAAATGACAGAATTGTCATTAGCCGAACTGAAACGAGTTAGATTGCGGCGTCAAAAGCGAAAAGCGAAATCAAAGCGGCGAAAAGATATACAAGAACGAAAGATGGCTAAAATCATGCTGGAGGTGAGAAAAAAATTAGCGGCGAGAAAGAAGCGTTATTAAAAGCACGCTTGGAATGTAAAAAATGACCCCAAACGGGGGATACCGCTTCATTCCTGGCTGAACGCAGGGGTTGGGGGGCAACATACGCGTCCAGCTTTATGACTTGCACATAGGATTAGATCTGCCGAGCTTCAAGTGATTAGCCGCCCTGTCTAAGCCCGTCACGCAAATTGAGGAGATTGCGCGAGCTTTGTTGTATTGCTCACCCGATGATCCGATGGTCGCCGATATCAAACGCCGCATGCTGCATCTCAAAGAAGAACTTGAACGGTTTTGTAATAAGGCGATTGCGGATAGACGCCTGCACTAACGCGAAGCTATGCCAATGACCGCATGATTTCGCCAAAATTAGTTCTAAATTTTCGATTAAGCCGCCATAATGCCGCTGCTTTTTTTCAGCCGCCGGCGTTCATGATATCGGTATTATTTTCTTTTCTGATTGCTCTGTTGCGCCGACCAGTGTGCGAGTTCGCTCCTTCGCGTCATATACGATCACCTGAAGGTACGGATATTTCTTCTTGAGCTCCAAGCCCGCTTTCATTGCCGCGTCTGAGGTCTCGTATTCCGATTTGAACTTGCCGTCGATCTCGAGGACATAGCCCTCAGTGGGCAAAACATTGGCTGACGGATTTTTAGGTCTGATCGTACCTTTATCCGCCGGTTGCTCCGTTGCTTTTTCTTTCAATACAAGAGAAGGCTTCTTCATGTTCATGCGAGAGGTTCCTTTATTTTATGGAAGCAGTTGATGCAGGCATCCCAATCAAATCCAAAATGATGAAAAGCGCGCCACGTTAGATCACTTGAACCATCCAGCCTTGGTGCGGGCGTTTATGATCATTGCCTCGCAATCCTGACGCGACACCTTAAATCGACCGAGGATACCAGTATGCCTGATGGTCTCTCCGTCTTTAGTTTCGCTCCAGCCCTTGAGATCATCGGTCGCACAATCAGCAAGATCTTCAATAGTTTTTATACCGTGTTTGCCGAAGGCGACGAGCATTCGCATCGTTACACCTGGAATATCCTTGAGTTCGTCTTCAACGCCGAGCTCTTTTCGCTTAGCATCATAATTTGCCTCAAGGCGCCGTGATTTTTGTAGAGGCTCGGAACTTGGCACTAAATCCGTTTGATACGGGTCAGCGGGTTAATCGGTTCGTAACCTGACGCAGGTTTTTTCAAATATGCGGCGATCATGCGTCTTATGCGATCAAACATCAATTTCATGCCGCGGAATTCTAGCTGCTTTTTCTCAAAAAGAGGGACCCTTCAACGCACCCGCCGCCGCTTTCGTTGCCGTCTCGCTGAGCTCTTTTGCTTGCTCGGTCAAAGATTTCATTTGCGTTTGCAAGAACTCGGTTTGGATGCGCACCAGATCTTGTAAATCCTTGGCTTGGGTTAGCTTTTGTGCAAACCCAAAAGCGGCAGCGACATTTTGTTGAGCGTAATCTGTCATTTTTTTGTTTAGCTCTGCGCCCGCCCAGGGTGAGGCAGACATATTTTTTTGAAAGAAATCGAGATAGTTCTCCATTGCCCCACGAGCTTGTTCTATAGTCTGACCCGCCACCGTGCTCAAATCTTCCGAAAGTTTTTCGTTTTTTGCCATGCTCGCCTCCTGGCATTTACTGTATTGAAATGGACAAGCACCGCGCACATCGGCAAGCGCCAGCCTTCTAATTTAAATAGGATTTATCCATTACATCGAAAGGAATCGCGCCGCCCTCTTCCGAATTCGCGGTGGCGGTTCATAAGGTTGACGCCACTGCTATTGTAAAAAGAAAAATGCTAATATCAAAGAGATAATTATACCAAAAACCACTATGTAAGTAACACGGTCAGCCATGTTCATTATGTAGGGTGGTTCATTTTGGATTGACGTCATGTTGAGCTTCCGTTTTTGTTGTTGTTATTAGTTTCTGATCGAGCGCTTCCTTTGGCAGGGTTGTTTGTTCTGCGACGAATTGCATTTATTTGTAAGAACAGTCAAAGCTAACTCGTGTCTGACACGATTCAAGGTGCAAGTATCCAAGTTATTTTTAAATGAGGATCGACCTACGACATGACAATGCGCAATCTTGCGTAAGTCCATCACCAGCCATGCAGAGAACGGGTCAGCAATGCTGTCTGATCAAGGTCAAAGACGCTTTGACAATTTTCCGATCTGGTCTTTACACGCATCGGGGGAGACCTTTTGGGGGCGGTTTCTTCGATGCAGGAGTTGAGTTGACGCTCTCGGGGTTCTCCACGCGTGAGGGCATCGGTTAGACCAACTTTGGGGGGCGTGCGGCATCTTCGCCCTCTTCGCGCCAACAAGAGGCTAGCTGCGATGGATATCGAGAGATGGCTGAATAACGAAATCGCCAAAATCACAAAAAGGGGCGTTTCCAAGAGCGCAATGGCTTCTTTTATTATGGACGCACTCGCAAAGGCGCGAGAACAAAGCATTCCAGCTTATGAAATGACCGTCTTCCTAACAAACGCACTCTTCAATCTAGCATCAATATGATTGAAGATGTCTGGGTTGAGTGTGGCTGTCGATATGCGGAAATGGTTATCTGTATCCGCGATAAAATCGGGAATGAACAGATCATCGAACTACGGGTCTGAGCCTCAGGCGACGCGTCCACTCGGCACTATGCGCTCATGATGTAGGACAAATCAGTCCCGATACATCGTGTGTTCCACGTCTGCTGCGTAATAGAGCGTGCCCGCCTTGGCTCCACAGTGGCTGTGCGCTCAAAATAATGCCGACCAATCTTCTTCCAATGCCCGATTATCAACTTCCGGTTTCGGATCGGGAGGAGCAAATTATTTGGATTCAAACTGATAGGCACATTTTTCGCAGGACCAAAAATTGAGGATAAGTCGCTGCTCGCTAAACTATTCCACTAATTCGGGAGCGGTCACTATCGCCGCATTGAACGCAGGTCATTCCATAGCCGGTGCGATGCGTGGTCATTAGCCATGCATGAAATGGGACAATCGTACTGTCTAATCCACGTCGTTGACTTTCCGTGGTTTCCAGTTCAGCTTTAGATAGCCGTTGGAGAAACACGTTGCATGAGTAGCTTCGGAGATTTCTTCGGCGCGTGAAGTGAGCGGACGCCGTCGAGCAGAGTGTGAGGCAACACCCTGGAAAACATCAGCCTCTGACGTTTGTCCCGAGAGCGTCCGCTCTTTTTCGAACAATTCATAATGCGCGATGGTTATGCCGCCGCACCGCCGTTTAGGGCAGCTCAGAGACAATCTTCCGATATTCCTCTGCCGACCATGCGCGGGCGGTACGAGTCCGTACATTGCCCAATGAGCTAAGCGCTAGCGCGAACTTGGCAACATTGTCGCCGCTCGGCGCATCGACGAAGAGGACGAGATCGCTTTCGCCAGACGTGAGGTAAAGATGCTTAATCTCGACGCCCACCTTCTTGGCAAGATCGCGCGCAGCTTCTGAGCGCTTCGGCGAATCCTTAATCGCGCGGATTCCCTGATCGGTCCAATTGAGCGACATCATAAAAGTCGGCATGGAGGTCCTCCTGGGTGATGTTTGCCTTCGCGCGACGATCATGCGCCGAGGCTATTGCGCCGACAAGGCGGGCGTGATGTTACATACTCCTCAGCCTACCGCGCAGACGGAAGTTTCTAAAATGAGACAGTAACGCTGTCTGATTCAAATCAAAAATTTTGCTGCGGTTTTCAATTTTGGTTTTGATGTGTGTTGAAAAAACTTTTTGCTGAGGAACTTTGGAGCTACGCTAACCGAGGGGCGCGCTTGGGCAGTGTGTGAGGCATTACCCTCGAACAAAGAGCAGCCTCAGAGCTTTGTCCCAAGAGCGCCCTCTCATTTTGTTTTTTTCAATTATTCACTGCACAATGAATTTTTTGCTGCAGTGCAAAACATCTAATTGAAAAATTAATAACTGGAAACACGCTCGACACCGGCAAGCGCCTCCCAGGAATGGTGCGGCGCGCGTGCGCCGCTCCCCAGTATCCTCCCCGGAGCGAAGATGGCTTGGCGTGTGGCAATTACAGCTGATCTTCGTCGAACGTGCGGCTTGTCAAATCCCCGCACCCTAGACACTCGAACGTATGTTGGTTGAGCTGGTGACCGTACATCAATGTCCACGGCTTAGCACTTTTGAAGATCATGAGTTCCTTGCAGGTTGGGCAAGCGGGTGCCATCGGTGCAAACAGTGATGGAAACACCCGTGGCACAAGTTGAGTGCTCATGTGATTTCCTTTCGCTCAGCATGCTTTGAAGCAAGGTTGAGGGAGCACAAGAAACCACCCCCACGATAAAGTGGATTAAAATTGAAACCTGCGCTTTGAGCTGGCGGATCAGGTCAGAAAACAATCTTCCCTGACTGGGGCAAATTCAAGAAAATTACTAATTCGACACAAGCATCCACGGCTTGCCAGCCATGCGAAAAGACCCTGATCTTTGCTCTTGAAATATTTCATCGTCTTTGCGCGGGCGATGCCGCACTGCAATACAAAATACCCGCTCAAAATAAGTTCTGTTTTTTGACCGGGATCAATGCAAGTCACCGCGCATGCGGCTTGAAAGAGTGCTCGTGTATTAGATCACGTTATTCGCAGGAGACGACCATGGCGAAAAGCGACAGATTTTCTGAGGATGTGAATGCGACAGTGGCGCAGAGTGCTGAGCAAGCTCGTGGGGCAATGGAGAACTATTTCAATTTCTTTCAAAAAGGTATGTCAGCCTCGCTCTGGGCTGGAACGGACCTAAGCAAGAAAATTCAAGGTTACGCTGAGCAAAATGTCGCCAATGCTACTGGATTTGCACAGAAACTAACCCAAGCCAAGGATTTGCAAGACCTCGTGCGGATTCAGACGGAGTTCATGCAGACGCAATTGCAAACTTTAAGCCAGCAGGCAATAGATCTCGGCGCGACTGCGACCAAAACAGCGACCGATGCGTTCAAGAGTCCATTAAGTCTGTCGTCTTGATCGATTTTTGATTTGCGAAGTAACGGCGATTTGCGTCACGTCGTCAAATCGCATGTAGCTCAGTTACATGCGATCAGGGTGCTGTCCAGATTATGGGGCTTGCCATGCGGGGTGTCATGTATGCTGTCGTTGTAATCGCCATGCCTCTATCAACTAACCCCATGCGAGGATTCTAAATCGTGCCGAAACCAGATCACATTTCTGATCTTAAACGGAGGCAGCAAACACTCGAAGACGAGATTGCGAATGCTTTGGTCTATTGTTCGGCTGGTGATCCAATGGTCGCTGACCTCAAAAGCCGCATGCTGCTTCTCAAAGAAGAACTCGAACGGTTTTGTAATAAGGCGATTGCGGATAGACGCCTGCATTAACCCAATGATTATCCGTCGCAGCGCTTAAATGAAAATGCTGCGACGGGATGCCGCACTGCAGTACCAAATGTCTGATCACGAAAAGGAACTTCTATTTTTTTGATCGACATCAATGCAAATCGCCGTGCAAGAAACTCGACTATCATCATTCCAAATTCTCCCCGCTCTCAAAGCGGCAAGAAACGATAAGATTAGGGAGGTGACCATGACAACAGCCTCGTCCATCCGTAATTCCAGCCATGAAATGACTGCCAAGGAGTACGGCGATTTGTCGCGGCGTGAATTATTAGTTCTGAAGGAAATTCAGCTAACGGCGCCTGCACCTAACGCCGCTCACTCAATGTGCAAAACGGGTCAATAGCGCTGTTTGATTTAGATCTTTTTCACGGCTTCCAGTTGGAGAGGCTTTATTTTGCGTAAGGAGCTTTAGCAATTTTGTGACGGCGATCGATTCCGCTCAGCCAAATCCTTTAAAATCTTTAAACTGCTGTTGCAGATCTCAAGGTGCTCCCTGATCACTTTTCGCCTTTCGGCGGGCAAATCTTTCGACGCTAAAATCGTCCAATCGAGACTGATAGATTCTCGAACGTTATCAATTTTCCACCTGAGTTCTTGTTCATCAGTGTTCATTGTCTTCACCTCAAAGATAAACGGTGGTCACTCACTTCGGCGTTGATGACATCCCCTCAATAACTACGATCAATTCAGTAAGATTACCTAAGCAATCAAGTTTTACCAGCCATGCAAACAATTGGTCAGCAATACTGTATGATCGACGCCAATGACTTCGCAGCAAAGCCTCACACACTGCCCGAAAGCGTCCGCTCATTCCGCGCATCAAAGAAACCGAAGGTCCTCACGCAAACCCCCCTCGAATAAAGAGCAGCCTCGGACCCGAAAATTAATGACTGCTTTTTGATTAGGATCAATGCAAATTGTCGCGCTGCTGCAATCAGAGCATGACATAAACAAAAAAATAGGGAGGTCACAAACATGGCAACGATTACGTCTATACGCGACTCCGAATTCGAGACGACCTGCGCCAAATGCGGTGAGCCGCTGATTGCTCCTGAATGGTCGGAATTCGTCGGTGAGGGGCTGGTCCTGAATCTTTGGACCTGCACGAACTGCGGCAATCGGTTCGAAACCGAAACTTCTATGCCAGCTGACGCCGAGGCAGACGCCTTGGCGATAAAAGATTTTTTCCCGTCGCTATTGGTGGCGTAAAGAATTTTGGATTGGAAGCGAAGACAACCCCAAGCCAGAGCTAGCTCATCGAAAGCGCAACAAGACAGAATAGCGTGAGAAACCATGCCAACAGAAAATGAACCAATCACAGCAGAGAAAATGCTTCATAGGAAATTCGTCGCATTACTGGGGCAGTGTCTGGATTGCGGACAGCCTGTTACAGAAGGACAAGCATTCTTTCGCTCTGATGATGGAATTCGGCATGCGCTCTGCATCTTTGATCCCGCGTTCGCAAAGCATGTCCGCGAACTAAGATCGAAGACGGAGCAGTAAAACCAAACCAAGCCAAGTCACTCACCAGGGCGTGGACAGAATTTGCCCAAGTCAACAGTGGGAGGCGTAAAAACAATGACCCCAGACGGAAGGGGACGCCGCTGGGGTCAATCCTGGCTGGACGCAGGGTTGGGGGCAACGGTGCGCGTCCAGCTTCGGAAGGATTAGGTAAGACGGATCAGCTGCGTTTCAAGTTGCTGTGCAGCCCATTTAAATCGCTCACGCAAATTTGCAAAATTGGGACAGCAATGCTGTCTGATCGAGGTCAATGACTTCTCGTGATTTTCAGGTTTCTTTCGCTAAGCATTCGAGAAGCTTGTCGCTTGAAGAGCTTCGGTTTCTTCGATGCGCAGAATGAGCAGACGCTTTCGGGCAGTGTGTGAGGCATCACCCTCGAAAAAATGAGCAGCCTCTGACCTTTGTCCCGAGAGCGCCCGCTCTTTCTTTGAATAATCTCATGCATCGACTTGGAGACCCATGATGGCGAACCCGGCAGATATTGCTGATTTTGAACGGCTTGAAGACGAGATCGATGAGGCTCTCCTCCATTGCTCACCTGATGACCAGCTGATTGTCGAACTCAGACGCTCCCAGTCGCATTTGAAAGAAGAAATTGAACGGCTCCGTCATGAACCTACGACAGCTGACGAGCCAGACGAACTTTTATGCTGCCGGATGGCAATGCTGGGGCTCGATCCTTACGTCATCAAAACTGGCGACCGCAAAACGTTCGACCAAATTAAGCGACGTTGCACGAGTTGTGAGTTTCGGGAAGCCTGTGCCGTGGATTTGAAACGCGATCCTAACAATCCAGTGTGGGAAAGTTATTGTCCGAACTCGGCGGCGCTCAATACGCTTACTGAGGCATGGTGGGTTTCGAATGTTGTCTAATCCGAACTCGTGTTCAACCATATTGCACTAAATTGTGTTTGTAGAATTGTTGCGTAAGTTGGCTGCGCTATGGAATGCATTTGCTCTTACTTTGGGTCTGGTTCCCTAACACTATACCACGAGGCTATTTCATCAAATAACCATGTGTTTCAATATTTTTCTTCTCGTAAAATGATTTTTGTGCAGACGTCCCATCAATCATTTTCGCAGTTATAGGTCGATTAAAAACTTTGTTTTTAAGGATGGACTCGGAACAATTTAATGTCGGCGTATCTTTATAAATTATGTTTTTGGTTCGGAATGTGATCGTCAGACTCATTACACTGCAGCCCTTTTGCCGAATTGCAATCAATTCATACTGGCTCCAACTAGTGATATCGTATTCAGACGTGTCAATGCTCAGATAAAGATGCGTTGACCCTGTTTTCCGATCATCGGCAAAAGATCCGACGCGGAAATAGGGAGCAAAGCCTGATTCTGGTACTAGCCATGCAAAGACTTCGTGACAAACACGGTCGGTTTTATTGCAGCTAATTTTCGCAACGTTTAGTGGGACGTCCTTATTGTCATCACTGATGACCCACGTACCTGCCGCATCAATCGAGTTTTCTGTTTGGAGCAACACTGGCGATTCACCAATCCCTTCTGACGGATCGATCGTGATTTGAGAAAATTTATATTGGTCAGCTTGCTCGAAAAGCTTCCCGGACTCGCTGTTGGTAAGCTGCCCAGTTGGCGTCATTCCATTTTGTTGCTGAAATGCCCTGATTGCCTCAGTCAATTCTTTACTAGCTTTGCCGTTAGGGCGCTGATGGTAGAAATAGAGAACGTGTAAGGATTCTTCAACAAGTGGGATCATTACAGGATCAATGATCGAATTGTCCTGCGCCTTGATCGGTACCGCGAAGGGCATTTGTAGACCAAATGCGATTACGACGGCGATAACTAGATTCGATGTGGATAGTTTCATCATCGCCGATCCCCACATGACCAAACAACGCTTGGCTGACATTGCATTTCCACTCTATGTGTGAGGATATACGAATCTTCAACCCACAACGTCACCCAATTGCAACTTTGTCTCGTCCCAAAGTATCATCTCACCAGGCGCAAAGTGGATATAGAGAGGTGGTCCCGGTTGTCTGAACAGATTCTCCGCGTCGATAAGTGGAGCGTCTGCCAGGGGTTAGGCTGCCAAGCGGAGAGGCAGCAGCGTGAAGTAGGCTTTATCGGGTGTCGTACCGTCAAGGCTCGAATGTGGTCTCCGGCCGTTGTAGAAGTCCAAGTAACGGCCGATCGAAGCGCGGGCCTCGCCGACGCTGTCGTAGGCCCGCAGATACACCTCCTCATATTTAACGCTGCGCCACAGGCGCTCGACGAAAATATTATCCCGCCAAGCTCCTTTACCGTCCATGCTGATCGTAATGCCGTTGTTGGTGAGCACGCTGGTGAAGGCCGAGCCCGTGAACTGCGATCCCTGATCCGTGTTGAAGATCTCGGGCTTGCCGTGACGAGCCAAAGCATCCTCCAGCGTTTCGACGCAGAATGCCGCTTCCATCGTGATCGACAGCCGCCACGACAGCACGCGGCGGCTGAACCAATCGAGCACGACAGCCAGATAGACGAAGCCATGCGCCATCGGGATGTAGGTGATGTCCATCGCCCACACCTGGTTCGGCCGCGTGACCTCCATCCCGCGCAGCAGATACGGGTAGATCTTGTGGCCGGGCTCAGGCTTCGTGGTGCGCGGACGGCGATAAAGGGCCTCTATCCCCATCCGCTTCATCAGCGTTTTGACATGCCGACGGCCGATCTTGCACCCATCGGCAGCCAGCAGGCCTCTTAACATCCGCGAGCCGGCAAAAGGAAACTCCAGATGCAGCCGGTCAAGACGTCGCATGACCTCCAGGTCGATCGCCGACACCGAACGTGGCAGGTAGTAGACACTGCCACGGCTGATGCGCAGTACTTCCGCCTGCTTTGTGATCGGCAGATCATGCTCACGGTCGATCATCGCTTTGCGCTCAGTAATCCCGCCTTGCTGAGCGCTCCCTCTAAAAAATCGTTTTCCAACGTCAACTCGCCAATCTTGGCGTGCAGCGACTTCACGTCAACGGCCGGCTGCGCCGCTCCGTTGCCGGGACCGAAAACATCGGCAGCCCCGCCCTCGAGCTGCGCCTTCCACGAGGTGATCTGATTGGGGTGGACGTCGAACTGCTCCGAAAGCTCAGCCAGTGTTCGATCGCCCTTGATGGCGGCAAGCGCCACCTTCGCCTTGAAAGCCGGGGTGTGGTTCCGGCGGGGTCGTCTGCTCATTGTCTCTCCTGATTCGTGGCGCACAGCGTGCCCACTGTCAGGCGGAAACTCCACTTATCGTCCTGTGCAGATTTCCGGAACCAGCTCTTAGTCGCCGCAGAGGGCGTTTGTAACGATAACATTGTTGTGTGAAATCGCCCCCTTCATAAGAGAGAAACAAAATGGCAAAGAAGAACTAAACGAGCAAAGCGCTGTGAATGGACCAAAGAAAATGTGCGTGAACTGAAGGGGCACTCAAGCTTTAAAACACCGGTGAGCGGAGATTTCTAAACTGACAAAACTGACCAAAGATGCATTACGTCAAAAGGCTCTCCATATGGGTTTATCACTTGGACACAGACGATAAGAGCCACCGTATCATCGCCGCAAATCATTTCTTTTTGGAACTGGTTTTATCTTCCTGTCTTTCGCATATTTGGGGTCAAGAGCGTAGTTTATTGGAGCCACAATCAAAATAACAACAATCCAAACTACGACATAAATCACAAAGCAACCCGTAAAGAATATAATTGATTTGATGATTTCGCTTTGAAGGTTATACCAATTCTCAATTTCAGGATTTAGCCACGCTTGATGCCAATGATCTAATCCAAAAACGATGGCAACAAATAATAGGGTAACATAAACCGTCGCCACTGTTTCTCGGGTCAAAATGCCAATCCATTTTTTTAGCATATCCGATGAGACCCCCTTTCATTCGCCCCCTTATGGTCTTGTCTGCGGCTTTAGTGCCCAAGTCATCGCATTTCATTTATTATCACAAATATAAGTCGGCTTACATAATGCGTCTTTAGTTTGCTTCTCACCTAAATCATTTGATTTTTGAACGCGTGAAATAATCCCCAAACAGCCATCTAACTCTTTGAAATATCACGATGCGATAAATGCGCGTCGGGAGGTGATTTTCGTAACCGTCTTTTTATTAGCTTACGAACACCACCTAACCCGATCCCTGTAGCTTGCGCTGGATTAGTCCTGAACGGTCACGAGGTCAGAGCCCCCATTGCCAAGTAGCATCATGTCTTTGACTCCAAAGGATATTGATGCGCTGCCAAAAGAGTGGGATTCTAGGTCGCTTCTTGTCGTTGCAATTCCGTTGAGCTTACGCAAACGATTTATCCAGCAAAAGCTCACTAAGATTTTGGCTCAATATAATAAGCGTAAGAGAGGACAGCGGACATTTAAGGAAAGTGTGGCTCTTTATCCGATAACTGCCCAATTCAATGTTCACAGCCTCAAGAATATTTTGAAAGTATATGACATGCATCATTCGCAGCCTGAGTTGAGGCTGTGGCAAATCGGTCAAAAACTGGCACTTACTACTACACTGAAAACCGCCGAACTTGCAGCGGGGCGTGGCAGAGGCGATTTAACGGCAGTCAATAAAAAGAATGTATTGGCGGTTGCGGCGTCGAAGAAACTAGCCTTGGCAAAAAGCATTATCGATGGCGTTGAGCGCGGCGTCTTTCCTGCTTTTCCGAAGCCCAAGAAAAGGCGCTGATCACACTACCATTTCCGCCAAATGCGGCTTGGCATTACTCCGCGCCTTGATGAACTCGGCTAGCTTCTGCTCGCTGAATTGAAACTGGATGGGGGATAGCCGCCCGCGAAATAGCTCGTACCGTAGCCAAACGCGGTAGGTGTTGACCACGTCACTCTCACAATAATCGGCTATTTCCTGAATTCGCCCGTCGCGGAAATATTTGTGAACCTCGCTACCATCAATGTACGAACATGGGCAAGGTGTAGCCCATGACTAGAGCCGCGACGTCTTTGATCGGTTGTTTATGGGAGGGCTCATACACGGCGAGCTCGTTCGAGCTGGTCATCAGCCAGGTGCTTGAGTGCGCTCGGAAGGTTCGTCGGTAGCGCATAAGATGGCGATGAAGCCGTAGCATCCCCGTCATCGGTTGCTGGCGAGGACGGGGGCGTGCTTACCGATGGCGACAAAGGCACTGTTGCCGATACCGTCGATAACAGATCGGGTATCGTTGACCGAGTTCGACTGCTGCCCATAAAGTTTAGCCACCGCGACGCTGTTTAGGGCAGCTCGGAGATGATCTTCATGTATTCCGCCTCCGTCCAGGCGCGCCTCCTGCGGGTGTGCACATTGCCCATAGAGCCGAGCGCCATCGCGAATTTAGCGACATTATCGCCGTTCGGCGCATCTACGAAGAGGACGATATCACTGTCGCCAGTAGTAAGATAAATCTGTTTGATCTCGACGCCTACCTTCTTGGCATGATGCTACATAGCCAGCATCCTATCACGCTGACGGAAGTTTCTAAAATGAGACAGCAACACTGTCTAATTCAAATTAAAGACTTTGCTGCGGTTTTCAATTTTGGTTTTTGAACGTGTGTTGAAAAAGCTTTTTGTCGAGGAGGTTCGGAGCTATCATTGATTGGTTAACCGAGCGGGCGCACTTGGGCAGTGTGTGAGGCATCACCTTCGAACAAAGAGCAGCCTCTGACCTTTGTCCCAAGAGCGCCCTCTCGTTTTCTTTTTCCAATTATTCACTGCGCAATGAATTTTTTGCTGCAATGCAAAAACACCTAACCGAAAAATTCATGACTGCTTTTTGATTAGGATCAATGCAAATTCGTGCTGCTGCAATCAGAGAATGACATAAAGAAAAAATAGGGAGGTCACAAACATGGAAACGATTACGTCTGTACGCGACTCCAAATTCGAAACGTCCTGCAATAAATGCGGTGAGCCGCTGATTGCTCCTGAATGGTCGGAATTCGTGAGTGAGGGGCTAGTGCTCAATCTTTGGACCTGCACGAACTGCGGCAATCGATTCGAAACCGAGGCTTGTATGCCAGCGGACGCGAAGGCAGACGCCTTGGCGATAAAAGAATTTTTCCCGTCGCTATTGGTGGCGTAAAGAATTTTGGATAGTCCGGCAATTGGAAGCGAAGACGACCCCAAGCCAGAGCTAGCTTATCGAAAGCGCAACAAGGCAGAATAGCGTGAGGAACCATGCCAACAGAAAATGAACCAATCACAGCAGAGAAAATGCTTCATAGGAAATTCGTCGCATTACTGGGGCAGTGCCTGGATTGCGGACAACCTGTTACAGAAGGACAAGCATTCTTTCGCTCTGATGATGGAATTCGGCATGCGCTCTGCATCTTTGATCCCGCGTTCGCAAAGCATGTCCGCGAACTCAGATCGAGGATGGAGCAGTAAAACCAAACCAAGCCAAGTCACTCACCAGGGCGTGGACAGAATTTGCCTAAGTCAACAGTTGCAGGCGTAAAAACAATGACCCCAGACGGAAGGGGACGCCGCTGGGGTCAACCCTGGTTGGACGCAGGGTTGGGGGCAACGGTGCGCGTCCAGCTTCGGAAGCATTAGGTAAGAAGGATCAGCTGCGTTTCAAGTTGCTGTGCAGCCCACCTAAATCGCTCATGCAAATTTGAAAAATTGGTAAGCAATACTGTCTGATCGAGGTCAATGACTTCTCAGCAAATCTAAGGTTTTGTTTCACACGCATTGATGAAGCATTTGCTCGAGGAGCTTCGGCTTCTTCGATGCGTAAAGAGAGCGGACGTATTCGGGCAGTGTGTGAGGCATCACCCTCGAAAAAATGAGCAGCCTCTGACCTCCGTCCCGAAAGCGCCCGCTCTTTCTTTGAATAATCTCATGCATCGAGTTGGAGACCCATGATGGCGAACCCAGCAGATATTGCTGATTTTGAACGGCTTGAAGATGAGATCGATGAGGCTCTCCTCCATTGCTCACCTGATGACCAGATGATTGTCGAACTCAGACGCTGCCAGTCGCATTTGAAAGAAGAAATTGAACGGCTCCGTCATGAACCTACGACAGCTGACGAGCCAGACGAACTTTTATGCTGCCGGATGGCAATGCTGGGGCTCGATCCTTACGTCATCGAAACTGGCGACCGCAAAACGTTCGACCAAATTAAGCGACGTTGCACGCGTTGTGAGTTTCGGGAAGCCTGTGCCGTGGATTTGAAACGCGATCCTAACAATCCAGTGTGGGAAAGTTATTGTCCGAACTCAGCGGTGCTCAATACGCTTACCGAGGCTTGGTGGGTTTCGAATGTTGTCTAACGCACGTTGAAGAGGCGCGTTGCGTGAGGGGCTTTGGTCTCATCAATTCTCTGGGGGGAATGCGCCAATTATGATGCATATCCATTCGCTATCAATGGCTGCCCGTTTAGTCCCCGTTCACGCCAGCAACTGAGAGGCTAGGGACGATGGATATCGAGAGATGGTTGAATAAAGAAATCAACAAAATCACAGCAACGGGCGTGTCCAAGAGCGCAATGGCTTCTTTTATTCTGGACGCACTCGCAAAGGCGCGAGAACAAAGCATCCCAGCCTATGAGATGACCGTCTTCCTAACAAACGCACTCTACGAATCAAGCATCAAGATGATTGAAGATGCCTGGGTTGAGTGTGGCTGTCGATACGCGGAAATGGTTATCTGCATCCGCGATAAAATCGGGAATGAACAGATCATCGAACTACGGGTCTGAAACTCAAGCGAGGTGTCCTCTAGGCGCGATGCAATGATGTAGAACAAATTAGTCCCGATACAGCTTGTGTTCTACGTCTGCGGGGCTCGGCGTGTGCTAAGCAATAGCCATTACCACCGAGACGCTGCCTACGATGAACACGGCGATTGTCGTGAAGTCCAACATAAATGTCATTTTTGTCCAGGTCGCCTGAAAGCTTTCATCTTCATCATAAGTGAAAGCATTCGGTGCGGTGGCAGAAGACGCGAAATTGGTGTCGATCGCCATCGAATGATCCCTGCTTAAACCATTTACTGGTTGAGATGATTCACCAGCCAGCTACGAGACAATGGTTAACAAATTGTTAATGGTGGCTGTGGGCGTTACCCGCTCCCAAAGCTCTGCAGGTTCTGATCCGCTAATTAACCCGAGGAGTTTGGAGCATCATCTGTGACAAGCCAATAAGCAGCTCAATGTATTATTTTACCCGCCAAATCGCATTGGCTGAGAAATTCCCAAGCCTCGTTTTCAGTTTCGAACACAGCCCCCACATTGGGATGGGGCTTGTGTTTTGATGCGAAGGGGGATTTGACTACTGAAATCGACGGACCTCCCATCTGCCGATCCTTGTTCCTCCTCGCCCCGCCCAAGTTCCCCCGGCGGGGTCTTTTTTGGTAGTGCCGGTTTAGTTTTCGGCAGCTACCGATACCCCGGTGACATCACCCGCAGCAGCGACGATTGCTTTAGAATTAGAGCTACGGCGGCTCGAACTCACCTTCCTTGCCGCCTTTGTAGGGAATGTTCTTCGTCCGCTGTGGGTTGAAGCCCCGACAAAACCCAACTTCTTGAACCACTCTCGAAATTTATTCTCGATGGCTTCTGCGCTGGTTATTTCTTGTGTCTGCGTTTGGATTACAAACTTTTTCGCATCATCAATGTTTATGCCGTTGCTATCTTTCAGTTGAAGCAACGCTTTCCTAACCTCTTTATTCAATGGGATTTTACGCCCACCTTTTTTTCCTTTATGGGTGGCATTGGTAGAATGGATCGTTTCACCAATGTTTCCACTCGCATCCATCACCATCGATTTCCCTTGCCCTCAAACCCGCCCTGAACGACAGGACCGGCGGCAGACGATTATTGAACCAACTGATCTAAGAGGAAAAACCCTTCATGACATTCGGCGCACTTTTAGCGGCTGTCTCGCCAAGGTCCTTCGTCTGCTCACTGAACGCTTTCCATTGCGCTTCCATAAACTCCGTCTGAATCCGCCAGAATTCTTGGAAATCCTTGGCTTGGGTTAGTTTCTGTGCGAACTCAGAAGCCGCGGCAATATTTTTCTCCATGTAAGTTTTCATTTTTTCATTCAGATCGGTTCCAAGCGCTGGCGAGCCTTTTATGTTCTTTTGGAAGAAATCAAGATAGCCCTCCATTGCCTTGCGCGTTTGCTCAAAACTCTGTGTCATCATTTCACTCAGAGGAAAGGGGTTGTCGCTGCCTGCCATGATTATCTCCCGACCATAAGTGTTCGAGCCTACATTTTACGCCACAAACCGTGACTTTTCCATAACCTTGCATGATCCAAATGTTGGTCAGTGATGGCTTGAACGGCGCGGAATAGTCGGGTCGGTATCTTCTTTCTTCTCAAGAACAAAACTGCCGAGGTTGGCAAGAATGTCAGCCATCAGCTTCGATTGGTCTTCAACGGAGCCATCAAAATTAGGTCGGCAAGGACTTCTGTTACCTTTGCAACGATTTCCAGCAGATTGGCTTCTTTGCCTTATTGCTATTCAGCAATTCGTGAATGTCACAGTGCAAACAGTCGGACATGGATAGCTCCTATGGAAGCGCGGTGAGCTATGCTTCATTGACGTAAATCAAAATGCATAGGCGTTGGGTATGCGAGGTAACCAAACGCAGATTTGCGCTAAATAGCCATCTAGTTGCTTCTTAGGCTGAGTGCGATGACAGAGGACAAAACACTCCCGATCAGCATCACTGCTTTGCGCGCGAACGATTATTCGCCCAACGGCGAGAATATAATTATTTCATTGACGACAAAATACTCGGCTTCCGACCGAAAATATTCTGTCCCCATCGAATGTTTTTATGACTTTATTGCCGACCTGAAAAGGCTGAATGCACTGAAAGCCGCCGTGCCAATTGAGGCTACCAGTGAACCCGCCGTCACTTCGAAGCCGGTCGAGGATCAATCGGGGGATTCCTGAACTATGCGATCCAATATCCCTTTGCCATATCCTTTCAACAAGCGAAAGCCGCTACCGAATGTGATCGTAGCGATGCTAAGACCGTTAACACACTGGCGTTCTATGAAATATCGGATGAGCTCCGCAAATCCGGCAGTCACACCTGAGGCGCGCCTCTAGCACAAGCGGCGCCGTTGCTAGTTAGGTTCCTGCAACGTCCCGTTCGGGCTCAACTTGTCCACAATGGCTGGAAGCTGCTCAGCTACGGTCGCCAATATCTTGTCCATTGGCAAACCAAAGTGTGCAGCTAGCTGTTGGACCTGCTCATTGCCCAACGCTGCCTTAAGCTGATCAGCAGTGATCGGCAAGTTCTTGCCGTCACCAAGCCATGAAGATACTTGCGGTCCAAGACCCGATTGCTGAAGCTTATCCAACAAGCCCCGCATATTTCCAAGGCTCGTCTTTGCAAGCGCCGCCGACAATAGTGCTGGAAGCGCTGCGGCTTCTGCCTGTCCAGCTAGTCCTTTTAAGGCATCGCCAAGGTTATCAAACAGTCCCATGGGTTATCTCCAATTCCGCGAAACCAGATCATCGAATTCTGAGATACTTGTGACGTCGCGCTAGTTCAAGTGCTGTCTTTTTCTCGCTCTCGACAGAGACTCGTTTCGAAACCTCGGTCCACACTGGCGAATCCCTCGGTCATCTGCATGTCAGCATCACGACATAACGGAACACTAAAAGCTATTATCGTCATGACCCTGCTTCGCTCACTAAAAGTCTTACCGCGAGCCCTCCGATGTCTCATGCCATCTGCCTATTTTTTAGACCTGGCACATCCTTTGCAACGAAGCATGCATCCACGACAGCGTGGGATCGAAGGGAATTACTATCATGGATGTCAAACTAGCACTCCTGTTTTTGATTATCAGCGCCATGATTGCGTTTTCCAATCTCGACGAAGAAAATGTTGCCTCCATAAAGCGGCAATTGCTGCGCTGGAAGTGGCGCGAATTCAAGTTGCGGCAGAATAAACTCTAGGCAAGTTTGCAGGTTTCAAAATAGCTGCCTCAATTTTTTGCATAGCTTGAGGCTTAGCTGGCGGACAATTTGGCTAACCCGAATTTAGATAACGAGCTAGAGGTCCCCCGCCATGCGGACAAACGAGATAGTTTCGGCGGAGAAAATGCGCCGAAAGCCAATCGTCGCATTAATTGGGAAATGTCAGGATTGCGGACAGCCAGTCATCGATGGACAGGACTTCCGCCGATCAAATAATGGCATTCGGCATACCCTCTGCTTTTATGATCCCGCATACGCCAAGCGTGTGCGTGACCTCAAATCGAAGTGGATCGGTAAAGCCGATTGTTAGACTGCTATATCCCACAAATATGGGGAACCTCGCACAAGCAAGCTTCGTCCTTTATGAGTTAACAGCAAGTTGCCAATTTCAATATCGACAATCATATCTTCTTCGACGAACTTGCGGGCTAACCCGTCATCTGAAACTTGACCTGTCAGATGAATTTCCTTCAGAGCTAACAGTTCGCGCCGCGACAATTCTTCCATAGTTTCTGCCCGTCCCTTTGAAGTGATTTGACATACATTTTGGCTATGACATCGACATGACACGATCAGGGCAACAAAGCGGCATTCGCTAAAAATAAAATCATCAACAACCGATCAACAATTAGCAATCTATTAACGATTTGCAGCAACGATTTTAGCGGGTCGGAGAGCATCATCATGCTGCAAGCCGACATTATTGCACTCGAACGCCGACAGCAAATCCTCGAACGTGAAATCTTCGAGGCGTTACGCCATGGGGCGCTTGACGATTTAATGATAGCTCATCTGAAGTCTCGAATCTTGTTTGTCAGAGAACAGATCGAAACTCTTCGTGCACAAGCAAATACATGGTGGCACTAACAGTAGCCGCGAATAAACGATTCTCTATTCCCCAAAGCTTTGCAAATTGATCGCCATTTCCTTTGAGAGCGGCAGATTGCGGGCATAGAAACGTTCGATCTGATCCACGGATGTTCCTGCGTTCTTGGCGAGGTTGAAAATATTGACCTGACCTTTTGACATTACCGACGAACTTTACGATTTCATACTATTCATGACGCATTCGTTTTTGCGTCCAACAGAAAGTGAAATTTATGCTCTTACTCACCGAGACATTGCAATCGCAGACAATCCTAAACGCCTAAGCGTAGTGCTTGATATCAAGCAACCATCGGATCATCAGGTGAGCAATTCGATAAATCTCGGAGCTCTTCTTCGAGTGCTTTGCTGTCTCTGTCTAACATTCTTTGACCCAGAATTAGGCAGCATTGCTGACCCTTCTTTGCTTGGCTGGTAATGGACCTACGCGCTAATGCGCGCATTGCTTTGCCTTAGATCGATCCTAGCTCAACAGAGCTGGATGTGAACGTTGCCCCCGACCCTCAGTCCAGCCAAGTACGACCCCAGCGGCGCCCCCGTCTGGGGTAATTTTTTGTCTTTAGCCTCTCGCTAATTTGACCTGCAACGGAGAGCAGCTGGCGCAATCTCTTGCGATGCGGGGGATCGATCCCATTTAAGGCAGACAGCCGGCGTTCGCTGATTGGGCGCTTGCGCTTTTTAATTCAGTTTATTCCCCGGGAGACGATCATGGCAAAAGACGAAAAATCTTCTGAAAACATGAGTGCAATGGTGATGCAGGGCGCTGAGCAAGCTCGCAAGGCAATGGAGACTATCTTAATTTCTTCCAAAAAAGCATATCAGCCTCGCCCTGGCTTTAATCCGATCTGAATAAAAAAATGAAAAGTTACACCGAGCAAAATGTTGCAGCTGCTTCAGAGTTTGGACGGAAGTTAACTCAAGCCAAAGATTTCCAAGACTTCTGGCGGATTCAAATCGAGTTCATGCAGACGCAATTGCAAACGTTCAGTGAGCAGGCGAAGGACCTTGGCGAGACCGCGACTAAGGCGGCGACGGGTGCGTTCAAGGATATCTCGTCTTAAGCAGGAAGTGAGAAGCGCATAGTTTGAGCAAACTGCGTGAAATTCCCCGCTTATCTGGCATACAATTCTTTGATGTCATAAAATTGGAGATGTTCCATGGGACTGTTTGATAACCTCGGCGGCGCCATAAAAGGACTAGCTGGACAGGTGGAAGCCGCTGCGCTTCCAGCTCTATTGTCCGCGGCACTTGCAAAGACCGACCTAAAAGATATGCAGGGCTTGCTGGATAAGCTTCAGCAATCGGGACTTGGACCGCAAGTATCGTCGTGGCTTGGCGACGGCAAGAATTGCCGATTACAGCGGACCAGCTTCGCACAGCGTTGGGCAATGAGCAGGTCCAACAGCTAGCTGCACACTTTGGTTTGCCAATGGACAAGATATTGGCGACCGTTGCGGAGCATCTTCCAGCCATAGTGGACAAATTGAGCCCGAACGGGACGTTGCAGGAACCTAAGTAGCGACAGCGCCGTTATTGGTGGCGTGTGCATTTGCATAGACATGAGTGACCTCAGTGGTGTTCTCATCTGAGGTCACTTCTTTTGATTGCTGCCCATTGACGCTAGGGCGCTCAATAAATTGCCTTCACCTCAGCGCTCGACGCCACCCAGCCGCTTCAGCTTCCTCGGGCGTACAAAACCATCGCCGACCATCACCTTTATCCATTTTAATTCGGGCGTAAGAGCTTTGGTTCTCCATGTGATAAATCCGCTCACCATTGCGGCTGATAACTCCCTTGATCGTGCATTCAGGTGATGGCGCACCTTCTGTTGCCGACGGACCTAACAGAATTCTTTTGTGCATCAAGCGGAACGCTGAACGCATCCAGGATCACGGTCTTAATGTTACGATGCCGCCAATCCCACGGTGCGATGAATGCTCCCGCCCATAGTCCGCGCTGCTGGGACCGAGCATCTTCTTCGACACGAGTATATTTGGATGAATATTTCACATAAGCGAGCGCCCAACCCTCTTGAACCAACCAACCGTTCAAGGCTTCATTGGCGAGATAACAGGTGGCGAGCGCTCTACGACAAGCATTAATGCCGTGTGATGACACTTGATTTCTGACCCGCTATATGTGTCGAGAGATGGTCACGAGTCTCGATGCCGCAAGTCCAATGTACACCATTTGCGGGTTCAGACACACTTGGTCAGTTTCGGGAGCATCGATCCCGTCGAGACGGAATTTCATCGAACCGATAGCAAGTGTATCGCCATCAACGATCCGCGGAACGCCTTTGAAATTAACGGGATTGTGGGCGAAAAGGCGAGCCAAGCTAACAAAGCGATTGAAGTCATCCACGCTTGCCGCAACGCCATACAGTAATCTCCGTATCGTCTTATCGCTTGGCTAATTCGCGTATCATCTATCGGAAGCTATGTGCCCATAGGGAACACGGTCTTGGGTTCAAAATAACTAAGAGGCCGCCAATTCGGGCGGCCTCAGTGATCAAAGTGAAGAGGTGCTCACTTGGCGAGCTCGACGCTAAATGGTCCCGTCGAGTGCGGCTCGAAGACCATTTCCGAATCGGTTCAAAGCCGATGCCAAGCACCAGCTGGCAAAATCATGAAGGCTCCTGCAGATAATGGCTGAGCGTGTGCCTCGTCAGCTTTCTCGCCAAAAGCCATCCGTGCCTTACCCGAAATGACCGTGAAAAACTCATCGGTCGGATGTGAATGTGTCGCCAACTCGTAGCCCGATGGAAATTTGAAACGAATCGCAAACGGCCCTTTCTTCGAGGGATTGCCATATAGGACGGCGGTCTGAGCGCCAGGCGGCACACCTTGCGCAGGTGCCCACGTGAGCGCGTCCGGCTGAATGATGCTGGCACTCCCAGCCGCTTGTGCCGGGACCATCGCAGGACCGAGCAGGCTCACCGAAAAGAAAGGGAAAAAGAATAAAGAGCGCTGTTCGCTGCATGTTCAGTTCCTCCGATCATGTGCACCGATTATGTGTTGCCACCGCGCGAAGAGGTTGGCGCTCTGATCCGGTATTGCTATGCCTGCCGATGGCAATATTGCTACCCATTGCCCCCAGCGGAGAGTTCGGCACCCCTGTCGTGGCAGCTAAAGAAAGATATTAGCAAATCCGATAAGTCTGGCAAAGAGGAAGGGCCCTGCTAGGACGCAGCCGATGTCCGCTTTGGGTCTCAGCCGGTGATAAACCATCGCGGGCCAGCGAAATGACGCTAAATGCCAGCTTGTTATTTGGTTTACTCAGGTCTGTATGGCGCTGAAGGCGCTTCGATTGGGCTGCTCCAGGTTTTAGCGACCATGTTCCGGTGGTTGTAGACTGATGATGTTAAGTTTTGTAATTTTTGGCTATCCATTGGTCGAGCATGGCAAGAAGTGCTTGTGATGATAACGCAAGATTGATTGAGCGGATCGCAATTACGAATTAGTGCGGAATAACAATGCCACACCCGATGCTCCAATCTGAGATCCGTTGAAGGCGAATATAAAAATTAACGAAGCGTTAACCTACGTTGCGCGAACATTTCTTAGAATTAAGTCAACATAATCCAGTATGCATGCGCGACAAACGCAGCGCATGCGGTCCCGCGGCACGGTGAAACCTCGAACGAAGGAGAATTGCGCGCAACAGCTATCTTCTCAACAGAAAGAGATAACAATCGAACAAGATGTGAGCAGTGAGACAAAAAAAAGTTCGCCATACCCGTCAGCCAGCGCTCGACCGCCCGAGGGCTTTGTCCTCGAAATCGACGGAAAATTCGGATCGGAGCATGGGACCTTAATGGGGGTATTGAAGGGAGGCTTGGAACTCAGGCAGAAGTTTCCGCGTAGCCAGATCAAAGTGCGCGAAGCAAACGAGCAAACATCGGCGTCATTCGAATTGTCTGAGCAATCAGAAACGAGTACCGAAACCGCATAATTTATGAGGAGAATTGTAACGCAAAAAATTGGATCAAGCTTGGTTAGCGCTACTACGCGGAGATATTGATTGATGGGGAAGAAGGCATGACGATTTAAGCTCACCGGAACTGGAGCGGCGGCACTATGCACTAGACTGAAATCACAGAGCCTGGTCGTGCCGGTAGTGCAGAATGGCGGACGCCCAGCCCGTTTAGGATCACCTACAAGCACACGAATGATGCAGGCCCGACGCACGATTGGAAGCGGATTTACACAATTGACCAGGCCGAAAAAGCGGCGCGGGCTGCCAGAGCCATGCAGTCCGCAAACCCCAAAAGCAAGCGGCCTTGAGCTTCTATCCAAGGCGAAGGCCATGCGGCTCGATGTTCCAATCATCATGATCACGGCCTATGGCGATGCGGAGACGAAGCGTAAGGCGCTGGAGAACGGCGCCGAGGCGCTTTTGACCAATCCGATCGACTTTGGGACCCTCCGCGGCGAAATCGATATGCGGATTGAACGCACCGCATGATGTCGCCTATTGGCACTTAGCGGACATTTCAACCGCGTCCGCGAATATCCGCTATTGGCGGCATAGCGGAGATTGTTCGGCACTGGCGTGGATTGTATCAGTCGCTAATGACCCGAACCGGTCATGGCGCTGGCGCGGTTTGTGTAACGGGAACTATGGAATATCGGCAGGTTGCTGATCATGGTCATTGTAGCTTGATGTTGGCCTCGCGGATCACCTTGGCCCACTTCTCAGTTTCCGCGACGATAAGGTTCTCAAAGTCGGCGGGCGACATCGGCATTGGCGCACTACCGAGGTTTGCAAGACGCGCCTTGATTTCGGGGTCCGCGAGAGCGGCATTTATCTCCTTATTGAGCCTGGTGACGATTTCAGCAGGCGTGTATTTGGGCGCGCCTATGCCTTGCCATGTACTTGCCTCGAAGCCCGGTACGAACTCGCCCACGGTTGGCACGTCGGGCAGCGCTTCCGAGCGCTTCGCGGAGGTCATCGCAAGCGCGCGCACCTTGCCGGCCTTGATGGTCGCAATCGACTCGGGCAAGGGGCTGAACATCACCTGCACCTGTCCGCCCATCAGGTCGGTGAGCGCGGGCGCGCCTCCGCGATAAGGCACATGGAGCATGTTGACACCGGTCATCATTTTGAAAAGCTCGCCCACGACATGGGACGGGCTTCCGCTGCCGCCCGACGCCATGTTGACCCTGCCCGGATTGGACTTGGCGTAGGCGATGAACTCAGGAACGGTCCTGGCCTGAACCGATAAATTAACCTCCATGACAAGGGGCAGTTGGCTGATCATTGAGATCGGAACGATGTCGCGGATGAAATTGAAATTGAGTTCCTTGTACAGCGTCGCGTTGACTGTCACCGACGGAGGGATCAAGAGAAGCGTATAGCCGTCTGCTGGTGCGTGCACCACCGCCTCAACACCGATATTGGTGCCCGCGCCCGGCCGGTTCTCAATGACGAATGGCTGCCTCAAACGCTCCGAAAGCCATTGGCCCATCAGGCGCGCAATGATATCGAGCGCGCCGCCAGGAGGGACAGGCACGATGATGCGCACCGGTCGTGCCGGATAGGTCTGTGTCCAAGCGAAGCGCGAGACGGCCAGGAGCGCGGCAGCACCCGCGGCCAGATGCAGGAAAGTTCTACGGGGAAGTATCATGGCGGCCCCCTCTGTATTTATTTTGGGGAAACGGTAGCAAATTTAACCGCAACGCAATGTCGCTAAGGCGCTTTCGCGTTAATTCGGGATGCCTTGAATGGTCGCTTTCGGCGCAAAGCGGACACTGTTCGGCACTGGTGCGAGGCGGTTCGGTCGCTAATGTCCCAAAGCGGACATTGAGCCTGATCGCCGTCTGAGGCCTGTTGTGTGCCATCTCTCACTTGCCACCCGGCCGCGACGTGCTAGCCTTAAAGTATTAAACGAGGCGTGTTCTCAGGGCGCTCTAATGGTGGGGCAGTCGATGCGCTGCATCCAGTGTCTGAAGCTCCTGCGGCGTGAGCGTCAGCGAGAGCGCGACGGCGTTCTCCTTTACATGCGTCGCCGAGCCGGATTCGGGAATTGCGATAACGTTACCGCTGCGGATGGCCCAGGCCAGCGCAACCGCGGTCGCCGAGCAACCATGTGCTGCGCCGATACGTGCAAGCGTGGGGTCATTCACCAGGCTGTTGCCGCCGAGCGGAGTATAGGCCATCACCGGCATGCCGCGCTGCTCGCACCATGGCAGCAAATCATACTCAATGCCGCGGCTGCCGATGTTGTAAAGGACCTGATTGGTCGCACAGCGATTGCCGTTTGGAACATGGAAGAGGTCTTCCATGTCGCTAACCTTGAAGTTGGACACGCCCCAGGCGCGAATTGTCCCCGCCGCGCGTAGACTTTCGAACGCCGCCACAACGCTGGACAGGTCGGTGACCCCGTTTGGCCAGTGCAGCAGGTAGAGATCGAGATGATCAGTGCCGAGACGGGCGAGGCTCGCCTCGCAAGCATGCGCAATGCCGTCTCCCGTCACGTGATTTGGCCACACTTTGGAGACCAGGAATACGCGGTCGCGCTGACCCGCAATGACATGGCCGATCAATTTTTCGGAGCGGCCATTGCCGTAAATCTCCGCAGTGTCGATCAACGTCATCCCGAGCGAAAGGCCTGTGCGCAGCGCTTCTTCCTCAGCAGCTTCCGGATGTCTTCCCTGCGCGAGATTCGCAGAGCCCTGACCAAGCGCTGGGATGATGGTACCATCGTGGAACTTTACCGTACGCATTGCACCGTTTGAAGCCGCGCCAGGCGCCGCGGCAAAAGCCGATGTACTTGATAGTGCCGTAATGGTTGTGCGGACGGCGGGGAGCGATGAGCCGAGCGCCGCTGCGCCCGCGGCCAGATGCAGAAAATGTCGGCGCGGAAGTTTCATGACGATGCTCCCTGACGACACCAAAGCTATCCCAATTGCCGCGCCTCTGAAAGGCGCCACGATTTTCGCCCTGTTGAGGAACTGATACCCAGAACCCGAGGGTATATTACCAGCGATGCTCCGAGGATAACGTTGACCCATTCCTCCCAGGCTCGATAAACAGACAGCGTCAAGCAACGCGGTTTGTGTTGCTGTTGTCTCGAGATCGAATCGCAGAGCCCAGCGAGATACATAGCCAGATTCCGAGCAGCCAATTACACCAATCTTCCCATTGTTTGGGGAGCGAAAATTGAGCTTACTGCCATAATCTGCCTCCAGTGCAACGGACATTTAAGCTAGTCTTCATCGTTTGAAGTATGGCACAGATTGAGGGGCGGAAAATTAGCCACCAAGGAAAATCACATGTCCGACTGTTTGCACTGTGACATTCACGAACTGTTGGAGGACCGCTTACAAAGCCAAGAAGCCAATCTTGCGGAAACTGCTGCGAAGGTAACGGAAGTGCTTGCCGACTTAATATTGATGGCTCCGTCTGACGAGCAATCCACACTGATGGCTGATATTCTGGCAAACCTTGGAAGTTTTGTTCTTGAGAAAAAGGAAGACACCGATCCAGCCAACCCCCGCCGTTCAAGTCACTGAGACCGCTCGATCTATGTTAGCGTATATAGCTGAATTGTGCGACCGTCGCCGACGGAATGATTTTCATCCTTTTGGCAAAGAGGACGGTGACAGGCGATGGTTCTGCACGCTCGAGGAAGCAGACGTGGCAGGATGGCGTTGGGCATTGAAGTGAAAGTGGATGTCAAAACTCAGCCAAAGTAGTTTTTGAGTTTGGTAGAGGAGGCGAGCTAAACTGAAATGACATACCGCGCCTTCATAGGAGAGGACCCAAATGGTAAAGACAGCTAAAAAACGTGTTTTGGTTGAGCGGCAGGGAGGCGTTAGCATAGAAACTTCTAACCAAGGCAACAATCCAATCATCGATGATCGCGGCATAGCGTTTGCCGTCTACATTTTGTATTTTTTAGGTTACGTCACGGGTATCACTACCCTCATCGGCGTTATGATTGCGTACTTGCAAAACCGCTCATGTAGTTCCGAATTGAGAAGTCACTTCACCTTTCAGGTTAGGACGTTTTGGATTGGGCTTCTTTCTCTATTTGTTGGTGGCATCCTTTTATATATTGGTATTGGAGTATTAGTTCTTTTGGGGGGACTTTTGTGGTCGCTTATTCGAAACGTGAAAGGTATATTGGCTCTCAATCGCAACGAGCCGATCATAAACCCTGACTCGTGGATATTTGGCGATTAGAAGAAGTGCTTATTTATGATAATTGAGTTCGTTTTTTGCTGGGTGTTTATTTTTGGTCTGATAATTTTGTTGAGTTTGTTATTTGGTTCCCATAGTGCGCATGCCACTGAATTCTACACATGTGCCTGCGTACACTTTGCAACGTACTATGGCAGTCACTTTTCAGGCGGCAATATTTCCTGAGCACAGACCTGATCAATCAGATGCTCTCGTCGCAAGTCCGTCAGATGCGCCCTTTTCTCGTCATTCGTTAGGTTTGCGCCAATGCCATTGACCATCACCATGACCAGGGTGCGATCGTCCATATCCAGCCAGTAAGAGCGGCGGACGAGTTTATTGGCGCCGTCTCGTATGAAGGGGCTATCAATATTCTGGCTTAGGTCTGGTTGGTAAAATCGGGTCATGATGTTTAATCTTACAGTTTGACCGCTTCGTACTCAATCTTCGCTTGGCGTGGTCAACCGATTACGTCTTCGCCGATCCTCGAATTAAGCCGACGAATTTGGAGCGTCGTCTGTGAGTGAGGCTGATCTCATTCGCTTCGTGGACGCCCAGGCTCAAGTCTATCGTCAGGTCGTTGAGGAGTTGACCGATGGACGCAAGCGAACTCACTGGATGTGGTTTATCTTT
Source organism: uncultured Alphaproteobacteria bacterium (assembly GCA_963709855.1). Classification (GTDB taxonomy): domain Bacteria; phylum Pseudomonadota; class Alphaproteobacteria; order Rhizobiales; family Xanthobacteraceae; genus Pseudolabrys. The sequence goes on along the minus strand of CAVPXX010000024.1, from coordinate 101,852 downwards.
CCGCAACTGTCGGGTCTCGGGCATAGCGCCATGGCTCAGCGATATGCCATTCGGGATATAGATCAGGCCAGGCGCTATCTCGCTGATCCCATTCTTGGGGATCGGTTACGCCACCACGTGCGCCTCATGCTAGGTCATAAGGGCAAGTCGGCGCTAGAAATCCTGGGATCGCCCGATGATTTGAAGTTTCGGTCCTGCCTCACCCTGTTTTGTGAAGCTGCCTCCGATAAATCCGACCGTTCGTTATTCGCGGAGGCTTTGGAGCAATTCTACAATGGCAAACCGGACCCTCGCACGCTGGCAAGGCCGTGGTAGCCTTCATTAGCGAGATCAGCGCGTCCCCCCATCGACCTATCATCTATGCCCATTTGTTGAGCCTTTTGACGTAATACACCAACGGTCCGTTTCATCAGTTTAGAAATCTTTGCCACAGGGGCCTTTGTTCGGGAATATAATTTCAGTTCGCTAAATTCTTTTTGGTCCAGCGATGCCTTGAATGTTTAGTTCTGACTGCTGAAGAGCTGATATCCAAAACCCAAGGAGTGATAGAATTGCGGGGCGTAGAAACGTTCAATTTGATTGTTAGAAGCCGCAGTTATTAGTCGCCCGTGAAGAACGTCCTTTTCAGCTGAATCTGAGCTGAGAAGTGCCAACGATTGCGATCAAGATTCGGAACAGCAAAAGCCTCAGCCACCTGAGCAGGAGGCGGAAGTTGTATCCGACGGCGGCGAGCACGGCGTTGATGGCATCGCCGCTAGAATGGGCGAGATAATTGCGGCCCATGCGGTGATCCTCCTTGAGGTGCCCGATGACGGGCTCGACGGCCGCGCGCCGTCTCATGTCACGTTTGATCTGCGGGGTGATGCGGCGCTTCTGGCCGGCGGTGTAGACTTTGAACTGGTATTCGGGTGACGCGTTGTGGCCGCGGTATCCGGCATCGGCGATGATGCGATCGAGCGTGTTGCCGATGATCGCCTGCATGGCAGGGATGACGGTGGCGAGCGTGTGGCCGTCATACGGGTTACCGGGCAGCGCCGCGACGTGGGCGACGAACTGGCCACCGCGCGAATGCCGCAGGGGCGTCGCCACGCTCACCTTCACACCGAACTCATAGGGCTTGTGTGCCTTTCCCTTGCCGATGCATTCCACCTCGGGTGCGTGCAGGCTGTAAATCTTGCGGCCACGCTGGTGACGGTCCTGCGCCAGCACACGCTCGGCCAGGTACAGCGGCCGCACGAACGTTTCCCTTAAGCCCTCGTTGCCGGCCGTCTTGCGCCGAATGTCGCGGATGACGCGGCCGAGATAGGTCTTGAGCTTTCTCAGGCTACGATTGGCGCGCTTGAACTGCTTGGCATGGGCATAGCGCTGGTGCTTGATCAGCGCGAACTTGCCGACCCGCCGGTAGGATTGGCGCAGCTCCACCCCAAGCTCCTGGGCCAGCCGCACCAGCCGCTCGCGCGCCCGGTTCACCAGCTTGGCGTCGGTCGGGAACATCACCGCCTTGGGCTGAACGGTGGTGTCGACAATGACGCGGGCCAAATCGGCCGGCTTTATTGCCTCGGTGCGGCTGGCGACCGCCAGGCTCTCCTGCAGCAGGGCCTGGAGTTTTTCCTCCCCCATGCGTTGGCGCCAGCGCGTCAGCGAGGAGCGATCGAACACCAGCCGGTGCTGGAAGAACTCCTCGCCGCAGAAGTACTGGTAATACGGGTTCTCGACCCAGTGCTCGCACAACGCCTCGTCGGAGAGGTCCTGCATGTGCTTGAGGATGGCAAGCCCCGCCATCAGACGCGTCGGTAGCGGTGGATGACCCGGCTTGTCCGTGTAGACCGCGCCAAACTTCTCTTCCAGGAAGCGCCAGTCGATCGCTCGCGCCAGCCTCACCAGCGCGTGCTGCAGATCGATGATCTGATCCAGACGCGAGCGGAACAGATCCTGCTCGCCAGTCTCCCGTCGCTCCTTTGGCTGCATTGCGAATCCCTCCGCCCGACCCAGGTCGAGAGCAGAGAATCACAGCTTCAAATTCGAGGGAATCGCCAAACCGAATTTGCAAGGAAACCAGCCGCCACACCCCACAAACTGGCAAATTCGATTACTTCATCACGTCCAATCAATCAGTCCACTCAATGGCTTCGGAATTCTTCACGGCCGACTTATTCTTTTCCTGAATGCAATTTAGGTAATCGATAATAGTAAGGATGCGGGTTCGGACCAGGGCTTCGGGACCGTAGGAAGGATCGATGAATTTAACTGACGAATATAATAGCTTCCGATTATACGCGCCCCAAACTGGCATAGCGTTGGCAGGAAATACTAATTCAACAACTGACAGTATTGCGAACTGTAATCTTGATGCATTGCTGAGCGCGTGCAGTTCGAAAAAATGAATATGTTCGCAAATGTCGAGCGACGTCCGCTCCTGCGCCGATGGCAGACATTGATTGCCAACTTTCCGCACTGAACTGACGGGAAGAAACTCATCCCTAAAGTGCTGCCTCGTGCTCCATCTTCACCTCGGCCTGCAGGCTAGCGAGATCGCGGAATATCGAAGCGATGGCGAGCACACGCCCCTTGCGTATGTATTTCAGCAAGCAATCCTTCGTCTTGATATCGCCGTCGACCGTGATCTCATCCCATTGCTCGGCGTGACCGACATAATTGATCGGCACGTCGTAGTGCTGGCTCCAGAAGAACGGCACCGCATCGAATTTCACGCGCTGCCCCATCATGTTGAGCGCTGCGGTCTGTCCTTGACGTTGCGCGACTACCCAATGTTCCACCCGGATATTCCCATCGGAATGCGGGTCGGGCCAACGCGCAATGTCGCCCGCAGTATAGATACCGGGGACGCTCGTTTCGAGAAAGGCATTCACCAGAACACCGCGATCGATTACAAGGCCCGCCCCTTCGGCCAGCGCCAAACGTGGCCGCACCCCAATACCAACAACCACGAGGTCGGCGTCAAGCACACCGCCACTTTTAAGAGTCGCCTGGTGGCGTTCGATGGCGACCACAGTATCTTCGAGATGGAACACGACCCCGTGCTCTTCGTGCAACGCACGAACGAAGTCGCCCATTTCTGGCCCGAGGACGCGCTCCATCGGCCGTTTCTCCGGCGCCACCACGTGTACTTCAATGTTGCGGGCGCGCAAGGCTGCTGCCACCTCAAGCCCAATAAAGCTTGCACCAATCACGAGTGCGCCGCGCACTCCTTTGGCCGCGGCAATGATCGCGCGACAATCCGCAAGCGAACGCAGCGTGTAAACATGCGGCTGGTCGGCGCCCGGGACCGGCAAGCGCACGGGCTCTGCGCCGGTGGCAATCAGGAGCCGATCGTAAGCCACATTGTCGCCGGACACGGTGATGACATGGCGAGCTTTGGTATCAATGCTGGTGACCTCGGTATTGAGACGCAAATCGATGCCTACCTCGTCGTAGAAGCTGTCCGGGCGTAACGGCATCCAATCTTCCGGTGCCTGACCGGCAAGGTAATCCTTCGACAGATTCGGTCGATCAACCGGTGTAGCGGCGTCACTGCTCAGCATGACGATGCTGCCGCGAAACTCCCGCCGCCGCAGCATCTCCGCCGCGGCGAAGCCGGCCGCGCCATCACCAACAATGACTATCTTGTCAGGCGCATCAGCCGGGCCTTTGGCGCGCGGCTTCGGCCGTTCAAGCTTCTCATGGACGAAGACTTGGCCATTTCGTTGCTCAACCCGCCAGCAATCGAGAGGGCTTATGGCCGGCGCGCGCACGGCTTCGCCACTGCGTAGATCGAAACAGGCGTGATGCCAGGGACATCGAATGCTATCCCCGACTACCAGTCCTTCATTGAGTGGCCCGTGGTAATGGCTGCATTGCGCTGATATCGCAAATATCTTGGTCCCGCTATGAACAAGCAAGACCTCCTGGTTACCCACATGACCCACAAGTTTTCCATCTGCAAACTCCGCGAGCGCGACGCCCAGGGTAAGATCGAGGCCGCTAGGCGGGGATTGTTCTTGCGTCATGCTTCTGCCTCCGTCACGCGGCGGCTCCACATTCTCGGCGCGGCCAGCGACTAAACAAAACACCGGGCTCTCCGTCTCACACCGCCATGCTGAGAAATTCCTGACGAGTTAGCGGATTTTCTTGGAAACAGCCCAGCATACGGCTGGTGACCAGATCTGAATCAGGCTTGTGTACGCCGCGCGTGGTCATGCAGTGATGTGACGCCTTGATAATGACTCCAACACCCTGCGGCTTAAGGACATCATTGATCGTATTGGCTAGCGGCATTTGCTCCATCGACGGGGCCCCTATTGCCGAGTGACGCACCCATTTTCATTTCCTCGATACAGAGCGAGAGCCCGTGCTTCCAGTCGGGGAGCGCGATTCCAAATCGCTTGCTTAGGCGTTCGCCGGCCAGGCGGGAATTCTTGGGTCTGGCGGCTGGCGTCGGATACTCTCCGCTCGGGATCGGCTTGAGTTGCGGCACGTGTTGTAGCAAGCTGTAGCGCTTTGCATCGTCAAGAATGGCTGCGGCAAATCCGTACCAGCTCGTCGCTCCGGACGCGGTCAGGTTGAAAGTTCCGGATGCGAACCGGCTCTCCGCCTGTTCGTGGCGAATAGTGCGAATGATCTGAGCCGTCGTGTCGGCAATGTCGTGGGCCCAAGTCGGCGTGCCGATCTGATCATCGACAATACGCAATTCATCGCGTTCGCCAGCCAAGCGTAGGATCGTGCGTACGAAGTTGCGGCCCCGCCCAGCATACACCCAGCTCGTGCGCAGGATGACATAGGCGCCGCCGGCCTGGTGCAGCGCGGCATCGCCCGCCAATTTGCTTCGTCCATACGCGTTGATGGGATACGGCGCATCCTCCTCGGTGTAAGGCGTTTCTTTGACGCCATCGAATACGTAGTCGGTCGAGTAATGGACGAGGAGGATGCTGGCCTTGCGCGACTCTTCCGCAAGCACGCCGACGGCCGTACCATTGATCGTCGTCGCGAGCTTTTCCTCCTGCTCCGCCTTGTCGACCGCCGTATAGGCAGCCGCATTCACGATGATGTCGGGTTTTATGCTGCGAATGAGGCTTGGCAATAGTTCGGGTTGCGACAAATCGCACCGGCGGTGATCGAGTGCGACCACGTCCCCGAGCGGCATCATGCATCGACTGAGTTCCCATCCGACCTGACCGTTCGCGCCCGTGACCAGCAACCTCATGCAAAAACCTCGGCTTTGCTGAGTGGAAGTCCCAACCGGTCTTTCGCTGACAGTATAGGCTCGCTGCTCGGCCAATCGATTCCGAGATCGGGATCGTTCCAAATCAGACAGCGCTCGTCTTCGGGGATGTAATAGTTCGTGGTTTTGTAGAGAAATTCCGCCACATCGCTCAGTACGAGGAAGCCATGAGCAAACCCCTCAGGAATCCAAAGTTGTTTCTTGTTCGCTTCCGACAACACTGTGCTGATGGACTTTCCGAATGTCGACGAACTCCGACGTAGATCGACAGCCACATCGAAGACCTCTCCCGATATGACACGTACCAATTTTCCCTGCGGACGACGAATTTGATAATGCAACCCGCGCAGAACGTGTCTTGCCGAACGGGAATGATTATCTTGTACGAAGCAAACGTTTCGCCGCGTGGCATCATCGAAACGTTTCTGATTGAAGCTCTCGAAAAAGAATCCACGCTGATCTTGAAAGACCGTCGGCTCAAGGAGCAGCACGTCGGGTATCGCGGTCGCAGCAACCTTCATCGCTATCGCTCTTCGATCAAGCGACACAGGTACTGTCCGTAGCTAGTTTTGGCCAACGCTTCTGCGGCTCGTGCAACTTGATGACTTCCAATCCAGCCCTTGCCAAACGCGATTTCCTCCAGACAGGCGACCTTTACGCCTTGCCGGTGTTCGATCATTGCAATGAATTGGCTGGCTTCAAGTATCGATTCATGAGTGCCGGTATCCAACCAAGCATGACCGCGCCCCAGGATTTCCACCTTGAGCTTGCCCGCGTTGAGATAAGCGCAATTCACGTCGGTAATCTCCAGTTCGCCGCGTGCGGATGGCTTCACGCGCCGAGCAATGTCGGCGGCCTCGTTGTCAAAGAAATACAGCCCTGTCACTGCATAGTGAGACTTTGGCTTTTCGGGCTTTTCTTCAATCGATTTGGCGTTCTGGTCCTCCCCGAATTCAACCACGCCGTAGCGCTGCGGATCGTTGACGCGATAAGCGAAGACAGTCGCGCCACTTGTGCGGCCGCAGGCGCTAGTCAGTAACGCCTGAAATCCGTGGCCATAAAATACGTTATCGCCGAGAATTAACGTCACGTCGTCTGCGCCGATAAAATCCGCGCCGATAATGAGAGCCTGCGCCAAGCCATCGGGAGAGGCTTGAACGGCATACGAGAAACGAAGCCCCCATTGGCTGCCATCACCGAGCATCTGCACAAAGCGAGGAGTATCTTGCGGAGTGGAAATAATCAGAATGTCGCGAATGTCAGAGAGCATCAATGTCGAGAGTGGATAATAGATCATCGGCTTGTCGAAGATCGGCAACAATTGCTTGGACACTGCAAGTGTCGCGGGATGAAGCCTAGTCCCCGAGCCGCCGGCTAGGACGATGCCCTTTCGTTCTTTCTTCTGCATGACCAATATCGATCTTTATCAAACGCCAACCGATAACGCTACATCTCTATCAGAGCCGGCAATTTTGCCAAAGCCGAATCATTTTGTATTACAAGAGGATAGTCTCATCGATTGGAATAATTCTTTTGCAGCCAGTCACGATAGGCGCCGCTCATTACGCGCTCAACCCATTTAGCATTGTCGAGATACCAGCGCACGGTCTTGCGTATTCCTGTCTCGAACGTTTCGGATGGCGCCCATCCTAGCTCGCTTGCGATCTTCGCCGCATCGATAGCATAGCGACGATCATGGCCGGGACGATCGGCGACAAATTCGATTTGCTCCCGATATGAGCGGCCATCCCCGCGTGGCCTCTCGACATCAAGAATATTGCACAAGGTGTGGACGACCTCGATGTTCGTTTTTTCGCTGCTGCCGCCGATATTATAGGTTTCGCCGATGCGCCCCCGCTCAAGCACCGCGCGAATCGCGGTACAGTGATCGGCGACATAAAGCCAATCGCGTCGCTGCTGGCCATCGCCATAGACTGGCAATGGCATGCCGGCCAGTGCATGATGGATCGTCAACGGGATGAGTTTTTCCGGAAACTGATAGGGCCCGTAATTATTCGAGCAGTTGGTGATCAGCACCGGAAGCCCATAAGTATGGCACCAAGCGCGGACAAGATGATCGGATGCTGCCTTACTCGCCGAGTATGGGCTGTTCGGCTGATAACGGTTCGTCTCCGCAAAAGCCCGTTCATCCTTGTCGAGGGAGCCAAAAACCTCGTCCGTAGAGATATGTAAGAATCGAAACGCGGTTTTTTCCGGCGAACTCAGGCCGTCGTAAAACGCGCGGGTTATTTCCAGTAGCCGAAACGTCCCCACGACGTTGGTGGCGATGAAATCGGCGGGTCCGTGGATAGAGCGATCCACATGCGACTCGGCCGCAAAATTGACGACAGCCATGGGCCGGTATCGCTTCAACAAGCTTTCAACAAGCTCGATATCGCCGATATCGCCATGGACAAAAACGTGGCGAGAGTCATTTGCGACACTCGCGAGACTATCAAGGTTGCCTGCATAAGTGAGTTTGTCGAGACTGACAACCGGGGCCAAGTTGAGACCAACCCAGTCGAGAACGAAATTCGCGCCAATAAATCCCGCAGCCCCAGTCACCAGGATTAACTTGCCAGCGGGGCGTACGCCGTTGATCGAAGCAACTGTACCCATTTCAAATCCTTTTGAGGACCGTTGCCAGAAGGAGACCGATATTGTCGAGCAGTCTCTGGCGGTAAACGCCAGATTGCTTCAGATAATAGATGCGTTTCGGGAGAGAGGCCGTCCTCGCCTTGGCGAATAGCTGCAACACTGCGCGGTTTTGCGGCTTGATCAAATGGGTGGGTACTTGCTGGAGTGCGGCGATGTTCATCGTGTTCCAATCGTGAAAACGCCCGCTCAGGATCATGCGAATGCGGACGAGACGTGCGCGCCAGCCAAGGTTTGATCCGATTAGGTTGTCGAGATGCTGGCGATATTTCAGCGCCGGGTGTGGATCGTACCGGATGGCGCCCCCGGCCGCTGAAACCAATTGATACATCCACCAGTCATGCAAAACGACGTCAAGCCTGCCAGTTATCTCTAAGAGCCTTTTTGCTGCTTTATTGAACACCATCGTATTGCCTCCTCCTAGACTCTGAACGAGGGCGTTGCGGAACGCTATCGGGCGGGTAAAGAGAGGAGAGAAGCCATAAGATCGTCCATCGTTTGAGACTAGCTCAGTGCGGCCGCAATAAAGCGCCGGCACATCGGCCGGAACCGTGACAAGCCAAGCAAGTGCGCGCTGGAGCTTGTCTTTGTACCACACATCGTCCTGATCGCTGAAGGCAAAGTAGTCCGCATCGATCGATGGATCGGTCGCCAGCGACAGAAAATTGGCGCAGACGCCCTTTCCCGGCCCGTTTCTGACGAACGTTTTCTGCTTGTGGCTTTCGGTGAAGTTCTTAAGAATTTTTCTGGTCTCGTCGGTTGAACCGTCATCGGACGCGAATAAGATCCAGTTCGCGTGCGTTTGATCCGCGATCGATTTTAGCTGCTCGTCAAGAAACGCCGCGCCGTTTTTTGTGCACATCAATACGGCGATCTGTGCGGCACCGATGCTCGCATGCGGCATGTGATTGGCAACTTCGCTGTTGGCCGGCATGGGCACTTTAAGCCGTCGTGAAGGTGTAGTGCGGAATTGGATGAATGGCTTGTTGGGCGATCGCAGATTTTCGGCTTTTCTCTCGATATTGGCCATGCTCCGCGCGTTCGCTGCGACCAGTACCCCCTACCATCGGCGGCATTTTGATACCGCGCCCAGCGTCGAAAATCCAACTAGCCGCGCGGGCGAGACCGAGACCTTATGCTCTTATATTTCATCCACTCTCTGGGGTGCCTTTCTGATAATGGTATTTAGATACCAGTATCGCCTCGGCTCAGGCGGCCCGGTCGCATGCGTTGCCAGCGCGCTGTTCTAGGTGGCCGACCTGATGCTGCCAAAGACGTGGGGATTAAAGAACCTTGTCTATTTGTTGGTACGCGTTCAAGTAGGCGCGTCCGCGGTGCAGGACGTGCGCGAGCAAGAACGCGCCTTGCCCGACCAACCAATATGGTCGCCCAATACTTGCTGCCGAACACGCAATCCGCGCGTCGGGTTTATGGCCAATGCAGACGGTCGTCCAACTCGCCCGGTTGTACCTTCCGCGTTCCGGCCGCCAACTTCACGATTCGTCGGCCATTGCTTGGAGTCGAAAATCTCATTTCTGTGATTATCTTCGCGCTGAATAATCCAGTCACGATCGGCGAGCCCCACGTAGTCCAGCATTTCCAGCTAATGACAATCGGCGAAATTTTGACGATGTTACGCAAAATGCAGGGACGTTCGTTGTCGACCGTATTTTCATCTTTTGTTGATTATGCGCGGCCGCAAGACGAATTGGCACGGACAGGAACGATGCGTGCTGAGGATGGCAAACCCTGATCGAGATCTCGATGGATTGACTCGAAAGGCAACGGCAAGCCGCTTTCCTTGCGCGTTCAATGCCTTGAAAAAGCCGCGCCGGCAAAAAATCAAGCCAGCGAACGGGTGACGCGCACCAGGAAGTTGTGCTAAACGCCCGCCGGTCTGTACAAGGAGCCACAAAATTCCCCAGTTGACCGCCGGCATGACCACGACCGATCTTCCCAAACAAAAAGCGCCCGTCATCCGCATATCCGCGGAAGCGGTGCCGGCGCAAGCCTTCGCCGATATCCTCAACGGCGCCCGGCTCTACGAGCTGTGGATTCGCTTCGCCGTACACGATATTCGGCAGCGGTTTCGGCGCTCGGTGCTTGGCCCATTCTGGCTGACGCTTTCGATGGGCACTATGGTTGCAACGTTGGGCTTCCTGATTAGCCGCCGTGTTTCACCAGGATATTGTCAAGACGCTGCCCTATATCGCGACCGGCATCATCTTCTGGGGCCTGCTCACGAACTGCATTAATGAAGGCACGACTGTTTTCATTACGGCGGAATCTGATATCCGCAACCTCCCCATGCCGCTCAGCGTCCATTTTTACCGGATGATGGCACGCAACATAATGACCTGGGGCTTCAACATGGCGATCTATCTCGCCGTGGTGGTCTGGTTCGAGCTGATTCCCGGATTGAATGCCTTGCTGTTTATCCCCGGCTTCATCCTGTTCCTCATCAACGCCGCTTGGATATCGCTGGCGGTCGGGGTGCTTTCCACCCGCTATCGCGATGTTCCACAAGTGATTGCCAATGCGATCCAGGTCGTCTTTTTCCTGACGCCGATCTTCTGGTCGCCCGAAACCCTGCCGGGCCGGCCGGCCTTTGTGGTCCTTAACCCATTCTATCACCTGATCGAGATCGTTCGGGCGCCATTGCTTAGTGAGGTGGTGTCACCATTGAGCTGGAGCCTCTGCATCGGCATGGCGGCGGCCGGGCTCGGCTTCACCGCCTGGCTCTATCGCCGAGCCCATGCCCGCATCGCATACTGGGTCTGAGTCGAATGGCGCATATTTCCATTGAAAACCTGACGGTCGAATTCGCGATTTTCGGCGCTAGCTCTCGCTCGCTCAAAAACAAGATCTTGTCCCAGGCGACCGGCGGCCGCGTCATGTCGGGTGCGCGGGATGTCATCACCGTACGCGCCATCGATGGGCTTAGCCTCGAGATCAATGATGGCGATCGCATCGGCCTTATCGGCCACAACGGTTCGGGCAAGACCACGCTCCTGCGCGTGCTCGCCGGCATCTACAAGCCGAGCGGCGGCGCGATCACCATTGAGGGGCGGGTCGGTGCGCTGTTCGATGCCCATGCGGGGATGGACCCGGAATCGACCGGCTTCGAGAATATTTATCTGCGGGGCTACATGATGGGCATGAGCCGCCGCGAGATCACGGCCAAGCTCGACGAAATCGCCGAATTTACCGAGCTCGGCGAGTTCCTGGCGCTGCCAATGCGCACCTATTCGGCCGGCATGTTCGCGCGGCTGGCGTTTGCTGTCTCCACCGCCGCGCATAATGATATCCTGCTGATCGACGAGGGCATCGGCGCCGGCGACGCGTCTTTCCAGAAGAAAGTTCAGCAGCGGATCGAGAGCCTCTTCGACCGCACCCCTATTGTCATCCTCGCGAGCCATTCGGAAATGACGATCTCGGAGTTCTGCAATCGCCGGGTGCAAATGGATCATGGCGTGCTCGCGAGCGCCGGGTAGCGCTGGGGCAGGGTGGCCAATAGGCCGCCCGGCATTTGGTCCTGTGGTCGTGGTTGATCGATTGAGAAGGCCATAACGGCTTGTCGTCTCGGTTGAATAACTGTATTGGCGGCGCTCGGTACGCATGATGAACGATTATCTGGCCCTGGTGCGAAGAGAGCCGCAGCTGACCGCCGCGGGCATTATTGCCGCCGTCGGCGTGCTGACCATTTGCGGGTTTTTCTTCTTCCAATACTTCATGCACCTGCCGCCGTGCCCGCTCTGCCTAGAGCAGCGCCAACCCTATTATTTCTGCGTTCCGCTCGCGGTCTTGCTCCTTATCGGTGCCAATCACGGCGCGTCGAGCAAGGTGATGATCGCGGGCTTTGCCGTGATTACCGCTTTCATGCTTTGGGGCTGCGGAATTGCCGTCTATCACGCCGGCGTCGAATGGAAGTGGTGGCAGGGGCCGATCGACTGCTCCGGGCCGATCGACAAATTCGGCGCCGCTAGCGATATCTTCAAGCAACTGAACAGTTTCAGCCTAGTCCGTTGCGACGAGGTCTCATGGCGCGTCCTCGGTCTCTCGCTCGCAGGCTGGAACGCGCTGGACTCGCTGGGGCTAGCTGCCGTCGCCGCCTGGGGCGCGCTGGCCTCGCTCACGAAGCAAAAACGATCCAGCTAAAGTGCAAATGCTGGCGGCCGAAAATAACCCGGCCGTCGTTCCGCAGGGTAAAATAGCCATGGGAGTCCTCATCATCGGCGCCGGCATCGGCGGTCTGACGCTCGGCTTGATGCTGCATCGTGCCGGCATCGACTGTCGCGTGTTCGAGGTGGCGCCCAAGCTCAGGGCGGTAGGCGTCGGCATTAACATCCTGCCACACGCCTCGCGCGAATTATGCGCGCTCGGTCTCGAAGACGCGCTTGCCAGGGTCGCCGTTATCACGCGCGAATATTGCTTCTATAATCGCTTCGGCCAATTCATCTACAGCGAGCCGGCCGGCCGCTTCGCCGGCTACGACGTGCCCCAATTCTCCATCCATCGCGGCGATCTGCAGATGGTTCTGCTTGACGCCTTCATTGCGCGCGCCGGCGCCGACAAGGTGATCACCGGCTGGCGCTGCACACATGTCGACCATGACGGCGGCGAGGCAATCGCGCACTTCGAGGACGTGAACGGCAAGCCGCTTGGCTCACAACGCGGTGCGGTCGTGATCAGCTGCGAGGGCATCCATTCGGTATTGCGAAAGCAGCTTTATCCGAACGAAGGCCCGCCAAAATATTCCGGCATCAATATGTGGCGCGGCGTCACCCGATGGAAACCGATACTCACGGGCGCCAGCATGATCCGCATCGGCTGGCACCATCCGGCCAAGCTGCTGATTTATCCGATCCGCAATAACGTTGACGCTGAAAGCCGCCAATTAGTGAACTGGGTGTGCGATATCGAGACGCCGCAATACCAGGCACGCGACTGGAACCGGCGCGGCAAGCTGGAGGATTTCCTCCCGGCGATGGCAGACTGGTATTTCGACTGGCTCGACGTGCCGCAGTTCATCCGCAGCGCCGACGCGATTCTGGAATACCCCATGGTCGATCAGGATCCGCTGCCGCGCTGGAGTTTCGGCCAGCTGACGCTCTTGGGCGACGCCGCGCATCCGATGTACCCGCGCGGCGCCAATGGCGCGGCGCAGGCGATTCTGGATTGCCGCGCACTGACGGACGCGTTGAAAGCCAGTCCCGATCCGGTCGCCGCGCTCAAGGCCTACGAAGCCAAGCGGCTGCCAGCGACCAGCGAGGTCGTGCTCGCCAACCGCAAAGCGCCGCCTGACGCCATTTTGCAGGAAGTCTACCGCCGCACCGGCGATAAGCCGTTCAGGAACATCGACGATGTCATCAGCCGCGCGGAACTGATCGCCCTGTCCGAAAATTACAAACGGGTTGCGGGCTATGACAAGGAACGGCTGAAGGTGACGGGCTGACGCGCGTCATCCGAAATAATACGACCACGAAAACGAGCAGGTGCGCGTACATCCGGCGTCACCCACTGCATTTCGTGGCCGCTCGATAATGGAGCCTTTCGGCTCGACATCATCGCTTGAATGCTTATAGGTAGCGCCCGGTTCCATCGCAAGGGTTCACTGGAGTTATGGCTAAAAACGGCGAGAGCGCCGGTTATACCGGCACGGCGAAATCCCTGCATTGGCTGATCGTGGCGCTGCTGATCGCCCAGTTCGTTATCGCCTGGACGATGCCGGAAATCCACCGCGATACCAAGCCCGACACGCTAATCAATTTGCATCTGTCGTTCGGCGTGCTGATCCTGGTCGTCGCCGTCGTTCGCTTGGCTTGGCGAGCAGTCCACGCCGAGCCGCCGCCGGAAGACGGCGTGCTGCCATGGCAGGCGCAATCGGCGCGAGTCATCCATTGGCTGCTTTATGCGCTGCTGTTCGTGCTGCCGATCCTGGGCTGGATCAACGCGTCCTGGCGCGGCTTCCCCGTCATTATGTTCGGGCTGGAATTACCGAAGCTGGTGGCGACGCGCGCGCCCGCTTGGCGCTGGACCGGCGACGTGCACACGCTGCTGGCCTATTACGCGATGCTCACGATGATCGTCCTGCACGTGGCGGCCGGTCTCTATCATTATTTCGTGCGCCGCGATCGCATATTGCAGCGGATGTTGCCGGGCGCCTAACGTCTACTCGTAGCGCAGCGCTTCGATCGGATCGAGATGCGCGGCTTTGCGGGCCGGATAGTAGCCGAAGAAAATTCCGACCGCGGCGGAAAACAGGAACCCCCCCGCGATCGCCGCAGCCGAGATCGGGGCCGCCCAGCCGAAGATGACTGAAATGGCCAGGGAGAACGCCGCGCCTGTAATGATCCCGGCGATCCCGCCGGTGACGCTCAGAAACACCGCCTCGGCGAGGAATTGCAGCAGCACATGCAGGCGGCGCGCGCCGATTGCCATGCGCAGGCCGATCTCGCGCGTGCGCTCCGTCACCGACACCAGCAGGATATTCATGATGCCGATGCCGCCGACCACCAGCGAAATCGAGGCGACGGCGGCGAGCAGGATCGCCATGATGCGGCTTGAGCTCTCGGCGGTCTCGGCGATTTGGCTCAAATTTCGCACGGAAAAGTCGTTGTCGTCGCCGGGCTTAATGCGATGGCGGCGCGCGAGGATTTCGGTCACCTCGCCGATCACCGGCTGCACGTCAGCCGAATTGGCGGCTTGCACGTAGATCTGATTGACGTAGCCGGCCAGATGCGCCTGCAGGCCATAGGGGTTGGGCGGGCTGGGATAGTTCCAGTTGAGCGGCACCTGCGCCTGGGATGGCGAGGCCACCCCGAGCACTTTGCGTTCCGCGGTGGTGAACGGAATCATCACCAGGTCGTCCTGGTCCTGGCCATACGGCGTCTGGCCCTTGGATTCGAGCACGCCGATCACGCGTAGCGGCACGCCTTTCACCTGGAGCAGCGCGCCGAGGGGAGTCTGCAATTCACCGAATAACTGCTTCAATACGGTCTGCCCGATCACCACCACCAGCGTCGCGGAGGCCTCATCATCGGGCGTGATTTCGCGCCCGCTCTCAATTCGCCAGTTGGTCATCGGCGGGTAATTGGCGCTGATGCCTTGGATTTGCGTGGTCCAATTCTGATTGCCGGCCTGCACCTGTCCGGACTGCCGAATAAGATAGCCGACCTCGCTGACGGCCGTGCCCTCGCGCCAGATCGCCTGCGCATCGCTGGTCGTGAGAGTCGACGAGCTGCCCAATCCGCCGCGCATGCCGCCCATCGTTCGCGCGCCCGGCACTATAACCACTAGATTGGTGCCGAGCCGCTCGATCTGCTTGCGCACCGCTTCGTTGGCGCCCTGGCCAACGGCGACCATGGCGATCAAAGCGGCGACGCCGATGAAGACCCCCAGCATGGTCAAGGTCGAGCGCATCATGTTACGCCAAAGCGCCTGCATGGCGGCGGAGATGATCATTAGCCCAAAGCTCAAAACGGGATTGGTGCGCCGTGCGACGGAGAGGAATCGCCGCCGTGCTTGCGCAGCCGCCGGGCTTTCGCCCGATACAACGGCGCGTGGTGGCACGCCGGTTTTAGCTGGCTTCGGATTGCGCGTGTCCGAAACCACTTGCCCATCGCGCATGGTCAACACACGGTCGGCATAGGCGGCGATGTCGGCCTCGTGGGTGACGACGATGATGGTAACGCCCTGTTCGCGATTGAGCTGCGCCAGCGTCTCCATGATTTCGTGCGAATTGCGGGTGTCGAGGTTGCCGGTCGGCTCGTCGGCGAGTAGCAGGCCCGGCGAGTTGATCAGGGCGCGCGCGATCGCTACCCGCTGCTGCTGGCCGCCAGAGAGCTGGCCGGGCGTATTGCGTTCGCGGTCGCTCAAACCCAAGAGTTTGAGCGACGCCCGCGCCCGCTCGACACGGGAGCTGGCGCTTGCTGGTCCGCCGGCGGCGTAGAACAGCGGCAGCGCCACATTTTCGATGGCGGTGGTGCGGGCGAGCAGATTGAAGCTCTGGAAAACGAAGCCCAGGCGTTCGCTGCGCAGCCGCGCTCGCTCGGGCTCGCTCAGGCCGGCGACGTCGGTTCCCTCAAAAAAATAATGCCCGCCGCTCGACCGATCGAGACAGCCGAGCACCGCCATGAGCGTCGACTTACCTGATCCCGACGAACCCATGATGGCAACGAATTCCCCAGCATCGATGATGAGGCTCACGTCTTGTAGCGCATGCACGTCGATATCGCCGACATGGTATGTCCGCGTGACGTGCTCGAGCCTGATGATCGGTTCCGTCATGGTCGATTCACCGGCCGTTGGCCGCGTCACAACTGCAGGCGCGGCGCCGCTGGCTTGCCGCTGTTGGTGCGTTGCTCGGTGATGATGACCAGGTCGCCGGCCTTCAGCTCGCCTTTGACGATTTCGATGAACGTGTCGTCGTCGAGACCGGCGGCCACCGCGACCCGAACCGGCTTACCGTCGCGCAGCACCCAGACCCTGGCTTGCGCGGCCGGCCGCGTTCGGCCGGACGTGCCGCTTCGCCGGGTTCCATCTTCAGTCACGGGAGCATAACGGAACGCCTGGCTCGGCACCCGCAAGACGTCGCGGCGCTGATCAACCACGATGCGGTTTGCCGCCGTCATGCCCGGCTTGAGCGCCCGATCGGTATTGTCCACGCTGACCACGACGTCATAGGTCACCACGTTTTGCACGGTTTGCGGCGACTGGCGTACCTGCGCGACGGTGCCTTCGAACGTACGTTTCGGGAAGGCATCGACGGTGAAGATGGCCTTGTTGCCGTCCTTGATGCCGCCGATGTCGCTTTCGCTCACATTGGTGTCGACCTGCATCTTGTTGAGGTCGGTTGCGATCAGGAACAGCGTCGGAGTCTGGAAACTTGCCGCGACGGTCTGCCCCATCGTTACATTGCGCGAGACCACGGTACCGTCCACCGGGGACACGATGTCCGTGTAATCGAGATTGACTTGGGCGGCATCGAGCGCAGCTTGGCGCTGCTGGATGGTCGCCTCGTCGAATGTGATCTGGGCCTGCGCCTGATCATAAGTGCTCTTGGCATTGTCGAACGTATCCTGGGACACTGCGTTGGTTTGGACCAACTTGGTGGCACGTTCGAGTCCGAGCTTCGCATAGGCGAAGGCGGCCTTATCTTTTTGGAGCTGGGCTCTCGCGATCGCGAGATTCGCGTTGCTCTGATCGACGACGGTCTGATAGGGGCGAGGGTCGATCTTGGCGCAGACCTGCCCCGTTTTCACTTGCGTGTTGTAGTCGCAATAAAGCTGCTGGATGACGCCGGAGACATACGATCCAACGATGATAGTCAGCACTGGGTTGACCGTGCCGGTGGCGATCACCGCGCGCGTGACGTCGCCGCGCGTGACCGGCGCGGTGGTGTAACTGACGGGTGCTTCGGCGGTGGTGAGCCACCAGGCGACGCCGATCGCGGCGACCACCGCGAGCAACAACAGCCCGGCGATCGGCCAGATTTTTCGTGAGCGGGGGGCGGCCGGCGCCGTCGGCGGCGGATTAGGCACGAGAACCACGGGCGCCGCCGGCACAATTCGCGCCGTATCGATTTCGACGGGCTTGTTCATGATGCGAACTCCGCCTGCGTGCCCCAATAAATGCTAGCGCACCGGCGAAGAGCCGCTTTGATACGGGTCAAATCCCGGAAACTCGAAAGAAATGGGCCGAAGCGGCCCGCCGGGCGCAGCCAATGGCCGGCGTCTCAGGGTTCCAGCTCGGTGTCCCAATAGAGATAGTCTAGCCAGCTCTCGTGCAAATAGTTCGGCGGGAACGCCCGCCCGTTGCGGTGCAGGTGCTGCACGGTGGGCTGGAACGGCATCTGCGAAGGCCACATCTTGGCCTCGGGCGGCGTCAGGTTGGCCTTGCGGAGGTTGCAGGCGGAGCAGGCGGTGACCACGTTGATCCAGGTGGTGTGGCCACCGCGCGAGCGCGGCAGCAGGTGGTCAAAGGTGAGGTCGTCGCGGTCGCCGCAATATTGGCAGGAGAAGCGGTCGCGCAGGAACACGTTGAACCGCGTGAATGCCGGATGAGTCGAGGGCTTCACGAAGGTCTTGAGCGAGACCACGCTCGGCAGCTTCATCTCGAAGCTGGGGCTGTGCACCAGGCGGTCGTAGTTGGCGACGATGTTCACGCGTTCGAGGAACACCGCCTTGATCGCGTCCTGCCAGGACCACAGCGACAAGGGGTAATAGCTCAGCGGCCGAAAGTCCGCGTTGAGCACCAGCGCCGGAAAACCGCTGGGCGATACGTGCACGTTCAAGCGAGGCTCCTCTAACCTCCCTATGGCCGCCGCCACGCGGCCTACCCGCTAGTAATAGTGCAGCGTGACAGGATTGTGAAGTCGGTGCGGGATGTTACCCGCAACCGGCTTATCTGCGGGCGGCAAAGTGGCGGCCCAGAAACTCCCCGCCCTGGCGCAGGCCTTCCTGGTCGATGCCGTGGCCGATGCCCGACGAGATGTGCCACTCGGCTGGGATGTCGAGCGAAGCGAGCCCCTGCGCGGCGTGGAACAGCGCCTGCACCGGGATGAGTTCATCCCGATCGCCGTGGATGAGTAGGACCGGCGGCTTGCTGCGGATCTCAGCGGCGAAATTGTCCGGCTCGACGTCTTCCGGCACCACCAGCATGCCGGAATAGCCGACGATCGCGGCCGGCGGCGCGCCTCGGCGCAAGCCAACGTGCAGCGCCATCATGGTTCCTTGGCTGAAACCGACCAGCGCCAGCGCCGACGGCGGAAGCTGGCGGCGTTGCAATTCCGCGTCAAGGAAACTGTTGAGCATCGGCGCCGCGGCTTGCACCCCGATCCAGCGCTCGCTCGGATCGCGAAACGTCAAGGCAAACCATTCGCGCCCGACTGGCGCTTGTCCGCATGGACGCGGTGCGTGCGGCGACACGAAGGCGGCGTCCGGCAGCAGACCCTGCCAGGCGCGCCCGATATCGATCAGGTCGTTGCCGTCGGCGCCATAGCCGTGCAGGAACACCACGAGTTGCCGCGCCTTGCCGGAACGCGGCTCGATGCGTGGGCCGTTGAGTTCAGCCATTGTTGCGTTTCCTTTTCTTCGCTCTCGGCTTTTTCGTTTGCGGCTGAACCGGGACTACGTCGCGCTTCTTCACCGCGTGATAATAGGCCCATAGCAGATGCGCCGCCACGCCGCGCCAGGGCCGCCAGGCCTCGGCGATTTTAACGAGCGCCTTGGCGTCCGGCCGCTTGCGTAGGCCGAGCGCGATGCGCGCGGCCTCCTGCACGGCGAGGTCGCCGGCCGGAAACGCATCGGCATGGCCGAGGCAGAACAACAGATAAATATCGGCGGTCCACGGGCCGACGCCGTGGAGCTCGGTCAGCGCGGCGTGCGCCATTTCGGCATCCATGTTGCCGACAAGGGTGAGATCAATGCGGCCCTTAGCGACCGCCTCGCCGATCTCGCGGATCGACTTGATCTTAGGCGCGGAGAGGCCAAGCCGCTTGAGCTTGTCGACGCGCGCGCGGCGCACCGTGTCGTGGTGAAACGGATCGAACGCGGCGAACAGCCGATTGCGGATCGCGGCAGCGCTCGCGGTCGAAAGCTGCTGCCCACAGACGATGGCGCACAGGCCGGCAAAACCCGCCTCGCGCCGGCGCAGGCCGAACGCGCCGGCTTTTTCGGCGGCCGGCTGGAGCCGCGGGTCGGCGAGGATCAGCTGGGCTAAGCCCGCCTGCAGATCGGCGTCGGTGTGAAGGAAGTGGGTCATGCGCTATCGGTGTAGCAAGCAAGACGATAAATAGAAAAGCCATGCCACCCGGTTTCCGCTTCGCGCCGTCGCCCAACGGCTATCTGCATCTCGGCCATGCGCTGTCGGCCTTGCTCAATGCCGATCGGGCGAAGGCCGCGGGCGGGCGGCTGCTGCTGCGTATCGAAGATATCGACGCGGCGCGCTGCCGGCAGGAATATGAGAGGGCGATTTATCAGGACCTCGCTTGGCTCGGTCTTGTCTGGGAGCAGCCGGTGCGGCGGCAATCGGAGCACTTCGAGGATTACCGCGCCGCGCTGGCTAAACTTGACGTAATGGGCCTCGTCTATCCCAGCTTCGAAAGCCGCGCCGAGATTGCGCGCCTTGTTGTCGAACGCGAAACTCAAGGCTCTTGGCCGCGCGATCCCGATGGCGCGCCGCTCTATCGCGGCGCCGCGAAAACAATGGCCCCCGCCGAGCGCGCCCGCCGCATAGCCACCGAGGCCTACGCGCTCCGCCTCGACATGAGCGCGGCGCTCGCCCATAGCGGCCCGCTCACCTGGACGGAAACCGGCGCCGGCCCCGCCGGCGAAACCGGCACCATCGCCGCCAACCCGGCCGCCTGGGGCGACGTGATCCTGGCGCGCAAGGAAACGCCCACCAGCTATCATCTCGCCGTCGCCGTGGACGACGCGGCGCAGGGCGTCACCGAGGTGGTGCGCGGGCATGACCTGTTTCATTCCACGAGCGTCCACCGTCTGCTGCAGGCGCTGCTCGGCCTGCCGGCGCCGCGCTACCACCACCACCGCCTGATCCTCGATGCCGATGGCAACAAGCTGTCGAAATCGACGCGGGCCACCGGCTTGCGGGGGCTGCGCGCGCAAGGCGTGACCGCGGCCGGCATCCGCAAGGCCGTCGGGCTCGATTGAGCGCGGCTTCTATGGCATTGTGACACTCGGGTCGGGGGACAAATGGCGAAGCAGAGGCCCAGCAAGCGGCTGCGCCAGCAGCCGCGCAAAGCGTGCGCGCGCCCACGCAAGGCGTCGGGCAGGCGCGCGGTGGAAGCCGCGCTTGCTGGCATCGTTCATGACATCCGCACGCCGCTGACCGGGATCGTGGCGCTGGCCGAGCTGCTGGCGACCTCCGACGTCGAGCGCGCACGAGCGCAGATGGGCCACAGCGATCAAGAACGGCGCCGATCATCTCGCCGCGCTCACCACGCTGATCGCCGATGCCGTCAAGGCCGATGCTGCCGGCCTCACGCTGCAGTACGAGCCGTTCTCGCCGCAACGCCTCGTCGAGGCGGTCGGCCAAGCGCTCGCCGCGCGCGCCGGCAATAAACGCATCAAGACCGAAATCGCGTTTGGGCCCGCTCTGCCGGCGATTGGCCGGCGACGCGTTGCGCCTGCGCGCGGCGCTGGAAAACCTCGCCGACAATGCAATCAAATTCACCAGCAAAGGCACCGTCGTCTTCACCGCTGGCGCCAGGCCGGCCGGGCGCAAGCGCGTGAACCTCATATTTGCCGTCGCCGATACCGGCATCGGCATCGACGTGCGGGCATTGAAAAATCTCTTTCGCCCATTCGCGCAGGCGAGCGAAGCAGTGGCGCGCCGTTACGGCGGCGCCGGCCTCGGCCTGCTCTTCGTGAAGCGCATCGCCGAGGCGATGGGCGGCAGCCTTGCCGTAACCAGCAAACCGGGGCTCGGCACTAAATTTCTTCTTACCGTGCCGGTCGATCGCGTGGATGCCGTCCCGCAAACTGAACGCAGCGGCGCGCGCGCTCGACCCACCCTCGCGCTATCGATCCTGTGCGCCGAGGACAACCCGTATGGACGGGTCGTGATGAACACGATCCTCACAGAGCTCGGGCATCGCGTTGACTTCGTCGAGACTGGCGCGGCGGCGGTGCAGGCGGCGGGGCTCGGCGGTTACGACGCGGTGTTGATGGACGTCGCGCTGCCGGTGTTCAATGGCATTGAAGCGACGCGCCGCATCCGCGCGCTGCCGGGCAAGCTCGGCCAAGCCCTCCAACAGCGGATCGGCAAGAAATTTGAATTCGGGCATAATCGTTGTCTCCTCAGCCAGCGTGAGCTTTTGCCTATCAATCGTTTTGGGCCGATCAAAAATTTGTGGCAGAAGCGAATTAATTTATCGACAAATGCGATGCGCTGCTTGGCGTAATCGTGCTTTAGACGTTGCTCGCCCCGTTCGCCCGTTCCACGATGCGCACCACGTCCGACATGATCCGGTTTAATTCGAAATCCTTCGGCGTGTAGACCGCGGCGACGCCGGATTTCTCCAATACGGCGGCGTCCTCCGGCGGAATGATGCCGCCGACCACCACCGGCACCGTGAGCCCGGCCTCCTTCATGCGGCCGACCACGTCCTGCACCAGCGGCAGGTGACTGCCCGAGAGCACGGAAAGGCCAATGACATGGACCTTTTGCTTGCGCGCGGCATCGACGATTTCCTCCGGCGTCAGGCGGATGCCCTCGTAGACCACCTGCATGCCGGCATCGCGCGCGCGCACCGCGATCTGCTCGGCGCCGTTGGAATGGCCGTCGAGCCCGGGCTTGCCGACCAGGAAGGTGAGGCGGCGACCGAGCTTGCGGGATACCCGGTCGACGTCGGCGCGAATGTCGTCGAGCCCGCTGACGTCGTTGCGCATGGCGCGGCCGACGCCGGTAGGCGCGCGGTATTCGCCGAACGCTTCGCGCAGCGTCCAGCCCCATTCGCCGGTGGTGACGCCTGCCTTGGCGCAGGCGATCGAGGCTGGCATTATATTGCTGCCGCTGGTGGCGGCGCGTTTCAGTTCGCCGAGCGCCGCCGTAACCGCGTTTTTGTCGCGCGCCGTACGCCAGGCGATCAGCCGCTCGAGTTGGTCGCGTTCGGCATTTTGCGACACCGTCATGATCGAATTGACGCCGCCGGTGAGCGGCGAAGGTTCGGTCTCGAGATATTTGTTGACGCCGACCACGATCTGCTCGCCGCGCTCGATTGCTTCCAGCCGCGCGGTGTTGGATTCCACCAAGTGCTGCTTCATGTAGCCGCTCTCGACCGCCGCCACCGCGCCGCCCATGTCGTCGATGCGCTTAAGCTCTTCCTTGGCCTCGGCCTTGAGCGCGTCAACCTTGCGCGTGATTTCCTCGGAGCCTTCGAAAATGTCGCCGTAGTCGAGCAGGTCGGTCTCATAAGCGAGGATCTGCTGCATGCGCAGCGACCATTGCTGGTCCCAGGGCCGCGGCAGGCCGAGTGCCTCGTTCCAGGCCGGCAGCTGCACCGCGCGCGCGCGCGCGTTTTTCGACAGCGTCACTGCCAACATCTCGAGCAGAATGCGGGTGACGTTGTTTTCCGGCTGCGGCTCGGTCAAGCTCAGCGAATTCACCTGCACGCCGTAGCGGAACAGCCGCTGCTTGGCGTCGGTGATGCCGTAACGCTCGCGTGTGATCTCGTCCCATAATTCGACGAAAGCGCGCATCTTGCACATCTCGGTGATGAAGCGCAGGCCGGCGTTGACGAAGAACGAAATGCGCCCGACCACCTCACCGAATTTTTCCTGAGTGACTTCACCGGACGCCTTCACCGTATCGAGCACGGCGATCGCAGTTGCCAGCGCGAAGGCCAATTCCTGCACCGGCGTCGCTCCTGCCTCCTGCAGGTGATAGGAGCAGATGTTCATCGGATTCCACTTCGGCAGTTCCGTCGTGGTGAAGATCGCCACGTCCTTGATCAACCGCATCGATGGTACCGGCGGAAACACGTAAGTGCCGCGCGAGAGATATTCCTTGATGATGTCGTTCTGGATGGTGCCAGTGAGGGAGGCGCGCGGCGTTCCTTGTTCGTCGGCCACTGCGATGTAGAGCGCCATCAGCCACGCCGCGGTGGCGTTGATGGTCATCGAGGTGTTCATGGTGCCGAGCGGGATGTTCTCGAACAGCGCGCGC
The DNA here is from genome assembly GCA_963709855.1 of uncultured Alphaproteobacteria bacterium. Classification (GTDB taxonomy): domain Bacteria; phylum Pseudomonadota; class Alphaproteobacteria; order Rhizobiales; family Xanthobacteraceae; genus Pseudolabrys. The sequence goes on along the minus strand of CAVPXX010000024.1, from coordinate 78,292 downwards.
ATGTCGCCAAGATGGCAGACCGGCACGCCGACTTTGCCGACCTCACCCTTGGCCAGCACGTGGTCGGAATCATAACCCGTTTGAGTCGGTAGATCGAAGGCGACCGACAGGCCGGTCTGCCCCTTCGCCAAGTTTTTGCGATAGAGCGCATTGGAGTCCGCGGCTGTGGAATGGCCGGCATAGGTCCGGAAGATCCAAGCCTTATCGCGCTGAGCCTTGTTGCGTTGGGTTTTTTCGCGCATCGGTCGCCTTAGGGCGACAGTGTGGACTGACTTTTGTTGCAATGCAACATGTGTCACAGCAAAGCGCGTCTCCGCCGGGACGGGCGCGCCCGGCCCTTCACCTCAGCGCGAAAACGTGTGCCGCCGCTAACGTTTAATTCAGGCGGATGATGAACATAAGGATTCAGGCGCCGACGGTCGAGATGACGATGGCGCTCACCCAGAAATTTGCGATCATCGACATATGGACCGTGACACCGCAGACATTCGCGTGCGGCGGTGTTGCCGGCAGCGGGCCACAGTCCCGCCGGTCATTCAACATGAAAGCCATGCGCGTTGGTACGGAGGCTCGCGAAACGAAATGTTGCGTTGCAACATAAATTGCGTCAGACTGTTGAAAACGCAGGGAGAGTGCAAATGCCGGCCGTCGCACAGGTGAAGAGCGTCGCTTCGCTCAAAGACCTTTATGACATCGGTGAGATTCCGCCACTCGGACACGTGCCCGAGAAGATGCACGCGTGGGTAATCCGCAAGGAGCGCCACGGGCCGCCTGACAAGTCATTCCAGCTCGAAGTAGTGCCGACCTGGCCGATCGGCGAGGATGAAGCGCTGCTGATGGTGATGGCGGGCGGCGTCAACTACAACGGCGTCTGGGCCGGTCTCGGTCAGCCGATCTCTACTCTCGACGTGCACAAGCAACCGTTTCACATCGCCGGCTCCGATGCGTCGGGCATCGTTTGGGCGGTCGGCAACAAGGTGCATCGCTGGAAGGTCGGCGACGAAGTCATCGTCCACTGCAATCAGGACGACGGCGACGACGAGGATTGCAACGGCGGCGATCCGTTGCTCTCGCCCTCGCAGCGCATCTGGGGTTACGAGACGCCGGACGGCTCGTTCGCGCAATTCTGCCGTGTGCAGTCGCGGCAATTGATGCACAAACCCATGCACCTGACCTGGGAGGAGGCGGCCTGCTACACGCTTACGCTCGCCACCGCCTATCGGATGCTGTTCGGCCACGCGCCGCACACGCTGAAGCCCGGCGACAATGTGCTGGTGTGGGGCGCCTCCGGCGGGCTCGGGGTGTTCGGCGTGCAACTGGTGGCGGCTTCGGGCGCCAATGCCATAGCCGTCGTCTCCGATGAGTCGAAAGCTGAATACGTTTTCAATCTCGGCGCCAAGGGCGTGATCAACCGCAAGGACTTTAAGTGCTGGGGCCAGATGCCGGCGGTCAATACCGAGGAATACAACGCCTGGACCAAGGAAGCGCGCCGCTTTGGCAAGGCGATCTGGGACATCACCGGCAAGCGCGACGTCGATATCGTCTTCGAGCATCCGGGTGAGCAGACCTTCCCGGTCTCCTGTCTGGTGGTGAAGCGCGGCGGTATGGTCGTGTTCTGCGCCGGCACCACCGGCTACAATCTCACCTTCGACGCGCGCTATGTGTGGATGCGGCAGAAGCGCGTCCAGGGCTCGCACTTCGCACATCTCAAGCAGGCCTCGCAGGCCAACCGTTTCGTGCTCGAGCAGCGTATCGATCCCTGCATGAGCGAGGTGTTCGCGTGGGACAAAATCCCGCTCGCACACATGAAGATGTGGAAGAACCAGCACCCGCCCGGCAACATGGCGGTCATGGTCAACGCACCGCGCCCGGGCCTGAAAAGCTTCGAGGATGTCCAGGAGGCCGCAGGCGGCTAGCGCTGCTTCTCAAGCGCGGTCATTCTTCGCCCACGCCTTGGCAATCACCGAATTCAATTCGCCACCGAAAATGAAGATCGACGCGCAGACATAGAGAAATACCAGCGCGATCATCGCCGAAGCCAGTCCCGCGTACATCGATACGTAAGCGAACGTGTAATAGGCAAGGTAGCGGCCAAAGATCGCGCCGCTAATCAGCCAAAGCACTATCGTCGCGACAATGCCGGGCGCGATCTCGATGAAGCCGCGCCTTCCGGCTGGCAGCCAAAGATGCACGATCATCAGCGCGATGACGAGCACGAACGCCGCCACCGCGTAGCGCGCGAAGGTGATGAGTTCGCTGAACGGTTCCAGCGTCGGCACATAGCGCAGCAGCTTGTCCCAAATCACTGGCGCCAGCACTACCAGGAACGAGAACGCCAGGATCGCGACGGCGCCTACCAGCACATAACCGATCAATTCCAGCCGCAGCAGCCACCATGAGCGCAGTTCTACCGCGTTGTAAGCGCGGTTGAGCCCGACGCGCAGGCTTTCTACGCCGCTGGAAGCGAAATAAAGCGCGAATAGAATACCGAATGTGAGCACGTCGCCGCGGGTATCGGTAAGCACGCTGGTGACGTCGAGCGCGATCGGGCCGGCGACTGCCTTGGGCCAGGCTTCGAGCAATATGCGCGCGGCTTCGTCGGCGAGCTCTTTCGAGCCGAAGAAAAAGCCCGCAAGCGCGGTGACCACGATCAGGAACGGAAACAGCGCCATCAAGGTGGACAGCGCGATATGGCTTGCGATCGCCCAGCCATCGTCGGCGAGGAAATGCCGGAACGCGTCAGCTACGATCCGCAACGACAGTTTGAGGATGCGCAAAACGCCTAGCCCCACACAATATCGAACGCCTTGAGATCGGCCATCGCCGCGCGCTTTGCAAGGGGTGCCGGTCACCTCTCCGCTACGCGCAGAGACGGAAATCAGGCCCCTGCACGGTGGTGAGGAATTGCCGTGCTTCCGCTTCGAGGTTTTCCGCCTTGAAGGCGGTGCCGATGTCGCGTTCGCCGGAGAAAAGAAATAAGTAAGTCCGTTGGCGAGGAACCCGACCACCGGGATCAGCGCCAGCACGATGATGCGGGTGCGCACCGAAATTGAGGTCAGCAGTTGGGTCAGCCGCTTGAACGCAATCGATAGTTTTATGGATCGCAGCGGCCGATTCGGGGCTCGCCAGCGGCAGGGGGAACCACGCAGGGGATTGCCGTGATCAAAGCGTGAAATGGTTGCAGCAATTTAGTAATCCGATGCCGCGGAAACGGCCCGGAAATCTGCCATTTCCGTGCCTACTTTGCTTTTGTGCGCTGCACGCGTAGTGTCTTCATCGCAGCCGGCACACAGACGTCGCCTGTATCCGAGGATTCCATGCCCGTCGCCGCCTCCCGCCCCACCGCCGAATATGAGCTAGTCGAACTGAGCCGGGAGGCGACCGCCGCACTCGATGCCTTGCTGGTCGACGCCGTGGCCAAGGTACGCGAGCGGGTGGTGGTGGCAGGCAAGCCGGATGGCCGCCTGCTCGATCGGGAGCAGCGCGCCACCCATGGGCTGGCATGGCTCGCTACCTATGTGGAGGCGGTGCGTCAGCTCGCCGCCTTTACCGAACGCATGGTCGGCGCTGGCACGTTCGGCGAGATCGAGGATCACCTGGTGCGCATCGCGCTCGGCGAATATCTCGCCCAGATTGTTGGTGGGATTCCGATGAGCCAAGGCGAGTTGGTGCGGCCGAGCGATCTCGGACTTTCAGCGGCGCAGGTTGCGGCCCGCATTAACCGCAACGTCGAGAGCTTGATTGCCGGCGGTAATACCACAGAGCGACGCGCCCGTCTGATCGACCTGATGCGCGCCAGCCACAATGCCACGGTCGGCATGTGCGGGCTTGACGAAACGCTGGAATCGATTCGCGAGGAAATGCGGAAATTCGCCGACAGCGAGGTGATCGGCCACGCGCAAACCTGGCACCGCACCAACAGGTACATCCCACTCGAGATCATCGGGCAGATGTCGGAGCTCGGCGTGTTCGGGCTCACGATCCCCGAAGTGTTCGGCGGCATGGGGCTCGGCAAGGAGTTTATGTGCGTGGTGTCCGAGGAACTGTCGCGCGGCTATATCGGGGTCGGCTCGCTCGGCACGCGCTCGGAGATCGCCGCTGAACTGATCCTCGGCAGCGGCACCTCCGAGCAGAAAGTAAAATGGCTGCCGAAGATCGCCTCCGGCGAGGTGCTGCCAACCGCCGTGTTCACCGAGCCGAACACCGGCTCGGATCTGGCCTCGATTAAGACCCGCGCGGTGCGCGAGGGCGACGTGTACAAGGTCTACGGCAACAAGACCTGGATCACTCATCCGGTGCGCGCCGATCTGATGACGCTTCTTGTGCGCACCAATCCGAAGGAGGCGGGTCATCGCGGCTTGTCTATGCTGCTCGCCGAAAAACCGCGCGGCGACGACAACAATCCGTTTCCCGCGCAGGGCATGAGCGGCACTGAAATCGAGGTGCTCGGCTATCGCGGCATGAAGGAATACGAGATCGCCTTCGACGGTTTCGAAGTGAAAGCCGAAAACCTGCTCGGCGGCGTCGAGGGGCTGGGCTTCAAGCAACTCATGCAGACCTTCGAATCGGCGCGCATTCAGACCGCTGCCAGGGCGATCGGCGTGGCGCAAGCGGCAATGGAGCAGGCGCTTGGCTATGCACAAGCCCGCGTGCAGTTCGGCGTCCCGATTGTCAGCTTCCCGCGCGTTGCCGACAAGCTCGCGATGATGGCGGCGGAAATCATGACCGCGCGCCAGCTCACTTATTTCGCGGCGCGCGAAAAAGATTCCGGTCGCCGCTGCGATTTGGAAGCCGGCATGGCCAAGCTGTTGGCCGCGCGCATCGCCTGGGCCAATGCCGACAATGCGGTGCAAATCCACGGCGGCAACGGTTTCGCGCTGGAATTCCCGGTCTCGCGCATCCTGTGCGATGCCCGTATCTTGAATATTTTCGAGGGTGCCGCCGAGATCCAGGCCCAGGTCATCGCCCGCCGGCTGCTCGACGGGACGAATTGACGCGGCCTTTCGCAACGAAATAGGCGCCTCGGCGTTTGATCCAGAACAAGACGCGCTATCCACGATTGTTCTAGCTTTGCATCCTATTCAGGAGGTCCGCATGTCCGAATTATTGATCCAACATGGCGAATGGGTTGTGGTCTGCGACGGCGCCAAGGCGCTGGTGCTAGAAAACGCCGGCGACGCCAAGTTTCCAAACCTCAAGACCATCAAAGTCTTCGAACAAAAGGACATGGCGACCCATGAAATCGGCGCCGATGCGCCGGGCCGCGCCTTCAGTCCGGCGGGTCACGGCAGCCGCGGCACCATTGAACAGACCGACTGGCATGACCAATCCGAGCGGGCCTTTCTCGCGCATCTGGTCCAGCATCTCGACGCCGCCCTCGCCGCCGGCAAGACCAAGTCGCTGATCGTGGTGGCGCCACCGCGCGCGCTCGGCATGATCCGCCCGGCCTATTCGCATGTGGTCCGTGGCGCGGTACGCGCCGAGCTGGACAAGGACCTGGTTAAGCATCCGGTAGATCAGATCGAGAAGCACCTGACCGGCGCCTGAGGTCGCCCGCTCTCGCTCGATTAAGGCTGGCCCGCCGCAATTGCGATGCTATGTTCGCCGCGAGAATCCTGTCTCGAGGCCGGCGAATGAATTTATTTTGCGGTCAATGCGCGCGCGGCAGCGTTAAATCCTTGCTCGCCGTCATGCTGGCTGCGGCGACGTTCGCGGTTGCGGGTGCGCAGCCGGCCAATGCGCCGCCGGCCACGAATCCGGCCGCGCCCGCGGAGCCGGCGAACACTATCGACAACCCAATGGCGGTGCCCAGCTTCTGGGATCCGCGTCGGCGGCCGGAACGGCCGGACCTGTCGCGCATCAGCATCATCCGCTTCCTCACCGAAACCGATTATCCGCCGTTCAACTATGCCGGACCGGACGGTACGCCCGCCGGTTTCAACGTCGATCTGGCGCGGTTGATCTGCGAAGAAATCAAAGTCGCCTGCACAGTGCAGATGCGGCGGTTCGACACGCTGGTAGCGTCCTTGAACAGCAACAATGGCGACGCGCTGATCGCCTCGATCGCCGAGACGCCGGAGATGCGCCGCCAGGTCGATTTCAGCGATCCCTATTACCGCACGCCGGCGCGCTTCGTGTCGCGTCGCGACTTCAACAGCGACGACGTGCGCCCCGAGGCGCTGGAAGGCAAGAAGATTGCGGTGGTCGCCGGCACCGCGCACGAGGCCTATCTGAAGGCCTTGTTCACCGAAGCCGAGTTGCATCCCTATCCGAACGCGGAAGCGGCGCGCGACGCGCTGCGAAAAGGCGAAGTCGATCTTCTGTTCGGCGACGGCATCTCGCTCGCATTCTGGCTTAATGGCACCGACTCCGGAGGTTGCTGCGAATTCCGCGGTGGCCCTTACATGGAGAGCCGCTTCTTCGGCGAGGGTGTCAGCATCGCGGTCCGCCGCGGTAACGACGTGCTGCGGCAGGCGTTCAACTGGGCGCTGTTCCAGCTGTGGGAGAAGGGCCGTTTTACCGACTTGTGGCTGCGCTATTTCCCGATCAGCCCGTTCTGAATCGGGTCGCCGGCGCGTCAGCCGCGGGCTTACGCAAGTGCGTCGAAATCGTTGGCGATCGAATAGACATCTTCACCGTGATAGATCAAGTCGCGGTCGAGCTGTGAGATGCATTGCAGGAACGGCTGCGACGTCTTCGCCTTGGGTAGCACCCAATCGTGCAACTCGACGATGATGAGCGGGCTGTGTGCGACCCATTCTGTGTTGCCGGAAAACAAGTCGCCTTCGGCACCCTCGATGTCGATCTTGAGGGAACGTCGCCGCAGTATGCGCCTGGAAGATGTCGTTGATCGTGATGCGTGGTACGGCGCCGGTTGCGGTATCGTCGTCGGCGATCGATTGGGTCCGGTAGGCCCAGGGGCCGCGGTCCGGATCGACGACGCGCGCGCGTCCGGTGGTGGCGGAGACGGCGGCATTGATCGTTTCCACGCCGAGCCCTTCGACGTTCCTGTAAACGAGCTGGAAATTTTCTCGATCGGGTTCGATGGCGGCAATGCGCGCGCTGGGCATTTTGGCCGCGAAGAAGATGGAGGCCGCCCCGATATTCGCGCCGGCATCCACGATCAGCGGCTTGCGTCCGGACGACTCTGCGCGCTTGACATAGTCCATCAGCTCGGCCACGCGGACAATATGACCCAAATCGTATTGCTGCCTGCCGAGGATAGCTGCGATGACGGTTTCGTCGGAAGAATCCTTGCAGTAATGCAGTTGGCGCGTCTCCGCTCCAAACGCATAGCCGTGGGACGCATAAGTCGTCATGCGATAAACAGGGCCCAGTTGTGTGCGCCCGGCAGTGTGGTCTCGATCCTGGCCGCAACGCAAGCGCGCCGCGCTTTTGGTTTGACGGCTAAGGGTCCGCTGCGTAGGTTCCGCGCCCGGAGACATGATGTCCGTAACTGAAACAGCCGCATCTTTACGCGAACTTGCCGAGCAATCGAACGCCTGGCCGTTCGAGGAAGCGCGCAAGATCGTCGCGCGGCTGAAGAAGAAGCCCAAGGACGAGGTGATTTTCGAGACTGGCTACGGCCCGTCCGGCCTGCCGCATATCGGCACCTTCGGCGAGGTCGTGCGCACTACCATGGTGTGTCATGCTTTCCGTGTGCTCACCGACGACAAGATCAAGGCGCGTTTGATCGCCTTCTCCGACGACATGGACGGGTTGCGCAAGGTGCCGGACAACGTGCCGAACAAGGATATGCTCGAGCAGCATCTCGGCAAGCCGCTGACCAAAGTGCCCGATCCGTTCGGCACCCATCCGAGCTTCGGCGAGCACAACAACGCGCGCCTGCGCGCCTTCCTCGATCATTTCGGCTTCGAATATGATTTCATGTCATCGACCGAATGCTACATGTCCGGCCGATTCGACAGCGCGCTGCTCAAGGTGCTGGAACGCTTCGACAAGGTGATGGCGATTATGCTGCCATCGTTGCGTGAGGAGCGCGCGCAGACCTATTCGCCGTTCCTGCCGATCGATCCGCGCACCGGCATCGTCTTGCAGGTGCCGGTGCTGGCGCACGACGCCCAGCGCGGCACGATCACCTACGAAGAACCCGAAACGCAAGAGCGCTTCACAGTCCCGGTCACCGGCGGCCGCTGCAAGCTACAATGGAAGCCGGACTGGGCGATGCGCTGGGTAGCGCTCGGCGTCGACTACGAAATGGCCGGCAAGGACCTGATCGAGTCGGTGAAGCTGTCGGGCGAAATCTGCCGCGCACTTGGCGGCACGCCGCCAGAAGGCTTCAATTACGAGCTCTTCCTCGACGAGAACGGGCAGAAGATTTCCAAGTCGAAGGGCAACGGTCTCACCATAGACGAATGGCTGCGCTATGCCAGCCCGGAAAGCCTGTCATTGTTCATGTATCGCGAGCCGAAGGCGGCCAAGCGGCTCTATTTCGACGTGATCCCGCGCACCGTCGACGAGTACCAGCAGTTCCTGGACGGCTATCAGCGGCAGGACGCCCGACAACGGCTGTCAAATCCGGTCTGGCACATCCATTCCGGCAATCCGCCCAAGATCGAGATGCCGGTCACGTTCTCGATGCTGCTCACGCTAGTGTCGTCTTCCAACGCGGAGAATGCTGAGACCCTGTGGGGCTTCATCGGCCGCTACCGGCCGGGCGTCACGCCACAGACTCATCCGAAGCTCAACGCGCAGGTGGAATATGCCATCCACTATTTCCGCGACTTCGTGCAGCCGGCGAAGAAATTCCGCCAGCCTACTGATGTCGAACGCGCTGCGCTGATCGATTTGCGCGACGCGCTGTCGAATTTGCCGGCCAGCGCATCGGCGGAGGAAATCCAGGACGTCGTTTACGAGGTCGGGCGGCGCGAGCCATTCCTTGACCAGAAGAAGAAAGCCAAGGACGGCAAGCCGGGCGTCTCGCTCGATTGGTTCAACATGCTGTATCAGGTGCTGCTCGGCCAAGAGAAAGGCCCGCGCTTCGGCTCGTTCGTCGCGGTCTATGGATTGCAAAACACCGTTGACATGATCGACGGCGCGCTGGCGCGTTCGACTTGAGCGCGATCCGCATTACGACTGCAGCACGAACCGCCAATTGTCCTTCTGCACCGGCCGCGCGTTCATCGGATATAGCCCGGCGAAGGCGTCGATATCGGCCTTGGCCACTTGGATCGGCGCGCGCGGCAGTAGCCAGTTGCACACCTCGCTGCAGGGCGGCGTCGGAATGGCGATAATACGCGCGGTCCTTCGGCAGCAGCACATTCGGATCTATCGCGCCTTCGACCTTGACCGCCGGGCCTTCATGCGCGGGCATGGTGGCGACGATTTTACTGAACGCCGCGTTGGCCTTGCCTTCCGTCATCAGCACGCCCACGACCGCCAGGGTTCCGGAGGCGTTGCGGTGCACGAAGTGCACTTCCATCGGAAAGCTCTTGCCGCTGATCAGGTGCTCGCTCGGCCGATGGAAGTGGTATTGCAGCAGCATATAGCTGCCGGTACCGACGGCGAGCGTGCTGCTTTGGCCGAAGTTGAGCTGAATAGTGTGCCCGTTGTTGAGGATAGTATCGGCCTTCTTGCCCCAGGCGATCTTGAGCGGCGGAAGCTGCGCCTAGATGGTGCTGCCGATATCGAGGGGCGACTGTTGCGATCCGACCGAACAGACCTTGTTCAAGGCATCCATGTCGCCCCAGTGGCCGGGGCCGGTTTCGCCTTCTCCAATGGTGCTCTTCTGCGGTGAAGCCGGCGGACGCGCAAAGCGGGCATAACGCCAGCCCCGCAAGCGCTTTAAATGGCGATTCATGATGCTCCACGTGTGATTTGGTGTCCGGTCGGCAATGGCCAGCAAACATTCCGGCGCGCGACGTCTATCGATAGGCAGCAAGTATGACCGCCGCGCAACATTCCACCAAGAATCTAGCGAACGATCAACCGCCTTACTGGCTCGCCCAGACGATGCGCGCGATCCACAGCACATCGGACATCGGCAAAGTGCGGTCGCGATGCTCGGTATTGAGCGATTTGAGCTCGACACTTTTGCCGGTTTTGCGTTTGAGCTCCTTGACCATCACCTCGCCGTCCTTGGTCTTGACCACGACGCGGTCGCCGCGCCGCACGGGCGCGGCCGGCGAGACCACGATGACGTCACCGTCGCGGTAGGCCGGCTTCATCGAGTCGCCGGAGATTTCCAGCGCGTAGGCATGCTCGTCGGTGACCGAGGGGAAGGCGATTTCTTCCCAGCCTTTGCCGACCGGAAAACCTCCGTCGTCGAAATAGCCGCCGGCGCCGGCTTCGGCGAAGCCGATCAGCGGGACGTTCGAAATCGCCACCTTGCCGCTGTCGGTGATCAGGTTGACGAAGGTGTCGACCTTGGTGCCGGTGGCCGCCAGCGCCTTGGCAACCGACTCGGTGGACGGCCAGCGCGGCCGGCCCTCCGGCGTGATGCGCTTGGATTTGTTGAAGGTTGTCGGGTCGAGGCCCGCCTTCTTGGCAAGACCGGATGGCGTCAGCTTGGCGCGCGCGGCCAGCCGGTCGATGGCATTCCAGATCTGGTTGTGTGTCAGGGACATAGGCGTGGGCCCGGATGAGACTCCAGTCCAAGTTATAGGAATTATAGCCTTGAGTCGCCCCACTCCCGCAACAGTTTCCTTCAGGCCTGCCTTGAACAAGCCGCACCCCCGCCGATAGGGTCGAACCCATGGTGATCGGTTTTTTCGACCGGCTGTCCCGCCCCCTGATGCGGGTCCTCGACCCGGAGGATGCGCATGCTTTGGCGATCAAGGCTTTGCGCTATATGCCGCTGGCGCGGCAGGCTGCCGACGCCCGCGAGCTTGGCGTACGCGCCTTCGGCCTCAATTTCCCCAATCCGGTCGGGATCGCGGCGGGCTTCGACAAGAACGCCCAAGTGCCGGACGCGCTATTGCGGCTGGGTTTCGGCTTCGTGGAGGTCGGCACAGTCACCCCGCTGCCGCAGGCCGGGAATCCGCGCCCGCGCCTGTTCCGGCTCGACTCGGACGAGGGCGTGATCAACCGCCTCGGTTTCAACAACGAGGGCGCGGCGGCGATGCTCAAGCGGCTTGCCGCGCGCGCGGGTGAGGGCGGCATCGTCGGCGTGAATATCGGTGCCAACCGCGATAGCGCCGACCGTAGCAGCGACTATGCGCGACTGGTCGAGACCTTTCCGGCGGTCGCCAGCTATTTCACCGTCAACGTCTCCTCGCCCAACACGCCCGGCTTGCGCGATTTGCAGCAGGCCAAGGCGCTCGACGAGCTGCTCGCTCGCGTGCTCGATGCGCGCGAACGGGTGCGCGCGCGCTTGGGGCCGGTGCCGGTGCTGGTCAAGATCGCACCCGATCTCACGCTGTCCGACCTCGACGAGGCGGTCGGCATCGCGCGCAAGTACCGGGTCGACGGCATGATCGTCAGCAACACCACGATCGCGCGGCCCGGCTCACTGCGCGAGCGCGACAAGGTCAAGGAGGCGGGCGGGCTCTCGGGGCGTCCACTGTTCAAGCTCTCGACCCGCATGCTGGCGGAGACCTTCGTGCGCGCCGAGGGGGTTTTCCCGCTGATCGGCGCCGGCGGCGTCAACTCCGGCCCCACCGCCATCGCCAAGATCAAGGCCGGGGCGACGCTGGTGCAGCTTTACACCGGGCTGGTGTACCGCGGCATCGGCGTGGTGTCGGACATCAAGGCGGATCTGCTGGCGGCGCTCAAGCGCGGCCACCGCAACTCATTGGCATCGATGGTCGGCTCGGACGCGGCAGACATGACGGCGGAAAGCTGGCCGAGCTGAAAATGCTTACTTTCCCCGCGGCGCATTGACGATTCGCATGATGATCCAGATCGGGATCACGATCACCGCGCCTAGCAGGAAATAGCGCCACAGCCAGCGGAACGCGTCGAAGCCCATGTTCCAGATCGAGCGGATCAGGCGCTCCACGCTGCTGATGATGTCGAACGGGTCGAGCCCGAGCGCCGCCAGCACGATGCCGACTAGGATCGAAACCAGCACTAGGCGTCCCAGCACCGCCAGCGGCGAGCCGCCGAAAACCTTGGTCATGGTGTCATTGGCCATGGGCGCCTCTTTTGTCGTGGTCTGATCCTGGGTCACGATTGCAGCCTATCACATTGCTGCGCGCGGCTGTCAGATATGCCTTAGAATCACTTTATGGCACCTGCAACCGCCGTCGGGCGGACAGACACCACGCCACCACTGCCGGACGTATTCGCCCGCTGGTTCGCCGGTCGCGGCTGGGCGCCCCGCTCGTACCAGCTCGATCTGCTAGCAAGGGCGCGGGGCGGCCACTCGGTGCTGCTGATCGCGCCCACCGGCGGCGGCAAGACGCTGGCTGGCTTCCTGCCGACGCTGGTGGAGTTACACGAAGCCACGACGGCACCGCGCCGGCTGGTCTCGACCGGCCGCGACCTCCGTCGCTCGCAAGGCCTGCACACACTCTATATCTCGCCGTTGAAGGCGCTGGCGGTGGACATCGCGCGCAACCTGGAAATTCCGGTGCGTGAGATGGGCCTGAATGTGCGGCTGGAAACCCGCACCGGCGACACGCCCGCTTCCAAGCGCCAACGTCAGCGCCGCTATCCGCCCGACATTCTGCTCACCACGCCGGAGCAATTGGCGTTGCTCTTGGCGAGCGCAGACGCGCCCTATCTGTTCGGCACGCTCCGCCGCGTGGTGCTCGACGAATTGCATTCGCTGGTGACGTCGAAGCGCGGCGATCTGCTGTCGCTCGGCCTCGCGCGGCTGTTCGTGCTGGCGCCGCAACTCATCACCGTCGGTCTCTCCGCCACCGTGGCCGAGCCGGGCGATCTCTGCCGCTATCTGGTGCCGCAGTCCATAGCCCGCGAGGCGCGCGCCGACCTGGTGATTGCGCAAGCGGGCGCGCAGCCGCAGGTCACCATGCTCGACACCGAGGAGTATCTGCCTTGGGCCGGCCATTCGGCGCGTCATGCGCTCGGCGAAATCTACGTACTAATCAAGCGCCACAAGACTACGCTGGTGTTCGTCAACACCCGCAGCCAGGCCGAATTCCTGTACCAGGAGCTGTGGGGCGTCAACGACGACAACCTTGCCATCGCGCTGCATCACGGTTCGCTCGACGTCGCCCGGCGCCGCAAGGTCGAGGACGCCATAGCGGCCGGGAAACTGCGCGCAGTGGTGTGCACCTCCTCGCTCGATCTCGGCGTCGACTGGGGCGACGTCGATCTCGTGATCAATGTCGGCGCGCCGAAAGGCGCCTCGCGCCTGTTGCAGCGGATTGGGCGCTCCCATCACCGGCTCAACGAGCCCTCGCAAGCCGTGCTGGTACCGGCCAACCGCTTCGAGGTTTTAGAATGCCGCGCCGCCATCGACGCCGTTGCCGTGAACGCGCAGGACACGCCGCCCTTACGCACCGGCGCGCTCGATGTCTTGGCGCAGCATATTCTCGGCCGGGCAGTCGGCTCGCCATTCCTTGCCGACGAGCTCTATACGGAAGTGCGCGCGGCGGCGCCCTATGCGGCGCTGGCGCGTTCCGATTTCGACGTCGTGGTCAATTTCGTCGCGACCGGCGGTTATGCGCTGAAAGCCTATGAGCGCTTCGCCAAGATCCGCCAAGGCAAGGACGGCCGCTGGCGCATCACCCATCCACGCGTGGCGCAGCGCTACCGCATGAATGTCGGTACCATCGTGGAAGCTGACATGCTGAAAGTGCGGCTGGTGCGCTCGCGCGCTTCGGCTACGTTCATTCCGCGCGGTGGCAGGCTGTTGGGCGAAGTCGAGGAATATTTCATCGAGATGCTGTCGGTGGGCGACACCTTCGTGTTCGCCGGCGAAATCCTGAGATACGAAGCTTTGGTCGAGGACGAAGTTTATGTCTCTCGCTCGACCGCCACCGATCCGAAAGTGCCGGCCTACGAAGGCGGCAAGTTTCCGCTTTCGACCTATTTAGCCGCGCGCGTGCGTGCGATTCTCGCCGACCACCGCGCTTGGCGCGCGCTGCCTGTGCAGGTGCGCGAGTGGCTGGAGATCCAGCAATGGCGCTCGCTGCTGCCGGGGCCTGGCGATCTACTAGTGGAGACCTTTCCGCGCGCGGCGAAATATTACCTTGTCTGCTATCCATTCGAAGGCAGGCTGGCGCATCAGACGCTCGGCATGCTGCTCACGCGCCGGCTCGAGCGCGCGGGACAAAAGCCGCTCGGTTTCGTCGCCAACGAATATGGCCCTGGCTGTGTGGGGCCTGGGCGATCTCGGCTTGCGCATTGCGCGCGGCGACCTGTCGCTTGGCCAGCTGTTTGACCAGGACATGCTGGGCGATGATCTGGAAACGTGGCTCGCCGAATCCGCGCTGATGAAGCGTACCTTCCGTAGTTGCGCGATCATCGCCGGCCTGATCGAGCGGCGTCTTCCGGGCGAGGAAAAATCGCGCCGCCAGCTCACCATCTCCACCGACCTCGTCTATGACGTGTTGCGCAAGCATCAAGCCGACCATATTCTTTTGCGCGCGGCGCGCGCCGATGCCGCCACGGGCCTGCTCGACATCAAGCGGCTGGGCGAAATGCTCTCGCGCATCAAGGCCCGAATCGTCCATAAAGCGCTCGACCATGTCTCGCCGCTGGCGGTTCCGGTGATGCTGGAGATCGGGCGAGAGACGGTTTACGGCGAAGCGGCAGACGCCCTGTTGGCCGAGGCGGCGGACGAACTGATGAAGGAGGCGATGAAGTGAATTTGGCGGCACGTAGCGCGGCGCCGAATCGGAACGACGGCATCGCCGTTGCCGGCGTTGCTTTGATTGCCGACCCCGCTGGCGCGCTGTACTGGCCGGAGCAGGGCTTGCTCGCGGTCGCCGACCTGCATCTGGAAAAAGGCTCGAGCTTTGCCGCGCGGGGCCAGCTTCTTCCGCCTTACGATACGGCGGCGACGTTGGCCCGCCTTGCCCGCCTGATCGCGCGCTATGCGCCGCGCTGCGTGGCGACGCTGGGCGACAGTTTCCATGACGGCGGTGGCCCGGCGCGGCTTGCCCGCGACGACCACGAAAGCTTAACCGTCCTGCAGCGCGGCCGCGACTGGATCTGGATCGCCGGCAATCACGATCCCGACCCGACGGCGAATATCGGCGGTATGTTTGAGGCGGCGCTGACGGTCGGCGGCTTGACTTTCCGCCATTTGCCGACCGGCGTGGCCGGCGAAATTGCCGGCCATCTACACCCAGTGGCGCGCGTCGCGCATCACGGCCGCGCGGTCAGCCGGCGCTGCTTTGCAGCCGACGCAACGCGCATGGTGATGCCGGCCCTCGGCGCCTTTGCCGGCGGGCTCAATGTGCGCGACGCCGCCTTCGCCGATGTGTTCGGCACGCTTGCCTTCACCGCGCATATGCTCGGCGAGGGAAGGCTCTATGCTTTCACCGCCAAACGCTGTCTGCCGGATTGACTTTCTCATAGAAGTGCAAAAAGTGACGGTTGCCGCAACGTGCGGCCTTTACCAAATACACGGTGGGCCAAATTGTTCGTGAGGAACTCATGCGCGCACCGACAATCACGCTTATTGGCGGGCCGACCGCTCTCATCGAGTTCGGCGGGTTCCGCTTTCTCACCGATCCGACGTTCGATGGGCCAGGCGAGTATCGCCTTCCGTATGTGACGCTAACCAAGACCTCGCGTCCCGCAATCGCGCTCTCGGATATTGGGCCGATTGACGCCGTGCTGCCAAGTCACGAGCAGCACGCGGACAATCTCGACAATTCTCGACGGGACTTGCTCGGCAAGGCGCCGTGTTTTTACGACGGTCGTCGGCGCCAAACGCCTCGGCGGCCGCACTGAAGGCTTGGCGCCCTGGCAAACGGTGACGCTCGCCAAGGATGGTCGCTCCATCCGCATCACCGCGACCCCGGCGCGGACACGGGCCCGCCGGAATTGAACCCTTTGCCGGCGAGGTTGTCGGATTCGTGCTGTCGCTCGATAAAGCCGACGCGATCTATATCACCGGCGACACGGTCTGGTACGACGGCGTCGCCGAAGTGGCACGCCGTCACAAGCCCGGTGTCATCTTGCTATTCGCTGGCGCGGCGCAGACACGCGGACCGTTCCATCTCACCATGGATACAAATGACGCCATCGAAACCGCGCAGGCGTTTCCCGAGGCGGCGATCGTTCCGGTCCACTATTATGAGGGCCGGATGCATTTCAAACAGAGCGGCGACGACTTGCTCAAGTCTTTCAATGCGCTCGGATTCGGGCCGCGATTGCACCTGCTGCAACCGGGCGTCGCGGCCAAGATCGATCTGCCACGGCAGGCGGCTTAGTCCCGCTTAAACACCACGCTAGCGAACCAGCCGGTGAGCAGCGCCATCAGTGTGGTTGCGAAGCCATAAAGCAGCCCGTAGTCATGCGCCGCGTCGGCGACATATTGCTCGAACCCGGTTTTAACCACCTCCAGCACCGTGTTCGTGCGCGCGGCCATTTCGCCGCCGGCGAACAGTTTGACGTCGACTGCATAATTGCCAACCGGCACAGCGGCGGGCATGTGTATCGCGGTTCTGAACACGGTCGGCGTGAGAAAAGTCACCGCTGTAGGGATTTCACCGTACAGGCCCTGCTGATTTTCCAGCCGAACGAAGGCGACACGAAACGGATCGTCGCGCACGGTATCGGCTATGTCGGGGCCGACCCGCTGCGGCAGCAGGAAATTGTCCAGCCCGACCTGCAATCGCCGCAGGGTATCCTGATTGGCGATGTCGGCGATCGGACGGTTGCTGAGTACAGCGAGATAGGACGGTACGCGCACGAATTCGCGCGCATCGGTATTGACCCAGATACCGAGCACGCGCTGCTTTCGCCGGGTGCGTAGGGTCTCGCGCGGTCCAGTGACCGTAACCACGAGGTCATAAGGTGGGTGCAGCGTG
This sequence comes from uncultured Alphaproteobacteria bacterium, assembly GCA_963709855.1. Classification (GTDB taxonomy): domain Bacteria; phylum Pseudomonadota; class Alphaproteobacteria; order Rhizobiales; family Xanthobacteraceae; genus Pseudolabrys. The sequence continues at coordinate 61,379 of CAVPXX010000024.1, read as the reverse complement.
CTAATGCCGGTATCTGGCTCGATGGTGCCGAACAGCACCAGGTTCTCGCCGACGAAATTCGAGGTGATCGCCACGCTGTGGCTGGACAGCGAAACCACCAGCCGTTCGGCGGCCGCGGGCTTGGCGCCGAAAGCCAACAGGACGACCGCAAGTGCGAATGCGATGCGTTGCATCAGCCGTTCCTAATGTGACGTATGGAAAATAAGTCGTCGGGCTGCACCACCAACTCGTATGCGAAGCGTAGCCCTACCGCGAACACCAGCAGACCTAGCAACAGGCGCAACCGTTCGCCGCGCATCCGTTGTCCCGTGCGCGCGCCGAATTGCGCGCCGATCACACCGCCGACCATCAGGATCAAGGCCAGCACCGCGTCTACGAGATGGTTGGTGGCCGCGTGCATCACGGTGGCTGACGCCATGGTGACAAGGGTGAGCACCATTGAGGTGCCGATCACGGTCGTGGTCGGAACGCGCAGGATATAGATCAGCATCGGCACCAGCAGAAAGCCGCCGCCGATTCCCATGATCGCGCCGACGAAGCCGATCACGAATCCGATCACCCAGACTGGAATCGCCGACACGTAAATTTTCGAGCGCTTGAACCGCATCTTGAACGGCAAGCGGTGCACCCAGATGTGACTGCCCGGACGGCGCGGGGTCGCCGGCATTCCTTTGCGCGCGCGTATCTCCGCTTGCAGGCTTTCATAGATCATGATGGCGCCGACGATCGTCAGCAGCGTTACATAGGAAAGCCCGATCATCAGGTCGAGTTGGTCGAGCGAACGCAGCTCGGTGAACAGCCAGACGCCTGTCGCCGTGCCGAGGATGCCGGAGGCGAGCAACATCAACGCAAGCGCGAGGTCGAGCGCACGTCGGTTCCAATAGGTGATCGCGCCGGTAAAGGAGGAGGCCGCAATATGGCTGGAAACGCTCGCCACCGCGACTGCGGGCGAAATGCCGATGAAGATCAGCAGCGGCGTCATCAGGAAGCCGCCGCCGATACCGAACATCCCGGATATGTAGCCGACCGCAAGGCCCATCCCGAGCACGAGGAAGATGTTCACGGGTAGGTCGGCGATCGGAAGATAAATCTGCAAGGGACGTCGTCCGGCGTTTGCGGCCACTACACCACTAACCGGTCCACGCCAGCGCGAGGCTCACCTTGCGGTCAACATCATGTCTTGCGGGTCCGGTAGCGAACCTGGACCATCGTGTCAGGGCGATCTTAGCTATGAACGAGCCTGCGATCACGCTTTTGCGCGGTCGGGCGCGCTTGTTCACCGTTTTCCCACCTCGAAGGTGCTGAGCGCCAGGGGCCCGGCCGGCCGCGGCTTGGCATGCGGCGGCGCGCCGGCGGCGGCGTCCCAGCCGCCCGGCGGCGCGCGAACGAAAATGGCGTCTTGCGGCTGCGCCTCGGCCACGAAGCTTTTCGCCGCTCGCTGGGCCGCGGCCAGCGCGGATGCGTCCAGGTCGGCCGCGACCTCGTCGCGTTTCTTGGCGGCTTCCTCGTCGCCTTGGGCGGCCGCGAGCGCGAACCATTTATAGGCTTCGGCGTAGCTGTTGTCGGTGCCGAGGCCGCGCGCGCACAGGACGCCGAGATTGAATTGGCTATCGGCGAGGCCGCGCTGAGCGGCCTTGCGGAACCATTGCACGGCGGTGCCGTAATCTGGCTTGCCGTCAATGCCTTCGGCAGAGAGCACGGCCAGATTATGCATCGCCTTGCTGTTGCCCTTGTTGGCGGCGGTGAGGTAGAGCCGGCGGGCCTGGGCGAGGTCTTTCTTCACGCCGATGCCCTTTTCCAAGAGGCTGGCATAGCGGAATTGCGCCGGCGTCAGGCCCTTGCTGGCTGCGCGCTCATACCAATAAGCCGCTTCATCCATATTGACCGGCACACCACGCCCCTCGGCGAACCGCACGGCCACTTCGTAGGCGGCGGCGCCGTCTCCGGCGACGGCCGCGCTGCGCAACTTGGATCCGCCGATGGCGACCGGCAACCGGTCGGCGGATTGCTGGCTTGGCTGTGTCGATAGGGCTGCTGGCCGCGGCGCTTGGATGGTGCCGGCCGGGCCGGAAACCGATCCGGTGATGTCGTTGCTCAATCCGAGCATCGGCGGAGCGAACAGCGACGGCATCGCTTGCGTCGGCTGATTTGGCGGCATGGTTGCGACCGCAGGGCTGCGTGACGGCGACGCGAGCGGTCCAACTGCCGGCACATTCGGTACCTCGAGCGGTTTGGCGGCAATGCTGGCCGTCGATTCGGGCGCGGTGCTGGGTACCGTCGTTTCAGTGGTCTTGGTATCCGAATCGGGGGCTTCCGCCGAGTTAGTTGTGGAATCCCTGAGATCGAAAATATTGCCGGCGATCTTAGCCGATCCGACCACGATGGCGAGGATGCTGGCCGTGAGGAACAGCAATTTGACCCGCTTCATCATTTTGGCGCGCAGCGAGGTCGTGGACTCATGCGCATAGTCCGGCTCCGCGCGCGGCGCGCTCGGCTGCTGCACCGCCGCATGGGCGGCGCGGCGGGCGGCAGCGATGAAGCTGGACTTGCCGCCAGGCGCGGCGGCGGGCCGCGTACCACCGAGCGCGGCCTCCGAGGCGGCTATGCGCGCGGCTGAATTGGCTTGCAAAGGCGGCGGCCCGGAACCAGGCTCGAGCGGCTGATCGGCCGGCAAGTCAGAATCGATCGGTAACTGGGCGGCCGGCGGCATGCGCCAGAGGGCGGGCGGGCGCGCTTCGCCGCGAATATCCTTTTCGATCGTGGCGAGGCGATCGACGACGTGGCCGAGCGTGCCGTGCACCGCTTCCAACGCATCCTGGGTGCGGGCGATATCGTGCTTGAGGCCATCGACCCCGGGCGAGCCCTGCGCGCGTAATCCGCCGGCGTTTTTGTTCGCCCGCATATCTTCGACATGAACCAGAAGGTCAGCCAGGCCGCGCTCGATTCCTTCCAGATGGCTGAGCCGGGAATCGGAAGCGTCGAGTTTCTCCACCAGCTTGACGATGCGATCCTCGAGATGGCCTAAGGCATCGCCGTTGCCGTGCGAGTTCTGAATCTGTTCGATCTTGTTGGCGAGCGACTCGACCAGTGCTTCCAGCCGCGGCGGCACCGCGCCGCCGTTTTGCGTGCGCTCGGCCAGCGCGTCCAAAAGCACCGCCATGCGATGCTCGATATGATTGAGCGCGGAGTTGAGCCATTCGCCCAGCGCCATGCCCGAACGGCGCGCCGCCTCTTCGGCGGTTTCGCGCGTTTCCGGCCGTATCCCTTTCAGACTCCACGGCACGCCAAATTTCATTGCTCGCACCCACGTTCAAGGTGGAGGCGAAGGAGCCTTGTGGGCTCCCCGTGGAACCGGCACGCGTTAACAGCGGGTATATACGGGCGCGGTTCGCAGTCCTCTACCCGACTTTTTGCCGGTGACAGTAAACACCGGGTTAAGGATCGGGCGGAAGCGGCGGAATTTGCCTGCGGTTTTGGTGTGCGCGGCGATTGGCGGCGGTGTAATCCGGATACGCGATGGCCTTGTCGCAGCCGCGCCTATGGCGGAAAGCCGCGGCCGTTCTTGAAGCGGTCGCAATCGTCCAATAGTTAACGAGGCGTTAACGGCGCGCTGGACGCCGGGAGGGACAGATGCCGACCTACAAAGCGCCCGTGGACGATACGTTATTCCTATTGAACGACGTCATTCACCTCGACCGCTACAGCAATATCCGCGGCTTCGGCGAGGCTACGCCCGACGTGGTGGAAGCCGTGCTGCGCGAGGCGGCCAAATTCAGCGAAGAAATCCTCACCCCGCTCAATCGCGTCGGCGACAAGGAAGGCTGCGCGCGTCATGCCGACGGCAGCGTCAGCACGCCGACCGGTTTCAAGGACGCCTTCAAGCAGCTGGTCGAGGGCGGGTGGATCGGCATCTCGGTGCCGGCCGAATTCGGCGGCCAGGACCTACCGGCGACCCTCACTGTGGCGGTAAACGAAATGCTCTGCTCGGCCAACATGGCCTTCGCCATGTATCCGGGGCTCACGCAGGGCGCCATCGCCGCGCTGCTCGCGCATGCCTCGCCGGAGTTGAAGACGAAATATCTGCCCAAGATGGTGTCCGGCGAATGGACCGGCACCATGAATCTCACTGAGCCGCATTGCGGCACCGATCTCGGCATGTTGCGCACCAAGGCGGTGAAGCAGCCCGACGGTAGCTACAAAATAACCGGCACCAAGATCTTCATCTCCGCCGGCGAGCATGATCTCTCCGACAACATCGTCCACCTGGTGCTCGCGCGCATCGAAGGTGCGCCGGCCGGCACCAAGGGCATCTCGCTGTTCGTGGTGCCCAAGGTGACGGTCAAGGACGGCGGTTCGCTCGGCGATCGCAACGGCGTCTCCTGCGGTTCGATCGAAGAGAAGATGGGCATCCACGCCAATTCGACATGCGTAATGAATTACGACGGCGCCGCCGGCTGGCTGGTGGGCGAGGAAAACCGCGGGCTCAACGCCATGTTCACGATGATGAATGAGGCGCGGCTTGGCGTCGGCGTGCAAGGCCTGTCGCTATCGGAGGTCGCCTATCAGAACGCCGCGATCTACGCCAAGGAACGCCTGCAGGGCCGGGCGCTCAGCGGCGCCAAATATCCCGATAAGCCGGCCGATCCGATCATCGTGCATCCAGACGTGCGGCGCACCCTGATGACCATCCGCGCCTTCAACGAGGCGGGCCGTGCGCTGGTACTGTGGACCGCGCTCAAGGGCGACATCGTGCGGCGTTCCGAAGACGGCAAGGAGCGCCAGAGCGCCGACGATTATATGGGCCTGCTCACGCCGGTGGTCAAAGGCGTACTCACCGACCAGGGTTTCGCCAACACGGTGATGGCGCAGCAATTGTTCGGCGGCCACGGCTACATCGCCGAGCACGGCATGGAGCAGTTCGTGCGTGACGCGCGCATCGCCATGATCTACGAAGGCGCCAACGGCATCCAGGCGCTCGATCTGGTCGGTCGCAAGCTCGGCAAGGACGGCGGCCGCGCGCTGATGGTGTTCATCAACGAGGTCAGCGGCTTCATCAAGGAGAAGAGCGCCGACGCGGCGATGAAGCCCTACGTGACGCCGCTCGGCGTCGCGCTCGGCCATCTGCAGCAGGCCAGCATGTGGTTCATGCAGAACGCCATGGCCAAGCCCGACAATGCCGGCGCCGGCGCGACCGACTACATGCACATGTTCGGGCTGGTGGCGCTCGGCTACATGTGGTGCAGGATAGCGGAAGCCGCGCTCGCGATGCCGAAGACGAACGGCGTTGGCCAGCGCATGAGTGCCAAACTCACCACTGCGCGTTTCTTCATGGAGCGCATGCTGCCGGAAACGGCCACACACTTCGCCAGCATCCAGTCGGGCGCCGCCAGCATGATGGAATTGCCCGACGAGGCGTTCTAGGCGAGCGCTGGTGCGTTGCGACCGCGCGACCGCAGCAGCAGCCACGTCGCGATCGACATATTCAACAGGTTCCAGCCGAGCCCGTTGAGGAACGCAGCGCGGTAGGAGCCAGTAAAGTCGAAGATCGCGCCCGACAGCCAGCCGCCCAGGGCCATGCCGAGCAGAGTCGCCATCAGAACAAGGCCGATGCGGGTGCCGGCCTCTCGGGGCGAAAAATATTCGCGCACGATGATGGCGTAGCTCGGCACGATGCCGCCCTGGAACAAACCGAATAAGGCTGAGATCACGTAGAGTGACGTGAGGCCGTCGAAAAATAGATAGAGGAACAGCGCGGTGCCCTGCAGTACCGAGCCGAGCAGCAGCGTGCGCACGCCGCCGATGCGGTCGGCGATGAACCCCGACGCGATGCGGCTGATGATGCCGAAGCCGAGCATCATCGACAGCATCTCGGCGCCGCGCGCGGCGCCGTAGCCGAGGTCGCCGCAATAGGCGACCAGATGCACTTGTGGCATCGACATTGCCACGCAACAGGCGATACCGGCAATGCACAGCAGCACCTGCAGCGTCGCCGGCGAGAGCGGCAATTCGGCTTGCCGGCGCGCCGCCGACTGCACCGCGGCTTCGGTGTGATGCGTCTGCATGCGCCGCCGGAGCAAATAGACTAGCGGCAGCATGCTGACGAGCAGGAAAACGCCGATGCCGGTATTGGTCGCGCGCCAGCCCGAGGTGGTGATGAAATGCTGCACCACCGGCGGCCAGAACGTGCCGGCGATATAATTTCCGGACGCCGCGATGGCGACGGCGATGCCGCGGCGGCGCACGAACCAGTGCGACATGTCGGCCATCAGCGGCCCGAAACTGGCCGAACATCCGAACCCGATCAGCACTCCATGCGCGACCGCCACCTGCCAGAGCGTGGAGGCCTGTCCGACCGCCAAATAACCGAGCCCGAGCGCCAGTGTCCCGAGCGCCAGCGGCACGGCGACGCCGAAACGGTCGGCGAGCCGGCCCATGACCACGCCGCCGCCGGCGAAACCGAGCATCGCGAGTGTGTAGGGCAGTGAGGCATCGGCGCGGGTGACGCCGAAATCGACCTGGATGGCGGGTAGGGCCACCACCACCGACCACATGCCGACGCCGCCGATAGTGCTCAGCAGTACGGCGACGCCCAGGCGCAGCCAGGCTTTTGCGGTATCGGTAGGGTCAGGCTCGGCCCGGCCCGCGGCTGCTCGTTTAAGAATCACGGTGAGGATTACCCAGATACTGGGGGTCCCTTATCATGGCACTGGCGCAGCGAGCCGAAAAATCATAGGCCACTTCTTTATAATCGTTCTAAGATACTGAAATGATTTGTATATTTACTTGATTTAGGTCATGGCAAGATCCAGATGAGAGTGGCAATGATAATTAAATGCAGGACGGAATCATGATTAAGAGCAGTGCGGTGGCGAACACAGCACCCTTGGGCTTGGCGCGGAAGGGATTTCGCGGCCGCATCGACACCATTGCGGCGGCCGCAACTGCATCGGACACCAAGGCGGTGGAGCTCGAGCGGCGTCTGCTCGAACTGGGGTTTGTCGAAGGCGCCGACGTCGAAATCTTGCATGAAGGGCCGCTCGGTCGCGATCCGATCGCCGTGCGGGTCAACAACACCACGATCGCGCTCAGACGCCGCGAAGCGATGGCCGTTCTAGTGGCCTGACTGGATCGAGCGCAGTGACGACCGCGACCGAAACAAGCGCGTGGCGATTTGCCCTGGTGGGGACGCCGAATAGCGGCAAGACCGCACTGTTCAATGCGCTCACCGGCAGCCGGCAGAAGGTCGCCAATTATCCGGGCGTCACCGTCGAACGCAAAGCCGGCATCATCCAGACGCCCGGGGGCTATCGCGTCGATCTGATCGATCTGCCCGGAACCTATTCGTTGCGCGGGCGCAGCCCCGACGAGGAGATCACACGCGACATCGTGCTTGGGCGGCTCGCCAGCGAGGCGGCGCCCGATCTGCTCCTTTGCGTCGCCGACGCCACCAATCTGCGCGTCGCCCTGCGCCTGGTGATCGAGCTCAAGCAGGTCGGCCGCCCGCTGATGCTCGTCCTCAACATGATCGACATTGCCCGCCGGCGCGGCATCGACATCGATCTCGTCAAGCTGTCGAAAGAGCTTGGCGCGCCTGTGGTCACGTCGATCGCCGTGCGCCGTGGCGGCACCGAGGACCTGATGCGGCGCATCGACGCAATGGTCACGAGCGCCTCCGAGCCGACCATTCCGAATACCTGGAAGCCGCCGACCGCGTCCGACTTACGCGCCGCCCAGCGCGAGGCGGATCGTATCATCAGCGTTGCCGTCAGCACGCCGGCGCGGCCGGAAACACTGACGGGGCGGGTGGACGCCGTGCTGCTGCATCCGATCGCCGGCCTGCTCATTCTGCTTGGCCTGCTGTTCGTGCTGTTTCAGGCGGTGTTCACCGGGGCGAAGCCGCTGATGGACCTTATCTCGAGCGGCTTCGATGCGCTCGGCGCCATGGCGAATGATGCGATACCAGCCGGCCTGTTGCAGAACTTCGTCCAGAACGGGGTGATTTCCGGCGTCGGCAGCGTGGTCGTCTTCCTGCCGCAGATTCTAATCCTGTTTTTGTTCATCCTGCTGCTCGAAGATCTGGGCTATATGGCGCGTGCGGCCTTCCTGATGGACCGCATCATGGGCGGCGCCGGCTTGCACGGCCGCGCCTTCATCCCGCTACTGTCGAGTTTTGCCTGCGCCATCCCCGGCATCATGGCGACGCGGGTGATCGACAACCGGCGCGACCGCTTGACCACCATCCTGGTGGCGCCGCTGATGACCTGTTCGGCGCGCATTCCGGTCTACACGCTGATCATCTCCGCATTCATTCCGGACAAACAGGTCTGGGGTTGGATCGGGTTGCAGGGACTGGTGATGTTCGGGCTCTATGCCGCCGGCATCTTCAGCGCGCTCGCGGTGTCATTCGTCGCCAATCACTTCTTCTGGCGCGAGAACGCCACCCCGCCGTTCATGATCGAATTGCCGGACTACAAGATGCCGCGCCTGCCCAATGTTGCGAGGGGCCTCTACATGCGGGCGATGATGTTCCTCAAGCGCGCCGGCACCACGATTTTCTCGATGATGGTGCTGATCTGGTTCCTGGCGTCGTTTCCGCGTCCGCCGGCGGGCGCGACTGCACCGGCGATCGACTTCAGCCTGGCGGCGATACTCGGCCGCTGGATTGAGCCGATCCTCGCGCCAGTCGGCTTCAACTGGCAGATCAGCGTCGCGCTGATCCCCGGCATGGCGGCGCGCGAGGTCGCGGTCGCGTCGCTCGGCACGGTCTATGCCATCGAAGGCGGCAAGGATGTCGCGGCCCAGATCGGCCAGACGCTGGCCAGCCAGTGGAGCCTTGCCACCGCGCTGTCGCTCCTGGTCTGGTACATTTTCGCGCCGCAATGCGCGTCCACGTTGGCCGTGATCAAGCGCGAGACCGGCAGTTGGCGCTGGATGCTGATCACCTTCGGCTACATGCTGGCTCTGGCCTACGCCGGCTCCTTTATTACCTACAACGTCGCCGTGGCGCTGGGCGCGGGATGACCGGCTGCCCCTCGCGCCCGGTTGGCGCTGGGGGTATATGGTTGAATCCCGCGACCCAATCGGCAAGCATCCCCCATGAATTCCGTTAATCTGCCGCGCCCGGCCTGGATGACCGAGGACCTCGTCCTGCTCGAGGAGCAGTCGCGACGCTTCATCGCCGATGAATTCGCGCCCCATCTCGACCGCTGGCACGAAGCCGGTATGTATGAGCGCAACGTGTGGACCAAAGCGGGGCAAGCCGGTCTGCTCTGCGCGTCGATGCCGGAAGAATATGGCGGCGCCGGCGGGACGTTCGCTCATGAGGCGGTGATCAATCGCGAATTCTCACTTGCCGGCTTCGACACGTTCGGCGCGCCGCTGCATTCCGGGATCGTCGCGCCCTACATCCTGCATTTCGGCACCGAGGAGCAGAAAAAGCGCTGGCTGCCCAAGCTCGCCACCGGCGAACTGGTTGGCGCCATCGCCATGACCGAGCCCGGAACCGGCTCCGACCTGCAAGGCGTGCGCGCCACCGCCAAGAAATCCGGCAATGGCTACGTGCTCAACGGCTCGAAGACCTTCATCACCAACGGCCAGCACGCCAACCTGATCATCGTCGTTGCCAAGACCGATCCCAAGGCCGGCGCCAAGGGCACCTCGCTGCTGGTAGTAGAGACCGAGGATGCGCAGGGCTTCCGGCGCGGCCGCAAGCTCAAGAAGCTCGGCATGGATTCTGCCGACACTTCGGAGTTGTTCTTCGAGGATGTGAAACTGCCAACCGAGAGCCTGCTCGGCACCGAGGAGGGGCAGGGCTTTTACCAGCTCATGAAGGAGCTGCCGCAGGAGCGCCTGATTGTCGCCGTGCACGCAGTCGCGATGATGGAGCGTGCGCTCGCGCTCACCGTCGATTACGTCAAGCAGCGCAAGGCCTTCGGGAAGGCAATCATTGAATTCCAGAACACCCAGTTCGAGCTGGCCGAGTGCAAGACCGACACAACAATAGCCAAGGTGTTCCTGGATCACTGCATCGGCCAGCATGTCGAAGGCAAGCTCGACACCGTCACCGCCTCGATGGCCAAATACCGCCTCACTGACACCCAAGCCGACGTGATCGATCGCTGCCTACAAATGTTCGGCGGTTATGGCTATATGGATGAATACCCGATCTCGCGCCTCTATCGCGACGCACGGGTGCTGCGCATCTATGCCGGCACCAACGAGATCATGAAGCTGCTGATCGCGCGCAGTCTTTAACCCTGCGCAGGAGAACGCCGATGCCGGATGCTTTCATTTACGACCACGTGCGTACACCGCGCGGACGCGGCAAGGCCGATGGGGCTTTGCATGAGGTAACCGCGCTCAATCTTGCGGCGCAGACACTGGCCGCAGTCAAGGACCGCAACAAGCTCGATCCAAAGATGATCGATGACGTGGTCTTGGGCTGCGTCGATCCGGTGGGGGAAGCCGGCGGCGACATCGCGCGCGCCGCCGCGCTGGTGGCGGGCTTCGGCGACGGCGTGCCGGGCATACAGATCAACCGCTTCTGCGCCTCCGGCTTGGACGCGGTAAATTTCGCGGCCGCCGAGATCATGTCGGGCCAGCACCAGATGACGATCGGTGGCGGCGCCGAATCCATGAGCCGCGTCGGCATCGGCGCCTCGGGCGGCGCCTGGCCGGTCGATCCTTCGCTCGCGGTCAAGACTTACTTCCTGCCGCAGGGAATTTCCGCCGATCTGATCGCCACCAAATACGGCTTCTCGCGCGACGACGTGGACGCTTACGCGGTCGAAAGTCAGAAGCGCGCCGCCAAGTCGTGGGGCGAGGGCCGCTTCAAAAATTCGGTGATGGCGGTGAAGGATTGCAACGGGCTCACCATCCTGGCCAAAGACGAGCACATGCGTCCCTCGACCACCATGCAGACGCTGGCTGCGCTGCAACCGTCCTTCGTCCAGATGGGGGAGATGGCCGGCTTCGACGCGGTCGCCATGCAGCGTTATCCGGACGTCGAGGCGATCAATCACGTGCATACGCCGGGCAATTCCTCCGGCATCGTCGACGGCGCAGCCGCGGTGCTGATCGGCAGCAAGGAAGCGGGCAAAGCGGCGGGCTTGAAACCGCGCGCGTACATCAAAGCCTTCGCCAATATCGGCTCGGAGCCGGCGATCATGCTCACCGGACCGATCCCGGTGACCGAGAAGGTGCTCAAGAAGGCCGGCATGGCGATCGGCGACGTCGATCTGTTCGAGCTCAACGAGGCCTTCGCCTCAGTGGTGTTGCGCTACATGCAGGCGTTCGACATTCCCCATGACAAGATGAACGTCAACGGCGGCGCCATCGCCATGGGCCATCCGCTCGGCGCCACCGGCGCGATGATCCTCGGCACCGTGTTGGACGAGCTGGAGCGGCGCGATCTGTCCACCGCGCTGGTCACGCTCTGTATCGGCATCGGCATGGGCACTGCGACGATCATCGAACGCGTCTGAGAAGTCTGATGCCCAAGGTCGACATCGCCAAGGTGCCGGTGCGAAGCGGCAGTTTTTATCCGGCCGAGTTTCAGGCCGAGCATAAAGGCCGCCACAAGCAGGCGCTAGGCGACGTCGTGGGCCTCACGCAGTTCGGCGTCAACGTTTCGCGTATCGAGCCGGGCGCCTCCACCGCGCTGCGGCACTGGCACGAGCAGGAAGATGAATTCATCTACATGCTGGAAGGCGAGCTGGTGCTGATCGAGAACGACGGCGAGACCATGCTCAAGGCCGGCGACGCCGCTGGTTTCAAGGCCGGCAGCAGCGTTGCGCACAAGCTGGTCAACCGCGGCAACCGCGACGCGGTCTATTTCGAAGTCGGCACCCGCGCGAAATCCGAACGTGTGCATTATCCGGACGTCGATCTGGTGATGGAGCGCGACGAAAAAGGTCGCCGCTATCTGCACAGGAACGGCGAGCCGTACCCGCCATAGGAGCTCAAGGTCATGCCGAATTTCAAATTCGACGTTGATGCCGACGGCATCGCGCTGGTCACTTGGGACATGCCCGGCCGCTCGATGAACGTCATCGACATGGACGTGATCGCGGAGCTCAACTCCATCGTCGAGAAGGTTACTATCGATGCCGCCATCAAGGGCGCGGTCATCACCTCCGGTAAGGAAGCCTTCTGCGGCGGCGCCGACCTCACGATGCTGGAGCGCATGGGGGCGATCTACGCCGACTTGGTGAAAGCCAAAGGCGCGGAGGCCGCCGCCGCTTACGTGTTCGACGAGAGCCGCAAGCTGTCGCAGCTCTATCGCCGCATCGAGACCAGCGGCAAGCCCTGGGTCTGCGCGCTCAACGGCACCGCGATGGGCGGTGGCTTCGAGCTCGCGCTCGCCTGCCATCAGCGCATCGCCGCCGAAAATCCGAAGACGCGGCTCGGCCTGCCCGAGATCAAGATCGGCCTGTTCCCCGGTGCCGGCGGCACCCAGCGCATCGCGCGCATGCTGCCGCCCGCCGACGCGCTGCAATATCTACTAAAGGGCGACCAGCTTAAGCTCGACCGCGCCAAGGCCATGAAGCTCGTCGACAATGTCGTACCGCAAGCCGACCTGATCAAGGCAGCGAAGGACTGGATCAAGAGCGACGGCAAGCCGGTGGCGCCGTGGGATGTGAAGGGCTTCAAGCTGCCCGGCGGGCCGGTCTATTCCAAGGCCGGCATGATGGTGTTTCCGCCGGCGAACGCGATCTACCGGCGCGAGACCTACGACAATTATCCGGCCGCGCGCGCGATATTGCAGGTGGTCTATGAAGGCCTGCAGTTGGACATGGACACCGCGCTGCGCGTGGAGTCGCGCTGGTTCGCCAAGATCCTACGCTCGCCGGAAGCGGCCTCCATGATCCGCTCGCTGTTCGTCTCGATGCAAGAGCTCAACAAGGGCGCGCGGCGGCCGGCGAACGAACCGGCTGTGGCGCTCAAGAAAATCGGCGTGGTCGGCGCCGGCTTCATGGGCGCCGGCATCGCGCAGGTAAGTGCGGCGGCTGGCTTGCAGGTGGTGCTGATCGACCGCGACCAGGAGACCGCCGACAATGGCAAGGCCGGCCTGCACAAGGCGCTCAGCGACCGCGTCAACAAAGGCCGTATGAATAGTGCCGAGCGCGACGGGCTGCTCTCGCTCATCACGCCGACGTCGGACTATGGCGCGCTGAAGGATTGCGATCTGGTGATCGAGGCGGTGTTCGAGGATAGAAAAGTAAAGTCCGACGTGATCGCCAAGACCCAGGCCGTGATCGGCGACAACACGGTGTTCGCCTCCAACACCTCGACATTGCCGATCTCTTCGCTCGCCACCGAATTCAAGGAGCCGCCGCGCTTCATCGGTATTCATTTCTTCTCGCCGGTCGACCGCATGATGCTGGTCGAAATCATTCTTGGCAAGGAAACCGGCAACAAGGCACTCGCCGCCGCGCTCGACTACGTGCGCGCGATCCGCAAGACGCCCATTGTCGTGAATGACTTGCGCGGCTTCTACACCTCGCGCGTGGTCGGCACCTACATCCGCGAAGGCCACCTGATGCTGGCGGAAGGCGTGCCGGCGGCGATGATCGAGAATGTCGGCCGCATGGCCGGCATGCCGGTCGGTCCGCTCTCGCTCAACGACGAGGTGGCGGTCGATCTCGCGTGGAAAATCCTGAAAGCCACCGAAGCCGATCTCGGGCCTAACGCCATCGACCCACGCCAAAAGGCGCTGCTTGAGGAAATGGTCGAGAAGCGCGGCCGCTTCGGACGCAAGAACGGCAAGGGCTTCTACGACTATCCGCCGGGCGCGCCGAAAAAATTGTGGCCGGGGCTCGCTGAATTGCAGCCCAAGAAACTCGATCCCGACAGCATCGATGTTGAGGAATTGAAGCTGCGTCTGCTCGGCATGCAGGCGCTGGAGACCGCGCGCTGCTTCGAAGAAAAGGTGCTCACCGACGTGCGCGAAGCGGATGTGGGTTCGATCCTCGGTTTCGGCTTCGCGCCATTCTCCGGCGGCACGCTGTCGTGGATCGACATGATGGGCACGAAGAAATTCGTCGAGCTCTGCCGCAAACTGGAAAAGAAATACGGCCCGCGCTTCACGCCTTCAAAGTTGTTGGTCGAGATGGCGGACAAGGGCGAGAGCTTCTACAGCCGCTTCATGCCGGGAAAGAAGAAAGAGGCGGCGTAGTTTCCCTCTCCCCGCACGCGGCGAGAGGTGAAAGAGGGATCACACCACCACCGTCAATTTCTTCGCCGCGCGGGTGACGCCGGTATAAAGCCATCGCTCGCGGCTGTCCGGGAACGCAAAGCTCTCGTCGAACAACACCACGTCGTCCCATTGCGAGCCTTGCGCCTTGTGCACGGTGAGCACATAGCCATAGTCGAACTCGTCGTAGGGCTTGCGGCGCGCCCAATCGATCTGCTCGATGCCGCCGGAAAAACATTCCGGCCGCACCGACACTTTCACGCCGCGTAGACCGGTGTCATCGTCCGGCAACAGCCGTATGGTCATGATGCCGGCCTTGCTCGCGCCGCGCTCCTTAACTGACCACAGTGAGCCGTTGAACAGGCCCTTCTTGCGGTTGTTCCGCAGGCACACGAGCTTGTCGCCGGCCGACGGCATCTTGTCCTCGAAGCCGCGGCGTTCCCGCATTCGGATGTTATAGGCGCGGCGCGTGGCGTTGCGCCCGACCAGCACCTGGTCGGCTTCCAGCACGCGCTGCGGATCGAGATCGTCCTTAGCGACCACTTCGGTCTCGCCATAGCGGCCGGGCTCGAGATATTCGCCGGCCCGAATGTCCATCGACAGCCGGATGATCGGATCGCCCTCGGCCTGCCGGTGCACTTCGGTGAGCATTACGTCCGGCTCAGCCTCGGTGAAAAATCCGCCGCCCTGGATCGGCGGCAATTGCGCCGGATCGCCCAGCACCAGCACCGGCACGCCGAACGACAGCAGGTCGCGCCCGAGTTCGGCGTCGACCATCGAGCATTCGTCGATGATGATCAGCTCGGCCTTGGAGGCGGGCGCGTCGTCCCACAGATCGAAGCTGGGGATTTCCTCGCCGCTCTCGCGCGCCCGGTAAATCAGGCTGTGGATGGTGGAGGCGCCCTTGCAGCCCTTGCCGCGCATGACCGAGGCCGCCTTGCCGGTGAAGGCAGCGAACTTCACCTCACCGTCGGCGTGCTCAGCCAGGTGGCGGGCGAGCGTGGTCTTGCCGGTGCCAGCATAGCCGAACAGGCGGAACACTTGCGGCGTACCATTGGCGCCAGGCTTGGCCTTCAACCAGTCGGCAACCGCCTTGAGCGCGGCGTCTTGATGAGAGGAAAAGCTCGGCATTGCGCTAACTTCTGCGACGGCGACGGGATTTTCACGTAGAGAACGAAAATAGAACGCTGTCAATATAGCCGGTTGTGGCAGAAATCGCCCGACCTGACTTGCCTTTCGTCGCCCGCGTGTCATATTATGTCGATATGTCTCGACATATGGACGCCAAGAAATCGCAGGCCGCCTTCGCCGCGCTGGCGCAGCCGACGCGGCTCAAGGCCTTTCGCAAGCTGGTCGCCGCCCATCCAAACGGGCTGCTGGCGGGCGAGATCGCGCAATTCTGCAAGGTGCCGCACAACACGATGTCCACGCACCTCGCCGCACTCATGCGTGGCGGGCTGATCGCAGTGGCGCGCCAGGGCCGCTCGATGAACTATCGCGCCAATCTCGACGGCTTCCGCGGTTTGATCGATTTCATGCTGCGCGATTGCTGCGGCGGCCGGCCGGAAATCTGCGCAGCCGTCGTCGACGAATTCAACGCCGCCTGCTGCGCTCCGGCGCGCAAGGCGGCGTCATGAAGCTTTACATGTTCGAGCATTGCTCGCTCTGTTTTCGCGTTAGGATGATGGCCGCGCTCAAGCGTATGCATTTGCAGGAGACCGTCGTGCTCGACGACGACACCGACACCATGGTCGGCCTCGTCGGCAAACGCGTGATTCCGATTCTGGTGAAGGACGAGGGGCAGCCCATGCTCGAGAGCATGGACATGGTCAAATATATCGAGGGGCTCGGCTCGCCGATTTTGGTCGGCCCGCAACGCCCCGAAGTCGCCGATTGGGCCGATCAGATCGTCTCGAAATCGGCGCCGCTGACGATGCCGCGCTATCCGCTGCTCGGGCTGCCCGAATTCGCCACCGCCGCCGCGCTCGATCATTACATCGTGCGCAAGCGTAAGACCTACGGCGATTTCACCGAGCTGCGCAGCCATACGCGCGAACAAATCCGCGAGCTCATGCCCAAGCTCGAACAGCTCGATGCATTGATCGAGAGCCCGCAAGCCGTCAATGGCATGTTGTCGCTGGACGACATTCGCGTCCTGCCGCTGCTGCGGTCCGTCGCGGTGGTCAAAGGGCTCGCGATCCCGCGGCGGGTTCGCGACTACTTCGAATCGATGATGAACCGCATCGGATTTCAGCCGTTGCCTGTGGTTTGAATTTCGGACAGCCGGGGAGATCGCGTGATGAAAGAACAATACAACGTGCTGTTCCTTTGCACTGGCAATTCGGCGCGCTCGATCATCGCCGAGGCGATACTCAATCGCGAGGGCCGCGGCCGTTTCAAGGTTTTCAGCGCCGGCAGCCAGCCTAAAGACAAAATCAATCCGCGCACGCTCGATCTCCTGCGCAAGTTCAACTACGACGTCTCGACGTTGCGTTCGAAGTCCTGGGCGGAATTCGCCCGGCCGGGCGCGCCCGATCTCGATTTTGTGTTCACCGTCTGCGACAACGCCGCCGGCGAAGCCTGCCCCGTGTGGCCGGGCCAGCCGATCACCGCGCATTGGGGCATTCCCGATCCGGCCGCGGCGGAAGGCAGCGAGGCCGAGATCGCGCTGACGTTCAAGGACGCCTATCGTATGCTCAATCGACGCATTGAGTTGTTCCTGGCGCTGCCGATCGAAAAGCTCGACCGCCTGGTGCTGACCACGCGGTTGGAGGCGATCGGCCGCAGCGAGGGCGCGACGGAAAAGGCCCAACATGTCGACGTTTGAACGCTATCTGACCTTGTGGGTCGCGCTTTGTATCGTCGCCGGCATCGCGCTCGGCCACGTCATGCCGGGAGTTTTTCAAGTGATCGGCAGCGCCGAGATCGCCAAGGTCAACTTGCCGGTGGCGGCGTTGATCTGGCTGATGATCGTACCCATGCTGGTCAAGATTGATTTCGCCGCGCTCGGACGTGTGCGCGAACATTGGCGCGGCATCGGCGTCACCTTGTTCATCAACTGGGCGGTGAAGCCGTTTTCAATGGCCGCGCTCGGCTGGCTGTTTATCGGATATCTGTTCCGGCCCTATTTGCCGCCCGGCCAGATCAACTCCTACATCGCCGGGCTGATTATTCTGGCGGCGGCACCCTGCACCGCGATGGTGTTCGTGTGGAGCAACCTGACCAAGGGCGAGCCGCACTTCACGCTGTCGCAAGTGGCGCTCAATGACACCATCATGGTGTTCGCCTTTGCGCCGATTGTCGGGCTGCTGCTCGGGCTGTCGGCGATTACGGTGCCGTGGGGCACGCTCGTGCTCTCGGTCGTGCTGTATATCGTGGTGCCTGTCCTGGTGGCGCAGGTTCTGCGCTGGAACGTGTTGGCGAGCGGTGGACCGGCCGCGCTCGCAAGCCTCCTGGGTAAGTTGCAACCGCTGTCGCTGGTCGCGCTATTGGCGACGCTGGTTCTGCTGTTCGGCTTCCAGGGCGAGCAGATTCTGACGCAGCCGCTGATTATCGGCCTGCTCGCGGTACCAATCCTGATCCAAGTCTATTTCAACGCCGGCTTTGCTTATGTGCTCAACCGGATGGCGGGCGAGCAGCACTGCGTCGCTGGACCTTCCGCCCTGATCGGCGCCAGCAACTTTTTCGAGTTGGCCGTTGCCGCCGCAATCAGCCTGTTCGGCTTCGATTCGGGCGCGGCCCTGGCAACGGTGGTCGGGGTCTTGATCGAGGTCCCGGTCATGCTGTCGGTGGTCGCGATCGTCAACCGCAGCCGCGATTGGTACGAGCGCGGCGCGAAATCGGCCGCCGCCGCGTCCGCGCCGCATTAGAGCCGCCCGCATCTCGCATTGCCCTTTCGCGCTTCCCATGTTTAAGGTCGCGGCCCATTTTTGTGCCGGACGCTTGCATGGCCCGTGACCAGATCGACATGACCCCGATCGAGACGCGCGACGAACTCGTCGCCTGGCTCGAAGCGGGCTGCAAGCCGAAGGCGCAATTCCGCGTCGGCACCGAGCACGAGAAATTCGCATTCACAGTGCAAGACCACCGGCCGGTGCCCTATGCCGGCCGACGCAGCATCCGTGCGCTGCTCGACGGCATGCAGCACCTGCTCGGCTGGGAGCCGATCATGGAGGGTGACAACATCATCGGCATGTTCGACGTCACCCACGGCGGCGCCATTTCGCTGGAGCCGGGCGGCCAGTTCGAACTCTCCGGCGCGCCGCTCGAAAATGTGCACCAGACCGCCTCCGAGCTGATGGCGCATCTGGTGCAGGTGCGCGAGGTGGCGAAACCCCTCGGCATCGGCTTCCTCGGCCTCGGCATGACGCCGAACTGGACGCGTGCCGACATGCCGGTCATGCCGAAGGGCCGCTACCGCATCATGACGAATTACATGCCGAAGGTCGGCACGCTCGGCCTCGACATGATGTACCGCACCTGCACCGTGCAGGCGAACCTCGACTTCTCCTCGGAAGCCGACATGGTGAAAAAGCTGCGCGTATCGCTAGCGCTGCAGCCGGTGGCAACTGCGCTGTTCGCCAATTCACCGTTCACCGAAGGCAAGCCGAATGGATTTCTCTCTTTCCGATCGCAGATCTGGACCGATACCGACAACGACCGCTCCGGCATGTTGCCCTGGGCATTCGAGGACGGCATGGGCTTCGAGCGCTGGGTCGATTATGCGCTCGGCGTGCCGATGTATTTCATCAAGCGCGGCGACAAATATATCGACGTCGCCGGCAAGTCGTTCCGCGATTTCTTTGCCGGCAAGCTGGCCGAGCTGCCGGGCGAGCGGCCGACGATTTCCGACTGGGCCAATCACTTGAGCACGATCTTTCCCCGAGGTGCGTCTCAAGCGTTACCTGGAAATGCGCGGCGCTGACGGCGGCCTGTGGCGGCGCTTGCCGTCGCTCACCGCGTTTTGGGTCGGGCTGCTCTACGACGACGATGCGCTTACCGCCTGCTGGGACATGGTCAAGCGCTGGAGCGCGGCCGAACGACAGAAGCTGCGCGACGACGTGCCCAAACTCGGATTTGCCGCCGAGATCCGCGGCCGCAACGTGCTCACGCTGGCGCAGGAGACGCTGCGCTTTGCCACGCGCGGGCTGGCGCGACGCAAATATCTCGACCGCAATGGCCGCGACGAGACGCGTTATTTGCGTCCGCTCGAGGAATCGATCGCGCGCGGCACGACGCCGGCGGAGGAATTGCTGGAAAAATTCCACGGCCGATGGAAAGGCTCAGTCGAGCCGATTTTCGACGAGTATGCGTATTAGATAATTATTCCGCCGCTTGCGCTTCCGACAAGTTATCGAGCGAGGAGATGATGTGCTCGGCCAGCGCGTCGGCGAGCGTCGAGCTTTCATGCGCGCTGCGCACCAAGCCGACGCGGCAGCTCGGCAATTCTGGAAAACCTTCCGCCCCGGTAAGCACGCGCATGCCGGGACGCAGGCCGGACTCCGGCAATACTGACACCGCAAGACCGGCGAGCACGGCGGCGGCCACCGCGCCGGCGTTCGAACTCGAATAGAGCACGCGATAGGGGCGGCCGACTTTTTCCATCCGTTCGGTGGCGACGCGCCGCCATGAGCAAGTCGGCCGGCCGAGCGCCAACGGCAGGCGCTCCTCCAGATGGGTCGGATGCCGGTTCGAGGTCACCCATAGCAGCCGCTCGCGCCGGAAAGTTTCCGAGGCGCGCTTGCTCTCGCAATTGGTGACGATGGCGAGATCGATCTCGTTGGCGTCGATGCGCTCGAGCAGGTCCGCGCTCGGCTCGCAGATCACGGTGAGCTCGACGCCGGGATAGACGCGCGAGAAGCGCGCCATGATCTCGGGCAGATAGCGGTCGGCGTAATCGTCGGGCACGCCCAGCCGCACCCGGCCGGACAATTCGGCGTCGGAGAAAGCGGCCAACGTCTCGACGTTGAGCTTGACGATGCGGCGGGCGTAATCGAGCAGGCGCTGCCCGTCCTCGGTGAGCTTGGAGGCGCGGCCATCGCGCGCGAAGATCGGCCGCTCCAGCCGCTCCTCCAGCCGCTTCATCTGCATCGACACCGCCGACTGGGTTTTGTTTACCACCTCGGCCGCTTTGGTGAAGCTGCCGGTCTCGGCAATGGCGATGAAGGTGCGCAATTGGTCGACGTCGATCAGCGCGGTCATGAGCTTGGTCCTTGATAGGTCAAAAGTATATCACCAATCCTGATCGGTCAGATTAAAAACATTCGTTTCACTAATCAATCTTTTAGGAGCATGGTGGCTGCAATTTGGTTTCGGGTGGGGTTTTCGGGTGGTTCCGTTACGTGGCCGGGGCGATTTTGGCGTCTCGACCACGGAATGCATGGAGACTGAAAATGAACGCAAATATCCCCGTTTTGCCCATCGCCGGCGGCACTTTGGTGCGCGCCTTTGCGTCCTTGCTAGCTTTGCTGACCCACTGGCTGAAGCAGTTCTCGCGCGCCCGCCGGCACCGGCGCGAGGCCAGAGTGCTCGCCGGCCTCGACCGCCATATGCTGGCCGATATCGGCATCACCCGCGCCGACCTGCGCGACGCCTTCTCGGTGCCGTTCTGGGACGACCCGACCGCGCTGTTGCGAGAGCACGCCATCGAGCGACGCGTCAGCCGTGCCGTACTTCGTGCGCAACGTGAGGCTCGCGTAGACAATGGCTTCCGCCGTCCGCGCACGAACCGCCCGGCGCGCCAGGCGATTTGAAATTTAACGACACGGCCGAGCCCTCTCGTCGGCTGCTCGATCCGGGACCCGCGATCATCCCCTCTCGCGGCCGGATCCCGCGCCCGCCGGCCCCTCCGGCGGGCGCTTTCTTTTTTGCGAAGAATTTCTGCGCGCATACAGTGCGAGGTGCGCTAGCATGCCGGTGGGTCCTGGTTTCACGGCAAATCCAAAGCCGAGCGGGCGCGCATGCGGTATCCGGTCAGTCTATGGGGCGCGCTCGTGCTGATCGTCCTGGCGGTGGCCTGCCCGGCGCAGGCGCAGACCGGCTATGACCGCCGCGGTGGCGATTACGTGAGCTTCCAGATCCGCAATGGTGACCCAGCCGTCTGCGCTGCCCGCTGCGAGCGCGACGCGCGCTGCCGCGCCTGGAGCTTCTCCTATCCACGCACGGCCAGTACGTTTGCCACGTGCTGGCTCAAGAACAAGGTGTCCCCGCGCCAAGAGGATAAATGCTGCGTATCTGGCGTACGCGGAGCCGGCGTGATCGAGCCGCGCAGCGGCCCGCTGGAATTTTCCATCGATCGCGTCGGGGGCGACTATCGTTATTTCGAGGTCGCGGCCAATCCTTCCGGCGCCGCTTGCAAGGCGGCCTGCGAGGCCGAGAACAAATGCCGCGCCTGGACGTATGTGCGGCCCGGCTACATCACTCCGTTCCCGCGCTGCTATTTGAAGGACAGGATCACCCGGCCACGGCACAAGCCGTGCTGCATTTCGGGCGTGGTGAAATAAGCGCGCATTACCCCGAAAAGCATGTCCTCGACTTGATCGGAGATGGGAACCGGTATTCGGACAAGGTCGTGCGCAAAGAAAACATCAGTGGACCGTGCTGAAGAACCGCGACAGCCGCAGCCCTTGCGGCCAAGTCCAAACCGGCCGGCGTTTGATGCCGAGGTCCCAGGACCCGACGATCCCGTCCACGCGTCCGACCAGGTCTTCCACCGGCAGCAAACCGACGCCGCCGGCGCGCACCGGCACGCGGCTGTCGGCGGAGTTGTCGCGGTTGTCGCCCATGACGAACAGCCGATCCGGCGGAACGACTATCTCCGGCATGTTGTCGAGTGGTTCGAGCGGCGTGAGCTTGAAGATCGTATGTTTGCGGTCGCCCGGCAACGTCTCGATCAAACGCGCGGCCGGCGCCAGCGTGCCATCCTCGTTTTCCGCCTGGCCGGTTCCGTCCGGTTGCAGGGCGGCGGCTTCGCCGTTGATCCACACGTGTCCGTCGCGCAGCGCAATACGGTCGCCGGGCAGGCCGATGACGCGCTTGACCCAAATTTGCGAACGGTCGCCCGGCCAGCGGAACACGACGATATCGCCGCAGCGCGGCAGGGCGCCCATGATACGCGATGTATTGGGTAGGACGATGAAGGCGGGCAGCGAGGCGGCGTTGTAGCCATAGGGATATTTCGTCGCCAGCAATTCATCGCCGATCAGCAGCGTCGGCTCCATCGAGCCGGACGGCACATAGAACGGCTCGGCGATCGCGGCTTTCGCCACAAACACGGCGAGCAATATGCCGGCGAGTTCGACGATCGATCGCAACAGGCTGGTCTTGCGTTCTGGTCGCTGCGTCATGATTGTTCAGCCCGTACCGCCCACAGTGATCCGATCCATGCGCAGGCTGGGCTGGCCGACGCCGACTGGAACGCCCTGGCCGCTCTTGCCGCAGGTGCCGATGCCGGGATCGAGCGCGAAGTCTTTGCCGATCATCGAGATGCGATGCAGGTCGGTCGGCCCGTTGCCGATCAGCATGGCGCCTTTCACCGGCGCGGTGACCTTGCCGTTCTCGATTCTGTAGGCCTCGGTGCATTGGAACACGTATTTGCCCGAGGTGATGTCGACCTGCCCGCCGCCGAAGCTGACCGCATGGAGCCCGTTCTTCACCGAAGCGATGATCTCCTTCGGGTCGTGCTTACCGGCGAGCATGTAAGTATTTGTCATGCGCGGCATCGGCATATGGGCGTGGCTTTCGCGCCGGCCATTGCCGGTCGGCTTCATGCGCATGAGTCGCGCATTCTGCCGGTCCTGCATGTAGCCAACGAGAATGCCGTCCTCGATCAGCACGGTGCGGTTGGTCGGCGTGCCTTCGTCATCGATGGACAACGAGCCACGGCGCTTTTGCATAGTGCCGTCGTCGACCACGGTGACGCCTTTGGCGGCGACCTGCTGGCCCATCAGACCGGCGAATGCGGACGTCTTCTTGCGATTGAAATCGCCTTCCAGGCCGTGGCCGACCGCTTCGTGCAGCATCACGCCCGGCCAGCCATTCCCCAGCACCACATCCATCTCGCCGGCGGGTGCGGCCACCGCGTCGAGATTGACCAGCGCCTGGCGCACGGCTTCGTCGACCGCGCCTTGCCATGACCGGGCCTCGATGAAGCGCTGATAGCCTTCGCGGCCGCCGATCCCGTAGCTGCCGGATTCCTGGCGGTCGCCATCGCCGACGACCGCGGACACGTTCAGCCGCACCAGCGGACGGATGTCGTGATAGCTCTCGCCGTCGGCGCGCAGGATTTCCACCACTTGCCAGGTGGCGGCGATGCTGGCGGTGACCTGCCGCACGCGAGGATCCTTGGCGCGGGCATAGGCGTCGATCGACTCTAGCAATTTCACTTTGCTCTCGAAGCTCTGTGCGCCCAACGGATTGTCGTCGCCATAGAACTTGCGGTTGGTGCGACCGGGCGCGTCGGCATAATGGCCGCTGTGGCCGCCTTTGACTGCACGCACCGCCTCGGCGGCGCGCGCCAACGCGCCTTCCGATAGATCGGATGCGTGCGCATAGCCGACCGCCTCGTCCTTCACCGCGCGCAGGCCGAAGCCTTGCTCGGTGTCGTAGGAGGCTTGCTTGAGCCGGCCATTGTCGAAGGCCAGCGCTTCGGTCTGCTTGTATTCCAGGAACAGTTCGCCGTCGTCGGCGCCATCCAGCCCGCGCCCGATCAACTGGCGGACCTTGTCGCGGTCGAGCCCGGCGCGGTCGATCAGCGATGAAATGGCTGGTTCCATAAGTCGTTCTCCGGTGGCGCCCTCACGCCATCAGATAAGGCGTCTGTGGCGATTCTGCGAGGGCACGACTGGACCGCGCTGCCGCCGGCAGGCTTAGTATGCGGCAACCGTAACGGAGGTTACCCATGAAGGCGATGCTGCTGATGAACCATGGCGGGCCGGAGATGCTGCGCTATGGCGAGACACCGGATCCGATCGCCGGCCGGGGCGACGTGGTCGTGGATATTCACGCGGCCAGCGTCAACGGCGCCGATCCCAAGGTGAGGCGGGGAAATGGCCGATATAAGCTTAACCAATTTCCTCACATCATGGGCCGCGACTTCTCGGGTGTGGTCAGCGAGGTCGGCGTGGGGGTCACCGATTTCAAAGTCGGGGATGCCGTATTTGGCGTGACCGACCAAGGAATTGAAGGCACCTATGCAGAAAAGATCGCCATCAAGGCCGCGATCGTTGCCAAGAAGCCCCCTTCGCTAAGCCATGCCGAAGCTGCCGCCCTAGGGCTCATCAGCCTCACAGCGCTCACGGCCATTGAAGATACGGTGCATCTCAAAGCGGGTCAGACCATTCTGATCCAGGGCGGTGCCGGCGGCGTCGCGGGATTTGCCGTGCAACTCGCAAAGCACCTGGGTGCCACGGTGATCACGACCGCCAGCTCCGGCAATCACGCCTATGTCCACAGCCTCGGTGCCGACCGCGTGATTGACTACAACACGCAAGACTTCACCACCATCGGTCCGATCTGCGATGTGGTGTTCGACACCGTCGGCGGTAATGTCCGCGCCGGCTGCTACGCGGTGCTAAAGCCCGGCGGGAAACTGGTGTGGATCGCGCCGGCGCCGGACGGCTTCAAGCCGACGCGCGACGATATCCAGACCTTGCGTCCCGACGTCAAACGCGACCGCGCTCATCTCGAGCGACTGCTGGCGCTGCTGGAAGCCGGCGCGGTGCGGCCGCCCACGATCATCTGCTACAAGCTCGCCAATGCGGCCGAGGCGCACCGCGTCAGTGAAGCGCGCCATCTCCAGGGCAAGCTGGTGTTTGAAATCCGCTAATCCGTCGCGGTGCTCGGGACAGCTTGTTGCTGACCCTATTTCTTTTTCTTCTTCAAAAACGCGGCACAAAACGCTGCTTCGAACGCCCGGTAGTCGTTCGTGATCTCCACGCCTTTGCGGATGTTGCGGCGGGCAATGACGTAGCCGTTATGGAAATAGGTGTTCGGATTGTCCGAATGATTCATGTAGGAATCGTGGTCCATCGACAACAGGATTTCCTTACCCCACTGATAGCCGTGCAGTCTGATGTATTCTTTGGCGGGCTTCGGCAGCTTGACGAATTGCTTCCGCGAATAATAGCGGTCGAAACCGATGACGAAGCGCCAAATTTTGGTGTCCTTGCGAATCAATTCGCCGGCAAAGACTCCGATTCCGTGGATCGGGCTTTTGTCGAGATAGGTTTTGACGAGGAGCATGAGTGGCG
Source organism: uncultured Alphaproteobacteria bacterium (assembly GCA_963709855.1). Classification (GTDB taxonomy): domain Bacteria; phylum Pseudomonadota; class Alphaproteobacteria; order Rhizobiales; family Xanthobacteraceae; genus Pseudolabrys. Next base: position 35,936 of record CAVPXX010000024.1, on the reverse strand, counting down.
AGGCCAGGGCGGCGGTGCTTACGGCAGCTTGTCGTAGCCCTCGCCGAAGCCGGCGAGGCTCATCGGAAAGCCGATGCCTTCTTCCGGCGTCTGGAAAATGATGAAGGTCGCATTCGTGCCAGTGCGCAGCTTGGCGATCAGCGCGTCGTCCATGACCACCTCGGCTATGCAACCATTGGGCAGGCAGCGCACGAAGCCGGCGCGGCCGATATCGGCGTTGTCGATCTTGAGCCCCAGGCCCGACGGCAGCAGCACGCCGAGTGGCGCCACCACCCGCATCAGCCGGCTCTTCAGGTCGGCGGTCTTGAGCACGATCACCGTGAGGCCGACATTGGCGCGGTCTTCCGCGGTGACGCTCTGGATCAGGGCGCATTGTTCGCTCTTGGCGCCGGGTGGCGTATCGCAGCGGATCTGCCAGTCCTTGTGCACCGACTTGACCGCGCCTTGGGCCGCGACCCGCTCGGTGGAGACGGCCGTCAGCGCCATGACCAGCGCCAGCGGCGCGAGCCATGCGTGGCCTCGAAGCGCGTGCCTGTCACGCCCGAAAATACCCATCGTTCAATCCCTTGGCGCACGCCGCCCCACTCGCCCGAGTGCAGGCGAATCGCTCCCCGGCAAGCATTTTATTCGGTCCCGTTGGTTCATGCTCGGCCGGTGCTGTCAAGCAAGCGACGGCGGGCCAGCAACGTCCGAGGCGGGATTATCCAAGCCGCCTGGACGTGGCGTAAATACGGCGTCCGGAGTTACCTTGGGGGCAAGTCGTTTGTCAGATGGAACGGGCGATAAGGCGCATTGCGGTAGTGCTCGAATTGTGGTTTGAGAGGCGGGGATTTCCCCCCGTCCCGCCGCACCGCAAAAGCTGCCGCGCCCGTGGCAAAACGCTGTGCTCAGCGGGGCCGAGCCGACATCTTGCCTGCGGTGGGCGGCAAAAAGGGGCCTCATCAAGGCCGAATTTCTCCTCGAGGGAGCACATAGAACAATGCTGGTGCTTAAGCGGTTGATCGCTTTCGTGGTCACGGGCGTGACCGTCATCGCCGCCGGCGGTGTCGCATGGGCCGGCCTCGGCCAGCCCACGCCATGGGAACTGGGGCTGCAACAGTCGGCGTCGCCGGTCATGGACGACATCGTCTGGTTTCACAGCTTTCTGCTTTGGCTGATCGCCGCGATCGCCCTGTTCGTGCTGGTCCTGCTGGCGATCGTGGTCGTGAAATTCAATTCCCGGTCTAACCCGGTGCCGTCGCGCACCACGCACAACACCTTCATTGAGATCATCTGGACGGTGGTGCCGGTGCTCATCCTGGTGACGGTCGCGGTGCCGTCGTTCCGCCTGCTGTTTTACCAACTGAAAGTCCCGGCGGCCGACCTGACGGTGAAAGTCACCGGCAAGCAGTGGTTCTGGAGCTACGCCTATCCGGATTCGAAGTTCGAATTCGACTCGTTGATGTTGCAGGACAAGGACCGCAAGCCCGATCAGCCGCGGCTGCTGGCGGTCGACAATGAAATGGTGGTGCCGGTCAACAAAGTGGTGCGCGTGCAGGTCATCGGCGCCGACGTTATTCACTCGTTCGCGGTGCCGTCTTTCGGCATCAAGATCGACGCCATCCCGGGCCGCCTCAACGAGACCTGGTTCAAGGCGGAACGGGAAGGCATGTACTACGGACAATGCTCGCAGCTTTGCGGCCGCGATCACGCGTTCATGCCAATCGCCGTCCACGTCGTGAGCCAGCAGGAATACACCGCCTGGCTCGAGCAGGCGAAGAAGAAATACGCCGATGATAACGCCGCTCCACCGAATGTAATTACCGCGGTCGTCGGCTCGGATTAACGGGCGATAACGAGGATCGAAGGACAATAACAATGGCTAGTAATGCGGCTGCACACGGCGCACACGACGCCCATGATGCCCACGATCACCATCCCACCGGATGGCGCCGGTTCGTCTATTCGACGAACCACAAAGACATCGGCACCATGTATCTGACCTTCGCGCTGATCGCCGGCGTGATCGGCGGCTTGCTGTCGATCGGCATCCGGCTCGAATTGCAAAACCCCGGCCTGCAGTTTTTCCCGACCCCGCACGAATACAACGTGTTCGCCACCGCCCACGGCCTGATCATGATCTTCTTCATGGTGATGCCGGCGATGATCGGCGGCTTCGGCAACTGGTTCGTGCCGATCATGATTGGGGCGCCCGACATGGCGTTCCCGCGTATGAACAACATCTCGTTCTGGCTGCTGCCGGCCTCGTTCGCGCTGCTGATTGCCTCGATGTTTGTCGAAGGCGAGCCCGGCGCGCTCGGCGCCGGAACCGGTTGGACGATCTACGCACCGCTCTCGACCAGCGGCCATCCCGGCCCGGCGATGGACTTCGTCATCCTGTCGATTCATCTGGCGGGCGCCTCGTCGATCTTGGGCGCCATCAATTTCATCACCACCATCTTCAACATGCGCGCGCCCGGCATGACGATGCACAAGATGCCGCTGTTCGTGTGGTCGCAATTGGTGACGGTGTTCCTGCTGCTGCTGGCGCTGCCGGTACTGGCCGGCGCCATCACTATGCTGCTGACCGACCGCAATTTCGGCACCACGTTCTTCTCGCCGGAAGGTGGCGGCGATCCGCTGCTGTTCCAGCATCTATTCTGGTTCTTCGGCCACCCGGAAGTCTACATCCTGATCCTGCCGGGCTTCGGCATGATCAGCCAGATCGTCGCCACCTTCAGCCGCAAGCCGGTGTTCGGCTATCTCGGCATGGCCTATGCGATGGTCGCCATCGGCGGCATCGGCTTCGTGGTGTGGGCGCATCACATGTACACGGTCGGCCTGTCGACCGGCGCGCAAGCCTATTTCATCGCCGCTACCATGGTGATCGCGGTGCCGACCGGTGTGAAGATCTTCTCCTGGATCGCCACCATGTGGGGCGGCTCGATCGAGTTCCGCACCCCGATGCTGTGGGCGCTCGGTTTCATCTTCCTGTTCACGGTCGGCGGCGTGACCGGCGTGGTGCTGGCCAATGCCGGCGTCGACCGCGTGCTGCACGACACCTACTACGTGATCGCGCACTTCCACTACGTGCTCTCGCTCGGCGCGGTGTTCGCGATTTTCGGTGGCTGGTACTATTGGTTCCCGAAAATGACCGGCTACATGTACAACGAGACCATCGGCAAGCTGCACTTCTGGATCACCTTCATCGGCGTCAACATCCTTTTCTTCCCGCAGCACTTCCTTGGTCTCGCGGGGATGCCGCGCCGCACCGTCGATTATCCCGATGCGTTCCACGGCTGGAACGAGGTTTCGTCATTCGGCTCCTACATCGCCGGATTCGGCGTGCTGGTGTTCTTCTTCGGCATGGCCGAAGCCTTCATCAAGAAGCGTGTTGCCGGCAACAATCCGTGGGGCGTAGGCGCTACGACGCTGGAGTGGACGCTCTCCTCGCCGCCGCCGTTCCATCAGTTCGAGACGCTGCCGCGGATTAAATAGGACAGGAGCGTGATCCCGAAAAGTGGGAACCGGTTTTCGAAAATGATCACGCGCAAAGATAAAAGGCGCTTCTAACCCATGTCGCTTGTCAGCGAAGGCGCAGAATTCCGCAGGTCCTTAGCTGCCAGGACCTTGCTGGTGCGTGTTGAGTCACGGCACGCCGAGCCGAGCGTGGCGAGCGTCGGTGACTATGTCGCGCTGATGAAGCCGCGGGTGATGTCGCTGGTGGTGTTCACCGCGCTGGTCGGCCTCGCGGTGGCGCCGGGCACGTTGCATCCGCTGATCGGCTTCACGGCGCTGCTCTGCATCGCCGTTGGCGCCGGCGCTGCCGGCGCGCTCAACATGTGGTACGACGCCGATATTGACGCGATCATGACGCGCACGCAGCGGCGTCCGGTGCCGATGGGCCGCGTGCAGCCGGGCGAGGCTTTGGCTTTTGGGCTGACGCTCGCGGGCTTCGCGGTGGTGGTGCTCGGCCTGTTGGTGAACGTGTTCGCCTCCGCGCTGCTCGCCTTCACCATCTTCTTTTACGTCGTGATCTACACCGTCTGGCTCAAGCGCTCGACGCCGCAGAACATCGTGATCGGCGGTGCCGCTGGCGCCTTCCCGCCGATGATCGGCTGGGCGGCGGCCACCGGCTCGCTGTCGATCGAGCCAGTATTGCTATTCATGATCATCTTCTTCTGGACGCCGCCACATTTCTGGGCGCTGGCGCTCACCCGCACCGAGGATTACGCCCGCGCCTCCGTTCCGATGCTGCCGGTGGTTGCCGGCGACGCCTCGACGCGGCGCCAAATCCTGCTTCATACGGTCATTCTGGTGCCGCTCGGCATCGCGCCCTGGGCGCTCGGCTATGCCGGCGCACTCTATGGGCTGACCGCAGTTGGGTCCGGCGCGATTATGTTGGCGCTGGCCTGGCAAGTTTTTGGGGAGTGCCGCCCGGCCGAACGCGCCAGCCGGCATCTTTTTGCCTTCTCGATCCTATACCTGTTCCTACTGTTTGCCGTGCTCCTGATCGAACGGGGATGGGGCGGGCTGCTCGCCCGGTTGGCGGCGTGACCATTGGCATCGTGATGAACACGGAACCGAAAGACGAGGGCGTCGTCCTCACCGAAGCGCAAAAGCGCGCGCGGCGTTCGCGCTCGATCGCGATCGCGTTATCGCTGGCCGCGCTGGTGATCCTGTTTTACGTCGTGACCCTGGTGAAGGGCCCGATCGTCATGGTCCGCCCGCTATGACGAACGAACCGACCCGCAACGACAAGAGGCCGCTCCGGCGCGACATGGTGATCGCCGCCTGCTGCGGCGTCTTCGCGGCGTCCATGGTGGGTGCGGCCTATGCGGCTGTGCCGCTCTACAACTGGTTTTGCCGCACCACCGGCTTTGCCGGCACCACCCAGGTCTCGCAACAAGCGCCCGCGCATGTGCTCGGTCGCACCATTGCCATCCGCTTCGATTCCAACGTCGCGCCCGGGCTGCCGTGGAAATTCGAGCCGGAGCAGAACGAGATCAAGTTGCGCATCGGCGAGGTGGCGGCCGTCCATTACAAAGTGATCAATGAAGCCGCGCGCAGCATCTCCGCGCAGGCCTCCTACAACGTGTCGCCGCCGCAGGTCGGCGCCTATTTCGACAAGATCAACTGCTTCTGCTTCACCGAGCAGCGTCTGAAGCCGGGCGAGACGCGCGAGATGACGGTGGTGTTCTACGTCGATCCGGCGATCGTCAAGGATTCCGATCAGGACACGCTCAATACGATCACGCTGTCCTATACGTTCTATCGGTTGCCCGAATCGGAGCAGCCGGTGGCCGAGGCGCCGGACACGAAATCGAACAGGCTTTAATGGGGATAGGGGGCGCCTGGCGGCGCCCGCTCAACAGCGCATAATCCCGAAAAGTGGGAACCGGTTTTTCGGATAAGATCATGCGCAAGCAATTTGAGATTTGAACGGAGACGACGATGGCTGAGGCTCATACCAATCATCACGACTACCACCTGGTGAATCCGAGCCCTTGGCCGGCAGTCGGCGCCACCTCCGCTTTCATCGCGGCGTTCGGCGGCATTTGTTGGATGCACCATCTATTCTCCGCGGCGCCGCTGATGTTCGGGCTCGGCGTCGTCGGTATCCTCTACACCTTCATCGGCTGGTGGCGCGACGTGATCCGCGAGGCCCAGTATGAGGGCTTCCACACCCGCGTTGTGCAGATCTCGCACCGCTACGGCATGATCCTATTCATCGCCTCCGAGGTGATGTTTTTCGTCGCCTGGTTCTGGGCCTATTTCAATACTGCGCTGTTCCCTGGCGAGGCCCATGACATCGGACGGCTCGCCGTCACTCACGGCGTATGGCCGCCGCCGGGCATTGAGACCTTCAATCCCTGGCATCTGCCATTGCTCAACACGCTGATCCTGCTCACCTCGGGCACCACGGTGACCTGGGCGCATCACGCGTCTGTTGGAGAACGACCGGCAGGGGCTCAAATGGGGCCTGGCGCTCACCATCCTGCTCGGCCTCACCTTCACTTGCGTGCAGGCCTACGAATATTCGCATGCGGCGTTCCACTACAGTGGCAACATCTATGGCGCCACCTTCTTCATGGCGACTGGGTTCCACGGCGCCCATGTGATCATCGGCTCGATCTTCCTGATCGTCTGCCTGTTCCGCGCCATCAACGGGCACTTCTCTCCCACCCAGCATCTCGGCTTCGAGTTCGCTGCCTGGTACTGGCATTTCGTCGACGTGGTGTGGCTGTTCCTGTTCGCCTGCATATATGTGTGGGGTTCCGGCGTGCCGCATCCCGAGTGATCGTCAAACGCAAGGTCGTTACAGGGGGCGGCGTGATTGCGCCGCCCCTTTGTTTTATGGAAAGAACGCAAAACATGGCCGACGAACCGCTACCGATCGCCCACGGTCTGCGCTGCCGCTGTCCGCGCTGCGGCAAGGGCAAGCTGTTCGAAGGCTTCCTGAAATTGCGCGCGGCTTGCGAGCGCTGCGGCCTTGACTACGGCTTTGCCGATGCCGGCGACGGCCCGGCTGTGTTCGTGATTCTGCTCGGCGGTGCGCTCGTCGTGTTCGCCGCGCTGATCACCGAGGTGGTCTACCAGCCGCCTTATTGGCTGCACGCGGTGCTGTGGCTGCCGATGGTTCTGATCGTGACGCTGGCACCATTGCGGCCGATCAAAGGCCTGATGATCGCGCTGCAATATCATCACCGGGCCGCGGAAGGCCGCCTCGTGCATCGAGGCGACGAGTGAGCGTGCCGCGCGAACGGCGCCGCGGTGGCGTGATCGAGGCGACGGTGTTCGCGCTCGCCGGCATCGCCATCCTGATCGGTCTCGGCATCTGGCAACTCGACCGCAAGGTCTGGAAGGAAAATCTGATAACCACGCTGGACACGCGGCTCGCGCGCGCGCCCGAGGATTTGCCGCCGCGCGAGAGCTGGCCGCAGCTCGTTCCCGACGGCAACGAATATACGCGTGTCAAATTCCCGGCCGAATTCCTCGCCGGCGAAGAGGCGCTGGTCTACACTGCCGGCTCCGCCTTCCGTCCCGATGTACAGGGGCCGGGCTATTGGGTATTTGCGCCGGCGCGCCTGGCCGGCGGCAGCATCGTGCTGGTCGACCGCGGCTTCGTGCCGGCCGACCGCAAGGATCCGGCAAGCCGCGCGCAAGGCGCAACCCATGGCATCATCGATGTCGTTGGCGTCATGCGCTGGCCTGAGGCGCGCGGGATGTTCACGCCGGCCGACGATCCGAAGACTAATGTCTGGTATTTGCGCGATCCCAAGGCGATCGCCGCGGCGAAGAAATGGGATACTGCCGCGCCGTTCTATATCGAGCAGGAGGTCCCGGTGCCGCCCGGCGGCTTGCCCAAGCCGGGCAAGCTCGCGGTGAGCCTACCCGACGACCACCTGCAATACGCCATCACCTGGTTCGGCCTCGCGCTGGGGCTTGCCGGCGTCTATGTGACGTGGCTCGCCGGCCGCATTCGGCGGTCTGCGTGACGGCACCGGTCGGCCTTGCCGCTTGATATGCATCAAATCAATCCGTCCCGGGTTCGCGTTATGAACGGCGGGCCGCGCCGTCGCTGACCGCCGGCGCGTAGATTGGGGCAATTCGACCGTGGTGACGCGAATTTTCGAACGCCTGATGTGGTGGATCGAACGCGCGCTCGCTTATGCCTTCATTGCCGCGGTCGCCCTCAACTTTATCAACGTCGTCGGCCGCTACGGCTTCGGCAGCAGCATCCTCAGTGCCGATGAGCTGCAAATCTTCATCATGGTGTTCATGACCTTCCTCGGCGCCGCGGTGGTCGCCTGGCGCAATAAACACCTGCGCATGGACGTCGTGGTGAATGCGCTGCCGGTCCCGGTTCGCCGGCTGATCAGGATTGCCGAACTTGCGGCGATCGTCACTCTCGCCGGCTTCGTGCTGTGGAATTCGAGCTATTACGCCCAGCAGATGTTCAATATCGGCCGCGTAAGCGACATGGCGCAGGTGCCGATGTGGATCCCGCATGGCGTAGTGGCGGCCGGCTTCGGCCTGATGGCGCTTATCGCTTGCCTGCGCCTCGTTGCGATTCTGTTTGGGCGCGCGCCGGATGGCGGCAAATCCGGCACGGAGGCCTGAGCCATGTCGTTCGCGCTCGGAGTATTGCCGGTGGTTCTGCTGCTGTTGGGCTTCCCGATTTTCATCGTCCTGCTGGCGTCGGTCAGCGTCGCGCTGGTGTTCTTCATGCACATGCCGTTCGCGGCGCTGCATCAGAATATGTTCGGGTCGATCAATGCCGTTTCGCTACTGGCGATCCCGTTTTTTGTCTATGCCGGGGAACTGATGGGGCGCGGCAGCGTGGCTCAGCGCCTGGTCGATTTTGTCCAGGCCGGCGTCGGCTCGGTGCGCGGCAGCCTCGCCGTCACCACGGTCGGAACATCGGCGATATTCGGCGCGATCTCCGGCATCAGCGCGGCCTGTGTCGCCACCATCGGCCGCATCATGTATCCGGCGATGCGGCGCGCGGGCTATCCGGAAAACTTCTCCGCCGGCCTGGTCACTGCGGTCGGCGCCATCGACATCATCATCCCGCCCAGCATTCCGATGATCGTCTACGGCGCGTCGGCCGAGGAATCGGTGCCGCGGCTTTACGCGGCGGGCGTGGTGCCGGGGCTGATGTTGACGTTCATGCTGGCGGGCTATGTCATATGGTTTGCCCGCCGCCACGGCATTGGCGCGGGCGAGGCGTTCAAGCTCGATCGTTTTCTGCATGCGACCACCCGCGGCATCTGGGCGCTCGGCATGCCATTCATCATTCTCGGCGGCATCTACGGCGGCGTATTCTCGCCGACCGAGGCGGCGGCCGTCGCTTGCGTCTATGCCGCCTTCGTCACCCGGTTTATTTTTCGTGAGCTCGGCTGGCGTGATATCGTCGAGGCCGCCTCCGCCACGGTTATATTCTCGGCGCAGATTCTCATCATTGTCGCCTGCGCCGGAGTTTTCTCCTGGCTGCTGACCGTCAATCAAATCCCTGCGGCGATCGTTGCTTGGCTGCAATCGCTCAATATTTCCGCCTGGATGTTTCTGCTGACGATCAACGTCATCCTGCTGGTGGTTGGCTGCTTCCTCGACCCGCTGTCGGCGATCTTGCTGTTGACGCCTCTGTTGGTGCCATTGGTCAAGGCGTTCGGCATCGACACCGTGCATTTCGGCATCATCGTGACGGTGAATTTGGCGATCGGGCTGTTTCATCCGCCGTTCGGGATGAACATCTTCGTCGCCCAATCGGTGCTCGGGCTCGAATTGCGCTCGATCTATCGCGGCATCATTCCGTTTCTGGTGATCTACCTGATCGCGCTTGGCCTGATCACCTACATTCCGGTGATATCGCTCGGCGGAATGCGGTTTCTGCTCGGGGTCAACTAAACCGACCAAACGGCCTGCGCCGCCAATCCGGCGCGACCCGCCCGGCATGGCCGGACGCTTCGCTCAGAATGACGGCGCAAATCGCGCATTGGCATTTGTTGCCGCTACTGTCCGACCGTGCGCTTTGCCGTCGCAGTAATCGTGTCGTAGTCCGTTTTCATTTGCGCATTGGTGGCCAGCACCGCCGGGATCACCGACGTCACGTCCTTCAGGTAGGCAGCAGCTTCGGCGGGCAGCAGGGAAATCGCTTCGCCGCCGTTCTTGACCCAGATTTCCCGAGTGCGCTCGACGTCGGCGACGCCGAACGTGGAAAATACCGTCGCGGCCTTGCGAGCTTCTTCCCGCACGATTGTGGCGAGCTCCGGTCCGATCGACTTCATGAAATTCCGGTTGACGACGCCACCGACGAAAAGAAACGATGCCGGAAGATAGGTTGCGGTCTTGGTGACGTCGTAGTACTTAAACCCGGTCAGAACATTGAACGATGAGATCGAGGCGTCGATCGTCTTGTTCTGCAGCGCCGGCAGCACTTCGCCGAGCGGGATCGATACCGGCGAAGCACCGAGCTTCTTGAACGGTTCTACGTGCAGCGGCGCCGGGCCGGGGACGCGGATCTTCTGACCTTTGAAGTCCGCGACCGTGCGGATCGCTTTGTGCGATGCCACCATCAACGGACCATTGTTCCCCACCACCAGAAGTTCAACGCCCTTCGCTTCGCCGAAGGTCGCCAGCCGGGCAAGGACGGCAGGATCGGCAAGCACCTTCTGACTTTGTGCGACGCTTTCGAACATGCCGGCGGCATCGAACACTTGGAAGCGCGGCTCCAACCCGATCAGGAAGCCGACAGCGGGAAGCGCGAACTCGATCGTGCCGAGCGCGACGCCGTCAACGGTCGCGGGGATTTGCCCGAGCTGGCTTGCCGGATAGATTTCCACTTTGATGCGGCCGCCGGAGCGCTGCTCGACTCCCGCCTTGAACGCCTTCATCCATTCATGCGGGGCATCGTTGACCGTCGGCGACGACAGTTTCATGGTGAATTGTTGGGCGCTCGCCGCGTTGGCGAACACCGTCACGGCCGCGATCGCAGCCATACGAAAGACCCAGCTTCTCATCTTGTACCCCCGGTTTTGCGTTCCATGAAACGAGATTCCGGCGGTTTCGGACGAGCGAAATTAATATTCGCGCCGGCAATTGTCTCAGGTGGAACAGTTCATTAAATGCCGTCTGGCGACGTTGACCTGGATCAATTCAAGCCGGGAAGAAGGCTGCGCGGCGTTTGATTGATCCCTCCAAGCACCGGCTTAAGCGGGCAATAACCGCGCGCGGGGTTTTCTTGTGAAAGCCTCGGCGCAAGGCTACTGTGCGCCCGCAATTCGAGCCGGCACGGAACCATAAAAGTTAGTTAATTCAATGCGCTATGTCTCAACCAGGGGCGAGGCCCCGGCACTCGATTTCATCGAAGTCATGCTCGCGGGGCTGGCCCGCGACGGCGGGCTTTACGTACCGGAGTTGTGGCCCGCGCTCGATGCCAGAACGATCGCCGGCTTTGCCGGCCGGCCTTACGCCGAGGTCGCGGTCGAGGTGATCCGGCCCTTCGTCGACGCTGCCATTCCGGAAGCCGATCTCGCCCGCATGGCGCGCGAGGCCTACGGGACATTCCGCCACCCGGCAACTGCGCCGCTCACGCAACTGGCATCGAGCCTGTTCGTGCTCGAACTGTTTCATGGGCCGACGCTCGCCTTCAAGGATCTCGCCATGCAGCTGGTCGCCCGGCTGATGGAGCACGTGCTGCATCAACGCGGCGAGCGCACCACCATCGTGGTGGCGACGTCGGGTGACACCGGCGGCGCCGCGGTCGAGGCGTTCCGCGGCCGCGCCCAGGTCGACGTGGTGGTGCTGTTCCCGCATGGGCGCATCTCCGAGGTGCAGCGGCGCATGATGACTACGGTGCCAGACGCTAACGTGCATGCACTGGCGATCGAGGGTACCTTCGACGATTGCCAGGCACTGGTGAAGGCGATGTTCAATCATCACGCCTTCCGCGACCGCGTGCGCCTGTCCGGAGTCAATTCGATCAACTGGGCGCGCATCGTGGCGCAGGTGGTCTATTACTTCACCGCGGCGGTCGCGCTTGGGAGCCCGCACCGCAAAGTCGCCTTCACCGTGCCGACCGGAAATTTCGGCGACGTCTATGCCGGCTATGTCGCCACCCGCATGGGGCTTCCCGTCGACCGCCTGGTGGTGGCGACCAATGTCAATGACATCCTGGCCCGTACGTTTGCGACCGGTGCCTACGAGCTGCGCGATGTGGTGGCGACCACTTCGCCGTCGATGGATATCCAGGTGTCGTCGAATTTCGAGCGACTGTTGTTCGACGCCTATGGCCGCGACGCCTATGCGGTGCGTGCGCTGATGGGCTCGCTGGCGCAGTCGCGGCGCTTCGCGGTCTCATCGCACGCGCTCCAACAGATGCGTGCGCTGTTCACCGCCGATCGCGCCGACGAGCAGGAAAGCGCCGCCACCATCCGCGCCTGGATGCGTGAGGCCGGTTACTGCGTCGATCCGCACACGGCAGTCGGCCTGGCGGTGGCCGAGAAAGAGGCGCGCGATCCCTCGGTGCCGATGGTGGTCCTATCGACCGCGCACCCGGCAAAGTTTCCGGACGCGGTCAAGGCCGCCTGCGGCGTCGCGCCCGCGCTGCCGGACTGGTTGGCCGATCTGCCCCTGCGGACGGAGCGCGTCACCGTGCTGCCGGCGGATCAGGCGGCGGTCGAACGATACGTGGCATCGGCGTCGCGTGCGGCGCGTGAAGGAGCAGCGGCATGAGCGTCGAAATCACCCGTCTTGACTCCGGCCTGTCGGTGGTGACCGACCGCATGCCGCATCTGGAATCCGCATCGCTTGGGGTCTGGGTCGGCGCTGGCGGCCGCAACGAAAAGCCCGATGAACACGGCATTTCTCACCTTCTTGAGCATATGGCGTTCAAGGGTACCAAGCGGCGCAGCGCGCGCCAGATCGCCGAGGAGATCGAGGCGGTCGGCGGCGAGCTCAATGCTGCGACCAGCGCGGAATCAACTGCTTATTACGCTCGCGTGCTGAAGGCCGACGTGCCGCTCGCGCTTGACGTGCTGTCGGACATCCTGACCGAGCCGGCCTTCGACCCGGAGGAATTGCGCCGCGAGCAAAATGTCATTGTGCAGGAGATCGGCGCTAGCGAAGACGATCCCGATGGCGTGGTCTTCGATCGCCTGCAAGAGACCGCGTTTCCCAAGCAGCCGGTCGGCCGCACAATTCTCGGCACGCCGGAGACTGTGCGCTCGTTCAATTCGGCGCGCCTGCGCGCCTATCTCGCGCGGAACTATCGCGCGCCGAACATGCTGGTGGCAGCGGCGGGCGCGATCGAACACGAGCGAATTGTCGCCGATGCCGAGAAACGCTTCGCGAGCTTCGTTGGTCCGGCCGCGCCGGCGCCGGAGCCGGCGCATTTCGGCGGCGGCACCAGGGTCGAGACGCGCGATCTGGAGCAGGTGCATATCGCGCTGGCGCTGCAAGGCCTGCCGGTGCGCGACGAGCAGCTCTACAGCCTGCAAGTGTTCACCAGCGTGCTCGGCGGGGGCATGTCGTCGCGGCTGTTTCAGGAGGTGCGCGAGAACCGCGGGCTCTGCTACGCGATCCACGCCTTCCATATGCCCTATGCCGACATCGGCCTGTTCGCGCTCTATGCCGGCACCGACGCGGCGGACGCGCCCGAATTGATGCGGGTGGCCATCGACCAGATCGCGCTCGCCACCGAAACGCTCAACGAGGCCGAGGTCGCGCGCGCCAAGGCGCAAATGAAAGCCGGCCTGCTGATGGCGCTGGAAAGCTCGGAAGCGCGCCTCGGCCAGATCGCGCGGCAGATGCTGGCCTATGGCCGGCCAATCCCGCTCGACGAGATCGTCGCCAAGGTCGACGCGGTGACGGTCGCCAGCGCGCGCGCCTCTGGTCGTGCGCTGATCGGACGCGGCAGACCGGCGATCGCCGCGCTCGGACCCGGCAATGGCCTTGAGGGCACGGCCGCGATCGCTGAAAGTCTCATGCTGCGGGCCGCCTGATCGGGGAGCGTACGACCGAAATCGTCCATGGCGTTTTTCCGTACCGTCAGCAGCAATGAAATCCTACCGGCCATCGCCGGCGCCGGGGTTACGCTGCGCTTGCCGCAAAGCGGCGACTTTGCCGAGTGGGCGGCCTTGCGCGAATCGAGCCGCGCCTTCCTCGTTCCCTGGGAGCCGACCTGGCCCGCCGACGATCTTACGCGCGGCGCGTTCCGCCGGCGGCTCAAGCGCTACGCCGAGGATCTGCGCAACGATCTCGCTTATGCTTTCCTGATCTTCCGCAGCGACGACAATGCGCTGGTCGGTGGGCTGACGCTGGCCAATATCCGCCGCGGTGTCGCGCAAGCCGGCAGCATCGGCTACTGGGTCGGCGCACCATTCGCCCGCAAGGGCTACATGACCGCGGCGATGCGTGCTTTGGGCCCGTTCTGCTTCACGACGCTGCGGCTGCACCGCCTGGAGGCGGCCTGCATTCCGAGCAACACCGCCTCGGTCCGCCTGCTGGAGAAGACCGGCTTCCAGCGCGAGGGCTATGCCCGCAGCTATCTATGCATCAACGGGGTCTGGCAGGATCATTTGCTCTATGCGCGGCTCAAGGACGACACCGATTGAGCCAGGCCGCCTTTGGGTTGCCACGCTTGGCTTGCTATAAGGCGGGCAAGGGGGCGGGGGTGCCCCAAGAAGCGTGAGCCGGACAATGGGTAGGGGACGAATTGAACAAACTATACGCAGCAGTGCGAGCACGTTCGCGCTCATGACTTTGGCGCTGGCGCTGGGCGGCTGCGGCACCACCACCGATCTGCTCAAGTCGTCCCCGTTGGACCTTTTCAGCTCGTCGTCGAAGGCAACCAACGATGCGCCGGCCGCTGGCGGCACCGACAATATTTCAACCGATGATATCGACTGCCCAGAAGTCCGAGTGCGCACCGGCGCTGCGACCCTCATGATCGGCAGCAAGCCCGGAGAGGGTGAGCCAGCCGCGCTCGATGTGCGCTACCAGGGCTCCATCATCCGCACCGCGCGCGAATGTCACGTGAATGCCGGCATCATGACCATGAAAGTCGGCATCGAAGGCCGCGTCATCACCGGCCCGGCCGGTGGCCCCGGCACGATCGACGTGCCGCTGCGCATCGCGGTGGTGCAAGAAGGCGTAAATCCCAAGACGGTGGCGTCGAAATTCGGCCGTGAAACAGTGACGATGAACAATTCGATAGATCGCGTGGTATTCACGCATATCGAATCCGACATCACGTTCCCGCTGCCGCAACCGCTGAGCTTAATTGACGCCTACGTGGTCTATGTCGGCTTCGATCCGATCGGGGCTCAGCCAGAAAAGAAAAAGCCGCCGGTCAAGCGCAAGCCGAGTGCCAAGAAGCCGGCGGCAAAGCCGAAGCAGAGCTGATAGCCAAAAACCGGTGTTAAGGCGGCCTGCTAGTTCAGCTTTTTGCGGACGTCGTCGATCCCCCTGGCGATCAACTCGCCGGCAAGCTTGCCCTTGGCTTCCTGGCTCAGCACCTTGGCGGCGGCGGCGACGGCGGCTTCGGCGGCGGCGCTGCGCACGTCGGCGGTGGCCTGCGCTTCGGCCTGGGCGATCTTGACCTCGGCCATTTTGGTGCGCCGCTCGACGAATTCCTCGATCTTGACCTTGGCTTCGACGGCGAGCCGCTCGGCCTCGGCCTTGGCGCCGGCGATGATCTCCTGCGCCTCGCTCTCGGCCTCGCCGCGCTTGCGTTGATAGTCGGCCAGCAGTTGCGCGGCCTCGTCCTTGAGTTTGCGCGCCTCATCGAGCTCCGCCTTGATGCGGCCGGCCCTCTCGTCGAGCGATTTGGCGATCACGCGGTGCACGCCGATATAGCCAAGCCCGGCCACGAACATCACGAAGGCCAGCGCCACCCAGGTTTCCGCCTCGAACAGCATCGCCGTTACCTTTTTACTTTGGGCATGAGCTTATCCGAAAACGGGTTCCCGCTTTTCGGGATCATGCGCTACCCCTTCAGCACGTCGGCGACCGCCTCGGCGACCGCCTTGTCGCTCGGCGCGCTGCCGATCAGCCGCTCGATGATGGCGCGGGCGGCGTCCTCGGCGATGGCGCGCACATTGGCCATGGCCGCCTCTTTGGTGGCGGTGATGGATTTCTCCGCCTCGGCCAGCTTGGCGTTGAGCCCGCTCTCGAGCGTCTTGCGGGTGGCTTCGGCTTCGGCCCGTTGCCGCTCGCGCGTCTCGTTGGTGATGCCTTGCGCGCGGACGCGGGCATCGGCCAGCGCCTTTTCATAAGCAGCGACCGCTGCGTCGGACTGGCCTTTGAGTTGTTCGGCCTCGGCGATGTCGTCGGCGATGCGCTTCTGGCGGCTCTCGATGATCGTAGCCACGCGCGGCAGCGCCCATTTCGCCATCAGCGCGTAAAGCAGGACGAATGCGATCGCGAGCCAGACGAGCTGCGAAGCGAAGGTTTGCGACTGGAACGGCGGAAAGCCGCCATGCCCGCCTTCCGCAGGGTGCTCCGTGCTCGCAGTATGTGCCGGCTCGGCCATCGTCAGCTCCAGCGCCGCGTATTTTGCTTAGAGCGCGAACAGCAGCAGCAGCGCGATCAGCAGCGAGAAGATGCCGAGCGCTTCGGTGATGGCGAAGCCGAAGATCAGGTTGCCGAACTGTCCCTGCGCCGCGGACGGATTGCGCAGAGCGGCCGCCAGGTAGTTGCCGAAGATGATACCGACGCCAATGCCTGCGCCGCCCATGCCGATGCAGGCGATGCCCGCACCGATGTATTTCGCTGCCACTGGATCCATTACCAACTCCTTCTGGTTCTACTTTTGCGGTCGGGCCTCAGTGGCCCGGGTGTATCGCATCATTGAGATAGATGCAGGTGAGGATGGCGAATACGTAAGCCTGCAGGAACGCTACCAGCGTCTCGAGCGCGAACAGAACGACGATCATCGCGAACGGCAGCACGCCGCCCGCCCAGCCGAGCAGGCCCATGGCGCTGCCCATCAGGATGATGAAACTGGCGAACACTTGCAGCGTAATGTGGCCCGCCAGCATGTTGGCGAATAGACGCACGCTGTGCGAGATCGGCCGCGAAATGAACGACAGGATTTCGATGAAGACGATCAGCGGCAGGATGTAGATCGGCACGCCTTTCGGTACGAACAGGTTGAAGAAATGAAAGCCGTGGCGGTACAGGCCGTAGATCACCACGGTCAGGAACACGGTGATCGCCAGCGCCGCGGTAACGATGATGTGGCTGGTGACGGTGAAGGTGTAGGGGATAAGGCCGATCATGTTCACGGTCAGGATGAACATGAACAGCGTGAATACGAAGGGGAAGAACTTCATGCCCTCGGAGCCGGCGGTGCTGCGCACCGTCGTGGCAACGAATTCATAGGCCATCTCCGCGGCCGATTGCAGACGCGAGGGCACCAGACCGCGTTTGGCGGTGCCGATCACCAGGAAGGCGGTGATGCCGACGACCGCCGCCAGCATGAAGGCGGCGGAATTGGTGAAGGCGATCTCGGTGTTTCCGACCTTGGCGATCGGAAAGAGATCGATGATGCGAAACTGATGGATAGGATCGACGGCCATGAGCTCTAGTCGTTCAGATGTCTCTCGCGGACGACTCCGGCCGCGCGCATCACGTTAAGGACCCCGGCGGCGAAGCCGAGCAACAGAAACACAATGAGCCCCCACGGCGAAATTCCCAGCCAGCGGTCGAGTAGCCAGCCGATCAATGCGCCTACGACCACGCCCGCCACCAGCTCGGTTGAAAGCCGGAAACCGCGGGCGAATGCCGAAGCATCGGCGGCCGAACGAGGACTGAAGTCGTTTTCGGATGGCCGGCTCGCATTTTCGAGCCGTTCGCCGAGACGCTGGAGCCTCGCTGAGAGAGCAGCCTCGTCGTCCGGCGGTTCCTTGCGATCACCTTTGCCGCGCGTGCCGTCAGCCATGCCTTTGACTCGCGTGGACTTAAAGGCCTCGCACTTGATTCCGCCGCCCTAAAAGCCGCGCGGACCATACTGATCGGGTATGTTCGAGTCAAGAAACGGGTTCTGCGGCGTAAATGTTTGATACTAGGCGTTAAATGAAATATTTTTCGCCCGGTTCGGCGCCCGTGCGTGCGCTGCGGCGTCGCTGTCAACAGAGAACGCGGCGCGGGGGTTCAGGCAGTGGCGCGCGGGTGGTAGCCTTATCCGTCCAGCGCCGGAGTGGGAGGACGTCGCGATGCGAAATTTGACGCTTGCCATCGCCGTCCTGCTCGCATGCGCGGTTTCGCTCGCGCTGGCGGAGGGCAGCCAAGGCACGCAGCCGATCGAGCCTTCCCACGATGCCCAAACCGCTCCGGGCGCTCCCAATCCTCCGAAGGCGGAGAACGTGCCGAGCGTCCCGAAAGCCCCGAGCGCGACGGCAAACATCCCGTCCAACCCGTCAAGCCGTTTCGCCTTCAACCGGGTCGATGGCGGTTTCCTGCGTCTCGATAATCAGAGCGGGAAGATCGCGTTCTGTAGTCCGCAGCCCATCGGCTGGGCGTGCCAGGCGGTGCCAGAAGACCGCGCCGCGCTGGAGAACGAGATCGCGCGCCTGCAAGACGAGGTCGCAAGCCTGAAGTCGGAGCTCGCCGCGCTGCGCGAGCCGCCACCGCCGCGGCCGCCGGCAGACCTGAGCCCGCCGGCACCGCTCCCTGATAAGAGCGAGGATACGACCAAATTGCGGGAGGACCTCGCGCGTGCCCGCGCCGCTTTCGAAAGTGCCTGGCGCCGGCTGGTCGAGATCATCGTCCAACTCCAGAAGGACATGATGCGCAAGGGCTGATCCGGCTCGGCGTCATGCGCGCCTATCGTGCTTGGTAGATTATCGGCCATCACCGAAGTTACGCCGCAACTGATCGCGAGCGCGACGCTGCGCCTGGATACGCCGGGCGCCGGCTTCACCGACATCACGAGTCATGCCGCAAGCTTCATTGCGCAGATCCGTGGGGACGAGGGGACATTGCTGATCTTTCTGCGCCACACCTCGGCCTCGCTCACCATCCAGGAGAATGCCGATCCCGACGTGCAAAACGACCTTATTTCGGCGCTCGATCGTCTCGCCCCGGAGGACGCTCCCTGGATTCACGATGTGGAGGGGCCGGACGACATGCCGGCGCATGTGAAGGCCATGCTCAGCGGCGTGTCGCTGCACGTGCCGGTGACCGGCGCTAAGCTCGCGCTCGGCATCTGGCAGGGCATCTATCTGGTCGAACACCGGCGCCGGCCGCACAGCCGCGACGTGATCTTGCAATTTATCGGCAGCCGAAAATGAAAACGCCTCGCGCCGGGGGTGCGGAGCGACACTGTAACGCAGTGCTGGCGCGCTCTTTGCAGTGATAGGGACCTCTGACTTGATGGAGGTGCCATTACCATTCTAACCACCGGCGCGACGTCGCCTACTGGCCCATCGCGGCGCTGCAACATCCGTCTGCAAGTGGGGGCAAATCGGACATATGGTGGACATCGCGGAATCAACGCGCTTGACCCGAAGCTAACGTGTAGGCGGAAAATCTCCTAAAGTCCCGGTGATCGATCATTGGCGGCTTTACCGAGCTATGCCGATAGCTTTGAAGCCAGATTGCGCCTATGCGTTTCGCGAAAATTTTAGTTATGAGTTGTAAAATGAAGTCGCGCTAGAGCCGCGTAGGAAACGAGATGCAAAAAAGTGCGGGGCCGAACGGGCCCCGCACGCGGCTTATCTTGCAAGTTGCCGATTACGCCTATGCCGCGTCCGGCCCCCAGATTTTCATCTTGCGCGTCTCCGGCATCAAGAACAGGCTGAGCACCAAGCACACCGCCGGAACAGCGATCGGGTAGATCAGCGCATAGGCAAGACTACCCGTCGCGGTGTACGCCGCGGTAGTGATGAATGGCACCAAACCGCCGCCCCAGCCGTTCCCAATCATATACGGCATGGATACCGCCGTGTAGCGGATCCTGCCGGGGAAAAATTCAGCGAGGAACGCGCCGATCGGCCCATAGACCATCCCGACATAGGCGACCAGAATGGCGATGATGAGGATCGCAATCGGCAAGTTAATGTGGCCCGGCTGCGTGACCGCCCCGAGCCACGTATACAGCGGATAGTAGGTAACCGCCGCAAGAAAGAATCCGCCCAAGATCACCGCCTTGCGGCCGATGATGTCGGACAGCCAGCCGAACAGGACGAGTGTCGGGGTACCGATGACCAGGCCGGCTCCCACGATGAAGGCGCTGTCGAGCGTGCCCACCTTGGAAACCGTCTGCAGGTAGAACAACGCCCAGAACTGGCTGCTGTACCAGACCACGCCCTCGCCCAATACCACGATGGTGGCGATCACCACGTACTTGAAATTGGCGGGGTTGAGGAAGGCCTCGCGCCAAGGATTCTTGCTCGTCTTACCCTTGGCCTTGATTTCCTCGTAGACCGGCAACTCCTCGAAGTTGGCCCGCATGTAGAGGGTGACGAACACCAGTAGGAAGGAACACAAGAATGGAATGCGCCACGCCCACGAGTTGAATGCGGCTTCGCCAAAGAACTCGCGGGTCGCGATGATTATGATGAGCGACAACACGATCCCGAGAGTGGGCGAGGTTTGCAGCCAGCCGGTATAGTAACCGCGGCGGTCTTCCGGCACGTGCTCGGCGACATAGGTGATGGCGCCACCATATGAGCCGCCCAGGCAAAGCCCTTGGATCATTCGTAAACAGAAAAGAATGATCGCGGCGCTCAAGCCGATCTGTTCGAAGGTCGGGATCAACCCGATCGCCCCGGTGCCCAGAGCCATGCCGACGAGCGTCAAGATGAACGTATATTTGCGGCCGACGCGGTCTCCCATCCAGCCGAACACGAACGCCCCCAACGGACGGACCAGAAACCCGGCGGTGAACAGCGCGATCGTGCTGAGCAGAGCGGCAATGGCGTTGCTCTTATCGAAGAATTTGACCGCCAAGATTGTGGCCAAGCTTCCGAAAATATAGAAGTCATACCATTCGATGACGTTTCCTCCGGCCGCGGCAGTTATCACGGTCCGGAAGTTCTTCGGAACTTGGGCAGCAGTGCCTACCATTGCGCTCATCTTGAGCCCCCCGTGTGTGACGATTTTTCCAAACTTTGCTTTGTCCGGCCTTTGGCGATCAGCGCCTGCCCTCCGAATCTTGGCTGGCCGATGCATCTCGCATGCCGGAGGTGGCAAAGCTTAACCGGGCGGGAGGGGGCCCCCTATACGACTTTTGGCCAGATACTGCTATTAATATACTGAATTGGCTGATGTTTTTTGCACTGCAGCGAAACGCGGTACGGGGACAATTTATGATGCACAGTGAAGGACTTGCGGAGGAAACAAGCGGGGTGGAACATAGTCATAAGCGCAGCCCGACGCGAGATTTACCCAGGCTTTCATCGCGGCAGTCGCTAAAGAAAGTTCGATAAGTGGAGCAGCTAGAGCAATATCGCTTAGTGATTGCCGACGACCACCCGCTGTTCCGCGGTGCGATGCGCGAGGCGATTTCCGGTCTGTTGAAGCAGGTCGACATCGCCGAAGCCGGCACGTTCGACGACGTGGTTGAACTGCTCGAGCGCGGCAGCGAGGTCGATCTTGTCCTGCTCGACCTGACCATGCCGGGCGTGCGCGGTTTTTCCGGCCTCATGTATATGCGCGCGCAATATCCTGGCGTCCCGGTCATCGTGGTATCGGCCAATGATGACCCGGCGGCGATCCGCCGCTGCATGGAGTTCGGCGCCTCCGGATTTATCCCCAAGACGCTTGGCGTGGAGGCCATGCGCGGCGCGATCTCGCGCATCTTGAGCGGCGGTGTGTGGACGCCGCCGGACGTCGATCTTTCCGCCGGTTCGGACGCCGAGACCGCCGCCTTGATGGCGCGGCTGGCGACATTGACGCCGCAGCAGGTGCGCGTGCTGATGATGTTGTCGGAGGGCCTGCTCAACAAGCAGATCGCCTATCAGCTCGGCGTCTCGGAGGCGACGGTGAAGGCACACGTCTCCGCCATTCTGCAAAAGCTCGGGGTCGAAAGCCGCACCCAGGCCGTCATCGCCGCCGCCAAGATCGAAGCCGGCCAGTGGTCGCAAGGCGCGCCCGCCGCAACCTGATACGATTGCCACTTTGGTTATTCCGCCGCTGCCACGCGCATCACGCGCCACTGCGCCAGCAAGGCGCGCAGCGCGGCCGGCTTGAGCGGCTTATGTAGCAACTGTATGCCTTCCACGTGAGCTTGCTCGCGTACCACCGGCGAGCGGTCGGCGGTGATCAGGATCGCCGGCAGGTCGCCGCAGCGCGCGCGCAGCGCCATGATCGCCTCGATGCCATTGCCATGGTCGAGGTGGTAATCGACCAGCAGGCCATTCGGCATGATCGTGCTTTCGTCGATTGCTGCCAACGCGACGGCAAGATTGGACGCTTTGATCACCTCGCAGCCCCAACCGTGCAGTAAGGTCTCCATGCCGTCGAGCACCGACGGTTCGTTGTCGATGCAAAGCGCGGTCGTGCCGACGAGCTGGCTGGGATCGACGCGAATGTCGTCGCGCGCCGGCAGATCGACTGCCACCGCATTCGATAGCGGAACCTTGACCGCGAAACGCGAGCCGTGGCCGACCGTCGAATTTACTTCGATTTCGCAGCCGAGCACCCGCGCCACGCGCTCCACGATCGAGAGGCCGAGGCCCAGCCCGCGCGCGATCCGGGCGCCCCGTTCGAGGCGATGGAATTCGACGAAGATGTCGCGCTGCTGGGATTCCGGTATGCCGACGCCGGTATCGCAGACGTCGATGCGCAGGTGATCGCCGCGCCGCCGGCAACCGACCAGCACGCGCCCGTCCGGCGTGTATTTGATGGCGTTGGAGACGAGATTTTGCACCAGCCGGCGCAGCAGCCGGCGGTCGGAGCGCACCACCAGCGAACACCGCACGAAGGTGAGGTCTAGCCCTTTGGCCCCGGCCAGCGGCACGAATTCCAGTTCGATCTGGCGCATGAGGTCGTCGATGCGGAAGCTGGAAAATTCCGGACGCATCACGCCGGTGTCGAGCCGCGAAATATCGAGCAGCGCGCCGAAAATCTCTTCCACTGCCTCGAGCGAGGCGTCGATATTGTCGACCAGGCGGCTATCGCCGCTGTCGCCCTGGCGCTCGATCAGGCTGGTGACATAAAGCCGCGCCGCGTTGAGCGGTTGCAGGATATCATGGCTCGCCGCGGCGAGAAATTTGGTCTTGGAAATATTAGCTTCATCGGCCTCGCCCTTGGCGTGCGCCAGAGCGGCGTTCAGGCGTGTGAGTTCCTCGGTGCGCTCGCGCACGCGGCGCTCGAGCGTCTCGTTGGCGCGCTCCAGCGCTTCGGCCGCCTCCACGCTGGGGGTGATGTCGGTGAAGGTGGTGACGATGCCACCGTCGGGCATATGGTTGGCGCGCACCTCGATCACCATGCCGGGCTCTGCGAAGCGTTCGAGGAAGGGCTCGCGGCCGGAGACGTAGCGCTCGATCTGCGTTTGCACGAAATCATCGATGCGGTCGGGGGCGACATCGCTGCGCCGGCCGTTGAAGTTTAAGATATCGACCAGCCCGCTGCCGACGCGCAGCAGGCTGGGCGGCAAATCGAGGATCTCGCCGAACTGCCGGTTCCAGCAAATCAGGTGCAGATCCTTGTCGAACACCGCGATGCCCTGTCGCACGTGATCAAGCGCGGTCTGCAGGATTTCGCGGTTGTACTGGATCGCGGCATTGGCGTCGTCGAGCAGCTTCAAGGCCGCCTTGGTCGAAACCGTGCGCTTGCGCAGCAGCAGCGAGAGCACCAGCCGCGAGGAGGCCGCCCCGATCGCCGAGGCGAGGATGTGCTCGGCATAGCGCACCAGCCGGAAATCGGCCTCGTCCTTAGGCTCAAGGCTGATGCGGTGCATGCCGGCGAAGCTTTTGAACGCCGTGCGCGTGCGCTCCTCGCCGAGATAGCGCGCGACCGTGGTGGTGAGTTCCTCCACTGTCACCGAGGAACGCCAAAGCCGGAAGCTCGGCGCGATCGGCGTCAGGTCCGACGGCACGAAGATATTGGCCTGCAGCCGTTCGATCGACGACGGCGCGTCGCGCAAAGAGAAGCCGACATAGCACACGAGATTGATCGCCAGGCTCCAGACCACGCCATGCACCAGCGGCGACAGCTCCAACCCGAACAGATGTTGCGGGCGAAGCATGTCCAATCCCCATGGCCCGTCGGTGAGGATGTGCTGACCGACAACGCCGATGTCGGCGAAAGTCGGCAGCAACAGCGTATAGGCCCAAATCAGGATGCCCGCGGTCATGCCGGCGATGGCGCCGCCGGCGGTGGCGCGCCGCCAGAGCAGACCGCCGAAAAACGCCGGCGCGAGCTGCGCGATGGCCGCGAAGGCGAGTATGCCGATGGCGAACAGCTGGGCGTCGCCGGCGGTGCGGTAATACAGGTAGGCGAGCAGCAGGATGGCGAAAATCGCCAGCCGCCGCGCGGTGAGCAGCAGCGAGCCAACGTCGCCGCGGCCGCTGATCAGTGCCTCGCGCCGTTGCAGCACCAGCGGCATGACGATGTCGTTCGACACCATGATCGACAGCGCCACCGATTCCACGATCACCATCGCGGTGGCCGCCGACAGGCCGCCGACGAAGGCAGCGATGGTGAGAATGTTGGAGCCGGTCTGCAGCGGCAGAGCCAGCACGAACATGTCGCTGTCGACTTTTCCGGCCGGGAACATCAGCAGACCGGCCAGCGCGATCGGCACCACGAACAAATTGATGGCCACCAAATAGAGCGGGAACAGCCAGGCGGCGCGCTTGATCTCGCCTTCATTGTTGTTCTCGACCACCGCCACGTGAAACTGCCGCGGGAGCAGGATGATCGCTACGAAAGACAGCAGTGTGGTGGCCAATAAAATGTCGAGGGGCGGCTGCCGCATGAAGATGCCGGCCATCTGCGGGCTCTGCCGTGCTGCCTCGAACAGCGCGCCGGGGCCGCCGAACATCCAGAACGTCACGAAGATGCCGACCGCCAGGAAAGCGAACAGCTTGACGATCGACTCGGTGGCGATCGCCAGCATCAACCCGTCTTGATGCTCGGTGGCGTCGATATGGCGGGTGCCGAACAGCACCGCGAAGGTCGCCATCGACAGCGCCACGAACAGCGCGATATCGCCGAGCAGCGGCTGGGTGACGCCGCTGGTCGGCCTGATATGGGCGAGGATGGTTTCGAGCGAAAACGACACTGCCTTGAGCTGCAATGCGATGTAGGGAATGGTGCCGACGATCGCGATTAGCGTGACGGTGGCGGCCACCGCCTGGCTCTTGCCGTAGCGCGCGGCGATGAAGTCGGCGATCGAGGTGGTGTTCTGCGCCTTGGCCAGCCGCACGATCCGCATCAGCAGCGGTGAGAACAGGCCGATCATCAGCGCCGGACCGACATAGATGGTGAGGAATTCGTAGCCGGTACGCGAGGCCGAGCCGACCGAACCGAAGAAGGTCCACGACGTGCAATAGATCGCCAGCGACAGCGGATAGATCAGCAGCCGGCTGCGGCCGTCACGGCCGAGGCCGCGGGTGCGGTCCCCGTAGCTCGCCACCAGGAACAGCAGGCCGATATACGCAAGCGCCACCGCGATGACGACCCAGCCTTGCAGCATGCGTGCTCCAGATCGGGGCTAAACCCTCGCAGGTGAAGGATTTTACCCCTCATAGTCACCACAGAATAGCCGTCAGGTCCATCGCCGGGTTACGGCGCCAATTTGCTACAGGGCGCCGTTTGACGTAGCCGCCGCTGCGCGGCATTGATCGCGTTCAACGGGCCCGCGCATTCGGGTTCCGCGAAAGCCGTCAGCCCTTGTCCCCGCCGCCCTCTATCGATCGCATCGCTATCGCCCGCCAGCTCGCAGAAACGCTGGCCTTCGCTGCCGTCGGGGGGCTGACGCTCGGGCTCCTGGGGGTGCCCGCCGGGTATCTGTCGGGCTCGATTCTCATGGTCGCCGTCGCCTCGCTGGCTGGGCGGCCGATGCTGATCCCGATGCTACCGATGCGCATTCTATTGGTGCTGATCGGCATTTCACTCGGCGCTGTGGTCACGCCGGCGACGCTGAACGGCATGGCGACCTATCCGTTGAGCATTGCCGCGCTGCTAATGGCCATGACCTGCATCAGCGTCAGCGGCGCCGCCTATCTGCGAGCGGTGCACGGCTGGGACAAGATTACTGCATACCTTGCCGCGGCGCCCGGTGGCTTGTCGCAGGTTATGGGACTCGCCGCCGAACTCGACGCGGACATTCGCGCGATCGCCATCGTGCAGACCGTACGCGTGGCGATCATCGCGGCCGGCTTGCCGGCCGGACTGTCGCTGCTCGGCCTCGTCGGCCATGGTAGCCGCAGCGTTGGCGGGTCGTTCAATCCGGCGCAGCTCGACGAGCTTGCGATTTTGGTCGCCGCCTCGACCGCCGTCTCGCTCATCGCCTATCGCATCAAGTTCCCCGGCGGCCTGCTGTTCGGTGCCATGCTCACCTCGGCGGCGCTGCACGGCAGCGGCTACATTCATGTGGTGATGCCGTGGTGGGTGACCAATACGGTGATGATCGCGTTTGGCGCAGTCACTGGATCCCGCTTTGCCGGCACGCCGTTGCGCCTATTGGCGGACTTCGTCGGCGCCGCCCTCGGCTCGTTCGCGGTGGCCGTGGCGGTCACGGCGGTCTTCGCGGTCGGATTGGTCGGCGTCTTGGGGTTGCCGATCGGCGAGGTGATGATCGCCTACGCGCCCGGCGCGGTGGACGCCATGATGCTGCTCGCGCTCGCCCTCAATCTCGACCCCGTCTATGTCGGCGCGCATCACCTCGTGCGCATTTTCTTCGTATCGCTGGCCATGCCGCTGCTCGCGCGCCGCGCCGGGCCGCCGCGCAACGCGGCTGACGCACCGATGCCGCCGCGGAAGCGGCCGCCGTTCGACGATTGACCAGTAAGCGGACTATTCCGCCGCGATGGCCTGCGTGCGGGTCGGCAGGTTGAGTTTGTCCCACACGTCCACCAGCGCTTCCGCCAGGCGGTCGATCAGCGCGTCGTCGTGATAGGGCGACGGTGTGATGCGCAACCGTTCTTCGCCACGCGGCACGGTCGGATAGTTGATCGGCTGGATGTAGATGCCGTGCTCGCTCAGCAGCAGGTCGCTTGCCGCCTTGCACTTCTCGGCGTCGCCGATCAGCACCGGCACGATATGGGTGGTGCTCGGCATCACCGGCAGGCCGGCGGCATTGAGCACTGCCTTCACGCGCGCGGCGCGGTCCTGGTGCCGTTCGCGTTCCCATTGCGAGGTCTTCAGGTGACGGATGGCGGCGGTCGCGGCGGCGCAGATCGCCGGCGGCAGCGCGGTCGTGAAAATGAAGCCGGGCGCATAGGAGCGCACCGCGTCGATGAGCTCTGCGCTGCCCGTGATATAGCCGCCGAGGCAGCCGAACGCCTTGGCCAGCGTGCCCTCGATCACGTCGACGCGCTGCATCGCATTGTCACGTTCGCAGATGCCGCCGCCGTGCGGGCCATACATGCCGACCGCGTGCACTTCGTCGACATAGGTCATGGCGCCGTTGCGCTGGGCGATATCGCAGATCGCATGCACCGGTGCCACGTCGCCGTCCATGGAATACAGGCTCTCGAACATGATCAGCTTCGGCCGCTTGGGATCGGCGGCCTTGAGCAGTTCTTCGAGATGCCCGACATCATTATGCCGCCAGACCTGCTTCTCGCAGCCGGACTGGCGCACGCCTTCGATCATGGAATTGTGGTTGAGGGCATCCGACAGCAACAGACAATTGGGCAAAAGCTTGGCGATGGTCGGGATGCCGGTCTGATTCGACACATAGCCGGAAGTGAAAATCAGGGCGGCCGGCTTGCCATGCAGGTCGGCGAGCTCGCGCTCCAGCTCAACCAGCGGATGGTTGGTGCCGGCGATATTGCGGGTGCCCCCGGCGCCGGTGCCCATGCGGGCGGCGACGTCGACCATTGCGCCGATCACCTTGGGATGCTGGGCCATGCCGAGATAGTCGTTGGAGCACCAGATCACCACCTCGCGCGGGCCGGCCGGCGAGTGCCAGAGGGCGTGCGGAAAGCGGCCTGCGATTCGTTCGAGGTCGGCAAATACCCGGTAACGGCGCTCGTCCCGCAATTTATCCAGGGCGGACGCAAAAAATACGCTGTAATCCATGTGACTTTTCTTTCCCGCCCCCAACCGTCCCGTTTTTAAAAGCCTTCCAGGGGGTTTGTCGAGGGCCAGAATCGTCACATTTCATTAACTCGCATTGATCGAAGTCAAAGCGGTAGCGAGCTGGTGCAGCAGCGGAATTTAGTCCTTGGTGTAAGGCCATCCGCCAGGCCGGAACCGATGAAGCCGTTGCCGCCGGTGGCAAGGGCACCGGCGCCGCTCACGGAGTGCGCTCCTGGCTTGCATCTTCGGCCGCAAAGTCGATCCAGACGCCTTGCAG
The DNA here is from genome assembly GCA_963709855.1 of uncultured Alphaproteobacteria bacterium. GTDB lineage: Bacteria > Pseudomonadota > Alphaproteobacteria > Rhizobiales > Xanthobacteraceae > Pseudolabrys. The sequence continues at coordinate 7,978 of CAVPXX010000024.1, read as the reverse complement.
GTGCGACCGCCGCGCGGCATCCATCAGCCGTTGCACGCGATAGCCTTCGGCAAATCCGGGCGCCGGCGTGCCGCCGCTTTCGATGGCGTCGAAAAATTTCTTGGCCAGCCGCGACACCGGCGCGATGCGGCCGTCGGGATATTGCGCATCGTCCGGATCGGTGACGGCGATTTGTTCGAGCGGCGCCGCCGGCCGCTTGGCGTGAAACAATTCGAATCCGCGCATGTAGTCGGCGCCCGGGTTATGCAGCACAAGCGCGCCGTCCTCGCCGAAGAATTCGATGCGGTGACCGGCGCCAAGATAGGACGCACAGCTCATGGAAAGACTTACCAGCGGCCCGGACGCGAATTGCAATGCCATCGCCACCGTCGTCTCCAGGTCGCTTTCGCTCGGCAGCCCGCCGATGCGCGCGGAAAGACCGCCGATCGGTCCGCAGAACCATTCGAGATAATGGAAACAATGACTGATGAAATTGCCCAGCACACCGCCGCCGTCGTCGCCCAAGGTTTTCCAATTGCGCATGCGCAATTGCAGGGCGCGGCTTTCGATATGCCAATGCACCGTGACATGTCGCAGCGCGCCGATGGCGCCTGCGTCGAGCATCGTCTTGGCGCGTTGCCAGCTCATGATCTGATGGAAATTGAAATCGATTATGGTCGGCAGGCCTTGCAGTGTCGCCTGCCGCAGCATGGCGTGCGCGCCCCCTAGATCGCCGGCCATTGGTTTTTCGATGAACACCGGCTTGCCGCGCGCGAGCGCAGCGGTTGCGATCTTCGCCTGCAAGCTCGGTAGCGTGGCGATGGCGACCGCTTGCACGTCGGGATCCTCGACCAGCGCGCGCCAACCGCCATAACCTCTGGCGATGCCGGCGTCATGGGCAAGCTCGGCGGTGCGTGCCGCGTCGCGGCCGGCGAGCGCGACCACCTGGCAGCGCGGGTCGGCGCGGAATGCGGGAAGCTGGACGGTGCGTCCGTAATTGGTGCCGACAATGCCAAGACGGATCACGGTCTAAAACCCTGCAAGCAATATCGGTTTTGGCGCGCGCGGCATGGATTTGAGCCGAATTGACATGCTACGCAAGGACGTTTTCAGCTAGAGCGTTAGCGGCACTATGGCAGCAGCAAGCGAAATCGCATCGGCCGCCTTCGCCGGATGGCGCAAGCTTGCGACGCTTCTCCTCACGCTCGCCGCGGTCGGCCTGCCGGTCAACGATCTCGGTACATACGCGCTGTTGCTGGTGGCGGCCGTCGTCATTTTCGGCGGCGAGGTGAGCGCGCGCGCCAGCGCCTGGGCCGTGGCGGTCGCGATCGTCGCTATCGCCGTCGCCGGGCAATTTCTGTTGGCGCCGCCGCGCATCGAGGAAGGCTACAATGCGTTCCTGCCGAGCCCGGCGCTCGAACGTGAGCTGCCGGCGGAAGTCTATCGCCGCCTGGCGAGCGAATTCGACGCGCAGTATCTACCCGCTATTCGCTGCCGGCCCGGCAGCGTCGGCTGCTGGCAGGACGGTGGCTTTCCCGATTCCGCGTTCGCGTTTTCCGCCGACGGAATTTTTCACAAGTTGCCATTATCGCGTTCGGTGACCGAAGCTGGCGCAGCACGCGGTGGCACTCTTTTATAGGGGTGACGTCGCCCGCTATTATTTCCTGACCTGGTTTCTCACCATGGTGGTGATCATAGTCTTCGTGCATCAGGTCGGAATCGGGTGGCTGCAGCGGCACTATCCAGACCTATCGGAACGCCTCGCAAATCACCCATTGTCGCTGTGGCTTGCATCCGGCCTCACGCGGCTGCAATAGATATCCGCATGAGCACAAAACCCACCGGGATCGCGAACGGTTTGACCAATTACGGCGACCGCGATTTCTCACTGTATCTGCGGCGCTCGTTCGCACGCTCGATGGGCTATTCCGGCGCCATTTTGGAAAAGCCGGTGGTCGGCATCGCCTATACGCCGTCCGGCTTCAACAATTGCCACCGGCATTTCCCCGAAATGTTGGAGGCGGTGAAGCGCGGCGTGTTGGCGGCAGGCGCCTTGCCGATCGAATTCCCGACCATCTCGCTCGGCGAAGTGTTTCTCAATCCGACCAGCCTGAAATTCCGCAACCTGATGTCGATGGACACAGAGGAAATGGTGCGCGCACAGCCTATGGACTCGGTGGTGCTGATGGGCGGCTGCGATAAGACTGTGCCGGCCCAGCTCATGGGCGCGGTGTCGGCCGGCCGGCCAGCGATCATGCTGGTGGCTGGGCCGATGATGACCGGGCGCTACCGTGGCGAGCGGCTCGGCGCCTGCACCGATTGCCGCCGGTTCTGGGCGCAATACCGCGCGGGGAAAGTCGACGACATAGAGATTTCTGACGTCGAAGGCCGGCTCGCCACCACCGCCGGTACCTGCGCGGTGATGGGAACCGCCTCAACCATGGCCTGCCTGGTCGAAGCGCTCGGCATGATCCTGCCGGGCACCGCCGCTATCCCCGCCGTGCATGCTGACCGTCTGCGCGCGGCGGAAGCGACCGGCGCTGCGGCGGTCAAGCTGATCGGCTCGCAGCTCACGCCCGACAAGATCGTCAATCAAAAGTCGGTGGAGAACGCGCTGCGCGTGCTGCTCGCCATCGGCGGCTCTACCAATGCCATCATCCATATGACGGCGATCGCCGGACGTGCCGGCGTGCTGGTGTCGCTGCAACGGCTGAATGAACTATCCGACACCACGCCGGTGCTGGTGAACCTGAAGCCGGTTGGCAATGGTTATATGGAGGATCTCTTCGCGGCCGGCGGCATGGGCGCGCTGATGCGCGAATTGAAGGATTTGCTCCACCTCGATGCCATGACGGTGACGGGCGAAACGCTGGGTGAACGGCTCAAGCACGACGGTGACGCCTGGATCGACCGCACCATCATCGCAGGACGCGCGAAGCCGCTGGAGCCGCAAGGCGGGCTGGTCGCACTGTTCGGCAATCTCGCCCCGCAAGGCGCGATCCTCAAGCGCTCAGCGGCCGACTTCAATCTGTTCGAACTCGAGGGCAGGGCAGTGGTGTTTTCCTCGCTTGAGGATCTCGCCGCGCGCATCGACGATCCCAACCTCGACGTCGAGCCGAAAGATATTTTGGTGCTGCAGAATGCCGGCCCGAATTCGGCCTCGGCGATGCCGGAGGCCGGCTATCTGCCGATCCCGAAGAAACTCGCCACCAAGGGCGTCAAGGACATGGTGCGGGTATCCGATGCGCGCATGAGCGGCACGGCATTTGGCACCATCGTGCTGCACGTGACGCCGGACAGCGCCTCCGGTGGCCCGCTCGGTCTGGTGCGCAACGGCGACCGCATCCGGCTTTCTGTGAAAGACCGTCGCATCGATCTCGCTGTCGACGAGGCGGAACTCAAGCGTCGTGCAGCGGTCGTCAAGCCTGCGGCGGAACAACCCGCGCGCGGCTATGCCCGGCTCTATGCCCAGGAAATTCTCGGCGCCGATCAGGGCTGCGATTTCGCGTTCCTGAAGCCGCGCTGAAGGCTTCCGCGTCCGCGCAATATGTCGCGATCGCGTTTCACGTCTTTGAACGCGATTCCAAAGCCGGTCCCGATAAGTTGTGGAAAATCGCGGATTGTTGGGCTGCACATCAACAGCCCGAATGTGGATTCATGCCGAGGACACGCAGATATTGGGGCTGGTATCGCCACCGGCGCGTGATCGGCTATGCCGGCGCGCTGAACGGGACGGCTCGCGAATCGGATGGTGCTGCCGGAGTGGATTGAACACTCGACCTCCCCCTTACCAAGGGGGTGCTCTACCACTGAGCTACGGCAGCGCCGAGCGAGCGAATATCCGATCATACCGGTCATGTCGAGCGTTCCGCTTGCCGACTGCGGGCCGGCCTTTTATCCTTTTGCGGCCATGACGACCGGAAGCAGCAAATCCGGCGATCTCCGGCGCGTCGAGCGCCTGCGGGCGGCGCTGCGCGACAATCTCAAGCGCCGCAAGGCGCAGGTGAAAGCGCGCTCACAGGCCGCTGCCAAGGACCCGGAGCACGAATTCCACTGGAATTACCCCGGAAATTGCGCCGCGCAGGCCAAAAGGCTAGTAACCCTCGGGCGCCTTGGCCTTGCGGGAAGGTCGAAGCAGTCCTTAGCTATTGTTCGGCCAAAGGGGCCGCGAGCGGGGCGTCATGGATCGAATTCGTATTGTCGGTGGTCAGCGCCTCAACGGCACGATCCCGATATCAGGCGCCAAGAACGCCACGCTGCCGCTCATGATCGCGAGCCTGCTCACCGAGGACACCCTGATCCTCGACAACGCGCCGCGGCTTGCTGACGTCGAACTGCTGCAGCGCATCCTCGGCAATCACGGCGTCGACGTCATGATCGCCGGAAAACGGCCGGGCGACGATCCCAACGGCGGCCGCACCCTGCACATCTCGGCCAAAAATATCGTCGATACCACCGCGCCTTACGAGCTGGTCTCTAAGATGCGGGCGAGTTTCTGGGTGGTGGCGCCGCTCTTGGCGCGCATGGGCGAGGCCAAGGTGTCGATGCCCGGTGGCTGCGCTATCGGCACGCGGCCGGTCGATCTGCTGATCATGGCGTTGGAGAAGCTCGGCGCCGAGATCGAGATCGAGGGCGGTTACGTGATCGCGCGCGCGCCGAAAGGTCTGCACGGCGGCGATATCGTATTCCCGAAGGTGACCGTCGGCGGCACCCATACCGCAATGATGGCGGCCGCGCTCGCGCACGGAACCACCGTAATCGAGAACGCCGCGCGCGAGCCCGAGATCGGCGATGTCGCCGATTGTCTCAACAAGATGGGGGCCAGGATTTCAGGCGCCGGCACCGCGCGCATCGTGGTGGACGGCGTGGCCAAGCTTCATGGCGCGCGCCACGCGGTGCTGCCCGACCGCATCGAGACCGGCACTTATGCGATGGCGGTGGCGATGACCGGCGGCGACGTGCTGCTGCAAAATGCGCGCCCCGAATTGTTGCAGGCCGCCCTCGACGTGCTGGCGCAAACTGGCGCCACCATCACGCCGACCAATGAGGGCATCCGCGTCGCCCGCAATGGCGCGGGCCTGGCACCCGTCACGGTGACGACCGCGCCGTTTCCGGGCTTTCCCACCGACCTACAGGCGCAACTGATGGCGCTGATGACGCGCGCCGGCGGCACCTCACACATCACTGAGACCATTTTCGAGAACCGCTTCATGCATGTGCAGGAACTGGTGCGGCTCGGCGCGCATATCCATCTCGACGGCGAAACCGCCACGATCGAGGGCGTCGAGTGTCTCAATGGCGCGCCGGTTATGGCGACCGACCTGCGCGCATCGGTGTCGCTGGTGATCGCCGGGCTCGCCGCCGAGGGCGAGACCGTGGTCAACCGTGTCTACCACCTCGATCGCGGCTTCGAGCGCGTCGAAGATAAGCTCGCCCGCTGCGGTGCGGCAATCGAGCGCATGAGCGCCTAATCCGGAGCGTTCGCCGTGCCTGCAATCAAAGTGATGAGCGCCGGAGCCGTGCAGTCGATGGTGGAGGCGCTCGGCAAGGAATTCGAGCGCGACAGCGGCAATACGCTCGATCTCATTTTCAACACTGCTGGCTCGCTGCGCGAACGGATTGCTGGCGGCGAAAATGCCGACCTCGTCGTCCTGTCGCAATCGGCGATCACCTCGCTCGACAAGCCCGGCATGTTCGTGCCAGGTAGCGTCACCGATCTCGGCCGCACGGTCACCGGCGTGGCGGTGCGCGAGGGCTCACTTGTGCCGGACATTTCCACGCCGAAGGCGTTCAAGCAGGCGCTGCTTAAGGCTAAGACGGTGGCCTATACCGATCCGAAGGCGGGCGGGTCCGGCGGCATCATGTTCGCCGCTTTGTTGCAGCGGCTTGGCATCGCCGACGAGGTCAACAAGAAGGTCGTGTTCGGCAAGCGCGGCGCCGAGGTGGCGCTGTCGATCGCCGAGGGCCGGGCGGAGATCGGCACCACCTTCGTCAGCGAAGTGTTGCCGGTGAAAGGCGTCAAAGCTATCGGCCCGCTACCCGGCGAGTTGCACAACGCCAATACCTATACGGCGGCCATCCCGGCCGGCAGTGCGTCCCAGGCTACCGCGACGGCCTTGCTGCGCGCGCTTACCAATCCGGCCTCCCGCGCGCGCTGGAGCGCGGCCGGCCTGGAGCCGGCGTTTTAGCGCATGATCCCGAAAAGTGGCCACCGGTTTTCGGACAAGATCATGCGCCAATAAAACAAGCCATCTTGCGCGGCTGGTCCGCCTTGCCTAATTACGCAAGGACCGGGAGCTTCGCCGCCATGGACCACCTCAAATTTGTCGTCCTCGATGAGGAGGACCTGGAGGTCGTCTCGACCCACCTGCAGGACGCGGTGGCCAAGGTGTCCGACGTGCTGTGGCGGCCGCAGGAAAAACGCGTGGTGCTGGCGGTCAACCGTTTCGACTGGGAAGGCGCTCAAGCCGTCAAGCCGGAATACCGTCGGCGGCGGACCGCGCTGCGCTTCGAGCGGGTGCTGTCGTGCAAATGCCGGGACTTGAACCCGGCCGGCAAGGATGCCGTGCTCAACCTGCTGGCGGTCGAGTTTTCCGAGACCAATGCGCCGTCCGGGGTGGTGACGATCACCTTTTCGGGTGGGGGGCCCTGCGGCTGGAGGTCGAGTGCCTGGAAGCCGAATTGGCCGATCTCGGCCCGTCCTGGACCACGGCGGCATGCCCGATGCACGCGGTTTCCGAGGATGGCCCGTCCGTGCCAGGCCGCCGCTAGCGGCGACCGGCGTCGTCCCCAGACCCATAATTCCGCTTCAGAACCCCGCGCGCGACGCTTAAGGGACGGTGTTTCGCTTGATATTTTGCCGTTCCGATGGCGTCGTGGCGGCATTTAGCAAATTGGGGGCTATCCTATGCGTAAAATCGTTATCTTCGCGGCGCTGCTGTGAGGCGCCGTGCTGTTCGCCGGTGTGCCGGCCAAAGCGGCTTGGGTTGGCTGCGGATGCGTTAAGCTCGTTCAAGCGCCGGCATGCGTGCCCGGCGTCGGCGAATGTTTGGGAATGGGCGGCGTCTGCCTTGCGCCGTGCGACTACGTCGCCGCGCAAAAAGTGGTCAAGCACCACAAAAAGAAAATAAAGGCCAAAAACAAAGAGAAGTAAGCGGACACAATTTCCGCCATCAAGGTCCGCCCCCAGGCGGGGCCTTTTTGCTTTCTGGCGCCGCAGGCCGCCCGAAAGGGTTGACGCGACCCTGCACATCACCCATTGACCTATCATCCGGGTAAGATCAGGCCATGCCGCTTCGACTGGATAGCAAGAACGACTTTTCCGAGCGGTTCCGCACCTTCCTCGCCGTCAAACGCGAGGCCGCGCAGGACGTGGAACAAAGCGTGCGCCGCATCATCGCGGAGGTGAAGGCCTATGGCGACCGCGCGCTTTTGCAATTGACTCTGGAATCGATCGCCTCGATCTGGCCAAGGTCAGCATGCGCGTTGGCGCCGACGAGGTCGACGCGGCGGAGAAATCTTGTGACCGCAAGCGCTGGCCGCGCTCAAGCTCGCGCGTGAGCGCATCGAGGACTGTCATGCGCCAAATGCCGAGCGATGAAACTTCACCGACGCGCTCGGCGTCGAGATGGGCTCGCGCTGGACCGCAATCGAAGCCGTCGGCCTCTATGTCCCCGGCGGCACCGCAGCCTATCCGTCGTCGGTGCTGATGAACGCGGTGCCGGCCAGGGTCGCCGGCTGTGATGGCTTGTTATGGTGGTGCCGGCCCCGGACGGCAAGCTCTCGCCGCTGGCCTGGCCGCGGCCAAGCTCGCCGGCGTCGACGAAATCTATCGCATCGGCGGCGCGCAAGCCGTGGCCGCGCTCGCCTACGGCACGGAGACCATTATCCCGGTCGCCAAGATCGTTGGGCCCGGGAACGCCTATGTGGCGGCGGCCAAGAGGCTCGTGTTCGGCCAGGTCGGTATCGACATGATCGCCGGCCCGTCCGAGGTGCTCAT
>CAVPXX010000023.1:0-14993 GCA_963709855.1 uncultured Alphaproteobacteria bacterium | reverse complement strand
GTGGGCCGCATGAGCCATGCAGAATAACCGTCTCAGTTGTAAGATCGAAGAAAACGAGGCGAAATTTCTACATACAAATTAAACATCGGAGTTTTCACCAGCCTCCGTCGGCTAGATGTCATTGTCCGTTCTGGTCTTACGCTCCGCAGCCCGGGTTATGAACTCGCCAAAGCGGCGACGAATTTGATCATCAAGAAACTTTTCGATGCTGTCCTCGCGCGCGCTTCCGTCATGCACCAGCGCATCAAACTGATCTTTCAGTAAGTTCCATTCATTGGTTTTCGGATCAGCGGGCATACAAGCCTCCGCTTAGTGTCAAGCAGCCGAGCCGGAGGTTGTTCCGAGGAAGTACCATCAAAAGTGTGTGTTCGCGTGTGTCCCGACAAAACGCCCCGCTGAGCGATTTAAAAGGATCGCTGCGATCAGGGTGCCCCGGCCCCTTGCTCCGCGCCTACCTGTTGATCTGTTAAAGGCTGACGAATTTTCAGCTTTACGGGCGGGCTTACAAATGTCGCTCTTCGTTTCTTCCAATTGCAGTTGACTAAGCGATGGTCGGTCAGCGGGTGCGCAGTCATGCGGCATTCTTTTTCAGTTTTAGTCGGCGCTTGGACTATTTTACCCCCTCCAAATAGGCCACCCCATTTTTTACTAAGCGATCAATGTTTCTCTCGCCCGTCTTGGCTCTCTCAATAATATGCTTGGCGAGCAGCGCTCGTGTCGAAGGCGCACAAGCATCCTGTGCAAGTGGGCTGTCAGACGACTTGAACTTGTCCCAAGCCTTATCAAACGCTGTCGTCAGAATACGAGTTGCCTCAGGGTCGAAGGCTTCTTGCTGAAGCAGAGCAATGATTGGCATAACGCACCCCCCTCGCTTCTGGTCGCACGTCTCTCAGTTGCCGGGGTTGCCGGTAATGGAATTAGCTTAAGCCGGCGGAGGGCAAAGTTCCAATAAGAACAAATCGGAAATTGATCCAAATCATAAGTTCCCAGTCTGCACCAAACCCGTTCGGCAATCGGATTGTCGCCGGATGGCCCGGAACGACGCGCGAGGGCGTGGGACCTGTTACCCGTGACGCCTGGGCCGCACGAACCGAGCGGAACAAATGTCTCAGGCTTTCACTCAGTAGCTTCGCTAGCGGGACCGACAGCGTCTTTGCACTCCGTAGTTCGTTATAGCGGCCATTTCAGTGATGATGCGCGTGCCCGTCCGATGGCACGCATTACGGCGGGAATGCGCCTGATGTCGTCGAGACGGTGTTTCAGCGTTGCCGTATCGCTCCACGGTTCGCCGTTTCCCACATACCAGATGGCACGTAGCGATCCCGCGGCGTCGATGAGCCATTCGGTGGGGAGACGAGGTGCATGGCGGAGGCGCCACGATACAGTGCAAAAACATGAAGCACGTGGGGGTCGCTGGCGATGCAAGTCGAGGCAGTGCTGGATGGACCCGATGGCGCTACAAGAACCCGCATCACGTCGTTGGCTTCGAGCCCGGCCAAGGCTTGCAAGCGGTCAGTTGCTTGCGGTCCTGCAAATACGAGATGAAGCACCCGGCCCTTGAGTTCACCGATCGATACGACCGATCCGTCGGGGCACTCGATCGAGAAGGCAGGCATCGGATATCCGGCATTGGTCACGTTGCCTGCCGCAGCGCGCAGCCGCGACAGCGTCGGCGTTCGCATGAATAAAATCGATAAGGTTCCAGCGGGAGTTTTCGTCGAGTACCTCGCCGAAGGCCGGCATCACCCCGCTCTTTCCATGCGTAATCCACCAGAACATATCGCCGTCAGGATGGCCGTAGATGTGTTCAGCTGTGAGATCAGGCGGCTTTGTAGTGAGGGACTGAGCAGCGGGGCCGTCGCCGCGGCCCTGCGGACCATGACAGGCGGCGCAATTCTCCAGGAATAGGTCCTGTCCGCGGGCGATCGACTGGGTCGAGTACCCGGTCGGCGAGCCGTAAAAACTCGTTGGGTAAGCGGGCTCTGTGAGATCGCGTAGTGTGGGCGCGAAATATCCAGCCAGCAGCGCGGCGCAGATGATCGCCGGCCAGCGCAGGCGACGCCACAAAATCCGCGCCGATCACCAGTAGCCCCGAGATGGCTATCGCTGCGAAGGCGGCGAACATCGAATTGCGAAGTTGAGGGTCGTCGAAAGCGTCGGTGCTGAAGCGCACCGGGAATGGCCAGATCGGCTGATCGTGTAGGCCGGGCTTCAGAATTCCGAGCGCACCGACGATGGCTAGAATTGCAAGGCCGAGAGCAAGCTCCGTGAGGCTATTGCTCACGAGGTGGGAGAGCGTGCCGTGCGCCATCGACGGCTCGCCGGCAGCAGCGGACGCCAAGCGCGGCGTGAGGCTTTGGCGGTTAAACACGGCGATCAAAACCATAGCGATAAAAAGGCCGATCTTGATCAACAGCAGGCGGCCGTACGGCGTGCCTACCAGCGCCGGCACGCTACCGGCGAGCACGTAGGTGTTGACGATGCCGCTGACGAGCAGCGTCAGGACGGTAACTACGCCGAGGGTGGAAAAATGTCGCGTAGCTTCCGCTGCGATCGCAATCGAGCGCACGTCGCCGGCGCGGCGAGCGATCACCAGTACCGCCGTCAAGGGCAACAGTCCCCCGATCCAGATGCCGGCGGCGACGAGATGCAACACGTCGCCAGTGAGTTGTACGTCGCCGATCGCATCGGGCGTGGCGGCGCCGTGCCCGGCCCATGCCAGCGCGCCGACGAGGCAGGCCACCAACACGATCGGAACCGCTCCGCGCCAACGTACGCTACTCGCGCGCCGCGATTGAGCGCGAACATGGAAGCGGCGAGAAGAACGGCAAGAATGGAACGTACTTGCCAAGTTTCACCGAACCGTGTCCGCGTCAATACGGTCCAAGCCACGCCCTGGGATAGTGTTTCCGCTGGCGCTAGGCCGCTGATCCTTCCGGCGAGCAAAACGAGCCACGCTGCCCCGGAGACGAAGCCGACCAGCAGGCCGAGCCACACGGTCCAAGCGAGCAATCGACCCAGCGTGCGCTGCTGCTCGCCATCCGCCGCGCGCAGGACTGGGTCGGCGATAAGGAAGCGAAAGACGATAGCGCCTTCCAGCAACATCATCGCCGCAAAATGCACGGCACGTGCGGCGGCCAAAGGATCGATCAAGATACTCTCCAATCGGGCACGCTTAGGCGCTCATTGCCCGCCCACGGTGAAGCTAAAGTCGCCCTCCGTTGTATGCGTGTCGACCGACAACACGTGCCAGCTCGCCTTGTAGGTGCCTGACGGCAAAGCCCGCAGTGACACGCGCATGAGCTTATGGTCGCTGCGGTCGACGCGGGCGTTGCCCGCATCGACGCGTGCCCCGGCCGCATTGCGAACCACGACGCTACTGAATGCCGGCTCAAGGTCCTGGGTAAACCACAGCGACAACTGCCGCGGCGCCGTGCGCATGGTGCTGCCGACCGGTGGGCTCGCATGATCGAGGAAGGCATGCGCGCTCGCCGCCGTAGCCGCGAGCAGCGCCAGCATCGCGATGAGGATCCGGCGCATGATCACAGCCCTCCGGGCTTGCCGGCGGCGACGGCGGTGTTGATGAGCGGGCGGCCAATTGAGTTCGGGAACATGTCGTCGAGATAAAGATGCAGCTGTCCTATGACGCCGACATTGGTGCCACTGTCACGGTTGACTGGGATGATCGCTTCGACGCCGACCTGATAGGTGCTCCCGACGTAGATGACGCCCGCGTTGATCGTGCCGGTCGTTTTGGTGCCGCTATCGGCAAAATTAGCAACCGGCGTCGACAGCTGCGTTTCCACGATTGGAATCAAATGGTTGATGAAGTCGGGCAAGCCGAGATCAACCACGGCGGATTTCAGGTAGGGCAAGCTGTATTGCAGCGTCGCGCCCCATTGCAGGACTTGGGGATTGGCAGTGGTTATGACACTGCCGGTGTCGGGGTCGGTCCCGACCGTCGAAGAGCTGCCCGGTATCGCATAGCCCACTTGGCCGGTTATCGCGAATGGTCGCAGCCAACGCGCGGTGTCGGGCAGATCACCGAATCCCTTGCCGAAATAGAATGTCGGCGTGTAGGTCGTGAAGCGATCGGCGCCAACGCCGGCAGATCCGCTGCCACCCCATTCCACGGCACAGCCCCGCCAGCAGAGCCAATTCATGCGGTGCGTCCTTCAAGAGCTGGTATTGGAACGTGGTTTCTAGATTCTGAAAGCCGCTGACGTTTGGTCCGCCCGGAGGCCTCAACTGCGTCCATGTAGATCCAACCGAAATGCCGAAGTCCTCGGTAATTCGTTTGGAGAATTCTCCTGAGATGTCGAGTTCCTGTGCCGACGGATTATCACCGTTTTTGAAGACCGCTATCGTCGGGAGCGACAGCTCGTCGGCGACGCAGGGATCGTCGACAATGAGGGTTGCGGGGAAGAAGCGGTTGCCGACGATACAGTGAGCGAATGCGTTGGCAATCGGCACAAAGGTGACGAACAAGGCCAGTGCTGAGGCGCGCAGCCATAGGCGACACATGGGATGACTCCACTCTTGAGGGTGTGATGACCGAAGCGGCTGAAGCCGTGGCATCACACGAGTGGAGGTCCTCGCGGTGATTCGATGATGTGGCGCGGAAATTTAGGCAATACGCGGTCCGACACCACGAAGACCGGGCCTTTGCTCCACTCGATAAAGACTGGGAGCGGAAGTGAAGGCGGCGCGCCACTAAAGTTCAGCGCAATCGCGCCGCAGCACTTGCAGCACAAATCATCGTCATCCGGCTGGCCAGCCGGGACATGGCATTTGTCGTCCGCGTAGTGATCGTCGCTGTGAGAGCAAATCGATGCGGGCAGACTATCCGAATCTTCCGCGTGACAGGCACAAAAAGCCCCAAGCACGACATTCAGCATAAGCGCGAGCGCGGCGATGAAAACGCTCGCTCTTCGCCAGCCGTGCCGATACGTATTCATGTATTCGGCCGCTATAACCCCGTTATGTAGACCAGCCCATCATTCCACCGCTCATTTGGCAGTCAAGCAATTTGCGCGAAACATTTTCACCAAATGCCGGAATACTCTTGAATGAAATAGATAATCCTAGGGGCATCCCCCAGAGGTTTGCTTCATATCATGTGCATTTCCAGTTAGGCCGGTGGCCCAGCCCAATATACGCCACCATTGTGGCACACTTCTTTCCGATGCTGGTGACAGTCACATGACCTCTTTGATTCGCGCCCTCATTTTCATGCTGGCGAGCCTCGCATTCGCAACACCTGCGCTCGCGCATCCGCACGTCTGGGTGACCATGCACTCCGAACTGGTCTATGCGCCGGACGGCACCATCACCGGCGTGCGCCACCATTGGGCGTTCGACGACATGTTCTCCGCCTTCGCCACGCAGGGGCTGGAGAGCAAGGAGAAGGGCAAGTTCACCCGCGAGGAGTTGGCCCCGCTCGCCAAGGTCAATGTCGAGTCGCTGAAGGAATACGATTACTTTACCTATGCCACCGCTGACGGCAAGAAAGCGCCGATGACCGATCCGGCGCCGGACTACTGGCTTGACTACAATGACTCTGTCCTCACGCTCAACTTCACGCTGCCGTTCAAGACGCCGGTGAAGGCGAAGGAGCTGAAGGTGGAAGTCTACGACCCAACAATCTTCGTCGATTTCGAATGGGCCAAGGACCAGCCGGTGCATCTGGTCGGCGCGCCGCATTGCAAGGCCGACGTGGTAATGCCGCGTGAAATGACCTTCGCCGAAGGCAAGGCGCTGAGCAACATTCCGGCCGATCAGCTAAACACGACAATGGCCTGGGGCGCGCAGTTCGCGAATCGGATCCTGGTCCACTGTCCGTGACTTAAATAAGACGTTCGCGGGGCGGCGTGCGTGCACAGAGATTTGTTGACATGACGTCCGGCCGGCGCTCGACCTTGGCGCAATGCGCGCTGTTCATCACCTGCATGCTTCTCGTGCTCGGCGCGCTCGACGCCGCGCTGGCGCAGCCGTTCGGCATGACGCGCGGCTCGGCGCCGCCCGAGGTCGGCGCCTTCGCTGGCTGGATTCTTGCCAAACAGGCCGAGTTCTACCGCATGCTGTCGGGCACCATCCGCGCCGCCAAGGCCGACGGCAGCGCCGCCTGGACATTGATGGGTATTTCGTTTGCGTATGGCATTTTCCACGCCGCCGGCCCCGGCCACGGCAAGGCGGTGATCTCGTCCTATCTGGTGGCCAATAACGAGACCTGGCGGCGCGGCATCGCGCTGTCGTTCGCTTCCGCCATCCTGCAGGCATTCACCGCCATTGCCATCGTCGGCATCGCCGCGGTGCTGCTCGGGGCCACGGCCCACATGATGGGAAACACCGTGCGCGTGATTGAGATGGTGAGCTACGCCCTGATCGTTCTGATCGGCCTGCGGCTGTTATGGGTGAAAGGCCGCGCATTCCTGCGCCTGCTGTGGCCGCCAAGTCATGACCATTATGATCACGCGCATGGCCACGCGCATGCGCATGGGCATTCGCACGGTCACGCGCACGATCACGCGCATGAGCATGATCACGGTGACGAAGCTCACGCCTGGGGCCACGCTCATGCGCCGGAGCCAAGCGAGCTCAAAGGCCCGCACTGGCTGCGGCGCGGGCTGGCGGCAATTGTCGCGGTGGGTTTGCGGCCCTGCTCTGGCGCCATCATCGTGCTGGTGTTCGCGCTGGCGCAAGGGCTGTTCTGGATCGGCGTCGCTTCCACCTTCGTGATGGGGCTAGGCACCGCGATCACGGTCGCAGGCGTCGCCACGCTCGCAGTCGCCGCGCGCGGCTTTGCCGGCCGGCTGGCGAAGCGCAAGCCGGGCGCCGGCATGCTGCTCCTGCGCGGCGTGGAGACTGCGGCCGCCATGCTGATCATCGTTTTCGGCGTCGCGCTGCTTGCCGGCTATATGGTGAGCGAGCGGATGATGGGCGTGTAATGATCGCAGTAAGTCACGTACCGACGCGTTTTACGCTTCCTTCTGGCACTTTGCGGCCATCCGCAGACCACGGCGTCACGGCAGTTAATGAGGCGAAAGCGGACGATCACGGACATCTCGATAGATCGCAATTTGACCGATTTCTGCGGAACCTTTGCAACACACATGCTCAGGGAGCGGCCGTTGGCGAATATCGCGAGGCGTAAACGATCTACTATCCCAGCCTTTTTTCCGCAGTAATGCCCTTGGCGCAGGATGCGCACTTCCCCTTGAGTTCGATCATGGCGGCCTCGACACGAAATCCATGTTGCTTCGCGTTCGCTTTGAGATGTCTCGTCAACGCACCTCCCACCAATTCATCGACGTGGCCACACTCTCGACATATCGCAAAAACCACTGGATCATGAAGGTGCGTATGGTTGCTGCAACTCAGGTACGCATTGATCGATTCCAAGCGATGCACCTGACCGGATCCCATCAATCGCTTTAAAGCACGATAGACCGTCGGCGGCGAATAGAACCCATTTTGCCGAAGCGCATGCAGGATTTCATATGCCGTCATTGGCGCGTTAGCCGATTGCAGCACGCCAAGCACCAGTTGGTGATTGGCAGCGTCACGCTCAGGCACTTCCTTTAGCCTGCTCTTCTTCATTACGACCTCCAAGAGGCGTTCATTATGCGAGGTGACGCCCTTAGCGAATGTTGTAGCGGATGGGCACGACGATCGCGATTTCCGCGCCAGCGAGTTCCGGCGGTGGCGGTGGCAACGGTTGTGCGCGCTCGACCAGCGCCAGCGTTTCTCTGTCAAGCAGTTCCGAACCGGAGCTGTGCACGATGCGAGCGTGATGCACGCCGCCATGGCGGTCGATGCTGAAGGCTAGCTGCGCCACGCCTTGCTCGCCGCGCACGCGCGCCTCGGACGGATAGCGCTTGTTGCGCTCTAGCGTGGCGACCAGTCGCGACTTCCAGTTCGGCACCGCATAGGGATTGCGCGAGGAGGCGCCGGGCGCCGGCGCCGCCGCACGCTCGGCCTTATTCTCGGCGGTGCTCGGCGCGCTGGCGAGGCTCGCGTGCTGCTGCTTGGGCTTCTCCTCTTTCGGTTTTTGCGGTGGCTTCGGCGGCGGCGTCACCGCCAGCAGCGGCTCGGCTTTCGGCTCCGGCGGCAGTTCCAGCTTCTCGACGGGCTTTACTGGGTCGGGCTCAGGCTCGGGCTCTGCTTGCGGCCTGCTGCGGTCCGGGCGGCACTTCGCTTGGTTTGGTGTCGGGCGCCACCGCAAGGGGCGCAAGATCAATGGTGATCACCGGCGCATTCGCCACCAGATCGGAATTCTCAGTCCAGTGCGCCAGCAGCGCGGCCACCCCGACGGCGTGGAAGCACAGCGCCAGCGCAAAGCAGGCGCCCCAGCGCAGCATTTCGGGCCAGCGGCGTACGATCGCGTTTTGGCGTGCCGCATTCACGGCGGTTTCTCGGTTTCCAGAGCGACCAGCGCCACATGCAGATAGCCGGCACTGCGCAGATCGTTCATCAGCGCCATGAGGTCGCCATAGGGCACGGTCTTGTCGGCGCGCAGAAACACGCGCTGCTGCTTGTCGCCGGCAGTGGCCTGGTCGAGCGCGGCAGAAAGCGTCGCGCGGCTCACCGCATCGTTGTCGATCATCAGGCTCAAGTCGGATTTGAGCGTCAGGAACAGCGGCTTGTCCGGGCGCGGCTGCTGCGCGGCATTGGCGGCCGGCAGATCGACCGAAATATCCACGGTCGCCAGCGGCGCCGCGATCATGAAGATGATCAGCAGGACCAAGATCACGTCGATGAACGGCGTGACATTGATCTCATGGATCTCGCTTAAAGTTTCGTCGCCGTGGTCGAGACGCACGCTCATGGATCGCACTCCCTGCGGGAGCTCACTCGACTGCGGCTATCGGCCGGCGGCGCTCACCCGATGGGCGGTTAAAGGTGCCGCGGTCGAGGTCGCGGCTCACCAAACGCAGGATCTCGGCCGCAGCATCGGCCTGCAGCGCGCGATAGCCGGCGATCCAGCGCGAGAACATGTTGTACATCACTACTGCTGGAATGGCCGCCACCAGGCCCAAGGCCGTTGCGAGCAACGCTTCGGCGATGCCAGGCGCCACCACCGCCAGATTGGTGGTGTGCTGCTTGGAGATGCCGATGAAGCTGTTCATGATGCCCCACACTGTGCCGAACAGGCCGATGAACGGCGCGGTGGCGCCGACGGTAGCGAGAATGCCGGTGCCACGGATCATCCGCCGGCCGGCGGCAGCTTCGATCCGCTCCAGACGCGAGGCGATGCGCTCCTTTACGCCGTCGGCTGAGATGGCGTCGGCCGAGAGCCGCAATTCGGTTTCGGTAGCGCGCAGCAGCAGCATGGTTACATCGCCGCCGCGATCATTAATGCGGGTCATGGCGTCGGCGAGCGAGCGCGCCTCACTGAGCGCTTCAATCGTCCGGTGGAGCCGGCGTCTGGCAGCCAGCAATTCGAAGGCCTTGCCGAACCAGATAGTCCAGGTCAGCACCGAAGCGAAGGCAAGGCCGACCATCACCGCTTTGACCACAATATCGGCGGCCAGGAACATGCCCCACGGCGACAGGTCGCGCGGAAGCGTGAGCGCGATGCCGGTGGTCGGGACCGCTATCGCGTTCGGTTCCACTGAGGCGGGGCGCGCGTTTGGCGCCGGCGCGGCCTCGGCCGGCGCCTGCATGATTGGTACTTGTGCAGCCGGCACATTTTGAGTGGGCGGAACAGCGGGGGCAGTGATGGCCGGCGGCGCAGTCGCTGGCGCAGATGGCACTTGGGCGAAGGCGGACGCGGGCAGCAAGAGTGCAGCGGCGAGCGCTACTGCCGAGGTCAGCGGAAGATGGATCAGTTTGCTATTAAATTTCATCGCGTCTTGGTCCTCTCGGCTTGCGGCCAATTACCGGTACGGTATTCACATGGCAGTTGCTGGTGGCCGTTTCTGTGCGGTGGCGGCCACGACGGTGGTCCTCAAGCCTGCCGCCGTCACCAGTCGAATGCAGTTGGATATGGACTTTTCCATTGGCCGCGTCGGCGCCGTCGCGGTCGGCGAGGCCGTTGCTTCACCGCCGGCCGTGGCGCGGCCCAAACCGCATCCGGCGCCGCGCGTATGCGACCGCGACGAACTGCAGAGCGACTAGGGCAGTCTTTTCGGTTCATTGCGAATGCTCTCACAATTTCTTCGATAGTCCGACAAAGTAGCCGCGGCGCATTCCGTATTGCGGCGCAAACACGCCGATGCCCGAGCCATCCCTGAGCTCGTAAACGGTGTCGAAGACATTCACGACGTCAAAGCGCGCGGTGAATTTGCCCAGATCGGGCACCGTGAACTCACGTCGGGCCCCGATGTTGACCGTGGCATAGGGAGCGACATGGTCGGTGTTGGCGAATCCGCTGCGCAACCCGCTGCCATAGACCATGTCAGTGCTGAACCGCGTGCCTTGCCAAAGATAGGAGGCGCCGGCCGAGGCGGTCCATGTCTGTGCGTGGTCAGTATAGATGTAGTTGCTGGCGATGTAGGCGAGCTCGTCGTTGCCGAACAGATATTGGTTCGACACCACGTTCTTTGCGAGTTGACGAGCCCAGGCGAGATTGCCATAGGCGCTGAAGTTGCCGTCCTTATAAGTCGCAGTCAGCTCGACACCGGCGTTATAGGCAGTTTCGTAATTAAAACCGCTGAGAATGAGGGCCTGGCCGAACTGTCCGTCATCCAGTAGGTCCTGCGCAATCTTGTAGTAGGCATCGATGCCGACCTGAAGGTTGGGCGTGATCTTTTGCACCACGCCGGCATCAAAGTAATGCGAACGTTCTGGCAGGACCGGATTCTGCAGGAAGTTTTCGGGCTGAGCCGTTGTGTTAGCGGTGGCGGCGATGTTGGTGGGAGCGGCGATCGCCTGTGGCGGCGGTGTGAAGTAGCGTGCGTAGCCGGCGTGGAACGTCGTTCCATCGAAGGGTTTGTACACCACATTGATACGCGGGCTGAGCTGGTTGGCATTAACGTATTGCCACATCTGGTCGAAGCGCAGACCGAAATTCACCGTCAGTTGGTTGGTGACCTTCCATTCGTCCTGGACGTAGACGCCGGCAACCCACCCGAGCTTCGAATTATTGTCCGTGATCGGAAACGGGGCATCGACCGGATTGCCACCGAAGGCATCGAGTGGGAGCACCGTCGAGATATTGCTGTTCAGCGTGCTTTCGCCGGTGACCGTGAAACCCGCCCGCAAAGTATTTGCATCGTTGAGCTTGATAGGCGCCGTCGCCCTGCAGCCCGTTGGCAAAGCCGCGGCGGTAAACGTCCGAAGCAATGCCATTGAAGACAAGATCGCCGATCGGATCCGGGACGAAGTGGAGCGCGCTGTAACGGGAGAAGGCGGCGAGCTGAAAGTCCAGTCCATTGACGGATTTTTGCAGCGCGAGGATACCGAAGGTATTCTGCTCGGCTTGGTTCTCATTGAGCAATGTCGAGTCGAAATTGCTGACGCCGTAAGCAGTGTACTGCGGTGGTTGTCCCGGATTGTTCGGGATCTGGAACCGGCTTGTCGTGTTACCGAAGATCGTACTCACCCGCGTCTGCGGGTCCAGAATCGTCGACGTATAACTGAAGAAGTTGCCCTGGTAGGTCCGGTCGTGGATCGCATTGTAGCTGTCAGTCGGATTTTGGATGCCGAGATTGCTGGTGAAGCCGCGGCCGGTGACGAAATATTCCGTTGTTGCGACCCGGCCACCGTATTCGAAGCTCGGCGACAGGGTGCCGAAACTGCCGCCATAGATGCCGACGCTGCCGCCCTGCCGCAGTGAATTGCCGCTCGGGGTCTGGATATCGACGATGCCCGGCGGTACGCAGGCCGAACTGCGCCGGCAGCGCCCCGGTAATCAGCGCAAGGCTACCGACAAAACTGGTGCCGAGGACATGGCCGAAGCCGGAAATGCCGTCGGGCAAAATGACGCCGTTGATGCGGTATTGCACATTGGCGTGCTCGTTGCGTACGTGGATGTCGCCATTGACGGCGCTATCCTGCGTAACGCCGGGCGCTTGCAGCAAGACGGAGTTGATCGGCCCGTCGGTGCCCTGCGGCAGGGTTTCAATAAAGGCTCGATTCATGTCGAAGGTGCTGGCGCCGAAACGCGGAGACAAGTTATCGCGCTCCACGTCGAATTTCGTATTCTGGGCAGCAAGAGTCGCATTGCTGTCGAGTTGCGGCGATGGGGCGGTAGTGGGGCGCGGCGGCGCCGGGCGCTGCGCTTGCACGACAATCTCCGGAAGCACCTCTTGCGCCTCCGCTAACCCGGGCCACACGCCCAGGAGCACAAACGGTAACGCCGCCCGGAGCGGGACCCGATAAACACCCAATGACATGGAACTTCTCGAACGCCTTGACAGCGATATGTAATATTATAACATTACATTAGTTTTCCAATGTCAACCGTGTTTCCGCGAACGGCGGGCTCGCCGCGCAATCAGAAAGGATCCGGACTCATGAAAACAGTCATCGGACTGGTGCTTGCGTTAGGATTGATCCTCACCACGGCGCCGAGCACCCGCGCCGCCGACGGCAAGATCAGCGTGGTGGCGGCGGAGAATTTCTATGGCGACGTCGCCCGGCAGATCGGCGGCGATGATGTCGCGGTCGCGAGCGTCATGAGTAATCCCGACCAAGACCCGCATTTGTTCGAGACCACGCCGGGCGTCGTCAAGCAGATCGGCAATGCGCAGATCGCCATCTTTAATGGCGCCGACTACGACCCGTGGATGGAAAAGCTGCTCAAGGCCTCGCCCAAGCCCGGTCGCACTACAATCGTCGTTGCCGACCTGGTGGGCAAGAAGGCCGGTGACAATCCGCATCTGTGGTACGACCCCGGCACCATGCCGACGACCGCCAAGGCGTTGGCGGAAGCTTTCGCCAAGGCCGATCCCGCGCACAAGGACGGTTACGCGGCTCGGCTCAATACCTTCCTCGCCTCGCTCAAGCCGATCAACGAGAAGATCGCCGCGATACGCGGCAAGTTTGCCGGTACGACAGTCACCGCGAGCGAGCCGGTGTTCGGCTACATGGCGAATGCGCTGGGCCTGAAGATGCGTAACGAAAGCTTCCAGCTCTCAATTATGAACGACACCGAACCCAGTGCCCACGACGTCGCGGCATTTCAGGATGACCTCAAGACCCATAAGGTCCGTGTTATGTTCTACAATAAACAGGCATCCAATAAAGCGGTCCAAACTCTCGTCGATCTCGCTCACGCGTCAAAGATCCCAGTGGTCGGCGTGACCGAAACCGCACCGCCCGGCCTGTCGTATCAGAAATGGATGCTGACGCAGCTAAACGAAACCGAAAAGGCGTTGGCAGCGTCCTCTTCGTGAGCGTCGTCTGACTGATGCCGACTGTCGTCTATTGAGAAGACTCAGGCGTAACACAGACGCTTTCGTATGACTGATGTTGGTCATTAAACGGACGCATCATGAGGGATCGGCTTTGCTGAGTGTGTCGCGGCCAGCGAGTTCGTTATCACCGGCATGGTGGTGGGGTCGTACTGCTGACAAGCCAGTGCGCGTCTAAGGTTGCTGAGGCCGCTCGATGGCACCGGGAAAGTATTCGGGCTCCGTGGGCTCCGGCATGCCCGGGATCGTGCGTTCGGAGTCGGGCACAGCGGGCGGCAATTGGTCGTGTTTCGTCACCAATGATGCTCCGCCATAGAGCAGGCCAATGGCCAGCAGCCAGCTTCCGAGAATGCGGCCGAAAATCGGGAACCAGCCGCGCCAGAATGCGCGCAGCGGGAGCGACACCGCAGCGACGATCCAGAAAGCGATCAGCACCTGCGTCCAAGTGAAAGCAGGCTCATGCAGGCTGGGATCGGTCAGCTTGATCGTGAGCCCCAGCATGGCGCCGAAGATCGTTGCGGCGGCCGGCGCCACGTAGGTGCGCAGCCGCGCGCTGGAAACGAGCGCCGCGCCGGCCGCCAAATACGAGATCGGGCCAGTCAAGAATAAATGGGTTGCTGCGCGCGGCACCGTATCGAGCACCCAGAGCAGCCCGTCCTCCGCGAAAAGACCGCTGGCGATGCCAAAGGCAAATAGCAGCAGCGCCGCAATAAAGACGCGCACGCCGATAAGCCCGAAAGCGGCGCCGAGCCCGATCAGCGGCAGCACGCGCGCAGGCGCAAGCGTTTCCGTAAAGATCCAACGGGCGAGAGGATTTTCTCTTAAGGCTGGCAAAAGCGCGAGCGCGACGACAGCGATTAGGCCGAGTGCGGCCAAGGCCAGACCGCTCCACGTCAGCGCGGCGGCGCGCGCGTCAGGCGGCGAGGAGCGCGGGAACAAGGAAATAAATTCCGCCGATGCCGATCAGCGCGCCGAGTGCGCGCGCCAAGCGGCCGCCGACTGGCTTGTTGAGGCCAAGACCGACACCGATGCCGAAAAGGTGAATCATGCCGGTCGCCAGCACGAAGCCGATGGCGTAGTCGGCAGGATCGGCCGCAAGCGGCAGCTCGGCGCCATGCGCGTGGCCGTGGCAAAGCGCGAAGAACGCGATAAGAACCAGGGCCACCCATTCCGCCGGGCGCCAAGCGAGTGCAATCGCCATGCCGAGCGCGATGATGGAAAACGCGATACCGATCTCAATGCCGGGCAGCGGTATGCCGACCATGCCGGCGACGCCGCCGGCCACCATGATCAGCGGAAAAGTGACCGGCAGAGTCCACACCCGCCGGCCGCCCATTTGGGCGCCCCATAGGCCGACCGCGAACATCGCCAGAAAATGATCCGGTCCGGTCAGCGGATGCGCGAAGCCGCTGCCGAATCCGCCCTGTGAGCCCTGGATGATGTGCGCGGCAGCGGTTCCCGGGAGCAGGCAGAGCCAAATACCAAGGACCACGCCAGCTGTCACGTAACGCCGAGCCGTTTGCATGAATTGCATCATGGCTTCGAACCCGCGCTTGGAATGAATCCCCCTCACCCGCCATCACACGCTAGGGAGGCCAGCCAAGTCGTGAATAACAAATAAGGCGATAGCATAGC
>CAVPXX010000022.1:0-112185 GCA_963709855.1 uncultured Alphaproteobacteria bacterium | reverse complement strand
ATAGCCACTCCGCGTAGGACCTGGATTCATCCGGGCCGGGTTCCACGTCACCGGGCAGGGCCTGGGCGAACACGAGCGCGGCGGTGGCCTCGAGTGCGCTGCGGAGCAGGCCGGCGGGGCCGGTCGCCTCGAAGCCCAGGGTCCACCAGTCCTGGCCGCGCGTGCGGACCTCGGTGAGTTCCACCTCGCACTGCGGCTCGCCGCCACCCCGGGGCACGCGCCACGATCTGCCCGCCGGCCAGCGAGAACCGGCTGATCCGCCGCCTCTTGCGTACCGGCCTCCAGCCGGCCGCCGCACCGCTGTCCTGGCGGGGCGGGCTGAAGGGAAAGGACCACTTCTGCCAGGACTCCAGGCGTCCGCGGGCGCGGCCGGCCACCTCCAGGATTCCCGGGCTCCCGCGGTACGTCTTCACCTCCAGTGCCCCGCCCCCGCGGACCTTCACCGACAGCCCGCGCCACCGCGGATCCAGCAGGTAGGTGTCCTCGCGGGACTCCGTCCTGGCCGGGAACCGCCCGAACCATCCGGCCACCGCAGCCTCCAGCTGGCCCGGGAAGATCCAGCGCACCTCCAGGCTGCGGACTCCTTCGGCGACCGGGCTCTGCGGCGGTTCAGCCGTCATCGTCAGATGCTCCTGCCCCGGCCTGGCCGGCCAGTTCCGTGCACAGCCGCCGCACGCCTGCACTGCACCAGGCCAGCCGGATCTCACATGTCGGGTTCGGCGGTGATCCGTCCTGAGGCGACGGCGTCGACGAGCGCTTTGTGGTCGCGTTCGTTCTGGTCGGCGTAGGCGGCGGCGAACTGGGTGATGGCCTGGTCGAACACGTCCGAGCCGCCGAGGTAGGCGGCGATGGCGATCCGGTCCCCGGAGCAGGCGTGGGCCCGCGCCAGCGCCCACCCGCAGGCCTCGCCGTAGATCCGCATGCCGTGCGGTATCAGGTCCTCGATGGCGATGGAGTATTTCCAGTCCCGCAGCTGGCGGACGTAAAAGTCGCGCTGCTTGCCGTCCAGCCCGGCCTCGGCCCGCTGCCAGCCCAGGAAGATATCGCTGGATGCCTGCATCAGCCGCTGGCCCGCGACCACCCGCTGGCCCATGTTGGCGTACTTGCTGGCCCCCACAAACCGGCTGAGCACCGACGCGTCGGCCTCCTTGACCTGCAGGAACAGCGGATCAGACTCGTCACGGCCGAGCATCAGCACGATCCAGCAGCGGGTGCCGACGCTGCCGACCCCGACGACCTTGCGGGCCATGTCGGCGTACTCGAACGTCTCCAGCAGGAACCGGCGGTCGGTTTCCAGCGTCCGCCGGTACTTGCCGAGCAGGTCCTTGATCTGCGCTTCGAAGGCCGCCTGGTCCGTATCCTTGGGCAGCAGCTCCGCGATCGGGACCAGCAGCGGCGGCTCAGAGATGATCCGCGGCCGGCCGTCCACCAGGTGGGTCAGCTTGGCCACTTCCTGCATGCTGTCCCGGGTCCGCGCCTTGGCCATGCCCTTGTCCACCATCTTGCGCTGCCGCTTCTTCATCTGCGACTCAAACTCCGCCCTCAGCTGGTCCAGGTCCGCGTGCGCGTACCAGACATCCAGGTTGGTCATCTTGGCGAAGTCCCGCATCGCCTGCCGGTAGCGGGCGACGGTGGCCGTGACGATCTCGCGGCGGTCCTTGCCGCCGAACCCGTTGCCGCGGGCCGCTACCTCCATGCTGGCGGCCAGCCGCTTGACGTCCCATTCCCACGGGCCGGGCAGTCGTCTCATCGAAGTCGTTGACGTCGAAGACCAGCTGCCGCTCGGCGGAGCCGAAGATCCCGAAGTTCGACAGGTGCGCATCCCCGCACGCCTGCACCGCCAGCCCGGACACCGGGGTACGGGCAAGGTCGCTGGCCATCGGCAGCGCCGCGCCGCGGTAGAAGGTGAACGGGGAGACCATCATCCGGCCCCACCGGATCGGGCACCAGCTCCGGCACCCGCGCCTTGGCCTGCTCTTCCAGCAGGCCGAGCGGGTCGGGCCGGTCCGGCCCCGGGTCGAACACCGCATGGCTCTCCCGCGGCACCGCCGCCCGCGCTTCCTTACCCCGCGCCGCACGCTCCGCCGGGGTCAGCCGCCCCAGCCCAGACTCGAGCTGGTAGCGGTGTGTAGTTTGGGGCGCAGCCTCAGCTGTCCGTACACTCATGATGGGCTCCTTTTCTCGGGGGTGGTCTTGACGCTTGGGGCGGCCGCCGCACGCTGGGCGAGCGGCGGGGATGGGAGCGCGGGTTAGCGGCGAGCTGGCCAAGGATCGCGCCGGTCGGCGGGAAGATCCACAAGCTGCCCTTGGGGTACTCGCGGATCCGGAACAGGACACCCCGGGACATCTGCGGTCTCAGACGGCTGTGGCCGAGGTGGCGGGCGCGCCGTGGCAGCGTTTCCATTTGCGGCTGCTGCCGCAGGGGCAGGGGTCGTTGCGGCCGCGCCGGGAGTCCTGTGCCGCGTAGATCGCCATCAGCTCGGCGGGTGCCCGGCCGGCGCGCAGCAGCGTGGCCATGGTGTCCATCGGCTTGGTGACGTGGTGGAAGAAGTCCTTGTAGCCCGGGCACAGGTAATGCTGGCCGGGCTCACCGTAGGGGGAGGTGGCGAACCGGTCTTTGGGGCAGCCGCCGTTGCAGGCGAACCGGACGTCGCAGTCCCGGCAGTACCGGGTCAGGGTGTCGCGCTTGTCCTGCCCGAACTGCCGCTGCTGGGGTGAGACGATCAGCTCCAGCATGTGCTTGTCCTTGATGTTCCCGAGCAGGTAGCCGGGCTCGACGTAGTGGTCGCAGGAGTACAGGTCGCCGGTGTGCTCCAGGGCGAGCTGGCTGCCGCAGGTCTCCGCGTGCACGCACATCCCGCCGGGCTCGCCGTACCAGTTCGCCAGCGCGGTGTCGAACATCTGCACGTAGACGGTGCCGATGTCGCGGCGGACCCATTCCTCGAACACCTCGATCAGGAACCGGCCGTACTGCTCCGGGCCGACCGACCGGTGCGTGACCAGGCTCCCCTCCTGGGTGTAGAGCGGGCGTCCCTTGACGCCGTGGCCCCACCCGGCGTCGGCGATCGGCAGCGTCTGCTCGGTGGCGCGCTCGATGATCGGGATGTACTGGATGAACGTGGCGCCCAGCTCGTCGCGCAGGAACGTGTACACCTGGCGGCCGTGGCCGCCGTTGACCGCGTGGATGGTGGTCAGCACGTTCCAGTCGACCTGGTGCCGCTTCAGCACGTCCAGGCCCCGGATCACCCGGTCGAAGGTGGGCTTGCCGCCCTTGTCCACCCGGTAGGCGTCGTGCATCTCGCGCGGGCCGTCGATCGAGATCCCGGCCAGGAACTCGTTGGCCTTGAGGAATTCGCCCCACTCGTCGGTCAGCAGGGTGCCGTTGGTCTGGATCGTGTTCAGGATCCGCTGGCCCGGCCGCGCGTACTGGCGTTCCAGGTCGATGGCGCGGCGGAAGAAGTCCAGGCCCATCATCGTCGGCTCGCCGCCCTGCCAGGCGACCACCACCTCCGGGGCCCGCGCGTGGGCCTCCAGCAGCTGGCGCAGGTAGGTCTCCTGCAGGTCGGCGGCCATCCGGAACCGGGACCCCGGGTACAGCATCTCCTTGGACAGGAAGAAGCAGTACTCGCAATCCAGGTTGCACACCGCGCCGGTGGGCTTGGCCATCACGTGGAACGCCAGCGGAGCTCCCGGCACCGTCAAAACCGGGCCGCGCCGCGCGGGATCATCCGCCGGGCCGGCGAAAGCCGGCGGCAGGCTTCCCCGCTGTGCTGGCAGCATCGGAGATTCCGGCCGTCATAGGTCAAACACCACCTTGAAGTCGTCCCTCATGCTCACGACCCAGCGCCTGGCCAGGAAACCGGCCTGCGGGCGCGCCGGCTTCTCACACCGCAACGTCCCGTCGTGGTCAAACGCCGCAGCCCGATCAGGCGGCAGCACGAACCCCGGTGCGCCTCGGTCACCGGCCGGACGAACTCCAGGATCCCCGCTTCGCCACCCCGTCGTTCCAGCTGGACAGGTATTCGGTCATCTCTTCAACGTTTCCTCCCGCGGGGTCGGGCCGCGTGGCCCGGCCCCGCCTCTACTCCCGCGGGAGGGCGGCTACTTGTCCCCGGCCATCGAGTGAATCAGCTTCCTCACCTGCTCTTGGATGACGGCGTCATCGGCGTAGAACTCCGGAGCCCCGAGAACCACTGTCTGGACGGGACGGTTCGGGTACTTCTTGTAGGTCGCCAGCAGCTCCATGGCCTTCTGCCCGATCGGCCCGGCCATCCACGTCTTCTCGGTCCAGTTCGTCATGAAGATGTCGTAGCGTTCCTGCGGGTCCTGCCACAGATCGAAGAGCCTGGGCGCCTCAGCGGTATACCTGGCAGCGCCCCGCCAGCCTTCCCGGGTGTTCCACACCGCCTTCCACTTGCCGACCCGGATCGCGCCGGGGAGTTCCTCGGTCTCGACCATGTAGTACCACGTGTCACGCGCCGAGGGCCCGGTGCCCGTCAGGACCGCGGTCTGGTCGAAGCTGTCGAAGATCGTCGGCTGGCCGTCCCTGTCTTCGGCCGGCAGCGTGACCCCGGCCAGGCTGGCGAACGTCGCCATGAAGTCCAGGGAGCCCACGATCTCGGAGTTGCGCCGGCCCGGCTCGATCGTGCCGGGCCACCAGGCGATGGCCGGAACCCGGCTGCCGGCCTCGAAGTCGGTGCCCTTGGTGCCCCGGAACGGGGTATACCCGCAGTCGGGGTACACGTCCTGCCATGCGCCGTTGTCCGTCGTCCAGATGACCAGCGTGTCTTCTCCGATGCCCAGCTCGCGGACCTTGTCCATGACGACGCCCACGTGGTAGTCAAGCTCCACCAGCGAATCGAGGTACTTGCTCTTGGCCATGGACTTCCCCTTGAATTCCGGGAGGGGCAGGTTCGGCTGGTGCAGCTTCGCCGTGTTCAGGTACAGGAAGAACGGGTTCTCGTCCTTCGCGTGTGCCTCCAGGTAGTCCGTGGCATGCTTGACCGACTTCTGGTCGAGGAACGGGATGTTGGCGGGGTCGATCTTCTCGACTTCCTTCCACTTCCCGCCGGCATTGCCCTCGATGGCGCCGATGACGTTCCCCCACGTGGCCATCATCTCCTTGTCATCGAACGGGAAGTCCGGGTTGTAGGCCGGGTCGGTGTAGGTGTAGGCGTTCAGGTGGTAGAGCGTCGTGTTGCGCATCTCGTCGAAGCCATGCTCGATGGGCATCGAGTAGTCGGCCTCGCCCAGATGCCACTTGCCGATCTGGCAGGTGCTGTAGCCGGCCTGCTTGAGGATGCTCGCGAGCGTCCATTCGCCCGCCGCCAGCCCGCCGCCCTGGCCGGGCATCGCCACCGTCGTCATGCCGCTGCGGATCGGGAGCCGGCCGGTGATCGCCGCGGCCCGGCCCGGCGTGCAGCTCGGCTGGCCGTAAAACGACATGAACTGCAGGCCCTCGGCGGCTAGGCGGTCGAGGTTGGGCGTGGGTGCCCCGCGGTTCTCACCGCCGCCGTAGCAGCCAAGGTCACCCCAGCCGACGTCGTCGGACATGAACAGGATGATGTTGGGGTGGGACCCCTTCTCGCGTGCCATGACAGGCTCCTTTCGAGCCGGAAACCGGATAGTCACAAGTTCTGGAGCTCAGGGGCGGTCCATAACTGCCTTCAGCGGCCTTGATCTGCTTCGCCAACTCGCGGCGTCGGCGTCGACCTCCTTGGAGACGTAGTTGTTCTGCGTCAGAGCGTCCGGCCCCCAGCCGGGACGGTCCGGGTACCCGAGTCGGCTACCGGCAGTCACCGGTGCCGCCCGAATGCGGGTAGCACCGGTGCCGCTGCCGGGCTAGGCTCAGGCCCTTTGCTGCGTCCTGGACGGCCTTGTCGACGTCCTTCGGGCTCACGTCGAGTTCCTTGGCGACGTGCTTCTCGGCCTTCAGCGCCGCCTTGTCGATAGCCTGCTGCACCTTGCTCTCGCCGACGATGACCAGGGCGGCCTGCCCGTCGTCGATGATGTCGCCGAACTCCTTGACATCGGCGCGGGACATGCCCCGCCACAGGTGGCCGCCGACCCCGCCGACGGCTGCGCCGACCGCTGCGCCGACGATGATCGAGGGCGGGAACAAGATGCCGACGACGGCGCCGACGGCGGCGCCGCCCCACGCCCCGTGCCGGGTGGCCATCTCATCCTTGTTCACGTGCACCTTGCCCGCGTAGTCCTTGGTGACCACCGCGGCGTCGTAGGTGCCGACCGCGCCGGCCGCATGCAGGTCCTTGACGATGTCGTAGTCGTCTCGCGCCGCCACCTCGTCCTGATAGGTGCCGATGTAGATGAATACTGCGTCAGCCTTCGCCATGTCCTCTCCCTTCTCTCTTGCTCGCCTCGTGCCTCACGCCGGTTCCGCCGATTCCAGGTGAACGTCGACGACTTCGAGCCCGAGGTCCTGGATTCTCCGGAAGAGGCCGTGCAGGGCCGCCTGGTCGGCTCCAGCGCTGCCGCAGCACCGTCGTATCGCCCACCGCGCTCACCTCCACGTCGTCGAAGGCTGCCCGCACCGCGGGGCCCGCGACACCGCGAACGGTGATCACGTAGGTGCCATCGGTCACCTTTCCAGGCCTCGTCATCTCCATAGGGAATCGCGGAACAGGGTGAGTTGCCGTCACCCGGTCCGGGTGCGCCGCCGACCGGGGCCTCGCCTGGGGCAGGGATGACCCGGGACCGGAGCCCGGGCAAGACGCCGGATGGGACTTTCGGCCCTGGCACCTCGGAGCCCGCCGTGATCGGATCGTTATGTATGGGTGGTGTGCGCGCGCGTGCCGTCTCCGGAGGGGGCGGCCCGCTTCCGGTTCCGCGCTCGAAGTTCGGGTGCCCGGCGGTACCGGTCCGGGCGATTGCCCGTCCGCGCCTGGCCGAGGTTCTTGCCCAGCCCGACTGGCGGGTGGCGCTGGTGACCGGCGGTCCCGCCACCGGGAAGACCGTGGCCGTCGCGCAGTGGTTCGGGACCCTGGACCCGGTCGCCCGGGAATGGGTGACGCTCGACGCCCACGATGACCGGCCGGAGCGTTTCTGGCTCACGTTCGCCCTGGCCCTGGAGCGCGCGGTACCGGGTGCCTTCGCCCAGGCTGCGGCGGCGGCAACTGACGTGCATCGTCTGCCGCCGGAGTTTCTCGACCGGCTGCTCACCGCGTGGTCGGCCGTCACCGATCCGCTGGTCATCGTGCTCGACGACATGCATCACCTGCGCAGCCCGGAGATCACCGAGGATCTCGGCTTCGTCGTCGAGCACCTCCCCGGACGCTCGAGAATGCTGCTGACGAGCCGGGTCGACCCGCACTTGCCGGTCAGCCGGTGGCGGGGCCGGGGCTGGCTCGCCGAGCTCCGCCAGCGCGATCTGGCGCTGACGTTGCCCGAGACCGCCGAGCTGTTCACCGCGCTCGGCGAGCACCGCCTGACTGCCAGTGACGTCGAGAGGCTCTGGCGTCGCACCGAGGGCTGGGTGGCCGGCCTGCGCCTGGCCGCCGCCGGGCTCAAGGACCGCGCCGACGTCCCGGCCGCCGTGGCCGAGTTCTCCGGGCGGACCCCGATGGTGGCCGATCTGCTCGCCGACGAGCTCCTGCACCGCGCCCCCAAGGAGCTGTCGGAGTTCTTGCTGCGGACGTCGGTCGCCGACGTCCTGGACGCGGAGCTGTGCGACGCATTGTCCGGGCGCAGCGACAGCGCAGAAGTGCTCCGGCGGATGGAGGCCGACCTGCAGTTCGTGATGGCGACGGGACCGAGCCGGGACACCTGGCGGTATCACCCGCTGCTGGCCGAGATGCTGCGCTCGGAGCTGGCAGACGCACCGCCCGGAAGAAGTGCAAGGACTGAATCGCCTGGCCGCCGGGATCCTGGAGGCGCGGGGCGACATCGCCGGCGCGGTCCGCTGCCTGCTGGCCGCCGGTGACACCGACCGGGCATTCTCGATCGTGTTCGAGGCGGCGTACCGCCGGGCTGATCTGGCCGATACTCCGGGCATCGCGGCATTCGTCAACCTGTTCCCGCGAGAGCTGGTGACCGAATCAGCCTCCCGGATGCTCACCTACGCCATGATGCTCGGACTGTCCGGTCAGGTGGCTGAGGCCCACGCGTGGCTCCAGCGCGCACGGATGCGTATCGGTGACGAGCCGCAGCCGCGGGCGGAGGACGTCGCGACCCTGGACGTGCTCCGGCTTCTCACGTTCACGGTCACCGCAGGGGCGGGCGATGAGATCGACGCCGGCCGCCGGGCGGTCGAGGCGGTCGAGGCGGGCCTGGACCTCGGGGTCGTCGGCGCCCGCGCGCGGATGAACCTGGTCCGCGGCTACCTGCTGGTCGATAAGCCCGATCAGGCCGACTCGGCTCTGCGGGCCGGCCACCCGGGCGACGAGATCGCGGCGCTTGTGCTCGCGCCGGCGCTGGCCGCGCGCATCGCGTTGCGGCACGGCAGGCTCTGCGAAGCCGAACGTCAGGCTACGGCTGCTCTCCAGGCGGCTCACGCGTTCGGCCTCGACACCCACACGGGCGCGGGTGACGCCCATCTCGCGCTGGCCGGAGTTCTCATCGACCGCAACGAGCTCGCGGACGCGACCGCGGCGCTCCGGCGCCTGGAGGAGATCCTTCAGGCCAACCCGCGTGCCCGCGTCTACCAGGTCCTGCTCCGGCTCGAGAAGGCACGGGTGGCCGCCGCGCTGGACGATTTCGACGACGTGTTCGCCACCCTGCGCGAGGCCGGCATGCTCATCGCGCATCTTCCGCGGTCGGCCTTGCGGCGCCTGGTCGATGCGGCTGCCGCCCGCTGGCACCTGCAGGCGGGCCAGGCACGCCAGGCTGAGGAACTGATCACCACGCTTCCCGATGGCAGCCCGGCGCACACGCTCCTGCGTGCCCGCCTGGACCTGGCCTGCGGCCGCTTCGATGCGGTGCAGGGCCCGGCTCCGGCGGGCGAGCCCCGCGACGATGCGTGACCGGCTGACCGGTGAGCTGCTCCTGGCCCGCGCCGCCATCGAGTCCGGTGACGATGCCGCGGCGCACGTGACGCTGGCGGTCGGGCTCGCGGCCCCCGAGCGCCTGGTCCGGGTCTTCCTCGACGAGGGCCCGGCGGTGACCCGCCTGGCCCGGGCGGCCGCGGAATCGCTCGGGACCGAGTCCGGCACCGACCTGTCGGTGGCGCTCGGTTCCCCTCCCCCGTCCCGCGGCACACCCCGCCAGCCGGCGGCGATCCTCACCGACCGCGAGCTGTCGGTGCTGCGGTTCCTGCCCTCTCACCTCACCTACGCCGAGATCGCACGCGAATGCCTGATGTCGGTGAACACGGTCAAGACGCACCTGAAACGCATCTACGCCAAACTGGGGGTCTCCTCCCGCGCGGAGACGGTCGAGCGGGCCCGCCTGCTCGGCCTGCTGTGACGGGCAACGCGTAGCCCCGTTCGGATCCTTCCGCGTCGTCCGAGGATGATGCGACGGGGACCCAGCCGGCCCCGGCATTCCGCATCCCAGCACCGGTGCTAGCGGTGACGCGTCATCGCGGTCCGCCACTGCCGATCCCTCCGGGCTGCTTCAACGCCTCCCGGCCAGACAGCGCACCCTATCCGGGTGACGCTATGTCACCCCCCGGGGAGTTTGACTGACAACGTGGGTGTCCAACAGATCAAACCAAAATGGCGCACTCCGGGGACAGTCTCCCGGCGGCGCCTGCACCGGACCGGCGGCCACCGCTCGGTCCAGTATGGGCTCGTTTCACTCACCTTCACCCAGAACTTCTCACTTCGCATCGAATCACCCCGCACGGGTAATTCATGCTCCCCGGCAACTGGAGAACGTGGAGCAAAATCGCGCCCGTCGCTGCGGCGGGGCGCATGCGTCTTCGATCTTGGGGGCGGCGCACCAGGACGCGGTCGCGCACAGGAACGACATACATGAGGATCATGAACACCGGCGTCGCGGCCGGGACGGCGAACGCGAGAGCTGCTGGCAAGCGTGGCCGTGACGCGGCCAGCCGCGTATCCTCGCTGGCCTTGACGCCCTCGGCGCATGTCGCGGGTGCGACATGACCGGCGAGCGCTACCAGGACCTGCCGCCGGTGAAGCGGAGGCGCCTGATTCTGCGGGCGGTAGTGCGCGGTCTGCTGAACGCGGCGGTGCTGGTGGTGCTCTATTACGTGCTTCCGCTGGACCGCCCGCGGGATTGCGACACCGCGGTGCGTCTGCTGATTGGCCTGCTGGTTTTCGCGGGCGTCATGGTGTGGGGCGTCAGGTCCATCGCTGGCTCGCGTTACCCGGGGGGTGCGGGCGGCCGAGGCGCTGGGTCTGGTCCTGCCGTTGTTCCTGGTGCTGTTCGCCTCCACCTACTTCCTGATGGAACGGGCCTCCGCGGCGAGCTTCACCCAGCCGCTGACCCGCACCGACGCCCTGTACTTCACGGTGACCGTCATTCACCACGGTGGGGTTCGGGGACATCACCGCCAAATCCGAGACCGCCCGGGTCGTGCTCATCGTCCAGATGCTCGCCGACCTCGCCCTTCTCGGCGCCGGAGTACGAGTGCTCCTGGGGGCGGTGCAGCGCGGCCGGGAACGAAGACCGGATACAGGCGCCGGTCCGGCCGCCACGTGACGGCCTCCCCGCGCTGGGCACCGCACCAGCCAGTATGGACCGTTAGAAGATAAGGCGGCACAGAAAATGTCCCCACCACCGCCGGGCAAACCAGCGCAGCGTTCCGGTGCCTCAGCGCGGGAAAAAGGACGGGCGCTGCTCGGCAAGGGCAACGCGGCCATCGGCCGGGCCAAGGCCACCCGCGCCGGAACGTTCTGGACCCGGCTCAACGCCGTCGATTTCATCAACAGCGCCTTCCAGTTCGCCACGTACGCCCTGCTGTGCATCTTCCCGTTCATGATCGTCGTCACCGCAGCCGCCGGAGATTCTTTCAGGAACGTACTCATCGCCAAGCTCGGGCTGAACCCGCAGGCCGCCAAGGACGTCGACGGGCTCATCGCGTCCGGGAGCCAGGCGCTCGCCAGCCTTACCGTGCTGGGGACCGCGTTCTTGGTCCTGGCCGCCATCGGCATCGCCACCAACTTGCAGGCCTGGTACCAGAAGGTCTACGACCAGCCGCCGTCAGGTGACCGGATGCGCTCACTCATCAACCGCCTGGTCTGGGTGGCCGGGCTCCTGGCCAGCCTCTGGCTGCACGTAGAGGCCGGACGGCAGGTCGGTCCCGCCGGCCATCACGTGCTCATCTTGGCCGCGCTGTTCGTTATCGACGTTCTTTTCTGGTGGTGGACCGCACACATGATGCTGCTCGGCAAGATGAGCTGGCGGGCACTGTTCCCCGCCGGGCTGGCCACGGCGCTCTGCTACGCGGGCCTTGGCGTGTACTCCTCTATCGCCTTCTCCAGATCGATCATCTACGACGACAAGCGCTACGGCCCGGTCGGCGTGGTCATGGTCCTGGTGTCCTACTTCATCGCGATCGGAGTGGTCATACACCTCGGAGCCGTTTTCGGCCGCATGTGGAACGAACGTCACACCGCCGCCGGTCAGACGACCCGTGTCACGCCGGACTGAGTTGCCTGACCCTCGTTCTCGCAGGCGCCAAATCCCCATGGGTCGGTCATTTGATGCCGACCAGCTCCCACGGCTCAATTCGACCACTTAAGCCCGGCCAGCATTTCGTCTGATATTGGCAGCTGAGCTGGCCTGGCGCATGGCCTCCGCCATCCCGGCGGCGATGGGGTTGATGGCCTGGCGCATGGCTTCCGCGATGCCCGGGTCGGGCAGGAGGGCTCGGCGGATGGCTTCCGCGATCCCGCTCGTGTCCGTGATCGTGGCCGGGGAACTGCACATGCCTAGTTCGGATGACGGCGGAAGGTGCAACAGTCCTGGCTGGGCACATATCCGGGGATGGCCCGCTGAGCGTACGTGTCCGCCCCTCCAGCGTCTCAAGCGTGACCTCTGCTGACTTCTGCCCGGTCAGCCCGTACCTTGCGGTGCGGACCGTCGGCGCGGCGCAACGACAGCACAACCGACACCCGGGCAGATCTCCCCGGATAAGAACGATCAATTCCCCTACACCCGCCGCATCTACGTGACGACCCTGCCGGTGGTGACGGGCTTTGCCTTCTTGAGCAGGCTCACCCAGATCGCCCCGCCTTCTACGCGGTTCGTGTTCCTCGGTGCAGGGTTCCGCCTCCGGCTTCCTTCCCACCCGCCTCACGACGACGCAGTTGCCTCCGGCTCGGAGTTAGCACCACCTCTTCCTCCAGGGGACTTTCACCCTCCATCGATCGCCCATGCCGGGCGTACTCAAAAGCGGCGCCTGCGGCGCCGCTGGCCCGGCTCCCTCGCCGGGCTCTGCCTTGGGGAGGCCCGCCCGGCGCAAGCCGGGCCACACCCGCAGAACGCACACATCAAGACGGCTCGCACGTCACACAGTCCGGTGCAGGGCGTAGCCGTCTTCCTCGCCCGCAATTGTCCAGCTCACGGCCACCGCCTCAAAGGCGCCTTGCAGGCCGTCGCTGTGCGATCGGCTACGCCGTTCGACCCGGCGTCCACTCACAAGGACCTTGGCACCCGCGAGGAAGAGGGGAGGACCAGGTTCCCGCTCATCGGGTTATCACCCCTGGGTGGGCTCAGCGGGGTTGTTCCGGAGGGCTTTTGTCCGGTTCGGGTTTGCGGAGGCCGAGCTTGCGGGCGAGGGGGTTGCGGAGAGGCCGTAGATGGCGACGGTTCCGACGATCACCAGGAACGTCGCGGCCAGCAGCTTGCCCGCCCCGCCGATGTGCAGGGCGACGAGCGGGGCGGTAAAGGTCGCGGCGGTGGACGCCGCGACGATCCCCCGCGGGTCCACGGATCCGGTGAAGATCCGCTCGTTCCTGGTCAGGCTGGTCCGCGCGGTGGCGATCACCGCGACGGCGGGGCGGACCACCAGCACGCGCCACCAGGCCCAGCGTGGGCCACAGCACCCCCCGCAGGGACGCCGGGGTCACCGTGGCCGAGATCGAGATGAACAGCACCCCGATGGCCAGCTGGACCACCGTCTTGAGGAACGGGCGGTCCCCGGCCACGACGACCCACCGCAGGTTCGCCGCCGCTATCCCCATGGTGATGGCCGCGACCAGCCCGGTGTCAGCCCGGATCGCGTCGCAGAACCCGGCGATGGTGATCACCGTGGCGATGACGGCCTCGGTGGCCAGGATGCCGGTGCTTCACCTTCCTCAGCAGCAGCCACAGCACCGCGACACCGGCCGCGCCGCCGGCGACGCCCAGGCCGATCCGCCCGGCGAAACCCAGCACCCCGGCCAGCACGTGGTGCGCGTGGCTCACGGTCAGGGCCTGGAACACGACCACGGCGATGATGGCGCCGATGGGGTCGACGGTCGTGCCCTCATAGCCCAAGATCGTGGTCAGCCGCTTGCCCGGCCGGGCGGCGGCCAGGATCGGGGTCACCACGGTGGGGCCCGACACGATCAAGATCGCGCCCAGCATGAGGGCTGCCTTCCAGGACAGCCCGAGCAGCAGGCCCCCGAGCAAGCCAGCGCCGGCCCAGGTCATCGGGATGCCCCAGCGGCGCAGCCGGCGCACCACGCGGCGGTTGTCGCCCTCCAGCCCTTTAAAGGTCAGATCGAGCCCGCCGTCGAACAAGATGATCGCGACCGCCAGGCCCACCAGCGGCGAGAACGCCGCCCCGAAGATCTTGCCCGGGTTGACCACCGTGGTCCAGGCGCCCGCGGCGAACCCGGCCGGCAGCAGCAAGATGATCGCCGGGATGCCCAACCTCGCCGCGAGGATCTGGCAGGCCACGGCCAGCCCGACAATAAGAGCAAGCCCGGCGAAGATCTGCGACGCGCTCATCGGCCCGGTGACCGCCGTCGCTCATCGGCCCCGCGGGCATCCCGGTGCGACAGCGTAATCCCGCGCGGGCACGGCGCCGCCTCGGCCGTCCCCGTCCTAGCCACCGGCGGGAGCGTCATCGGCTGGCTGACGGGCGCACACCAGGCCGAACCGCCATGCCTAGGCCGGGATCGGCGGGTCAGCTGAGTTCGCCTGCGGCTTCCTGGACGGCCTTGTCGACATCCTTCGCGCTCACGTCCAGCTCCTTGGCGACGTGCTTCTCGGCCTTCAGTTCCGCCTTGTCCACGGCCTGCTCCACCGTGCTCTCCCCGACGATGACCAGGGCGGCCTGTCCCTCGTCGATGATGTCCCCGAACTCCTTGACGTCGGCCCGGGACATGCCGCGCCACAGGTGGCCGCCTACCCCGCTTACGGCGGCGCCGACGATGGCGGTGCCGATGATCGCGGGCGGGAACAAGATGCCGACGACGGCGCCGACGGCCGCGCCGCCCCAGGCGCCGTGCCGGGTGGCCATCTCATCAGCAATACGTGGCGGTCGCTGGCGGGCGAACGACTACGTATTGCTCTGTCTGCTGCTTTGTCTGATGGGCGCCGTCGCGGCCGGCGGGCTGGCCGCGCAGGCCGACGAGTTTCGCTTTCCGAAGACGGGAAAGCATGCCTTCCACGTCACTTTGCCGAAAGCCTGGTGGACGAAGATGGACGCGCGCGGCGGGCTGCTGCTGATTCCGCCTTCACAGAGTCAGCACACCTTGATTTATCTCGGCATCCTCATCGACGATAAATTGCGCGGCCAGCCGGACAGCGCGGTCGCCGCCGAAGCTGCCAAATCGGTCGGGGTCACGACGTTCGACAAGCAGGAGCCGGCGCGAATAACGGATCAAAACGGCGCGGTTCACCGGGGGACCGCGTTTTACGGCAAGATTCCCGAAAAGCGCGGCCTTTCGCGAAAAGCAAAGATCATGATCTTGCCACTGGAGCCGAATACCTGGGCCGAGGCCTGGACCGTGACCCAGCCGGGGATGAATCCTGTCGAGTACAAGGAGGTCGATCAAGTGCTCAACAGCCTCACGCTCTCGACCGAATAACAAACGATGCGCCCTCTGTCCGGCTTTAAGGACTGCTGGAAACGGCGACGGGGCTGTGTCGGTTGAAGCATCGTCATTTGGCGGCACCATTCGGGCCGCAAGGGGCCGACTTCTACGGCAAAATGACAAACACCGATGGTGCGCTGCAATACGATCAATCGTTAGTACTCGCGCTGACGATACGGCGCGCGGCGCAACTCTCACGCCGACTTCGCCGCGAGTTCCTTGTCCTTCGCCTGCGCGCGCTGCGCCGCCGGGCGCGCCGCGATACGCGCCGCGTAGTCGGTGAATTCCTTCCGTTCCGGAATCATCTTGAACATCATGCCAAAGCGGATATTGGCGCCGACAATCACGTCGGCGGCCGTGAACTGCTCGTCCATCAGCCACGGCCCTTTCTCCACGGCTTTCGCCACCACGTTCATCACCGTGTCGAAATCGCCATAGCCAAGGATTCCTCGCCTCGCCTCCTCCTTGCGCGGTGCCGCACGGTCGATCACCGACGGCTCGATGCAGCTCGGCCCGAAGAATAGCCATTTAAGATAGACGCCGCGGCGCGGCGTGCCGATCGGAATGTTCAGCTTGGCGTTCGGAAATTCATCGGCAAGATAAGTACAGATCGCCGCCGCTTCGGTGATCATGGTGTCGCCGTGCTTGAGCGCGGGCACCTTGCCCATCGGATTGATCGCAAGATAGTCTGGCTTCAGGTTATCGCCCTGTTTTAAGCTCAACACCTTGAGCTCGTAGGGCTGGCCGAGTTCCTCCAGCATCCACAGCACAGCGGACGAACGCGAGGGCGAGGCATGATAGAGCGTGAGGTTTGCCATAGGACACCTTGCAATGGGGACGGTTCCAAACGACGTTAGGATTAGGCAAAGAATGTGCGGGGATAGTGACCATGTCCAATAACGTTCGCGACAACACCGACCGTCACCGTTTCGAACTCGACGTCGACGGCCACGTCGCGTTCTCCAATTACAAGCGCGACGGCGCCACCCTCACGATCATGCACACCGAGGTGCCTAAGCAACTCAACGGCCGTGGTATCGGTTCCGCGCTGGCGCGCGGCCTGCTCGACATCGCTCGCGCGCAAGGACTGACGGTGAAGCCGCTATGCCCCTTCGTCGCCGGCTACATCGCTAAGCATCCAGAATATGCGAATTTGGTCCGCTAGACGCAAAGATCGCGCACATCACCTAACGCAAAACTTGACTTGCAACAAAGTCACTGGGCTTGGTGTCCGAGCGCCTCGACTTCGCGCAGCCATTGCTTGCGCGTTTCTTCGCCGACCCCCTCGACCATGCCGTAGACGGTAGAGCGCACCGGCGAGATGCCGGTGAAATGCAGGATGTTGCGCTTTAGCAGTTTGAGCGCGTGCGCGCCGTAGTACCACCAGTAGAACCAGCCCGGCATGCCCATCGTCATAATAATATGCGCTGATTTGCCTTTGAAGATGTTCCAGCTCGCCTTGGTGTGGCTGCCTTGGATCGCCAGCAGGTCCGGTTGCAGCACGCGCTCGATGAAGCCTTTCATGATTGCCGGCATGTCGCCGCACCAGAGTGGAAACACGAACACCAGGTGATCGCTGGCATGCAACGCATCGCGCGCCGCCACCAAGTCGGGCTCGAGCGGCTGCGCGCGCCGATAGCCCTCGCGCAGGAGGACGTCGAAATGCATGCGCGCAAGCAGGAATAGTTTGGCCTCGTGCCCGCCGCTTTCGGCGCCGCGCAGATAAGCCTGGCCGAGCGCCTCGCTATAGCTGTCATGCATCGGATTGCCGACCACGATTGCGATTTTCGACATAGGCACCCCCTATCACTTCACGAATAACGATAATCGCGCCCGGCCTGCTCCGCTTTGACATGGAGCAATCCCATTACGACCAGTTCCTCCCGGCCTTGCCGCGGATTTACTTGGTGTTCCCGGGTTTACGATTCCACGTCATCGGGAGGCGACATGAGTCCGCATCTTCGCAGGCTTACGGCCATTACATTCTCACGTGGCTTGGACACGCCCTCAAATGGACGGCCAGCGCCGTTGTAAGATTTTCGGCTTTCTTGGCGGACAAATTGGCTAGGGAGCCGAGCTGGATTATTTTCCTACTAATTGTTGTGGGTGTGTGGTCTTTGTATTTAAGCGTGTGTTGCTTCGCTATATCTTCGCTGGCTTCACCGCCACGCTCTCGTGACACAAGCCGCGCTCGCCGCTTCAGTGGGACATACCGTAAGCGACCAAAAACCCAACGGCAATTGCAAGAAGCAGTCTAACGCCGTTCAAGCCGGTCTCCCACGCAGGGTCGTTGAGGTCATAGGGGATAAGAGCCATAACCGCTAAAGCAGCCGCGATCCCAAAAGATACTGCTGGTGTCACCATTGTGCGCTCCCCCCATTCAATCTCCGGCGATCATTGAGATTTAGGCGGAGCCAATTTCCTCAATACCACCCTTCCGATAAGCCAGAGGATCACGAGAACGGCAACAGCACCTCCCGCGAAGATAAACGTACTCATGCGCGCTCCCAAGCTAATGGGATTAAACGATCAGAACTGATGAAATGTTCCGACGCGTCGCGAAATGTGCACACCTCAATGCGGGCGCCGGCCGTCGAATGCCCCGATATTTGTCCGCTCTTGCCAAGCGGGCCTCACATCGGCTCCGCGCTAGCCGCACCGTTCGCATCGCATTCGTGGCCCAAGTGACGGCACCGAAATATCGTCGCTGTAGCTATCGGCGTTAACAATCGCCTCGTGTGACGGCAGGCGACATTGGAACATGATACGACCAACGACCGCACGCCATTGGCGCGCATGTTGCCGAGGGACATGGCTGGCGATGTCGTTCGCATCGACGGTGAGATTATCATGAACGCATAGGCGGCAACGGCTAGGCTCTAGCCGGCCGGCGTCGGACATGAGGCGAATGGATTTGGGGGTAGAATGCCCTCCCCTGCCTAAAGACCCCCCGGAAACATTAAAAATAGCACCGATGATGTAAGAGGGTGCATCTTCTTCCAGCCCCAGCCGGCGCTCCAGGCGCCATGTGCGACAACAAAGGTAGCCATTCCCCCCGCCTATCCCGCAGTGACGGCGCGCCGGCGGGCGCCGCGGCTATCCAAGCGGTCACACACGAAATTAAGCGCGACCATCATGAGGCTTGCGGCAAGCACTTGCCAGCCCGGCCTGATGCCGGCGGAAAAATCGAACGCCACACCGAGCACGCGCATCGGCGAGACGTGATAGGCGATGCCGATGCCGACCGCCTCGCCGAGGAATGTGAGAACCGACACTGCGATGCTCAGCGCCAGTAGCGTCAGCGTGGACAATTTGCTCGTGTCCTGCCACCAGGCGACCAGCCGGTAGGCGATCAGCCACACGAACAGACTGGCGGCGAAGACCGGCACCGTGACGTCGGCTTTCGTTT
Source organism: uncultured Alphaproteobacteria bacterium (assembly GCA_963709855.1). Lineage (GTDB taxonomy): Bacteria > Pseudomonadota > Alphaproteobacteria > Rhizobiales > Xanthobacteraceae > Pseudolabrys. Next base: position 93,825 of record CAVPXX010000022.1, on the reverse strand, counting down.
GCTGAAAATAATGAATCAGCGCCAGCAGCGCGATGCCATAGACGATCTGATGCAGCCGCCGCCAGCGCAAGCCGCCGAGCCGGCGCACCATGCCATCGGTCGAGGTCGCGGCCAAGCTCGCCAAGCCCAGCCAAGCCGTGCCGCCAATGATTAGATACCAGCGATGGCTGATCTCATGCACGACCTTGCCGAAGTCGAACATCTGGTTGCTGACGAACAGGGTGAGATGGATCGCGATGTAGCAAAATGCCCCGACGCCGAGCATGCGGCGCACGTCGATTAGATTGCCGTGGCGCGCGATGCGCCGTAGGGGTGTCACCGCCAGGGTCACGCCCAAGAAGACCAGCGCCCAGAAGCCGGCGCGGTGGATCATGTCGTTGAGCGGGCGGGCGCCGTGCACGATGGTCTGCGCATCAACTAGCGCCTTGGCGAGCGGCAAAAGCAGCAAGGCCAGCGCGCCGACGCGCAGCGGCGACAAGCGGCCGCGCCGGTCGCGCCAAAGCTGCCATGACGATTTCATTGCTCGCGGCTACCACGGGATCGGCTGCTCGATAAGGGCCAACGCGACCGCGCCAAAGGCCGACTCGTCTGCCCAAAATTCAGTCGATCGGCTTGGAAAAACGCATTGCTGTCGATCTGCTCCGACCGCATATCAGTTATACTGCGCTGGACAATTTATCCGTTAGATATGGCCATTTGTGCTAGCATTTTAAAGTATAATGATTCGTCGCGACCGATCATAAGGGTTGGGCGGAATCGAGTTTGCCGGTTGGAACTAAACCAGCGGCGGATGATTACGGGAGAAGGAGGAGCGGAGAAGAAACCTTAGTTACGCCACGCCGGGCCACTTCGAGGAGGCCACCGATGTCGCGAAACTTGGTACGCTTACTGCTTGTGCTCGTGATGTCCCTGTTTAGCTTTGCCGCGATCGCCCACGACGTGTGGATCAGCCGCGGTACCTACAAAAATCCAGCCGGCGAATGGTGCTGCGGCGCCGAAGATTGCGGCGTCGTTGCACCCGGTGCCGTGAAAGCGGGCATCGGCGGCTATTCGCTGCGCGGCTCGGTCACCTACGGCATGGGCGTGACCGGCAACGAGTCGGATGGCCCAACACGCCAGGAAAATGTCAACGAGACGGTGCCATATAGCCAGTCACTGCCTTCGCCTGATGGCGCGTATTGGCGCTGCAAGCGGCCGGACGGCTCGCCACGCTGCTTCTTCGCGCCGCCGCCAGGAAGCTGACCGCCGGTTTTCTAACCTGGCGCGCGCTTCTGCAGGGGTTCGCGCAACCCAACGCCTATGATTGCGGCAAAGGCAACGAGTACGAAGGACACTGCGACCGGATCGCGGCCGGCAAAATAGATCAGCGTGGCCAAACCTAAGGCGATCGCACCCAGCGTAGGCGCCCACGGATCGATCCAATCGATTATCCAGCGCTCGGGACGCGGCAATACGGCAGCTTTGACTGATAGCGGCAATGACATGACGGCCCCTTATTTTGGCTGTTCTCGATAGGCAATTTCCATGCCTGCGATGTGCCAACGCGAGCCTCGTGCGTCGGTTTTCCAAGGCTTTTTCGCCCGCGCCCCGTCACACCCGCGGCAACGGCCGCTCACCGCTTTTCTTAGACGGCACCTTCACCCAAGCTTCGCCGTCGAGCACGGTCTCACCATCGACGGTGCAGGTGCAGGCGAGCTGCGCGCGGAACTTCTTCGGCAGCAACTCGACGACCGCGACCCTGACCTCGACGGTGTCGCCGATCTTAACCGGCGCGCGGAAATTCAAAGTCTGCGAAATGTAGACCGCGCCGGGACCCGGCAGCCGCGTCCCGAGTACGGCCGAGATCAGGCTGGCGGTATAGAGCCCGTGCGCGATGCGGGTGCCGAACGGCGTCTTGGCGGCGAAATGCTCCGACAGATGAATCGGATTGCGGTCGCCGGTGACCTCGGCGAAGCCGACCACGTCGGATGACGCCACGGTTTTGCTCAGTCGCTCGGTCATGCCGACCGACAGATCCTCGAAGTACAGCGTGCGCAAGGTCAGCATCGTCAAGCGCCCGTGGACAATCGCGGCCGGCACACCGCCCATAACAGGCCGATCAGCAGCACATTGATCAGCGCCAGCGTCGTCAATACACCGATGGTCGCATCGGCTCCACTGGCTTCGATCAACAGCGCTCCGGCCGATGGCGCCAGCGCCTGCACGATCAGGCTCGGGAACGCCAGCTTGCCCATCAGGCGCGGAAAGCGCGCCGGCCCGAATAGCGCCAGCGGCAGCGTGCCGCGTCCGATCCAGGAAATGCCGTAGCCGGCGCCGTAAAGCAGGATCACCAGCAGCAGGATCGGAAAGCGGCCGAGCAGCAGCAGCAAGCCCGCCGCCATTAGCGTGCAGGAGCCGATCATGGTCCAGACCGGGTGGTAGCGGCTACCGAACAGCCGCTCCACCACCCGCGCACCGACCTGCGCCGGGCCGAACAAAGTGCCGAGGCTCACCGCCACTGCGAAGTCGACGCCCCTCGCCTGCAGGAAGATCAACAGATGCACGACCACGATCGAGCCGATGCCGGCGGCAAGCGACAGCACCAGAGCCAATAGCGCGAAGATCAAAGTTTCGTTAGCGATGCGCGCCTGCGATGCGGCTTGCGTGGCATCGGCCGGCGCCGCACTCACGGCGGCGGTCTTGGGCGCGCGGCCGATCACGGCCATTTGCAGCGGCAGTGCGATCACCAAATGCAGCGCGGCATAGATGAAGCATGCGCTGCGCCAGCCGATATGCTCGATCATGAACGCGCTCAGTGGCCAGCACACCGTGCTCGCGAAGCCGCCGAACAGCGTGAGATTGGTGATCGGCCCTCTCGCCGTGCTGCCATACATGCGGCCGAGCGCGGCGAACACCGCGTCATAGAGCCCGGTGCCCATGCCGATCCCAAGCAGCACCCACGCCGACAGATAAACCGGCAACGTCGGCGCCAGACCGATGCCGGCAAGGCCGGCGGCGTAGAACAATGAGCTTGCGAGCAGCACCGGACGCCCGCCATGAACGTCGACGACGCGGCCAACCTGCGGCGAGATCAGCCCGGCCACCAGCAGTCCGATCGACGTGCCGCCAACCACAAAGCCGAACGACCAGCCAGTATCTTTGACAATCGGCTCGGCGAACACGGCCGGAATATAGAATGACGTGCCCCAGGCCAGGATTTGCGCAATGCCCAGCGCGGTGATGACGGCGCGGCGATCCAGCCGGCGCGTCTCTGCTTGCAAGTTCAAACTCCAAAAGTCCTTAGCTTGCTGGCTCCATTCCCTTGGACTTTAGCACGGCGGCAGCGGCCGGCCCGGAGAGCGTCTTCATCAGCGCTTCGGCGGCATCCTTGCTCTTCGCGGAGGCGCTCAAGCCCGCCGCATAGGTGGTGGTGCTCTGGATCTCGTTCGGCAGCGGACCGACTAAGGCCGCGCCCTTCACCGCCACGATCTCGCTGATCTGGTGGATGCCGAGTTCGGCCTCACCGCTGACGATGAAGTCGGCCACATGCCCACCCTTCTTGAGTTTGGCCTTCGGGCGGATCTGGTCGGCGATCCCGAGCTTCACCAGCAGCTTGTCGACATAGATGCCGCTCGAGCCGCCGCTGGCCGGATCGATATAGGCGACCGATCTGGTGGCGAGCAGCGCCTGCTTGAACTTGTCGACCGTGCCGATGTCCGGCTTGGGCGCGCCTTCTTTCACCACCACGCCGACGCCGACGCTGGCTAGATTGACTTGGCTGCCGGCGGCGACTTTGCCATTAGCGATCATTTCGTCGACCACCGCCGGCGTGATAACCACGACGTCGAAAACCTCGCCGTCCGCAATCCGCTTCTTTAATTGGCCGGTCGTGCCGTTGTCCACGATGACCTTGTGGCCGGTCTGCTTCTCGAAATCGGGCACCAGCGCCAGCACCACCTGCTTGTAGGCGCCGGCCGTAAGCACCTTGACCTCGGCCGCGTTTGCCGAGTGCGCCCCGGCCAAGCCGAGCGCTGCGGCGATGACTGCGGCGTAGCGCAGATGGGTTTTCATGGTTTTTCTCCCGTGCGGATGGCCAATCTACACGATGCGGCCCTGCTTTGGCGTCCAGGAGGACAGCTACACAAGCGGCGCAGGGTAAATGGCCAAATAGCCAAAGTAAAATCCGTGAAAATGGCCGTTCGCATTAAGAATCAGTTGCTTAAGCTATGCGTATTCAACATTGCTGCAGCGCAACATTATTGCTTTTCAAGCCGTCGAACATCCCTATCTTGCGGGCAATACAAACCACCGGCGCAATGCCGGATACGAGAGAAAGAGCCCCGTTATGTTTGCCAATCTTGTCCGCCTGATCCGGCAGTGGAAGCGTTACAACCAGAGTATGAGCGAACTGTCGCGCCTGGGCGACCGCGAACTTGCCGACATCGGTATCAGCCGCTCCGATATCCACCGGGTGGCCTGGACCGCCGCGCACCAGCGCTAAGCTTCCCATCATTCGCTCGAAACCGCCCGCGCCCGCTGCGGGCGTTTTCGTTTATACACCCGTTGCCCTGCCTTAGGCCGACGCCTAGTTTCCCGGGATGACCCTGAAACCCGTCCATGTTATCGGCGGCGGCCTCGCCGGCTCGGAGGCCGCCTGGCAACTCGCGCAAGCCGGCGTGGCTGTGGTGCTGCATGAGATGCGGCCGCTGCGCGCGACCGCCGCGCACAAGACCGACGGCTATGCCGAATTGGTCTGCTCGAATTCGTTCCGCTCCGACGACAAGGATCACAACGCGGTCGGCCTACTGCACGCCGAGATGCGCCGGCTCGGCTCGCTGGTGATGCGCGCGGCGGACGCCAACCAGGTTCCGGCCGGCGGCGCACTGGCGGTCGATCGCGACGGATTTTCCGCCGCGGTGTCGGCGGCGCTGGCCTCGCAACCGCTCATCACACTGGTGCGTGACGAAGTGGCGCTGCCGCCTGCTGAATGGGACAGTGTCATCATCGCGACCGGCCCACTCACCTCGCCCGATCTTGCCGCGACGATCCGCTCACTTACGGGCGAAGACGCCCTCGCCTTCTTCGACGCCATCGCGCCGATCGTGCATCGTGACTCGATCGATCTCGAGCAGGCATGGTTCCAGTCGCGCTACGACAAGACCGGCCCCGGCGGCTCGGGCGCCGACTATATCAATTGCCCGCTTTCGCGCGAACAATATGACGCCTTCATCGACGCGGTGCTTGCCGGCGACAAGACGGTGTTCCACGATTGGGAAGCCTCCACTCCCTATTTCGACGGCTGCCTGCCGATCGAGGTGATGGCCGAACGCGGCCGCGAAACGCTGCGTCATGGGCCGATGAAGCCGTTCGGCCTGACCAACCCGCGTCAGCCCGACGTGAAGGCTTATGCGGTCGTGCAACTCCGCCAGGACAACAAGCTCGGCACGCTGTTCAACATGGTCGGCTTCCAGACCAAGCTAAAGCACGGCGAACAAGTGCGCATCTTCCGCAGCATTCCGGGGCTGCAGCACGCGGAATTCGCGCGGCTCGGCGGCCTGCACCGCAACACCTTCCTCAATTCGCCCCAGCTGCTCGACGCGACGCTGCGGCTGAAGGCCAACCCGCGCTGGCGTTTTGCCGGCCAGATCACCGGCTGCGAGGGCTACGTCGAATCCGCCGCCATCGGCCTGATTGCCGCGCGTTTTGCCGCCGCCGAGCACCGCGGCGAAGTGCTGAGCGCCCCGCCGCCGACCACCGCGCACGGTGCGCTGCTCGCGCACATCACCCGCGGCCATATCGAAACCATCGATGCAGGCCCCTCCTCGTTCCAGCCGATGAACGTGAATTTCGGCCTGTTCCCACCGATCGCGGCGCCCGCCGCGCCCGAAGGCCGCAAGTTCGGCCGCGGCTCTGCCAAGAACCTGGCGCGCAAAAGCGCGCTCAGCGAACGCGCGCTCGTCGATCTCGATCGCTGGATTGCCGGCGAGCTGCCGGCCGCGGCAGCGGAATAGAATTAAGCGCTAAAAATCCGCATCGGATCACGCGCCGCGCGCCACAATTGCCACTGCCGGCGCCAGTGCGACGCCGGCTCGAACTGCAACGGCTCATAATCGGCGCGCTCCATCCGGCGTAGCACAGGCCCGATGCGCGCAGCCGGCAGCAAGGCCGGCAGGACGTCCGCCGGCGCAGACGCCAATTTTGCTTGCGCCGCTGCCAGATGCCGGCGCGCCAACGCGCGCATCTCGCCGAGCGCGGCGCGCAGCGGATCGCCGGCCTGCCCGGCGAAAATCTCGTTTCGATCAACGCCGTGGCGGATAAGCAAGTCAATCGGCACATAAAGCTGCTGGCGCGCTGCGTGCCGCGCCACGCCGTGCAGAATGCCGGCGATGGCATAGGCGATCCCGGCATCCAAGGTGAGCAATTCGGTCGCCGTGCCGCCGCCGCCGAGAATCTCGGCGGCCATGGCGAACAGCGCCGATTGCGTCTTGATGCCGTAGATTTCCAGATCAGTCACCGTCGCCATCGGCTCATCATAAAGATCAAAGGCGCGCGCATCGATCAAGGCGATCAACCGGTCACTCGCAAGCCGATAACGCGCAAGCGTCTCGCGCAGTGCCGCCGCGACCGGATGCGCGGCCGCCTCGCCTGCGCGCTCACCGGCCAACGCCTCGCGCCACCATTGCAGGCGGATTTCCCCAGGCATCGGCTCGCGCGCCAGATCCCGCACCCGCGCGATCTCCACATTGAAGGCATAGAGCGCAAATAACGCGTCGCGCCGCGTGGCCGGCGCGAACAGCGTAGCGAGATAGCGATCCCGGTCGGCTTCGCGCACCAGCGCGGCGCAGTGCTCAAAATGGGTCTGCATTGGCGTAGTCTAGGTTATTCGACCGCGATCAGTCCCGCGCCGACGCGGCGCTTTTCCCCCAGCAGGATATTGTAGGTCTGCGCCGCCGGCCCGGTGCCCAGACAATCCACCGCTATCGACAGCGCGCGGAACCGCGCCCGCAACGGTTCGGGCAACGCGTAAGGGTCGCGCCCGGCGCCGATGAGAAACAGATCGAGCGCCGCCGCCCGCTCGAATATCGGCGCCAGCGCCGCTTCGGTCAGTTCGCCTACGTTCTTGACCGGCCAGGCCCAGATGCCGTCCGGCAGACACAATAGCGACCCGCGGTGCGACATGGTGGCGAAACGGAAGCCTCCGCTGCCATAGGCATCGATCGGCACCGGGTAGGGTAGATGCGGAGCATCCGGCAAATCTTGACCAAACTTGGCGCCGACGGCCATTACCGCTTGTCGTCTTTTTTGCTCGGCGCCGTCAGTGCATCGCGCCCGGTGCCGACCCCGAGATAGATCAGGATCGGCGAGGCGATGAAGACCGAGGTATAAGTGCCGACCAGCACCACGCCGAACATCATAGTGGCGGTGAACGAGTGGATCGCCTGCCCGCCGAACAGCAGCAGCGCCAGCAATGCCAGCGACACGGTCACATGGGTGATCACAGATCGTGAAAGAGTTTGGTTCACCGAGGCATTGAGCAAATCCGGCATCGGCAGCTTCTTGTAGCGGCGCAGCATTTCGCGAATACGATCATAGATCACCACCGTGTCGTTCAGCGAATAGCCGAGGATCGTCAGCAGCGCCGCGATGCTGGTGAGGTCGAAATCGATCTGCGTGATCGACATGAAACCAATGGTGAGCACGATGTCGTGCACGTTGGCGATCATGGCGCCGAGCGCGAACTGCCATTCGAAACGGAACCACAGATAAACCAGGATGCAGAAGATCGCGAGACCGAGCCCGATGACTCCGTAAGAAAGCAATTCGCCCGACACGCGCGGACCCACCACCTCGACGCGGCGGTAATCGACCGCGCTGCCGAGCACGCCGCGCACTTTGCTCACCGCCTGCTGCTGCGCGGCGTCGCCGCCGGGCTGCTCGGCGATACGAATCAGCACATCATCCGGCGCGCCGAATTGCTGCAACTGCACCTCTCCTAAGCCCAGCGCGCCGAGCGCGGAGCGCATGGTGGCGAGATCGGCCGGCCCGGCTTTGTTTTGGATTTCGATCAGCGTGCCGCCTTTGAAGTCGATGCCGAAATTAAGCCCGTGGAAGAAATAGAGCGAGATCGCCAGGATCGACATCAGCGCGGAAATGGGAAAGCTGATGCGCCGGAAGCGCATAAAATCGAATTTGGTGTCGTCGGGTACGATGCGAAGCAGGCGCACGGGCGGTTACCTCAAATGGGCACACGTTGCGGGCGCCGCCAGCGTACCCAGGTGGCGACGATCAGCCGCGTTAAAGTGAAAGCGGTGAATACTGTGGTGATGATACCGATGCCGAGCGTGACGGCAAAACCGCGCACCGGGCCGGTACCGATGTAAAACAGCACCGCGGCGGCGATGAAGGTGGTGATGTTGGAATCCAGGATGGTGGCAAGCGCGCGGCTGAACCCAGCGTCGATGGCGTTGATCGGCGTGCGGCCGCCGCGCACTTCCTCGCGGATGCGCTCATAGATCAGCACGTTACTATCGACCGCGATGCCGACCGTGAGCACGATGCCGGCGATGCCGGGCAACGTCAGCGTGGCGTTGAGCATCGACAGCACGCCGAAGATCATGGCGACGTTGATCGCCACCGCAATATTGGCGAACAGCCCGAACAGCCCGTAGGTGGCGAGCATGAACACGACCACCATCACCGCCCCGACATAGGACGATATCTTGCCTTTGGCGATTGAGTCGGCGCCAAGGCCGGGGCCGACGGTGCGCTCCTCGATGATGGTCAGCGGGGCCGGCAGCGCGCCGGCGCGCAGCAGGATGGCGAGATCGTTGGCGCTCTGCACAGTGAAACTGCCGGAAATCTGCCCCGAGCCGCCGAGGATCGGCTCGCGGATAACGGGGGCGGAAATCACTTCATTATCCAAAACGATGGCGAAGGGCTTGCCGACGTTTTCCTGCGTCACCTGCGCAAATTTGCGCGCGCCCGAGGTGTTGAAGCGGAACGAGACGATCGGCTCGCTGGTGCGCTGGTCAAAACCCGGCTGCGCGTCGGTGAGATCGCCGCCCGACACCAGCACGCGCTTCTCGACCAGATAGGGCGTCTTGGGCTGGCTCGAACTGAACAGAAGATCGTCTTCCGGCGGCGCGTGGCCTTGTTGCGCCTGTTCCACCGACGCCCCGGTGTCCACCATGCGGAAGTCGAGCTTGGCGGTTTTGCCGAGCAATTGCTTGAGCCGGGTCGGATCCTGCAGGCCGGGAACCTGGACCAGAATGCGGTCGGTGCCTTCGCGCTGGATCAGCGGCTCTACCGTGCCGAGCTCGTTGACGCGCCGCTCGATGATCTGGATCGACTGATCGACCGACTGGCGCACCCGCTCGACGATCGCCGGCTCGCTCAGCGTGAGCCGAATCAGCCCGCCAGTCTCGGCGGTGACGTCGACGTTGCGCTGTCCGGTGGCGCTGAGAAGACCGCCAAGCGGCTGCGACAAGGTCCGCAGCTTTTCGAGCGCCTGATCTGCATTGGCACCCTCGCGGATACGCACTTCCACGCTGTTGCCACGCACCACCAACCCTGTGTAGCCGATGCGCGCCTCGCGCAGTACGCGGCGCATGTCATCACGCAGCGTCTCCAGCATTTCCTTGCGCACCGCCCTGGTGTCGACTTCGAGCAAAATGTGCGAGCCGCCCTGCAGGTCGAGGCCGAGCACGACGTGGCGCTGCGCCCATTTCGGCCAGCTCTGCACCATCTTTTCGGGCAGGAAATTAGGAACGGCGAACAGGCAAATAAACAATGCCGTGAGAACAATCGCCCCCGCCTTCCAACGCGTGAAATAAAGCATGACGTCCCGATTTGATCCGGAAAACTGGCGTTAAAGACCGTGGCCGTCGGCGATCAGCCGGCCGCCACCTCGTCCTTCACCGGTTCACCCTTGGCGCGAACGTCGGTGATCATCTGCCGCATCTGTCGGATGCGCACGTCGTTCGCAATCTCGATTTCGATCTGATCGTCGTCGATCACCTTGGTGACCTTGCCGACGAGCCCGCCATTGGTGATGACGGTGTCGCCGCGCCGAACGTTCTTGACCAGTTCCGCGTGCTGCTTCACCCGCTTCTGCTGCGGGCGCAGAATGAGGAAATACATGATGACGAAGATCAGCGCGAACGGCAGCAGCGACATCATCATGTTGCCGCTATCGCCGCCGGCCCCGCCGAACAGCGACCCTTGCGCGAACGCGGTCGAAATGAACATCGAAGCTTCCCTTGCGTGGTTTTCAGGGGCACGCCAGGCACGCGTCCCCACTCCGGCATCAATGGCGTAATTTCGCGCGGACTATAGCGGCCACCGCCCCAATTGCAACGCTGCCAGATCCCTTAAAACCGACCATTTTTGGCCGTTTTCGCGTCAGCCCGCTTGCGGGAGCAATACAGGACCGCTAAGAGCAGCGCACTTTTGAAAAGCAGTCTCCATGGCCAAATCGAAGTCCAAATCGCAGCCCAAGTCCAAAGTCAAGGCCAACGCCGCGGGCAGAACCGACGTGCTCGATCGCATCGCCAACGCACTCGAGCGGCTGGCGCCGCAACGCGCAGCCGCGCCCGATTTCGCGGGCGCCGACGCCTTCATATGGCATCCCGACGGACGCCGGCTCGCGCCGGTTAAGCGCGTCAACCGTGTCGAGATGTCGCTACTCAAGGGCATCGACCACGTACGCGACGTGCTGGTGGAGAATACCGAGCGCTTCGCCAAAGGCCTACCGGCCAACAATGCGCTGCTGTGGGGCGCGCGCGGGATGGGCAAATCGTCGCTGGTGAAGGCGGCGCATGCCGGCGTCAACGTGGCGCTCGCGCGCAAGGCCATGAGCGCCCCGCTCAAGCTGATCGAGATCCACCGCGAGGACATCGAGAGCCTGCCGGACTTGATGGGAATTATTCGCGGTGCGCCCTATCGCTGCATCGTGTTCTGCGACGATCTGTCGTTCGACGCCGAGGACACCACCTACAAGTCGCTTAAGGCGCTGCTGGAAGGCGGCATCGAGGGCCGACCGGATAACGTGATTTTTTATGCCACGTCGAACCGCCGCCACCTGATGGCGCGCGATATGATGGAGAATGAGCGCTCAACCGCGATCAATCCGGGCGAAGCGGTCGAGGAGAAAGTGTCGCTATCCGACCGCTTTGGGCTCTGGCTCGGCTTCCACCGCTGTAGCCAGGACGAATATCTTGCCATGGTAGAGAGCTATGTCGCGCACCACAAGATTCCAGCGCGCGGCGAAGCGTTGCAGCGCGACGCGCTGGAATGGTCAACCACGCGCGGTTCGCGCTCCGGCCGCGTGGCCTGGCAGTTCGTGCAGGATCTGGCGGGGCGGCTCGGAGTTGAACTCAAAGACTAGGACGCGGATTCACCAACGGGCAACCAAATGTCGACGTGGTTGCGCCGCTGGTCCGCCATCTCTGTCCCCGGTTTCTTGTGCTTAGTTTTTTCAGCGCCACGCCCTAGCCTCACGCCCCGCCGAGATATTTGGTCGGATCGACCGGGGTCGAGCCCTTGCGGATCTCGAAATGCAGCTGCGGCGAGGTCACGTTGCCTGTTTGCCCGGCATGCGCGATGACCTGCCCGCGCTTGATGGTGTCGCCGCGCTTGACCAGCAGCTCGCTCGCGTTGGCATAGGCCGACACGAAGCCGCTGGCGTGGCGGATCAGCACCAGGTTGCCGTAGCCCTTCAACTCATTGCCCGCATAAGCGACAATGCCGTCATCGGCGGCCTTGATCGGCGTGCCTTCCGGCACCGCTAAATTGATGCCGTCGTTCTGCGCGCCATTCGGGCGCGGACCGAAGCCGGCGATGATGCGGCCCTTCACCGGCCAACGGAACGACGGCATGCTGCCGGCCGCCTCCGCGGTCTTGGTGACGCCCTCAGTGGCGTGTGTCTCGGGCGTGGCGATGCGCGCAGTCTGCACTGGGGCGCTGGCAACCTTCTCGACCGGAACCGTGCGCGGCTGCGCCACCTGCGGCGCCGGCGTCTGGCGCGCGGCAACCGGACGGCCACCAGGGATTGTCACGCGGTCGCCGATGCTGATCTTGGCATCGGGCTGGATGCCATTTGCGCGCGCCAAGACCTTAAGTGAAACGCCGTGTTTGTGCGCGATCCCGATCAGGGTCTCGCCGGGCTCGACGATGTGGACGTTTTCTGCCGTCCGCGGCGGCGTCGACACTTGCGCTGCTGGCGCTCGGGTATTGCTGGCCGTAACATAGCGCGGAATGACGACGCGCTGGCCCGGCCGGAGCGAAGCTCCTTCGCGGAAGCCGTTGGTCTCCATGATGGCGGACGCCGGCACGCCGTATTTGCGCGCAATGCTCTCGATTGTTTCGCCGGAACTGACCGTCACTGGCGAGCCGCCGTCCCAAGTCCAATGCCCGGCTAGCGCCGGCGCGCGATGCGCGGTCACTGATCCGGTAACGTCGGACGTCCCGGGCCGGTAAGCGCCGAGGCCCTGTGCGCCAGTAGTGACGCCGCCGTTGGCGGCGACCGTAGCGGGCCGGCTCGCCGCCGGCAGCGGCTGTGATTTAACACGGCTGTACGCCGGGCGCGATGAGATCGAACCGGTCGTCTCTTGCGGCGGGGTGCGGTCGTTGGAGGCGTAGGGATTGGAATTGAAGCGGGCGGAGTCCGCACAACCCGCGACGGTAATACCTAGCAAGGCGGGGACTGCAACTCGCAGCCAGAGACGCGAGCGAGACGGCACGTTGAAGTGCGACATGTGGTTACTCACTCATACGCAACAAAAGTACACTTCGAAATAAAGCAGCAGGGAGTAAATAAGGTTTTAAGAATTAGCAGATCGTTACGAGCCCGCTCGCGTCCGTCCAAAATGTCACAGTGCCTCTCACAGTTCCTGGGCCTGCCCCGGCAATAACGGCACGAAACGCACCGCAATCAGGTTTTCCCGGGCGATCCCCGTTTGCGATTTGGTAAGCTTGATAATGTGTTGCGATTTGCTATGCGGTCCGAGCGGCAAGATCATCACCCCGTCATCGGCGAGCTGATCGGTCAAAGTTTGCGGAACGTGCTCTGCGGCGGCGGTGACGATGATCCGGTCAAATGGCGCCTTGGTGGGCACGCCGACAAATCCGTCGCCGACCACGACCTCGACATTGTTGTAGCCAAGCGCACGCAGTCGGGCCCTCGCCTGCTCGGCGAGCGTGCGATAACGCTCGATGCTCACCACCTCGCGCGCCAGCCGCGAGAGCACGGCCGCCTGATAGCCCGAGCCGGTGCCCACCTCCAGCACGCGATGATGCGGCCTTAACGCCAACTGCTCGGTCATATAGGCCACCACATAGGGCTGGCTGATGGTCTGCCCGCATTCGATCGGCAGCGCTTGGTCGGCATAGGCGCGGTCGGCCAATTCCGGCTCGACGAATTGGCCGCGCCGCACCTCGTCCATGGCCCGCAGCACCGCCTGGTCGCTGATGCCGCGCCGGCGCAGCGTCAGCAGGAATTCCATGCGGCCTTCGTCTTGCGCGTCGCGCGATCGATTCGGCACGGTTTAACCCCTCTCCCCGTGCGAATTTAGCACGTTTGCCGGCATTTCATGTAAGCTCGCGGCGTCATGTACGGCGCAACGGGTGGAACCCGGCGCCCCGCAAAGACGTTGTGGATCGGGGAGTAGGCGATGAGTTCCTTGCAAACGCTGCCGCGCCTTCTCGTGGTCGAGGACGAATATCTGATCCGTATGCTGCTGGAGGACATGCTCGTCGACCTCGGCTACGACGTGGCCGCGGCGGTCGGCAGCATCGCCGAGGCGAGCGAATTTGCGGCCAGCGGCGATTTCAACGCCGCCATTCTCGACGTCAATCTCGACGGCCAGCAGATCTATCCGGTCGCGGAAATTCTCGCCAAGCGTGGCCTGCCGTTCGTGTTCGTCACCGGCTATGGCGAGCGCAGCCTGCCCGAGCCGTATCGCGATCGCCCGGCACTGCAGAAACCGTTCCAGGCCGAGCAGCTCAAAGCCATGCTCGACGGTTTGCTGTCGGCTGCTTAACTAAAAACCTCGGCCAGCTTGGTCATGAAGGGCTCGTCGGTGAGGTCGAGCCGCAACGGCGTGATCGCGATGCGCTTCTCGTTGAGCGCTGCGAGATCGCTCCCTTGCGCGGCGCCGGCGATGCCGCCGCGGCCGAAGGCGATCCAGTAATACGGATTACCGCGCCCGTCGTGACGCGCGTCGATGCGCAGCAGCTCCTGGTCGCGTTTGCCTTGGGTGACGATGGCGGTGCCGGCAACCTCGCCCGGCGGACAATCCGGAAAATTCACGTTCACCAGCACGTCGCGCGGCATGCCGGCCTTGAGCACCCGGCGGATCAGATCGGGGGCGAATTTGATCGCGGTCTCCCAATAGGGGCTGTGCCGCGTGGAGAAAGCATAAGCCTGCGAGAGCGAGAACGACGGAATGCCGAGCACGGTGCCTTCCATGGCGCCGGCAACCGTGCCCGAGTACGTGACGTCTTCAGCAGCGTTGCGGCCGCGATTGACGCCGGACAGCACCAGGTCGGGCATCTCTTTCATCAGGTGGCGCGCGCCCATGATGACGCAATCGGTCGGCGTACCCTTGACCGCAAAATGCTTGTCGGCCACTTCGCGCAGCCGCAATGGATCGTTGAGCGAGAGCGAATGTGACACGCCGGACTGGTCGCTTTCCGGCGCCACAATCCAAACCTCGTCCGACAATTCGCGCGCGATTTTTTCACAGGCCTCGAGGCCCGGCGCGTGAATGCCGTCGTCATTGGTGATGAGAATACGCATTACGCCCGCTCGATCTTGGTCATGCCGCCCATATAGGACTTGAGCGCGTCCGGCACCACGATCGAACCTTGGTCGTCCTGATAGGTCTCCATCACCGCGATCAGCGCGCGGCCGACCGCGACGCCGGAGCCGTTGAGCGTATGCACGGGGCGCACGCCGTCCTTGCCGCGGTAGCGCGCGTTCATGCGCCGCGCCTGGAACTCGCCGCAGTTTGAGCAGGAGGAAATCTCGCGATACATGTTCTGGCCCGGCAGCCAGACCTCGATATCGTAGGTCTTCTGGGCGGCGAAGCCCATATCGCCGGTGCAGAGCGTGACCACGCGATAATGCAGGTCGAGCTTTTTCAAAACCTCCTCGGCGCAAGCAAGCATGCGCTCGTGCTCGTCTTTGGATTTTTCCGGCGTGACGATCGAGACCAGTTCGACCTTGGTGAACTGGTGCTGGCGGATCATGCCGCGCGTATCCTTGCCGGCCGCGCCCGCCTCGGCGCGGAAGCAGGGCGTGCAAGCGGTCAGCCGCATCGGCAATTTGTCTTCCTCGACAATAGATTCGCGCACCAGATTGGTGAGCGGCACTTCCGCGGTGGGGATGAGCCAGAAATCCTCATTCGTCGGCGCACGTTCAACGGTTCGATCAACTAATGTCGGTAAATCTATCTTACCTTGCTTGAAATCTTCTTTGTCGGGCTCAATCGCATACCTGAGTGCGTCATGCAACAAGTCGCCTCGCGTGACGGTTCGAGCTGCAGAAAATTGGTCATCAGCAAACTTCGGCAATTGCGCTGTCCCGAACATCACCTCGTCCCGCACCAGCAGCGGCGGGTTGATCTCCGTGTAGCCGTGCTCACCCGTATGTAGATCGAGCATGAACTGCCCGAGCGCACGTTCAAGCCGCGCCAGGCTTTTCTGCAACACGACAAAACGCGCGCCGGACAGTTTTGCCGCCAGCTCAAAATCCATCATGCCAAGCGCTTCGCCCAGTTCGAAATGCTGCTTGGGCTTGAACGCGTAGTTGCGCTTCTGGCCGGACTGATGATGCACCATATTGCCGCTGGCGTCCGTTCCGTCCGGCACGTCGTCGGCCGGCATGTTCGGAATTTGCGCCAACTCCTTATCGAGTTCGTCGCCAAGTTTTTTCTGCTCGGTCTCCAACGTCGGCAGCGTGGTCTTGAGCTCGTTCACTTCGGCCATCAGCGTCGACGCCCGCGCCTCGTCCTTTTTCTTCTTCGCCTCGCCGATCTCTTTCGACGCCGCGTTGCGGCGCGCCTGCGCCTGCTCAAATTTGGTGATCGCCGCCCGCCGCTTCTCGTCGAGCGCCATCAGCTTGCCTGACAGCGGCTCCAAGGCACGCCGCTTGAGCCCGCGGTCGAAGGCCTCCGGATGCTCGCGAATCCATTTGATGTCGTACATGGCGGCGCTCCTAGCACGTCATGCGCGGGCTTGACCCGCGCATCTATCGAAAAAACAGGTCGGATTCACATGCGATGGATTGTCGGGTCAAGCCCGGCAATGACAAGAAAGCGCCCTACTCCGCCGGCTTGGCGGTGGCTGCCGCGGCCGCCGCCTTGGTGGCTTCCTCGGCCTTCGCCTTTTTCTCGACGATCCGCACCGACCAGATCGAGCCCTCGTAGAGCAGCATCAGCGGCACCGCCAGCGACATCTGGCTGAGCACGTCGGGCGGCGTCAGGATGGCGGCGATGACGAAGGCGCCGACGATGAAATAGCGGCGCTTGGCCTTGAGCTGGTCGGCGGTGATCAGCCCGATGCGGCCAAGCAGCGTGAGGATCACCGGCAACTGGAACGCCACGCCGAAGGCGAGCACCAGCGTCATCATCAGCGAGAGATATTCGCCGACCTTGGGTAGCAGTGCGATGCTCGCCTCGTTTTCAGTGCCGGGCTGCTGCATATGCAGCGAGAACCGGATCAGCATCGGCAGCACCAGGAAATACACCACCATCGCGCCGAGCGTGAAGAAAAACGGTGTCGCGATCAGATAGGGCACAAACGCCTTGCGCTCGTGGCGGTAGAGCCCGGGCGCGACGAACATGTAGATCTGCGCCGCCACTACCGGGAACGACAGGAAGGCCGCGCCGAACATCGCGAGCTTCAATTGCGTGATAAAATATTCGAGCAGCGCCGTGTAGATAAATTTGGAATTCTCCGGCCCTGCCACCCAGACGAACGGCCAGACCAGGACATTGTAGATGTCCTTGGCGAACACGAAGCAGAGTGCGAACATCACGCCGAAAGCAATCAGCGCCTTGATCAGACGCGAGCGCAGCTCGATCAGGTGATCGAGCAACGGCGCCTTGCTGGCCTCGATGTCTTCTTCGCTCATGTGCCACTCTCGGCCTTTTTGGCGGGCGGCGGCTCGACGGCTGCGACATCCTCGTGGGTGACGGCGACCGGGGCCTCGGGCGCCGGCACGTTGATCGCGCGCGCTGTCGGTGGTTCTGGCAAGGCGGCCGGCACTGGGCTTTCCGCGGATGACGCCACAGCGGCCGCCGGCCTTTCCTCGAAGGCGCGCTCGACGTCCTTCTGCGCGTCGGCGATCGGATCGATGGTGGATAATTCGGCGACCGAGCTTGAAATATCGTCGGCGTGCTTCTTAAGGTCGGCGAACTCGGCCTCGCGCAGCGCTTCCTGGAACTGGTCCTGGAACTCGTTGGCCATGCGGCGGACCTTGCCCATCCACTGGCCAAGCGTGCGCAGGACGGTTGGTAGCTCCTTGGGCCCGATCGCGATCAGCGCGACGATGCCGATGACGACGAGCTCGCCCCAACCAAGATTGAACATGGATAGATCAACTCCAGGCGCTGCCGCCCGTCAGACCGTGCTGCGACTACAAGCGTCTTTAGGAACGCGCGCCCTCGGCGCGCCGCTCGGTTTCCGTCTTCGGCGTTCCGCCAGCCGCCTCGATGCTCTTGGTCGGCTCGGGCTTGGCCTCCGCAGCCTTGTCGTCTTCCGACATGCCTTTTTTGAACGCCTTTATCCCTTGCGCGAAATCGCCCATCAGCGAGGACAGCTTTCCGCGGCCGCCGAATAGAAGCATCACCACGACGATGACGATCATCCAGTGCCAAATACTTAAAGAACCCATTGGCGAACCCTCCGCGGCGGCGGCTGTGCGCGCCCCGCCCGTGATTTGACTTTGAAACTAGGCTCCGGAAGCGGCAAAAACAAGGACTTCGGGCCTTTGTAATGAGCCCTTCATGTCGCAGAAGCGGCGATATTTGCCTTGAATTCCGAGACGTTAGGTCCCGCGCGAGGATGGCGGTGCTAACCCTAAGTCGAGGTCGCCCGGCTCCAGCGGATCTTCGTCGTCACGCAATGTGCTGTCGTCCGACGGCATTGGCACCGCGAAGCCCGGCGGCAGGTTGCCTTCCAGCAGGCCGGCACCTTTAAGCTCGTCGAGGCCGGGCAGATCGCCCACCTCTCCTAGCCCGAAATGGGTGAGGAACTGCTCGGTGGTACCGTAGGTGATCGGCCGCCCCGGCGCCTTGCGCCGTCCGCGCGGGCGGATCCAGCCGGTGCGTAGCAGCACGTCGAGCGTACCGGCCGCCGCCACCACGCCGCGGATTTCCTCGATTTCGGCGCGCGTCACCGGCTGGTGATAGGCGATGATGGCAAGCGTCTCGATCGCCGCGCGCGAAAGCTTGCGCGTCTCTATGGTCTCCTTGGTGAGCAGCCAGGACAGATCGTCAGCGGTGCGGAACATCCACTTCTTGCCGACGCGCACCAGATTGACGCCGCGGGTGGCGTATTCGGCCTTGAGCCGCGCCAGCGCCTCCTTCACGTCGACGTCGTTGGGAAGCCGGCGCGCCAGCATCGCCTCGTCGAGCGGTTGCCCGGCGGCAAACAGCAGCGCTTCTAGCAGCCGCAGCTCTTCCGGCCGTGTGGCCGGTCCCGCCGTGGACGCAGCAGCCGGCTCCGCGGTGGGCGCGTCGTTGTTTTGGACAATAACGAGCTTCTTGACCACGCTCGGCATCGACTTTGTCTCCTTATGCGATTTCTTGCGCTTCATGCGTCGCAGCACTTCCATTCACACCGACCCGCTTGCGCATATAGATCGGCGCGAACGACTCTTTCTGATGAATCTCGGCAAACCCTTCGCGTACCAGTTCGAGCGCGGAAGCGAACGAGGACGCCATGACGGTCGCCGCCAGCGCTGGCTCGACCACGTAGGAAATCAAGAACGAGTTGATGCGCGACCAGTCGGTCGACATCCCGATCAGCCGCTCAAGCGCGGCGCGCGCCTCGGCCAGCGACCACACCGTGCGCTTCTTGAAGCGCACACGCGAGAGCGCGCTACGCGCGCGTTGCGTGGCGTAGGCGCTGAGTAGGTCGTACAGCGTCGCCGTCCATTCTGACTGTTTGATCTCGTCGATCGGCTCGGGCGCGCCGCGCGCGAACACGTCGCGGTTGAGCTGCGGCCGTCCCATCAGGCGGGTCGCCACGTCGCGCAGCGCTTCCAGCCGCCGCAAGCGGTAGGCCAGTGCCAGCGCCATGTCTTCCGCGCTCGGCCCTTCGCCCGGCGCCGATTCCGGCAGCAGCAGGCGCGATTTCAGGTACGCTAGCCAGGCCGCCATCACCAGATAATCGGCTGCAAGTTCGAGCCGCAACTGCCGCGCCGCTTCGATGAAATTCAGATACTGGTCGGCCAGCGCCAGGATCGAGATCTTCGCGAGATCGACTTTCTGCGTGCGCGCGAGCGCAAGCAAAAGATCAAGCGGACCCTCGAAGCCCTCCACGTCTACGATCATCGCCGGCTCGGTGGTGCCGCGATCCGCTTCCAGCGTGGTGTCGAAGTCGTCAGGCGTCATGAACCGGTCTTCCGTTGCGTCGGCGGCACTCGGTGTCCACCATCTGTGTGAAAATCTTGCGCGCGGCATCGACATCGAACTCTTCCGGCGCCTTGCGCTGCGCGAGCGCGGCTTCGGCGCGCTTGGCGGTTTCGCCCTCCAATCTCGGCGCTTCGCCAGCGACCGCGGCCATCTCGCCAAGGTCGCCGTTGCAGTGGAGCACGACGTCGCAGCCGGCGGCAAACGCGGCCCTGCTGCGCTCCGCGATCGTGCCGGACAGCGCCTTCATCGAGACGTCATCGCTCATCAGCAGGCCCCGGAATCCAATAAACCCGCGAATCACTTCGTGCACCATTGTGACCGAAGTGGTGGCCGGCGCGACGGGGTCTATGGCAGAAAACACAACATGTGCGGTCATGCCGAGCGGCAGGCCTGCGAGCGGTCGGAACGCCGCAAAATCGCTGGCCTCCAGGGTGACCCGGCCAGTATCGACCACCGGCAGTCTACGATGGCTGTCAGCCGTCGCCCTGCCATGGCCTGGGAGGTGCTTGAGCACCGGCAGTACCCCGCCCGCCAGCAAACTCTCGGCGATCGCACCGGCGATGGCCGCGACCTTGCTCGGTTCGGTTCCATAGGCGCGGTCGCCGATCACCGGGTCGCCGCCGGGAACCGGAACATCGGCCAGTGGAAGGCAGTCAACGTCTATCCCAAGTACATTGAGGTCTGTTGCGATCAAGTGACCTCCCAACCGAGCAGCGGCAAGGCCAGACGCGATGTCGCGATCGTAGATTGCGCCGTAACGGGCGCCGGCCGGATAGGCCGGCCAATGTGGCGGGCCGAGCCGCTGCACGCGGCCACCTTCCTGGTCCACCAAGACGGGCGCCGCCCAGCCGACAACGTCACGAAATGAACTTGTTAATTCAAATATTTGCTGCGGTGTGCTCACGTTTCTCTTGAAGATGATTAGGCCCCAGGGCTGGGCCTCGCGGAGAAATGCGCGCTCATTGGCGGAGATCGTGAGCCCGCTCAATCCGGTAATGAATGCGCGCGCCGCCATCGGCGCGGATTAGCCCGCACCCGCCGTAAGTTCAAGCAAAGGCCCGCTAATTTCTTTGGACAATGCACTGTCCGCCGGCCGCCTTGAGACCGCTGCACAGGGTGCTCGCCTCATTGGCGGTGGCGAAGGGCCCGACCATAGCCCGGTAATAGGTGCCCTTGGCGCCCAGATCCACTTTGTGGATCGACACCTGCCGGCCACCGAGCTGGTTGGGGTACTTGGCTTGCAGGCCGCGGAAAGAAGCCTGCGCGTCCGCTTCGTTGCGCTGCGACGCCACCTGCACAGCATAGGTACCGGCGGCATGGGTGGTATTGGCTGTGGCGGGCGCGGCCACCGACGCGGTACGCATGGGAGCCGCCGGGGCGGCGGGCGCACCTGGGCTTAGCGAAAGCGGCGCATTGTTGGACGCCGACGCCGTGGCGTGACGCGCCGCGGGCGGCGACGGATTGGCCGCGGCCGGAGGATTGCTGGCGGTTTGTTGTGGCGGTGGTGCCTGTTTGATGGGAGCCGGAGCCGGAGCTGCCGCCATCCCCGGTTGGTTATCGGCGCTGCTCGGCTGATCGGGCCGGATGGCGATGGTGTGGACTTTCTTCGCCTCGCTGGCGATGACCCCGTTGCCGAGCGCCGGCTGGGTAGCGGCCGACGGGGCGCTGCCTTGCGCCTGCGGTGTCGGCGCGGCGGGCGCATTATTCTTAATCTCGACCGGCCGCTCCTCGCGCGACACGATCTTTTCGTCTTGCGCGTGATCGGCGACCCGATCGGTGATCAACTTATTGGGCGTCTTGCTCGCCGCCACCGGCACGATCTTGCTCGGGGCGGTGTCGGCTTTGATGACGGGCGGCGCGGCAGAAGGACGGGATGGGCCAAACACTGCGCGATAGCCGAAGGCACCGGCGGTGCCGATCACGGCAAGCGCAAATACCGCAGCGATTGCCATGATGCCCGTACGCCGTTTCGGCGGCGGGACATCCTCGTAGAAGTCCCCTTCCCCGCCCGCGAGGTGGGGGTTGCTCTGAGGATACGAGTCCTGCTCGAAGCTATCGGTTTCGGCTGCCGGATGGTCATGCGTCTCGGGCTCGTCGTCGTCGGCATAGGGCTGGCGCGCGGCGCTGGGCGCAGCATAGGCCCGCGCTTCCGGCAGCGGCGGATGCGCGGCCGGCGCCGTCGTAGCGCCGAAATAGTCGTTGGCGCCGAATTTCGCCGCAGCCGGAGGCGCCGCGCTCGCGGGCGCCGGCGCAGTGGCACGCCGCGCATTGTCACTACCGAATTCGCCGAACGGGTCGCTTTGTCCGATCAGTCGGGCAAGTTCGGCGAGCGGATCGCTACCGGAAATAGTTGTGGCGGCCGGCGCACGGCGCACCGGCGGTTCATTCGAACGATAGGGTCGTTGGGTTTGGTCGTCCGCCATTCGGTCCCCGATTATTTGAGTGCGCCCCCGCCTCTTGCTCGCGAAGCTGCGTCGAACGCGGTTCGCCGAACGAGAATTACCTCATTTCTTCCGGCGCTTCGACCCCGAGCAACGCCAGGCCCGAGGCGAGAACTGTAACGATTCCCTGTACCAAAGCGAGCCGCGCCACTGTCGTTTCTGGATCATTCTGGATAATGAAGCGTAAATGAGGCAAGTCTTTTCCCCGCGTCCAGTGCGCGTGGAATTCGCTTGCTAATTCATAGAGATAGAATGCAACCCGGTGCGGCTCATGGGCCTGCGCCGCGGCCTCGACGAGGCGCGGATAAAGCGCGATCCGCCGCAGGATCGACAACTCGCCAGGATCGGTGAGCCGGTCGAGCCTCGCGTCCTTAAGCCAGTGCGCGCGCTCAAGGCCCGCGGCGGGCAGATCGGGCATCTCGACGCGCGCGTTGCGGAATACCGATTCGCCGCGAGCATGACCGTACTGGACGTAGAACACCGGGTTCTCCCGGCTATGTTCGATTACTTTCGCCAGATCAAAGTCGAGTACTGCATCGTTCTTGCGGTAGAGCATGTCGAAGCGCACCGCGTCCTTGCCGACCTCGTCCACCACCTCGCGTAGCGTTACGAATTCACCCGAGCGCTTCGACATTTTCACCGGCTCGCCCGCGCGCAGCAGCCGCACCAGCTGCACGAGTTTCACGTCGAGCGCGGCCTTGCCGGCGCTGACCGCCTTCACCGCCGCCTGCATGCGCTTGATGTAGCCGCCGTGATCGGCGCCCCAAATATCGATCAAGTTGCGGAAACCGCGATCGAACTTAGACTTGTGATAGGCGATGTCGCTGGCGAAATAGGTGTAGCTGCCATCCGATTTCAACAGCGGCCGGTCGACGTCGTCGCCGAAATCGGTCGAGCGGAACAACGTCTGCTCGCGATCCTCCCAGTCCTCGAGATTGCCGCCTTTGGGCGGCGGCAGGCGGCCCTCGTAGACCTCCCCGCTCGCGCGCAAGGACGCGATGGTGGCGCCGACCCGGTCGCTGGCGCCCCCGATCAGCGAGCGCTCGGAGAAAAATACGTCGTGCCGCACATTGAGCGCAGCGAGATCCTCGCGGATCATCTCCATCATCATGCCGATGGCTTTGGCGCGCACGACCGGCAGCCATTCGGATTCCGGCTTAGCGCTCAGCGCCGCACCATATTCGACGGCGAGATTTCCGCCCACGGGCTTAAGATAATCGCCGGGATAAAGTCCCTCCGGGATCGGCCCAATGTCCTCGCCGAGTGCCTCGCGGTAGCGCAGGAAGGCCGAGCGTGCCAGCACGTCCACCTGCGCGCCGGCGTCGTTGATGTAATATTCGCGCGTCACATCGTAGCCGGCAAAGGCCAAGAGGTTGGCGAGCGCGTCGCCGAACACCGCGCCGCGGCCGTGCCCGACGTGCATCGGCCCGGTCGGATTGGCCGAGACATATTCGACGTTGACCTTTTCGCATTGGCCGATGTCGCTGCGGCCGTAGTCGCTGCCGGCCGCCAGCACGATGCGCAGCTCCTCGCCCCAGACATGCGGCTTGAGCGTCAGATTGATGAAGCCGGCGCCCGCCACCTCGGCCCTGGCCACCAGGTCGCCGCCGCGTAGCGCTTCTGCAATTTTTTCGGCGAGCTCGCGCGGCTTTTGGCGAGCGTCTTTCGCCAGCGCCATCGCGGCATTGGTCGCTAGGTCGCCATGGGTCGGATCACGCGGCGGCTCGACCACCACGCGGGACACGTCGGCGTTCGGCCCGAGCACGCCCGCACACGCCGCGCGCACGCGGGAGAGCATGCTGGAGAAGAGGTGTTGGGGCGCGACCGAGGCGGGCATGGTGGGCGTGCGGGTAAGGGATTTTGGGTGGGGAGTCAAAAAAACTCATAGTCGTGCGCCGCGGCCGACATCGCCAAAGCAGCGGAAGACCACCGCACGAGAGCCGATGAACGCAGCGCTTCACCGTGAGCGCCACGCTTCCGCGGTTATTGAAGCCTATTTTTACGCGCCAGCTCTTCGGCGTCTCCTTGAAATAATTGGCACGCTCGATCAGCGCGTGGCGGTCGGTCATGCCGCCAATGTAGTCGGCAATGTACCCGGCTAACACATCGTCGCGCCGCTATCGACCGATAAAACCTGACCGGTGGTAATCGCGGATTCGTCCGCGCCACATGGACCGCCATGTCGGTGAACGTGATCTTGTGCGGCGCGTATTCCACCGCCATCGATCGGGTGAGCGCGGCAACCGCGCCCTTGGCGCGCTGCCGGGGCGGGATTGCTACACCGCCGCCCGCAAGGCGACGATCGACGACATGTTGATGATCGCGCCGCCCGCCTTGATGATGTGCGCGATGCCGACCTTCGAGCACAGGAACGTGCCGAACTCATCGAGCTTGATCGCACGCCAGAACTCATCTTCTGACACGGCGGTGACCGGAGCGTCCTGTGGCATAGAGCCTCCGGCATTGTTGTGAAGGATGTGCAGGCTGCCAAATTGCGCGACGGTTTCCGCGAAGGCGGCTTCGACGCTTGCCCGTTCGCGGACGTCGCAGTGCATGAAATGGGCGTCGCCGCCGGAATTCTTAGCCCGCGCGGGGGCGGATTGGGCGGCCGCCTCCCCGCTCTTCGCGTCGATCTCGGCGATGACGACCTTCGCGCCCTCTTCGGCCAAACGCTCCGCGGTGGCGCGGCCACTGCCACCGCCGCCCCCGGTGATGAATGCTACTTTGCCCGTCAATCGCGCCATGCCGCGGCAGGATAGCATGAGGGCGCGAACGCACCACCTCACCGTAATTCCGGCGTCGCCTTGAAATACTTGGCGTGCTCGATCAGCGCGTAGCGGTCGGTCATCCCGGCGATGTAATCGGCGATGTGGCGGGTGCGGGCGCCCTCGTCCGTGAGCTCAGCCGCGTGCGCCCATTCCGCCGGCAGATCGGCGGGCGTCGCGGTGAAATGGCCGAACAGGTCGCGCACCACGGCTTGCGCCTCGTCCATCACGCGGATCACGCGCGCGTGCCGGTACATGCGGGGGCGCAGGAAGCCCTTGATGTCGGTGTCGGCTTTTTCCATCGCGGGCGAAAACGCCACCAGCGTCCGCGCCGCGTGGCGCACTTGCGCCGCCGACCGCGGCTTGAGCGCGGCCGCGCGCCGTCCGGTTTCGGCGATGACGTCCTCGATCATGCGGGTAATCAGGTGACGCACCGTCTCGTGCACGCGCCGCGCCGGCTCGAGGGCGGGAAATTGCGTGTCGATCTCGGCGACGATGTCGCCGACGATCTCGACCGCGGCGATATCGTCGAGCGTGAACAGGTCGGCGCGCAAGCCGTCGTCAATGTCGTGGGCATCGTAGGCAATGTCATCCGACAGAGCGGCGACCTGCGCTTCCGCGCCGGCGAAGGACCATAGCTCCAAATCCTGGATTTGCGCATAGGCAAGGATCGCCGTCGGCACGCCGTGCGCGGCGTAACGGCCGACGGCACGGGCGTCACGATCGGTGAGCGGGCCGTTGTGCTTCACCAGTCCTTCCAGCGTCTCCCACGCAAGATTGAGCCCGTCGAACTCGGCATAGCGGCGTTCCAGCTCGGTGACGATGCGCAGCGCCTGCGCGTTATGATCGAAGCCGCCGAAGAGGCTCAGCGCGTCGTCGAGCGCGCGCTCGCCGGCGTGGCCGAACGGCGGGTGACCGAGATCGTGCGCCAGCGCCAGCGCCTCGGCGAGGTCCTCATCACATCCGAGCGCGCGCGCCAGCGAGCGGGCGATCTGCGCGACTTCCAGCGTATGGGTGAGCCTGGTCCGGTAGTGATCGCCCTCGTGATAGACGAACACTTGCGTTTTGTGCGCTAGCCGCCGGAACGCGCTGGAATGGATGATCCTGTCGCAATCGCGGCGGAACGCGTTACGGGTCGGGCTCGCCGGCTCGTTATAGCGGCGGCCCCGGCTATTGGCCGGATCAGCGGCATAAACGGCTCGCTCGCGCCCGGTTTCGATCGCCATTGCTCATTGACCTTGCGGTTCGGCGCACTTAACTATTCGTGAGCGAATATGCCAATAGGCGCATGATCCCGAAAAGTGGGAACTGGTTTTCGGAATAAGATCATGCGCCAGGGTCGGAATGGCGCGGGACAAGGGCACACAATGGACGTGAGCGTCACAGTCAGCGAACGCGCGGCGCGGCGGATCGGCCAGATCCTCAAGAGCGAGCCGGAAGGCTGCATGCTGCGCGTGAGCGTGGAAGGCGGCGGCTGCTCCGGCTTCCAGTACAAATTCGGCGTCGAGCGCGCCAAGGCCGACGACGATATCGTCATCGCCCGCGCAGGCGCCGTCGTGCTGATCGATCCGGTCTCGCTCAATTACATGGCCGGCTCGGAAATCGATTTCGTCGATGACCTGATCGGCGCCTCGTTCAAGGTGAAAAATCCTAAGGCCACCGCCTCCTGCGGCTGCGGCACCAGCTTCGCGCGTGTAGCTTCTACTCCGCCGCCACCGCGGGCGGCACTTCCGCCACCTCCGCCAGCTGCGGCTCGAGCCGGCGCTTGATCATGCGGTCGAAGCGGTCGAGGTAGAGATAGATCACCGGCGTGATGTAGAGGGTGAGCAGCTGCGACAGGCAGAGGCCGCCGACCACGGCGACGCCAAGCGGCTGGCGCAGTTCGGCGCCGGCGCCGGTGCCCAGCGCGATCGGCAGCGTGCCGAAGATGGCAGCGAAGGTCGTCATCATGATCGGTCGGAAGCGCAATGTGGCGGCTTCGCGGATCGCAGCCTCCGCCGAGAGGCCGACGCGGCGGCGCTCGATCGCGAAGTCGATCATCATGATCGCGTTCTTCTTAACGATGCCGACTAGCATCACGATGCCGATCATGGCGATCACCGACAGATCCATCCTGAACAGCATTAGCGTCAGGATCGCGCCGATACCGGCCGACGGCAGGCCGGAGATGATGGTGATCGGATGGATGAAGCTCTCATACAATATGCCGAGCACTACATAGGCGGCGAAGATCGCCGCCAGGATCAGAATGCCCTGCCCCCGCAGTGAATCCTGGAAAACTTGCGCGGTACCCTGGAAGCCAGTGGTGATGGTGGCCGGCAGCCGCTCGTCGCGCTCAAGATTGGTGATGGTGTCCACCGCCTGGCCGAGCGACATGCCGGGCGTGAGATTGAACGAGATGGTCACCGCCGGCTGCTGACCCTGGTGGTTGACTAGCAGCGGTCCGACCGTTTGCACGAAATGGGTGACCGCCGACAGCGGCACCGTAGTGCCGTTGGTGGTCTTGATATAGATGCGGTTGAGGTCGTTCGGGCTCGACTGGAACTCCGGCTTGGTCTCCAGAATGACCTGGTAGTCGTTCGCCGGCGTATAGATGGTGGCGACCTGGCGCGAACCGAAGGCGTTGTAGAGCTCCTGGCGGACCTGATCGATGCTCACGCCGTAGACCGCGGATTTTTCGCGGTCGACCTCGACGGTGACCTGCGGGTTCTTGATGTAGAGATCGGTCGTGACATCGAGCAGCCCTGGCAGTTTCGCGATCTTGTCGCGCAATTCAGGCGCGATGCGATAGAGCGCGTCGGTGTCATTGGACTGCAGCGTATACTGGTACTGGCTCTTGGCCAGCTTGCCGCCGAGATTGATGTTCTGGATCGGCTGGAAAAAGATCTGCATGCCGGGAACGACGTTGGCGTTGGTCCGCAGGCGCGCAAGGATCCCCGGCAGCGCGTCGCGCTCGTTGCGCGGCTTGAGCGCCACCAGCATGCGGCCACTATTGCCAACCGTGTTCGGTCCGCCGGCACCAACGGTGGAATTGACGTAAGCCACGGCCGGATCGGCGCGCACGATATCGGCGACTTTGCGCTGGTGGTCGGCCATGGCCGGGAAGGCGATATCGGTATTGCCCTCGGTGATGCCGATCACGTAGCCGGTGTCTTCGATCGGGAAGAAACCCTTCGGGACCACGATGTAAAGCAAGATGGTGCCGGCGATAGTCGCAAGCGTCGCCATCAACATGATCGACTTGTAGGCCAGTACGCGATCGAGCGTCCATTCGTAGGTGCTCAGCATAGCCCCGAACAACCGTTCGAAGGCGCGCAGCACGAAGTTCTGCTTCTCCTCACCATGATGGCCCTTGAGCACGCGCGCGCACAGCATCGGCGTCAGCGTCAGCGACACGAAGCCCGAAACGACGATCGCCACCGAGACCGACACCGCGAATTCGCGGAACACGCGGCCGACCATGCCGCCCATCAGCAACACCGGGATGAACACCGCGATCAGCGAGAATGTGATAGACACGATGGTGAAGCCAATCTCGCGCGAGCCCTTCAGCGCCGCCTCGAACGGGCGCATGCCGCCCTCGACGTGGCGCACGATGTTCTCCAGCATCACGATGGCGTCGTCGACCACGAAGCCGACCGACAGCGTCAGCGCCAGCAGCGTCATGTTGTTGATAGAGAATCCGAAAGCATACATCGCAGCGCAAGTGCCGATCAGCGATACCGGCACCGCCAGGGCCGGAATAATGGTGGCCGAGACCTTCCGCAAAAAAAGGAAGATCACCATGATCACCAGCGAAATCGCGATCGCCAACGTCACCTGCACGTCGCTGACTGCCGCGCGGATCGAGATCGAGCGGTCGAACAACGGCGCCATATTGATGGCCGGCGGGATTTGCGCGCGCATGGCCGGCAGCTTGTTGCGGACCAGGTCAACGACCTCGACGGTGTTGGCATCGGGCTGGCGCTGGATCGCCAGCACAATGGCGCGCGCGTCATTGAACCATGTGGCGATTTTGTCGTTCTCGACGCTGTCGATGACGTGCGCCACCTCGTTGAGCTTTACCGGCGCGCCATTGCGGTAGGCGACCACCACATCGCGGTAGTCGGCGGCGTGGTTCATGGCGCCGGTTGCAAGCAGCGTCACCGACTGCTGCTGGCCCTGCAGGGTGCCGACTGGGGCGCTGGAATTGGCCTTGGCGACGACGCTACGAATGTCATCCAGTGAAATATTGCGCGCGGCCGCCGCGACCGGATCGACCTGGACGCGGACGGCAAATTTCTGCGCGCCGAAGACCAGCACCTGGGCAACACCGGGCAATTGCGAAATTTGCGGCGCCAGCACGGTCTCGGCATAGTCGTCTACGGCCGACAGCGGCATGGTGTCGGATCGCATGCTGACGTAGAGCACCGGGAAGTCGCCCGGATTGACCTTGCGGAAGAACGGCGGCGTGGTCATTTCCACCGGCAGCCGGCGCTGCGCCACCGCCAGCGCGGTCTGCACGTCGAGCGAGGCGCCATCGATGTTGCGGCCGAGATCGAACTGGACGGTGATCTGCGAGATACCGAGCGAGGACGACGACGTCATCGACGAGATGCCGGCAATGGTCGAGAGCTGCCGCTCGATCGGCGAAGCGACCGACGCCGCCATCGTCTCCGGGCTCGCACCCGGCAAGGTCGCCGTGATTTGGATGGTCGGGAAATCGACGGCGGGCAGCGCTGCCACCGGCAGCAGCCGGTAGGCGAAAGCGCCGAACACGATCAGCGACGCCGTCATCAGCGTCGTCAGCACCGGTCTGCGAATACAGGTTTCCGAGATATTCATGGATCAGCTACCGGCGGCTATTGCGTTGCGCGGATTGACGCGCGTGCCTTCCGACAGCAGCAATTGCCCCTCGGTCACCACAGTCTCGCCGCCCTTAAGCCCTTTGCTGATCACCGATAGGCTGCCGACCGTGCGCTCGACCGTCACCGGCTGCACCTTGGCCACGTTGTCGTTGATCACGAACACGAAGTTTCCGGTCTGGCTGACCTGAACGGCATTCGACGGCACCACCACCGCCTGCTCAATCCGCAAGGTCAGTTCGGTGGTGACCAGGGTTCCGGGCCAGAGCACTTCCTGCTCGTTCGGCATTGTGGCGCGGATCGTCGCCATGCCGGTGGTCGGGTCGACGGTATTCTCGATCATCGTCACCTGGCCGTTGGCGTGCTTTTGCTCGCCGGGGATGACCGCTTCGATGGTGGCGGTCTCCGCCGTCAGCGCCTGACGGATTTCCGGTAGGACATTCTGCGGCACTGTGAAGGTGACGTAGACCGGGGCCATCTGGTTGATGGTCGCCATCGGCGCGGTATCGGCCTGCCGCACGAAATTGCCGACCTTCACATTGGCCATGCTGACGCGGCCGGAAATCGGCGCGCGGATCGTGCAGAAATCGAGCTGTACTTTCAGGTTTTCGAGCTGCGCGCGGTTCGATTCGGCGGTCGCGCGCGACACGTTGACCTGGGTCTGCGCGTTGTTAAGCGTGACGATGGGGGTTGCGTTGCGCGCCGCGAGATCGGTGTAACGCTCGACATCGCGTTGCGCCTGTTCGAGCGTCGCCTGGGCGCCGTCGATCACCGCCTGGATACGCTTCATGTCGGCCTCGATCTGGCGGCCGTCGAGCGTGAACAGAAGATCGCCTTTCTTCACCGCGGCGCCGTCGCGGAAGTGCACCGCCGTGATCGCGGTATCGACCCGCGCCTTGATGGCGACGCTGGCGATCGGAGTGACGGTGCCAAGCGATTCGATGCGCACCGGCACCGCCTTGCGCTCGGCGGTGGCAACCTCGACGGGAACCACGCGGGCCGACGCTTGCGAGCGCGCAGCGCCATCGCTGGTCGACCAACCGCGTATAAGCAAGGCAATGCCAATCAGGGCGAGCGCCGCCACCCCAAATAGCCACTTTCGCTTCGTCATGTGCAATTGTCGGCCTGGGCTGTTAAAGGGCCCTGTCCAGGTGCTCCCTAATTCCGCGGAACTACTTTTCTCCAGCACGTCCAAGGGGCCGCGTTAGCCGCCTTCTAACATATAAACGCCGCCGGGTGCATATCCCTGCGCTCGCTGGTAAACACGCAAAACCCTGGTCTTATTCAGGTCCGCCCGCCGGAGCCGTGCATGCGCATCGCCACCTGGAACGTCAATTCGATCCGCCAGCGGCTGGACAACATGCTGGCCTGGCTCAAGGAAAGCACGCCCGACATCGTCTGCCTGCAGGAGATCAAGTGCATGGACGAGGCCTTCCCGCGGGAAGCGTTCGAAAGCCTTGGCTACAACGTGGCCGTGCACGGCCAGAAAGCCTTCAACGGCGTGGCTTTGCTCTCCAAACTGCCGTTCGATGAGGTGGCGCCGGGCCTGATCGGCGACGACGGCGACGTGCAAGCCCGCTTCCTAGAGGCGCTGATGTCGACCAAGACCGGGGTGCTGCGCGTTGTGAGCCTTTATCTGCCCAATGGCAACCCGCCTGACACGGATAAATATACCTATAAACTCAAATGGATGGATCGGCTTATTACTTTTTCACATGAACGGCTGAAACTGGAAGAGCCGATGTTGCTGATGGGCGATTACAATGTCATCCCAACCGCCGCTGACGCCTGCAATCCGGCCGCCTGGACGAACGACGCATTGTTCCTGCCGCAGACCCGCGAGAAGTTCCGGGCGCTGATCAATCTCGGTCTTACCGACGCCATCCGCGCCGCCAGCGACGCCCGCGGCCTCTATACCTTCTGGGACTATCAGGCCGGCGCCTGGGCCAAGGACGACGGCATCCGCATCGATCACGTTCTGCTGTCGCCGCAAGCCGCCGACCGTTTGGTCGATGCCGGGATCGATCGCCACGTGCGCGGCTGGGACAAGCCGTCCGACCACGTGCCCGTCTATGTGGATCTGGATATTGAGGCGCGGTGAGAGTTGTCGTCCCCGTGAAAGCGGAGGCCCATACGCCGTGCCCTCTCGATCGACTGCGGAATATGGGTCCCGGCTCGTGCTCGCTAACGCTCGCTTATCCGGGACGACAGATCACTACTCCCGCCGCGTCTCCAGCCAGCCCTTAAGATAGACCAGCGCCAGCGCGCGCTCGTCTTCGGTCGCCTGCCGGAAGGCGCTGTCGTAGAGCCGGTTGATCCAGTCTTGATCGGTGGCGGCGCCGTCCTTGGCATTGTCCTTGGCGAGGGTAAGCCACATCAGCCCGCGCGCCGCCTGGCGCGGCACGTGGTCGCCAGCAAAGAGCATGGCGCCCAGCATCGCCTGCGACTGGCACTGCCCCTTCTGCGCCGAGAGGCCGAACCACCGCGCCGCCTGGCGCGGATCGTGCGGCGCGCCGACGCCGTCAAGGTAGAGCCGCGCCAGATAATACTGGGCCTCGGAGTTGTGGAAATACGAGGCGGCATAGGCAAACATCTCGCGCGCACGGTCAGGATCGCGCTTGATCGCCGTCTTCGGGATGCCGTCGAGATAATAGTGGCCGAGCGCCACGAACGCGTTGGCGACGAAGCGCGACTGCGCAATGTCCGGGTTGTCCTCGGCATGGCTGTCGGCGATGCCGCGGAAATATTGGAACGCCTTGAGGTCGTCCTGCGTCACTCCGTCGCCTTCGGCGTACATGCGCGCGAGCTTCCACTGCGCCAACGCGTGGCCCTTTTCGGCGGCGTATTCGAGCGAGTGGATGGCCTTGGCCTTCTCGCCGGCCTTGAGCAAGTGCGCGCCGGAGCGGAACGCCTCCATCGCGGTCAACGGTGGCGCCGCCGCCATCGCATCGGTGGATTTGGTGCCGTCGAACGCAATGGCCGGTCCGGCCATCAGGCCGGCGCCGATCACCACCGCGCGCAACAGGAACTCAGCTATCCGCATAGCACGCCTTCTCGCCCGCCCCGCCCGGATGGGTGACCGCGCCGTTGACCGCCGGGCCCACCTGCTGGGCGTATTTCCACAAATAACCGGAGCCATACTCAGCCTCGCGCACCTTCCACTGGCTCTTGCGCTTGGCCAATTCGTCATCCGAAAGCTTGACGTTAATCGTGCCTTTTTCGGCATCGAGTTCGATGATGTCGCCGTCGCGGAGCAGGCCGATCGGCCCGCCCACCGCCGCCTCCGGACCGACATGGCCGACGCAGAAACCGCGGGTAGCGCCGGAAAAGCGTCCATCGGTGATCAGCGCAACTTTCGCGCCCATGCCCTGGCCATAGAGCGCGGCCGTGGTCGAGAGCATCTCGCGCATACCGGGGCCGCCCTTCGGCCCTTCGTATCGGATCACTAGAACGTCGCCTTCCTTGTAGGTCTTGCGCTTCACCGCGTCGAAACAGGCTTCCTCAGTGTCGAAGCAGCGCGCCGGGCCGGTAAACTGGAGCGCCGATGTCATGCCGGCCACTTTCACGATCGCGCCTTCGGGGGCGAGATTGCCTTTGAGGCCCACCACGCCGCCGGTCGCCAGCAAAGGCTTATCGGCCGGACGCACCACGTCCTGGTCCGGGTTCCATTTCACGTTTTTCATGTTCTCGGCGATCGTACGGCCGGTGACGGTCAGGCAATCGCCGTGCATGTAGCCGTGATCGAGCAATGTCTTCATCAAAAGCGGCACGCCGCCAGCTTCGAACATATCCTTGGCAACATAACGGCCGCCCGGTTTCAAATCCGCGATATATGGTGTCTTTTTGAAGACTTCCGCGACGTCGAACAGGTCGAACTCGATGCCGCATTCATGCGCGATCGCCGGCAGATGCAGCGCGGCATTGGTGGAACCGCCGGTGGCGGCAACCACGGCGGCGGCATTCTCCAGCGCCTTGCGGGTGACGATATCGCGCGGGCGGATGTTCTTGACGATCAGGTCCATGATCATCTCGCCGGCCAGCGTGCAAAGCTTGTCGCGCATCTCGTAGGGCGCTGGCGCCCCCGACGAATAGGGCAGTGCCAAGCCGATCGCCTCGGAGACGGTCGCCATGGTGTTGGCAGTGAACTGCGCGCCGCAGGCGCCCGCTGAGGGACAAGCGTTCTGCTCGAGCGTCTCGAGGTCCTCATCCGACATCTGCCCGACCGAATGGCGGCCGACCGCCTCATAAACGTCCTGCACGGTAACGTCCTTGCCCTTGAACTTTCCGGGCAGGATCGAGCCGCCATAGATGTAGATCGAGGGCACGTTGAGCCGGCACATCGCCATCATCATGCCGGGCTGCGACTTGTCGCAGCCGGCGACCCCGATCAGCGCGTCATAGGCGTGGCCGCGCATCGTGAGCTCGACCGAATCCGCGATCACCTCGCGCGAGGGCAGCGAGGCCTTCATGCCGGAGTGGCCCATAGCGATGCCGTCGGTAACGGTGATGGTGCAGAATTCGCGCGGGGTAGCGCCGACCGAGGCAACGCCCTTTTTAACCGCCTGCGCCTGGCGCATCAGCGCGATGTTGCAGGGCGCGGCCTCGTTCCAGCAGGTGGCCACGCCGACGAAGGGCGCGTGAATTTGCTCGGCGGAAAGACCCATCGCGTAATAGAACGCGCGGTGCGGAGCGCGGTCCGGCCCCTCGGTGGCGTGCCGGCTCGGCAGTTTGGCTTTCAGATTGCTCTTACTATCGAATTTGGCGTCCATAATCTTGTCGTTCCCCCCAGCCCCAATTATTGCTGCCGGATTGATCCGGCTTATTCCGAAGCCCCCGGCTCGGCGCTAAAACCTTAAAGCCCTGCAACGGTTTGTGCCGTCGCGCGACGTCCCTCGATGTCGGAGAACGGTATGGCCAAATCGCGGCGCGACGAAGATGGTAGCTGACGATGGCTTAAATGTTCTAAACGTGTTGCACCTTAGCCACAGCAGCGCCCCCCAATGTCCCTGCCCCCCAAGCTGCGGCGAAGCTTTTTCGACCGGCCGGTGCTGAGCGTTGCCCCCGAGCTGATCGGGGCCACCCTGCTGGTTAACGGTGTCGGCGGACGGATCGTGGAGGTCGAGGCCTATCACCACACCGACCCGGCCGCGCACAGCTACCGGGGCCCGACCGAGCGCAACGCCGTGATGTTTGGGCCGGCGGGCTTTGCGTATGTATACCGCTCCTACGGCGTCCACTGGTGTCTTAACTTCGTCTGCGAGGAAGAAGGCAGCGCCAGCGCGGTGCTGATCCGGGCTCTGGAGCCGATGGCGGGAATTGCTGCAATGCGGCGGCGGCGCGGTTTGGCAGACGAGCGCGGACTCTGCTCGGGGCCGGGCAAATTGTGCGAGGCACTCGGCGTGAGCCGCCGCCACAACGGCCTGCCGCTCGACAAGGCGCCGTTCGAATTGCGCGCGCGCCAAGAGATGCCGGAAATCGTGGTAGGCGTTCGCATTGGCATTACCAAGGCGATCGAGCACCCTTGGCGTTTTGGGCTGCGGGGGTCGCGGTTTCTGAGCAGGCCTTTCAAATAATACCGGTCGTCCCCGCGAATGCGGGGACCCATACGCCGTGTCCTATCGATAGACTGCGGAGGATGGGTCCCGGCCCTCGCGCTAAGGCGCTCGGCCGGGACGACGTTGAGCTATTCCGCCCCCTTCAACCGCTCTAGCGCCTCGGCGATCTTGGCCTTGCGCGCGAGCGCTTCCTCGCGCTTCTCCTTTTCTTCCTCGACCACCTCTTCCGGCGCGCGCGCGACGAAATTGGCATTGCCGAGCTTGGTGTCGACGCGCGCAATGTCGGCGTCGGCCTTCTGCATTTCCTTGGCCAGCCGCGCGCGCTCGGCAGCAAGATCGATCACGCCCTTGAGCGGCAACGCCGCCAGTTCGCCGCGCACCACGAGTTGCACCGAACCCTGCGGCGCACTCGCGGCCGATGAAATCTCCGACACGCGCGCCAGCCGCTTGATGAATTCGGCCCAGCGCTCGACGCGCGCCTTGGTTTCGGCTGACACGCCGGCCAGCACAAGCGGGATCGACGCGGTGAGGTTCATTTCGGCACGCACTGAGCGGATGGCGGTAACCAAATCGATCACCCAGCCGATCTCGGCTTCGGCCTTGTCGTCGGCGAGGCCGTCGAGAGACGGCCAGTCGCCGAGCGCCAGCAGCGGTTTGCGCTCGGGCTGCGCCGTGACCGCCCACAGTTCCTCGGTAATGAATGGCATGAACGGATGCAGCAGTTTCAGGATTTCGTCGCGTGCCCAGGCAACCGCGGCTTGCGTCTCGCTTTTCGCCGGCCCATCGGGACCGAGCAGCACGGGCTTCGCCAGTTCGAGATACCAGTCGCAATAGATATTCCAGACGAAACGATAGGCCGCCGCCGCCGCGTCGTTGAATTTGTAGCCTTCAATCGCCGCGGTGATCTCGCGCGCAGCATGGGCGGTTTCATGCATGATCCAGCGGTTGAGCGTTTCCTTCGCCTGGCGCGGATCGAAGCCCGCGGCCATCGCGCAGCCGTTCATCTCGGCGAAGCGCGCGGCGTTCCACAGCTTGGTCGCGAAATTGCGGTAGCCCTCGACGCGCTGGGTCGAGAGCTTGATGTCGCGGCCCTGCGCCGCCATGGCCGCGAGCGTAAAGCGCAGCGCATCGGCTCCGTAATCGTCGATCAGCGCCAGCGGGTCGATGACGTTGCCCTTCGACTTCGACATCTTGGCGCCGGAGGCGTCGCGCACCAGCGCGTGGATGTAGACGTTGTGGAACGGTATCTCCTTCATGAAATGGAGACCCATCATCATCATGCGCGCGACCCAGAAGAAGATGATGTCAAAGCCGGTGACCAGCGTGCTGGTCGGATAATAGCGCTTGAGCTCGGCCGTCTCGTCCGGCCAGCCTAATGTCGAGAACGGCCACAATGCCGAGGAAAACCAGGTATCGAGGACGTCTTCGTCGCGCGTGAGCGGCGTCGATTTGCCATAGTGCTTATCAGCTTCGGTCGTCGCCTCAGTTTCCGTGAGCGCGACGAAAACTTTTCCGTCCGGTCCGTACCACGCCGGAATCTGGTGGCCCCACCAGAGCTGGCGCGAAATGCACCAGGGCTGGATGTTCTCCATCCAGTCGAAATAGGTCTTCTCCCAGTTCTTTGGCACGAAACTGGTCTTGCCATCGCGCACGGCGGCGATCGCCGGCTCCGCCAATTTCTTGGCGTTGACGTACCACTGATCGGTGAGGAAAGGCTCGATCACCACGTTCGAGCGATCGCCGTGCGGAACGACGTTGCCATGTGGCTCGATCTTATCGACGACGCCCATTGCCTCCAGCCGCTCGACGATCTTCTTGCGCGCGGCAAAGCGGTCCATGCCGTGCATCGCAAGCGTCTCGTCGAGATCGCTCGATGCGGGAACGCCGGCGAGGAAATCGGCATTGTCCTTGAGCGCGAGCTTGGCCTCGGTGCTGAGAATGCTGATCTGCGGCAGCTTGTGCCGCTTGCCTACCTCGAAATCGTTGAAATCGTGGGCCGGCGTGATTTTCACCGCGCCCGAACCCTTCTCGGGATCGGAGTATTCGTCGGCGATGATCGGAATCTTGCGGCCGACCAGCGGCAAGATCACGTTCTTGCCGACCAGCTTCTTGTAGCGCTCGTCGTCCGGATGCACCGCCACCGCGGTGTCGCCCAGCATGGTTTCCGGCCGCGTGGTGGCGACGACGATAAACGTCGAGGGATCGTCGGGGTTGAAGGTCTTGCCCTCGATCGGATAGCGCAGATGCCACAGGTGGCCCTTGGTCTCGACCTGTACCACTTCCAGATCGGAAATCGCTGTGAGCAGCTTGGGGTCCCAATTGACCAGCCGCTTGTCCTTGTAGATCAGCCCCTCGCGATAAAGCGCGACGAACACCTTCAGCACCGCGCGCGACAGCCCTTCGTCCATTGTGAAGCGTTCGCGCGACCAGTCGCAGGACGCGCCCAGGCGCTTGAGCTGATTAACGATGGTGCCGCCCGACTCCACCTTCCATTCCCAGACGCGCTTCAGGAACGCCTCGCGCCCCATCTCGCGCCGCCCGGGCTGCTGGCGTTCCATCAACTGCCGCTCGACCACCATCTGCGTCGCGATGCCGGCGTGATCCGTGCCCGGCTGCCAGAGCACGTCCTTGCCGCGCATGCGTTCGAAGCGGCAGAGCACGTCCTGCAGCGTATTGTTGAGCGCATGGCCCATATGCAATGAGCCGGTGACGTTGGGCGGCGGAATGACGATAGAGTACGGCTGCGCGCCCGCGCGCTCGGTCCGGCCGGCGCGGAAGGCGCCCGCCTGCTCCCAAGTCTTGTAGATGCGGCCCTCGACCTCCGAGGGCTGATAGGTCTTATCGATCATTGTTGTTTGTCTGCATCACGTCGCGCGGTACAAAACCCGCCACGCCACCGAGTGTCAACTTTGCCGGATACCCAGACCCAACCGAGCGGCAGCGCCACCAGCGCCATCACGCTCTTGGCGCTCGCCTCCTTCGCCGCTCAGGCCATGGTGCGGGTCACCGATTTGCTGCTGCCGCAGATCGCCGCCGACTTGCATGTGACCGTGGGCGCGACGTCGGTCATCGTGACCTTTTACCTGCTGGCGCACGGCTCGGTGCAGCTGGTGATCGGCCCGATCGGCGACCGCTTCGGCAAATACCTTTGCGTCGCGCTCGCTGCCGCCGGCGCGTCGGTTATGGTGGCGTTGTGCGGACTGGCGCCCTCGCTGCCGCTGCTGGTAGCCGCGCGGCTGGGCAGCGGGCTCGCTACCGGCTGGATCATTCCGTTCGCGCTCGCCTTCGTCGGCGACGTGATCCCATACGAGCGCCGCCAGCAGGTGATCGGCGGCTTCCTGTCCGGGCAAATCCTCGGGCAATTGTTCGGCCAGGCCGCCGGCGGCGTGCTCGGCGATTATTTCGGCTGGCGCAATGTGTTCTTCATTCTCGCCGCCCTGCTAGCGGCAGCCACGCTCGGCCTGTTCTACGAGCTGTGGCGCAATCCGATCACGCACGTAGGCCACGCCTCCGCACAGCCCGGCCGCGGCTTCATCGCCGACTACTCGACCGTACTGCGCTCGCCCTGGGCGCGCGCGGTGATCGCGGTCGCCTTCATCGAAAGCGCCGCCATGTTCGGCGCCTTCACTTATGTCGGCGCCGACCTGCATCTGCGCTTCGGCGTGAACTTCGCGCTGGTCGGCCTGTTCGTCGGCACTTTCGCGATCGGCGGCTTGATCTACAGCCTATCGGTACGCGTGCTGGTCAACCGCTTCGGCCCGATCGGCATTGCTACCGGCGGCGGCGCACTGCTGGCGCTCGCCTATGTCACGCTTGCGTTCGAACCGCATTATTGGATTGCGCCCGCCGCCATCACCGCCATCGGGCTCGGCTTCTACATGCTGCACAACACGCTGCAGACCAACGCCACCCAGATGACGCCGGAAGCGCGCGGCACTGCGGTCGCGATTTTCTCCTCCGCGCTTTATCTTGGACAGACCGCGGGCGTCGCCGCCGGCGGCGTCGTGTTCGACCGCCTCACCGCGGTGCCGCTGTTTCTGGTCGCGGCGGCCGTGCTGCTGGCGCTCGCGCTGTGGTTCGCGAGCCAGCTAAAGCGCCGGCGGGCGCTGGCGATGTAAAGAGTGGTGCTAAAAGCTAGGGCCGGCCGCGCGAGACGCGCTCGATCTCCGCCCGCACGATGCGATCGACCACGCCGGGCAAGTTGTCGTCAAGCCAGGACTTGAGCAGCGGGCGCAGCATCTCCTTCACCAGATCCTCGAGCGTGTGCGCGTTTTGGCCGATCACGGTATGCGCGAGCGTATTGAATGCGCGGTCCACCGCCGCCACGGTCGAAGCTGAGATCAGCGCGCGGTCGAGTGCTGGCGCGGACGGCGGGGCTGGCCTGCGCGCCTCCTCAATGATACGCACCGCCGGCTCGGCCCGCGGGTGGGGCGCCCGGTCGGTGAATATGACGTCGGAGGCAGCGTCGATGGTGCGAACGGTCGGCGCCGGGCCGGCGACTGCGGCAGGCGCCGGCGCAGCCATTGCGTCGGTCACATCGAGCACGTCGGATCCCGGCGCGGCGGCCAGCGTATCGAGGTTGGCGAGCATGGCATCGATGTCGGCCTGGCTATTGGCGACGGCCGCTGGCGGCGGCGCCGGCGGCAGCCCGGATGCTCGCGGCGGCGGGGCTGGCCGGCTCGACGCGACGGCGGCCGGCTCAGGCGGCTTGGCCGCCTTGCTGGCGTCGTCATCGGTAATTATGCGCCGGATAGAGGCCAGGATTTCCTCCATCGAGAGCTCTTCGACCTTTGCCGTTTGGCTCATTCCTGTATTCCCGACCGCACCTTTCGCACCCCTGCCCGTCGATACGCCCGTGCGGCGTCGGCATGAGCGAATCGCCGATTGAGTCTCTTTATATACGCCAGTGGCATACTGGTGTAGCAGGCAGAAATTCAGCTGATCGCAATGACCTGTGGACACAGGCGCCTATTGCCGGCTCGATCCCAGCTGGGGTCGAGACTTCAGCGTCCGTCCGGCGTGCGCACGCCGGGGCCCAGCCATCGCGTTTGACAAAAAATCAAATTGGCGGGTCCCAAATCCTGCACCAAAAGAGCTGCAACGGCTCTGCGCCGCCGCCGTTCTCGTCGATGAACTCGACGCCGGCCGCCGCCAGTGCGCGCCGAACTGCCAGGTCGTTGGCAGCGGTCATGGACATCTCGCTGTCGGGTAGCTCGGCCAACTGACCGCCCCACGGGACATTTTGGGTTCGTTTTGCAAAATCAAGCTAGCGCCTGCTAATAGCCTGATATTGCTACTTAACTTGAAAAACAATCAAGTTGGC
The DNA here is from genome assembly GCA_963709855.1 of uncultured Alphaproteobacteria bacterium. Lineage (GTDB taxonomy): Bacteria > Pseudomonadota > Alphaproteobacteria > Rhizobiales > Xanthobacteraceae > Pseudolabrys. The sequence continues at coordinate 53,278 of CAVPXX010000022.1, read as the reverse complement.
AGCTTGCGTTTAGACCGCCATAATCCTCGACAACGCGAGGCGTACCGGCCAAAAAGTTTTGGTGCTGTATAGGTATTGAACGCGCATCGCGTTGCGCCAGGTCACGGCACGTCTCGCATGCAATCGGGTGACATGTCAGCGTAAGGGTCGTTGCCGCGAGAGGCGCGATCCAGGATTGTTGCCCATGTTGAGGCCAAAGCCATCGATGCCATTGATGCCTCCGCCGAAGCCGTCATTCGGCGTATCCTCTGGGCTGTAATAGCCGTTGTTGCGCGCGTAGACCGGACGCCCGCCGATGTCGCCGTTGAGGTTTGCAATCTTGATCAAGCGCAGCACCTCACCGAAGGCGCGGGTTGAGGCGTCGGCCTGGTCTTGGTATTGCGAGCCTGGGAACAGCGTCATCTCATCGAGGTAAACCTCGATCCATGCATCGGCTCTTGATCGCCAGTGCGTACAATGAAGACGTTGCCTACCTCTAACTGTGCGGCCAGTGGACCGGCGCGATCTTGCTTGCTGCCACTCTCAGGCGAGAAGCGCACAGAGAAGCCAGCTAGCAGGCGGGCGTATGCGTCCTTCTGCATGACGCCTGATTGGCCGGGGTCTTGTGGGATGCTTATGCGTGTGCCTTCAGGATCACTGAGTGCGCGGTTATAGATCACGCGCTCGACCTCTGCCGGCGTACCTCTGAAGCGTTCGCAATGCTCGATGTAGTATCGACCGTTTGCTGCGGCCATTAGAACACCAGCAGTATACGCTAGCCCCGACGCGCTTGGGTTTGCTGTCGCCTTTGCCTTAGTAGCTGCCAAGTCCCAGCCCCTGCATCTCTTAACGTCAGCCGGTACAGCGTCACAGTATTTCCAGAAATGCCTCTTGAACATGCCGCCTTCTCGCGGCTGTGGGCGCTGCTGCTTCTGCGATGCCCACGCATATGCGGTGGACGCTTTCTTGTCACGAGCAATCACCTCTTTCGACCACCGCTTGTGGAACAGCAGTTCGCCCTCGACCTCACGCGGATCACGTCCGAAGGGCGTGACGCAGCGGTTGTCAACCTCGAACACCATCGGCAGCACAAGCTTGGTATAGGGCAAGCCAAAGCTGCTCGATCACGCCGCACAAGTCATTGGTGTGCAGCCGTTGCATAATGATTACTATTGCCGAGTTGATCGGATCGTTGAGGCGGTCCAGTACCGTTTCACGAAAGCGCCGCGTCACCCGCGCGCGGTCGGCCTCAGATTCGACCGAATCCAGCGAGTGTGGATCGTCGATCAGCAGCCGGTCGCCGCGCCCAGATGTCAGCGACCCAAACGGCACCGCCCAGCGGTAGCCCTGCGCCGTATTGCTGAAACGATGCTCGCCCATATTGGCCATCTTGACGCGGTCGCCCCACAACGCCTGATACCAATCGCTCGATATCAGGTCGCGTGTCTTGCGCGAGTTGCGCAGCGCATAGTCCTCGCGATAGGTCGTCGTTAGATATTGCATATGTGGATGATTGAACGGTCCCCACTCCCACGCTTGCCAGAACACTGAAACGATCAGCGACTTTGCTGAACCAGGCGGGACGTTGATGATCAATCGATTGTCGCAGCCCTTCTTCTTGAACAGCCCACGCGAAATGCTTTCGAGGTGGGCGCAGATGAGGTCAATGTGCCAGTTGTGAATATACGGCACTGCCGGATGCAACACATGCCACGCCTCTCGAACAAAACCTGACAGATGAAAGCAGCGAGCGCGAACGGCGTCGGCATCTCTCGCGGCAGCAGCAAGCGACTGTTCTGATTGCCGGTTAGCATTGAGCCGCTGGCGGATTTTCGTCAGTTTCTCCACCTGGCCCGCCGTCAATTGCTTTACGTAGGATAGGTTCGACAAGGTCGATCTCCTCTTTGGTTAATTTCGAGACATCGAGCGTTGCGCTGTGATCGACTGCGGAAAACCGAGCGTGCGCAAATGGCGCGGCCCGATGTGCAACTCAAGTGCAAGTCCGAAAGCCCATTTAACTTTCGCTTCGTTCGGCTCTTTTTGATTCAGCTCGCGCTGCGCCATATCAAAAGCGCAGCGCATGATGTTGATCATAATGTCAACGGGGGTTGGTCCGGTTTGCGCAATTAATTGTTCGCGCCTCGCGGTCGCCTTGTTATGAACACCTCTGCGACGGCCCGCACCATCTCTTTTGCCGCCATGCGTCATTGTCATCTCCCATTAGCTCTGACGAGCAGCACTAATGCCACGCATTCCGCCTGGCGGGCGCTGCGCGTACTGATTTACTAGTGTGGAGTAACATGACTCTCGATAGAGCCATTCAACTCAAACTCGAGACGCGACGGTCTTATAGACGCCAACTTTTTGATTTTAGACGGGACTGCGAAATGGCGTCAATAACGCCACGTTGGGGGGGCCGACCACAACGTGCGACGTCGGCTAGGCCCAGCTTGCCTACTGTCGCCCTCACGTCTCCTGCAAACGGCGCCGTTTACAAAGCTAATGGTGCCGTCGACATCACCACATTCTGGCTGTCGGTCGCCCGGTTGCCAAAGAATGGGGGCGGTTCCAGCCAGCCGTTAGGTGAATGTCAAAGGTGTGGTGACCCAAAAGATTACACTCAGCTTCACCCGTCGCGCGCCCGAGTCAGAATGAATGCCAGGGCCGCAAACGCCGCACACAGCCACAGCGACTGCCAATTGGCGAAACTCTCGTTGAGCACGATATAAGGCACCGACAGCGCCAACACGCCGGCTGCGGTGAGTTCGGACTTCGCGTACCCGCCGGCTGCTCGCGGCGCTATTAGGCTGTGCAGCAGGAACGGCGCGGTGGCGGCGGTGAGCGGCGCAAACGGAAAATCCCGGTAGCGCGGATCAAACACCAGGCCGAGTGCCGATTGGATTGCCAGCAGCATGAGCGCCATCAGCAGGAAGCCAGCGGAAAGCCCCAGAAAATCGCGCGCCCGTTCCTGACTCGGGCCGATGATGCGCCAGAACGGCGGAACCAGAGTTCCGCGCAGGATCGCCGCGCTCAGCAGCGGCGGCGCGAGGGCTGCGACCGCCACCAGCGCCAGCGAGCGCGCCCAACCGCCGATCCCGAGACCTTCCACCGGCACATCGGCGATGCTCCACGGGATCAGCAAGCCGCCGGTGATGGCATTGACCGTCACCGCCAGCCACCGGCTCGGCGCGGGCGTGCCGCTTCGCGCAAACCATCCCACGGCCAGCACCAGTACAGCGAACGCGATCCCGCCGGCCGCCTGCAATTTCCATTGCGGATGATTGGATACCGCCTCGCCCCAGACGAACTTGGGTGCCCGCGTCTGCGCATCGAGCAGTCCCCAATGCCCGCCGACGGTGCCTTCGACCGCGCGCTTCCACGGCTGGTCGAAGGCCTCGATTACATTGACATGGAAATTCTCGCGCTTGCCTAGCGCTAGCACGTCCTGGATCACGCGCGCCTGGTTCGCTGGCGACGGCAGCGCACCGTCGCGCATGCGCCCCGCGCTCGGCCAGCCGACCTCGCCGATGATCACCTCCTTGCCGGGAAAGGCCTCAACCACGCGGCGCCGGATCTGGTCAACGTGCGCGGCCGCATCATTGGCGGCGATCGGGAAATCCTCCCAATAGGGCAGAATGTGAATGGTGATGAAATCCGCCGCCGCGGCCACTTGCGTGTTGCGCAGCCAGAACTCCCACACATCGGCATAGGTCACCGGCACTTTCACCCGCGCCTTGACCGCGCGGATGGTGTGGTCGAGGTTCTCGACTGCCATATCGCCGCGCAGCAGCACCTCGTTGCCCACCACGAGCGCGCGCACCACGTCCGGGTACTGATTGGCGATCTTGACCGCCGTATCAATCTCGGCGCGGTTCTTGTCCGGCTTGGTTCCGAGCCACATACCCTGGATCACTTTCAGGCCATGACGCCGGGCAATTGACGCCACCTGATCCTGGCCGAGCTCCACCGAGTAGGTGCGCACGCAGTCGGTTATATGGGCCAGCTGCGTCAAATCCTCGTCGATCTGCTCGGGAGTGATTTGCAGTTCGGATCGAACGGCGACTGTCCGGACCGGAACGGCGAATAGGATAGGCAATAGAGCTTTTCCGTGGGCGCAGCGAGGCCTGCGGCATCGGCACGGCGGCTCCTAGCCATGCCCATAGGGCGGCAATAGCCACCGCCGATACGGCAAGACAGGCTAATCCTAACCCTCGTTTCTCGCGACCCACCCGCCGGAGTTGCCGCGACTTTGTCAAGCCCATTCGGGTATTTGATGCGAACTACTGCTGGCAATCGAGCCAATAATTTTGGCTTCGTTTCGCCAAAATCGCGTTACTTCGCTTACCGAAAGGCCGTCAGATTATTATCCTTCTATTCCTATTGACCGACAAATAAAAATGCTCTCCAGGGGGCGAATTTAAACGCGACCGGCGCGCTCGTATCAAAAGCCCAAATCGCGAATTTGCGCCTCGGGCCACTCATACGGCGATCTATTCACCGCCTGCCGCGGCCACGGGCCGATTTGGACAGCGCTATCGTTTAGGCGCGGGTCTTGAGCCTGACTCCGGGCGAGCCACCGTTTGTATAACTCGATACCAGCCGATTCTAAAGCACGTTTAATAGCGCAGTTACCGTGGAATGATGCGCTGCCGAAACTCCTGGTTTATCGTTTCCAGCGCGTTTTATGGTGGGCAATGATACCGAAGACGCTTCGGAAAGATGCCGTTGCTCCCATCGCAGGAGCGCTCGGGCTGCGCGAATTTGACTCGCTAGTGATTTCTGGTCCCAATATAGACCTCCTAGGTATCATTATTGATGCCTGAAGTATTGACAATGGCATCGCTATAGACGATACTCCAGGCATCGCCTTGCACAAGACAGGGGCCACCCGATGTCACTTTCTCCTCTGCGAACCCGACCAATCGAGCCCGCATCATCACGGGCGACGACGAGTCGCCCTGCTCCACCGATGGCGGGAAGCGCAGTGAAGTTGGGCCCGAGGACGCGTCCCGCAATCTCATCGTCCAGCCCAGCCTAATGGAGTAAACCGATGGATCAGCTGACGTTCGCCGCCACCACCTACCGCGCCATCCGCGACCGCATCCGGGCGCAAGACCCCCAGATCGACGAGCAAACGCTCGCCGATACCGTTGAGGGGCTCACTGATGTGCATGAAATCATCTCAGCCATCATCCGGGCGGCGCTGAGCGATGAGGCCATGGTCTTGGGGCTCAAATGCCGGATATCGGACATGCAGGGCCGGCTTGACCGGCTGCAGGACCGGGCCGCCAAACGCCGGCAGATTGCCCGCGATGTGATGGTCGAGCTTGATCTGAAGAAACTGAATGCACCCGACTTCACCGCCTCGATCCGCGAAGGCACCCCCTCACTGATGGTGCTCAACGAGGATGCCGTGCCGAGCATCTATTGGCAGCCGAGCGAGCCGCGTCTTAAGCGCCAGGAATTGGCCTACGAGCTCAAACAGGGCGCGGAAATCGAAGGCGTTGCCCTCTCCAACCCGGAACCGGTTCTGAGCGTGAGGACACGGTGATGGGCTTCTCAGCAAGACAAGTACAGGCGCTGCGGCGTCAACCCAGTGACCGCCATATCCGCACCCGTGAGGCCCATGGCCGCGAACTGTCCTATCTCGAGGGCTGGTACGCGATTTCGGAGGCCAACCGGATCTTTGGGTTTGATGGCTGGAACCGGGAAACTGTCGAATCCAAATGCGTCCTTGCCCGCGAGAACCGTGGGACCTTCCTGGCGGTCTATATCGCAAGAGTTAGGGTCACCGTTCATGCGGATGGCGCGACCATTATTCGGGAGGGCCATGGCACCGGCGAAGGCCGCGGCACGTCACCGGGCGAGGTGCACGACATCGCCCTCAAGGTCGCAGAAACCGACGCCACCAAACGGGCGCTCGCGACCTTCGGCAAACCCTTCGGTCTCGAGCTCTATCGGGGCGGCAGGACAGCATCATCCCAGAAGCCCCTACCCTCACAGACTGCTTCACTGGGCCTTCTGTCCCCGTGCCCGCCGACGCCCATCTCGGCTTCCATCCGGACGATACGACCCCTATTCCACGGCCGTCCCGCTACTATGGCCGTCGCCAGGATCTGGTCACCCGGGATCGGGCGCAGGGTCGCCGTGAACTGGAAGGCCGGCCGTCCGCCGGCACCTCGATTATTGTCCCGGTCTCACCCGGCCTCGTCCCAGGGCAAATCGACAAGAGCCTTCTCACCATCGCCGAGCCCAAGCGGCTGCGTGACAAAGCCCATCTGAGGTTCGTGGCCTCACAGCCGTGCCTGGTCTGCGGCCGGCAACCGTCCGATCCGCATCACCTGCGGTTTGCGCAACCCAGAGCGCTGGGTCTCAAAGTCAGCGACGAGTTCACGGTACCGCTCTGCCGCGGCCATCATCGGCAGCTGCATCAGGCCGGCAATGAAGTGGCCTGGTGGGAGAACCTCAAAATCAATGCCCTGCCAGATTGCCAAGGGGCTGTGGGAGCAGACTCGGCCAAAATCTGCAGCAGCAGATACGCAGCGAGCCATTGAAGATGCCGCCAAGGCCCCGACCGAAAACTGATGGTGACGCATAAGCAGATTAGGGCCAATCAGAAAACGAACGGACAGGTCGCCGGGCCATGCCGAACGGTGTGCTCTCTCGAATGAAAAAACGAACCCATTTGTTCCATCTAGTCCGCAATGACATCGCTCAAGCAGATTGAAGCCAATCGCCGCAACGCGCTCAAAAGCACCGGGCCAACGACGCCAGAAGGCAAAGAGCGTTCGCGTCGCAATGCTTTGCGCCATGGTCTTACGGCTGAAACCGTCATTGCGGCGCTCGAGGATGCCGAGGATTACCAGGCCTTCGAAGCCGCGGTGATTGCCGACTACGATGCCGAAATCGGCGGTCGAGCGTGAGCTGGTGCTTCGACTGGCCAGCGTCCTCTGGCGGCTTCGTCGCGCAACTGGCATTGAGACAGCCCTTTTCGAGTCTGTGACCGCAGAATCTGGCAAGATCGAACCTGGGCCTTCACGCCCGACCCTCGTCGAGGCAGCCGATCTCTCGGGTCGCAATCAATTACATCTAATAGCAACACGGCAAACTGATGCGGCGGCGGGAAACGAGCTCGGCTCCGATACGAAAACGGATATTGCAGACGGCTTCTTGCGCTTGGCTGCTCTGCCGACTTTCGCCCTTGACCGCCTCAGCCGCTACGAGCATTTGCTCTGGCGGCAAGCCCGCCAGATTGTGTTTACGCTGGAGTCATTGCGGCGCCGCAAGCGACAGCCGAGCCGCTCAAGCTTTCCATTTTCGTTCCGGCGGCGCGAACCAGGCGCGTTGCCGGAAGAGTTTACGTGACCGCCCGCGAGGTCAACGCCACGCGCTGACCGCGTCCTCAAACATCCGCGGAAGTAAGCGGCCATATCGCCCTCAAGGCCGCAGAAACTGATGGTATCTGTGCTGAAACCCAAAGACACCTCTCGTGCCTAACGCGAACAGATCTGAAAACAATAACGAGTGTTCAATTGGCGAGAGAGGAGTCAGTGGATTGCCCGCAAAAACCTGAACCCGCGACGCATCGAAAACACAATTGCCGCCAATCGAAACGCCGCTTTCGGCCCGCGCATGAACCACAGCCGACATGACCAGCGTCAGCAACTCGATTGAACAGAAGCGGGGTCTAAAAAAGAAAGACCGATGTGACGGAGGGCACGGCGCTTCCGCACTTAAAGGCCGAACATATGAAACGCGATCTGCGCAGCAGTCGTTTATGACCGCCCTGTCTCGCCCCAACGCGCAAGAGATGTTGACTCAAAGATCGTGGCCTCTTTGCCCTCGTCGGTGGTGAGCCACTGCTTTAGCTCCTCATCTGATTTGGGTTGACGACCCTTCATGCCTTCGAAAATATCGCGCAGAATTTGGATTTGGGTTTTCTCCGCTTTCTCTTTTTCGCTCATGCTGACGACTCCTATGAGAGAACGCGTAACTAAGCTTGCGCAACGTAGAGTTTGGTCATCTCACCGATAGAAGATCCGCTGGTTCGTATGCAATAGCGCTGGGGCTGCTCTTACTCGGATAGCAGACGTTGCGCGGCCAATGTCTCAGTTGGGTCAAGCGACCGATCCATTCAGCGCCCGTGCCGACCTTTGTCCGCTATGCACCCAATAGCGGACAAACGGCGCGGTTGGATTGTCCGCTAAGTGCCATAGCAAACATTTGCGAAGTGGTCACTGGCAAGACAAATTGCTCGCCCATCGTACCTATCAACACGGTCGCTATCACCAGTAGCGGTAATGTCCATGCCAATAGTGTCGATGACCGTAATAATGTCCATGCCAGCGGTACGGATAGTAACGCCTATGATAGTAATATGCTTGAATAACATTGTCGGTGTTGTCGGTGATCGCGGCCGGAACCGGCGCAATGGGTGCGGCCGTGGACGTTCCGCAAACGGCCGCAGAAGCAACTGCGACCGCAATCGCAAATACCAATCGTTTCATTTTGTCCTCCTTAGAGCGAACCAGGTCCACCCAAGCGGATAATAATTCCTGGCTCAGCCTCGCATCATGCTCCATCGCAGATGAATGCCGCCCAAACAAAATCAGGCAAATTGGTGTCAACCCAATTTGCATCCGACCCGCTCAGCAAAAGCAGAAGCACGTGGTGCCCTTAGATAATTGGCACACAACCGGCCGGGGTCGTGGCTCCTTCTCGAAAGAAGTTAGTTGACGATAACCCCAGCCTGATCCGGATAGAAATCTGTTTTTAGATCACTGCGAAGCTGTAGAGGCATCAACCGTCTTCCATGTATTGTCAGGATTAAACGACGTCATCCGTTCGGCCAGGCGAGCTGTGTGCGGTCCTAAATCCTTCTGATAGACTTGACCATTATGATTGACAATAAACGTCATTACGCCAGAATTTCTGTACTCTGCCGGGTAGGCCACCAACGCAAAGCCGCCAATCATCTTGCCCCGCACGACGTAGTCTAATTCTCCGTCGGGTGCGGCAGCTCCCTGTTTTGTGAGTATCTTATAGTAATAGCCGTGGTAAGGCGTCCGCCCGCCGCCGACGCGATAACCCTCCCCTGTCGCTTCCCCGATGAATTCACCTAGCGGGCTTGCGTCGTTGCCTTGGGTGTCTGGCCAGTAAAGTCCGTCCTTCTTGCCGGGGCTGCTTACGATGCGCTGCGCATAGATGCCCTTTCCGGCGCCCGTGCGATCCTTATCGGCGTATTCGTTCTGCGCATCGACATAGGCAAGAGAGGTCTGAATTACGTCCAGCTCATTTTTGCCGATACGGCGAGCGAGAATCTCCTGGCGGCCGGCAGCTGTGTCGAACCGCCACATTCCGTCCTTGCGGATCAGAGGTATCGGAAGCGGAAAATCCTCTTGTCCAATGACGATGGTCGCCTTGTTGTCGCCTTCCATGGCGATCTGGTGTTTTGCATCATAGGCGGTGACAAATTTCTGGCGGGTTGTCGCATCGGCAACGTCATCACCCGACGTTACGATGTCTTCGCCGTCGGGGCCCAACACGGTCACGATGGCTTTCCGATCACCCATTTTGGCCGCGCTGACAAGGGCGCTGGCAGCCTCATCGGGCGTCTTGAACGCTTGCTGGGCGCTGGCCACGGATGCGGCCGTGCAAAGGAGCGCCACTATCGTCAGTGAAACAAAAGTTCTGTTCATGACATCCTCGAACACAAGCGATTTCGCGTGGACATGTCAGTGTGAAACTGGGACAGCGGCCGGCACCCGGGCACCCGACGCGATCCATTGCTGGTAAGTTTGGAACTTGACGCCAAGCTTGTCGTAGAAGACTCGCAGGTAGCCATCGCGGCCGCGCGTGACTGCTTCTGGCACAATGGTCTGCACTTCCTGCGCTATCACGCCGACATAGGGCCGCTCGCTGCCGTTATAGCTGAAGCGATAGTAGCCGATGCCGTTGGCGAGATGCCCGAGAAGAACGATATCGTGCTTGAACGCAATATCCGATCGCCGTCCGCCGCCACCACCACCGCCACGGCCACCACCACCACCCGCTCGCGCGCCGCCACCACCGCCCGCTCGCGCGCCGCCACCACCGCCCGCTCGCGCGCCGCCACCGCCGCCGCCGCGAGCGCCGAGACTTGCGTTTCCGCGCGCGGACTGCGCGTGCGCTGCTTTACCGGACTGAACATTTCCCAGAGCGTTGCCGCCACCTCCGCCTGCAGGCCGCGCACTTGGCCCTTTACCTCCGCCAGGCTTCTGTCCTGCGCCAGGCTTCTGTCCTGCGCCCGCCTTTTGCCCTGCGCCGGGCTTCTGGACGCCGCCGCCACCGGCACCCGGCCGATTAGCACCACCACGATCGCCGAGGTTCGCTTGCCCGCCGCCAGGCTTGAGCACCTGCTCGCCACCGCGGCCCCGGAAATCCATGCGACCCTCACTTCCGCCCCGTATATTGTTATTGCCGAACTTCTGCTGCACGCCTGGATTGTTGTATTTCACGCCTTGGCGATGCGTGGGATTGTGCTGCCAGTTGTTGCCGATGTTATTGATATTGACGGGCCGGTTCACGTTAATGTTGTTGCCGCCCCAATTGACGCCACCGCCCCAATAGTTTCCGCCTGACGCCCAACGTCCAACCGCGTAGCCCGCGCCGAACGCCAAACCAGTCCCTATGATTGCACCGGGGATATAGGAAGGGGCAGGAAAGTAGTAAGGCGGATAGGCGGGATCGGGCCACCCTCCGTAGACGACGGCGGGATCGTAGTATGGCACGTAGAGGGTATCAGGAACCGTAGGTTCGATGACGATGACCTGCTTGTTCTGTTCTTGCTTGACCGAAACCTTTTGCTCTTTGGTCGAGGACAGCTTGTTATTCGCCTGCGCTTTCGACCGCAGTGCCTGGATTGCATCCATAACGTCGGCCTGCTGAGCAAGAACCGCGTCGCCTAGCTTCTGGGTCCAATCGAGCTTGCTGCTCATCATCGTCAGCACCGATGGCGTCGCAACCAGACCCTTTACGCTGTCGTCCCAAGCCTGCTTGCCAACCGCAGTCTTCAGTTCGTCCTCCTTGAGATTCTTGTTCTCAGTCACCCAACGTTCGGCCTGCACGACCTCAAGTGGATAGGTTGATGCCATCAGCACCTCGGCCAGCAAAGCGTCCGGATACAACGCGATAGGTGCAACGAGTGCATTAAGCTCTTCGGATTTAAGCAACTGCTCATTGGCAGCCGCTGGAGGATTTTGACTCTGTGCCATTGCCATGAATGGCACAAGGAAAACAATTGCGAAGAGCGATGCCTTTAATGAAGACCACGTCATCGGATCTATCCCGCGTTTCCTGTGCTTGCCCGCCCCAATGTGAACTTGGGACCGTTGCTCAAAGATACTGTACTTTGGGGCAATATCAAAGTTCACCCTCCACTATCCACGCGGCAATGAGTTCCCAAATAACCGTTAGAACAATTGGGCCAAGAAAAAGTCCGGTAATCCCGTACCCTAAAGTACCTCCGATAACTCCGATCATAATTACCAGCATAGGCGTGCGCAATCCTCGGGTCATAACGATCGGCTTTAAGATATTGTCGAGCAAATTTACCGGCACCATATACACCGTAAAAAGCAAGGCTGCCGTTGTCTCCATTGTTATCCAGCTCCAAATAATGGTCGGGACGATGACAATCGATGGGCCAATCTGTACAATTCCGAGAATTAAAACAGCTGAGGTAATCACGCTCGCACCGGGAATCCCGGCCACCGTCAGTCCTAAACCTGCAAGTAACGCTTGCAATACAGAGACACCAACAACACCTTGCGACACCGCGCGAATTGTTGCGCCAGCGAGGTCAACAAATCCTTCCGCCCGGTCCCGTGCGAGCCTCCGTGAAAATAACTTGACACTTTTAACAATCGATGGTCCTGGACAAAACAGAAAACCAGCGACAATTATAGAAATGAGGAACTGAAGAATGCTAGTGCCGCCGTCCGCCGCTATGCGAAGCAAGGTGCTCCCCAGCGGCTTTAAATGAGGCGCAATGTTTGCAAGTACAGCCTTTGTATTAGTCGACGCAAGTTGCCAGAATTGATAAACGTGATCACCGATCAATGGCCAATCTTTCACCGCCTCGGGCGGCGGGGGCAACGAAAAAAGCGATGGATCCAGCCGTTCGGATAATGACCGAAGACTCTCGATAAGGTCCAGTGCAAGCCAAGCCGCTGGCCCGATCACAATGAGCAGACTAAAGATCGTAATTAAAAAAGCTGACAGGCGACGTCGTTTTCCAAGTCGCAGCGCCAACCAATCAAAGGCCGGATAAACCGCAACTGTGAGTACTGCGCTCCAAATAACAATTGTTATAAACGGGCGGACAAGAACCAGAGACAAATACACGAGAATAGCGAGGACACAGAAGCGAATAATTAGATCTGTAAATGTTGCCGTAAGCCAATCTCGATCGAACGGGTCCTTTTGATGCGTTGTCACCGCCTAGCTCCGATTTGATAGGTCGAGATCACAACTGTTGAAGGTTGATGCTCGCGTGTTGTCTGTGTCATTCTTTATTTATACCATGCTCATTGCCATGCGTGTAATAAACTGCAACATCCTAGGCGAGATTGACGCCAACATTGCCCATGACCGAAACGGCTGCAGGGCGACAGATCGATGCGGGTCGCCGACTAAGGCCTTTGTGATGCCTGACTATACTTTTGAGGTGCCCTGTGTTGTGCATACGCTTCGGAAGCGAGGGTACAATCTGGGCTTATTGAGCTGTTCGATAATTGACGCAAATCAAGAATTTTCTTGCCCTGGCGATAACAGTCTCTCACTCTCCCTTTAGAGCCTAAATGCCGCCGTACAGTCTCAGCGCGCATTGAATTGTGGTGCCTGAGAAAGCATTTATCGCCCAATTGCGCTCGCTTACATTCGGCCATGGTTTGGCCCTTATTGTTCTATTCTGATTTCGGTCAACGGGGGGATCATCGTGTCTGTCATCGGCCATGCTAAAATTTCGTTTATTGACATTGAGGAAAGCCGTATTCTCCTTAATGCGCATTTGTTTTCGTTGGCCGGTTTTCGGAACGTTGTTCGGTTGTTTGCCGTCGCCTTAATTGCGGCGACGCTTGCAGCCTGCGCTCAGTCCTCTGTTCTCACCAACAAATCTGAATTACGTGCCGCCGGTCGACAGGCGCTGCTGGAAGACAACCAAAAGGCGTCAGAGGTGTTGGACAGACGTGTAGCGGTTAGGACGAAAAGGCATAGTCCGTTCGCAAGGGAAAAACTCGAAGCCAAGACGCAGAAAGCATCGTACGGGCTTGCCAGCTTCTACGCGGATGACGAACAAACTGCGAGCGGCGAAAAGTTCGATCCACACCAATTCACCGCTGCTCACCGAACGTTGCCATTCGGCACCCGGGTGCGCGTAACAAATGTCGCTACTGGGCGGTCAGTGACAGTTCGGGTCAATGATCGTGGTCCGTTCGTTTCGGGACGCGTTGTCGATGTCTCGTATTCTGCAGCGGAGACGCTAGGACTTATTGAACGGGGCGTTGCGATGGTCAAACTTGACGTCGTTCAATAGCGAGCGGAGGCAAACCGGCCTTCAAACATTGCTCGACGAGCAAGGTGGCTCTAGTTATTGAGCCCGTCCAGTGCGAAAGACGAATTTATCCTGATATGGCAAAGCCCGGCGATGAAGGTGACCGTTTTCAAAGGTGGGGCAAGTGACCGATTAGTTAGCTCACCGCGCTCGGACCCGAAGCCGCACATATTGGTTGAGGTTGACAGAGGTTGTCCCACTTTCTGAGACAGCCGACTAAGATTGAATTGCGCGCATCGGCGCACATTTACGCTTCATTCGTCGGCAAGTCTTGCTACAAGAGAAGGGCTAATGGCGAATCGGTAGCGAGCATGGCGCGCAAGGTCATTCACGGGGCGGGGGGAGTTGTAGTGCGTCGCGGCATGCGGCCGAGGATTGCGGTCGTTCAACGCAGCAAAGACGAGCGCTGGGTGCTGCCACGCGGGAAGCTCAGGAGAGACGAGCGTCCCGTGACCGGAGCGCGCCGCGAGGTCGTAGAGGAGACGGGGTTTCGGGTGCAAGTGCGCGAGTTCCTCGGCGCTATCGCCTACCGGGCGCGCGGCCGGCCAAAGGTGGTGCAGTTCTGGCGTATGCAGGCCGCGGCTCAGCCAAGCCATGAAGTGACGGAGGACATCGTGGCAGTCAAGTGGCTGCCACTCAAAAAAGCAGTCAGGCGGCTTAGCTATCCGTTGGAAAAATTATTCCTGAACAATGTTGGCCGTTTTGCGATTCTGGGCCCGAAACACCGCCACCGAAGCAAGGCCCGGGCGCCTGCTGCCAAGCCTAAGTCGCTGCGGCGGCGTTAAACTAAAAGAAAGCTGCGATGCCAAGGTAGGCTCCGAGTAGACAGCAGCCCCTTATAATCCCTTTGTGCGAACCAACAAAAACCGTCCTACTTCTTAATTAAAGGCAGCACGTTTGAAATATGCGAAGCCTGCTCTATTGCTAACGTCGAAGGATCGCTCACGCTTGGCTCTACTGATGCTGGCGCTTGAGGCAACGAAATGCTGCGCTGGCGTCGCAATTTCCAGAACGGCTTGGCGCCATCGAAACGCGAATACGCTTTGCGTGCGCGATCAAGAAGTCCCTGAACTTTCGCCTGCTGGTCGCCCATGATTAGACCCGCAGCGAAGGCTCGGTGACGGTTTTGCTCAACTTTCAAACCCCGCGCGGGACTGGAGAGGATGTCGGCGAACAGTGGCTTTCGCGTCATGATGTCATGGATCCCGCCGAGGCAATCCTGCAATTCCATCAAGGATGATCGAATTGCTTTGCGCCGCTTCGCCAGTTTCTTGCCCTGGTACACGCCGGAAAAGAATTCAGTTGCGTATCGAGCTTTTTTGACCTGAATGCGCAGTCTGTGCAGTTGCTCCGGGGGCAGGTCGCTGATCTTGGCGCCCCGTCGCCTGATCTTCTTGCGACGCTGCGAAAGCTGCTCCGCAACAAAGATCTCGATCGGCATTTCACGGCGTGTGCGCATCAGCGCGTCTTCCGATTTGCTCCAGGGGCCTACCTCGATCCATTCTGCGGCATCGAGAACGAGCGTACGGAACCGAGCTGACTGAACTGCGTCCGACGCTTGCTGATAGCTCTTTAGGCGTTTGCGGGCGAACATCTTGCGGATACTGACAAGCCCCGGCTCATTTGCATTCTGCTTTCGCAGTGGATTG
The DNA here is from genome assembly GCA_963709855.1 of uncultured Alphaproteobacteria bacterium. Taxonomy (GTDB): domain Bacteria; phylum Pseudomonadota; class Alphaproteobacteria; order Rhizobiales; family Xanthobacteraceae; genus Pseudolabrys. The sequence continues at coordinate 38,059 of CAVPXX010000022.1, read as the reverse complement.
AGAACTTCGAGAATAAGAGTGTCCAAATCGCGCGCCGGTCCGCATTCCCGTGCCAACCATCTTAGCTCGGACTTAATTGTGTTGAGCCGATCATCGGTCACGACCGTGGAAAACAGCGACATCGCCGCACGCAGTCGGCGCAGTGCGACACGCAACTGATGCAGCGCCTCCGCATCTCGGCTTATCATTGCGGGTACGTTTGCGACCATGTGGCGCAAACAAGTTCGGCCTATCAGCGTAAATGCACGGCCAGTACTCATTCCCGCTTTTAAGTTCGGATCGCTCGCCATCTCGGCTGCAACCGGTGCCTTCGCAAGCAGCTCGTAGCCGCGCTCAGGCTTACTTTTGGCATCGAGCTGAGCGGGTACAATATTAATTATCTCACGCGCCATCTTAAAAAGTTCTTCGCGATTGCCGTGCTTGAGCTCAAGTTCAATTTCGGAAATCGGGCACGACAAATCGGCCGCGACAATCTGCCCCTGGTCGACCGACATGATGATTTCGGTGCCGTTTTCGTTCAAATGGTAGGACGTTCGATCGATCCGAGTCTCGAAGATTGGTTGCAACGCGTTCCAAACGTCATCGGTGAGAAGCGGACCGAGGACAGTATCCTTCACGAGCGTGAGATCTGGTTGATCGCCTTCTATGACCTTCTCCCACTCCGATCGTTCGAGCAAGCCAGAGCTTTGACTGCCGGTCTTGATGGTCTGGACGCGCCTGTCGCCGATATGGCGCACCCGCAAGGTCAATCCGTGTTTGTATAGGAACCGTTTATCGGTATCAAAATAGACCGAATTCAGCGTCTCTTGATCAGGAAGGGCGTCGGCAAAACGCGGATGTTTTCTGACCGCCACGATATCTTCGGGAGTGATCCGAAGCTTCAATTCAATTTCTTCTGTCTCATTGTTCATGACGCATTTACTTGGCCAAGAACGACGGAAGTCCAAGCACCGCAATTATGCAACCGTAGCTATAAATTCTAAGTCAATGCCAGCGTTTTTTTAAGAGGGTCGCCTTTGATGCACCGGTTGACCGCTTCTCGCCGCATAATCTGGCGAGCACAATCGCGATAGGCCCTACTACTGCGCGTAACGCACTTTATCCACAGGCTGGAGCTGCACCGATCCATTCTGATCGGCTTAGGCGGGCGATGAGCAATCGTGGATCCGGCTGAAGGCGACTGCAGACGAGGTAGACACATTTTCCGCCTAATTCCTAGAGCAAGAGCGGAGCGTGGGACAGGCTACGATATAGCCGGGTATCCAAATGCAAATGTTGGGACAGCCATTTACGATATCATTCAGCACACCACGGCCTTATGTTCTGGCGCATGGCGGCCTATTACATCCACGATACGACTGAGGTCGAACATCATTGTTCAAACCATTAGACGCCCATCCGACGAACCACGCGTAACTAAACAGGCTCGCCGCTCCCTCTGACAGCATAGTGTGGCAGCCTCACGCTGACCACGGACAGAGGACAATCAAACTTAGTCTAATGCACCACTGCAGGACCCTTAATCCATGATGTGGTAACCGCCGTCAACGTAAAGCGTTTCACCGGTGATGAGGCGTGCTGCATCGTGCGCCAAGAAAGCGGTTGCGACGCCCACGTCATCAATGCTGACGAGGCTGCGTGCAGGCGCCTTCGCTTTCGCCTTGTCAAGTAACGCATCAAATTCGGGAATTCCTGATGCAGCCCGAGTCGCAAGCGGCCCGGGTGAGATAGCGTGCACGCGAATGCCCTTTGGGCCGAGTTCCGCTGCGATGTAGCGGACGGCGCACTCAAGCGCAGCCTTGGCAACGCCCATGATATTGTAGTTCTTAACGACCATCTGGCTGCCATAGTAGGTCATCGTGAAGAGGGTCCCGCCTTTGCGCATCAGCGGTTCCGCTAAATGTGCCATACGGATGAAAGTCCAACAGGACACGTCCATCGTGGCGAGAAAGCCGTCCCGCGATACATCGACGACGCGTCCCTGAAGCGCTGCTTTCGGCGAAAAGGCAATGGAGTGAACGACGAAGTCGAGTTTGCCCCAGTCCCTAGCGATCCGTTCAAAAACAGCCTCCATCTGGCCTGACGTATTGACATCGAGCGGCATCACGATCGGGGCTTCAAGCGCACGGGCGAGCGGCTCGACATATTTTTTCGCTTTCTCATTGAGATACGTCACTGCGAGCTCTGCCCCGAACGCTCGGAATGCCTTAGCGCAGCCCCAAGCAATTGAATTTTCGTTGGCAATGCCGACGACCAGCCCTTTCTTTCCTTCGAGGAGCTTGGCTTTCACCGCCGGAATCATGGGTGAAGTGGTCTTGCTTTCAGATTTCGACATGTGTGTCTCCACGTAACGCTCTGCGATCGTTTTGATTGCACGAAAGGCCTGACGTCGATCTTTGGCATCGTCGATATGCGCAATTTCCCGGCCATTCACCTTCAGATGGCCCTCACCCCACGGCGCCACGTCGATTTCAAGTCGATCATCGCCGACAGTCGCAACAAATTGCTGAACAGTGGCGCCTTTCCCGACGGCCAATACCTCATTTGTTTTCCACTCTAACATTCTTGAAGAGCCACTCGTCGATCAGTCACGATCCGGCCTCAGTATCTCCTATTCGTGACCTTGGTTGGCGCTAATCGGACCAGCTGATACGGTTTCTCCTTCTAGTTCCTCTTTCACCAGCGGTCGTTGATTTGAATCAATAAGGAGTACACTTGGATATTTCTACATCGGTACGACAGTTCGCGAGTGCACTTGTGTCTCGCTCCCGGAATTGCGATATGCGGCTGCTTGCGTCAACATCGGCGCCTGCACTTACTGGAATGGTTGGTGGCCTCACGCCGCCAACAACCTCAATGAATACGCGCTCGTTATTTTCGATTGTGTCGCCAGATTGTTACCGAAAGTAAAGTCATCGGCAGGAAGTCGAGGTCATTTAGCCAGAGCTATTCCATGGTTCAATGGAGGGTTGTTTGATGTTACGAGCAGCCAAGTATTCGACGATTGAACTGCTGCGCAATGGACGCCAGGTCGAAATCCGCGCTCTCAAACCTGACGATCAAGCTGACCTCATCGCAGCCGTTGGGCGCACTAGCGCGCAGTCCCTCTATCGCCGCTTCTTCGGCGTGAGACGCGATTTTACGAAGCAAGAGATCGCATTCTTCGTAAACGTCGACTTCGTCAATCACGTAGCCTTGGTCGCAGTGGCAAATGAAGACAGCCGCCCCGTGATTGTTGGCGGCGGGCGTTACGTTGTTTTGCAACCTGGGAAAGCTGAGATAGCTTTCGCCGTAGTCGACCAATACCAGGGTCAAGGCATCGGCGCCGTACTAATGCGCCATCTCGCCGCGATTGCCCGTGAAGCGGGGCTCAAAGAGCTCCTGGCGGAGGTCCTGCCAGAAAATACTGCGATGCTGAAAGTATTCGAGAAAAGTGGATTGCGGCTCCAAATGAAGCGTGAGTCCCAGGTCATGCATGTAGCTCTTCACCTATCGTGAGCACATGTTACAAACGCTATCGAGCGGCTGCACGAGAAGTTCAAGCGACGAATCAAGACGTAGACAACATGCGCAAAGCTGATGCTGGCAAACGCTCGTCACAAAACTAATCGATCAGACCTCGCAGCCTGAAGCAATACTTTCATGTTACCAGAGATCACGCACCCCGAATTTCAAACACATTCCAAACGGCGCCAATCACGACCCAGTCGAGTTCACTTTGGACGCCAGATTGCAGCCCAGCGCGCCGATCAGCATGATTTTAACTTTGAAGCTGTCCGCGGTTGCAACACCCAGGGTGCAAGTGAAGGTTAGAGCTATGATATACCGAACAAAACCTCTGAGGTCCGCTCCATCGGGTCGAGGACTGGCTTGAAAGCCATGATCGAAACCTCGGGCATTCAAAGGGCGTCTGTGAATTGGATGCAAAACACTTCAAAGCGCCCTGCAACCACGAAGGTACAATAACTTACTATTCGGGGTTTCCACGAAGCAAACTGTCGAGTGTCGCAGTACGGTCGAGCGCTGCGATTTTGCCCTCGATGCCTTCGGCCCTCAACAAATCGCGCACGGAACCGTGCGCTCCGACGATTCGCAGTGTAATTCCTTGGCTGAGAAGTTCGCTATGCAGGTCGTGCAGCATGCGCGACCCGGCCAGGTCGAGATACGGCGCCGCTGAGAGATCGCAGACTATCAAATGGATGGCTTCGGGACCGGCTGCACGAAGGCGGTTCAAGACCGATTCCAAGACGGTATCAGCATTGACGTAAATCAGCGAAGCTTCGGGACGGAATGCGATCACACCGGACAGCGGCTCGTTCTCCGGATGGCGGTCCATGTCTGAATAGTTGTTGGTGCCGGGAATACGGCCAAGAAATGCCACGTGCGGCCGCGACGTACGCATCAGCAGCAATAATATGGAAGCCAGTGCAGCGAGCAGAATACCGTGAAGTATTCCAAGAAGCAGCACGGCTCCAAGAGCAATCGCTGCGGCGTAGAAGTCCAGCCGGCTCACTCGCCACATGCGGAGCAGTGCCGGAAAATCCAGCAACCCATATACTGCGGTCAGCACGACTGCGGCCAGTACCGCCTTCGGAAGATTCTCCAACAGGCCAGTGAGGAAGAGCAGGCATAGTGCGAGCGTAATCGACGCAAAGACCAGTGCCAGTGATGTGCGTGCGCCAGCCTTGTCATTCACCGCGGATTGCGAAAGCCCGCCGGCCACCGGATAGCCATGCCCCATTGCCGCTGCGAGATTGGCCGCGCCGATGCCCAGCAGCTCCTGCCGGGGGTCTAGAACATACCCGTGTTTAGCAGCGAAGGTGCGGGCCGCGGATACGCCTTCGATATAGGCGAGCAGCAAGCAACCAGCGGCCAATGGAATTATTCCCTCGACATCGCGTAGCCTGAGAGCTGGACCTGCCAAGGCGGGTAAGCCCGCCGGAATTTCTCCTGTCGTTGGCACCCCAAGCGCGGGAAGCCCCAGTACGGTGGCAGCAATGATCGCCAGCGCGACAACTCCAAGCGCGACAGGTTTTCCCGGCAGCAGCCGTTCGCCCAACACGATCAGCCCGATCGCGACAACACCGACGATGAGAACGACGTAGTGCATCTGGCCGAGCTGCCCGACCAACAGCCAAGCCCGCTCAAAAAAGTTATGCCCCCCGCCTGCAACCCCAAAAAGACTTGGCAACTGAGTCATGGCGATGGTCAAGCCAGCGCCAGCCTTGAAGCCCACAAGGATACTATCGCTAATCAGCTTCACGAGCGCGCTCAGTCGCAACAGCCAAGCGAACAGGCAAAGCCCTGCGACCGTGAAGGCTACGAGGCTGGCGATCTGGGCGTATCGTTGCGCGTCCCCGTCAGCCATGGCCCCCACTGTCCCGGCAATCATGAGTGAGATGGCGGAAGTGGGCCCGATGGCGAGCTGACGCGAGGATCCGAGCAGGGCATAGCCCAGACCACCCAGCAGATAGCCGTAGACGCCAACTTGCGGAGGCAAACCTGCAAGTCCCGCATAGGCAAGGGAAACCGGGATCGCGTAGGCCGCCAAAGTTATCCCGGCAACAACGTCACTGGGCAGCCAAGCAGCGCGATATTCAGCCAACCAACGGGCTGGTGGAAACCACCAAAGCCAAGTTGTACCTTTTTGGTGTTCCGTCCAATTTGCCATCCGATGCCAGAAGTTATCTGCCTCAGCATCAATATCGAATACACCAACAGGCTCGTTTGATCCACGTTTTTCCTGGGCTGGGTGACCGGCCTGGCGGGCCGCCTCAGCTGCGCGGCGCCATGATTAAGCCGTTGATTGAAAACTTTCGACGCGGAAGTGCTGGATGTCTACACCATGGTCGGTGGTTGGGTGCTCGCTCGTGCGCACTCCAAGGTCAGCAAGCTATCTTCGACTATTAGCGGCTACCTCGGCTCATCGAGCGATGAGTTCGACGCAGCAATGGGCAAATTTGCGTTGTCTTACGCGGATCAGGCGGAGCGCGACCATAGCGCACTCAAGGCTGCCGTGAGGAAAGGCAAAATCGCCGTTTGTCAGGAACCCTAGATTTGATACCCTAAGCAGCTGATGGAGTTCTTATAGTGGTTTGATCCATTGCTCTGACTGTGTTGGTTAGACTGAGCCCGAAGAGAAATACTCCGATGAATTGGAACAAACTGTACGGTTTCAGGAGCTATCTTAGATCGTCGCTTTGGATCGTCCCATTTATTGCCATCCCGTTTAATTTGGTAGCGACGCGGATATTACATTGGCTTGATGCCTGGCTCGGATGGACTCTTCTGGGATACGCCGTGCCAGGCGCACAAGCGGTGCTGCAAGCCATCATTTCGACGACGCTTGCTTTCGTGGTCTTCACATTTGGTTCCCTGCTCGTGGCGATTCAAGTCGCCAGCGCGCAATTGACCCCGCGAATTATCGCTACCACGTTGTTACGAAACTACGTCGTCAGATACACCGTAGGCCTCTTCACATTTACATTGCTGTTCGCGCTGAGTGCGCAAAACAGAATAGACAAGGATGTCCACCAGCTGGTTATGTTCTTAGCCGCGTTGCTTGGGCTGTCCTGTTTCGCGGCATTCTTCTATCTGATCGATTACGCATCAAGATTATTACGCCCTATCAGTATCTTGGCACACGTAGGCAATGAAGGGCTCGCCGTCATCGAAAGTGTATATCCCGATTCGAGTCTCCGTCCGGACACCCCCGAAGGCGGCCGCCGCGTACTCCCCCGACCGGACCACTTCGTTGAGCACAAAGGGACATCGGGAGTTGTTCTGGCGGTTAATCTCAAGCTGCTCATGGCTGTGGCCGAGAGATCGAACGGCGTCATCGAATTCGTGCCCCAAGTGGGCGATTTTGTCGCCGTGGACGAACCTCTGTTCAATTTCCATGGCAGCACCCGCTCGATTGACGACGGCACGCTGCGTGCGTCGGTAGCATTTGGGTCCGAGCGCACCATGGAGCAGGATCCGACGTTTGCATTTCGTATAGCCATCGACATCGCGCTTAGGGCGTTGTCGCCGGCCATCAACGATCCGACGACCGCCGTACTCGCTTTAGACCAGCTCCATCGGATGCTGCGAATGGTTGGCAAGCGTCATTTGCTCTCCGATGAAATATTAGACAAGTCCGGGAATTTGCGTCTGATTTTCCGGACGCCAAACTGGGACGACTTTGTGCATCTCGCGTTCAGCGAGATACGCTCCTGCGGTTCGAATAATCTACAGATCGTCCGGCGTTTGCGGGCGATGATCCAAAATCTCCTCCAAACCTTGCCAGCGCATCGCCACCCGGCGCTTCACCAGGAGCTGAGTTTGCTCGAACGCGAAATCGAGAGGAATTTTACTTATCCGGAGGAGTTGGCGCTGGCGCGGGTCGCTGATACCCAAGGGTTGGGTGGCCGCTCCGCAAAAACGTAGCCACGTCAGCTTGAGTTAAAAGCGATACCGCGCTGGCGAAGATGGAAATCAGACGATGCCGGAGAATGCTACTCTCACTCGCGCGAACCTAAAGACGCCGAAAGCCGCCGCCGTTGCCGGCATCGCCTTTTCTCTTCTTATGATCGCAATATTTTGGCTGGTTCGAAGTTCCATTCCACCGGATCCACTGGAACCGGGAGCGTGGCTTGCTGCCGATACAAAAACGGTTGCGGTGGCATTACAACTGGTACCCATAGCTGGCGTCGCCTTCCTGTGGTTCATCGGAGTGTTGCGCGATCGGCTCGGTGAACAGGAAGACCTCTTTTTTGCCACGGTATTTTTCGGCAGCGCCTTGTTATTCCTGGCCATGCTATTTGCCGCAGCTGCATTAGTTGGCGCAGTTACCCTGGTGGCCTCTTCTGCCGAGCCGAATGAGCTGGTTAAGTCCGCTACTTTTCGCTTCGCGCGTGCCGCCGCCTACATCGTCATAAACGTCTATGCGATCAAGATGGCGGCCGTATTCATGATTTCATCGTCGACCGTTGTAATTTACACCGCGATCGCGCCGCGCTGGATTGCTTTTGTTGGCTACCTATTGGCGCTTATTCTTTTGATCGGCAGCTACTACATCAGCTGGAGTTTCGCCTTTTTACCAATCTGGGTATTACTGATCAGCATTTATATACTGATCGACAATCTGGCGCGACAACAGAGAGTTGACTAGGATTATCAGGTCGGGGCTGTTGTCCGCGAATCTATGTCGAAGAGTAAATGGATGTCACGTGCCATCGGGCTGCAAGCTTTTAAGATAATTTTGCGGTGGCGGCGCGTGATCTTGCGGAACGCGGTCGGCGGCGCTTCGATCGTGCTTGATTGGAACTGCGCAGCGTCTGTCCCCCGCCGGCTCTCACTTTGCGTGGCGTTTGGGATAATCGCGCCCTTTCTTTTGGTCGCAAACGCGAAAGCCCAGGATGCCGAACCGAGATCGTACACGAATACACCGGTCGGACTTAATTTTCTGATTGCGGGCTACTTGTACGCTAAAGGCAAAACCGCGTTTGATCCATCTTCGTCGATCGAAGACGCACAATTTCAAGCCCATACCGAGGTCTTAGCCTACGTCCGGTCCCTTGATGTAGGGGGTAAATCCGCCAAGTTCGATGTGATACTGCCCTATTCGTCTTTTTCCGCGCATGGTCTCGTGGACGGCCAGCCTAAAGAGCGCGCGATGTCGGGATTGGGCGATCCGCGATTCCGCTTTTCGATAAACCTGTTTGGGGCTCCCGCGCTTTCAGTGAAGGAGTTTGCCAACTACCAGCAGGACCTCATCGTCGGGGTGAGCCTGCAGGTGTCGGCGCCGCTGGGGCAGTACGACAACAGCAAATTGCTCAATCTCGGCAACAACCGTTGGTCATTCAGACCCGAGCTGGGTATTTCCAAGGCGTGGGGTCCGTGGACGGTGGAGATCGCCCCAAGCGTTACATTTTTCACCGACAACACGGATTTCTTCAACGGCAGCACGTTCGCGCAGGCGCCGATTTACTTGGTGCGGGGGGACATCATCTACAATTTTCCATCCGGCGTATGGGTATCATTGGATGGCATCTACTTTACGGGCGGCCGCACCACCCTGAATGGCGTTAGAGGGGATAACGAGCAAACGAACACGCGCGCAGGCTTGACGCTTGCTCTACCGGTGGACAGCCACAACTCTATCAAACTTAATGCCAGTACTGGCATCTCGACCCGCACTGGAGCCGAGTTTAGCGCCGTCGGAGTCGCCTGGCAGTATCGTTGGGGTGCTGGATATTGAGGAAGCGGCGAGTATATTGGTTCGCGGCCCCCACAAGCCGCGGCGTTGCACTGGCAATGTTCCCGCAAAACCGCGTCTGGATCGTCAGGCGCTTATTTTTCTCTGATTATGTCGATGACTTGTACTGAGATCAAAGTGGGGTGGCATCATAACGGTCGAATACCATATGGACGGCGGCGATCGTATCGCCGAACGCGTCGCCATCTACGCAGGAAGTGAGCGCGGAATAATTTGGTAGCGATTGGCACAAAGCGGACAATCCGACCGCGCCTGCATTTGCCCGCTATTGGACCAAAGCGGACAAACGCGGGTTTTGGCACGCGATGGTGACCCCAAAGCGGACATAGCATGAGTGCCTTGGTAGTAGCGGTCCTCGGCTATTGCAAAGCTAAAGTCATCCCGCTCAGACTGAGGGATGCCTCAACACCAAGCTGTACCCCGTGCAATTTGAGGACTACGCCTTTTTCATTCTGGAGCGTCGCCACTTTTCCCCCGCCGACGACCGCGACACTGGCAGACGTCGCCACATAGGTACCCGCGATGTCCGCCGCGTTATGCAAATGGTAAGCAGTGCCCACCATGTTTGCCTCCGCAATCCCAATGGTGCCCACGCTGACGCCGCCGGCGCTTAACCGATACGTCCTGCCGTGGTACGTCAACGTCCCGCCGCCGCCCCCGACGCCGACAATGAACCCTACCTTAGCGATTCTTATGTGAACTGCCCCGGTGGTCTGTGCACGGGACTGAGTAGACATTCCAAGCAGCATCATAGTTGTCGCCATAATGGCTGCAGACAATTTCATTGCACGAAAGAGACTAAGCATTAGGGCCCTCCTGACCATATTTTCCATACAGCTTGTAATCGTATCGAATGGTTTGATTAAGATCAATATCGGCCACCTAGGTGTGCAGTTCCCGAGGTGAGCTGGATAGGTTTGCGTTTGAATCGATCTGGTTCGTTTGTCCAGGCTTTGCAGATGGATTCGAAGGGCGTGAGCCCCCGCTGGAAATGGCCAAACTTTACTTCATCTCCTCTCGGCTTCGAAATGTAACGTAGCCGCCGCAGCTGGTGTCCTATTCGGGTTTTCAATCACAGGCGTGATGGCTCGGTGCAAGTAAGCTTATCTTAATGCAGCATTGAGGGATTTCCTCTCTTAAAGCTGCGAACAACAACCGGCAAAACGTTGGATTGTAGCGAAACGAAGCCATTTCACAATATCGACAATTACATTCGATCTGAAGAAAGGGCCTTCACTAGCTGTCCGAACTCATCGCAGTCCCCGGCAATAGCTAATCGTTCTTTTTTCGTAGATATACAAACCAATAGACAGCGGCGACCATAATCGAGCCGCCAATAATGTTGCCGATTGTTACCGGGAGCAAATTACCGACAAAAAAATTGCCCCAGGTCAGACCTGGAAAATCTTCCGCCTTCTTACCAATCGCGATCCAGAAAGAGTCCGGCGCTCCGGCTTTGATAAACAAGCCCACCGGAATGAAATAGACGTTAGCGATGCTATGCTCAAAACCAGCCGCCACGAATGCAGCAATCGGCGGAATGATCGTAAGAACCCTATCGACGGTCGTCCGCGCACTGAAACACATCCATACCGCCAAACACACCAGTGCGTTACACATAATACCAAGCGTCAGCGCCGGAACAAAAGCCAGAGACGCTTTCGCATGGGCTGTGCTCAAGGCCGCTAGTCCGACCGCGCCACCGCCGAACGTGTACTGCGTAGTGTAGAACATCAGCCCTGCAGTCAGGAACGCGCCAGCAAAATTGCCGGCAAACGTCAGAACCCAATTTAACAACAGAGCTCGCGTCTTCACTTTGCCGCTCGCCCAGGCCATGACGATGATATTGTTGCCCGTGAAAAGCTCAGCCCCTCCAATGATTACCAGTATAAGCCCGACAGAAAACACTGCGCCGGTAAGAAGGCGCACAACGCCATAGGGCAAAGCTGCTGACAACGCCAATTTACCGTCAGCGGCGGTCACGGCGATTGACCCTGCGCTGACCGTCGTTGCGAAGATTGCGCCGAATGAGATGAATGCCCCCGCCAAGACGCTGAGCACAAGCAAGGTTACCGGATCGGTTGATGCCCTCTTGATACCGCTCTTTTCAGCGCGGAGAGCCATGGTCGCCGGCATAATGGCGTCAAATGTAACTGTCTGAGGTGAGGCTATCGGATTGCGAGACAATTTATCGCCCATAGGCGCCCCCTTCGCTCCGAAATTCTTATGTGGCAAAGGCACTACCCAATGGAATTGACATTGTCGTCCCCGATCGGGCGGCTCACAGTCCGTTCGTCAGCCGCCCACCCCCGTGGCTGCGAGGAGACCGACAATCTGCACGGCGATAACCTTCACGATGGTCATTGACGGGAAGATCATCGCATATCCAATATCGGGCCGCTCGGTTGGCGCCATCCGCGTGGAATAGACCAGAATAGCGGGATTTCCGGTTGCGCCCGATGCGACGCCAACCAGATCGTCATAGGGAATCTTCATGAGGTAGTAGCCAACCAGAAGGACGATCAGAACCGTGGCCAGGAGCACCGCCGCGCCGATGAACAACATGGTGAAGCCGCTTTCTGAGACGGTGCGCACGAAGGGTTGACCTGCGTTGATGCCGACCGCGGCGAGGAACATCGCCAGTCCGTAATTGCGCAGCACAATATTAGCCGGAAGTGGCATGACCCAGAGCATCGGGCCGGTCCGGCGCAATTTGCCGAGGATGAGCGCGACGATCAGCGGGCCACCGCCGATCCCGAGCGTCACGATGCCAACTCCTGGAATCGGAATCGGAATGAGTCCGAGAAGGACGCCAAGAACCATGCCGATCCCGAGCGAAACATAACTAAACTCTGAAGCCGCTTTAACGGTATCGCCAAAATATTGACGTGCCGCTTGCTTTCGGTCAGGCGGCAGCAGAAGACCAATACGGTCGCCGAATTCGAGCGTCAGATCGGGTGTCGGAACAATGTCCATGTCGTATCGGCGGACGTGAAGGAGGTGGAGCGGAAACTCTTTTGGCAACGGAAGTTGCGAAAGCGGAACCCCGACGACGTTAGCTTTTCCAACGAAGACGCGGATGTAATCGAGACTGGACCGATCCTTCACCATGCGGCCCGGTTCCAGTCGGCCGAGAAGCTTCGCGGTTTCTGCAATCGCCTCCTCGCTGTCGGAGACGACAAGGATGGCGTCGCCCGCGACAAGCACCATTTCGGGCGAGGGCACGAGATTTTTGCCTCCCTTGCGCACCATGGTGATCTGCACGCCGGCGGCCAAATCCTTGCTGAGTTCTTCTAAGGTCCTGTTCGTCCGACTTTCTTCCAGTGTGATTTCCACCATATGGAATCGTTGCTGTTTTGGCGGGAACTTCGGCTGAACGGTGCGCGTCATGAAGTAGATGCAAAGGATCGGTCCGATGACGCCAAAGGGGTAAGCGATGGAATAGCCGATCGAAGGTTCGCTGTTATGCATGACCTCAAGTGCGGCCTGCAGTGTGGCAGTACTCGTCATCGATCCTGCGTAAATACCAAGCGTATGTCCGATCTTCACGCCGGCGAGCTGTCCGAGACCGAGTGCGACGAGAAGTCCTGCGGCAACAGCGACGAGCGCCAGAAGATTGTATTTTCGGCCCGCCGCTCCCGCCATGCCTTCGAAGAACTGCCGTCCGTAGAGAATGCCGATCCCATACAGAAACATAATCAGTCCGGTGAGACCGATCGGACCGGTGATCTGCGACTTCGGCGCAAAGGCGCCAATCGCCAGGCCGACAAAGAGCACGGCGCCGACACCGAGCGAAAATCCCCCGATATTGATCTGACCAACGAGATAGCCGACGCCAATAGCAAGGAAGACGGCAAGAATGGGCTGTGAGCCGATGATATCACGGGCAATTCCCAGCATTGTTGTCTCTCCAGGAGATGAGCTCGAGGTTGTCCTCAGCGCGCCTGACAGCCGGCTGATCGGAATTGTTCGATCACCCGAACTATCAATTCAGGCGTTGGTGTCGGCGTGTTGACATTCTTGTAGTCAAGCTTCATCGCCTTCCATTTAAACGCACCGAGCTGATGGAAAGGCTGCACCTCGACCCACTCAACATTTTTCATCGGAGCAACAAATTTGGCAATTCCGTCGACATTTGCTCGATCGTCAGTGAACCCTGGTACCAGTGTGAATCGCACCCACACGCGTTTGCCCATTGCAGCCAGCCGTTCGGCAAATCGCAAGGTCGGCGCCAATTCCCGGCCGGTGACTTTTCGATATGTCTCGGGATCCGAGCTTTTGATGTCGAGCAAAACAAGATCGAGATTGGATAGATATTTGTCGTCGACGCGATCACCGAGATATCCGGACGTTTCGATCGCCGTATGAAGACCGAACTGCTTGGCGCCAGCGAGTATCCGCCCGGTGAAGGCAAGCTGTACCATTGGCTCGCCGCCCGAGATGGTCAGCCCCCCGTCAAGCGCACGCAGGGCTGAGGCAAAGCCCCCTAGGCGATCAATCACTTGTTTTGCCGCGATGTAGGTCCCGTCTTTCAAATGCCAGGTGTCGGGGTTGTGACAATACGTGCAGCGCAGCAGACATCCCGAGACGAACAGCACGACCCGTATGCCGGGTCCGTCGTAACGAGATGCCGTCTCGTAGGAATGCACGTAGCCGAATGCTCCGTCGGCTTGATCTTGAAATTGACTTTCATCTGGAGCGTCTGGTGAAATCCCAACGCGCAGATCGTGCCGACTGCCCGCTTCAAGGTTGCCGAGTTGTGACATGAGGCACTCCTTCAGACTCAGACTTGGCCATGGAAGGTACGGCTGATCACATCTTGCTGTTGCTCGCGGGTCAGTCGAACGAAGTTCACGGCATAGCCGGAAACTCGAATTGTAAGTTGCGGATATTTGTCGGGATTCTTCATCGCATCCTCAAGCGTCTCCTTGTCGATGACGTTCAAGTTCATGTGGAAGCCGCCGTGATCAAAATACACGTCGAAGGCCTTTGCCGCGCCGTCGACGAGTTCCTTCTCGCTCAGGTGAGCTTTCTGAGGCGCTACGGATACCGTGTAGCTAATGCCGTCTTGCGCGTCCTTGTAAGGAAGCTTCGCGACTGACAGACAGGAGGCAAGCCACCCATGGCTATCCCGGCCGTGCATCGGGTTTGCGCCGGGCCCGAACGGCTCTCCCTTACGCCGACCGTCCGGGGTGTTGCCGGTCGCCTTGCCGTAGACGACATTGGACGTGATCGTCAGCACGCTCTGCGTGTGAACGGCATTGCGATAAGTCGGATGCTTGCGGATCTTCTGCATAAACCGCGTGACGACATCGGACGCAATTCTGTCCACCCGGTCATCGTTATTTCCGAATTGCGGCACCGCGGCCTTGCTTTCATTGCGGTAGTCCACGGCCAGGCCGGTCTCGTCGCGAATCACACGGATCTTTCCGTACTTGATAGCGGCAAGACTGTCGGCGACCACCGAGAGGCCTGCAATCCCGAACGCCATCGTTCGCAATATGTCGCGGTCGTGCAGTGCCATCTCGAGGCGTTCATAGAAATACTTGTCGTGCATGTAGTGGATACAATTCATCGCATGCACATAGGTGCGCGCGAGCCAATCCATCGTGATGTCGAACCTCTCGGACACCTCGTCGTAATCGAGGAATTCGCCAGCGAGGGGTGGCGTCCCGGGTGCGATCTGCTGGCCCGAGACCTCATCGCGGCCGCCATTAATCGCGTAGAGCAGCGCTTTCGCGAGATTGACGCGGGCGCCGAAGAACTGCATCTGCTTGCCCAGCCGCATAGCTGACACGCAGCATGCGATGCCGTAATCGTCACCCCAGAAGGGGCGCATCAGGTCGTCGTTCTCGTATTGCAGCGAGGACGTGTCGCGGCTGACCTTGATGCAGAAGCGCTTGAAGCTTTGCGGCAGGTGCTTCGACCAGAGGACCGTAATATTCGGTTCGGGCGCCGGTCCAAGATTTGTTAATGTGTGCAGCATGCGGTAGCTGCTCTTGGTCACCAGCGTACGCCCATTTAGATCCATCCCGCCCACGCACTCGGTCGCCCAGTAGGGATCGCCGCTGAACAGCGCATCATAATCTGGCGTGCGGAGGAAGCGGACAATGCGGAGTTTCTGGACCAGTTGGTCCCAGAGCTCCTGTGCGCCGGCTTCATCCAGCGCACCCTCGCGCAGGTCGCGCTCGATAAAGATATCGAGGAAGCTTGAGATGCGGCCGACGGACATCGCCGCGCCGTTCGCTTCCTTGATAGCGCCCAGATAAGCCAGATAAGTCCACTGAACGGCCTCCTGGGCGTCCGCGGCTGGTTTCGTAATATCGCAGTCATAGAGCTTCGCCATCGACGCGAGGTCTTCGAGCGCGCGCATTTGCTCGGCGAGCTCCTCGCGCGACCGGATGACTTCGTCGGTCGGCCACATGTCGTCGATCTGCGCCCGCTCCGCGCGCTTGGCATCGAGCAAGCGGCCTATTCCGTAGAGCGCGACGCGTCGATAGTCGCCGATAATGCGGCCGCGGCCATAGGCATCGGGCAGGCCCGTGATGATGCCGGACTTGCGGCACTTCATAATTTCGGGCGTATAAGCGTCGAACACGCCGTCGTTGTGGCTCTTGCGGTATTTGGTGAAAGCCTCGTGGACCTGCGGATCAGCATCGAAGCCAGCCGCTTTCAGTCCAGCCTCGACCATGCGCAGGCCGCCGGATGGAAAGATCGCGCGCTTGAACGGCTGATCGGTCTGCAAACCGACTATCACTTCGTTGTCGCGATCGATGTAGCCGGCTTTGTGTGCAAGCACGGTCGACGGCGTTTTCGCGTCGACGGCGAGGACACCCTTTTTCCTCTCCTCTTCGAAATAAGGTTGCAGCTTCGCCCAGACCGCCTTGGTGCGGCCGGATGATCCGACGAGAAACGTCTCGTCGCCGGTGTAGGGCGTGACATTGCGGACGATGAAGTCGCGCACGTCGATACCATTGCACCAATCGCCATATTTGAATTCGCGCCAGCAACGTTCGTCACGAAGATCTTTTGAGACTCCGGCAGATCCTTCCATGACACTCTCCTGATAAGCCGATTGTGCTCTTGCCTAGCACTGAGACAAGAAATTGCTGCAACGACTATGTTAATTACAATCAGCGCCTTTGGGCAGGCATTGATCTTTGTCAACGGAGCGGCCATGCGCCGGGCAGGGACTGCGTCAGCGGTCCGGCTTGCACATCCGCCAAAAGACGGCAGATGTCGTGCGCGGATGCTCGTCCGTGTGTAACCGCGGCGCGCAATATGTTGCAGTGCGTCATACACCGGCCCTCTTGATTCAAATCAACACCCGATGCGCCATCACCAAAGCGAAGAGAGAATTATGACGACTAAGGAGAAGGTTTCTGTCACGCTGTTAGCTATTGCGGTAGCCGCGGTTTTTCGCTTCACGGCTGATGCGTCGGCCGCCACGAAAAAGAAAAAAGTTACTTACGAGCAAGCGTGGAAGCTATGCAAGGAACAGCTCGACAAGGAGAACGTTCCGGGGACGACGACGTCGAACGAGCGTTATTTGCGTGGTGGGGCTTGCATGAAAAATTACGGCTATAGCTTCTAACTAGCCCAACGGGCGTCGAAGAGCAGTGCACGCGCATCACTTGTATATTCTGTGCCGCCGCTTCCTCCATTAGCCTCACCTGCTCGCGAACGCCACACTCCCAAGTCGTTCAAAGTCACAGGGTCGGCCCTAATTGACCTTTAGGGAGTATTGGGCAACATCGACCGGCTCTCGCGCACCCTAGCCGAGCAACCCCATGCTGATTATGAAGCGCGCCTCCAAATACTAATTAGCGATTAACTGCCGCGCTGATACGGGTAAAGCCTGCGGTCCCCGCTCGGCGGCGTTGGCGAACGGTCTACTCGATCCACTTGAGAAGCCAGTTTGTGTCTGGTCCTGTGGGCCATTGGCGGCTACCTTCTGGCTCCAGGCAGGAGGCACCTAAAATGTACAAGTTTTCCTATCACAGCCGATTTCTATCGCTCGCGCTGGTCCTATTCGCAATGCTGACGCTGAATTTGGGAACGGCTTTTGGTTTGGACAAGACTTACCGATGCACTACGAAGGACGCTGTCAGTATCCTACAGGACGGCACGCTCAATAAGGAAGTTGGGAAAGCTGCTCTCGAAGTTTTCGATAAGATTGTCGTTGACGTGTCGAATGGTCACATAACTTATCCAGGCGTCGGCAAGCGGGAAGAGTGGATCGTCGAAAAGACCAGCGTGAATGACAATGATTATGTGCTATTCCCAAGTTCTTCCCGTCGAGTTAATAAAAAAACGGTCGCAAACGCAGTAACCCATTTCATTCGATTGAGTGCAGCAACCGATGAGCCGCAACCTAGATTTATGGCCTTTACGCTTTCGTATTTAGTGACCGGCACATGCGCGATTGTGCGGTGACATGTCATGCCGGTTAGGTTTTTGCGCCGAGCGGACTCGCTATAAGCATGCTCGCTATTCTTCCGATTTGATATATGACGCAATTCGGTCTGACTGAGCAATTGCATCACCAAGGCTGACAAATCCGGCGAGGTCATGGGGTGCCGCAGCCAACCCGACTCCTTTCATATTGCCGAGGCGTGGTACCCATACCTCGCGGGTCTCAAGAAGATAGACGCCGTAGACCGTCTCGCAATTCAGCTGGGTCTCCAGTCCCGAACTCTTGCTGTATAGAATAAGCTTCAAGCGCAGCGTTAGTTACGATCGATGCCTCGATTAGTGCTTGTCGATATCCTGGGCAGCGCGCAATATCGGGTCCGAACACCGCGAGTAGTTTCTTTGCGGACGTTTGAACGACAATAAGTAAACGGTCGAGAATATTGCGAAGCGAATGCTTGGTGGCGAGCGGCAAGTAGTCGCCTGGGTTTAAGAACACATCAACTGCTGCCGTTAGAGCCCCGCATCCACTATGTCCTAGGACAACAATAAGCTTTAAACTGCCGCCCAAGTGTTCCACTGCATATTTCAAGCTGCCAAGGACCTCTGTGCCTAGACCGTTACCTGCAACGCGAACAACAAAAAGATCGTTCGGTCCCTCGTTGAAAATAAGTTCAATCGGTACCCGGGCATCCGAGCAGCCGAGAATGGCGGCAAATGGACGCTGCTTCGGTATCCCGGTTTTGCCCGCTACGAGGCCCAAATCGCGCGGATCGACTGGGATGACTTGCTGTATCACGCCACTCTCGTCTTTTACGTGGTCGAGCAGCGCGGCGAAAGCCCTATTGCCGTCATCCAGCCGGAGTATGGCGGCATTGCTATCGGATGGCAGAGGTCTCGCGGGAGTATCTCGCGCCTGATACCGATATATGATGTCAACCGTTTTCACATTGGCCTCCGTTAAGCGGTCCGAGGGTAACCGCTACTAAGTAACTTTCGCGGTTGGATGCTACATTAGGCAAGGTACAGCGAAGACGCTCGCATTGACCGTTCCGAGGATGCTGCTCTTAAGCGTCCCAGTATAGCAATGTGAGCACTTTGTGGGAGGCTTTGGTATGTTGGGTCAATTTTTGGTAGGCAGCGCTGCTAGTGCTTGCAACATCACAATACATGCCCTGGTGATGGTGGTGGTGATTCAGGTGGCGAGAGTGGTGAGTGGGAAAACAATATGGTCACCATCGTTGCTATTAATCAGCACCATGATTGCCACCGTCTTAGTCTTGATGGCCGCGCATGCATTGGAGGTTATCGTTTGGGCGTCGGTTTATTTTCTTGCTGACGCTGCGCCCGCCGGCGCTGGCCTCGTGTATTTTGCATTCGTGAATTACACGACCCTCGGCTACGGCGACATTATCCCGGTAGAGCGATGGCAACTCCTTGGCCCGATTACGGCGATGAACGGCGTGCTTCTATTCGGTTGGTCGACCGCTGTTATTTTCGAGGTGCTGCGGGAGGCATTGGCACGCGGTTCCTTGGTGGGACCCCTTCGGTAACTGGAGGACATTGTGCGTTTCTGGCACATCGCGTCGTTCGCCTCAACGCACCATTTTGGTCGCTGGCGGTTTTTTGAGCAGGTCAGTTCGCGGATGTCTGCTTCTGATGCTATGGACGGCTCGTCTGACCGCAAAGTGGACATCGCACTGACATCGCGGAATGTCCGCTAATTACCCCAAGCTACATGGGGCGGCCCTTTTCTCTGTCGCCTTACCGAGCTTAGTTGGGAGCGGTTATTGATGCACCTCAAACACAGATGTCGGCAATTCAGTTAGGCAATGCACAAAAGCGGGTTTGGAGGTCGCGATTGACATTCTCCACGTCAATGTCTGGTGACAGTTTTCTCCGGGATCCACAGGACTTCTCGCTGGTCCTGGGCGGACCGGTCTTTCAGCTTCTGCGTCGGTCGCATCTGACCGACGATGCATTGGGACTGACGAACCAACGCATTATCGTGATTTCATTGTTTTGTTGGCTGCCGCTCTTGGTGCTCTCGGCTCTAGAAGGCAACGTGCTGGGTGGGGGTGCAGCTGTGCCCTTCCTGCTGGACGTGGAAGTTTACACCCGCTTCCTGTTGGCGACACCCCTCTTGATCGGTGCCGAGCTTGTTGTGCACCAGCGCATGCGTTTTGTCGTGAAGCAATTCCTGGAACGTCGTTTGATTCCCGAAAATGCTATGACGCGGTTCGATACCGCCATCGCGTCGGTATTTCGGCTGCGCAACTCAGTGCTCGCTGAGGTGCTGCTCTTTGTCTTCGTGTATGTTTTTGGCGTCCTGATCGTTTGGCGCCACTACATAGCAATCGACACGGCCACATGGTATGCGACGCCGTCCGCCGAGGGCGCAAAGTTCTCCCTCGCTGGTATGTGGTTCGGCTACCTGAGCTTACCAATCTTCCAGTTCCTACTGTGCCGCTGGTATTTCCGGATATTTATTTGGACACGCTTCCTCTGGCAGGTTTCACGCATTGATTTGAGCCTGGTGCCCACACATCCGGATCGCGTCGGAGGTCTGGGATTTCTTTCGAACACGGTATACGCCTTTATCCCGTTGCTGGTTGCACATGGCGCGTTGCTGGCCGGTGTTCTAGGCAATCGCATTTACCACCTCGGAGCCACATTGCCTTCTTTCATGCTCGAGGTCGTTGTCCTCGTCATTTTTCTCATGTGCGTGGTGCTCGGCCCGCTCTTGGTGTTCGCACCTCAACTTGCTCAGGCGAAGCGGCTGGGCCTTCGCGAGTATGGCACGCTGGCCGAGCGTTACGTGCGCGAGTTCGATGCCAAGTGGCTTCGCGGTGGCGCAGCTCCCGATGAGTCGTTGGTTGGCAGCGGCGACATCCAGTCCCTCGCCGATCTGGGCAATAGTTTCGAGGTAGTGCGGACGACGCGCATCGCACCTTTTACCAAGGAAACAATCATCCAACTTGCGGCCGCGACAGTTGCGCCGATAGCGCCGCTATTACTCACGATGATGCCGTTGGAAGAACTTCTGAAAAAGCTGCTCGGCATATTATTCTAAGGGAACCTTCAACAGATGGGGTAATCGGCCAACCGCCGTGTAGATTGCTGGCGAATGTGGGTGCTGCGCTTCAGGCTGATGGTTGGAACGAGGTCCGCATTCACGGCCTCAAGCATCAGAAGGAGAAGCGCAGCATGGACCATTTTGCTGGACTAGACGTGTCAGTCAAGGAGACGAGCGTCTGCATTGTGGAACACGGGCAGGATCGCGCACCCCATCTAAGTGCCAAAAGTGGACACCCTAGCAAAGTCAAAACGGCTTCAGAACGGGGGCAATGGGGAGCAATGTAAGAAGCAAGAAAAGGGGCACAAGCACCACGGCGGCTCGCAGTGTGTAGCCGAAGAAGCTAGGCATCGCGATCCCGTGCTGGGTCGCAATCGCGTAAACCATCAAGTTCGGAGCGTTGCCGATGTAGGTCAGAGCCCCCATGTAAACAGCCCCCATAGAGATGGCGGCCAGCGTTCCGGCTAGTGGCCCCATGAGCTCGCCTGCGTTGCCGCCAGCTAGTTCAAAGAACACCAGATATGTTGGGGCGTTGTCGAGGAACGCAGACAGTACCCCGGTGATCCAAAAATAAGCAACCTCGTGCGGCAGACCATCACTGGCGGTAACGGCGGCAAGCAACCATGCGAATGCGCCGTTCTTGCCAGCCTGCAGCATTGCCAGCACCGGGATGATGGCAACGAAGATACCAGCGAAAAGCTTGGCAACCTCTTTGATCGGCTCCCAGCTGAAACCATTGGCTTCGCGGTGTTCGTCGGGCGTCAGCCACAGTGAAAGCATGGCGATTAGCACGAATGCGGCGTCGCGCAAAGGGTTTTGCAGTGCGAGTTTGGTGCCGTAGATATCGAATATAACTTTTAGATCCGACCTGGCGGACAAGAGTACAGTGGTGACGATCATGACGATCAGCAACAAATTGATCCCGCCTCGCACCCGGATGGGTTCACCCGTATCTTTGGATACCGGCGGGTCTCGGCGGGCAAACAAAAAATCAAATATGAAAAACAGTACCAATAACAGCACGACGGCGATGGCGGTCTGCATCCAAAGATGCTGTGCAGTCCAGAAGAAATCGACGCCATGCAGAAACCCAACCAATAGCGGCGGATTACCGAGTGGGCTGAGCGCGCCACCGACATTCGCGACGAGAATTAGGAAAAAAATGAACACATGTATGTTGTGCGTGCGCGCCTTGTTGGCGCGGATAAGCGGCCTGATCAAGATCATTGCCGCACCGATCGTTCCGACAATGCTCGCCATCCCTGTGCCGATTGCAAGCATCCCGGTGTTTGTCCATGGTCTGCCGCGTATCGTGCCGGTCACCAGAATACCTCCCGCAACCGTGTAGAGCGCAAGCAACGGCGCGATAAAACTTAGATACTCGGCCACTATTACGTGCACGAAGGCCGCCAGCATCGTGGATACGCCGTGGGTCACTGCGACTGCTGCTAACGTCACCAGTCCCCAGCCGATGGCAATTTTGCCGTAGTGGTCGTGCCAGATTTTTGGAAATAGCGACGGTCCAGTTGCAATCGAAAGCAGAATGCCTACGAACGGCAGCGTCCACGGCCATCCCATTGCCGCGCCATCTAACGCGGCGGCGGCATGCGCATCCTGCGGCAAGAGAGCGATAGTAACGAGCAGAGGAGCAACCGATAGGTTCCGCATAGGTGGAAATAACAACCGATGTCCGCGAGAACGTAAAGGGGCTGACCGTATCATGTGCGCTGGGTTATAGCGTTATCGGCTTTGCCCTCTTAATTCGAGGGTTACAAGCCTTGCTAAAAGCGTCGCCGGATAGAGTTGGCCAATTACGCTTTCGATGTTGCAGAGACTTCGCGCTAACGGATGCACTGGAACGATATCGCCGTAGCCAGTCGATGTCAGCGTGACAAAGCTCATATAGAAAACCGCGCTGGCGAGTGACCGATCGTCTTCAAATGTTATCCCTTTGATCGCACCTTGAATTAATAGGCCCACAAAAACAAACAGTGTTGCAAAGGCCACAGCGATCAACAGGTACACAAGGATCGCTCCGATAATTCGGTGGTACGTGACACGCCCTCGCTTGAACACGGCCTGAGCGACCACGATTCCTAGAGTGACCGCGATGATCAACCATGCGCCGGCCAATATATGGAGGTGGAAGGCCAATGGGTAATACAGTCGGAGGAAAAATACGGCAAGATTGGCAACAAACGCTATCGACATAAAAACGAGTGCCGTCGGGCTGTCGGAAATGAACACCATGCTACCGATGATCGCCAGCAATCCGCCAAGAGCAAATCCGTGAAAGACGGGAATACCAACTGCCTGGAGTGGGGCGAAGACAAATATCACCAGCGTCAGCACCGCGGTTAGCACCGTGAGCAGCCAGTCGCTGCGTCCGCGCAAACGGCGCAAGTCGCCAATGGGATCTAAAATCATCGCAGTTGCTCCAATTGCGAAAAGTCAATCAATTGTCGTTGACGCGGCTTAATACTTTGCTGCTTTTCGAGAAAAAGGGGTCAAGGCGTCATCGCCGGGTTGGGGATGAAGGGTCCCAAGTAGACATTTTCGGTGTGACGATGTCCGCTATTGGGTGGTGATCTCAACCGGTCCACGCAACACCGGGGGGCCAGCTGGCAATAAATAACGATGACGGCTTGCCAAACGCTCGCCCAATCGCTTTCGGCGACTCCCCTCGCAACCAGCTATCCCACAACACCATTTTCTCTGCCGCCCCCATACCACTACCAAGTCACTGACCTATCGTCCTACACTCTCTATCTTTTCCCTCTACGATAAAGTGTTGCGCCGACCGGTTGAGCTGGCTTCCGAAAGCGGACAAACGCGGGTGCGGCTGGATTGTCCGCTTTGTGCAAAAGCAGTCATCTGGACAACTTGAGCCCGATACCCCCGCGGTGGTGTTCTTTACCGACTGTTCGGGAAGGTATAATTTGGATATTGCTTGCGCTAGGTTGCGTCCACAATTGGAAATAGTTGATGTTTGTCGTCCTCGTAATTGCCATCCTTTCGGCCATCCCAGCGTGGCTAATCTTTCGCAAACAAGGCGGTGTGCGTAGAGGTATTGCGGCCTACGCGGCTGGCTTTTTAGTGGGGGTTGTTTTGTCAATCTTATGGGCCGAAGCTATGGAGGCGACAGCTTTTAATATCAACGCCGGGATGGGAGTAGTGGGTGCCTTTCTCGGTCCATGGTTTGGACTCGGTATTGCAGTAGCTCTTACAAACTGAAATCAACGCCGCGCGACTTTCGGCTCGTTCCCGTAACAGCGTTGCTGGGGCGACCGATGTCAGCTGGTCCGATTCTGTTGAAGAAGTCCGGCAGTAAGTCGAGGCAGATCGAGCCGCGAGATTGATGGCTGTCCAGATCGGCGGGCCGATCTGCTCTCAGGCTGGTAGCATTCGCTGTTTCTGACTCCGCAGCGTCTTCACATGCACCGGGCGGTAAATCCCCGCCCGCATCATCTGCGCCATCCTGCGTGCATCGTTACGGTCCGTCTTGTTGATCTGTGCCTTCAACACCGCCCGCATGTGCTCGCGTCTCGACACAGATCACCGGCAATCCCGCTTCGGGGAGCGCGCCGAAAAGCCATTGTGATAGCGGTCCGGCTTCCAGTCCGATCCGCTTGAAGCGGTAGGCGGGGTTCCCCAAAACCTGCAGCAGAGTTTCCGACTCGCTCGCTACCTTCATTTCCCGCACCTGCCCGTGTCATCCACGACGCAGATACTTGTTTCCTCGACTGATATGTGTAGTCCAGCAAAATGGTCCATGCTGCGCTTCTCCTTCTGATGCTTGAGGCCGCGAATGCGGACCTCGTTCCACCATCAGCCTAAAGCGCAGCACCAACATTCACCAGCTATCTGCACGCCGGCCGGCCGATTACCCCATCTAAGTGGCATGCGTTCTCTGTGATTGCAGTTTGACGAGGTGACATCGCGCCCAAAGAAATCGAGACCGCCAGAGGGGACAATGGCGGTCTCGCACCTAGACAAGAGCGCGGAGCTGGGGGGCTGGGTGCGCCCTTATCACTTGATGCAAATGAAACACCAAATTCCGCGAAACGATATTGTCCATTGGGGTAAGAATGCCTACCCAAAGGGACAATAGCTCCGGGACTAAATTAAGTGTGGAGTCCTCGAAATTTGAGCTACCTTCATGACACGGCTGTGGCGGTCAGGCCGTAAACGGAATAAAAATCCTTGTTAGAAAGATGGTGCGCCCTATAGGTCGCCGCCTCAGTCGCATGCGACTATCTGAGCGTTAATGCGATGGTTTGCCTCTGCGTAGGAGTAAACGATGGCACTCATCGAGTGGCATGCAAACAATCCAGCGAAATCCGGCGCAGAGAAATACACTCCGCCGAACCATCGTGCACCAAAACACTTGAGCGATATCGAGGATGAGATCCGTGATTTCATCCGGCGCGACGTCCGCCAGCCAAAGAGCGCGGCTGACGGGGCCAATGGCTCGGCCGCCGAAAAACTGAATGACCTGATCCGGCGTGTTTCCGGAGCGTCGATGGAGGAAATCGACCGGGTTATTTCCGAGTTGCAAAGTGTGCGCGACATGTTGCGCAACGAGGGCGAACGCGTCAGCCGTGAGATCGCTGGCTACGCCAGCCTGAGCTACGGATCGATGACTGTGATGAAGATCATCAGCAACAGCCTCACGCAATGGAAAAGCGGGCCGGACAAGTCGGGCCAGCCCCCGTGTCCGGCAGCCTGACATTGCAGACCGCCACCCTGCTCTAGAAAGGCACCCGCCTCAGTTTGTGCACCTTGCCATAGTGGCGCGGCCTGATCTGGCGGGCCGCCCATGCGTTCGATGTGGTGGGTGAGGAAAATGACTAGCCTAGCCATCAATGCTTGTTCTGAAACGCACCTACGAAAGCCCCCCGGTCGGACCATGGTCTGACGACGCCGCAGCAACCGCCCCCGGGTCGGACCTTCACGCAAGGACATGCCCTTAAGGACAATGGAAATAGGGAACAAACTCGCGGCACCATTGTTACCGGAAGATAAAACATGGGAGGTAACCATGATGCCGATAACGATGACGGCATCCACGCATCGCCCCGGCCATAAAATGACCTGCGTTCAATGCGGCGATGGGGTGATCGATCCCGAATTCGTCGAATATTTTAGCGAGGACGGAGTTATCCTTAATTTTTGGTCCTGCAAAAAATGCGGTTACGAGTTTGAAACCGAGTCATTTGCTCCTGCCGACGTCAAACCGAAAATTGATAGTGGGGAAGGAGCATGAATGAGCGCCCAATGGCTTATCAAATCAGTGTGCAACATCGGGTCGTATGCCCCAAGTGCGGCCGCGGCATGTACGTCGTACATCGGATGCCTGACCGCAGACGCGGCGGCTTCAAATACGAACAGCAAACGCTCGAATGCTTGAAATGCTGGTCGCCTCAAACCGTCGCGTTGATGCCGGCATTGTCGCCGCCATCAAGAACATCGATTGGGACGATGTGATCCGGAATAAGCCGGTCCTCGGAAATACCGCGAGGCCAGCGGCCGGAATTGAGCGCCGTCAGCCGCGTGTAGGGGCCGCGCTGAGGCAAGCGCTCTTGCCGAGGTCCAGACAATGCTGGTGGAGGGTTCCGAGCCATCGTCAATACGCAGCTCCGTCAAGGTAACGGGCAGAGCTTGGGCCGGTCCCTCCTTCAAGGCCTGGCGCCAGAGCTGTAACGCGGTTCCGGTCAACAGTTTCTCACCGGCTTCGCGTGCAAGTGCGGGGCCTCTTGTTAGTAAGGCGAAGATGTCGAGGATCAACGCCGAACGATCAGTCCGTTCAGGCCAATCGTCGGGTTTTAGTTGGGCGAAGGAGCGTCTGGCGGCAGCACGCGAGCCCATTCGCGTGGAACGACTTCAAGGGCCGGGGTCTTCAGTCTTGGGGCCTTACAGGGGGGGGGGCCGCCTGACCGTCTCGTTGCGTCACCGCTTTCACGCCTTGCATGGAATGAATCGGTAGATTGGCTTCGCGCGCCAGCGCCATCATTGGATCGTCAAAGGCGGCGGGACTTGCCGCGGCAATGGCGATCTCTTCGGGTCGTGCGGTGCCGTCCGCGAGCAAGCTGCGCGCCCAACGCAGCGCCTCGAGAACTTCATGTTGCGGATTGGCGCATGAGTAAAGCGTGATGCTCGGCTTCTCCGCTTTGCCGCGCTGGACACGAATTTTTGTTGTTTCAAGCCATTTTGGGGTATGTCGAGGGCCTGCGATCCAGTCCATTGGAACGACCTCGGCGAGAGCTTGCACGAGCGGCCGCCAAATGGGCGCCAGCTCACTGTGGCCGTGAACTTCGTGAAGTTCTATGCCTCCTGCCCGCTTCAATGAAACGGCCGGCTGAACTGGTTCAGCCCGCTCTTGCTCGTGTTCAACAGCAAAGCCGATTTTCGGCCCCATCGCTGATAGTGCTTTGAGGCGAGGCTCATCAGGATGTGCCGCTAAATCGATACGTGCGTGCCAGACTTTCTCGAGTGTGCTGACCGCGGCACGAACCATGCCCGGCAACTTCTTCATGTCTTCAAGTTCACCTAATTCAATCGAGTTGAGCGCGCGCGCCACGGCATCTTGAAGAGCTTCCGCGTCGATCGGTTGGAGAAAACCGCCGGCTAAGCGGGCTGCCATCCGATCCACGGTGAGGATCTGAAGGCCATGGGCCCTCGTACGCGCCGCCTCCATACCCGCGGCGTGGCTGGCAAGTCGCGTTGTACCACTATGGTACGCCGTAGCATCCCTCTTCGTCCTCTCTCGCGGCGCGACAATTGTTTTGTCCATCCATTAAATTATGGCTTCAACTTTCCCTCTGACATTTTGATCTAAGACAGACGCTCCTAGACCTCATCGAGGAAATGATCGAAATAGGCGACCTGAACTATACCAAGCCGGGCAAACTCAATATCGGCAATGACGAAAAGTGCGAAGGCCAGCGTTGTCGCTAAGGTCACCATATGCACCCAGCTTGCGTCTTTGCCGCGGCCATGCCGAACCCGCAAGAAGTGAGGCGCCGAGGCCGAGGCCGAAAAGCATGACATAGATAATCTGCGGCGGCTCTCTCTCATTCGCTCCGTTCCGCAGCCTTGCAATTCTCACTCTATTTGAAATTCGCAAAGCTTGGCGCGGGCATGGGCGGATATCGGGGGACCATTCGCGAGCGAGCCTGGCGCGGGGTCTTGCCGGTCCAACGCTTGAATGCGTGGGTCAAGGAGCTGACCTCCTGATAGCCAAGTAACCAGGCCACTTGCGAAATCGACAAATCATTTTCGGTCAGATAACGTCGGGCGAGATTAACCTTCAGGTTTTCTATGACATTGGAAAAAGTCAGACCTTCCGCGGCGAGCCGCCGCGCAAGAGTGCGTTCACTAAGACCAAGCCGGCGTGCGACTGCCTCGAGTTTGGCGTCGCCATGCGGTAGCAAAGGCACAATGGCGTTCTCGACGCTGGCGCGGAAGGCGCGTCGGATTGGCCGCCGAGCGAGCGCTTCTTCACAATACGTGACCAGTAATTTGTTCAGGTAATGGTCGGCGCTGACGACTGGCGCATTCTTTATGGCCGGCGCGAACGAAACTTCATCAGCGGCTGCACCAAATTCAACGTTGCCGCCAAAGAACCCAATCAATTCCGAATATTGACCACCGCGACGATGTGCGAACCTGACGCGGGTCGGCATCAGCCGAATGCCTGTTAGTTGCCGGCATATACGAACCAACATCGCCATAAAAAATTCAATCTGATGCTGGTCCAAGTGTCTACTGACCCCGACATACTGAAATGTAATGCTAACATTTCTGCCGTCAAGATATGCAAGCGACACGCCTTCATTGGCTATCGCGCTATAGCGCGCGAGCCTCTTTAACGCGTCACCCAGTATCTCTGAGGAGGCCGAGACATAATAGAGAAAGCCGAACTGTCGAAGATCAGGCAGCTGGGCAAGATGAAATCCGAATAGGTCATCTTGGAGCGCTCCGGCAACAAGATCTAAAAATTTGATTTGATCGCGAACCCTAAGCCTAAGACTCGTGTTGTTGACTTGCTGCGGTGTCAGATTTGCTTTCTTTAATAAAGCTTGCGTGTCAATTCCGCTCGCTTTCGCATGAGCGTATGCGAGTCGCGTTATTGTACCATTGGCGTTCGGAAGCGTACCGAGACGCCTGGCACCGGAACGACCCATAATTTTGCCCTCCTGCCACCAGAGCCGGTCGCTTATCAATCCTTTCCGGGTGGGACTGGCATGCGCAAACAAAGCTTTGTCTAATAATAACAAGACTCCGGCACAAAGTCTCGTGTATTCCGCCCGTCCCGTCAGCTCCGACAATGTCGCGCTGAGACACCGCGTGGCCACACGCCGCTTTGGAAGAATTCATGTCAAATTCACAAGAAATTGTCGCCGTCATCGATGACGATCCGGAAATGCGCGCCGCGATGAGAACGCTTGTGTCGGCATACGGATATGGCGCACATACCTTCGATTCAGCTGAGACGTTTCTCGCCTGTGCGTCGACATGCCGAGCGAGTTGCCTCCTTGTTGATATTCAGCTCGGCGAGCTTTCCGGTGTGGAATTGGCACGCCAATTGGCGGCGGACGGTTTCAAGTTTCCCATCATTTTTATGACCGGGTGCGACGATGCGACGATCGAAAGCCAAGCCATTGCTGCAGGCGGCATCGCGTTTTTACGTAAGCCATTTCCAGCAAAAATGCTGATTGATGCGATCCAAAGGGCAGTCGCAGCGGATTAATGTCGTACCCGTTCTTGGGCGGGATCATCATTACATTGCTGTCGTTGCAACACTCGGCAAAGTGATTTCAAAAGTACAGCCATTTGAACCGGTCTTGGTGAGCCGCAAATCACCGCCGTGATCCTCAATGATGCTCCGAGAGATGGAAAGCCCTAATCCCATCCCGGAAGACTTCGTCGTAAAAAATGGATCAAATACACGGGTTCTGTTTTCGGGATTTATTCCGGGTCCGGAGTCCTGGACAGAAAGCGAGATGACCGAATTTCGGTCTTGGGTCGTTACCAGCCGAAGAGTCTTTACTGGTTGTGGGATCAGCGGCCATTGCTTCGATCGCGTTCTTGACCAAGTTCAAGATCACTTGCTGTAGCTGGGTGCGATCACCCGTTATTTGCGGCAGGCCTTCTTGAAATTCGGTTGAAACGGTTACTCCGTGAACATGCAGGTCGTTTTCGACCATCAGCAACACTTGCCGAACAACATGATTGATTTCAATCATCGTCTTTTGCTGAGTGATCGTCTTAAACAGCCCGCGAACGCTTTCAACTATTTCATTCGCGCGATTGCTGCCCTCTATCGTGGCCGTTAGGCAGGCGCGTACTTCTTCGAGGTCAGGCGGCGTTCTTTTGAGCCAATTCAAGGCTGCCGAACAGCGTGCCGATATTGCGCCCAGTGGCTGTTTGATTTCATGTGCGATTGCGGCTGTCGCCGCGTCTACGCTCATAAGCCGATGCATACGCTCGCGCCGCTGCAGGGTGATCGCGCTGGCAAGTCGCGCATAGAGTATCGCCGTTTCCACGAGCAATACAGACAACACCACGCAACTGGCAATCAGGGCATAACTGCGCGCCAT
This sequence comes from uncultured Alphaproteobacteria bacterium, assembly GCA_963709855.1. Taxonomy (GTDB): domain Bacteria; phylum Pseudomonadota; class Alphaproteobacteria; order Rhizobiales; family Xanthobacteraceae; genus Pseudolabrys. Next base: position 7,710 of record CAVPXX010000022.1, on the reverse strand, counting down.
GTACCAGCCGACAGAGTAACGGACGACGGGATACAAGGACGACAATGCAAGATCAGGTAATGACACAAAGACCGTCACGATGAGCCACACATCGAGAATGGTCCGCCTACGGGCGAACAGCAGCACCAGCGCGATAGCGTTGAGTAACCACATCGCGCTGGCCAACTTTTGAGTGAAGGGAGCCTGTCGTGTTCCGTCGACGAACAGACTTGGCAAATACTGTGCGCCTGCAGTGCCAAGCCACGTCAGTCCAGCTGTCACCACGAGTACGCAAGCGATGGTGGTAGCGATAACTCGGCTCGGGTCGAGCCTTACGGGCAAGCTGACGGTTTCTTTCGTGTCCTTCAGTAGCACATAGGCGATAACGGTAAGGGGGAACGTTATGTGCCAGAAAGAAAAGAGCCACGCAGCCCCACTTAGTCCGCCGCCGAGAAGACCGGTCGCGCTATAGGCACCCGGAAAGTCAAGCGTTTGCAAAAACGCGAACAGGCCGCTGAATATATAGCCGCTTGCGAGAGCCAGAAGGGCACGCTGGGGTTGGATAGAATATTGAGCAAACAGAAAAACTGCCGTGATGAGGTCGGCAAAGCAAATTATGGATTGAACAACCGGAATAAAAACGCCAACAGGCGCAGTCTGTATCCGCGCGAACGGCATGCATATGGCGAACACGACCGATAAGAAGACAATAACGCCGAATGCAAGTCTGCGCTGTTGTGCGCTAGCCGGCATGCCCGCGATTAGCGCAGGAACCTCTTTGCTTTCGTCATGAGTTAATGGCATATCATTCAGACCAAAACACCGACGCTAGACAAAAATTGCCCCAGTGATGTACGGCCCGAACGTACCGCATCGTCGGACGCAAACCAATATCCTGAAAAGAGTAACTGAATAGCGGTGCTTCTGACGTCTTTTGTTTGGGCACAGACGCAAGTGATCCATTGAATGGCGTAATGTCGGTCCGCTATTGGAGTAACAGCGGACATTGGCTGGGAACTGGCGCTGAGTTGCTCCGTCGCTAATGACGACCCAAAGCAGGCATTTTGTTCCCGTTGGTCCAAGGTCTAACTTCAACAGGCCGCAGCCAGTCAAGTAGAGGCTTCTGGCAAATCGATGAACCTTCGGTAACTCGCCCGTAACGGCGTCCATCCGTCGCGGGCCTTTTGTTTTGTTTGAAGTCCTAGCCATTGATAAACGATGTTGAGCCATAAGCCACGGCTATGCATGGCTCAAAAAACTCGTCTTGAAGGGAGAAACGCATGAAGAGATAACGCCGCTGGCTTCGCCTTGGTGTCACAACTAGCGCAGGCGATCCAGTTGCGCCGATCAGCGGCGGGGCAGCCATGTCACGCGAGTCGCGGCCGGATGCGGTGCGGGCAGGACACGAAGTGAATGGTGTCTGCGTCGCTGACCACCGTAGCCAAGCCGCAGGTTGAGCGATGGAATGGTAGCACTTGCGCGCACTATTACCGAGAGGCAGAGCAATAGCGGCCCGTGATGGCGATGCTTCCAGCTTTTGTATTCGAGGCACGACCCGTCATTCCAATCGAGGACGCTGTCAGAGTCGAACTCGAAGCGATTGCCTTCCGCGACGGACTCAAACGGAAGTGATCGTTAGGCGGATCACGACTGATTTGACGCGTCATGACCCAAGTTCACGACCCGGCTGTGTTCCTCTGAAGCAATGGGAGGGGCCCGTTGCTGGCAGCAAAAAGAGGCCGCCACGATGACGCCGCCAACGCCACTAACGCAACTCCACCCGCAACTAGTTCCGAAACGTGGCACCGTCTTTCAGCAGTGTGGCCAAAACCGCAAATCCAAGCGCCATCGCAATTGTCACGGTCCAAATGGTCATCCACATCGGCCTTACCTCGCTGGGCCATAACGCGGCTAAGCGTATCTTTTCATGTTGATTGATGATCGACCGCATCTTCACGATGTGCCGATCGGCGATGTCGGCAGTTGCGGTCCGCCCGCTAGCTGCGGGCGGCCCATGGAGCTTCTCCAATTATGCTGATCGCGCGATCAGAACTGCCACCATTGCCTATACGGGGTGCCATACCCAGAATAGGGTTGCTGGTAATGGCCATAGCGGGTGGACGGCTGGTACGCATACCCATATCCGTACGACGGCTGGTATGTCCCGTATCCGTATCCATAGTTCCCGTAGTGCCCGTGCCGATACGCGCGCCGATGTGCCCTGCGATGAACGCCCGCAACGCTTCCTGGAGTGAGGGGACGACCAATCACCGCTGAGGCGCTGTCCACGGACAACGCCACGTTTCCCTCGGGCGACAAGCGAAGCGAGAGGGGAGTTGCGCACAAAATGCAGGCGAAGAGTGCTGTCGCTCCGACAGTTACTACTTTCGACATCACGACCTCCTAAGTACGTCGCCTCCCAGCCGCACAAGAGGATGACCGCGCACTTAGCGCATTTTTTGGCTCGGAAATACTCAACGTGCGTATCACTGAGCTACACCAATGTATGAACGCATAGTTGTTTTAGCAGGTCTCACGTCCTCGCAATTATATACCCAAGCAATGTCTGCTGTGTTCCCAATACCGGACAAAGGCGGGTGCGGCGCTCAACTGGTGAGAGCGCTCCCAATCGAGAAACTCGATTTGGTCGAAGGCCTGGCGCGGCTCGTTGAGGAACAACACGAGCCGCAGGCCATCGGTCAGATAGGGGTCGCCGGTGAGATTCACTCGTGGATCGGGCATGGACGATACGCCCACGCCGCGTACAAAACCTAAGCGCGAAACAGCCCCGGACATGATCAAATCCTGCAACAGATAGAAGCGGTCCTGATCCACTTCGGGGCTAATACGATGGGTCGTCAAATACCAGGATTGTGTCGTCAACTTAATGCCGATGTCGCGGCTGATTTGGCCAACCCACACCTGCAGCCCGTCAATTGTGAACGGTGCCAGCCACAGCCGTAGATGATTGCGCAGGCTGACCGTGTCGCGCGCCTTCTGTAGCGCGACGTCCTGCTGGCGTCCGAAAACATACAGCGGGCTGACCGGTGCGTTGAAATATTCGCTGCCAAACAAAAAGGCGCGTATGGTCCGATAAATGCTGTGGAGATCGAACGGCTCGTCAAGCCTCCAGCCTCGCTCGATGAATGCAAATAGTGCGTCAATGCCGCGCCCGACGACTACAATATTAAGCGGATCACCGTTGTAGTTGCCGGCCTTGTTGGTAGTGCAACAGCGCAGCTGTGCGAGCTTTTCGCGTAGCGTCGCGAGGCCGACGGCTTCGACTGTGCCAGGCGCAAGATCTTCGCGGAGCTGGCGCGCAACGCTGGCAAGCCTCGACGGCTGATGATCGATGCGACCCATCTGAAAGCGCACCGCACCGCCGCCAGCCTTCTAAAAAAGGGGCTGTTCCCAGACGTATCGGGCGCACCAAAGGCGGCTTGAACTCAAAATTGCACGCCGTGTGCGATGGACAGGGCCGACTGCTGATTATGCTGCTCAGCGAAGGTCAGATGAACGACTACAAAGGTGCGGCTCTGACGCGCAATGCTCTGCCGCGCGCTAAGGAGCTCCTTGGCGACAAAGGATATGATGCCGACTGGTTTCGACAGGCTCTCGCCGAGCGCGGCATCACGGCGTGCATCCCGTCAAAATCCAACCGAAAAGCGCCGATCGACCATGACCGTATCCTGTATCGTCATCGTCACAGGATCGAAAACATGTTTGGCAGGCTCAAAGACTGGCGACGCATCCATACTCGTTACGACCGATGCGGTGATGAAGCCCCCCGAGGATCGCGTGTGAATGTATCGTCACCGGTGCGTCCTAATTTTGTTGTAATGGCTGGCGTTAGTTGCCGGATTTGACGCAAGTGAGTCTCGCTCAAGATTACGAGATGATTAAGACACTCGCGTCGAATTGGTCCGATCAGCCGTAATCGGCTCCGGGCGTGACAGGGAGTGAGCGCCCATCTCTCGCTCTCGAGCCAACCGAGAGCGGGGTGACACATTGCCGATAATGCCCGCGCTCTCGAATTTTGTCCGACTACGTGCGAACTATTTTGTACCAGTGGTCTCTGCGCCGCCTCCGCGCCGCGTATCGCGCCGTTCGTGGCGCCCCGCGCGTCGTGTATTACGCCGTTCGTGGCGTCCTTCGCGCCGCTCTCCACGCCGTTCCATGCCGGCCGTCTGGGCCTCAGCATCTGACACCGTCAGCACCGTGGCTGGCACTGCGAAGCCCCACGCGGCTGTTAGTCCCAGAAGGGAAAACGCCGTTCGACGCGAAATCAGTTCCGATGTGACTTTTTCAGTCATGTTCAGACCTCCAAACTCTTAACCGTATTGCTAGGCAAAACGATTTTTTGTACCCCCACCAGACAACCATTCGAGGCACTAGGGAAATTGAGCGTGCGTATGGCTAGCTACTACGAACGTATAGTTTCCTGGCACAATTCAGCGTGTCCTCAACAGGCGCGTGAACCCGGAAGGCTGATTGTCGATCAGGCGCTGCGAGCAGCGAGAGCCCTATTCAGACAGGCGATTAATCCCTCATCGTTGAATGGCTTAGTCAAAAATCCGACCGCGCCGCCGGCAAGGGCTTGTGCTCGCACTTTCATCTCGGGGAAGGCGGTAATGAAAATGATGGGCAGGCGATGCCCTTGCGTAATCAGTCGGCCCTGCAGCTCTATTCCGGTCATGCCGGGCATTTGCACGTCGGTAATCAGGCAATCGGCGTCATGGACGCATTCCGATTTCAAAAACGCTTGAGCGGAGTCGAACGCTGCCGTCCAGTAGCCAAGCGATCGTACGAAACTCGTTGTGGCTCGACGAAATGATTCATCGTCATCAACAATCGCGATCACGGGTACCTTCGACACGTCGGCTTCCTCGGTGTGAAGTGAGAGTTAGGATTTCGCGGGCGCAATTGCACGACTCTGATGGTAACGTTTGACTATCGGAAATGGACGAAGGAATTACACTAAGGTATACGGTGCCTACGACTTTGTGCGGCGAACCCCCAGGATATCAGCCATTTTCACCAAATCGGCGAGCGATTTTGCCCCCATCTTTCTTGTTACATGGCCGCGATGCACCTTCACAGTGACCTCGGATGTGCCGATCTCCGCAGCGACTTGTTTATTCAGGAGACCCCCAGTTACCCATGCCATGACCTCTTTCTCACGGGGCGTAAGCGTCCCGAATTTTGTCCTTAGCTCATTAAACGCCTTCTCATGTGCATTGGCGACTCGGGCGCGTTCAAGCGCGACCTGAACGGCGTCCAACAGGTCCTGATCGCGAAATGGCTTGGTCAGGAATTCGATCGCTCCCGCCTTCATGGCCTTTACGGACATAGGGATATCGCCGTGCCCGGTAATGAAAATGATCGGAATTTGGATTTTAGCCTTCGTGAGTTCTGCCTGAAAATCCAGCCCGCTCACCCCTGGCAGCCTTACATCGAGGATCAAGCAGCAAGCTGCATCCGGTCGCTTTGCTGAAAAGAATTCCGGTGCGGAAGCAAACGCTTCGACCCGCAACCCAATCGATCGGATTAAACTGCTGACTGCCCCACGCATGGACGCGTCGTCATCAACGATAAAAACGACCGGCGGCGTGTCGGACATTTGGTTTTTCATTCGCGGGCCGTTTCTTGGAGGCGCTTTATCATTGAATGCCAGGCAGGACGATGTGGAATACAGAACCGTGCGGTACCCGCTTCCGACCAACCAAGCGATGCCGTCCAGGCTCGATTGACACTGAGATCTTTGCCATCCCGATCAGCCACCAATAGCAAATCCTTGAGACTCCAAATCTGGAAACGTTCACGCGTCTGGGCCTCGACGCGCTGTTCGAGCGTTTCATTGAGCTCGCGCATCGCCCTTTCGCTGGCGGTGTGTACAGCTTCGGCGCCCTTGCGTTCGGTTATGTCCTCCGCGACCACATTAACCCCGACAATTCTCTCTTCGGGGTTTTTCAAAGGATGCCAATGAGTAATCCAGACGTGGTCCGCGCTGAGTTTGTCGGCTCGTTGCCCACGAACTTCGACGCCGGTGATGGACTCGCCCGTACGCACAATAGCTTGGACAAGACTTTCGACCTGATCGGCCACCTCTGGAACGGTTTCGCGAACCGACCGCCCGATATGGTCGGCAACTGAAATGCCGCACATCTCCGTCAAACGCCGATTGATCTGCACATAACGGCAATCGAGACTCAAGAATGCGAGCCCGACTGGCGCGGTGTCATAAATCAGCTGAAGTTTGGGCAACCGCTCATACAGCTGCCAGCTTTGCCGCTGCAATTTCGAAATCTTTGCAGCCCTGCCGGAAAGCGGGGAGCGCCCTGAGCGTTTTACTCTTGCCGGTTTTTGCATCACCAACTACTCGGCAAACAATAGGCAATAATACAGAACCTAACTGAGTATTGCGACTATTGGAATAAACACACAGATCACGGATGGTTGTTGGCTCTCCGGCACGGCCCTGACCAAGGTCACCCTATACCTTCGTATAGCCCACCTTCTCCTTTCAATAAGCGCTGTTAACCAGCGCACAATGGCGTATCGAGCGCGATCGCCCTACGCTTCCTACAATCAAGAAAACGAAATCGATGCAGGGAGCCCACAGTGATCAAGCCATTTGTGATTGTTGGCTTCGTAGCCGCGACCTTGATTGGCGTCGTTGTCTTCTTTGTTGCTCCTAGCACAGCGGTGGAGACGAGCACCTCTCCCGCCAAGGGCGACAGGCTGGATACTCAGCGATCCAAGCCCGAGTGCTCTCAGCACGCTTGGCTTAATTACCCAACCAGTTGCATACGCGACTTCTGGCGCGCCACCCGCAAGGTATCCGAAGTGCGATTTGTTGCCGTTGGCCAAATGCCGAACGTAGCAAAGTAAGTCACGACTCGCTATCGGGAGATTTGTCATGTTGACTACCGGCAAAATCCACGGAATGAGCCTGACGTTTGGCGCGACCTTTGCGATGGTTTTATTGTTCAACAGTGACGCGGTATTCGCTGAGCCGCTCGGGTACGTCGCGCCAATTAACCACCCCGCCCTTTTATTAGGACAAACAGCGCGGGAGCCGGACGTCGCCGATGACACCCAGACACCCGATGAGATTCCGGCACACCTGCACCGTCACGTCGTAAATTATTCGACGCGTGAAGCGCCCGGCACGATCGTTATCGATACGCCAGATACCTATCTCTACTTCGTACTCGGTGGCGGCAAGGCCATCCGCTATGGAATTCGAGTGGGCCGTGAAGGTTTTACCTGGTTCGGAGTAAAGGCAGTGAGCGTAAAGCGAAATGGCCGGACTGGTTACCGCCCGCCGAAATGCTTCAACGCCAACCCTATCTGCCGCGTTTCATGGCTGGCGGCCCTGGAAATCCACTTGGCGCACGCGCCATGTATATCGGCGGCAAGTTTACCGCATCCACGGAACGAATGCCGCGGCCACAATCGGCAAACAAGTATCGAGTGGATGCATCCGCATGCTGAATGAGGACGTCATCGACCTCTATGCACGGGTGAATGTTGGAACGAAGGTCGTCGTCCTGCGGATGCAACCGACTCGTTCGCACGCCGTAGCGAGCCGAGATCGCTGATTCCGCGCGCAACAGGAAGTTCGGTTGCCAACGTCGCCTCGGGCGCAAGGGGTTTTCTGAAATACACAATTCGCTACAGGAGGAAATGCCATGGACACCTCTCTTGGTCCGCAGGGCGATACACTCA
>CAVPXX010000021.1:0-136107 GCA_963709855.1 uncultured Alphaproteobacteria bacterium | reverse complement strand
CGATCGAGGGGGACGCCGCTTTCCGGCACAAACGAGCCGCCGCGCTGCCTAATGGATTCGGCAAGGGCAGGCGGTATCCCAAGCGTCGCTGCAATGTGTAACAAGCCGTCGTCATAACGGTACATCATGCCAAACTTGGCCTCGCAGATGCGCACCGCGTTTTCCAGCATGGCCTTGAACACCGGCTCTAGCTCGCCGGGTGAGCTGCTGATGACTTTGAGCACCTCGGACGTCGCCGCCAGCTGCTCCAACGCGTCGTCGCGCTCGCGCGTTCGGCGGTCGAGTTCCTCCTGCAGGTCGACAGTAGATACGCGTGCGGTGGGCGCTTTGCGAGCCTTGGGCCCAAGCGCGCTACGGGTCCGATCTTTGACCGGCTGTTCAGCTGCTCCGCCACGCCGCTTCATGTCGCCCTCGGCAGTTCACGACGATCCTCAATCCTACGCAAATCCAGGCAGTCGCGCCATGGCATAGGGGATATTGGGCGGTGCTTGGCCAGTCGAAAATGAGCGCGCTCAATCATCCATACCTTTGAAAATTTCATCACAATTTGCGAAGGGGGTTAGCGCCGCGCTCAACGAACCAATTTTAGCCCACCCCCCGAGCAGTGATTTTCTAAAAAACTCTGGTCCATCGGCGGCGCTCCCCCCTTTTTTTTTTTTTTTTTTTTTTTTTTTTTTTTTTTTTTTTCCCCCCCCCCCCCCCCCCCCCCCCCCCCCCCCCTTTTTTTTTTTTTTTTTTTTTTTTTTTTTTTTTTTTCCCCCCCCCCCCCCCCCCCCCCCCCCCCCCCCCCCCTTTTCCCCCTCGGCACCGGGTGGAATATCGACGCGGTCCGAGCCGGATGAAATACATATCCTTCAAAGCCTCTTTGATTTCAAACTGTCCGTATTCTTACTAGTATTCGGACAGTGCAATGTCACCGAGGGGCTAATCACATGGCAAAAACGCATCTCAAGCTGGTGTCGCCAGCCACAGTAAAACGGACAGTTACGCCGATGCGGCGGCCGAATGCCGAACTTCGACCGCGCGAACATCTGACCGAGCGCGAGGTCGAGAAGCTGATCGAGGCCGCCAAGGGCAATCGCTGGGGCCAGCGCGATAGCACGATGTCCTGATCGCCTTCCGGCATGGCCTGCGGGCCTCAGAGCTGTGCGAGCTTCAATGGAGCGACGTGGAGTTCGAAAGCGGCACCCTGCACCTGCGCAGGGCCAAGGGCGGGGCAACGGCAACGCATCCGTTGCTGGGCGATGAATTGAGGGCACTGCGGGCATTGAAGCGTGAGGCCAAGTCGCCCTTCATCTTCGTGAGCGAACGCGGCGCGCCGTTCACCGTCTCCGGCCTCGCCAAGCTGATCGAACGGGCTGGCGTCGAGGCCAAGATGCCCTTCAAGGTTCACCCGCACATGCTGCGCCACTGCCACCGGCTATCGCGCTGGCGAACAAGGGCACCGACACCCGGACACTGCAAGCCTATCTCGGCCATCGCACCATTCAATCGACGGTGCGCTACACCGAACTAGCACCGGGCCGGTTCAAGAACCTATGGCGGGACTAGCCGTTTGCCTTCCGGGCCGTCCGCCCGTTCCCGGCCTCGCTTCACGCTTTCGGCTAGGCTACTGGCGGCCGGGATCAACGATCCGGGCGGGGCGCGGTAATCATCTTGAGAAGATCATCGGCCCACGCCTTAGGCTTCGGCGGCCACAGGCCATTGCACGCCATCGTCGCGCGACGGCCAGCGATCTCGATTTTGCGCCATAGCTCCCGGCTAGCGCGGTCGTCGGCAGCGGTCACGGTCGGCTGGGTAATCTCCCGGGCCTCGGCCTTGCGCATCAGCTTGAGCGCGTCGAGCCGGTCGTCTACGTGCTGCTCGCATCCTCAAAAACGGACGTGAGGAAGGTCTTGGCCTCCTCGACGGCCTCCTCGGGGGCTTCATAGGCGAGCAAGCCTTCGGTCGCCTCTATCCGTCGCCTCAGCGGCGCGTCCGTGTCGCCTATGATTTTGAGCAGTGCGGCAATCGCGCGGGTCATCAGTTTCTCCTTCCACCCTCCCACCGGGAGCATTTCTCTCTCAGCGTATTCGCGCAGCGCATACCTCTTAACTTTTCTCTCTCAGCGCAGCATTTGAACCATACTTAGAGTTCTAAATTTGTGGTCGATAGTTACACGTGACGTGTAACTTGTTACAGGTGGGGCTGTTCGCTAACCCATTGATTTCGCTCATTTGTTACGGCAGTTACACTAGTTACACGTACGCGTACGTAACGAAGCAAATCCTAAAGTTTAGAACGCACGTGTAACGTGTAACACGTGTAACCGGACCCAACCCATTTTCAATTCACCCCCAAAACTCATCGATTTTGCCCTAAGGATTTTGCATAGGCCCGCACCGCCTTCTCTCCGATCCTCATGACCTTCGGGCCGGTCCAGCCCAACCGCTTCATCACCATTGCGAGGCGCTTGGCGTCGGTGCTGCGGACCTGCGCGCGGGCAAAACCAAGCACGCCGCTTAAGAGGAATTCGGACGCTACCCTGATCTCGCGGTCGGCGCGGACAACCGAACCGGCCGCGCTGGGCAAGAGTTCAGCTACCGAAAGAATGTCTTGCCACGGGTCAGTGGCGAGCCTTGCGTCGGCCCTTTCGGCGGCCGTGCCCCAAAGCTCGGGCTCGATAATCAATGCCTCGCCTTCGGCTTCCGCCCGCGCGGCTTCGGCCCAAAGCTGATCCCGGTCCCGCGAAAGCGCGGTGAGATCGATCTTGCCGGTGGCGACCGGCCAAAACCTTCGATTGCCGGTGTCGTCAATGAGGTAATCGTCGCGGTTGCAGGTGCCGATGAAAACACACGTGCGCCCGCGCTCGACCGAGGCATAACCATAGGCGGGCCGGGCTTTGTCATGCGTTCTGCTAGCAAACCCCTTCACGTGTTCAACATCGCTCTTGCTCAAGCCCGCAAGCTCCGAAATCTCGTAAAGCCACACGCCGCCGCAAAGCTCTTGGACCTCGCGCCCGTGCTTGCCGATGATCTCAGCGTCGCTGAAGAAATCGCCCGCGAGAATTTTGATCGCGCTGCTTTTGCCGCTGCCCTGCAATCCCTCAAGCACAAGCACCTGATCGAATTTTGCACCGGGCTGCCGGACGCGCCGCACCGCCGCGACCAGCGCCTTCCGGCCGATCGCGCGGTTAAGGGGATCGTCGGCCGCGCTCAAATAGGTAGATAGCCAGCTATCGAGGCGCGCGGTGCCATCCCACTTGAGGCCGTCGAGATAGTCGCGCACCGGATTAAAAGAATGGGATAGGCAGACACGATAGACCGCCGCTTTGATCGTATCCGCTTTCGGCTCAAAGTCGAAACGCTTGATGACGGCCGTGCGCAAAACGAGAATTGCGTTCTCGATGCTTTCGCCGATCCGCTGCTGCAAGGCGTGATCGCCGACGCGGAATTGATCGCGGAAGAGATCGTAGCTGAACGATATGCCGCTTTCGGTACCGATCTGGATCACGGCACCGATGGTTTTCTCAAGCGGTGTGCCCCGAGAATTGAAACTGGTTTTTGGCAAGGCTAGATCGGGCTTCGATCCAGGCTGCGGCTTCGCTATCGCCACACCGTTCGCTTGCTTTGCCAGATATCCAACACGCGCCTTTTCACTTGCTTCTAAAAGGCCAGCAGCGCGCGACTTTCCGCTTATCCCGGTTTTCAGCGAAACGACCTTGCCTGCCGACGCGGCCTTGCGGCGTTCCTGCTCGGCGGCGGTCTTGGCGAACTCTTCTGCCATGAAGGCTTCGTACGCAGCGCGCTTCGCCGCATCATCGCTTGCTGCATCGCTCATGCCGCGCCCCTCCTCTTCATCCCGCTCCTAATCGTCGCAAGCACGCTTCGGATGCCGCCCTCATCGCGGACAAGGCCGCAGATCGTGGCGGCGCTGATAAGAAGCTGCACGGCGACCTCGGGGCGCAACCGGCCTTCCGCGACAATCTCGGACAAGCGGCATGTCGCCCAAAAAAGTCGCGCGTTGCGGGTGCCCGGTTCGGCTTGTTCGACCACGCGGAGAATGTAGCTGGTGCGCAGCCGAAGATTGACGGTCTTGCTTGGGGGGAAGTGCTCCCTCTGAAGGGTGCCATCGCTCGGGGCCGGTTCCCTTAAAAGGGTGCACTCTCTCCCGTCCCTTTCGTTCGGAGAAAAAGAGACCGAGGCTAGTCCTTCGACCTCACGGGAAGGAGTAAACCGTGAAGGAGAACCGGCCCCGGCCAAGACCTGATCTAAAATCCACTGCGGCCACGGTGCTAATTCCCGCTCGATTGTTCTTAAGCCGCACGTGGCCCATGCAATCACGTACGAGCCTCGCGAACGAACATCCACGCCCCTTGCAATCTTACCGACACTCGGCCGCAGTTCGCGCGCTGCTTGAAAGTAGTAATGGCGGCCGCGCGGTGTGAACTGCAAGCGCGTTTCTGGCAGCTCGTTATCACGAAGCCAGTTGAGGCCCGCCGCGCCGTCTAGGTCGAGAACGTCGAACAGTTCGCCGCAGGGAACGCCCCACAGGGCACGCGGAAACTGTGCTTGCCATGCTTCGATCTTTTTCGGGTCGGTTGTCGCAGCCTTAAATCCGCCTGCAACAAGGGGCGCTTTAGTTATCCGACTGCATGGAAACCGAGGGACTTCTTCGAGGCGCATGGCAAGTCACGCGCACAGCGCGGCCTCAGCACTGTCGATGTCCGCGCGCCACTCGGGCCATGCGCCCCGGTCGATCTGATCGGCGAGCGCGCTCAAACATTCTTTCGCCTGTTCATCGGGGATCGTTCCAAGAAGAAGGCGGCGCACCGCCTCCATGCGCAACATTCGCGCGACTTCATCGAGGCCGCTCGCGACCTGTCGCAGCAGTGGCCGGTGCCGTTCGTAGCCAACCTCGATCAACACCTTGAAGGTCCGCTCCGCGCATACGTACCTCTCGATCATCGCCAGCGGATTTTGGCCGAGGCCTTCTTCGAGGAAAGCGATGATTTGATTCATCAGATCGAGGCCGCCCGTGGGATCGATGCTGTGATAGTCGCCGGGCGGCCACGCGCTCGGAGAATTCTTGCCTGACTGTGCGATGAGCGGGCCGAGTGCGGCGAAAGGCGGCAGTGTCATTCTGGACCGCCCTTGAAGCTGCGGGCATTACCAAGCTGCTGTTCGAGTTCGACCCGATCGAGAATGTCTTGCGTGTCGATGAGTCTGTCGCAGAGTTCAACGCCAGCCGGAGGCCCGATTGGGATTTCAGCGACCCACCCCGAGCCGCGCGGGTTTTGTTCCGGCACGGCGCGGTTTTGTTGCGCGGTTAGCGATGAAGGCCGCGATGGTCCTCGCCGAAAGTCGTTCACGAGATCAGCGACAACGCTCGACGGCACCGCGCGCACCATTTCATTCAGCGCATTGGCCGGGAGTGCTCCAACATTGAGGGGGTTGAGCGGTCGGTGCGGCGCTCGCACGAATGGCTTTGTCTCGGGCGCTTTCACAATCGCCTCAAGCTCTGCGACCCGCGCGCGCAGAGCCGATAGTTCGCTTGTCATCGTGCGCTGTCCTTCTTGGGCGTTGGTCGGTCGGGCCCGAAATATGTCAAGTCCCAACTGCCCGAGGACATTGGCTTCGCAGCGGGCGTCGTTCCCTGACTGCCGCATGGATATACTGCGCGGTTCGCGCCCGGCCCTTGGCCCATGCCCGAGGTCGGCCCCACCGGAGTTGAATACGCGCGCCCCGCTTCCAACTGAACCGGGCAACTCAAGGGCCCCGGTTCTATTCCCAAGCGGCTTACGGCCCGAGGACTTATCGCTGTCGATACGGGTTCTCTTTTCGGCGCGTTAGATCGCACCAACTTGTTCGAGGTAATTCCGCCGCCTGATCTAGCTTTCATCGTACGCCTCCTTTGATGTTCCGCTCGCCGGGATTAACCGGCCCATGCTGTGCTTGATGTCCGGAGCGATGCACGGTGTGAACCACTCGCGTAGGTCCGCTGCCGTGAACCACTTGCGTCGAAACATTCTCAGATGAAGCTGAGGGCCGAAGGCGGTCGGCGATGCGTTGCGCGTCGTTGCGTGGATCGTGTCGGTGGACCTCTACTGGCATCATGTTCTCCTTTGCTGAGTTGCGGTGCCGCCCAATTTCGAGATCGGGCCTCTTTTATCGTCGGCCAAAAGTTGTGCTGATTGCGGCGGCGCCTTCCTTTCATTCGCCGCAAGCTCTGACATTTCGCGGCGCACCGGTTCGCCGACTAGATCGGGAAACATAATGGCCGCGAACCGCGAAAATCTTGTCATGCTGTGCCAGTTTGATTTCGTCATTGGTTGCTCTCCTGATCGCGGGGCTGGCCACCTGCGCCGTTACAGACCGGAACAGCGTTGATATTTTCACCGAGCGGCAGCTCCTGGCCGCCCCAATTCGACGGCGAGGACCACGGCGATGACGGCGGCAATTTCGGAATTTTGCTCGAAGATTGCGCTTCGTGATCGACGGCATCACGCGCGCGCTGAATTTCGCTATAGCTCTGCGGCTCGTGGTCGCCAGGCCTGAGCGGCGGAGATTTTGCGGGGGCGGTCATGCCGCGCTCGCACGCTCGGCATTCGCAATCGCTCGCAGATCATCGAACCGGAAGAGCGTTTTGCGGCCGATTTTTTTCGGCCTCAGCGATCCCGCGCCGATCAGGGCATAGATCGTCGTCCTCGAAACGCTAAGCAGCGAACACGCGGCATGGACATCGACGAGCAGCGGGACGAGCCGCTCGCCGTGATCGTGGTCGGATTTTGTGTTCATTCGTTCCTCACTGACCTTCCCTGTCGGTGAAGATGCGCCCATGAAATCAATTAAACAAACATCATAACTTCCATTTTTATTCAGCCGCCATCATAACTTTCATTTTTTTAATCAACCGTCGAATTTGATTCTCGATCGCGCGAACCTGTTCATCCGAAGGTGGGTTTCCATACTTCGCTACAAAAAACTCTTTCGCGAATGCCCGCCGCGTTCCTCGGCGCATTCTCTCGCCTTCCAGCAATGATTGATTGCGCGCCGTTTCTGGCGGCCTGCCGCCCTTGTTCAGTCGAGCGAGGCGCGTTTGCTTTCGCATTGCGTCCAGAAGTTCAATGTCTTCGCGAGTTAGCGCGCGCATGATTTCTGCGCGAACCGGTTTCAGTGGGCTGCGCTGCTTAGCCAAGGAATTGCCCCCACTCGTCCATCAGCTTGCGCCGCTTCTCGAACAGATCGCCGCGCTGATATGCCCGCTCGGTATCGTCGCCGACCACATGGGCCAGCGCCGCTTCCGCCACCTCGCGCGGGAAGGTCGTTCGCTCCGCCGCCCAAGTGCGGAACGTGGCCCGGAAGCCGTGCACGGTCAGGTCCGCGCGGTTCATGCGTTTAAGCACTGCCATCATCGATGCTGGCGATAGCGGGCGATCAAAGGGTCGGCTTGGAAACACAAGGTTGCCATTGTGCAGCGCCCGTGCGCGCTCAAGAACTTGCACAGCGGCCGGGGACAGCGGAACGCGATGCTCCCGTAAGGCCTTCATCCGCTCGGCAGGAACTACCCATCCACGCGCGGGCATGTCGATCTCATCCCATTGCGCCCCGAGAACCTCGCTAGTCCGCGCGGCGGTCAAAATAGCGAACTCCAAAGCGAGTGCTGCAACGCCGTCGCCGTGAGCGCGCAGGGTGGTCAGAAAAGCCGGGGCTTCATCATACGACAGCGAGGCGTGACGCGATGGGCGGCGAGCCTTGCCGAGCTTTGGCAACACCTTCTTCAACTGGGCAGTCAGCGCCGCTGGGTTGTGATAGGTCGGATCGTCCGGGTCCGCCGCGTAGTCCAGCACGGCCTCGATCCGGCCTCGAACACGGCGGGCGGTTTCGGCCTTCTCAACCCAGATCGGGCGGACAACCTCGACGATATGCGAGGCGGTGATCGCGCTCGTCGGTAGATCGCCAATCACGGGAAAGGCATAGGTTTGCAGCGTTGAGCGCCACTGCGCGCGGTGCTTCGGGTTCCGCCATTCACCCTCATGCGCCGTAATGTATTGGTCGGCGCGCTCGCGGAACGGTACCGCCTTGGCCTTAGCTGCGCGCTCAACGTCGCCAGCCGCCCGGCGCTCCGCTATCGGGTCGATCTTCTTCGAGACTTGGGTGACGCGAAGCTCGTCAACCCGCTTGCGGGCTTGCGCCAGGGTCACATCGCGGGCTGAGCCGAGGCCCATGAACCGCTCTTGGCGGCGCACGGTGAAGCGGTAAATCCAACTCTTCGCGTCGGGGCCCGCTACCTGCAAATAGAGGCCGGGGCTGAAGCGATACTTGCCGGGCACGTTGAGCGCGGTCACGTCGCCTTGCGCCCGAGTGCGGTTTTGCCGTTGCATGAAAATCGTCCGCCATACTCCCGAGAAAACCCCCGACACTATGGCGTATAACGGCGGACGTGTAAAGACGTGAGAAGGCAGTAAATGCCCGTATTTATTGGGCTACTGTGTTCGTAGTTGTTCGTTAAAGTACGTGGCTGGCGGAGAGGGAGGGATTCGAACCCCCGATACGGTTGCCCGTATGCCGCATTTCGAGTGCGGTGCATTCAACCGCTCTGCCACCTCTCCGGAGCCCGAAAAGAGCCTGAAAAAGCCCGATTTGGACGGCTGCTATCTAACCAAGCGGTCCAAGACAGACAAGGCTTTGGTAGCGTATATTGTGCGCAGCCAAAGGAGCCCGCCTCCGGCCGGCCTAACGATGCTCGACGCCTTGAAATTCAACAGTATCTGCAAGGAAATGCGCGGCATTTTGCTGACCCTCGCCATGGTCGCGGCCGTCACCGCCTTCGTCTATTTCGTCGTCGTGGAAACCGGGCTCGGCCACGGCTCGGTCGTCTACCTGGTCCCGGTGGTGATCGCGGCCACCCGCTGGGGCATCGCGTCGGCGATTTTTGCCGCGGTCTGCGGGGTTCTCGCCTCCGCCTTCTTCTTCTATCCGCCGCTCTACAGCTTCCGCATCACGGACCCGCACGAAGTCCTCAATCTGATCCTGTTCATCTTCGTCGCCATCGTGGTGAGCCAGCTCGCCACCCGGCTCAAACGTCAATTGGAGATGGCGCGCCAGCGCGAAATCGACCTGCGCGACCTCTATGCCTTCTCGCGCCGGCTGGCGGGGGCATTCGACGTGTCAGACATTCATGCCGCGATCGAAGACCACCTCGCTAACGTCATGCAGCGCAAAGTCGTCCTGTTCGCCAGCATGCGGGAGGCTTCCGGCAGCAGTGGGCGGCGCGCCGGCGTCGCGGTGCCGGAACAAGTCCGCGCCGAAGTGGTCGACGTTGCATCCGGCCGGCGCGATGCGAACAGCGGCGTGACGGTGACCTCCGAGAGCGGCGACGTCTGGCTGATCCGCGCGGTATCGCCCAAGAGCTCCGAGTTCGGCGTCATCGCAATTAATCTCGGCCGCCAATCGCGGGAGAGCTCGGACGAGATGCGCATCCGCGTCGACGCGGTGCTGTCTGACGCCACCGCGACACTGGAACGTCTGGGCGTCGCGCACGCCATCAGCGAGGCGCGCATGCGCTCGCAGACCGACCAGTTGCGCGAGGCGTTGATCGGCTCGGTCAGCCATGAGCTCCGTACGCCGCTCGCCTCTATCCTCGGCGCCGCCACGGTGCTGAGCGCGGCGCCGGCGCTGACGAACGAAAAGAAACTCAAGGCGCTGGTGCACGACGTGCGCGATGAAGCCGAGCGCCTCAACAACGACATCCAGAACCTGCTCGATGCCAGCCGCATCAGCAGCGACGGCATCAAACCGCATATCGAATGGGCCGATCCGGCCGACATCGTCAATTCGGCGATCGAGCGCTGCCGTAACCGCATGTCTAATCGCCGCATCGTGCTCAATCTGCCGGCCGATCTGCCGCTCATCCATGTCGATCCAGTACTGGTCCAGCAGGCGTTGGTGCAGATCCTCGACAACGCGGTGAAATATTCCGCGCCGGGCTCGCAGATCACCGTGGCCGCGCGCGCGCGCGACGGTCGCATGATCCTGAGCGTCAGCGACGAAGGCGCCGGACTGACCGCAGCCGAGCGGACCAAGATCTGGGATCGTTTCGTGCGCGGCGAACGCCATGCTGCGACCACCAGCGGCTCCGGCCTCGGCCTCTGGATCGCCAACGCCTTTATTGCGGCCAATCGCGGCAAGGTGAAAGCCGCCAGCGAGGGGCCCGGCCGCGGCACCGCGATGGTGATCGAACTCCCGGTAATGCAAGCCACTGTTACGCAAATGGAAAGCGACGCAGATGAGTGAGCCATCCCCGATTGTGCTCGTCGTCGACGACGAAATTCAAATCCGCCGTTTCCTGCGCACAGGTTTCGAGCTCAACGGCTTCGTGGTGCACGAGGCGGGCACCGGCGCCGAGGCGATACGTTCGGCCACGCTGCGGCCGATCGACCTTATGATCGTCGACCTCGGCCTGCCCGACATGGACGGTTCCGAGGTGGTCGAGCGCGTCCGCTCCTGGTCGAGCGTACCGATCATCGTGCTTTCTGTTCGTTCGACCGAGGCGCAGAAGGTGCATCTGCTCGAGCTAGGCGCCGACGATTACGTGGTCAAGCCGTTCGGCATGGCGGAACTGCTCGCGCGAGTGCGCGTGGCCCTGCGCCGGCAGATGCGCGCGGCGAGCGGAGAACCGACGGTCAAGGTCGGTCCGCTCACCATCGATCTCGCCGCCCGTGCCGTGACGCTCAACGGTAACCGCCTGACCTTGACGCCGAAGGAATACAGGCTGCTGCAGGTATTGGCGCAGCACGCCGGCAACGTGGTCACCCACCAACATCTGCTCAAGGAGGTGTGGGGCTCAATCCACGTGCACGACACGCATTATCTGCGCATCTTCGTGCGCAAGCTGCGGCAGAAGATCGAGCCGCATCCGGATTCGCCCAAGATTCTTGTGACCGAACTGGGCGTCGGCTACCGGCTCGCGCCATCGGACAACGAGGCCGAGAACGGCGGCTTTGCGGCCGCCGAGGAACCGGCCAAAACCGAGGGCTGAGCGCGTTTTCTTACTCTCCCCCCGTGAAGCGGGAGGGAGGGTAAATAGCGCCTTTTCTTGACATCCCGCACCCTTCCCCGCCATAAGCATGCCGTCGCGGGCCGTTTGGTCCGCGTGCTTTTTCAATGGCCCCTTAAGCCATTAAAAACACACGAAAAACCGACTGAAAGAAGCCGGTCCGGAATCCTCCGAGCACCGGGATCGAACACAAGGGAAGAACGATGTTCGCAGTCATTAGAGCCGGCGGCAAACAGTACCGGGTTGCCGCCGAGGACGTGATCCGGATCGACCGGGTGAACGGCGAGCCGGGCCAGATCGTCGAGTTCGGCGAAGTGCTGGTGCTCGGCGGCGACCCGCCGCAACTTGGCACCCCGACCATCGCCGGGGCAACGGTCGCCGGCGAGGTGCTCCAGCACACGCGCGGCGACAAGGTAATCGCCTTCAAGAAGCGCCGGCGCAAAAATTCGCGCCGCAAGCGCGGCTACCGCCACGAGTTTTCGGTGATCCGCATCACCGAGATCCTGACCGACGGCGCCAAGCCGTCGAAGACGGCGGCGCCGCGGCCCAAGCGCGAGCCCAAGCCGAAGGCCGAGGGCGAAGCCGAGGAGGCCAAGCCGGCCAAGGCGAATATCAAGAAACCGGCCGCAAAAAAGCCGGCCAAGGCCCGCACAAAGGGCAAGAAAAAGTGAGATGATTCCTTCATGAAATCGGTGTAAAGAGTAACGGAATTAGAGAGAGCACTCATGGCGCATAAGAAAGCAGGCGGATCATCCCGGAACGGTCGCGACTCGGCGGGCCGACGGCTCGGCTTGAAATCGACCGGCGGCGAGATCGTGCTCGCCGGCAACATCCTGGCGCGCCAGCGCGGCACCAAATGGCATGCCGGCCGCAATGTCGGCATCGGCAAGGATCACACGCTGTTCGCGCTCGTTAGCGGAAAAGTTCAGTTCGCTACCAAAGCCAAAGGCCGCACCTACGTGTCCGTTGTACAGATGACGGAGGCTGCGGCCGAGTAAGACGGTGGACAAAATCGAGGTCCGCCGGTCATTCAGTCGAACCGGCGGGGCCTCATAGGGCTTCGAGAGGGGGAGACGGGTGACCGGCTCCCCCTCTTCGCTTTTCAACCGCGTTGAAAACCTGGAGCCCGTGTCATGACACTGCTGGAACGAATGCCGAAAGAGACCTTTCACGAGGGCAGTATCCCCGTCCTCGAGACCAAGCGGCTTGCTTTGCGCGCGCCGCGCCTCGGGGACGCTAAAACGGTAGCGACGCTCGCCAACGACCGTCGCATCGCCGAAAACACGGCGCGCATTCCGCATCCGTATAAAATGTCGGATGCCGAGGATTTCATTGCCGGCGCCAACAAAGCCGGCGGTGAGGCGGTGTTCCTGATCACGCTGCGCGACGGAGCAATCGTCGGCGCCTGCGGTGTCATGCTGCAGGATGAAACGCCGGAACTCGGCTACTGGCTCGGCCTGCCTTTTTGGGGCCAGGGCTATGCCACCGAGGCACTGCACGCAGTGATCGACTACGCCTTCACGGACCTGGGCCACGAGGCGCTACAAGCCGGCAGTCGCGTCACCAACCCGGCCTCGCGCCGGGTACTGGAGAAATGCGGCTTCCAGTGGACCGGCGTCGGTCTCTACCGCATCCACTCGATCAAGTCGTCGGCGCCGATCGACCGCTTCCGGCTCGAACGCGGCATCTGGTCCTCGCTCAAGACCTGGGGCCGCATGAAGCGGGTTTCCTGAACACGGATAGCGGCCCCCCGCGCGCGGGGGGCCGCTGGCGTCCGCGGCCGGGTTGCGCGAAAATGGCCTTGCTTGCCTTCGCCACGGAGGACCGACATGGCTTACGACCTCGACCAATTCATCGTCGATTGCAAAACCACGCTCGCGCTCGATCCCGGCCCGCAAGGGCGCGAGCAGGTGCGCACCAATCTCGAGCGTCTGCTCTCCAATCCCGATTTCATTCGCGCCTATTGCGGCGACGACCAGCCGCGCGGGCTCAAGGTTCTGTACGAAGACCCCAAACTCGGCTTTCAGGTGCTCGCCCACATCAACGACAAGGCGCGGACGTCCCCGCCGCACGATCACGGCGCCTCGTGGGCGATATACGGCCAGGCCACCAAATACACCGACATGATCGAATGGGAGCGTGAGGATAATGGCGCCGATCCCAATCACGCCAAGCTCAAGCCGGTGAAGAAATACCGGCTCACGCCGGGCAAAGCCGGCATCTACCAGGACGGCGCCATTCACTCGATCGATTATCCCGATTACGCGCGCTTCATCCGCGTCACCGGCACCAATCTCGACAAGATCAACCGCATCAAAATCGACCTGAAGACCGGCACCGTCGAGCAGATGTACGCGCAGCAAGCCTCGTGAACCTGCACACGACGAAAGCGAAGCTTCGCCCGGTCACCGCCGCCGCCGTCAAGGCTATGCTCGGCGACGGTGGGGAGCTGGCGCTGATCGATGTGCGCGAGGAACTGATCTTCTCGCGCAGCCATCTCCTCTGGGCGCGCTCAGTGCCACTGAGCCGGCTAGAATTGCGCTTCGCCCGCCTGGTGCCGCGCCGCACCACCCCCATCGTGCTCATCGACGACAACGACGGCTTGGCGCAACGCGCCGCCGATATCCTCGCCCGCGCGAGCTATTCCGATCTCTCTTATCTCGACGGCGGCATCTCGGCTTGGGCCGCCGCCGGTTTCGAGCTATTCTCCGGCGTCAACGTGCCGAGCAAGGCGTTTGGCGAATTCATTGAGCACGCCAGCGGCACGCCCTCGATCAGCGCCGACGAGCTCGACGGCCTGATGCGCGCCCGCGCTAACATGGTCGTACTCGACAGCCGGCCTTACGACGAATACTCGCGCATCTCGATCCCGACCGGCATCAATGTGCCGGGGGCCGAATTGGTTTTGCGCGTGCACGACATCGCGCCCTCACCCGACACTTTGATCGTGGTCAACTGCGCCGGCCGCACCCGCAGTATCATCGGTGCGCAATCGCTGATCAATGCCGGCGTGCCCAACAAGGTCGTCGCGCTGCGCAACGGCACCATGGGCTGGCATCTCGCCGGGCTCGCTTGCGACTACGGCAATGACAAGCGCGCGCCGGCGGTAAGCAATTCGGCGCTAACCTGGGCGAAATCTAAAACCGATGAAGTGGCGCGCCGCTTCGGGATAAAGCGCATCGATCGCGCCGCGCTCGAACGCTGGCGCAACGACACGTCACGCACGCTTTATATCCTCGACGTGCGCGATCCGGCCGAATACGAGGCCGGCCATTTTCCCGGCGCGCTCTCGACGCCCGGCGGCCAGCTGGTACAGGCCACCGACCAGTATGTCGGCACGCTCGGCGCCCGCGTTGTGCTTTGCGACGACAACGAAGTGCGCGCGGTGATGACCGCCTCCTGGCTCAAGCAGATGGGCTGGAAAGACGTGGCGGTGCTGCCCGAAGCCGGCGCCGAAAAAGGCAAGCCGACCGACCTCATACTCGGCACGGCACCGGCGGAAACGGCGGTCGAATTCTCCGACGTGCTGGCGATCGACAACGTGAACGTCATCGATCTGTCACGCAGCCCGAATTACCGCAAGGGCCACATTCCCGGCGCCTGGTTCGCCATCCGCTCGCGGCTCGATCGCGCGCTGCCGAAGATACCGTTGCGCAAATTGGTCGTTCTCACTTCGGAGGATGGTGTCCTCGCGGGCCTCGCCGTCGAGGAAGCGCGCGCGCTCACAGAGCTCCCCATCCACTGGCTCAAGGGCGGCAATGCGGCCTGGACGGCCGCCGGATTTCCGCTCTCGGGCGACGCCAAGATGGCGGATGAGCCGCTCGACGCCTGGCTCAAACCCTATGAGCGGCCGGGCAATCCGAAGGCCGCCATGAACGAATATCTGTCGTGGGAAATCGACCTGCTCGCGCGCATCGCACGCGACGGCACTACGAATTTTAGAGGCGTATGATCTTATCCGAAAACCGGTTCCCGCCTTTCGGGATCATGCGCTTCAGCGCGCCGTAGTTTTACTGCTTCAGCGCCGCCTCGAAATTCTCGCCGAATTGGGCGAGCTCGTCGGCGTTGATGTCGCTGACCGCCCAGAGATTGATGCCGTTCTCGCGCCAGCGCCGTACATTGAAGCCTTGCAGGCTCTCCATGGTCGCGGCGCGGTCGCCGGAGCCCGGCGCCGGCGCGCAAAACAGATTGATAATATGCACGCGGCGGCGATAGACGATGGCCGCCACCGGCTTGGCATCGACATAGTCGAGCCGGCCGCCCAGCAGCGTGAAGCCCTGCGCGGTCAGGTCGGCCACCGGCGGAGCCACATCTAACCGGCCATTGAACCACGGCTTCACCGTGTGCTGGTCGGTCGACTGCACGTCGATCAGGTGCTGCGCCTGCAGCGAGCGCAGATGCGCCGACACCACCTCGCCGAGGATGCGCTTCTGGTCGTCGGTCCGCATTACCATCACCAGCAGGCCGGAGGCCGCCAACGCACTGGCGGTCGCGCCAACCGCGAAGCCCTTGATGACCGTGCGCCGGCTGGAGACAGCCGCGACGGACTTCGGCAGCTTGCCTTCGATGCTCGCGCGCAGGCTCGCCGGCGCCGACAGATGCAAGCCTGCCGGCGTCATCATTTTGCGCAGCTCATGGAATTCGCGTAAGCGTGCCGCGCAGCCTGCGCAGGTTGCGATATGTATCTCGAGTTCGCGCGCATGACCGGCGTCGAGCTCGCCATCGATCAGCGCATGCATCAGGATGCTGGCTTCGTCGCAATTCATGTGGGCTTACCCCTGCCTTCTGCCGCGATCCAGGCGTCGCGTAATAGGCCACGTGCACGCGCCAACCGCGACATCACCGTTCCAATCGGCGCCTCGATCACCGTCGCGATGTCGCGATAAGACAGATCGTTGATCTCGCGCAGCACGATCACTTCGCGAAATTCCGCCGGCAGTTCGCCGATCAACCGGCGCATGGTTTCCGAGTTGTGCCGGCGCAGCATCGCCTGCTCCGGCGTGTCGCCGTCCTCGTGCCAGATCGGCGCTGCCTGCGGCTCGCCGGTTTCCGCCGTAAACACAAGCCGCGCATTGCTCGCGTAAGCCGCATGGCAGACATTGCGCAAGATCGTCATCAGCCAGGGCCTGATCGGCCCGCCGCGAAACGTATCCAAATGGCGGAACGCGCGCAGGTAACATTCCTGCACCGCGTCATCGGCATCGCTGGCGCTACGCAGCAAATAGCGCGCTAGCGTGTAGACGTCGTCGAGGTACGGCAACGCGAGCGCCTTGAAACGCTCCGCTTTGCCGCCCTCGCTCAAGTCCACGATGCCGCCCGCCATCATCGGATACCCGGCGTTGCCCACGGGCAACGCGTATCGCTCGACGCCGCCCACCGGATGCTAGTTCCCCTCGACCACAATCGAACCGGTCATGTGCGGATGCAAGGAGCAAAAATACGGATAGCTGCCCGGTTTCGCGAATGTGAACGAGAATTTGTCGTCGGTGTCCACGGCCTTCGACCGGAACAGCAGCGTTTTTGAGGTCACCGTATGCGGGATGTCGTCGTGGTTGGTCCATGTGACGGTGTCGCCGGCCTTCACCGTGATCTGCTGCGGGTTGAAAGTGAAATTGTCGATCTTCACCTGAATGTCCGCGGCCCGGGCCGGGCTTCCCGCGATGGCAACAGCGACAAGCCAAGTCATCGCGCCGAGCGCGAGAGTTCTCGTCAAGGTCATGGCGCTCAGCTCTTCAACGGCGTGTCGATGATGGCAAGCCGTTGCTCGCCCTGCTTGAACGTCACGCTAGCGGTGCCGAGCATGGTGCGCAGCTTGTCGTCCGGCACTTTCATCGGCCCGGGCGACGGCGCGCTGCCCGGCGCCGGCTGCGGGAACGCGGTCGAGCGCGCGGTGTGGAAGGTCACGTTGCCTTCCACTTTCTGCATCACCTGATGGATGTGGCCGTTGAGCACGGTCACCGAGCCGAAACGCTTCAGGTAGCCGAGCGCGCGCCCACTATCCTCGGTGCCCCAGCCCCATTGCGGATAGAGCGACCACAGCGGGATGTGCGCGAACACTACGATCGGCGTCGACGCGGAGCGGCCCTTGAGATCGTTTTCGATCCATTCGAGTTGCTCGTCGCCGAGGCTGCCCATGCCACCGCCCTTGAGGTTGGCGACATTGACCAGCCCCATGAAATGCACGCCGTTGGCGTCGAAGCTGTAATAGCCCGACCCCTTGGTGCCGCGGCCGTAGCGTTCTTTGTAGAGCTTAATGTCGGGATCGATGATGTCGTGCTCGCCCGGCACGTAATGCACGTCGAGGCGGGCCCCCGAAATAATCTTTTCGGCGTCGTCGAATTCCGACTCCTTCGACAGATGCGTAATGTCGCCGGTGTGGATCATGAAGGCCGGCTTGGTCGGGATCGCCTTGATGCGGGCAATCGCCTCTTCCAGCGTGCCCTTGGCGTTCGGGTTGGCCGGCTTGTCGAAGCCCATATGACTGTCGCTGATCTGCAGGAAGGTGAGACCCTTGGCGTCCGCGGCCATCGCCTCATCGACAAGCCCGAGCGAATGCGGCACCCCGCCCGAGATGGTCCACAACACCCCCGTTCCCGCCCAGGTCATGCATTCCAGCACCTTACGGCGGGTGGGGCCGTTATCTTGGTCGGTCATGGTCAAATCTCCCGTGGCGTGTGAGGCGACTATGAGGACTAGATCGGGCAAAGGCGAAATTTATTCCCGGCTGGGCCTGTGGCGCATGGAAGCGCGATGCCATATAGGCTAACGGCATGAAATTCCTCGACGAAGCCAAGGTTTATGTGCAATCCGGCGCGGGCGGCAACGGCTGCATCGCGTTCCGGCGCGAGAAGTTCATCGAGTTTGGCGGCCCGAGCGGCGGCGACGGCGGCAAGGGCGGCGACGTCGTCATCGAGGCGGTGAACGGCCTCAATACCCTGATCGACTACCGCTACCAGCAGCACTTCAAGGCACAGGGCGGCGGCAATGGCATGGGCAAGGACCGCCACGGCGCCAACGGCAAGGACGTAGTACTGAAAGTTCCGGTCGGTACGCAGGTCTACGAGGAGGACGGCGAGACGCTATTCGCCGATTTCACCCGCGCCGGCGAGCGCGTCACGTTGATGAAGGGCGGCAACGGCGGCTTCGGCAACGCCCATTTCAAGTCATCGACCAATCAGGCGCCGCGCAAGGCCAATCCCGGCCAGCCCGGCGAGGAGCGCACCATCCGCCTGCGCCTGAAGCTGATCGCCGACGCCGGCCTGATCGGCCTGCCCAATGCCGGCAAATCCACCTTCCTCGCCGCGGTGAGCGCGGCCAAGCCGAAGATCGCCGACTATCCGTTCACCACGCTGCATCCGCAACTCGGCGTGGTGCGCGTGGACGAACGCGAATTCGTACTGGCCGATCTGCCCGGCCTGATCGAGGGCGCGCATGAAGGCGTCGGCCTTGGCGACCGCTTCCTCGGCCACACCGAGCGCTGCCGCGTGTTGCTGCATCTGATCGACGGCACCGGTGAAGACGCCGGGCACGACTACAAGACGGTACGCGCTGAACTGGAAGCCTACGGCCAGGGCCTCACCGACAAGCCGGAGATCGTGGCGCTGTCGAAAGCCGACGCGCTGACGCCGGAGGCGATCAAGACGCAAACCGCCAAGCTGAAGAAGGCGTGCAAGAAAACGCCGCTGGTTCTGTCGTCGGCCTCCCGGCAAGGCCTCACGGAAGTCTTGCGCGCACTGCTCAAGGTGATCGATGGCGCGCGTGAGGGCGCCGAAAATCCGGAAACAAAAGAAGCGGCCTGGCAGCCGTAAGACATTTTGGGAGGACGCCATGCAAACCCGCGCCGCGGTGGCCTGGAAAGCCGGCGACCCGCTCACCGTCGAGACCATCGAGATCGAGGGCCCGAAAGCCGGCGAGGTGCTGGTCGAAATCATAGCCACCGGCGTCTGCCATACCGACGCCTACACGCTGTCGGGCGCCGACCCGGAAGGAATCTTCCCTGCCATCCTCGGTCATGAGGGCGCCGGCGTGGTGCGCGAGGTCGGCGACGGCGTGAACACGTTGAAAGCCGGCGATCACGTCATCCCGCTCTACACGCCGGAATGCCGACAATGCAAAACCTGCCTCTCGCGCCGCTCGAACCTGTGCACCGCCATCCGCGCCACCCAGGGCAAAGGCCTGATGCCGGACGGTACCAGCCGTTTCCGCTGCGACGGCGATCCAGTGTTCCACTATATGGGCTGTTCGACCTTCGCCAATTTCACCGTGCTGCCGGAAATCGCGCTCGCCAAAGTGCGCGAGGACGCGCCGTTCGACAAAATTTGCTACATCGGCTGCGGCGTCACCACCGGCATCGGCGCCATCATCAACACCGCGAAGGTCTGGCCGGGCGCCAACGTCGCGGTGTTCGGCCTCGGCGGCATCGGACTCAACGTGATCCAGGGTGCGCGCATGGTGGGCGCCGATAAGATCATCGGCATCGACACCAATCCGGGAAAGCGCGCCATAGCCGAGAAATTCGGCCTCACGCATTTCGTCAATCCCGACGAGGTCGGCCGCGACAAGGTGGTGCAGGCAATTGTCGACCTCACCGGCGGCGGCGCGGATTTCTCCTTCGAATGCATCGGCAATGTGAATGTGATGCGTCAGGCGCTGGAATGCTGCCACCGCGGCTGGGGCGAGAGCATCATCATCGGCGTCGCGGGCTCAGGCCAGGAGATCGCCACGCGGCCGTTCCAACTGGTCACCGGGCGGGTATGGAAGGGCACCGCTTTCGGCGGCGCGCGCGGCCGCACCGATGTACCGAAGATCGTCGACTGGTACATGGACGGCAAGATCAATATCGACGACCTGATCACCCACACCATGCCGCTAGACAAGATCAACAACGCCTTCGAGTTGATGCACGAGGGCAGTTCGATCCGGTCGGTGGTTATTTATTGAAGGCAGGCAAAGAGCGCGGCCATTACGGCCAACGCCCGTAGCCTCTTTCGATCGTGATCACGCGGCCGGGCGGACGCGGCGCGTCGTAATCGTCGTCGTCCGCGTCGTCGACCGCCGCCCCCCGCGTGTGCGAGGTGGCGCGCCAGTCGACATTGCGATCGGGGTCCCGCGCCGCACGTGCGAGCGGCGGATCAGCTTCTCGCCGCGGTCCGCGATCGGCCGATCGCTGTTGCGCGCTCGGCGGGGCGACGCAAACGCGCCGCTCACCTTCGAATGGCTGATAGGTGCAATCCGATTCCCGGAACGAATGGTAAGCTGCGGCGCAGGCCGAAACGTCGCACTGACGTTTCGTCGCCACGCTCGCTTTTTTTTCGGCGACGGGCGCGTTGCTGGCGTTTGCTTGCTTGGCGTCCGGCTGGGGCGGCGGCGGCGCGGTGGTTTCCGCCGCGGCATTCGCGCTCGCCGCTTGCGGCGGCGGCTGGGCCGGTTCCGCCTTACCGGTGGTTTCGGCGGCGACAGTCGCGGTGGCATTGCCTGTCGGCGCGACAACCGCTGGCGCGACCGTTTGTGGCGCATTGGCCGTTTGCGGCGCCGCTGGCGGCGGCTCGGTCGCAGGCTGCGCAGCATTGGCTAACTTCATCGCCTCGGCTGCTTGCATCGCAGTGGTTGGCTGCGGCGCAATGGCCGGCGGCGGAGTGACTGGCGATGCTGCCGATTGCGGGACGTTCGTGCTCGTCTCGTTCGCTTGCGGCGCGCCTTTTTTCGGATAGACCGGATTGAGCTCGGCATTCGGGCCGTCGGCTTTGGCGACGACACGCGGTACCGGTGGCGGCGCGCTCGTCGCGTGCACGGCGGGCTTGGTTTCCAATTTCGGCTTGGTCAACCAATCGAGCTCGAGCAGAATGCTGCTAATCGAAACAAACAGCACCGCAATGTAAACGATAAACTGCATCGCCTGACTTCGGGCTCGGTGTGGCCACGCAGGCAAACGCAAGCCTACGCCCCCGGTTCCGGGCTTTCATTTGCACGGGAGGACCACACCAATACGAGGGAGGCCTAAGTATGGCGGAGCTGCCGGAGTGAGAGCGCCACGCGCATGTCATTTTAGTGTTATTCGGCCATTCTCATTCATCGCCGCGCAATGGAACTGTGGTTCCTTCAACGAATTGCGCCCGCAAGCCGCAAAATTGTCCCGATTTGATCGCATAGCGACATGAACGAAGGGGGCTTTCTCCTTTTCCATCAATCTGTCGCGACGCGCGTGGCGTAGCGCGTGCGAATTCAAGGACCGGAAGAAATGCGGCATTTGTTCGTGCCAGCCTGCTTCTGCTTGATGACGCTATCCGGCGCGACCGGTCCCGAACTTTTGCTCGACAAACTGTCCGGCCCCGCTGCTAAAATGCAAGAGCGCGTTCCCGAAACGCGCGCCTCCGACGTGCCCGCCGAACTGCCCCCCGCTGCGCGCGCCGAAACCGCGCAAGTTCCGCCCGGCGCCGCCGTCGCGGACATCCCGATCGAGATCCCGCAACAAACCGCGCTCGAAGACATCGCCGAGCCGGTGCCGGCTTACCTACCGCCGCTGGTGCCGATCGTGAAGCCGATCATCCCGCGTTCGCGCGCGGAAATCTGCGACAGCCTCACCGACGCGGCGCAGGGCAATAATTTGCCGGTGCCGTTCTTCATCCGGCTGCTGTTTCAGGAAAGCGGATTCCGGCCGGGCACGGTGAGCCGCGCCGGCGCCGAAGGCATCGCGCAATTCATGCCGGAGACAGCGGCGGACGTCGGCCTCGACAATCCGTTCGATCCCGTGCAGGCGATCGCGGCCTCCGCCCGCCTGCTGCGCGATCTGGCGCGACAATTTGGCAATCTCGGCCTTGCCGCAGCCGCCTATAATGCCGGGCCGAAGCGCATCCAGGCTTGGCTGGTCAAGAAGGGCAACCTGCCGGCGGAGACGAAAGACTATGTGAAGACGATCACCGGACGCCCGGCGGAAAATTGGATGGTCGCCGAGGCCGGCAGCCCGGCCGTCAAGCTGCCGCGGCACGCTCCCTGCCAGGAGACCGCCGGCCTGCTCGCCTGGGACGGGCCCGAGCACATCCCGCTGCCGCCCGTGCGAAACGATAAGACCCGCAAAGCGCCGACGCAGCTCGCGCCGGCAGTCCGCGGCGCCGCGATGGCGGCCATGCGCGCGCATGTGAAG
The DNA here is from genome assembly GCA_963709855.1 of uncultured Alphaproteobacteria bacterium. GTDB lineage: Bacteria > Pseudomonadota > Alphaproteobacteria > Rhizobiales > Xanthobacteraceae > Pseudolabrys. The sequence continues at coordinate 113,930 of CAVPXX010000021.1, read as the reverse complement.
ATCGCGCGGCAGGACGCACAGATGACGGCGACGATCGACACCGGCGCGGCGAAAGTTTCCGCCAAGGCCGGGGTCAAGCAAGACGCCAAGCACGTCATCACGCACGCCGCCGTGCAGCTCGCGGCCAGCAAGCAGAAACGCAAGAAGCTGCAGGTGTCGGAACGGTAGCGTCTGCGGCGAGGGCAGTGGCGAGGTCGTCGGCTCCGGAACGCGACTCCCGAGTACTGCTGCCGCTCCTGTTGATTTCAACCATGCCGTGTTCGAAGCAAGCCCGGCAATGACGGGGCATTGGATGCCGTGCTAGAGAGCGCGCGAAACTTAGCCAGTTGCCGCATCATGCCCAAAACGCCCTCGCTCTCCTCCTTCCGCCGCATCGTCGTGAAGGTCGGCTCGTCGCTGCTTGTGGATGCCGCCGCAGGCTCCCTCAAGCGCGACTGGCTGGCCAGCTTGGCCGCCGACATCGCCGCCATGCACGCGCAAAAGCGCGACGTCATCGTGGTGTCCTCGGGCGCCATCGCGCTCGGCCGCGCCGTGCTCAAGCTGCCCGCGGGCGCGCTCAAGCTAGAGGACAGCCAGGCCGCTGCTGCCGTGGGACAAATCGCGCTCGCGCGCGCGTGGTCGGAATCTTTAAGCGCGCACGCGCTCACCGCCGGCCAGGTGCTGGTCACTCTTGGCGATACAGAGGAGCGCCGTCGCTATCTCAACGCGCGCTCCACCATCGCCAAGCTGCTGGAATGGCACAGCGTGCCGGTGATCAATGAGAACGACACGGTCGCTACCAGCGAGATCCGCTACGGCGACAACGACCGGCTGGCCGCGCGCGTCGCCACCATGATGAGCGCCGATCTCTTGGTGCTATTGTCGGACGTCGACGGGCTCTACGACAAGCCGCCAAATCTTGATGGAAAAAGCCAGGCCGGCGCCAAGCTGGTGCCCGTGGTTGCGCGCATCACGCCGGAGATCGAGGCGATGGCGGGGGCGTCGGCCTCGACGCTGGCGCGCGGCGGCATGCTGACCAAAATCGAGGCCGGCAAGATCGCCACCACCGGCGGCACGCACATGATCATCGCCTCGGGTCACGTACAGAATCCGCTGCGGGCCATCGCCGGCGGCGCCGCCTGCACCTGGTTCCTGACGCCGGCCAATCCAGTGACCGCGCGCAAGAAATGGATCGCAGGTTCCTTGGAGCCGCGCGGCGCGCTGGTGATCGACGCCGGCGCGGTGAAGGCGCTGCGCAGCGGCAAGAGTCTATTGCCGGCCGGCGTGGTGCGGATCGAGGGCGCGTTCGGGCGCGGCGACGCGGTGGTGGTGCGCGGACCGGACGGCCACGAGATCGGCCGCGGGCTGATCGCCTATGACGCGGAGGACGCTGAGCGGATCAAGGGCCGCTCCTCGGCGGATATCCTCTCGATTCTCGGTTTTGGCGGACGGACCGAGATGATCCACCGCGATGATCTTGTTCTAGGCGGGGAATAATCGTTCCTCGAAACCGAACAACGCGCCGCTCGGGCGTTTCTACGAGCGTGACGGCGCGTTATCCCGCAAGCTTATCCCCGCGCGTATTGGCCATTGGCCGACCCCGCCGCAGGCGCTGATCCCCGCCCCGCCTTTGTCTCGGCCAGCGGCCTAATCAGTGCTGGCGGCTATGCAGTTTTTTGGACCGGCGGGCAGCGCCCGACTTACGGTGGATTGGGTGGCTCGGCAGCGGAAAGAACGTCCCGTCGGGAAATTCCAGGTACCGGCTATAGACTTGCACCTGGCCTTCGCCGCCGCGCCGGCCTTCAATGATGAACTTGGTACCAACCGGAAAACGGCTGGGGAGACGACTTGAACTGTACGCCATGACATCCTCCACGCGCAGGATCCCGGTTCTCGGCAAAAATCATGCGCAATTAAAGCTGCCGCACCCTGGCACCTCAATGTGTAAGTCAATTCACCGGTTCCGGCGTATTTCGGGTTATCCACACTATCCCCAACTACCTCTGCCAATGCCGCAAAACCGGCCTACCTCGCCCCCGCCCCCCCGACGTGATAGGAACCAAACGGATCGTGTTTCGACGGACTTTTCGACATGAGCGCACCGCTGAAAAGCATTGAAGGGACAGGCGATATCGCCGCCTGCCTGGGCGAGATCGGCCGTCAGGCCAGGGCGGCCGCCCGGTTTCTGGCGCTCGCTTCCACGGTCCAAAAAGACCGCGCTTTGGAGCTCATGGCCGGCGCCGTCCGCGGGCAACTATCCCGCATTCTGGCCGCCAATGCCGAGGATATGGCCGAGGCGCGCGCCTCCGGCGTGACCGGCGCCTTCCTCGACCGGCTTTCGCTCGATGCCGCGCGTTTGGAAGCGATCGCCGCCGCCATCGACTCGGTGCGCGCGCTCAAGGATCCCGTTGGCGTCGTTACCGAATCCTGGACGCAGCCGAACGGCATGGCCATCGAACGGGTGCGGGTACCGCTCGGCGTCATCGGCATCATCTACGAGAGCCGGCCGAATGTGACCGCCGATGCCGGCGCGCTATGCCTGAAATCCGGCAATGCCGCGATCCTGCGCGGCGGCTCCGACAGTCTGCGCAGCAGCCGCGCTATCGTCGACGCGCTCGGCCAAGGCTTACGCGAGGCCGGCCTGCCCGAGGCCGCGATCCAGCTGGTGCCGACGCGCGACCGCGCCGCGGTCGGGCTGATGCTCAGCGGGCTCGACGGCAATATCGATGTGATTGTCCCCCGCGGCGGCAAGAGCCTGGTCGCCCGCGTGCAGGCGGAAGCGCGCGTGCCGGTGTTCGCGCACCTGGAAGGCGTCTGCCACGTCTTTATCCACAGGGAGGCGGGGCTCGATATGGCCAAGAAAATTGTTCTAAACGCCAAGATGCGGCGCCCCGGCGTCTGCGGCGCGGCCGAGACCTTGCTGGTCGATCGCGCCGCGGCGGCCACGCATCTTAAGCCGCTGGTCGAAATGCTGATCAATGCCGGCTGCGAAATCCGCGGGGATAAGGCGACGCTTGCCGTGGATAAGCGGGTCAAGCCGGCGACCGAGGAAGACTGGTTGGCCGAATATCTCGACGCCATCATCGCGGTTAAGGTCGTCGACGGCGTTGCTGCGGCTATCGAGCATATCGAGCGTTACGGCTCCCACCACACCGACGCCATCGTGACCGACGATGCAGCGGCAGCGGAGAAATTCCTGCACGAGGTGGATTCGGCGATCGTGCTGCACAACGCATCGACCCAGTTCGCCGACGGCGCCGAATTCGGCTTCGGCGCCGAGATCGGCATCGCCACCGGCCGGCTGCATGCGCGCGGGCCGGTCGGCGTCGATCAACTCACCACTTTCAAATACCGCATCCGCGGAAGCGGTCAGATCCGGCCGTGACCCCGCAAATTGCCGCCCGCACTGTGCGCGTGCTGCCACCCCACGCGCCCGGCATGAAGATCGGCCTGTTCGGCGGAACTTTCGACCCGCCGCATCAGGCCCACCTTGCCGCCAGTCTGCTCGCGCTCAAACGGCTCAAGCTCGACCGCGTCTGGTGGCTGGTCACCCCGGGCAATCCGCTCAAGAACACCAGCGGGCTCGCGCCATTGCAGCAGCGAATCGCCGCCGCCCGCGGGCTTACGCATCATCCGCGCATTGACGTGACCGGTCTCGAAGCTGTCATCAAGACGAGATACACGTTCGATACGATAAAGTGGCTGATAGCCCGCTGCCCACGGGTCCGTTTCGTGTGGATCATGGGCGCGGACAATTTGCGAAGCTTTCACCGCTGGCAGAAATGGCGCGGAATAGCGAAGCTGGTGCCGCTCGTGGTGGTTGATCGCCTCGGCCCAAGCCTTTACGCCTCGGCCAGTCCGGCAGGCCAGGCCTTCTCCCGCGCGCGCATTTCGGAACCCGAAGCCGCCTCTTTGCCCTACCGCAAGCCGCCGGCTTGGAGCTTCCTGCACGGTCTCAAATCGCCGCTCTCCTCCACCGCGCTACGCGCCCTGCGCGAGCACGGAGGAAGTTCCGGCCGCGCAGGCAAAAAGAAAAAGACAATGAGTGGAAAGAATTGAGCAAAATAGTTATCTTGATGATACCTTCGGCGCGGGCCGGGCCGGATGCAAAGAACGTAAAGGGAAACAACCTCTGACCAACCCTGCACTCTCTCGGGCGTCGCGTCGTATGCCCGAACCCGTCTCCCGGCACCCCAGTGCCAAAGAGACGCTCCGCATTGTCCTCGCGCGTCTGGAAGACATAAAAGCCGAAGACAGCGTCACCATCGATCTCGCTGGCAAATCCTCGATCGGCGATTACATGGTCGTGACCTCCGGCCGGTCGAACGTCCATGTGGCCGCCATCGCTGACAACCTCGTCAAGGACCTGAAGGGTGCCGGCGTTACCGGCATCCGCGTCGAAGGTCTGCGGCAAGGCGACTGGGTGCTGATCGACGCTGGCGATGTGATCGCCCACGTGTTCCGGCCGGAAGTGCGTTCCTTCTACAATCTGGAAAAGATGTGGTCGGACGGCAAACGATCGAGATGATAGTCTTTGCGGCACGATGCGTATCATCGTAGCCGCCGTCGGACGTCTGAAGCAGGGCCCGGAGACCGAGCTTACCGAGCGCTTTCGCAAACGTGCGGCGCAAACCGGCCGCAATCTCGGTCTGCGTGACGTTGAAATTATCGAAATCAGGGAAAGCCGCGCGGATGACGCCGGCAAGCGCATGCTCGAGGAGTCGATCGCGCTCGCCAACATCATTCCGCAAGGCGCAGCGGTCGTACTACTCGATGCCCACGGCGAGAACCTCGACAGCGCCAGCCTAGCCGCCCAGCTGGCGAAATGGCGCAGCGATGACCGGCCCGCGGCAGTCTTTATGATCGGCGGCGCCGACGGTCTGGCCGCGACCTTGCGCGCGAAGGCCGAACTGCGTCTGGCATTCGGTGCGGCAACCTGGCCGCACCAACTGGTGCGCATCATGCTGCTGGAGCAGCTTTACCGCGCCACCACGATCCTGACCGGCCACCCGTATCATAGAGCGTGATGGTCGCAGATTGGTCTTAATCCGACGGCAAAAGTCTGGATGGAACAATCGTCTTGCCGTCCCAACCTGCAGGCCTAACTTGGCTGCAATGATTTGCCTTTGGGGATTTGATTCGCGCTCCGCGCTTATTGCAGCGCTTGCGCTCGGATTCTCGGTCACGCTCGCCGCCGCAGTGCTGGCGCAGGAGCGGTCAATCCAGCTCACGCAGAACGACAAGGCGGGCAAACTTGATGCGCTCAAGCAGCGCGACCAGGACCTCAAGGCCGCGCGCGATGCCCAGAGCAAGTCGATCGAGGCCGAGGCCGCGCTCAAGCGCGAGATCGAACAGATCGGCGTTGACCGCCGCAAGCTCAATCAAGACCTGATCGACACGGCCGGCCGCATTCGCGGCATCGAAGCGCAAGTTGCCGCGACCGAAGCGCGGCTCAAGCCGCTCGATGAAAACGAGCGCAGCATTCGCAAGTCGCTGGACGGGCGCCGCGCCGTGATCGGCGAAGTGCTGGCCGCCCTTCAGCGTATCGGCCATCGTCCGCCGGCGGCGCTGATTGCCAGCCCGGAGGACGCGCTGCAATCGGTGCGCACCGCCATGCTGCTCGGCGCGGTGCTGCCCGAGATGCGGCGCGAGGTCGAGGCGCTCGCGAGCGAGCTCACCGCGCTGCTTAAAGTTCGCAAGCGGATCGCGGCCGAACGCGATCGGCTTAAAAACGAGGTCGCCTCGCTCGGCAACGAGCGCACGCGCATGACCGCGCTGGTCGGCGAGCGGCAAAAGCAGCAGGCCGAGCGCGAGAAAGCGCTCGATTCCGAGCGGACCCGCGCCACCGAACTGGCGCACCAGGTCGATAATCTCAAAGATTTGATCGCCAAGTTGGAGCAGGGGCTCGATCCGGCGACCCGAGCTGCCCGCGAAGCCGCTCGGGGCGATACGCGGCCGGCCATGTCGGCACTACACGATCCGGGCCGACTATCGCCGGCCGTCGCTTTCGCATCCCTGCGCGGGCAAGTTCCGATTCCGGTAAATGGCGTCAAATTGAAGGAATATGGAATGCCCGATGGCGTCGGCGGGCTGGAAAAGGGCGTTTCCATTGCAACCCGCGCCGGCGCCCAGGTAACCGCGCCGGCCGACGGCTGGGTCGTCTATGCCGGACCGTTCCGATCTTATGGGCAACTCTTGATCCTCAATGCCGGCAACGGCTATCATATCTTGCTCGCTGGGATGGAACGGATATCAGTAGATCTCGGACAGTTCGTGCTGACCGGGGAACCAGTTGCGGTGATGGGAAACGGCTCCCATATCGTCGCTATCCTCGCGACAGGTTCCAGCCAACCGGTGCTCTATATCGAGTTTCGTAAGGACGGGATTCCCGTCGATCCAGGCCCATGGTGGGCAGCTGGCGAAGGCGAAAAGGTTCGCGGATGATGCGCAAGACCACACTTATTCTACTCGGCGCGGCGGCTGGAGCGGCAATGACGCTGCTTGCAACACAGCCACCCATGATCTTCATCGGTTCGACCGCAAAAGCGGCGGTCGCGGACACCTATCGGCAGCTCAACCTGTTCGGCGACGTGTTCGAGCGAGTACGCGCCGATTACGTCGAGAAGCCGGACGATAGCAAGCTGATTGAAACCGCGATCAACGGCATGTTGGCCGGGCTCGATCCGCATTCCAGCTACATGGATCCGAAGAGCTTCCGCGACATGCAGGTGCAGACCCGCGGCGAATTCGGCGGGCTTGGCATCGAGGTCACCATGGAAGACGGCCTGATCAAGGTGGTAGCGCCGATCGATGAGACGCCCGCCGCCAAAGCCGGCGTCATGGCCAACGACATCATAACCCAGCTCGACGGCGAGCAGGTCCAGGGGCTGACCCTGAACCAAGCGGTCGAGAAAATGCGCGGCCCTGTGAACACCAAGATCAAACTCACCATCATGCGCAAGGGCCAGGACAAGCCGATCGAAGTATCGATCACGCGCGACATCATCCGCGTGCGCTCGGTGCGCTCGCAAGTGGAAGGCGATGACGTCGGCTATATCCGGCTCACGCAGTTCAACGAACAGACAACCGAGGGACTGAAGAAAGCGATCGCCGACATCACGGCGAAAGTGAGCGACGATAAGCTCAAGGGCTACGTCCTCGATCTGCGCAACAATCCGGGCGGCCTGCTTGATCAGGCGATCTCGGTGTCGGATGCGTTCCTTGAGAAGGGTGAAATCGTCTCCACCCGCGGCCGCAATGCCGAGGAGACGCAGCGCTTCAACGCGCGGCCGGGCGACCTCACCAAGCACAAGCCGGTTATCGTGCTGATCAACGGCGGCTCGGCCTCGGCGTCGGAAATCGTTGCCGGCGCGTTACAGGACCACAGACGCGTCACCGTCATCGGCACGCGTTCGTTCGGCAAGGGCTCGGTGCAGACCATCATTCCGCTCGGCTCCGGCAACGGTGCACTGCGGCTGACCACCGCGCGCTACTTCACGCCGTCCGGCCGCTCGATCCAGGCCAAGGGCATCGTGCCCGACATCGAGGTCCTGCAAGACTTGCCGGATGACATCAAGGCGAAGACCGATACCAGCACCAAGGGCGAAGCGTCGCTGCGCGGCCACCTCAAGGGCGACGAGGGCAAGGAGCAGACCGGCTCGCAGTCATACGTTCCGCCGGACCCCAAAAATGACAAGGCGCTCATCATGGCGGAGGAGCTGCTGCGGGGCACCCAGGTCAATTCGGCATTCCCGCCGAGTGCCAAGGCCCCAGTACCGAACTAAGCGCGGCCTGATCGTCAAGAAGTTAATTCCAACGGGGCGGCCTAAGGGCCGCCCCGTCCGTTTGTGGCGAATCACGGCGGAATCGCCGCGTGCTAGACTAGAGCAGATTCCATTCAGTTTGATCTGTATCCGGCGTGCCTGAAGTAGTTGCTGCACTCTTCTGGGGTGAAGGACTGAAGGATGGTTCCGATCCGATCCCAGAGGGCAGGGATTGAGCGCTCACCGGCCTTTCGCAGATGGGCTTTGAATTTTGCGAAGGATTGCTCGATCGGATTGAGATCCGGGGAATAGGGCGGAAGCAGCCGCAGCTCCGCGCCGGTCGCCTCAATCGCCTCGCGCACACCGGCGACCCTGTGGGCGGGAAGATTGTCCATTGTCACAATCTCGCCGGGCGAGAGCGTAGGCACCAGACATTGTTCGAGATATGTGAGGAAAATTTCGCCATTCATCGGGGCGTCGACGACGAACGGCGCGGTCATCCCATCCTGGCGCAGGCCGGCAACGAAAGTGGTCATCTTCCAATGGCCGTGCGGCACTTTGGCGACAAGCCGCTTGCCGCGCGGACAGCGCCCGCGCAGCCGGGTCATGTTGGTCGAGGTGCCGGTCTCATCGATGAAGACAAACCTGCTCGGATCAAGCCGCGGCTGCTCTTGCTTCCAGTTCGCGCGTGCCGTGCGAACGTCTTGCGCGGTCTTGTTCGGCCGCGTGCAGGCTTTTTTTTGAAGGTGATGTCATGGCGATCGCAGAACCGCCATACCGAACTGGCGCTGACCTTGATGCCGCGCTGGCGTAGCCGGCCCCGGATTTCTTCCAAGGTTAGGTCCGGCTCGGCCCCAATCAGTTCCAGCAGCCATGGCTTGTGAGCATCCAGCGGCGAGCGCTTGCCTCCCATCGGTTTCGCCGCCGCCGATCCAGTCAGTCGCCAGCGAGCTACCCAGCGGATCGCCGAACTGGCGCTGACTTCAAACGCCGCAGCGGCTTCGTGGCAAGAGGCTCCGGCCTCGACCGCACGCACGCACAACTCGTTCACGCAAGTCTTGCGAATAGGGTTTCGGCATCATCCTCTCCCCGAATCAATCCGAGAGAAAGAATCGCCGATCCGTAGGGCTTTGAGAATCCCCGCTGGTCAACTTCGATTCAAGCCGAATGGATTATGCTCTAAGCGGATGATTCGCGAGGATTTGGGCCTTGTCATCGGATGATCTGAACGCCCCCCTGGCCTGGACAAACGCAAGGGTCTGCCGAAACTCCCGGCTGCCATCCCGCAAATTCTGGCGGGAGGCTCGAAGATCCTTGGGCGGCGAGCCCACTGCCGTGGTCGCGACCGGTCCGTTAGTCAAAAGGCAGGTGAAACCGGCCGGCGACGGCCAGCAGCATTCCCGCCACGACGGGCCGTCATCCGACGCCGCGCCACCAGTGAGCGTGGCCACACCCGCCGCCCCCACACCGCCGCCGGGCAGCAAGACCATCACCATCATCGACGGCTCCAGCGGCAAGCATGAAACCGTGATCGTTCCGGGTAGATCGAGCGGCAATTCGCCGACGGCACCGGTCAACCAGCGGCTGCTGGAAACCACCCACCACGGCGCCATCCCGAAGATTGCGCCCGACGGCGCGCGGCCGTTCACTCTCTATGCCCATCCGCGCAAGTTGCCGGCGGACAATACCGGCGCGCCGCGCATCGCCATCATCGTCGGCGGGCTCGGCATCAGCGCGACAGGCACTGCCGATGCATTGTCGAAATTACCGGCGCCGGTGACGCTTGCCTTCGCGCCCTATGGCGCGAATCTCGACAATCTGGCGGAACGCGCCAGGACGGAAAATCACGAAGTACTGCTGCAGGCACAAATGGAGCCTTTCGACTATCCCGACAACGATCCCGGCCCGCAGACGCTGCTGACCTCGCTCACTCCCGACCAGAACATCGACCGGCTGCACTGGCAGATGAGCCGCTTCCAGGGCTATGTCGGAATCTTGAGCTATATGGGCGCACGATTTACGGCATCCGAACCGTCACTGGCGCCGGTGCTGCGCGAGACCGCGAAGCGCGGGCTGATCTATGTGGATGATGGCGCCTCGCCGCGCAGCGTCGCCAGCCAGTTCGCCGGCAGCCATAACCTGCCGTTCGCCAAAGCCGAAGTCACGATCGATGCGGTGCCGACGTCGGTTGAGATCGACCGCGCGCTAGCGCGGCTGGAATTAATGGCACGCGATCATGGAACGGCGGTCGGGCTCGCCACCGCGCTGCCTGGAACCATCGCCCAAATCGCGGAATGGGCCAAAAGAGCGGAAGCACGCGGCTTCGTGCTGGTTCCGATCACCATGGTGGCGGTGAAAGAAAAGTCATCATAGTGTCATTCTAGGGCGCGAACAGCTCGCGACCGGAATGACGGAGTACGAATGCCCCCCTTCGAGTCCCTGCCCTATCGTCCTTGCGCCGGCATGATGGTGCTCAACCGTGCCGGCCTTGTGTTCATCGGCCGGCGCTCGAGCGGCCCCGAGCACATCGACGCGACGCATGCCTGGCAGATGCCGCAGGGCGGTATCGACGAGAACGAAGACCCTTATAAGGCCGCGCTGCGCGAGCTTTACGAGGAAACCAATATCCGCTCGGTGGAGAAACTAGGCGAGATCGCCGAATGGCTCGCCTACGATATCCCGCGCGACATCGTCGGCGCGGCCTGGGGCGGAAAATACCGCGGTCAGAAGCAGAAATGGTACGCGTTGCGCTTCGTCGGCGACGAAAGTGAAATCGATATCGTCAATCCCGGCGGCGGCCACGAGCCGGAATTCGTCGACTGGCGCTGGGTGGAAATGTGCGAGCTTCCAGCGCTGGCCGTGCCGTTCAAGCAGCGGACTTACGAGCGCGTAGTCAAGGAATTCGAGAAGTTCGCGCGCGCTAGTGCATGATCCTGATAGCATGTCCCGGACTTGATCCGGGATGGGAACCGGCTTTCGGAAAAGATTAAGCGTGCGAATCTAATGCATCGCCGTGCCGGTCAAGTGCCGGTCAACGGTATTGAAATGATCAAGCTGCGTGATCAGTTTGTCGAGATCGGAGCCGGGCTCCGTCTTCTCGATGCGGCTCTCCAACTCGCTGATGCGGGTCGAAATCATGGTGCGATCGATGTCCTCGACCGCTTCCGCCACTTCAGCGAGCACGGTCAGCCCCTGCGCCGACACTTCGGCGAAGCCGCCGAGCACGACGATCTTCTGCGCACCGCCCGCGCCGTGCACGGTCAGAATGCCCGGCCGCAACGTTGCGACCAACGGCGCGTGATTGGCCAGCACGCCGAAATCGCCCTCGGCGCCGGGCACATCCACCTGCTCGACGTCGCCGGAGAACAGCAGCTTTTCCGGCGAGACCAGTTCGAAATGAAGTTGCCATGTTGCTCAACCCTGTTCTTGCCGTTCGCGAAGCCCACTCCCAAGCCGATCACGCCGCCGATCAGTGGATGAGTGCGATATGTTGCACTTGGCTGCTGGTTAGCGGTCCATTGTCGTGCGCTACCTGGTTACCTTTCACTTCAATGCTCACCGGGCCCAGCTTTATCTCTGTCGACTCGGCCGCGTCATGTAACGGATACGCGCCGACAGCAGTCCGATAACCAGAAACACGATCAGGTTCGAGCGCAGCGGCATGGTACGCCGCTTCCGCCGCGAGCTTCTTGCCCTTCTCGACCGCCTCTTCGATGGTGCCGACCATGTAGAAGGCGGCCTCCGGCAGGTGATCATACTTGCCTTCGCACAAGCCCTGGAAGCCCTTGATGGTATCGGCGAGGTCGACCAGTTTGCCGGGCGAACCGGTGAACACTTCGGCGACGTGGAACGGCTGCGACAGGAAGCGCTCGATCTTGCGCGCGCGCGCCACCGCGGTCTTGTCCTCTTCCGACAGCTCATCCATGCCCAGAATGGCGATGATGTCCTGCAGCGCCTTGTAGCGCTGGAGAATCTGTTGCACCTGGCGCGCCACCGCGTAGTGCTCCTCACCCACGATCAGCGGCGACAGCATGCGCGAGGTGGAGTCGAGCGGATCCACCGCCGGATAGATGCCCTTGGCGGCGATATCGCGCGACAGCACGGTGGTCGCATCCAAATGCGCGAACGAGGTCGCCGGCGCCGGATCGGTTAAGTCGTCGGCCGGCACGTAGATCGCCTGCACCGAAGTGATCGAGCCCTTGGTGGTGGTGGTGATGCGCTCTTGCAGCGCGCCCATGTCGGTGGCGAGCGTCGGCTGATAGCCCACCGCCGACGGAATGCGGCCGAGCAGCGCCGACACTTCCGAGCCGGCCTGCGTGAAACGGAAAATGTTGTCGACGAAGAACAGCACGTCCTGGCCCTGGTCGCGGAAATATTCAGCGACGGTGAGGCCCGAGAGGCCGACGCGGGCGCGCGCGCCCGGCGGCTCGTTCATCTGGCCGTAGACCAGCGCGCATTTCGAACCCTCGACCGAGCCTTTCTTCGGATCCTTATTGACGCCCGATTCGATCATCTCGTGATAAAGGTCGTTACCCTCGCGCGTGCGCTCGCCGACTCCGGCGAACACGGAATAACCGCCGTGCGCCTTGGCGACGTTGTTGATCAGTTCCATGATCAGCACGGTCTTGCCGACGCCAGCGCCGCCGAACAGGCCGATCTTGCCGCCCTTGGCGTAAGGCGCGAGCAGATCGACGACCTTGATCCCGGTGACCAGGATCTGCGCCTCGGTGGACTGATCGGTATAGGTCGGCGCGTCCTGATGGATCGCACGCTTGGACCTTAGCTTTTGACCGGGCCGGCTTCATCGACCGGGTCGCCGATCACGTTGATGATGCGGCCGAGCAGTTCCGGTCCGACCGGCACCGCGATCGGCTGGCCGGTATCGGTAACTTCCTGACCGCGCACGAGGCCTTCCGAGGAGTCCATGGCGACTGTGCGCACGGTCGATTCCCCGAGATGCTGGGCGACTTCCAGCACCAGCCGGTTGCCGTGATTCTTGGTCTCTAAGGCATTGAGAATCGGCAGGCAAATCGCCTTCGAACTGCACGTCGACGACGGCGCCGATGACCTGGGTAATGCGTCCGACTTTATTGGCTTGGGCCATGTTTAATCCTCTTAGAAGCTCGATTGCTCGGGTCAGAGCGCCTCTGCTCCGGAGATGATCTCGATCAGTTCCTTGGTGATCATCGCCTGGCGCGTGCGGTTATAGGTCAGCGTCTGCTTGCGGATCATCTCGCCGGCGTTGCGGGTGGCGTTGTCCATCGCGCTCATGCGCGCGCCCTGCTCGGAAGCGGCATTTTCCAAGAGCGCGCGGAATACCTGCACCGACAGATTGCGCGGCAACAGATCGGCGAGAATTTCTTCTTCGTCCGGCTCGTATTCGTAAGCCGCGGCGGGACCGGCCTCCTTCGCCGGCTCGAACAGCGGCGGGATGATTTGTAGCGCGGTCGGGATCTGCGCGATCACCGAGCGGAAGCGCGAGAAGAACAATGTGCAGACGTCGAACTCTCCCGCATCGAACAAAGCGACGATCTTCTTGGCGATCATCTCGGCCTGGTCGAAGCCGATCTGCTTGACGCCGCGCAGCTCGATGGTCTCGATGATCTGCTTGCCGTAAAGCCGGCGCAGCTGGTCCTGGCCCTTGCGGCCGACGCAGAGGATTTTGACGTCCTTGCCCTGGTTCGATCAACGCATTCGCCTTCTCGCGCGCCAGCCGCACGATCGACGAATTGAAAGGGCCGCACAGGCCGCGCTCGGCGGTGCAGACCACCAGCAGATGCACCTTGTCGTTGCCGGTCCCGGCCAAAAGCCTAGGCGCGGAATCGCTGCCGGCCACCGCCGCGGCGATCGAGCCCAGCACCTTGCTCATTCTTTCGGCATAAGGACGCGCGGCTTCCGCCGCCACCTGCGCACGGCGCAGCTTGGACGCCGCGACCATCTGCATGGCCTTGGTGATCTTCTGCGTCGCCTTGGTGGCGGCGATACGAACGCGCATGTCCTTGAGTGAAGCCATCCGGGATCAGTCCTTGCGGATCATGCTTTCAAGGTTCAGGTGAACGTCTTGGCGTAGCCGTCGACCACGCCCTTGAGCTTGGCGGCGTCGGCGTCGGAGAGGTCGCCGCTCTTGCGGATGCTGTCGAGCAGGTCGGCGTTCTTGGTGCGCATCAGCGTGAGCAGGCCCTGCTCGAAGGCGCGCACGCGCGACGACCTCGAACTTGTCGAGATAGCCGTTGACGCCGGCATAGATCACGCAGACCTGCTCTTCCATCTTCAGCGGCGAGAACTGCGGCTGCTTGAGCAGCTCGGTGAGGCGCGCGCCGCGCGCCAGCATGCGCTGGGTGGTGGCATCGAGGTCGGAGCCGAATTGCGCGAAAGCGGCCATCTCGCGGTATTGCGCGAGCTCGCCCTTGATGCGGCCGGCGACCTTTTTCATCGCCTTGGTCTGCGCGGCGGAGCCGACGCGCGACACCGACAGGCCGACGTTCACCGCCGGGCGGATGCCCTGGTAGAACAGATCGGTCTCCAGGAAGATCTGGCCGTCGGTGATCGAAATCACGTTGGTCGGGATATAGGCCGACACGTCGTTGGCCTGCGTCTCGATCACCGGCAGCGCGGTCAGCGAGCCGGCGCCTTGTTGTCGTCGTTCATCTTGGCGGCGCGCTCGAGCAGGCGCGAATGCAGATAGAACACGTCGCCGGGATAGGCTTCGCGGCCCGGCGGGCGGCGCAGCAGCAGCGACATCTGGCGGTAGGCGACCGCATGCTTCGACAGGTCGTCATAGATGATGACCGCGTGCATGCCGTTGTCGCGGAAATATTCGCCCATGGTGCAGCCGGCGAAAGGCGCCAGATACTGCATCGGCGCCGGGTCGGACGCCGTGGCGGCGACGATGATCGAATAATCGAGCGCACCCTGCTCTTCGAGCACCTTGACGAACTGCGCCACGGTGGAGCGCTTCTGCCCGACCGCGACATAGACGCAATAGAGCTTGATCTTCTCGTCCGGCTGCGCGTTGAGCGGCTTCTGATTGAGGATGGTGTCGAGCGCGATCGCGGTCTTGCCGGTCTGGCGGTCGCCGATGATCAGCTCGCGCTGGCCGCGGCCGATCGGGATCAGCGCGTCGATCGCCTTCAGGCCGGTCGCCATCGGCTCATGCACCGACTTGCGCGGGATGATGCCGGGCGCCTTCACGTCGACGCGCGCGCGCTTGTCGGCTCTTGATCGGGCCTTTGCCGTCGATCGGATTGCCAAGCGCGTCGACTACGCGGCCGAGCAGGCCCTTGCCGACCGGCACGTCGACGATCGAGCCGGTGCGCTTGACGGTCTGCCCTTCCTTGATCTCGCGGTCGTTGCCGAAGATCACGATGCCGACATTGTCGGTTTCGAGATTGAGCGCCATGCCGCGCGTGCCGTTCTCGAACTCGACCATCTCGCCGGCCTGCACGTTGTCGAGGCCGTAGACGCGGGCGATGCCGTCGCCGACGGACAAGACCTGGCCGACCTCGGAGACTTCGGCTTCCTGGCCGAAGTTCTTGATCTGCTCTTTCAGGATGGCGGAAATTTCTGCGGCGCGGATATCCATCAGCGGGCCTCTTTCATCGCGATCTTGATCGCATTGAGCTTGGTGCGGAGCGAACTATCGACCATGCGGCTGCCGACCTTGACGATAAGCCCGCCGATGATGGCGGGCTCGATCTTGACGTCGAAGTCGATGTCCTTGCCGCCGGTCACCGATTTGAGCGCGTCCTTGAGCGCGTCGAGATTCTTGTCGCTGAGCGGCTCGGCGACGGTGACTTCCGCGGTGACCTCGCCCTTGTGGCGGGCGACCAGCGCGCGGTAGGCGCGGATCATGTCGCGCACGGCGAACAGCCGGCGGTTGGTGGTGATGACCCGCAGGAAGTTGGCGGCGAGCCCCTTGATGCCGGCCTTGTCGAGGATCGCGGCCAGCGCACGCAACTGCGAGTCGGCGTCGAACACCGGGCTGCGCACGAGCCGGTTGAGGTCGGGGTTGTCGGCGATCAAGGCGTCGAACCGGTCGAGATCGGCCTTGACGGCGTCGACCGCCTTGTTGTCGAGCGCCAACTCGAACAAGGCATTGGCATACCGCCCTGCCATGCCGGAAATAATCGGATCTTTGCCAGCCACTTGACGCTCGTTTTCGTTACTTCGTTCACAGGCCGGGCGCCGTCGCAGAACGGCGGCGCAAATGATTGGAATCCAAGAGGGAATTCCGATTTATGAGGACGGCGCGGGAGCCCGCGGAAACCCCCATGAAATCGAGGCGCTAGCTAACACAGGGGCGGCGGCGGTGCAACACGGAGCGCGACGAGCGCCCGGTGCCGTCGCACGGTCGCGCCACATTTTTGCATCGCTGCGATGCCTCGCCTGTCCCCGGCGTCCGCTATAGCTTTGCGCCGCGCTTCGACTGACGCGGTCCTCGCGGCCGAGCGATGCCGCGCCGCCGAGGCCCACGAGAATGCCGCACGCCAAAACCGGGTTCTCCCGGCACCGCCAAACTGCTGGTCGTCCTGCTGGCCTTCGCCTGGGGCCTCAACTGGATCGCCGCCGCGATCGCCTTGCGCGAGGTGTCGCCCTGGAGCCTGCGCGTTGCCGGCTCCGGCATCGGCGCGATCACGCTTTTCGCCGCCGCCATCATCACCGGCCATGGACTGAGAATCCCGCGCGGCGAGCACCTGCATGTCATGATCGCAGGCTTCTTCAACGTCGCGGCATTCCAAATCTTGTCCGGTTTCGCGCAGCTCAGCGGCGCGACCTCGCGCGCCATCATCATCACTTATTCGATGCCGATCTGGACCACGATGCTCAGCACCGTCGTGCTCGGCGAAAAGCTGAACCGCATTCGCATCATCGCGTTCGGTTTGTGCGTGGCGGGCCTTTCAGTCCTGCTCTGGCCGCTGTTCATCAACGGTTTCCCGCCCTTCGTGTTTTATTCGCTTGGCTGCGCGCTGAGCTGGTGCGTGGCGACGGTCTATATCAAATGGGCCAAGGTCAAAATCGAGCCCCTGGCCAACGCCGCCTGGCAATTGCTGTTCGGCCTGCTGTTCATCGCCGCCGGAACGCTCGCGTTCGAAGGTTCGCCGCATTTGTGGCCGGTCAACAACGACGTGGTGCTGGCCGTGCTGTTTGTCGGCTTGTTCGGCGTGGGGCTCGCGCATTTCCTGTGGTGGTCGATTATCGGCCGGCTGCCAGCGATCACGGCCTCGCTCGGCTCGCTGATCGTGCCGGTCGTCGGCGTAACCGCCTCCGCCATCTATCTCGGCGAGCGGCTGACCATTCCCGACATGGTCGGCTTCGCGCTGATCTTCGCCGCCGCGGCCTGTGTGCTGCTGCAGCCGAACGTGAAGCACACGGAGATGCCGGAGTGAGCGGCCAAACGCGGCACGATGCCGACGCCGGCGCCAAGCTCATGGTCCTGGTCATGGGGCTGGCCTGGGGCTTCAACTGGGTCGCCGCCCGCATCATCCTGCAGGCGCTGCAGCCGTGGGCGTTACGCGCCGTCGGCATCGGCCTTGGCACGTTGACCTTGTTCGCCGCCGCGTATTTTGGCCGCGTGCCGCTGACGATTGCGCGCGCAGACCGGCTGAAGGTCGTCGTCGCCGGATTTTTCAATGTCGCGGCCTTCGGCGTCGGCTCCGCCTATGCGCAGGTTTACGGCACGACGTCGCGCGCCATTGTCATCGCCTATTCGATGCCGATCTGGTCGGCGCTGTTGGCGCGCATCGTGCTCAAGGAGCGGCTCACCGCGGTGAAGCTTCTCGCGCTCGGCCTGTGCGCCGCCGGCCTGACGATCCTGATCTGGCCGCTGGCGCGCACGGGCTTTCCGCTCGGCGCGCTGCTCGCGCTCGGCTGCGCTTGGAGCTGGGCGGCGGGCACGATCTACTTGAAATGGGCGAAAATCGCGGCGCCGACACTCGCCGTCGCTTCCTGGCAGTTGCTATTCGGCTGGCTGATGCTGGCCGCCGGCATGCTGTGGTTCGAAGGCCTGCCGCAGCTGTGGCCGCTGCCCGCGCCTGTCGTCGCTTGGATCGCCTACAACGGCTTCATCGGCATGGGTCTCGCCTATTTCCTCTGGTTCATCATCATCGAGCGGCTCACGGCAACGACCGCTTCGCTCGGCTCGCTGCTAGTGCCGGTGGTCGGCGTCATCGGCTCGGCGCTGATGCTCGGCGAGCGGCCGAACCTGACGGACGCCATCGGCTTCGCGCTGATCTTTTCCGCGGCGGCCAGCGTGCTGCTGCAGCCGAACGTGAAACACACCGAGTTACCAGAGTGAACGCGATCGCGCGCCTTATGAAAAACTACTGAGTTTCGAGATGTCTTGCTTGATCTGCGCGTCTTGAGACGCACGCGCCCTTTTTGTTGCCGGCCGGCATGGCTATCTCCTCCGTGAAGACGAACGGAGCAGCCAATGCCTTCACAGACCAAAATCAAAACGACGCGAATCCCCGGAACGGAACTCAAGCCGTCGCGCATCGCGCTTGGAACCTGGGCGATCGGCGGATGGATGTGGGGCGGTAGCGATGATGCGTTGTCGATCCGTACCAGCTCGATGAGGTACGGCTGGAGAGTGGACGCCGCCACGATGGCGGAGATCGACCGCATACTCGCCGCGACCGTCAAGGATCCGGTCGGGCCGGAATTCATGGCGCCGCCGGGACAGGTGGCCGCGTAGCATTTTGCTTGAGCATGATCCTTTCGGAAAACCGGTTCCCACTCTTCGGAATCATGCTCTAAAAAAAGCTCTGCGGATCGACGTCGACTTCCAGCCGCACGTTGCCGCGCGGTTTCGGCACGGCGGCCAGCCATTTCCGCAAATAGACCGACAAATCGAAGCCGCGCGGCGCTTTCACCAGCACGCGGAAGCGATGGCGGCCGCGCACCACCGCGATCGGCGCCTCGGCGGGGCCGAGCACGCGCACCTGCTCGTCCTTCGGCGCGGCGGCGGCCAGTGTGCGGCCGTAGGATTCCGCCGCGTGCCGCTCGTTGGCGGTGATCACGAGGCTGGCGAGCCGGCCGAACGGCGGGTAGCCGGTCTTTTCGCGCAGCGCGATCTCGCTCGAATAGAACGCCTCGCGATCGCCTGAGATCAGCGCCTTCATTACCGGATGCTCGGGCTGGTGCGTTTGCAGGAGGCCAATGCCCCTGCCCTCTTCGCGGCCGGCACGGCCGACCACCTGGTGCAGGAGCTGGAAAGTGCGCTCGGCCGCGCGCGGATCGCCGTTGCCGAGGCCAAGATCGGCGTCGACGATGCCGACCAAATTGAGCTTGGGGAAATGATGGCCCTTGGCGACGAGTTGCGTGCCGATGACGATGTCGAAGCGGCCTTGTGCCACGTCGTCGAGCTCCTGGCGCAGGCGCTCCATCGATTCCACCAGGTCGCTCGATAGCACGAGAATGCGGGCGCCCGGGAACAGCTCGGCCGCTTCGTGCTCCAGCCGCTCGACGCCGGGGCCGATGGGCGCGAAGCTTTCGGTGGCGTGGCAGTTCGGGCATTCCGCCGGCGGCGGCATGGAGAAGCCGCAGTGATGGCACACCAGCCGCCGCTTGAAGCGATGATCGACCAGCCAGGCGTCGCAGTTCGGGCATTGCAGACGAAAGCCGCAGGCGCGGCAGAGCGTGAGCGGCGCGTAGCCGCGGCGGTTAAGAAACAGCAACGCCTGCTCTTTGCGTTCGAGCGACGTCTGCACCGCCTCCGCCAGCCGCGGCGCGATGAAGCGGCCGCGTGGCGGGCCCTCGCGCCGCATGTCGATCGCCTCGATCATCGGCATGTGCGCGCCGCCGAAACGCTCGGGCAAATGAATGCGCTTGTAGCGGCCGCGCCGCGCGTTGACTTCCGATTCGACCGAGGGCGTCGCCGAGGCGAGCACCACCGGGATTTTCGCCACGCTGCCGCGCACCACCGCCATATCGCGGGCGTGGTAATGCGCGCCGTCCTCCTGCTTATAGGCGGGGTCGTGCTCTTCATCCACCACAATGAGCCCAAGATCCGCATAAGGCAGAAACAGCGCCGAGCGCGCGCCGACCACCACCGACACCTCGTTCGCCGCCACTGCGGCCCAAGTGCGCGCACGGGTGCGCGGGGTCAGTTGCGAATGCCATTCCGCCGGCCGCATGCCGAAGCGGGCGGTGAAGCGGTCGAGCGACTGCGCGGTAAGCGCGATTTCCGGCATCAGGATCAGCGTCTGCAGCCGGTGCCGGATATTTTCCGCAACCGCCTCGAAATAAACTTCGGTTTTGCCCGAACCGGTCACGCCGTCGAGCAGGGTCACCGTGTAGCCGCCCTGATCGACCGTAGTGCGCAGCGTGTCGGCGGCGGCGAGCTGACCGAGCGAGAATTCGGGCTTTCGGAAATCCGGATCGGGCGGCCGCATTACCGGCTCCGCCGGCAGCACCACCGTCTCCAAAGTGCCGTCATCGATCAACCCGTCGATCACACCGGCGCTGACGCCCGCCTCGCGCGCGGCGTCCCCCTTGGCGCGCGTAAGACCGTCCGCGAACAATCCGATCACGCGCGCACGTGCCGGTGTCATACGCTGCGGCCGCGGACCGGCAAGCCGCACGCCAATGCGTTCGCGCGCCGGGCCGAGATGTTCGCCCATGCGCAGCGCCATGCGCAGTACCATCCCGCGTGGCGACAGCGTGTAATCGGCGACCCAATCGACGAATTTGCGCAGTTCGGATTTCAGCGGCGGCACGTCGAGCTTGTCCGCCACGTCCTTCAAGCGGTTATGTAGACGCGGATTGGGGTTGGCATTGTCTGCCCAGACGACGCCCATGGTCTCGCCGCGCGCGCCCAGCGGCACCGCCACCAGGTCGCCGGGCGCGAGCTCAAGCCCGTCCGGCACCCGGTAGGAATAGGTCTGGTCCAGCGCCACCGGCACCAGAACGTCGATAAAGCGCGTAGCCATAAGCCTACTTTCGTTTGCGCATGATCTTTTCCGAAAACCGGTTCCCACTTTTCGGGATCATGCGCTGGTCTGGCCGATTCCGGTGGCTTAAGGAAGGGTGAAGAAAGCGGTGACACTCTCCCCCGCCATGAGCACCCTCGCCGCCGCCGACGTTGCCGCCGAAATCAGCCGCTGGCTCGGCTACCTCGGCGCCGAGCGGCGCATGTCGCCCAAGACGCTGGAGGCCTACCAACGCGACGTCGGCCAGTTCCTCGAGTTTTTGGCCGGGCATCTGGGCGGTGCGCCATCGCTTAAAGCTTTGGCCAAGCTCTCGCCCGCCGACGTGCGCGCCTTCATGGCGGCACGGCGCGGCGACGGCCTGAGCAGCCGCTCGCTGATGCGGGTGCTGGCCGGCACCCGCTCGTTTGCGCGTTTCCTGGAGCGCAATGGTAAGGGCAAGGTCGGCGCGCTGTCCGCGGTGCGCGCTCCCAAAATCGGCAAAACCCTACCAAAGCCGCTGGCGATAGCGGCTGCCAAACGGATTTCGGACACGGATTTGCGCGCCGGCGAGGAGCGCGAGCCTTGGATCATCGCCCGCGATGCCGCCGTGCTGGGCCTGCTCTACGGCTCGGGACTGCGCATCTCGGAAGCACTCTCGCTCAAGCGGAAGGACCTCAGCGAAAACGACGCCATCACCGTCACCGGCAAGGGCAACAAGACCCGCATGGTGCCGGTGTTGCCGCAGGTCGCCAAGCTGATCGACGACTATGTCGCGCTTTGTCCAATTGACCTGCCAGCTAATAACGCGGTGTTTGTCGGCGCGCGCGGCGGCCCGCTCAACCCACGCATCGTGCAACTAGCCATGGCGCGGCTGCGCGGCGCGCTCGGCCTGCCCGATACAGCGACGCCGCACGCCTTGCGGCATTCCTTCGCGACCCACCTGCTAGCGCGCGGAGGCGACCTGCGTGCCATCCAGGAACTGCTCGGGCACGCTTCGCTGTCGACTACGCAAATCTATACCGCGGTCGATTCCGAGCGTTTACTGGAAGTTTATGCCAGCGCCCATCCACGCGCGTAACACAATCATCGCAATCCATATTCAGTGATCCCTTGCGCGCGGTCGCGCATGCTATCATCGTGGCCGCCGAATTCATTCCGGGAGGAGGCGATGAGTGCACACGAGAATCTGGAACACGCCGAGCATGCCGAACATGCCTCGCATGGCGGCAATAAAAAAATCGCGCTGTTGATTGCGGTGCTGGCGCTGTTTCTGGCGTTTTCCGAAACGCTGGGCAAAAGCTCACAAACCTCCGCGATTACCTTCAACGTCACCTCCAATGACTTGTGGGCGTTCTTCCAGGCCAAAACCATCCGCATGGCCATGCTGAGCACTGCGGCGGAGCAGATGCAAATTGAGGCCGATCGCGCCACCGACGCGGATGGCAAGGCGCTGCTGTTGAAGACGATCGACGGCTGGAAGAAGAATATCGCCCGCTACGACGACGACCCGCAATCGAACGAAGGCCGCAAGCAGCTCGGCGAGCGCGCCAAGGAAGCCGAGCACAAGCGCGACGAGGCTTTGGCTCGCTACCATCAATATGAATTTGCCTCGGCGGCCTACCAGATCGGAATCGTTCTGGCCTCGGCCGAAATAATCACCGGCATGGTCGCGCTGGCGTGGCTGTCCGGCCTACTCGGTGTGGCGGGCCTTGCCTTCACCGCCTTCGGCCTGTGGGCGCCGCACGCAGTGCATTTGTTTTAGCTTCCTTTTCGCCCACGCCGGGGGAGGTCATCACGCCGCGGGGCTGCGATAGGCGCGGCGGCGCAGCCGCATCAGCCGGCGCAGAAAACGCCCGGCGCGCTGTGGTTTCAGCAGCCAGGCCAATCGATGCAGCCGTTGCCGGATCGGATCGGTCTGCGCATGCGCCCAATCGCGCGCCCACAAGAACCAGTCATACATCCGGCCGAACCACGCCATTTGCAACAGCTTTTCGCGCGTGGCGTCGAAGATGAAAGCGGTGAGGCCGAGGCCGAGCAGCTTCACCAGGAGCAAGAAACCGATCGCGCCATACCAATTACCTGTCAAAAGAAAATAGACTCCGAGAAATTTCAGCGGCAGCATCACAATGACAGGAATGACGAAGACGAATAGCACCGCCCAAGGCGGCAGGACGTCGATCAGCCGCGCCAGTTTTACTTTGAGCGTGCCCCAGGGAATGAGATTGACGGCGCGCGCGACAATGGGTTCGAGATGGTCCCACAGCCACGCTTCCAACAAGAACAGCAACGCGAGAACGACCCAGAGCGGGCGAAGCCAAGGGCGCATGATGTTACTCTATGACAAGCGCCCGCCCTAATTAAGGCACCTACGAGCGCACTCTTCCGCCGTCCACGTTCAGCGTCTGCCCGGTTATGAAGGCGGCATCGTCGCTAGTGAGGAACGACACCGCGCCGACCAGGTCTTCCGGCACTTCCGGGCGTTTGATCGCCTGCATCTGGGCGACCGCGGCGTATTCATCATCCATAGTCTTGAAGCCGGGACGCGGCGCGCGCACCAGCGTTCCCGGCGAGCGCGTCAGGCCCGGGGCGATGGCGTTGACCGTGATGCCGTCGCCCGCGAGATCGCTGGCCAAAGCGCGGGTGAAACCGACAATCCCGCCCTTGCTGGCGACGTAATGCGCAAATCCGGTGACCACGGAGCCGAGCGTTGACGACGCCATGTTGACCACGCGGCCCCATTTGCGCGCTCGCATGCCGGGGACAAAGGCGGCGGTGACGAGGAATGTGCCGTCGAGATTGATCGAGAGCACCTGGCGCCAGTTGGCGAAGGTCATCTCGGGAAATTCCTTTTGCGGGAAGATGCCGGCGCAATTGATCACGATGTCGACGTGGCTGAATTTGCTTTGAACCAGCTTGGCCATGTCGGCGACCGATTGCTCCGACGACACGTTGCAATTGACGGCAAGCGCCTGGCGGCCGGCGGCTTCCACCATTTTCACGGTCGCACCGCCGTCGATGACATCAGCGATCGCGATGTGCACGCCGTCCTCGGCCAGCCGTTTCGCGAACGCCTGCCCGATACCGCCGGCTGCCCCGGTGATGACAGCAACTTTGTCCTTGTGACCTTTGGCCATAAAGTTTCCCCCCTTAATTCAATCAGCAACGCAATCCACGGCGTCACCCCCCGAGCTTGACCGGGGGCGGCGCGACGAGTGTTGAACTTACCGCTGAACTGAGGCGCGCGTCATCATGGATTGCCGCGTCAAGCCCGGCAATGACGATGCTGGGTTGTAGTCGCGCTGCGTCACATATGAATCGCGCGTTTCGCCACGGCCATGGCGGCTTCCTTCACCGCCTCGGGCAGCGTCGGATGCGCGTGGCAAGTGCGCGCGATGTCCTCGGCGGAGGCGCCGAATTCCATGGCGATGGCCGCTTCCGCGATCATGTTGCCGGCGTCGGCGCAAACCAAATGCACCCCGAGCACGCGATCGGTCTTAGCGTCGGCGAGGATTTTCACGAATCCTTCGCTCGTCATGTTAACCTTAGCGCGACCGTTCGCAGTCATCGGGAACTTGCCGACATTATAGGCGACGCCGGCGGCTTTGAGTTCCTCTTCGCTTTTGCCGACCGTAGCGACTTCCGGATAGGTATAGACCACGTTCGGAATAGCGCCGTAGTTCACGTGGCCGGCCTGCCCGACCAGGATCTCGGCCACCGCCACGCCTTCGTCCTCGGCCTTGTGTGCCAGCATCGGCCCGGCGATGACATCGCCGATCGCCCAGATGCCGGGCACGTTTGTTGCGTAGTAATGATCGACCGCGACGTGGCCGCGCTCGTCGCGCTTGACGCCCACCGCGTCCAGACCGAGTCCATCAGTGTAGGGCACGCGGCCGATAGCGACCAGCACGACGTCGGCCTCGATGGTTTCAGAAGGACCGCCTTTGGCCGGCTCGACGGTCGCTTTCAGCCGCCGGCCCGAGGTATCGACTGCTGTAACTTTTCTCGACAGCTTGAAAGTCATGCCCTGTTTCTCGAACAGACGCTGCGCCTGTCGGCGCACCTCGCCGTCCATGCCGGGCAGCACGCCGTCGAGGAATTCCACAACCGTCACTTGCGCGCCGAGCCGCCGCCAGACCGAGCCGAGCTCGAGCCCGATCACGCCAGCGCCGACCACCAGCAGATGCTCTGGCACGGAATCGAGCACCAACGCGCCAGTGGACGACACAATGCGTTTCTCGTCGATCTCGATGCCACGCAGCCTGGCCACGTCCGAGCCGGTCGCGATGACGATGGACTTTGTTTCCAGCATTTGCGTCTTGCCGTCCGCGCCAGTGATCTCAACCTTGCCGGATGCCGCGATGCGGCCGGCGCCGTGAAAGGCGTCGATCTTGTTCTTCTTGAGCAAGAAATCGACACCCTTGACGTTGCTGTCGACGCCCTGGTCCTTGAATGCCATCATCACCGCGAGGTCGAGCTTGGGCGCAGCAATGCCAATGCCCATTTTGCCGAACGTATGGCTGGCCTCCTCGAACAATTCGGAGGCGTGCAGCAGCGCCTTCGACGGAATGCAGCCGACGTTGAGGCAGGTACCGCCGAAGGTCGCGCGTTTCTCGACCACGGCGGTTTTCAGCCCGAGCTGCGCCGCGCGAATGGCGCAGACATACCCGCCGGGGCCAGTGCCAATAACGATGAGGTCGTAGGCCATACGCTTACAAATCCAACACAATCCTTGCAGGGTCTTCCAGGCATTCCTTCACTCGCACCAGGAAGGTGACCGCCTCGCGGCCGTCAACGATGCGGTGGTCGTAAGAAAGCGCGAGATACATCATCGGCCGCGCCTCGATCTTGCCGCCGTGCACCACCGGTCGCTCCTGAATCTTGTGCATGCCGAGGATGCCGGACTGCGGCGCATTGAGAATCGGCGTCGACATCAGCGAGCCGTAGACGCCGCCGTTGGAGATTGTGAAGGTGCCGCCCTGCATCTCCTCGATCTTGAGCGCACCTTCGCGCGCGCGCTTGCCGAAATCGTTGATGGCCTTCTCGATGCCGGCGAGCGACATGGTGTCGGCATCGCGCACTACGGGCACCACCAGCCCGCGTTCGGTGCCGACCGCGACGCCGATGTGATAATAATTCTTGTAGACGATGTCGGTGCCGTCGATCTCGGCATTGACCGCGGGGATTTCCTTCAAGGCCTGAATGCAGGCGCGCACGAAGAAGCCCATGAAACCGAGCTTTACCCCGTGCTTCTTCTCGAACAGCTCCTTGTATTGATTGCGCAAGGCCATCACCGCGCGCATGTCGACCTCGTTGAAGGTCGTGAGCATGGCAGCAGTGTTCTGCGCATCTTTCAGCCGTCGCGCGATGGTCTGGCGCAGCCGCGTCATATGCACGCGTTCTTCGCGCGCGGCATCGTCGGCGGGCGACGGCGCGCGCATCTGCACCGCCGTGGCGGGGGCGGCGATCGGCGTCGGCTGCGCGGCAGCGTGCTCAATTGCCGCCATCATATCGCCCTTGGTGACCTGGCCCCGCATACCGGAGCCTTCGACTTTGCTTACGTCGATGCCGCTTTCGGCCGCCATTTTGCGCACCGACGGCGGGAGCGGCATGTCAGTGACGTTAGCAGCGGAAGGCGGAGCCGACGCCGGTTTCGGCACTTCGGGCGGCTTGGCGGCCGGCGGCGCGGCTCTGGCGGATACCGCGCCAGCGCCGTCCGTGATCTGGCCGAGCAAAGCGCCGACCGCGACCGTGTCGCCGGCTTTCACATTGATGCCGGACAAGACGCCGGCGGCGGGCGCCGGCACATCCAGCGTGACCTTATCGGTTTCCAGCTCGACCAACGGCTCGTCCACCGCGACCGCGTCACCCGGCTGCTTGAACCACTTTCCGACGGTCGCTTCGGTGACCGATTCGCCGAGGGTAGGCACGCGGATTTCAGCCATGGTTCACCCTTTTCAAATCGCCGCGAACGATATGTGCGCTAGCCCAACGCCTCTTCCAGCAATTGCTTAAGCTGCGCGAGATGTTTCGGCATCTGTCCGACCGCGGTCGAGGCAGAGGCTGGACGCCCCGCGTAGCGCAAAGTGCGATGCTGGGCGCCGATCTGGTTGAGGATCCATTGCAGGAACACGTCGACGAAGAACCAGGCACCCATGTTGCGCGGCTCCTCCTGGCACCAAACCATTTCCGCCTGCTTGAAGCGCGATAGCTCGGATATCAGCGCCTTGGTCGGAAACGGATAAAGCTGCTCGACGCGCAAGAGATAAATGTCGTCGATGGCGCGTTTCTCGCGCTCCTCGTAGAGGTCGTAATAGACCTTGCCCGAGCACATGATGACGCGACGGATCTTGTCGTCGGATACCAGCTTGAACTTTTCGTTCGGCAGCGCTTCCGCGTCATCCCACAGCAGCCGGTGGAACGCGGTGCCGCCCGCCATCTCGTCGAGCTTCGAGACCGCGCGCTTGTGGCGCAACAGGCTCTTCGGCGTCATGAGGATCAGTGGCTTGCGGATTTCGCGCTTCAATTGCCGGCGTAGGGCATGAAAGTAGTTCGCCGGCGTCGTGAGGTTCGCCACCTGTATGTTGTCTTCCGCACACATCTGCAGGAAGCGCTCGAGCCGGGCGGAGGAATGTTCTGGCCCCTGGCCTTCGTAGCCGTGCGGCAGCAGACAGACCAGCCCGGACATGCGCAGCCATTTGCGTTCACCCGACGAGATGAACTGATCGAACACCACCTGCGCGCCGTTGGCGAAATCGCCGAACTGCGCCTCCCACAGCGTCAGCGCGTTCGGCTCGGCGGCGGAATAGCCGTATTCGAAGCCGAGCACAGCCTCTTCCGACAGGCTCGAGTTGAGCACCTCGAAGCGCGCTTGGTTCGGGCCGAGATGGTTGAACGGCGTGTGGCGTTCCTCGGTTTGCTGATCGAACAGCACCGAATGGCGCTGCGAGAAAGTGCCGCGCTCTGAGTCCTGGCCGGACAGGCGTACCGGATGGCCTTCCTTGAGCAGCGCGCAGAAGGCAAGCGCTTCCGCGGTGGACCAATCGATACCGTCGCCGGACTCGATCGACTTGGCGCGATGGTCGAGGAAGCGCTGGATCGTCTTGTGGACGTGGAAGCCTTGCGGGATGCCGGTGATCTTCTTGCCGATATCGCGCAGGTCGGCGATTTCGACGCCGGTATTGCCGCGGCGCGGATCCTCAACTCCGCGGGCGACCTTGAGCCCCGCCCAACGACCGTCGAGCCAGTCGGCCTTGTTCGGCTTGTAGCCCATCGCCGCCTCGAATTCGGCATCGAGATGGGCGCGCCAGCCGGCTTTCATCTTCTCGATTTCACCTTCAGTAATGACGCCTTCGCCAACCAGCTTCTTGCTGTAGATTTCCAACGTGGTCGGATGCGAGCGGATTTTCTGATACATCAGCGGCTGGGTGAACGAGGGCTCGTCGCCTTCGTTGTGGCCGAAGCGCCGGTAGCAGAACATGTCGATGACCACCGGCCGCTGGAATTTCTGCCGGTATTCGGTTGCGACCTTGGCAGCGAATACCACCGCCTCTGGATCGTCGCCGTTTACGTGGAAGATCAGCGCCTCGATCATCTTGGCGACGTCAGACGGATAAGGCGACGAACGCGAATAGCGCGGATAAGTGGTGAAGCCGATCTGGTTGTTGACGATAAAATGGATAGAACCGCCGGTGCGGTAACCCTTCAGGTCCGACAGTCCGAAGCACTCCGCCACCACGCCCTGGCCGGCAAACGCGGCGTCGCCGTGCATGAGGAGCGGCAACACCATCCGGCGTTCATCGGGCGTGGCGCCATGCTGGTCCTGCTTGGCGCGCACCTTGCCGAGCGTCACCGGATCGACGATTTCCAGGTGCGACGGGTTGGCGGTGAGCGATAGATGCACCTGGTTACCGTCGAACTCGCGGTCCGATGAGGCGCCGAGGTGATATTTCACGTCGCCGGAGCCTTCGGTCTCGTCCGGCGTGGACGAGCCGCCCTTGAATTCGTGGAACAGCGCGCGGTGCGGCTTACCCATCACTTGTGTCAATACATTGAGGCGGCCGCGATGCGGCATGCCGATGCAGATTTCGCGCACGCCGAGATTGCCGCCGCGCTTGATGATCTGCTCGAGCGCCGGGATCAACGACTCGCCACCGTCGAGACCGAAACGCTTGGTGCCGGTGTATTTGACGTCGAGGAATTTTTCGAAGCCCTCAGATTCGATCAGCTTGTTGAGGATGGCGCGCTTGCCTTGAACGGTGAAGCTGATTTCCTTGTCGCGGCCTTCGATGCGCTCCTGGATCCAGCTCTTCTGCGCGGCATTGGAGATGTGCATAAACTCCACGCCCAGGGTCTGGCAATAAGTGCGGCGCAGGATGGCGACGATCTCGCGCATGGACGCGAAGTCGAGGCCGAGCACCTTGTCGAGGAAAATCTTTCGATCGAGATCTCCTTCGGCGAAGCCATAGGAGCGCGGGTCGAGTTCTTCCTCGTTGTTCTCAGGAATGAGTCCGAGCGGATCGAGCTTGGCGTGGAAATGGCCGCGCATGCGGTAGGCGCGAATTAGCATAAGCGCGTGGATGGAATCGCGCGTCGCCTGCTGCACTTCGGTCGAGGAAATCTCGACGCCCTTGCCGTGCGCTTTGGCGGAGATATTGTCGGCCAGACGCTTTTCACTTTCCGCCCATTGCCCGTCGAGCGCGGCCATGTCGCCGTCCGGACGCAGCGGCCAATTCGGTTTCTTCCAGGAGGCGCCGCGCGCGCTATTGACGACGTCGGAGCCGTTGTCTTGCAGGCTCTGAAAAAAATCGCGCCACTCGGCATCGACCGCCGCCGGATCGCTCTCATATTTGGCGTAGAGGTCTTCGATGTAGGCGGCATTCCCGCCGTACAGGAACGAGGTGCGGGCGAAGGCTGCATTGGCGTCGTGGCGGGACATTGTTCGATCCTTGCGCTTAAAATGGCGCGTCGCTAACGGCAACGGCCCGAGGGACCGGTATCCAACGGCGAAGTGCTGTTTTAACGCTATTTATGACACCTGTAAGTCTACAAAAGACCTAAGGACTGAATCAGGATTTCAGTGCTTCTACGAGGGTTTTCCCTATTCGCGCCGGCGAGGGTGATACCCTAATTCCCGCGGATTCCATCGCGGCAATTTTGGACTCCGCGTCGCCCTTGCCGCCGGAAATGATCGCTCCGGCGTGGCCCATGCGCCGCCCCGGCGGTGCGGTACGTCCGGCGATAAAACCGACCACCGGCTTTTTGCGGCCGCGCTTGACCTCGTCCTTGAGGAACTGCGCGGCGTCCTCTTCGGCCGAGCCGCCAATTTCACCGATCATGACGATCGACTCGGTCTTCGGATCGGCCAGGAACAGTTCCAGCACCGCGATGAATTCGGTGCCCTTGACCGGATCGCCGCCGATACCGACCGCGGTGGTTTGCCCTAAATTCTCGCGGCTGGTCTGGAACACCGCCTCATAGGTCAACGTGCCGGAGCGCGAGACAATGCCGACCTTGCCCGGCTTGAAGATGTTACCCGGCATGATGCCTATCTTGCATTCGCCCGCCGTCATCACGCCGGGGCAATTGGGGCCGATCAGCCGCGACTTCGAGCCGGCGAGCGCGCGTTTGACCTTGACCATGTCCATCACCGGAATGCCTTCGGTGATACAGACGATGAGTGGGATCTCGGCCTGGATCGCTTCGCAAATGGCGTCGGCCGCGCCCGGCGGCGGCACATAGATCACGCTGGCGTCGCAACCGGTCCGTTCTCGCGCCTCGGCGACGGTATCGAACACCGGCAGGTCGAGATGGGTTGAGCCACCTTTGCCGGGCGAGGTGCCACCGACCATCTTGGTGCCGTAGGCGATGGCCGTTTGCGAATGGAAGGTGCCGTTCTTGCCGGTGAAGCCCTGGCAGATGACTTTCGTATTTTTGTCGATGAGGACGGCCATTATGCGGCCTCCTTCACGGCTTTGACGATTTTCTGCGCGGCGTCGTCGAGATCGTCGCCCGACGTCACGTTGAGCTTGGATTCGGCGATGATCTTCTTGCCGAGTTCCACATTGGTGCCTTCCAAGCGAACCACCAGCGGCACCTTGAGCCCGACTTCCTTCACCGCCGCTACCACGCCCTCGGCGATCACGTCGCATTTCATGATGCCGCCGAAAATGTTGACAAGGATGCCCTTCACGCTCGGATCAGAAGTGATGATCTTGAACGCCGCCGTGACTTTTTCCTTGGTGGCGCTGCCGCCGACGTCGAGGAAGTTGGCCGGCACCATGCCGTAGAGCTTGATGATGTCCATGGTCGCCATGGCGAGCCCGGCGCCATTGACCATGCAGCCGATCGAGCCGTCGAGCGCGATATAGTTGAGGTCGAATTTCGAGGCCTCGATTTCCTTCTCGTCTTCCTCGCTGAGGTCGCGCAGCGCGACGATGTCCGGATGGCGGTAAAGCGCATTGCCGTCGAAGCCAACCTTGGCGTCGAGGCAGATCAACTTTCCATCCTTGGTGACCACCAGCGGATTGATCTCCAGCAGGCTCATGTCCTTGCTCGTAAAAGCCGCATAGAGCTTGGGCAGAATGACCTCGACCTGCTTGGCGAGATCACCGCTGAGTTTGAGCGTCTGCGCCACGCGGCGGCCGTGATGCGGCATGATGCCGGTGGCCGGATCGACCGAGAAGCTGAGGATTTTCTCCGGGTGGCTCTTGGCCACTTCCTCGATGTCCATGCCGCCTTCGGTGGAGACCACGAAAGCGACGCGCGAGGTTTCGCGGTCGATCAGGGCGGACAAATAGAATTCGCGGTCGAAGGCCGAGCCTTCCTCGATATAGAGCCGGTTGACCTTCTTGCCGTGCGGGCTGGTCTGATGGGTCACCAGCGTCGAGCCGAGAATGCGCGCTGATTCCGTCTTCACGTCGTCGATAGATTTGACCACCTTGACGCCGCCAGCCTTGCCGCGGCCGCCGGCGTGAATTTGCGCCTTCACCACCCAGACCGGGCCGCCGAGTTCGCTGGCGCCCTTGACAGCCTCATCGACGGAAAACGCCGGTACCCCGCGCGGCACTTGCACGCCGAATTCGCGCAATACCGCTTTGGCCTGATACTCGTGAATGTTCATGCAATGCTCCCGGCGGTGGCCGGGATGTCCTAGTTGGCGAGCGTGGGGGCGATCTTCTTGCAGGCCTCGACCAGGCCCTGCACCGAGGCCACCGATTTCTCGAACATGCCGCGCTCAGCGCTGTTGAGTTCGATTTCCACGATGCGCTCGACGCCTTTGGCGCCGATCACCACCGGCACACCGACATAGAGATCCTTGACGCCGTATTCGCCGTTGAGCCAAGCGGCGCAAGGCAACACGCGCTTCTTGTCGAGCAGATAGCTTTCCGCCATTGCGATCGCGGAAGCCGCCGGTGCGTAGAAAGCCGAGCCGGTCTTGAGCAGGTTGACGATCTCAGCGCCGCCATTAGCGGTGCGCTTGACGATTTCGTCGACGTGCGCCTGCGTGGTCCAGCCCATCTTCACCAGATCGGGCACCGGAATGCCGGCCACCGCCGAATAACGAATGAGCGGCACCATGGTGTCGCCATGGCCGCCGAGAACGAAAGCGGTGACGTCTTCCACCGAGACGTTGAATTCGTCGGCGAGGAAATAGCGGAAGCGCGCTGAGTCGAGCACGCCGGCCATGCCGACCACCTTCTGCTGCGGCAGACCGCAGGATTTCTGCAGCGCCCACACCATGGCGTCGAGCGGGTTGGTGATGCAGATCACGAAGGCGTTGGGCGCGTATTTCTTGATGCCGGAGCCGACCTGTCCCATCACCTTGAGATTGATATCGAGCAGATCGTCGCGGCTCATGCCCGGTTTGCGCGGCACGCCGGCGGTGATGATGCAGACATCGGCGCCTTCGATCGCGTCGTAGCTGTTGGTGCCGGTAAACTTGGCGTCGAAATCGTTGACCGGTGAGGATTCGGCGATGTCGAGCGCCTTGCCTTGCGGGATGCCTTCCATGACGTCGAACATCACGACGTCGCCGAGTTGTTTGAGGCCGATGAGGTGGGCGAGCGTGCCGCCGATCTGGCCGGCACCGATCAACGCAATTTTATTACGCGCCATGATGGGAAGACTCTCGAATTGCTGAAACCGCAGGACGCGGCCAAGCGTGGCATATCGAGTTTGCTGTATTGCAGCAATACGGTCCTGTACCTAAACCGCGAGTGTATACATTATACCAGCAAACCTGCTGCCCCGAGTCCAGAGCAATTTGATGCATCACGTCTCCACGATCTTGTCCGACCAATCGAGGCCTTGCGCCTGGTGCGGACCGTGCGGCAGGCCGAGATAAGATTGCGAACGCATCTCGATTAGGCGCGAGGCGGTGCGCTTGAATTCGTTCGCTTCGTAGCCTTCGGTAGCGATGTAAAGCTCATCCGGTTGCGCCTGCGCGGAGGCCAGCAGCTTTACCGCGTGGTCATAGAGCGTGTCGATCAGGATGATGAAGCGCTTGGCCTCGTTGCGGCGCGCGTGATCCATGATCGGAATACGGTCGAGCACGACGGTGTGGAATTCGTGCGCGATCTTGAGATAGTCGGCGGCTGCCAGCGGCTGTGCGCAGAGATCGTCGAATGAAAAGCGGGCGACTCCCATCGCCGCCTTCGGCACCCGCACAATATGGCCCTTCACGACCAGTTCATGCGGCGCGCCGGCGTGTTCGCCGGTAAGACGCCGCCAGGCATCATCGAGCGCTGCGGAAGCCTTCGCATTGGCCGGCACATGCCAGGTCGCCATGCCTGTGAGCTTTTCGAGCCGGAAATCGATGCGCGCATCCAGCCGAACGATCTCGCAATGCCGTTGCAGCAGCGCGAGGAAAGGCAGAAATAGCCCGCGATTGAGCCCGTCCTTGTACAGCTCGCCGGGAGCCAGATTGGACGTCGCCACTACCACAATGCCGAGTTCGAACAACCGCGTGAACAGGCGGCCGAGGATCATGGCGTCAGCGATATCAGTGACGTGAAATTCGTCGAAACACAGTAGCCAGGTTTCCTCGGCGATGGCCGCTGCGGCGCGCTGGATCGGATCGTGTTCGGACAGCGCGCCGTTTTTGATGTCCTGCCGATAGACGTGAACGCGCTCGTGCACGTCGGCCATGAACTCATGGAAATGGACGCGCCGCTTGCGCTTCACCACGCTAGTCGCGAAGAACAGATCCATTAGCATGGTCTTGCCACGGCCGACCTCGCCGTGAACGTAAAGCCCTTTCAGCGACGGGCCAGCATGTTCACGCTTACCGAATAGCCAGCCGAGCGAGGATGATTTTCGCGCCAGCCGGCGCTGATCGAGGCGGTGCGCGAGCGCCGTCAGCTGCGCCGCCAGCATCGCCTGGCCGGGATCGGCCTCAATTTCTCCGGCGGCGATGAGCGTCGCGTAACGCGTACTGAAGGTGTCGGGCATGAGGGCTTAAGACGTTGCGGACCGGGCGAGCGGAGCGTCGCCGGAGAGCCTTGCAGGTTGGGCGCGGCTCGACGCGAGACCTAGGGTGATCTGCGGCGTCTGTAAATCGAGCATAAATGCGGAAAATGAAGGCCCGCCCTGCGCTCCGGGAATTGCTGCAATTTCATCGCAGCATTTAGTGCACAAAATATAGCTAATATCTTGTTAGTTATGCATTTTTTGCAGAATTGGGTCCCACGGTGCTGAAATCTGTCGTCTTTCTGCTGCATTGCACCATATAGGTTAGGGCAGGCGATTCGCTGGGCCTCGGCCGGCGCCAGCGGGAGAACACGATGATGCAGGGCGACATGAAAGTTAGGAGACCCGACATGCACGAGCTTTTGCCCGACGGTGGAACCATCCGCAAATTGTGGATCGGCGAAACCGACGTCTATCGCGACCACCTGCTCCGTCTCGACCGCGAAAGCCGCCATCGGCGCTTTTCCGGCGCGGTGTCGGACGAGATCATCGCCCGCCATGCGGCGACAGCCAAAGGGCTCGGCGTCGTGGTGCACGGCTTCTTCGTCGACGGCGTGCTGCGCGGCGCCGCCGAACTGCGGCAGAATGGATCGTTCTTCTCGCATGAGGCGGAAGCCGCTTTTAGCATCGAGCAGCCGTGGCAGAGCCACGGCGTGGGAACCGGACTGCTCGAGCGCACGCTGCTCTCCGCGCGCAATCGCGGCATCAAATCGCTGCGCATGGATTGCCTCGCCGAAAATCAGCGCATGCAGCAACTCGCACGCAAGTTCGATGCCGAGTTTTCGTTCGATTTCGGCAGTGTGACCGGCGCAGTCGATCCGCCGCACTCGACGGCGCTCTCGCTGGTCCGCGAGGCCATGGCCGACAGCTATGGCATCGCGAGCGCGATCTTCGAGGTGCAGTCGCGTCTGTTTCGGCCGGCGCCGTCAATTTAGTCGAGCGGATAGCTCGCCTCGACCACGTACGGGCCGCCGCCGACCGAAGCGCGCGACGAAAACAGCACGAAACGCGAGACGTGGAACGCTGTGGTGCGGAAATAGCCGCGCGCCGACAGATACTCGGCGACCGCGTGGCTCGATGAATCCCGCAAGCGCGCTACCGTCACGTGCGGCTTGTATTTGCGACCCTCCGGCTCCAATCCGATGCGCTGCATCAGGCGTTCGTGCTCGGCCTGCACGTCGAGCAAGGCTTGCGCCTGCGCAACCGATGCAACCACCGCGCGCGGCTTGCGGCCGCCGAACGACATCAGCCCCTCCAGGTAAAGGTCGAACGCGTCGCGCTTGACGCGGCCGAGCATCAAGGCGACCTCCTGGGCGACCATGTCGTCCACGTCCCCGATGAACCGCAGCGTCAGGTGATAATTCTCCGGATCGATCCAGCGCGCGCCCGGCAATCCGCCGCGCAGCATGCCGAGAGCCCGTCCAATGTCGGCGGGGATTTCGACACCGGTGAAGAGACGCGGCATTTTAGCGTCTTCCAGATTACGATCCGCGCGCCGCACGCGCACGCACGATCAGCTCCTCGACCCGCGGCAGGATGCGCGCCACAATCGTATCAACGCCGGCGGCATTCGGGTGCAGGGCATCGCCCTGGTTCAGCTTGGGATCGGTGGCCACCCCATCGAGGAAGAATGGATAAAAGACGAGCCGATGCGTCGAGGCAAGCGCGGGGTAAATGGCATCGAAGGAGCGCACATAATCGGGCCCCATGTTGCGGGGCGCCTGCATGCCGGCGAGCAGGACGGCGATGTGGCGGCCATCGAGTTTGGTGAGGATGCCCTCGAGCGCGGTCTTGGTCAGTTTCGGGTCGAGCCCGCGCAATGCGTCGTTAGCGCCGAGCTCGACGATCACCGCCTCGGTTCCCTCCGGAACCGACCAGTCCAGGCGGCCGAGCCCACCGGAGGCGGTATCGCCTGATACCCCGGCATTGACGACGTTTGCCGCGATGCCTTTGGCCGTCAGCGCCTGCGCCAGCTTGGCGGGAAAAGCGGCGTCCGCCGGCAGCCCTAAACCGGCGCTCAGCGAGTTGCCGAGGACAACGATCTTAATGGGCCGATCATCGGCCGCCCGGGCGCCGCCCGACAGCGCGCAAACCAGCACTAACGCCGCAAGGCGCTGGACCCGGCCGGTTTTTCCCCCATATGTGCGGGGTCGTGAACGGCGGAACCACATGAAAGCATCTTCCCAGGCGGGGCCGGCCATTGCGCTTGCCGGTGTCAATCTCTCGCTCGGGCAGGGGGCGGCCCGCGTTCATATCCTCAAAGATATCGACTTGAATATAGGCAGCGGCGAGGCAATCGGCCTGGTCGGGCCGTCCGGGTCGGGCAAATCCACGCTGCTTATGGTGATGGCGGGGTTGGAGCAGGCTGATGCCGGGTCTGTCAGGATCGCCGGCGAGGACTTGAACGCGCTCAATGAGGACGCCTTGGCGCGCTTCCGCGGGCGTCACGTGGGAATCGTGTTCCAGTCGTTCCACCTGATCCCGACCATGACCGCGCTCGAAAACGTAGCGGTGCCGCTGGAGCTGGCCGGCATCGCCGACGCACAGGAACACGCGCGCAGCGAACTGCTCGGCGTAGGTCTTGGCGAGCGGCTACATCACTATCCGGCGGAGCTTTCCGGCGGCGAGCAGCAGCGCGTGGCGATCGCGCGCGCGCTGGCGCCCAATCCAGCCATCGTGGTTGCCGACGAGCCGACCGGAAACCTCGACGAGGATACCGGCAATCAAATCATTGATCTTTTGTTCGCGGGCCATGCCAAGCGCAGCTCCACGCTGGTGCTGGTGACGCACGATTCTGCGCTTGCTTCTCGCTGCGGACGGATCGTGCGGCTCCGCTCCGGCCGCATCGACGGCGTAAGGACATGAGTACCGTCGCCATTGGCGCGCCTGCTGCGAGCGGCTGGCTGCCGCTGCGTTTCGCAGTTCGCGAACTGCGCGGCGGCTTGCGCGGCTTCTACGTGTTCATCACGTGTATCGCGCTCGGCTGCATGGCGATCGCCGGCGTCGGCTCGCTAGCCGCCAGTCTGGCTGACGGACTGGCGCGCCAAGGTCAGGTTATCCTCGGCGGCGATTTGTCTTTTACGCTGATTCAACATGAGGTGACGCCAGACGAGCGGGCGTTCCTCGAGCATCACGGCAAGGTTTCGGGCGCCGCCACCATGCGGGCGATGGCACGCACCGCCGACGGCAAAGCGACGCTGGTCGAGATGAAAGCTGTGGACGGCGCCTATCCGCTGTTTGGACAGGCGGTGCTCGATCCGCCCGGCGCGCTCGCCGACGCGCTCGCGCAGCACGACGGCGCATTCGGCGCCGCCGCCGATCCGATCCTGCTGACGCGGCTCGGCATCAAGCCGAGCGCACGGCTCACCATCGGCAACGCCACGATAGAAATCCGCGCCACGCTGACGAGCGAGCCGGACAAGCTGGCCGGCGGCATTGGCTTTGGGCCACGATTGCTTGTGAGCCAGGACGCTTTGCGCGCCACCGGCCTGCTCCAACCCGGCAGTCTCGTGCGCTGGCACTATCGGCTGCGGCTACCGCAGAGCGACGCCACCGATGGCGTGGCGAAAAAAATAACAGGGCAAGCGCGCGCACAATTTCCCGAAGCCGGCTGGGATATCCGCAACCGCACGAACGCCTCGCCGCAGCTCGAGCGTAATGTGGAGCGCTTCACCCAGTTTCTCACCATCGTCGGCCTGACGGCGCTTCTGGTCGGCGGCGTCGGTGTCGGCAATGCGGTGAAAAGTCATCTCGACCGCCGGCGCGAGACCATCGCCACCATGAAGGCACTCGGCGCTAGCGGAAAGCGCGTGTTCGCGGTCTATCTAACGCAGGTGCTGCTGCTGGCAGCTGTCGGCGGCGCCAGCGGCATGGTGCTGGGCGCGATCCTGCCGTTCCTGATTTCGTGGATCTTCGGCGCGATCATTCCGCTGCCGATCGAGCCGGCCGTGCATCCGGCCGAGTTGGTGCTGGCGCTGGTCTACGGGCTGATGACGGCGCTCGCCTTCGCGCTCTGGCCGCTCGGCCGCGCCCATGACGTGCCGGTGGGTGCCTTATTCCGCGACGCCGTGGCGCCGCAGCCGCGGTGGCCGCGCAAGATCTATATCGCCCTCACCGCCGCTGCCGTGGTCGCCTTAGTCGTGCTGGCGGTTGTGCTGGCTTACGATCGGCGCGTCGCAATTACTTATGTCGGCGTCGCCGCCGGTGTATTCGTTACGCTGCGGCTGGTCGCCGGCTTGCTAATGCTGGCGGCCCGCGGCGCGCCACGCGCCCGCTCGACCGTGCTGCGCATGGCCATCGCCAATATCCATCGGCCGGGCGCGCTGACGCCGACCATCGTGCTCTCATTGGGCTTGGGCATCGCGTTGCTGGTCACGGTGATCGAGATCGACGGCAACTTGCGGCGACAGTTCTCCAACGAGCTGCCGGCCAAGGCGCCGTCGTTCTATTTCCTCGATATTCCGGCCGACCAGGCCGAACGCTTCGACGCCTTCGTGCGTGCGCAGGCGCCGGGAGCGAAGCTCGAGGAAGTGCCGATGCTGCGCGGACGTATCGTCTCCGCCAACGGCATCCCGGCCGAAAACCTCAAGCCGAAAGAGGGCGCCGCCTGGGTGCTGCAAAGCGACCGCGGTATCACTTATGCGGGCGATGTCCCGTCCGGCTCGCGGCTGGTCGAGGGCAACTGGTGGGGGGCGGATTACGCCGGACCGCCGTTGCTCTCGTTCGAGAAGAAGATCGCCGACGGCCTCGGCCTCAAGCTCGGCGACCCGGTCACCGTCAATGTGCTTGGCCGCAACATCACCACCCGCATCGCCAACATGCGCACCGTCGACTGGGAGAGCCTCGGCATCAATTTCGTGATGGTGTTCTCGCCGCACGCCTTCGACGGCGCCCCGCATACCCATCTCGCCACCCTCACTTATTCCGATGGCGGCACGCCGGCACAGGAGGGCGCTATCGTGCGCGCGATCGCCGATGAGTTTCCCATGGTTACTGCCGTGCGGGTGAAGGACGCGCTGGAAGCGATCGGCGCCATCGTCGCCAATTTGGTGCTGGCGATCCGCGGCGCCAGCGCGCTCACGTTGCTGGTGGCGGCCCTGGTGCTGGGCGGCGCACTCGCCGCCGGCCACCGTCACCGGGTCTATGACGCGGTGATCCTGAAGACACTCGGGGCCACCCGGCTGCGATTGCTCGCCGCCTATACCATCGAGTACTTGCTGCTCGGGGCAGCCACCGCCCTGCTCGGCGTGCTGAGCGGGTCCCTCGCCGGCTGGCTGATCGTGGCCGACCTGATGCACTTATCATTCGCCTGGCTGCCGTTACCCGCCCTGGCGGCGGCGCTGACTGCGGTTGTAGTGACCGTGGCATTGGGGCTGATCGGCACGTTCACGGCATTGGGCCAGAAACCCGCCCCGCTATTGAGAAATCTGTAGATTTCGCGACATTCCGACGCGCGGTAGCAGACCCCCTGCGCTACCGGCGTCTTTTCGCCTATAATGGGGCTACAGGACTATTAACGATCGGCAATGCTGCCAGGCCATGATCGGGCCATATCTGGCGTAAAGGCTTAACCCACACTAAATTCAGTTCACGAACGCGACGGCTACCGCCGACGCGCCTGACATGACCGGCAACGAGCCGGGACAAAGAGAGGGAACTTCGATGTCGGACTTTGACCGTAACGTAGCTGCCCGCGGCTTCGGCGGCGCGCGCGCGACCGCGATCGATGCAGGCCTGCGCGCCTACATGATCCGCGTCTACAATTACATGGCCGCCGGCGTCGCTCTGACCGGCGTCGTCGCCTGGATTACCTACAACGCCGCGGTGGTGACCGATGCTGCCGGCCGCATCACCAGCCTGACGCCGTTCGGGCAGGCAATTTTCGGCGGCCCGCTGACGATCGTGCTGTTCCTCGGCACGCTCGGCATCGTGTTCTTCATGAGCTTCCGCATCAACCGGCTGCAAGCGAGCACGGCATTAGCCTTGTTCATGCTCTACGCCGGATTGCTCGGATTGATGCTGTCGTCGGTGTTTCTCGCCTATACCGGCACCTCGATCACGCGCACGTTCTTCATCTCGGCGGCATCGTTCGGTGCATTGAGCCTGTATGGCTACACCACGCAGCGCGATCTATCGCCGGTCGGCTCGTTCCTGGTCATGGGGCTGTTCGGGCTCATCCTGGCAATGATCGTGAACATCTTCCTAAAGAGCACCGGGCTCGACTTCGCTATCTCGGCGATCGGCGTGTTGATCTTCGCTGGCCTCACCGCCTGGGACACCCAGCGGATCAAGGAAATGTATGACGTGAGCGACGACGGCACCATTGCCGGCCGCAAGGCGGTGATGGGCGCACTGACGCTCTATCTCGATTTCATCAACCTGTTCCTGTTCCTGCTGCGCTTCATGGGCGACCGCCGATAAGGCCCAGCAAAAGGATTGCAATGCGCGCCCCGGCCTAGTGCCGGGGCGTTTTCGTTTTGATAACGTCGACGACCTATGACGCTCGCCATCCGTCCCGCCAAATCCTCCGATATTCCGGCCATTACCCGCATCTATGCGCACGCCGTCGAGCACGGCACGGCGTCATTCGAGCTCACGCCGCCGGATGAGACGGAGATGGTACGGCGCATGTCCAAGCTGCTGGAAGGCCGATTTCCCTATCTTGCCGCCGAGGCCGATGGCCGGCTCGCGGGCTATGCCTATGCCGCGCTCTATCGGGAGCGACCGGCCTATCACAAGACCGTCGAAGATTTGGTCTACGTCGCGCCCGACATGCACCACCGCGGCGTCGGTTTAGCGCTGCTCAATGCACTGGTGGAAGCAGCGACGGCGCGCGGCTTCCGGCAGATGATCGCGGTGATCGGGGACTCCAATCAGGCGGCTTCGATCGGCCTGCACCGAGCCGCCGGATTCCATCACGCGGGCACTCTGGAAAATGTTGGCTTCAAGCACGGCCGCTGGCTCGACACCGTGCTGATGCAGCGCGCGCTTGGCGATGGTGCCGGGACAAATCCATGACCTCATGTCCCGGGCGCAGCGCAGCATGTAGCGATGCGTTGCAGACTCGGGACCTTGATAAATTCAGAGATTTGAATGGCCCCGGATCAGCGGCGCACCACTCCGCTGCGCTTCGTGCTGCGCCGCATCCGGTGCACGCGGGTGATATTAATTCACCACCAGCGACAGCGACACGTCGATCGAGCGCAGCACGCGGTCGAGTTCGTGGCCGCGGCGCACGATCAAGCCGGTCGCCGAAATTACGCTATAGATGCCTTGGCGGCGCGCCAGCTTGGGACTTTTTTCAATCCGATAGATCGGGACTTCCGATGCGCGGCGAAACACCGAAAACACCGCGCGGTCTTTCAGGAAGTCGATCGCATAATCGCGCCATTCACCGGCGGCGACCTTGCGGCCGTAAAGATCGAGGATGCGCTTGAGCTCTCGGCGGCTGAAGGTGACCTGATTCACGGGGGCGGGTGCACTGCGCGCCGGGGATCCGCCCCCGAGGGACTGGCTGGGATCGATTTCGCCGGAACCAAACGTCATGCGGCGCCTCCTTTTGTTGGCCTGATGATCGCGCCGGGCAGCGCCCACGGCAAGAGCCTCATTTCGGCAATAAACGACATGGAAACGGGCAAAATCGCGGTTTACCGATCACGAACTCGTTAATCGCCCCCACAATAACGCCCTATTTCGGTCAATCGCTGGTCACGCTGACTTGGGATAACGCCAGCGTTGCCTCAAAGGCCCGGTCCGGTTCGAGCACCGGATTCCTCAGCCCCCCAGCCCCCCGGGGCTCAGCCGACCGGGCCAAGTTGAATTCAGCATACGGTTCAATCCCCTAAGCCTTAGGGTCGGCTAGTCGCCGGCCCGTATTTTTTTAGTCGGATGATATTGCGAAGCTAGTGCAGGCTAGCCGTGGCAGCGCCGAGCATCAGGCCCGGCTTGGCGGCGACGCCGCTTTGCACGACCACCGCCACGCGATCGATGTCCTGAATGGAAAAATCGGCATTGGGAAGACTGGCCACTGGCACGCTGAAGGTTTCCGCCTTGCCATTCCATTCGCCGAGCTTCACCCAGCGGCGCACCACGTTAGTGTAGGCGAGCGTGTGGCCGCGGTTCTCGCCGCGTTCGATCACGACCTGCGCGTTGCCTGTGATCGGGCAAAGCCAGACTTCTGCACTGCCGTGCTCGCCGTTGGCAGCTGGGACATTCACTGACACTTTGCCGTCCGCCACAATCAGCGTCACCGGCAGCGTCAATGGCGCCGCGTTCTGGCGCGTCTGCGCGATCGCTTGTTCGATCGCTGCCTTGTCGCTGCCCAGCACATGCACGATGCCGTTGACCACGACTTGCGGCGTGTAGACCTCGCGGTCGCCGCGCGTATCGGCATACGCCCGCTCGCGGTTGGAATGGCCATGCAGAGCGAGCGTGTCCTTCCAGCCCAGATAGTCCCAGTAGTCGACGGGCAGGCTCATGGTTACCAGCGTCGGATCACGCGACAGCTCCCCGAGAAGCTTGTCGGCGGGCGGACAGGACGAACAGCCCTGGCTGGTAAACAATTCGATGACCGCGCGTGGCTCGCCCGCGCTAGCGAGCGATGACATTATCGAGGCGGTGCAAATCAATGCACCGGCAAAGGCGATGTGGCGATAGTTCATGCCGATCCCACAATCCCCCTGCCCGGCGCAGCACCATATAAAACGCCTCGCCGATCACCCGCCACTCAATTCGCGGTGAGCGGATTTCGCTGGCGAGGTGGTGGCCAAATCGCCGGTTAGCTGGCCAAATGGCGCAGCACGTACTGCAGGATTCCCCCGTTCTTGAAGTAATCCAGCTCATCCAGAGTATCGATGCGGCAGATCAGCGGCACGCGCTTGAGCGTGCCGTTGCCGGCGACAATCTCGGCGATCAGCCGTTGGCGGGGTTTAAGTTCGCCATGCAGGCCGCGAATGGTGACCTGCTCGTCGCCCTTCATGCCCAGCGACTGCCAGGACGTCCCCTCCTCAAATACCAGCGGCATCACACCCATTCCGATCAGGTTGGAGCGATGGATACGCTCGAACGACTGAGTGATGACGGCGCGGACGCCGAGCAGAACCGTGCCCTTGGCGGCCCAGTCGCGCGAGGA
The DNA here is from genome assembly GCA_963709855.1 of uncultured Alphaproteobacteria bacterium. Taxonomy (GTDB): domain Bacteria; phylum Pseudomonadota; class Alphaproteobacteria; order Rhizobiales; family Xanthobacteraceae; genus Pseudolabrys. The sequence continues at coordinate 70,683 of CAVPXX010000021.1, read as the reverse complement.
GCCTGTGCCGTATTCCTTGCCGGCGAAGATGATGAGCGGAACGTTGTCGGCTTTATACTTCATCGCTGCATCGTACATCGTCATCTTCTGTTTCGATGGGTAGTGGATGGTGAAGCCGCCTTCGACGCCCGGCACCATCTGGTTCTTAATTCGAATGTTGGCGAAGGTGCCGCGCATCATGACCTGATGATTGCCACGGCGCGTGCCATATTGGTTGAAATCCTTCGGACGGACTTGGTGATCGCGCAAATACTCGCCGGCCGGGCTTGCTTCCTTGATCGATCCCGCTGGAGAGATGTGGTCGGTGGTGATCGAGTTCGAGGAATAGCCCGAGGACACGAGCGTCGACGATGTCCTCGATCGGTCGCTGGCGCTTATCCATGCCTTCGAAGTAAGGCGGGTTCTGCACGTAGGTCGAGCGATCGTCCCACGCATAGGTCAGTCCGCCCTTGACCGCGATCTTGCGCCAATTGCTGTCGCCCTTGAACACGTCGGCGTATTTCTTGGCGAAGATCTGCCGCGTGATGTTCTTGCTCACGTATTCGCCGATTTCCTTGTTCGACGGCCAAATGTCCTTCAGGAAGACCTTCTTGCCTTTCTGATCCACGCCGAGCGGCTCTTTCGCCATGTCGACATTCATCGAGCCGGCGATGGAATAGGCGACCACCAGCGGCGGCGAGGCGAGATAGTTGGCGCGCACGTCGGCGTTCACACGGCCTTCGAAATTGCGGTTGCCCGAGAGTACCGCGGCAGCCACCAGGTCGCCGTCGTTGATCGCCTGGGAATTTTCCGGCGGTAGCGGGCCGGAATTGCCGATACAGGTGGTGCAGCCGAAACCGACCAGGTTGAAGCCAAGCTTGTCGAGATCCTTCTGCAGGCCGGACTTTTCGAGATATTCGCCCACCACTTGCGAGCCGGGCGCCAGCGAGGTCTTCACCCAGGGCTTCGCCGTCAGGCCTTTGGCCGCGGCCTTGCGGGCGAGCAGGCCGGCGCCGACCATCACGTTCGGATTGGACGTATTGGTGCAGGATGTGATCGCCGCGATCACCACGTCGCCATGGCCGATTTCGTAGTCCTTGCCGGGAACCGGCACACGTTTCTTCGCCTCCGCGCTCTTGCCGAATTCCTTGTCCATCGAATGGGCGAAGCCGGTTTTTACGTCCTTCAGCGCCACGCGGTCCTGCGGGCGCTTGGGGCCGGCGAGCGAGGGCTCGACCGAACCGAGATCGAGCTTGAGCACGTCCGTGAACATCGGGTCGGGCGTGGTCTTCACGCGAAACATGCCCTGCGCTTTTGCGTAGGCTTGTGCCAGCGCAATCAGCTCGGATGGCCGGGCGGTGTCCTTCATGTAGCGGATGGTGTCGTCGTCGATGGGCGAGAATCCGCAAGTGGCGCCGTATTCCGGCGCCATGTTGCCGAGCGTGGCGCGGTCGGCGATCGTGAGATGCGTAAGGCCGGGCCCGAAGAATTCGACGAACTTGCCGACCACGCCGCGCTTGCGCAGTATTTCGGTGACGGTGAGCACGAGGTCGGTGGCGGTGACGCCTTCCTTGAGCTTGCCAGCTAGCTTGAATCCGATCACCTCGGGCAGCACCATCGACAGCGGCTGGCCGAGCATGGCGGCTTCCGCCTCGATGCCGCCGACGCCCCAGCCGAGCACCGACAGACCGTTCACCATGGTGGTGTGCGAGTCGGTGCCGACCACGGTGTCGGGATAGGCAACGTCCATGGTGGCGGGCTTGCCGTCGACCTTGACCTTGTCCTTGCGGCTCCAGACGACACGCGACAGGTATTCGAGATTGACCTGGTGGCAGATGCCGGTGCCGGGCGGCACCACGCTGAAATTGTCGAACGAGCGTTGCGCCCATTTCAGGAATTTGTAGCGTTCCTGATTCTGCCGGTATTCCTCCTCGACGTTCTTCTTGAACGCGGTATTGTTGCCAAAGAAGGTCACCGCCACCGAGTGATCGATGACGAGGTCGACCGGCACCTGCGGATTGATCTTCTTGGGATCGCCGCCGAGCTCCTTCATGGCGTCGCGCATGGCGGCGAGATCGACCACCGCCGGCACGCCGGTGAAATCCTGCATCAGCACGCGTGTTGGGCGGAACGCGAATTCGTGATCCGACGTCTTGGTCTTGAGCCATTCGGCGAAAGCCTTGATGTCGTCCTTGGTTACCGTGCGCCCGTCTTCGTTGCGCAGCAGGTTTTCCAACAGCACCTTCATCGAGAACGGCAGGCGGGAAATTCCCTTTAGCCCGTTTCTCTCGGCGGTCGGAAGGCTGAAATAGGCGTAAGTTTTGCTACCAACCTGGAGGGTCTTGCAGCATCTAAAACTGTCGAGCGAAGTCATGTCGGAGGTTTCCATTCCCGGCCGGAACGTTGGCGCTGGTTCGGTCTAAGCTCTTGGCAAGACAAGACTTTTCTCGCCCGGGAGACTTGCGCCCGAATTCGACTAAGTTAACGCGATAACGGCGGGCTTATAAGGTCTTTTTGCGCTGGACGCTATATTAACGAGGGAACTTCCCAAAAAATGCGCAGAATATCGGGGTATTCCGCGGCCGGCATGGCTTTCCCGACCGCCGCGGGCAGGCTAAAGCGCGCCTGATGCAGCTCAAAGCCGATAATCTGGCTTGCAGCCGGGGCGGGCGCGAGGTGTTTGCCGGCCTCAATTTCAGCCTGTCCGGCGGCGAGGCTCTAGTGGTGACTGGGCGAAACGGCGCCGGCAAATCCTCGCTGCTGCGCATGATCGCCGGGCTGGTGCACGTGGCCGCCGGCCGGCTAGCGCTCGAGGGCGGCGAGCCGGAGGCCTCGATCGCCGAGCAGTCGCAGTACGTCGGCCACCAGGACGCTGTGAAGCCGTCGCTGACGGTCGCCGAAAACCTGCAATTCTGGGCGCGCTATCTCGGCGCCGCCGAGCGCGCCATCGACCCCGCGCTACAAGCGGTCGATCTCGCGCCGCTCGCCAACTTGCCGGGGGCCTATCTATCGGCGGGGCAGCGGCGTCGGCTGTCGATCGCGCGGCTGGTCGCCATACCGCGGCCGCTCTGGCTGCTGGACGAGCCGACCTCGGCGCTCGACGTTCCGTCGCAAAATAGGCTCGCCGATCTGATGCGCAGCCATCTCGCCGGCGGCGGCATGATCGTGGCCGCCGCACATGGACCGATAGGCCTCGAACGCGCCCGCGAACTGAAAATAGGCCAGCTATGAGCGCGTTCACCGCCCTCATTGTCCGCGATATGCGGCTGAGCGTTCGCGTCGGCGGCGGCGCGCTGATGGGCGCGCTGTTCTTCCTGATCGTGGTCACCATGATGCCGTTCGCGCTCGGTCCCGACCTCGCTTTGCTGGCGCGCATCGGCCCTGCGATCCTGTGGCTCGGTGCCTTGCTGGCAAGCCTGCTCGCGCTCGACCGGCTGTTCGCCACCGACCATGACGACGGGTCTCTCGACCTCTTGATGATGGGCCGTATGCCGCTCGAATTGGCGGTAGCGGCGAAGGCCATCGCGCATTGGGTGACCACGGCACTGCCACTGGTCGTGATCAGCCCGGTGCTCGGCCTCATGCTCAACGTCGAACTACGCGCCATGGGAACCGTGGCGTTGACATTGCTCGCCGGCACCCCCGCGCTCACCTTCATCGGGCTGATCGGCGCCGCGCTTTCGGTGGCGTTGCGGCGCGGCGGTCTGCTGCTGGCGGTATTGGTACTGCCGCTCACGATCCCGGTACTGATTTTCGGCGTCGCCGCGGCCAATGCCGCCATTGTCGGACCCGCGCCGTTCGGCCCACCTTTCACCATTCTTTGCGCGTTATCCTTGGCGAGCCTGGTGCTGGGGCCTCTTGCCGCCGCGGCCGCACTTCGCCACGGCCTGGAATGAGCGGTTTATCGGCGGGGGGTCGGCGGCATGATGCAAATCAAACCAATCGGGCCCTTAAACGGGCATATCTTTGCCGCCGGCCGCCATTGCCCGTGCCGGCGCGTCTGATTAAAAGGCTGCCGATGGCTGTAATCGATCTCGCCAATCCGTCGCGCTTCCTGGCGCTGGTCAACCGTGTGCTGCCCTGGCTGGCGGCGGTGACGATTGTGCTGTTCGCGTTCGGGCTCGCGCGCGCCATGAACGCGCCCGACGACTATCAGCAGGGCGCCACCGTCAAGATCATGTTCCTGCACGTGCCGGCGGCCTGGCTCAGCATGATGGGCTGGGGCATGATGAGCGTCGCCGCGCTCGGTACGCTGGTATGGCGGCATCCGCTGGCGGACGTGGCGGGCAAGGCGGCCGCACCGATCGGCGCCGCGTTCACCTTTATTTGTCTGATCACCGGCTCGCTCTGGGGCCGCCCGACCTGGGGCACCTATTGGGTCTGGGACGCGCGGCTCACCTCGGTGCTGGTGCTGTTCCTGCTCTATCTCGGCGTGCTCGCGCTCTATTGGACCGCCGAGGATCCGGGCCGCGGCTCGCGCGCGGCCGCGGTGCTCACGCTGGTCGGCGCGGTCAATATTCCGATCATCAAGTTCTCGGTCGACTGGTGGAACACGCTGCATCAGCCGGCGTCGATCCTTCGCATGAGCGGCTCGGCTATCGATCCTTCCATCCTGTGGCCGCTGCTGATCATGGCCGTGGCATTCACGCTTTTGTTCTTCGCGCTGCATCTCGCCGCCATGCGTAACGAAATCCTGCGCCGGCGCGTGCGCAGCATGCGGATCATTCAGGCACAAGAAGTAGCGGAGGCGCGATCATGAATCTCGGGCCGCATGCCGATTTCATTGTCGCCGCTTATGCGGTGACGGTTTTCGTGGTCGCCGCTCTGGTCGCCTGGGTCGTTCTCGATTATTCGGCGCAGCGGCGTATTCTCGGCGATCTCGAGGAGCGCGGCGTGACGCGGCGCTCGCAGCGCAAGGACGACCGATGAGCACGGCGACGAGCGAGAGTCCCGACAGGAAGCGGCGCAACGTTCTGGTACTGCTGCCTCTCGTTGTCTTTCTCGCGCTGGCGGCGCTGTTCCTGATCCGGCTCTGGAGCGGCGATCCCTCGCGTCTGCCGTCCGCATTGATCGGCCATCCCGCGCCCAAGACCGATCTGCCGCCGCTGGCCGGGCTCGATCGCGCCGGCAAGCCAGTGCCGGGCCTCTCCAATGCGGCGTTCCCGGGAGAGGTGACGCTGGTCAATGTCTGGGCTTCTTGGTGCGTCCCCTGCGCCGACGAGGTGCCGTTCCTGGAGAAATTGGCGAAGGACAAGAGGATCAAGCTCGTTGGGATCAATTACAAGGATCCGACCGACAATGCGCGGCGCTTCCTCAATCGCTATGGCAATCCGTTCGTCGCCGTCGGCGTCGATGCCAGCGGCCGCACCTCGATCGATTGGGGCGTCTATGGCGTGCCGGAGACCTATTTGATCGGGCGCGACGGCACCATCGCCTACAAGCTGGTCGGCCCCGTCACCGCCGAAAATCTTGCTGGCGCGCTGGAGCCGGAAATCGCCAACGCGGCGGCGAAGACGGCAGCACGCTAGGATTTGCGTTCCACGCTGTATTTGTTGATCAGCGGCATTTGCAGCGCGCCGAACAGGAGCGTCAGCGGCACCACGCCGAATAATTTGAAGCTCACCCAGAAATCGGTGGTCTGCGTGCGCCAGACGATTTCGTTCGCGATGGCGAGCGCGAAGAAAAACAGCGCCCAGCGCCAGGTGAGCTTGCGCCAGCCTTGCTCGGTGAGATGGAACATCTGATCGAATAGAATGCTCAGGAATGGTTTATCGAACGCAAGACCGGCAAGCAACGTCCCGCCAAACAGAACATAGATAATGGTCGGTTTGAGCTTGATGAACAGCTCGTCGTGCAGTACCAGCGTCAGCCCGCCAAATACCAGCACGATGACCGCGGTGACCACCGGCATGATCGCGATGTGCCGTGTCATCGCGTAGGACACCGCGAGCGCGATCACCACCGCCGCCATGAAGACGCCGCTCGCGACAAAAATGCCGAAGCGCGAATTGGCGGCGAAAAACAGCACCAGCGGCCCGATGTCGAGCACGAGTTTGAGGACCGGATTGAGCGCCTTCTTTTCGGCCATGTTTTTCTGTTTCAGGAATCCAGCCCAACTATGGCACGCGCGAAATCGCGCGCGGTGAAAGGCGCAAGATCATCCACGCCCTCGCCGACGCCGATGAAATGCACCGGCAGGCCGAACCTTGCCGCAATGGCCACTAGGATGCCGCCGCGCGCGGTGCCGTCGAGTTTGGTCATCACCAGACCGGTGACGCCCGCGACCTTGCCGAAGATATCGACCTGATTGAGCGCGTTCTGGCCCACAGTGGCATCAAGTACCAGCAGCACGGCGTGCGGCGCGGTCGGTTCCACTTTGCGCATCACGCGCACCATCTTTTCTAACTCGCTCATCAGTTCGGCGCGGTTCTGCAGTCGGCCCGCGGTATCGACCAGAACGATATCGATGCCTTGCGCCTTGGCGGCGGCGAGTGCGTCGAACGCCAGGCCCGCGGCGTCGGCGCCCGGTTCGCGCGCCATCACGCTCGCGCCGGTGCGCGTGGCCCAGATCTTGAGCTGATCGATGGCGGCGGCGCGGAAGGTATCTCCCGCCACCAGCATCACGCTTTTGCCCTCGGCGCGAAATCTCGCTGCAAGCTTGCCGATAGTAGTGGTCTTGCCGGAACCATTGACTCCGGCAACCAGGATGATGAATGGTCGCGTCGTCACTACGAGCGGCTTCGCCACGGGACTGAGCACGTTCTCGATCTCGCCGGCGAGTGCCGCCTTCACTTCTTCGAGCGGCGCTCCCTCGTGGAAGCGGGTTTCGCTGAACACATCGGCGATACGCTGCGCGAATTCGGGCCCCAAATCGGCGCGGATTAGTTCGTGTTCCAGTTCCTCCACCGCGGCGGCATCGAGCCTCCGCTTCGACAGGCTGGCGATCGCTTCGCCGAGTGACGAGGAGGTGCGCTTGAGCCCACCGCTCAGGCGCTTCCACCAGCTTCCGCTTTGTGTGCTGTCGTTCATGGCGCGCCCGTGATAGCCGTTTCGGCAAATCTTGGACAGTGACCATGACCCCGGACGAGATGCTCGCCCGTCTGCTCTACCGTGACGGCCTGATGCTGGTGATCGACAAGCTGGCCGGCTTCGCCGTGCATCGCGGGCCGAAGGGCGGCGAGAGCCTGGAGGACCACTTCGACGTGTTACGCTTCGGCCTGCCACGCGCGCCCGCGCTGGCGCACCGCCTCGACAAGGACACCTCCGGCTGCCTGGTGCTCGGCCGCCATCGCAAAGCGCTCGCGCTGCTCGGCAAGCTGTTCAAGCAGGGCAAGATCGGCAAGACCTATTGGGCGGTGGTCGAGGGCTCGCCCAGCGACGCGGAAGGCCGCATCGACTTTCCGCTCGGCAAGCTGGACGAGACGCGCGGCTGGTGGATGAAACCCGACCCGCATGGAGCACCGGCGGAAACGACCTGGAAGGTGCTAGGGCGCGGGCCGGGCCTCACTTGGCTCGCGCTCGAGCCGCTGACCGGGCGGACTCATCAGTTGCGCGTGCATTGCGCCAAGATGGGCTGGCCTATTTTGGGCGACAACATCTACGGCCGCGCGCCACGTGTGGGCGGGCCGCCGCTGCACTTGCATTCGCGCGAGATCGTGGTGCCGATTTCCAAGAACAAGCCGCCGGTGAAAGTCGTGGCGCCCGTGCCGCAACATATGCGCGAGGCGCTAACGGCGTGCGGCTGGAAAGGTAAGTCAAGCGCATGATCCCGAAAAGTGGGAACCGGTTTTCGGACAACATCATGCACAAGGAAAAACTCTAATAGAGTTGCGCCTTGATTCGCTCCGGCATTGCGCGATCGTAGGCTTCACCGCCGAGCTTGCCTTGGCTGAGCTCCGCCACGATGGTGCCGGTGCTCGGCAGGCTCTTGCGGTCGATCTTGGTCTCCGCGTCCCACAGCTTCGAGCGCACGATCGCCTTCGAGCAATGGAAATAAATGCTCTCGATATGAACGATGAGCACACAGCGCGGCAGCTTGCCGTTGACCGCAAAGCTTTGCATCAGCTCGGGATCGATCGAAATCGCGGCGCGCCCATTCACGCGCAAGGTTTCGCCCACGCCGGGAATCAGAAACAGCAACGCGATGCGCGGATCGCGCATGATGTTGCGGAAACCGTCGATGCGGTTGTTGCCCGGTCGGTCGGGAATCGCGAGCGTCTTGTCGTCGAGAATGCGCACAAAGCCACGCGCGTCGCCCTTGGGCGAACAGTCGAGTCCCTCCGGCCCGCTGGTCGCCACCGCCACGAACGGCGCCGCTTCAATCAATTTGCGGTAGCTGCCGTTGATGTGGTCGATCTCCTTGATGACGGCAGCCGGCATTTTTTCGCCGTAGAGCGCTTCAAGCTGCGCCATGGTCTTTATCAGATGCTCGCTCGCGCCCATGTTCCGTTCCCCTTATGCTGCCAGCAGTTGGCGGCCGTCGTGCCCTATCATCGTGAGATCGAGAATAGCACCGGGCGCTATTGGCGCCGTAAGCCGCACCGCGGTGAATTGTTCCGTGTGACCGACGCCGCCGCGTTCGGTCAACACCAAGCGCCGGCTGCCGACTTGCGCGTCGAGATGACGCGTGAGCGCCGCTTCTCCCTTTTCGCGCAGGGCGCGGGCGCGTTGCTTGACGATATCGCGGTTGAGCTGCGGCATGCGCGCGGCCGGCGTGCCGGGCCGCGGCGAGAACGGAAAGACGTGCAATTGGGTCAACCGGCATTCGTCCACCAGATCGAGCGCGCGCGCGAACATATCTTCGGTCTCGGTCGGAAAACCGGCGATGATATCGGCGCCGAAAACCACATCTGGCCGCAGTTTACGCACCTGATGGCAGAACGCGATCGCTTGCTCGCGTGTATGGCGCCGCTTCATGCGCTTGAGGATGAGATCGTCACCAGCCTGCAACGACAGATGCAAATGCGGCATCAGCCGCGGCTCGTTCGCAATCGCGTCGAGCAGATCGCCATCAGCTTCCACCGAGTCGATCGAGGAGAGCCGCAGCCGCGCCAGCTCGGGCACCTCTTTCAGAATGCGCTTAACCAGCGCGCCGAGTCGCGGCGCGCCGGCGAGATCCACGCCGTAGCCGGTGATATCGACGCCGGTGAGCACCAGCTCGCGATGGCCGCGCGCGGCGAGCCGGCGCGCCTGCGCCACCGCCTCGTCGACCGGCAGCGAGCGCGAATTGCCGCGTCCAAACGGAATAATGCAGAATGTGCAGCGATGGTCGCAGCCGTTCTGCACCTGCAGGAATGCGCGCGTACGCCCCTCGATGCTGTCGACCGTGTGCACCGCGTGCCGTTTCACCGCCATGATGTCGCCGACGGCGATGCGCTGGCTGTCATCGGCCCATGCTCGCGGGTCGAGCTTTTCCTCGTTGCCGATGACGCGATCGACCTCGGGCATCGACGCGAATATGCCCGGCTCGGTCTGCGCCGCGCAGCCGGTGACAATAATGCGCGCGTCCGGCCGTTCGCGCTTGATGCGCCGAATATTCTGCCGTGCTTGCCGCACTGCTTCCGCCGTCACGGCGCAGGTATTCACGAGCGCTGCATCCTCGATTCCGGACTCATCCGCCGCGCGCCGGATCACTTCCGACTCGGTGATGTTGAGCCGGCAACCGAAGGTGACGACGTCGATGCTCATGCGACGCCCGCCTTGCCGAACAATGCGGGATCGAACTTGCCCGCGAATTCGAATTGCACCGGCCCGGTCATCAGAACGTGATCGTCGCTCTCCCGCCAGTCGATGGCGAGGTCGCCGCCCGGCAGCGTCACCTTCACCTTGCGGTTGGTGCGCTTAAGCCGCGCGGCGGCGACCGCGGCGGCGCAGGCCGCCGAGCCACAGGCGCGCGTCAAGCCGGCGCCGCGCTCCCACGTGCGGATGATGATGTGATCGCGCGATACGATATGTGCTAGTGTGATGTTGGCGCGTTCGGGAAAGATCGGATGATTTTCCAGCAGTGGCCCAAACTTGTGCAGGTCGTAGAGATTCACGTCGTCAACCCAAAAGATTGCATGTGGATTGCCCATGTTCACCACCGCGGGCGAATGTAGCATCGGCTTGTCGATCGGGCCGATCTGCAATTCGATGGCGCGGGTATCGCGAAATTCTTCGCTAAGCGGAATCTCGTTCCATTTGAAACGGGGCGGCCCCATATCCACCGTGAACATGCCGTCGGCGCCCTTCCAGCAATTGAGAATACCAGCGGTGGTTTCGAAGGTGAGCGCGGTCTTACCGCTCTCCTTCGATACCAGGTCGGCGACGCAGCGCATGCCGTTGCCACAGGCGCCGGCTTCCGAGCCGTCGTTGTTGTAGATGCGGATGAAGGCGTCGGTGCCGGGCGTGCGCGGCGGATAGAGCGCCATCAGCTGGTCATAGGGCGCGCCTTGCGGCGCTGCCGCCGCGCGCACCTCCTCCGGCGCAATGGCACCGCCGCGCGCGCGCAGATCGACCACGACGATCTCGTTGCCGATGCCGTTCATCTTCACGAAGGATTGGTTGGCGAGCGCACCCAAATCATCGCCTATGAATTCGGCCAGGACCGGGCCTTTGCCCGCCTTTCGCCCGGTTTATATGGCGAATAAACGCCGATTGGCCAGAGGCGTATGATAGCATGCCGCGAATTGCCGGGATCGCCGCGCCTAGAGGACGGAGAACCCTGATGATGTCGTGCATGCGCATTGCGGTGCCGATCTTGCTCGCATTGGCGTTCGCTTTCACCGCGAGCCCGGCGCCGGCGCAACGCGCCGCGCCGAATGGATTGGATGCGCCGGCGCCGCTGCAACCGGGCGATGCCTTCGGCGAGGAAGTAACGCTGCCGGAGCGGACCATCGTTTACCTAAAGGGCCACAGCAAATGGGACGCCGCCTTCGATACGCTGGTCGACGCCTTCAAGTCGCTCGACGAGTATCTCGACAAGCAGGGCATCAAGCCAGCCGGCGCGACCATGACCATCTACACCGAGACCGACGATGCCGGCTTCTCGTTCAAGGCCGCAGTGCCAATCGCGGTCGCACCGGAAAATCCCCCGAAAGGCGATATCGCCATCGGCCAGACGCCGCCCGGCAAAGCGCTCAAATTCGTTCACCGCGGCTCCTACGATGCCATGGACTCGACGTACGAGGCGATTACCAATTATCTTGACGACAAGCATCTCGAGGCCAAAGACCTGTTCATCGAGGAGTATGCAACCGATCCGGTAAAGACCGACGCGGAACATCTGGTGGTCAACGTTTTCGTTCCAGTGAAATGATGGTGAGATGACGATGTCGATATCGCGTGTTCTGTGCTGCGTTCTCCTGATCGCCGCCGCGACGCCGGCGCCCTTCCCAGCGCACGCCGCCGAGAGACTCGATAAGCTGGTGACGGTTACTGGCGAGGGGAAGGTCGCGGCGGCGCCCGATAACGCGGTGATCCGCCTCGGCGTTTCCAGCCAGGCCAAGACCGCGCGGGTGGCCAGCGATGCCAACGCTAAGGAGATGACCGTCGTGCTGGCGGCGATCAAGGAGAGCGGCGTCGCCGACCGCGATATCCAAACCACCTCGTTGTCGCTGCAGCCGCAATACGATCCGAAACAGACCGGCGCAGCGCGGCTAGTCGGCTTCCAGGTGAGCAACCAAGTCACGATCAAGATCCGCGACATTGGCAGATTGTCCGCCGTGCTCGATCGCGCGATCGCGGCCGGCGCCAACGAGATGTCGGGCATTGAATTCGTTGTGTCGGAGCAGGCCAAGCTGCTCGACCAGGCCCGCACCGCGGCCATCGCCGACGCCCGCCGTAAGGCCGAGCTCTATGCCAATGCCGCCGGTATGAAAGTCGGCCGCGTCATGGCGATTTCGGAGGAGGGCTCGGCTCCGCCGCCGCGCCTGTACCAGCCGATGCGCGCAGGCACGGCGCCAGCGATCGCCCCCGGCGAGCAGACGCTGCGGGCCGTGGTCACGGTCAGCTACGAATTAACCTCGTAAACCCCGCGCCTTGACTTGAAGACGCCCCAACCCTAGGTTCCGCGCGTCTTTCGATAAGACGTGAAATACCAATTCCGCCGCCCGGTCCTTGAGAGGCCGGAGGCCACCGCCCGACAGCGCAATGCGCCCTCGGGCGCAGAGGTGTTTGTAGACCGATGTTCGATTCACTGTCGGAAAAGCTTGGCGGCATTCTCGACCGCCTCACCCGTCGCGGCGCGCTCAGCGAGGCCGACGTCGATGCAGCGCTGCGCGAGGTACGCCGCGCGTTGCTTGAAGCCGACGTCGCGCTCGACGTGGCGCGCGCCTTCACCGACAACATCAAGAAGCAGGCGGTCGGCGTCGAGGTGATGAAATCGGTCACCCCCGGCCAGATGGTCGTCAAGATCGTGCACGACCAGCTGGTCGCCACGCTGGGCGCCGACAGCCAGGGCATTGATCTCAACGCCGCGCCGCCGGTCGCTATCATGATGGTCGGCCTGCAGGGCTCGGGCAAAACCACCACCACCGCGAAAGTTGCGCGCCGCCTCACCGACCGGCAGAAGCGCAAAGTGCTGATGGCTTCGCTCGACGTGCGCCGGCCGGCGGCGATGGAGCAGCTCGCCGTGCTCGGCCGCGAGGCGGGCATCGACACATTGCCGGTGGTCGAAGGCCAGCAGCCTCCGCAAATCGCCAAGCGCGCGCTAGAAGCCGCCCGCCTCGGCGGCTACGACGTGGTGCTGCTCGATACCGCCGGCCGCACCACGCTCGATGACGCCATGATGAGCGAGGCGACCGAGGTCAAGCGCGCCGCCAATCCGCACGAGGTGTTGCTGGTCGCCGATGCACTCACCGGCCAGGACGCGGTCAATCTCGCGCGCGCTTTCGACGACCGCGTGGGCCTGACCGGCATCGTTCTTACCCGCGTCGACGGCGATGGCCGTGGCGGCGCCGCGCTTTCCATGCGCGCGGTGACGGCGAAGCCGATCAAGCTGATCGGCACCGGCGAAAAATTGGACGCCCTTGAGGAATTCGACCCGGCGCGCATCGCCGGCCGCATTCTCGGCATGGGCGATATCGTCGCGCTGGTGGAGAAAGCCGCCGCCAATATCGACGCCGAGAAGGCGATGCGCGCGGCCGAGAAGATGCGCAAGGGCAAATTCGATCTCGGCGATTTGCGCGAACAGCTCACCCAGATGCAATCGATGGGCGGCATGAGCGGCCTGCTCGGCATGATGCCCGGCGTGGCCAAGATGAAAAACCAGATCGCCGCCGCCGGTCTCGACGACAAGTTGGTGAAGCGGCAGATGGCGATCATCGACTCGATGACGCCGCAGGAGCGGCGCAACCCGGACATTCTCAAAGCCAGCCGCAAGAAGCGCATCGCCGCCGGCTCCGGCACGACGCCGGAGGCGATCAACAAGCTTCTGAAAATGCACCGCGGCATGGCCGACATGATGAAGATGATGGGCAGCGGCAAGCGCGGCCCGCTCGCCGGGCTTGCGCAAGCGATGGGCTTCGGCTCTTCCATGCCGTCGCCCGAGCAGATGGCGGAGATGGCGAAGAACATGCCGCCCGGCGCGCAGCTGCCGCCCGGCATGCCTGGCCTGCCGCCGAATTTTCCCGGCACGCCCGGTTTGCCGGGTCTGGGTGGAAAGTTTCCTGGATTGCCGGGCGGTCTGCCCGGTCTCGGAAAGAAGAAGTGATTAATGTATAGGAAAGGAACTTGAAATGTCTCTCGTCATCCGCATGGCCCGCGCTGGAACTAAGAAGCGGCCGGTCTATCACATCGTCGTCGCCGACTCGCGCTCGCCGCGCGACGGCCGCTTCATCGAGCGGCTCGGCTATTTCAATCCGCTGCTGCCGAAGGAAAAGACCGAGCGGCTCAAACTCGATCTCGAAAAGGTGCAGGCCTGGATGAAGAAGGGCGCGCAACCGTCCGACCGCGTGACACGCTTCCTCGATGCCGCCGGCATCGTGAAGCGGGAAATGCGTAACAATCCGGAAAAGGCGGTTCCGCGCAAGGAACGCAAGGCCAAGGAAGAGGAAGCCACCAAGGCCAAGGAGGCCGGAGACGCGGCAGCCAAGACCGCGGCCACCGCCAAGGCCGCCATGGACAAGGCCGCGGCGGATAAGGCCAAGGCGGCCGAAGCGCCGGCGGCGAGCTGACGTTTCGCTAACGCGCCGTGACAGACCGCATCCGCGTCGCTCGCATCGGTGCCGCGCACGGCATTCGCGGCGAGGTGAAGTTGTGGTCGTTCACCGAGGACCCAATGGCGGTCGCGCATTACGGCCCGCTGGAAACCGCGGACGGCGCGCGATGCTTCGAGATCGAAGCGGCGCGGCCGGCCAAGGATCATCTGGTCGCGCGCATCGCCGGGGTCGGCGACCGCAACGCGGCGGAGAAATTGCGCAACATCGATCTATTCGTGCCGCGCGAGCGCCTGCCACCGATCGAGGAGGCCGACACGTTCTATCACGCCGATCTCGTCGGCCTTGCGGCGATCAGCGAAAATGGCGCCGCGCTCGGCACCGTCGTTGCGATTCATAATTTCGGCGCCGGCGATCTCATCGAGATCGAACCCGCCGCCGGCGGCGAGCCGCTGCTGCTGCCGTTCAATGAGACGACGGTGCCGACGATTGATCTGAAAGTGGGACGCATCGTTATCGTGCCGCCGGCCGTAACCGAGTAACAATCATGTGGCGCGCGAGCATATTAACGATTTTTCCGGAAATGTTTCCCGGTCCGCTCGGCATCAGCCTCGCGGGCAAGGCGCTGGCCTGCGGCCTCTGGTCGCTCGACACCCACGACATCCGCAACGCCGCTAGCGACAAGCACCGCACCGTCGACGATACGCCGGCTGGCGGCGGGCCCGGCATGGTGATGAAGGCGGACGTGCTGGCGCGCGCGCTCGACACCGTTCCGCACGACCAGCGACCGCACCTGCTGATGAGCCCACGCGGCACACCGTTGACGCAACGGCGGGCCGCCATGCTGGCCGCCGGCCTCGGCGTCGTAATCGTCTGCGGCCGGTTCGAAGGCGTCGACGAGCGGCTGATCAGGGCCCGCAAACTCGAGGAAGTCTCGCTCGGCGATTTCGTGCTCTCAGGCGGAGAGCCGGCGGCGATCGCCCTGCTCGATGCCTGCGTACGGCTGTTGCCCGGAGTCTTGGGCAAGGAGGCCTCGATCGCGGAGGAGAGCTTCGCCGACGGGCTGCTTGAATACCCACAATACACCCGGCCTCCGGTGTTCGAGGGCGAGCCGATCCCGGAGGTGCTGCTATCCGGCGATCACGGCAAGATCGCGCAATGGCGGCGTTCCGAGGCCGAACGGCTGACCGCCGCACGCCGTCCCGACCTCTGGGCGGCCTACCAGGCCCGTAAAAAGCCTAAAAGCGGGCCTAAAACGCCAGGGTGACAAGGCGCAAGCTTTATCGTAGAAGCTCGCCCAACCCATTCAGACCAGACAAGACCGCGCGCCGGTTGCTGGCGCTGCCGACGGAGAGATAAGCCATGAATATCATTCAGCAGATCGAAAAAGAGCAGGTCGAGAAACTCTCAGCCGGCAAGGACATTCCCGACTTCGCGCCGGGCGACACCGTGCTGGTCAACGTCAAGGTGGTGGAAGGCGACAAGAGCCGCATCCAGGCCTACGAGGGCGTGTGCATCGGCCGCTCGGGCGGCGGGATCAACGAGAACTTCACCGTGCGCAAGATTTCTTACGGCGAAGGCGTCGAGCGCGTTTTCCCACTCTATTCGCCGATGATCGACTCGATCAAAGTCGTGCGCCGCGGCAAGGTGCGCCGCGCCAAGCTCTATTACCTGCGCGGGTTGCGCGGCAAGAAGGCACGCATCGAGGCGCAGGCGACCGGCGGGCCGGAAGCAGCCGAGGCCGCCGCCAAGGAATAATCGCGGCCATGCGATGATGTAGGAAGGGGCCGCCGTTCGGCCCCTTTTTCTTGAGGCTTGGCGGCGCTAGATAGCGCATGACCCTGTAACGGAGAGTGAGAGACGATGGCGAAACCGCGCACCCTCTACGACAAGATCTGGGACGACCATCTAGTGGACGAACAGCCGGATGGAACCTGCCTGATCTATATCGACCGCCATCTGGTGCATGAGGTGACGAGCCCGCAGGCCTTCGAGGGTCTGCGCACGGCGGGGCGCAAGGTGCATGCGCCGGACAAGACGCTGGCCGTGGTCGACCACAACGTGCCGACCTCCGACCGCACGAAACCCAATCCCGATCCGGAAAGCGCCGAGCAGATCGCGGTCATGGCACGGAACGCCAAGGACTTCGGCATCGAATATTTCAACGAGTTCGACCGGCGCCAAGGCATCGTCCACATCATCGGTCCCGAACAGGGTTTCACACTGCCCGGCACAACCATCGTGTGCGGCGACAGCCATACCGCCACGCACGGCGCCTTCGGCGCGCTCGCATACGGCATCGGCACCTCGGAAGTCGAGCATGTGCTGGCGACGCAGACGCTGATCCAAACAAAATCGAAAAACATGCGCGCGGTGGTCGACGGCAAACTGCCGCCGGGCGTGACGGCTAAGGACATCATCCTCGCCATCATCGGCGAGATCGGCACTGCCGGCGGCACCGGCTATGCGTTGGAGTATGCCGGCGAAGCGGTGCGCGCCATCTCAATGGAAGGGCGCATGACCATTTGCAACATGTCGGTGGAAGGCGGCGCCAAGGCTGGCTTCATCGCGCCCGACGAAAAGGCCTACGCCTATCTCAAGGACAAGCCGAAAGCACCCAAGGGCAAGGCCTGGGACGAGGCCATGCGCTACTGGGAGACGCTCTCCTCCGACGAGGGCGCGCATTTCGACCGCGAGATCAGGCTCGATGCCGCCAAGCTGCCGCCACTGGTGACCTGGGGCACCAGCCCCGAGCAGGTCGTCTCTATCACCGGCCGCGTGCCGGTGCCGGGGGAGATTCAAGATGAAAAGAAACGCATCGCCGCCGAACGTTCGCTCGGCTACATGGGGCTCGCGGGCGGCGAAAAGATCACCGACATCAAGCTCGACCGCGTCTTCATCGGCTCATGCACCAATGCGCGCATCGAGGACTTGCGCGAAGTCGCGAGCGTCACTGCCGGCAAGACCGTGAACGCCAATGTCTATGCGATGATCGTCCCCGGCTCCGGCCTCGTGAAGGAGCAAGCGGAAGCCGAAGGGCTTGACAAGATCTTCAAGGCGGCCGGCTTCGACTGGCGCGAGCCGGGCTGCTCGATGTGCCTCGCCATGAACCCCGACAAGCTCAAGCCGGGCGAGCGCTGCGCTTCCACCTCGAACCGCAACTTCGAAGGCCGCCAGGGCTACAAGGGACGTACACACTTGGTGTCGCCCGCCATGGCGGCGGCCGCGGCAATCGCCGGCCACTTCGTCGACGTGCGAGAGTGGAAGTAGCGCGGCGACAACATTCAAGAATCAAAAGGCCCGCCAAACACGGCGGGCCTCTTTTTATTTCAGTGGTGTCACCAGCAGCGCCAGGCGCGGCGCAGGACCCAGTGGTGATTGCGCCAGCGGCGCACGGGCACCCAGCCGCAACGCGGGGCGCCGTAGTAGTCGCCATAATACGAATAGGGATAGCCGCCCCAGCCCCAACCCGGGCCAAAGCCCAAGACGAAGCCGGGTCCCCAGCCACCGCCCCATCCACGACCACCCCAATGGCCACCGCCACCACCCCAATGCCCGCCGCCGCCACCCCAATGGCCGCCTCCGCCATGGCCACCATGATGTTGCGCCGCGGCGGGATCGCGCGTCATGGCGAATGCGCCAGCAATCAGGGCCGCGATTGCGAAGAACTTCACGAGCTTCGACATGGATAACCTCCAATGCCCCCAGGCCAAGAAGCTGTAGCGTTGAAAGTTCCGTACGTGATGGCTATTCCCACCAGCAGTGCATCTGCGGCACGATCACTGGCCCGCTGACGCGGTATTCTTTTGCCAGCCACGAGCGGCAATAACGCTTGGCGTTGGGGCCGGGACGGATCCGCCGCGGTTGGATGGTGATGCGCGGGCGCGACTGCGCCGCCAATTCATGACTGGACGGGGAAGCTCCGGAAACCTCAGCCGAAGCGGGCAGCGACATTCCGGCGATCAAGCCGAACATCACCGCCAGAACAGCAAAGAACGTCCAGTTCTTCGGCATCGTCCAAGCCCCTACCCGCCACGCCACAATGGTAAACGGTCGCGCTTTCCGGCCGCGTCGTCAACCGCTTGGTTGTCGCGGCGTCCTGCCCTAGAACGTTGGTATGAAAGGCCAATTTGACGATCCCTTGGCCTGGCGCGGGATGATGGCGCCTTCGCTGGGCGAAATCGAGGTCTTGGCGGCGGACGCTTATGCCCGCTTGCCCGAGCATTTCCGCGGGCTATGCGCCAATCTCATCATCCAGGTGGCCGATTTTCCGACCGAGGAAGTCTTAGAGGTGATGAACGTCGAGACGGAATTCAACTTACTCGGCCTCTTTCAAGGTGTTGGTCTGCCGTTTCAGTCGCCCAGTGTTCCAGAACAGTTACCCAACATGATCTGGCTCTACCGCCGCCCGATCCTCGACTACTGGGCCGAGAACGAGGACACCTTAAGCGCCATCGTCACCCATGTGTTGGTGCACGAGATTGGCCATCATTTCGGACTCTCGGACGCGGACATGGAAGCGATCGAGGCGAGCGCCGATTGAAAGGAGTAGCATTCATGAAAATCGATGGCCGATGCCAATGCGGCTACCTCAGCTTCGAAGCCGAAGCCGATCCGCAGAATGTTTCGATCTGCCACTGCACCGACTGCCAGAACGGCTCGGGTACGGCGTTCCGCACCAGCATCCGCGCGATCGGCAAGACTTTCAAACTGCTGAGCGGCGAGCCGACGCTCTACCTCAAGACTACGGCCGATAGCGGCAATCATCGGCTGCAGGCCTTCTGCCCGCGATGCGGCACGCCGATCTATTCGACCTCGCCCGGCGCCAATCCGGACGCCTACATGATCCGCACCGGCACGTTAAGCCAACGCGATCAGCTCGTCCCGCGCCAGCAAAACTGGTTCCGCTCGGCGCGGCCGTGGGTCACCGAACTGGCGTCGATCCCGCGCAACGAAAAGGGCCGCCCGAGCAAGCCAAGCTAGGTTCTTCGCCGCCGCGAACAGCCGGCTGCATGAGTCCAATCGAAAACATGCATTTGATCGGCCGGCGCCTTCGGTGGGATAGTAGCAGGATTCGGCAACCCGAAAGGCCGGCCGCATGATCGTCACCGTTTTCCGTTCCCGTTTGATGCCGGGCGTGCGCGAGGAATATGTGAGCCTCGTCGATCGCATGGTCGAACTCGCTTCGGACATGCCCGGCTACATCTCGCACAAGGGCTTTTTCGCCGAAGACGGCGAGCGCGTCACCATCGTCGAATTCGAGTCGGAGGAAGCGCAGCGCGCCTGGCGGATGCAGCCGGAACATCGTGACGCGCAGTGCAAAGCGCGTGAAATCTATTACCAGGATTATTCCGTGCAGGTTTGCCAGGTCATTCGCGAGACCAGCTTCAAACGCGAGGCGGCCCCCTGAAATTGCCTTAACTCGACCTTGACCTGCGCGCGCTATGCCCGCAAAAGTAATGGCACGGCTGCGCGAGTGTTTCCCGCAAGGACTTATTGAGATGGACAAATTCACCACTTTGGAAGGCGTCGCCGCGCCCCTGAAGATGATCAATGTCGACACCGACATGGTCATCCCCAAGCAATACCTGAAGACCATCAAGCGCACCGGGCTCGGCAAAGGCCTGTTCTTCGAGATGCGCTACAAGGACGACGGCAGCGAAAACCCCGATTTCGTGCTCAACAAGCCAGCCTATCGCAAATCCAAGATCCTAGTCGCCGGCGACAATTTCGGCTGCGGCTCCAGCCGCGAGCACGCTCCCTGGGCGTTAATGGATTTCGGCATCCGCTGCGTGATCTCCACTTCGTTCGGCGATATTTTCTACAACAACTGCTTCAAGAACGGCGTGCTGCCGATCCGCGTCAGCCCCGAGGACCTGGAGAAACTGTTCGACGACGCCGAGCGCGGCGCCAATGCCACGCTCAGCATTGATCTGGAGAAACAGGAAATCCACGGCCCCGACGGCGGCGTGGTCAAGTTCGAGATCGATTCGTTTCGCAAGCACTGCATGCTCAATGGCCTCGATGATATCGGGCTGACCAAGCAGAAGAGCGCCAAGATCGCGAGCTACGAGGACAAGGCCAAGGCGGCGCGGCCGTGGGCGTGAAGCTCGCACTGGTCGCGGCCTTATGCTCGCTCGCCGCTGTGCCGGCGCTGGCGCAGAAATCGACCGAAGACGGCCTGCGCGATTGCGAGAAGCTCGCCGCGAAAAAGTTCAAGCAGGAGAACGCGGCGTTTAAAAAACTCGAAATCGTTCGCGCCGACGTCGAAGAGGACAAGTTCGCCGACAAAGTCGGCACGCAATTCGTCTCGACTGTCTATCACGGCAAGGCCGTCTATCAGGCCGGAGGCGAACCAGACCAAGTCCGTTTCATTTGCCTGCACGGCGGGCTCGGCAAGGGCGCGGTGTTCGTCTACACACTGCCGCGGTGAACGCGCAGTTTCTCACGCAACCGTGATGTGTGTCGGACGTTGTTGCGCCCCAAGATCGCGGTAACCTCGGTAGCAACACGAAAAAACGTCAACGTGGGAGGCTTACGGATGCCCAAGCATGACTCTGTCGACCGCGAGCGCCGGGCACTGCTCGGCGCGTGTGGCGCGCTGGTTCTCAGCACAGCGCTTTTGCCGGCGCGGTCGCTCGCCCAGCCGAGCGGCGGCAATAAGTTGCGCATCGGCATCATCGGCTCCGGTCACATCGGGGGCACGATTGGCGGGTTATGGGTCAAGGCCGGGCATCCGGTGATGTTCTCGTCGCGTCATCCCGAGGAGTTGAAGGACATGGTCGCGGCCCTTGGTCCCCTCGCTCAGGCAGGCCCTGTCGACAAAGCGATCGCGTTCGGAGACGCCGTCTTCATTGCCGTGCCTTATGGCGCGTTGCCGCAGATCGGCCGCGACTATGCCGCAGCGCTCAAGGGCAAGGTCGTGCTGGATGCCTGCAACGCCGTTGCCGCGCGCGACGGCGCGGTCGCCGAGGAGGTCGAGCGCGACGGCATCGGCGTCACCTCGCAGAAATATCTGCCCGGCACGCGGGTGGTGCGCGCTTTTAACACGATCTCCTATATGACATTCGCGAAAGAGGCGAACCGTCCCGATCCCAAGATGGCCGTGCCGATTGCCGGCGACGATCCGGAGGCAGTGCGGGTCGCGAGCGGATTGGTGCGCGATGCAGGCTTTGACCCGGTGGTGGTCGGCAAGCTAGCGGACGCGAAGCGGTTTCAGCGCGGCAACCCGGGCTACGGCCAGCCGGTGAGTGCGGCCGAGCTGAAGCAGAAACTGAACCTGACGCCGTGAACGTACTGCAGCGCTGGATCGGGCGGATAATGCCGGCAACGCCGCAGGAGCGCGCGGCCGCGCTGTGGTCCTTCGCCTATTTCTTCACTCTGCTCGCCAGCTATTACGTGGTGCGGCCCGTGCGCGACCAAATGGGCATTGCCGGCGGCGTCAAAAACCTGCCGTGGCTGTTCACCGCTACCTTCGTGACGCTGCTCGTCGCGCAGCCGCTCTACGGTGCGCTGGTGGCGAAACTAACGCGCGCGCGATTCATTCCCATCGTCTATCACTTTTTCGCCGCCAATCTAGCGCTGTTCTGGCTGCTGCTGACGCTTGGTGTTGAGACCGCGATCGTCGCGCGCGTATTCTTTGTCTGGGTCAGCGTGTTCAACCTATTCGCGGTCGCCGTCTTCTGGTCGTTCATGGCCGACCTGTTCGACGCCGAGCAAGGCAAGCGGCTGTTCGGCTTCATCGGCGCCGGCGGCACAGCGGGCGCACTGCTCGGGCCGGTCATTACGATCGCCCTGTCGGTGCCGCTGGGGCCGACCAATCTGCTGATCGCCACGATCGTGTTGCTCGAAGCGGCGGTATTTTGCGTCTACCGGCTCGAGCACGCGGCCATGGCGCAAACGGGAGCACCGGAAGCCGAACCGCCAAGGATCGGCGGCGGCGCCTTCGCGGCGCTGGTCGAGATGATCCAGTCGCCCTATCTGCTCGGCGTCGGCGCGTGGGTCAGCCTGCTGTCGTTTGGCGCCACGATCGTTTATTTCGAACAGGCCCACATCGTTTCGACCGCGGTGCATGGCGCCGGCGCCCAGACACGTATATTTGCCGGTATCGATCTGGCGGTGAGCTTTCTGACGTTGGCGACGCAAGTTTTCGCCACCGGCTGGCTACTCAAGCGCTTCGGAACCGGCGTTGCAGCGGGTGCGCTGCCGCTGGTCTATGTCGTGGGCTTCGCCGCGCTGGCCGTGTCACCGAGCTTGGCCGTCGTATTGACCCTTCAGGTAGTCCAGCGTTGGATAAATTTCGCCATCGCGAACCCGGCACGTCAGGTGTTCTTCACCGTGGTGACGCGCGAAGAGAAATACAAAGCTAAGAACCTGATCGACGTCGTGGTCTATCGCGGCTCCGATGCGTTGTATGGCTGGGTGTTCGACAGCTTGCAGGGGTTGGGGCTGAAGCTTGGCGCAATAGCGCTGTGCGCGCTGCCGGTGACGGCCGGCTGGCTTGTGCTGTCGGCAGCGTTGGGACGTACACAGGAACGCCGTGCCGAGCGACTCGGCGCCGCGGTGGCGCAGGGAGAGTAAAATGGCGATCCAAATAACGCGGCGAGAATTCACGGTGCTGGCAGCTTCGGCCGTGCTAACCCGGCCTACGCACGCAGAAACCGACGCGCAACTCATCGTCCGGGCCATCCCGAGCAGCGGCGAGCGCCTGCCGGCGGTCGGCCTCGGCACGGCACAGGTGTTCGACACCGCCGATGAGACGACCCGGCGCAAGGCGGCAGAGGTGGTGCAAGCGCTGGTCGCGAATGGCGGGCGTCTGATCGACACGGCATCGACCTATGGCGATGCCGAAAGCGTGCTCGGCGACACCATCGCGCCCGCCGGGCTGCGCGACAAACTCTTCATCGCCAGCAAGCTCGAGCAGCCCGACGCTACCGAGCTCAAGCGCTCGCTCGCCCGGCTCAAGACCGCAAAGCTCGACCTGCTCCAGCTCCACAATGTGCGCAATCCACGCCAATCCCTTGCGCAGTTCAAAGAGTGGAAAGCGAAAGGCCTGTGCCGCTATATCGGCATCACGTCGACCTTTCATAGCGACTTCGCCGCGCTTGAGGCGGTGCTCGGGCGTGAGAAGCCCGACTTCGTGCAGATCGACTATTCGCTCGACAACCGCATCGCCGAGAAACGCATCCTGCCTTTAGCGGCCGAGGTCAAAGCTGGCGTGCTCACCGCCCTGCCGTTCGGCCGCGCCCGCCTGTTCCAAGCCGTGCGCGGCAAAGAGATTCCCGATTGGGTCCGGGGATTCGCGGCTAGCTGGGCCCAGTTCTTCCTTAAGTACCTGCTGGGCGATCCGCGGGTTACCGCCGTCATTCCCGGCACCGGCAATGCGGCGCACATGACGGATAATCTCGGCGCCATGCGCGGGCCGCTGCCCGACCCCGACCAGCGCCGAAAGATGGTGACCTTCGTCGAGGCGCTCTAGCGACCGGAAACGTGTCGCACTTTGACAGGCTAGCAGAACCGGCACGCACGAAATAAGCTCACCATCCCATCCTGCAAGGCGATCCCCGTGACCACAGCCGAAATCAAAATCCTCAGCACGCATGCCGCGCTGGACGTGCTGAACGAACTCGGCCCCAAGTTCGAGCGCGCGAACGGGTGCCGGCTGTCGTTCGGTTACGACCCTGCCAAGGCGGTCAAGCGCCAGGTCGAGAACGGCGCTTCGTTCGACGTCGCCATCGTGACGCGGCCGGTGTTCGACGACCTCGCCGCCCAGGGCAAGATGTTGGCCGAGACGCGCGCCGACATCGGCCGCTCGGGGCTCGGCCTTTCCGTGCGCAAGGGCGCGACCAAGCCGGACATTTCTACGACCGAAGCGTTCAAGCGCGCGCTGCTCGCCGCCAAATCCGTGGCACGCTCCACCGAAGGCACCAGCGGCATCTATTTCGAGAAGCTGCTCGATCGCCTCGGCATCGCCGAAGCGATGCGCGACAAGATCGTGCTGGGACCGAGCGGGCGCGTCGCCGAATTGGTCGCCCGCGGCCAAGCGGAGATGGCGATCCAGCAGGTTCCCGAGCTGCTGCCGGTGACCGGCGCGCATTATGTCGGCCCGTTTCCGCCGGAACTGCAGCTCTACTCCGAGTTTTGCGCCGGCGTCGCCACCGCCAGCCAGCATCGCGAGGCCGCCAAGGCCTTCATCGCCACTTTGACGACGCCGGCGGCGGTTGCGCTGTTCACAGCCGCAGGGCTCGAACCCGTCACTCAATAGACATTCACCAGACATTCACCGGCGCGCCAGAGCTGGCGTATGGTGCCCGTATTGAGCTGCCGCAGGAGAGCGCGATGACGCGACCGTTCGAGGGAATCCGGGTGATCGATATCACCCATGTGCTGGCAGGGCCGTTCGCCGCCTATCAACTGGCGGTGCTGGGCGCCGACGTGATCAAGGTCGAGCATCCCGACGAACCCGACCAGAGCCGCGGCGCCGGCACCGACAAGGAACTCAACCGCCGCAACATGGGCACGGCGTTCCTGACGCAAGGCTCCAACAAGCGCTCGATCACGCTAGACTTGAAACAGGAGAAAGACCGCGAGATCCTGAAGAAGCTGGTCGCCACCGCCGACGTGTTCGTGGAGAACTACCGCCCCGGCGCGTTCGAGGCGCTGGGCTTAGGCTACGAGGCGCTCGCCGCGATCAATCCGCGGCTGATCTATGCGTCGTTTTCGGCCTTCGGCCAGCACGGGCCGCGCGGGCCGCAGACCGCTTACGACCATGTAATCCAGGCTACTTCTGGCATCATGGCGATGACCGGGACCAAGGAGGTCAATCCGATCAAATTCGGCTCGCCGGCGGTCGACTACGCCACCGGCATGACCGGCGCTTTTGCACTATCGGCCGCGCTGTTCCAGCGCGAGCGCACCGGCAAGGGCCAGCGCATCGACATGGCGATGCTCGACGTGGCGATGATCCTGATGAGCTCGCATCTCACCGGCTACCTGCGCAACGGCGTGCATCCGAAGCCGCACGGCAACCGCCATCCCTACGCAACCAATGGTGCCTTCGTCAGCAAGGACGGGCTGATCATGCTGGGCGCCAGCAACCTGCGCCAGCAAGCGCGGCTTTGGAAGCTGTTGGGGCGGCCCGACATGATGAAGAAGAGCAACGACGAGCGCGATGCCGATCACGCGCGCGAAACCGCCGTGCTCGAGGAGATCATGCTGACACGCACCGCCGACGAATGGGAGGAGTTCCTGCAGGCCAACCATGTGCCGGCCGCGCGCGTGCGCACCATGGGCGAGGCGCTCGCCGATCCGCAACTTAAGAGCCGCGGCATCATTCACCGCCACGAAGACGGCCCCGGCATCGAGGGCGGCTTCGGCGTGCCGCTCGCGGCCTTCACCTTTGCGCATGGCGGCCCGCAAATCGATTCAGCCCCGCCCACGCTCGGCCAGCACAACGACGAGATTTTCGGGGAGCTTAAGCGCAGAAGGCGATGACGCAGATATCAGCCGGTCCAGAGTGAGCGGAACTCGGTCGCCGCGACTTTTTCGTACGGCACACTCCCGCTGAGTATCCCGACGTCGCGGGCGAACTGGTTCATGCCGGCCACGAAACTTTCCGGGATCGCGGCGTCGTAATACGGCAGATCGCGGCGGATCAACTCAACGATCAGTTCGGCTTCCGCCGGCGGAAACAGCTTGCGGCCGACCTCGGTCGCCCGCGCCACGTTTTTCTTCAGTGCGTGTTGCGTCTTGACGATCGCACGCACCGCCGCGGCCGCCACCTCGGGCGATTTGTCGATCAGGCGCTGCGTAGTCGCGATCGACGCCATGGTGTAGTCGAAACAGCCATTCGGCCCGTCACCGCGCCGCACGTCGAGCACGACGGTGCCGACGCCGCGGCGAACCGCCACTTCGGCGCCCATGCCGTTGGCCCAAAAGCCGTCAATCTTTCGTTCCTCCAGCGCCTTCGCCGCGGTGAGGCCGAAATTCACGCCGGCACCAACCACGCCGGGTACCGGCGCGGTCTTTACGCGGTCACGTTGCAGATCGATGCCGGCCGCGATCAACAGGCGGCGCAGTCCCATCTCCACCCAGGGCGCGGCGCCGATGCTTCTGCCCTTGACCACGCCAACATCGCCGCGCCTGGCGGCAAAATCCTTATGCATGACCAGAAACCAGTACATACCCTGCGCCTGCGCGCAGATCAGCTTCACGCCGTCCCATTGTGGAAACGCGGCGAGCGCCGAATGGGCCGAGCCGCCGACGAAATCCACCGCCCCGTCACGCAACGCCATGTACGCCTTATCGACCGGAAAAATCATTTCCAGCGTGACGTCGAGGCCTTCCTCCCTGAAGAATCCGAGTTCGACCGCGGCCTCCGCCGGAAAGTACGAATTCGAGATCATGTCGGGCACAGCGAGTTTCATTGCGCACTCTCAAGCGTCATCGCAGCGGCACGCTTTTGGCTCGCCAGCATCGACGTGCGCAGCAGGAATTGCCTGGCGCGCGCCGGGTCGGCCGCGATCTCCCGCAATTCGCCGAGATTGCGCCGGCGAGTTTCCGGATCGCGCGCCTCCAGGCGCTTCTTGTTGGCGATCGATTGCTCCTGCACGAATTCAACGGCGACCGTGCGGCGCTGGCGGCTGTAGAGATCGAGCAATTCGCTGGGCGCTCCCTCGAGCATAACCTGCGCCAGCTTCCCTGTCAGATTGGCCGCATCCTGGATGCCGCCGTTGAGGCCCATGCCGCCAATCGGATTGTTGACGTGGGCGGCATCGCCGGCCAGCAGCACGCGGCCTTTGCGGAAAGTCTCCGCCACGCGCTGGTGCGTCACGTAAAGATTGCGATGCACAACGTCGTAAAGCCGCGGCGACGGGAAAAATGATTGAATGCGCGCCTGCACGCCTGCATCGCTCATGATCTCGGCTTCCGATTGCTCGGACCTGGCGGGGAACACCATGCGCCACAGGCCGGGCGGACCGTCGGCGGACACCTTGAAGCAATTGCACCAGGCGCCGGGGTCGGCGAAATAGCTGCGGTAGCAATATCCTCGTGCAGCCTCAAAATCATACGGCGTCGTCAACACGATGAAGCGCTCCGGCCATGTGAAGCCTTCGAATGGAATGTCGCACCGTTTGCGGACGCCGCTGCGGCCGCCGTCGGCGCCGATGAGATAGCTGCCGGTATGGGTCTTTATTCCCTCAGGTCCGCGCACCTCGACCGCGACCGAACCCTCGGCCTGCGTCACGCCGATAACCTCGTGGCCGAACAGCAACTCGACATGCGGGAATTTGTGCAGCCGATCGAGGATCAGCTTGGCGGTTTTGAACTGCTCACATTGAACGACATACGGATAACGCGTGTCGTCCTTGAGCAGCGCGTGATCGAATTGCGCCACTAGTTCATTGCCCGGCCTGTCCCAGAACTGGAAGATTCGCGCCACCAGTCCGACCCGCGCCATGTCCGCTGCAAGTCCATCTTCGGCGAGCAATTCAAGCGTCGCCGGATGGGTGGTCGCGGCGCGTGGATCGGCCTGCGGTCCTGCATTGTTGTCGAACAGGCGCACGCGCAAACCGCGCCGGCCAAGCAGCCAGGCGCATAGCAATCCGACGGGGCCGCCGCCCGCGATCAGCACCAGGCCGCTGGCTTCGCTCATACCTAACGCCACCCTTGCCTGAACGAGTAATGTAGATCAGCCTTCGATCCTAGCGTAAGATCAATTGTATTCGAGGTGCAGACTTATTAGGGGAGCGACATGCGCAGCCTAGTGGCTCTGGTCTTCGTAATCGTATGCGCCGCCCTCGCGTCCATGACCGGCAGCCGCGCCGATGAGTGGCCAAGCAGACCCATCCGCGCGATCATCCCGTTGAGCCCGGGAAGCGCGGCCGACATCATTCCAAGAATTGTTTTCGAACAATTGTCGGCCCAGTTCGGTCAGCCGATCGTTGTCGAAAACAAACCGGGCGCAAGCGGCACCATCGCCGCCCGCGCCGTCGCCATGGCGGATCCCGATGGCTACACGCTTCTGGCTCATTCCTCGGCTCACATCATCGCACCTTCCACGGTCGCGGACCTGCCGTACGATCCGATCAAGGATTTTGTCGCGGTCGCGCCGCTCGGAAATTTGCCCACCGTCCTGGTCATCGCGCCGTCGAAAAACATAAAAACCGTTCAAGAGCTCGTCGCGCTCGGAAAAAACCGGCCCATCACGTTCGGATCGATCGGCGTCGGCAGCCCGATTCACCTGACGATGGAGCGGTTTCGTCTGAGCGCCGGATTCCAGGCGCAAGCGATCACATTCAAGGGTGCTCCGGAAGCCATGCTCGAGGTCATGACCGGCCGCGTCGATGTTTACTACGCGCCGGTTCTGGCGGCACTGCCGCTCATCAAGGACGGCAAGGTTCTGCCGCTGGCCGTCAGTAGCCCGACACGCGCGCCTACGCTTCCCGACGTGCCGACGACGCTTGAATCCGGCTATCCGAATTCCGCTTACCGGTTCTGGATCGGCGTGTTTGCCCCCTCCAAGACGCCGAGTGATATCGTCAACAAGTTGAACGCAGAAATTCAAAAGGCGCTGCAAGCGCCCGCAGTCCGCGAAAAGCTCGCCAAACTCGGCGTCCAGCCCATGGCGATGAATGCCGGGGAGTTTGACAAGTTCGTGAACGAGGAACTCGCGATCAATGCGGGCCTTGCCAAGGCCGCGGGAATATCGGAGCACTGATGTTGCAACTTTAGGACTTTCGGTTCGACCGGCGAGTTGTTATCTTTGTCATCCACAGCCGAGCCTTAACGGGATGAAGGACACCATAGCGATGCCCCAGGACAAGCCGCTCGTCAGGATCGCGCCGAACAATCCGGTATTTGACCTCCCCGTCATCGTGGGCATCGAGGAAAAATTGTTCGATAAAGCCGGGCTCGACGTTCGCTTTTCGGCGACCTATGCGGACCGCGAAAAGGACAGCGTCGAATTTCCGGTCATGGCGCGGATGAAAGAGCAGATGTTCGATTGCGGTTCGGCCGACAGCTATAATGTCTGCGAATGGGCCAGCATCGACCGGCTGGAGAAAGGCAAGCGTAGCGGCAATATCGCGGCGCTGCGCGCTTCGGTTGCCGCACAGGCGATCATCACCTTCGATGAGACGCTGCAAGTGCCGCGCGACCTCGCCGACATCCCGGTCGTAGTGCAGGAGTTGACCGGATCGCATTACACCGCGCTGCAGATGCTTGAGAGCGCCGTCGGCGCCAAACATGTCAACATCGCGCGCGGCGGCCTGCCGCAGAAGCGCTACGAGGGACTCAAGAACGGAACCTATCGCGTCGTCACGGTGATGGAGCCGTTCATCAGCCTTGGCCTCAAAGACGGGGCTCATATCATCGCGGCATCATTCTACCGCGGCGGCGAAGTGATCGCCGCCGACCTCAGCGCCGAGCAACGTAAGGCCTATTACGACGCGGAAAACTTCGCAGTCGATTTGATCAATGCCGATTTTTACAAATACGCCCACCACGTCGCGGCGCATACCAAAGGCGCCTTGAAGCCGAACGAACTGCTCAAGGCCTTTGTGCGCTACAAGCACGTCGACTACTACGACTTCGACTCTGTTCGGCCGGACTTACGATTGGATGAAGGCGCGCGGCCTCACAGAAGGTCAAAGCGAGCATTCCGCTTTTGTCGTCGGCTAAATTAGTTCGCCGTCGCGCCGGCCTTTTTCACCAGCGCCGACCATTTGGTTTCCTCGCGGTCGATGTCCGCCGCATATTGGTTCGGCGTGGTCGGCAGCGGCTCGGCGCCTTCGGTGGCGATGCGGCGGTGCACTTCGTCGGAGTCGAGGGCCGCGCGCAGCGCCGCATTGAGCTTGTCAATAATCGGACGCGGCGTGCCGGCCGGTGCCACGATGCCGTAGTGCAGGACCGCCTCGAAGCCGGGCAGCCCCTGCTCCGCTACCGTCGGCACGTCGGGAAATATCGGCGAGCGCTTTAGGCTGGTCACGCCGAGCGCGTGCAGCTTACCCTCCTTGACCAGCCCGATGGCCGGCGGTAGCGACGAGAAATAAATCGCCACATGCCCGCCGAGCAGATCGGTGAGCGCCGGCCCGGAACCCTTGTAGGGAATATGCGTGAGCTCGATGCCAGCGGTCGCGGCAAACAGCACGGTGCCGAGATGGATTCCGCTGCCGCGGCCGGCGGACGCGTAGTTGAGCTTGCCCGGCTGCGCCTTGGCGAGCGCAATTAGCTCCTGCACGTTGTGAGCGGGCAATGACGCGTTCACCAAAATGATGAGGGGGCTAGTGGCGATCAGGCCGACCGGCGCGAAATCCTTGCGCGGGTCGTAGCCGGCATTCGGATAAAGCGTCGGATCGATCGCGAGCGTTCCGGTGCCGCCGAGCCCGAGCGTGTAGCCGTCGGGCGCGGATTTGGCGACCTGGCGCGTGCCGATCGAGCCGCCAGCGCCGCCGTGGTTCTCTATTACGACCGGCTGGCGGAGCGTATTACCCATGGGTTCGGCGACCCCGCGCGCCAAGACGTCATTGCCGCCGCCGGGCGCGTAGGGAACGATGAGCGTGATCGGGTGGTTGGGATAGTCAGCCGCCGGTCCCTGCGCGCGTGCCGTGAGCGGCCAAGTCGCGGCCGCGCCGCCGAGCAGCGTCATGAAATCGCGTCGTCGCATGGAGTCCTCCCTGTGACTATCGTGCCGCGATCGCCTCCGCGATCGCCACCGTGCGGCGCGCCATGTCGGCATGCAGGCGCTCAACCATGCGGCCGTCGATCGAGACCACGCCCTTGCTTTTGTTCTCCGGCAGATCGAAGGCGGCGATCATCTTGCGCGCCAGCGCGACCTCTTCTGGCGACGGCGAGAACGCCGTGTTGCAGGGCGCGATCTGGTTGGGATGGATCAGCGTCTTGCCGTCGAAGCCGAACTCGACGCCCTGCCGGCATTCCATCTCGAAACCGTCGGTATTGCCGATGTCGTTATAGACGCCGTCGAGGATATCGATGCCGTAGATGCGCGCCGCTGCCACGCAGGTGGACAGCCAGCTCAGCATCGGCGCGCGGCCGGGCATTAGGCGCGCGCGTGTGTCCTTGGCGAGGTCGTTGGTCCCCATCACCAGGCCCGACAGGCGCGACTCGGAATCCTTCGCCTCGGCGGCGATCGACAGAATGTTGAAGACGGCGAGCGGCGTCTCGATCATCGCCCATACCCGCGTCTTGTGATTGGTGCCCATGTCGAGCAAGCGACGGCCGATCATCTCGAGCATTTCCGGGCTCGATATTTTCGGCACCAATATGGCGTCGGGCGCGGCATGGGCGGCGGCGGCCAAGTCGTCGGCATGCCAGGGCGTGTCGACGCCGTTGATCCGGATGAACACCTCGCGCGTGCCAAAGCTGCCGGTCTTGACCGCGTCGGTGACTTGCCGGCGCGCCGCTTCTTTGGCGTCGGGCGCCACTGAATCCTCGAGGTCGAGGATGACGCCGTCGGCGGACAGCGTTTTCGCCTTCTCCAAAGCGCGTGCATTGGAGCCCGGCATATAGAGCACGCTGCGGCGCGGGCGGATGGTCATGCCGCCAACTGTATCGGCCGTCGGGAAACTATCAAGCCGTGCGGCCGCCCCTGCAGACCAATTGGCGGCGATTAATTCGCAGCCGCCGCCTGCGGCTTGAGGATCTTGTACAGCTGGAAGCGGTCGCCGTCGTCGATGAGCTTCAAGCGCGAGGGATCGGGATTGGGCGCCTCGTCCTCGGTGAACAGAACGTAGAGATAATCGAACTTCGGCCAGTTCAGCCAGAATGCCGGCATCGAGGGCAACGGGCGATCAGCTGCCTGTATGAGCTGCGCCACCGCCGGTGGCGTGCCGTCGCGTTGGTCGGCATAATCGCGATATTCGGGACGCACGTGCAGCACCTGCTTGCCGGCCACGGTGAACACCGTGGTGACCAGCGCGGAGCGCTCGATGGTGGCGATACAGGCGGCGTGCACGAGACCAAGGTCGCGGACATCCTCGCCGAGCGCGCGGTCGGAATAGGCGACGAAAATCTTCGAGCCCGGCGCAATGCGGCGCACCGAGGTGCGGAACTCGCTGGTCGAATCCGACAATTGCGACCAATTGTAATCGATCTCGATCAGGCGCGCGGTGATCATGACGATCAGCACGACCAAGAATGCCTGCCGCACCAGGCGGTGGCGCAGCTCGAGATCGCCGCAGGCGAACAGCATGAAGGCGACTCCGAGCGGCACGCGCTGGTCGGTCATGTAGGTATCGAACATGATGCGCGGCAGCGAGAAATACACCGCTGCGCCGACCACGATCAGCGCGAAGACCAGCGGATGAAACTGCAGGACATTACGGCGGACCGCCCACACGATGCTGGCGACCATGACGGTAATGAGCGCAAAGGCGGCGATGTCGGAATAATCGCTGACGACGTACATCAGGCCGTCCATCTTGCCGCGCTGGTCCCAATAGGTAGCGCCAACAAGCTGCATGGTTGGGCTGGCATAGAGCAGCGGCACCGCGGCGAGGAATGGCAGGCCGCTGGCGACGAAATTGGCGATGCCGCCGGGCCAGGGTTCCAGTCGCCGCTCCCAAAGCCGCGTTATCTCGAACGCGAGCACGCCGACACCGTATATGCCGAGCGCCGAGAGATGACAGAAGAACAGCGCAGGGACGCAAGCCGTCGATAGCGCGAATCGCGCCGGCCAGGCGCGCTCGCGCAAGGCGACCCAGCCGGCCAGCGCCCACAGCGCGATGCCGATACCGAAAATGTAGTTCATCAATCCGACGAGGAAGACGTAATTATAGACCAGCGGAATGGCGAACAGCGGGAACGCGGACCAGCGGCCGATCAACGCCCGGTTCAGCGCCAAGCCCCCCGAAATGATGAGCGCGAACATCCCGACGATGAACACCTGGCCGGCCAAATAGACGTTTATGACACGCGCCAGCAGCGGCACGAACAGGTCCATGGTCAAGTTGGGAATCACCTGCCAGTCGACCTCATAGAAGCGGGCGAGCTGCGGGTTCTTCGACAGCGTCGCGATCACATGCATGCGGGCAAGGTGATTGACGTAGTCCGACAGCGGCGGCAGCGGATGCGTCCAGATCGGAATGGAAATGAGCAATATGAGCGCCGCGAACAACACGGCGATTTGCGGCGCCGAGAAGCCACGGCCGCGCAAACGTGGCGATGACGGATTCGAGACGATGGGCTTGTTTGGCTGGAGCATGCGCGGCTTGCTTTTCACCCTTCAGTCGTCGATTGCACCTGAACAACCAATGAATATGCCGGGGTTCCGGCGGCGGAATGTCATAAAACAGGGTCTGGCTGCGTGAAAGTGGCGATTTCGGGCATTACGTTTGCTTGAATTCAGCGGATAGCCAATAAATTGGGCAGTGCGGCAGAGAATAGCGATGACCTTTCCGCAGCGTTTGATCGATGGCTACAACGCCTTCGCCGGCGGCCGGCTGCGGCGGGAGCAGGACCGCTACCGCGAGCTGGCCGAAGTCGGCCAGTCGCCGGAGATCATGGTTATCGGCTGCAGCGATTCGCG
This sequence comes from uncultured Alphaproteobacteria bacterium, assembly GCA_963709855.1. Lineage (GTDB taxonomy): Bacteria > Pseudomonadota > Alphaproteobacteria > Rhizobiales > Xanthobacteraceae > Pseudolabrys. The sequence goes on along the minus strand of CAVPXX010000021.1, from coordinate 37,023 downwards.
CGTCTCGCCGGAGGTGATCTTCGACGCCAGCCCGGGCGAGCTGTTCGTCGTGCGCAATGTGGCGAATATCGTGCCGCCCTATGCGCCGGACGAGCGCGCGCACGGCGTGTCGGCGGCGCTTGAATTCGGCGTCGCGGCGCTGAAGGTCAAGCACATCGTGGTCCTCGGCCACGCGCAATGCGGTGGCGTGCGCGCTTTTGCCGAGGACGCAGAGCCATTGTCACCCGGCGACTTCATCGGCAAATGGATGGCGTTGATGACGCCTGCGGCGGAGAAGGTCGGCCCGCGCGGCAACCGTTCGCCGGCCGAGCACCTCAAACGGCTGGAGCAGGCGGCGATCGTCAACAGTCTCGATAACCTGATGACCTTCCCGCGCCTCGCCAAGTTGATCGAGAAAGGCAGGGTCGCGACGCACGGTGCCTATTTCGGCGTGGCGACCGGCGATCTGTCGGTGCTGGATAAAGCGAGCGGAGAATTCCGGCCATTGGAACAAGCATGACATCGCCGTGTCCCGGGCCAGCGACGGCGAAGCCGGAGCGCCGATCTGCGACCCAGGAGAAATGCTGCGGCCGAAGGCCGCAGCTACAATATTGATGATTGAAGATTCTTGCGCCGTGTCCCGGATCGCGTTCCGCTCGGCTGATGCCTCGCTTCACTTGCCCGGGATACGAATGACTACGCCGCCTTGCGCTTGGCTTGGATCAGCTTGCGGTTGATCAGGCACTCGGCGATCTGGATCGCGTTGAGCGCGGCGCCCTTACGCAGATTGTCGGAGACCACCCAGATCTGCAGGCCATTGTCGACCGTCGGGTCGGTGCGGATGCGGCTGATGTAAGTCGCGTCCTCGCCGACGCATTCGTACGGCGTCACGTAGCCACCGGGCTCGTGCTTGTCGATCACCAGGCAGCCGGGCGCGTTGCGCAAAACGTTGCGCGCTTCCTCGACGCTGATCGGCTTTTCAAACTCGATGTTCACCGCTTCGGAATGGCCGACGAACACCGGCACCCGCACGCAGGTGGCGGTGAGCTTGATCTTGGGGTCGAGAATCTTCTTGGTCTCAACCACCATCTTCCATTCTTCCTTGGTGTAGCCGTCCTCCATGAACACATCGATCTGCGGAATTAGATTGAATGCGATGCGCTTGGGGAACTTCTTGGTCTCGACCTCGCCGAGCGTGAACACCGCCTTGGTCTGCGAGAACAGCTCATCCATCGCCGCCTTGCCGGCGCCCGACACCGATTGGTAGGTCGCCACCACCACGCGCTTGATCGTGGCCTTGTCGTGCAGCGGCTTGAGCGCGACCACGAGCTGCGCGGTCGAGCAATTCGGATTGGCGATGATGTTCTTCTTGGTGAAGCCGGCGACCGCGTCGGCGTTCACCTCCGGCACGATCAGCGGCACGTCCGGGTCCATGCGCCAGGCCGAGGAATTGTCGATCACCACCGCGCCCTGCGCGCCGATCTTCGGCGACCATTCCTTCGACACGGCGCCGCCCGCAGACATCAGGCAAATGTCGACGTCGGAAAAATCGTAGTGGTCGAGCGCCTTCACCTTTAGTGTCTTGTCGCCGAAAGAGCATTCCTGGCCCATGCTCTTGCGCGATGCGAGCGCCACCACCTCGTCGGCGGGAAAAGCCCGCTCGGCGAGGATATTGAGCATTTCGCGCCCGACATTGCCGGTGGCACCCACCACAGCGACCTTATAACCCATTGTTAACGCTCCGAAAAAATATCCGTACTGCACCAAGGCCTGGCGGAACCGGATGGCAGCGCTTCTAAGCGAGAATTGCCGTCAAGACAACGGCAGCATGCTTCGAGACAAGGCCATGCACCCGGCCCTGCATTCCAGGCACGAGGAACTGCCCTCCGCCCTTGTGCGGTTACTCGCATATCTGGGTGGAATTGCGGTGCTTTCCATGGCCGCCGCGCAGGTCTTTCAATCCCCGACGGCGATACGCGCCACGCCGGTCCAGCAGCCGGAGTGAATCGAGATCGAGCGGCCATTCCCGGCCTTCGCACTGTCCATCCCCGAAGCCGCCGGTGTGCCGTCGAGCTATGCCATTCGCCGCCACGCCGAGGGCGGTGGCCGCAAGGACATTCTGGCGCACGGCGAGCCGGACGGCGTTGCACCCACGGCTGCGCAGCGGCCCGCCGAGGAGCCGCTAGCGAGCAAACTTGGCTCGCTGTCAATCGTTGCCTTCGATACCTCGAAAGGCGCGGCCCGCCACTGCCTCGCTTTCGTGCGCGCATATGACGATCCACTGCTGCAATTGTCCGGCTGGTTCTGTCAGGGCGGCGCCGACTTCATCGAACGCTCGACGCTCGCCTGTGCGCTCGACCGACTGATGCTGCTCTTCGCCGGCAGCGAGCCGAAAGTAGACGCCCTGTTTGCGCAATCCGAACTCAATCGAAGCTACTGCGGTCAGCGCGACCCGATTTCTAGCGTCGACGCCCAAGTACAAGAGCCGCGGTGCATCGACCGTTGATCTTCGCCGATAACGCGAAAATTCGGCCCCGCCGCACCGGCGGGGCCGCTTTCTCAAGGATTCCGCGTAACAATTACGTGTGATTCGCTCTATTGCTGCGAACGGAAGCCCGCTAGACTGCGTTGCAACATCGAGCCACCGGCGAGGACCCCATGCGTTTGAAGATTTTTGCCGCTGCGTTTGCCGTGATCGCGGCGATGGCCATGTTGGCCGCGCCGGCTGATGCGGCAGCCAAGAAAAAGCGCGTGGTCACCGGCGCCGGACATACGGTGTTCGTGAGTCGCGACGAAGACGGCCGCACCCGCACGCGCGTTATCATTCAAAAGCGGTCCTATCTCGATCCGGGCACCGAAACATTCCCGGGCGAGAACACCGGCAACGGCTATGCCCAATTGCCCAATCAGCGGGCGGCGAGCGTGATCGACAACACCATCTTCGGCCTAAGCAACACCCAATCGCCGCTTCCCGGCCCATGGACGCTGCCGGGCAAGAATAATCCTTGGTTGCAGTACTAGGCTTAGCTGTAGACCCGAAAAGAAAACGCGGCCGATTGGCCGCGTTTTTTATTTGGGTCCGGTCGTCATTGCCGGGCTTGGCCCCGGCAATTCATCGTCTTCAGTGGAAATTTTTTTAGATTGACGCGCGAGTCAAGCCCACGCATGACGAACATAATTGCTATTTGCCCGCAAGCTGCTCCAACTCCGCCAGGATCGCCGAGCCCATCTCCGCCGTTGAGACGACCTTGCTGCCCTCCGACTTGATGTCGGCGGTGCGCAGGCCTTCGGCGAGCGTTGCGGCGATCGCAGAATCGATCATGTCGGCTTGTTTGCCCATGTCGAATGAGTAGCGCAACGCCATGCCGAACGAGGCGATCATCGCGATCGGATTGGCGATGCCCTTGCCGGCAATGTCGGGCGCCGAGCCGTGCACCGGCTCGTACAGCGCCTTGCGCTTCTTGGTCTTGGGATCAACCTCGCCGAGCGAGGCCGAGGCCAGCATGCCGAGCGAGCCGGTGAGCATGGAGGCGACGTCCGACAGCATATCGCCGAACAGGTTGTCAGTGACGATGACGTCGAACTGCTTCGGATTGCGCACGAGCTGCATGCCGCCGGCGTCGGCCAGCATGTGCTCGAGCTTAACGTCCTTGAACTCGCGCGCGTGCAGCGCAGTCATCACCTCGTTCCACAGCACGCCCGATTTCATGACGTTGCGCTTTTCCATCGAGGTCACCTTGTTGCGACGCTTGCGCGCCAGCTCGAAAGCCACTCGGCCGATACGCTCAATCTCATAGGTGTCGTAAACTTGTGTATCGATGGCGCGCTTCTGCCCGTTGCCGAGATCGGTGATGGTCTTCGGCTCGCCGAAATAAACACCGCCGGTCAATTCGCGCAGGATCATGATGTCCAAGCCTTCGACCAGCTCGCGCTTAAGCGAAGAGGCGTCGGCAAGGGCCGGATAGGTCACCGCGGGGCGCAGATTGGCGTAGAGGTCGAGGTCCTTGCGCAGACGCAGCAGGCCCGCCTCCGGACGCGCGTCATAGGGCACCTTGTCCCATTTCGGCCCGCCCACAGCGCCGAAGATTATCGCGTCGGCGGCCTTGGCCTTATCCACGGTGGCGTCGGTGACGGCAACCCCGTGGGCGTCATAGCAGCAGCCGCCGACCAAGGCTTCCTCGATGGTGAACTTGTCGCGGCCCTTTTTGTTGAAGAAGTCGATGACTCGCTTCGCCTCGGCCATCACTTCGGGGCCGATGCCGTCGCCGGGAAGAAGAAGGAGATTATGGGTCGCCATTATTCACGCCTCGCCGTTACAGAACTGCGCGGAGTGCTAAAGGGCCGCGCCGCGATTGGCAAGGCGGCCGCCCTCTGGACGGCCCTTTGCAATCGCGTGAGACTGAGCCGCATCAAGGCGCGCAAAAGCGCCAAGCAGGGAGGCAACGATGGCCCGTAAATTCGTTAAATTAGTCGGCGCGACTTTCGCGGCGACGCCGCTGCATCAAATCCCTACGCTGGCCGCCGAGCTAGACCCGAAGGCCATGGTCTATCAACTGCCGGACCAGATCACGTCAAGCATTACGGCAAGCAGGTGCACTAGGATGGCGCCAAGGATGTCGACGCGGTTCTATTGATTGTCGGCGACGGGCCGGCGACCACGACACCATTCGTGAGCGCCGATCAGCTCAAGTAAAGCTACAGCCCTGAGAACCAGTTGTAGCCCTGGTTCTCCCAGTAGCCGCCCTTATCGGTGTTGGTGACTTCCATCGCCACCACGTATTTCGGGTTCTTGAAGCCGAGTTTGGTGGGCATGCGGATCTTCATCGGGAAACCATAGGCGCGCGGCAAGATCTTGTGGTCGAACTTGAACGACATCTGCGTCTGCGGATGCAACGCGGTCGGCATGTCGATGGTGTTGGTGTAGCCCTCGGCGCATTTGAACCAGATATATTTGGCACGCGTGTCGGCGCCGATGCGCTTGAGGAAGTTGGACAATACCGCGCCCTGCCAGGAGCCGATGGCGCTCCAGCCTTCCACGCAGACATGGCGCGTGATCTGCGAGACCTCGGGCAGCGCGTGCAGCTCGGCGAGCGTCCACGGTTTCTTGTTGTCGACCAGGCCGGCGATCTCAAGCTTATAGGTCGCGGGATCGACCACCGGCGCCTCGTCCTCGTCGTAATAGGCGTTGAACGGGAACGGCCGCTTGATGGCGCTCTCGGGGAAGGTCGGCGCCAGCTTGGTGCTGCTGAACAGCGCGGCCTGCGCGCCGTCATTGAACGAAGAAATCTTGCGCAGCACGCCCTCCGCAGTGTCGCCATCGATGATGTCGCAGCCGGTGAGGAAGGCGAGCGCGCCGAGGCTCGCCGCGCCGCGCAGGAAGCCGCGCCGCGCCGGATCGGGCATCAGCTTGGCGGCATCCTTGATCAGCAGCTTGGGATCGACGCCGGGGATGATTTTGCGTTGGCGCATGATGAATTTCCTCAACTGCCGGCGATCATGGCGCGCAGGCTCTTCGGCACCAGCAGCGCGAGCGCCACATGCACGCCTAAGAATCCGACGATCACCGCCATCGCGAAGAAATGTACGTAGCGCGTAAAATCGTAGCCGCCGAACAGCGCGGTCAATTCCTGAAATTGCACTGGTTTCCAGATCGACAGCCCCGACAACACAATCAGGATGCCGGTGAGGATCACGCCCGCGTAGAGCACTTTCTGCACCGCGTTGTAATGCGAGAGATCGTCATGCGCGAGCTTGAAGGTGAGCGCCGCTTTGGCGTCCGCGAATACCTGCGACGGATAGATAGGCAAAAGTTTACGCCGGAAGCGGCCGGTGGCGAGGCCGAGCGTGACATAGACGATGCCGTTGATCACCAGCAGCCACATGGCGGCGAAATGCCAGAGCAGCGCACCGCCCAGCCATTGGCCGAGCGCGATGTGCTTGGAAAATTCAAATTTGAACAGCGGCGAGGCGTTGTAGATCTGCCAGCCCGACCCGATCATCACCAGGATCGCCAGCGCGTTGATCCAGTGGCACGCGCGCACCCAGCCGGGGTGAACCGTCATGTCGGCGGGCATGGTTGTCATGGCCTCGGCGGTCATCGCGAACCTAGTTTGTCATCCTAACCAGTTTAAGTCCGCAGGAGTATACGGCGCGGCCGGGCCCGTGAATGCACGAGCCCGGCCGTCCGCCTAGGTTATCTCTTCTTGACCATATCGTCTTTGGCCATGCCGTCGTCCTTCTTCATCGAATCCTTCGACATGCTGTCTTTCGACATACCGTCGTCCTTTTTCATCGAGTCCTTCGACATGCTGTCCTTAGACATGGTGTCTTTAGACATGGTGTCCTTCTTCATGTCATCGGCGAAAGCCGCCGGCGCTAGCGGGGTCATGGCGAAACCGGCCGCGATCAGCGCCGAAAGCAGAATGCTCTTTTTCATTTCGTGTTCTCCTGAGGAATGAACTTGGCAACCCATCCGTTATCACAACGCCCAAACACGTCCTCATCAGTTTCCCGTTGCTACAAGCTAGCGCTTGGCTCACGGTTTTGTGAGAATGGCCAAGCCGGGCCGGATCGAAAGAAGGAGTCCCAGCTTGAACCAATCGCCCGCCGCCAAGACCAATCCAGGCAATTTTTTCGAGGACTTCCGCCTCGGCCAGGAAATCCGCCACGCCACCCCGCGCACGGTGACTCTCGGCGATGTGGCGCTCTATAACGGCCTGTTCGGGCCGCGCTTTGCCGTGCAGTCGTCCGACGCCTTTGCGGCCAAGATCGGCTATCCGCGCTCGCCGCTCGACGATCTGTTGGTTTTCCACGTCGTGTTCGGCAAAACCGTGCCGGACATCTCGCTCAACGCCGTGGCCAATCTCGGCTACGCCGATTGCCGCTTTCTCAATGCCGTTTATCCCGGCGACACGCTCAATTCGGTGTCGCAAGTGATCGGGCTGAAGGAAAATTCCAACCGCAAGACCGGCATCGTCTATGTGCGCTCGCGCGGCTTTAATCAAAAAGGCGACGCGGTGCTCGACTACGCGCGCTGGGTAATGGTACGCAAACGCAACGAGGCGGCGGCAGCGCCGGGCGATAAAGTGCCCGAGCTGCCGAAACACGTAGACCCCGCCGCGCTTGGTACCGCCTGTCCTCCGATCGATGCGTCGGCCTATGACACGGTGCTGGCCGGCAGCCCGCACCGCTTCGGCGACTACAAGGCCGGCGAGAAAATCGATCATACCGTGGGCATCACGGTGGAAGATGCCGAGCACATGATCGCGACGCGGCTCTATCAGAACACCGCGCGCATCCATTTCGACCACTTCACCGAAAGCAAAGGCCGCTTCGGCAAGCGGCTGATCTATGGCGGCCACGCCATTTCGCTGGCGCGCGCGCTCTCGTTCAACGGGCTCGGCAATGCCTTCCACGTGGCGGCGATCAATGGCGGACGCCACGTTGCGCCGCTGTTTGCCGGCTGTACGGTGTTCGCTTGGTCCGAAGTGCTGGCCACCGCGGATGTCCCCGGCCGCAAGGACGTCGGCGCACTGCGCTTGCGCACCATCGCCACCAAGGATAGGCCGTGCCCGGACTTTCCGCTCAAGAGCGGCGATGACTACGACCCGGCGGTGATCCTCGATCTGGATTACTGGGTGCTGATGCCGAAGTGATCTCAGCTCTTCGGATAGCCGACCGTCTGGGCGAACGTCACGAATTGTTCACCCTCGAGCTGCATGGCTTTGGCCAGCTTCTTGTAATCAATCGCGGCGCGGAACACGCTCGCCAGCCCCTCGGACGCGCAGAAGAGATAGACGTTCTGTCCGATAAAGCCGGTATCGACCGAGGCATAGAGGCGGCGGTCTTCCGGAGGGACATCGTGCATGCGCTCGCCGCGCGCGACATAGACCAAGTTGAGCGGCGCGCTGCCGACGAAGTCCTGCTGGCCGGTGACGGCGCGAATATCGGCGTTCAAGTGCTTGCGCAGCAGATGCGCCTTGGCATCGTAGAACCAGACGCCATCCGCCATGGCGGCATAGAGGTCGATCACCATGATGTGACGCCAATACGGGACTGTCCGGTCGCCGGAGGGACGATTGACTCCGAAAGCAGCCCACAGCAGATCGGACAAGACCGGCAGAGGAAGCGGACGGTCAGCATATTCGCGTGTCGAATGGCGCAGCTTGAGCGCCTGCATCAACGGCATGCCGCCACTCATCTTCGGCGCCGACAGTTGCATGACTGGCGCTTCGCTTACGGCGTCTCCGGATGTGCTGGCGAGAACCGCGGCCGACAACAGTCCTGCGCCTACTTCACGTCGGGTGATCATGGGTTTGATCTCCTCTTGTCTCCGGTGCGCCCTCACTATCAATTTTGATCGCGCCGCATTGATGAGGATCAACGAGGCAAGCGTCGGTACCGGTCGGTTAGCGAGTTTTTTAGCCAGCAAGAAAGTGCACTAGGCGCTCGCCCTCAAGTGATCGACGAGCTGCCTGGCATAAGGCGGCAGCGTGTCGATGTCGCGCACGCAGATCGACAATTCGCGCAACGCCCAGGCATCGGTTAGGCGAACCGAGCTGATCGCCATGTTGCGTTCGCTCCGCTTCACGGTGGTCTCCGGCACGATGCCGACGCCGACATTGGCTTCGACCAGACGGCAGATCGCGTCGAAGCTGCGCAGCTGCACGCGCAGCCGCAACGGCCGGCCGACGCGGTTCGCCTTGTCCGCGAGGAAGCGCTGGATCGCGCTGGCGCGGTCGAGGCCGACCATGTCGTATTCGAGCACCTCGGCGAAACCGATACGTGAGCGGCTGGCGAGCGGGTGACTGCGCGCGACCACCAGCACGAAGCGATCGCTGCGGAACGGAAACGTATGCAGGCCGCCGTAATCAACGGTGCCGGCGACGATGCCAATGTCGGCGGCGCCTTCCGCCATCAGACCGACGATCTCGTCGCTCAGCCGCTCCTCGAGGTCGACGCTGATATCGGGATAGGCCATCAGGAACGAGCTCAGCGCCTCCGGCAGGAACTCGGTGAGTGCGTTGGTATTAGACAGCACCCGCACCTGGCCGGCGAGTCCGCGCGCATAAGGGGTCAGATCTTCCTGCAAGCGCTCGCTCTGCGCCAGGATTCCGCGCGCGTGCTGAAGGAAAGTGCGTCCGGCCGGCGTCGGGACCACGCCCTGGCGGCCGCGCACCAGCAGTTCGGTGCCGAAGGCGAGCTCCATCTTGCGGATGCGGGTTGAGGCGGCGGCGAGCGCCAGGTTAGAGCGCACCGCACCATGGGTGATGCTGCCCGCTTCGACGATGTGGCGGAACAGGCTAAGATCGGTGAAATCGAAGCGCATTCGGTTACCACCTTCTTATTCTACGAAGGCAGGCTACGCAAAACACATATTGCTACGCGACAATCGGAGGCGCAAGCTTCGTAATTGATGAAGTACCCGGTTTTGGCTGCCGGTCAAGCCTGAAGGCGCCTGTCGGCGGTCGATGCCAAGCCAAGCGGGGTCCGCAGTCTCACGCTTCGAAACTGTGGGGGTGAGGCTTTGACTTCTATCAATGGGTGCGTTGCGGCGCTGGCGGATAGTGGCTACGAACCGCTTACGATCGTCGGCGCGATCAAACGGCAAGTTTTAAGCGTTCTGGAGAATGACGATGACCGAGCTCGAGGCGGGTTCGACGGCAGCACCGCGACGGTCCCGTCCGATCTCTCCGCACTTGCAAGTGTACAAGCTGATGCTGACGTTCGTGATGTCGGGCTTTCATCGCATCAGCGGCGCCGTGTTGTACTTTGGCATGCTGCTGATCGCCTGGTGGCTGATCGCGGCAGCGTCCGGCCCCAACGCCTACGCCAATTTCGAATGGTTCATGGGCAGCTTGATCGGGCGGCTGGTTCTGTTCGGCTACACCTGGGCCTTGCTGCATCACATGCTCGGTGGCATCCGCCACCTGATCTGGGACCTCGGCCTCGGCTTCGAGCCGGCCGAGCGCGAGTTTCTGGCGTTGGCGACGATTGTCGGCTCGATTTCACTCACGCTCATCGTCTGGGTGGTCGGCTATCTCGCCATGGGAGGCCCGCGATGAAGGAAAATCAAATGCGCACGCCGATGAGCCGTGTGAGCGGGCTCGGCGCCGCCCACACCGGCACGCAAGATTTCTGGCGTCAGCGATTAACCTCAGTCGCCGGCATTCCGCTTTGCATCGCGCTGATCATCATCGTCATCGCGCTGCTCGGAAGCAGTCACGCGACGGTCGGGCAGACTCTCGGATCGCCGATCGTGGCGATCACCATGCTGCTGTTCATCATCAACACCGTCTATCACATGTGGATTGGCATGCAGGAGATCATCGTCGATTACGTGCACGAAGATAAGCTCAAGCTCGCGACCTTGTTGGGAAATACGTTCTTCTGCTTTGCCATCGGTTTGGCCAGCGCCTTCGCGATCCTCAAACTCTCGTTCGGAGTCTAGCGCTATGGCCACGAACGGAAAATCGAACGGAGCGCCCGCGATCAGCGGCAACGCTTACCCAATAGAGGATCACAGCTACGACGTGGTGGTGATCGGCGCCGGCGGCTCCGGTTTGCGCGCCGTGGTCGGCTGCAGCGAGGCCGGCCTGCGGACCGCCTGCATCACCAAGGTATTCCCGACCCGCTCGCACACCGTTTCCGCCCAGGGCGGCATCGCCGCCGCGCTCGGCAACATGGGCGAGGACGACTGGCGCTGGCATATGTACGACACCGTCAAGGGCTCCGACTGGCTCGGTGACCAGGACGCCATCGAATATCTCTGCCGCAACGCCCCGAACGCAGTCTACGAGCTGGAGCACTGGGGCCTGCCGTTCTCGCGCCGGGAAGACGGCAAGATCTATCAGCGCCCGTTCGGCGGCATGACCACTCATTACGGCAAGGGCACCGCGCAGCGCACTTGCGCTGCGGCCGACCGCACCGGCCACGCCATGCTGCACACCATGTACGGCCAGGCACTACGGCATGCGGCCGAATTCTACGTCGAATATTTCGCCATCGACCTGGTTTTGGACGACGAGGGCCGCTGCCGCGGCGTGGTGGCACTCAATATGGATGACGGCACCATCCATCGCTTCAGCGCCAATATGGTCATCATCGCTACCGGAGGCTATGGCCGTATCTACTTCACCTGCACCGGCGCTCACGCCCAAACCGGCGATGGTAATGCCATGGTGCTGCGCGCTGGCCTGCCGCTGCAAGACATGGAATTCGTGCAGTTTCACCCGACCGGCATTTATGGTGCCGGATGCCTGATCACCGAAGGCTCGCGCGGCGAAGGCGGTTATCTGGTCAATTCCGAAGGCGAGCGCTTCATGGAACGCTACGCGCCGTCGGCCAAGGATCTGGCATCGCGTGACGTGGTCTCGCGTTCCATGACCATCGAGATTCGCGAGGGACGCGGGGTCGGCAAGAACAAGGACCATATCTTCCTGCACCTCGACCATCTCGATCCCAAGGTGCTGCACGAGCGGCTGCCAGGAATCGCGGATCTGGCGCGTATCTTCGCGGGCGTCGATATCACCCGCGAGCCGATCCCGGTGCTGCCGACCGCGCACTACAACATGGGCGGCATTCCCACGAATTTTCACGGCGAGGCGCTGACCAAGAAGAACGGCAATGCCGACACCGTGATCCCGGGCCTGATGGCGTTGGGCGAAGCGGCCTGCGTGTCGGTGCACGGCGCCAACCGGCTGGGCTCGAATTCGCTGATCGATCTCGTGGTGTTCGGCCGCGCCGCCGCTCTACGCTGCGCCGAACTGCTCAAGCCCGGCGACAAGCAGCCCGACCTGCCGAAGGATTCTGCCGAGTACGCGCTCACCCGGCTCGACAAGTTTCGCAATGCCTCCGGCGGCACGCCGACCGCGCAGTTGCGGCTCAGAATGCAGAAGGTGATGCAGAACAATTGCACGGTGTTCCGCACCGGCGAGGTGCTGGAGGAAGGCCACAAGCTAATCCATGACGTTCACGCCAGCATGGCCGACCTCCACGTCACCGACCGTTCGCTGATCTGGAATTCCGACCTTATCGAGACGCTTGAACTCGACAATCTCATGGCGCAAGCGGTCGTCACCATGGATTCGGCGAAGAACCGCACCGAAAGCCGCGGCGCGCATGCGCGCGAGGACTTCCCCAAGCGCGACGACAAGGACTGGATGAAGCACACGCTGGCGTGGATGGACGACAAGGGCAAGGTGAAAATCGACTACCGCCCGGTGCATACCTACACGCTCACCAACGACGTTGCCTACGTCGAACCGAAGGCCCGCGTCTACTGACGCTTAAGGCCCCCTGACCCAAAACGCGGATAGTCGACATGGTTGAATTCACGCTGCCGAAAAATTCCAAGATTACCCAGGGCAAAACCTGGCCGCACGCGCCCAAGGCCGTGCACGAGACCGAGTTCCGCATCTATCGCTGGAACCCGGATGACGGCGCCAATCCGCACGTCGATACCTATTACGTCGATCGCGACGACTGCGCGCCGATGGTTCTCGACGCGCTGATCTGGATCAAGAACAACATCGACCCGACGCTCACCTTCCGCCGCTCCTGCCGCGAGGGCGTGTGCGGCTCCTGCGCCATGAACATCGACGGCACCAATACGCTCGCCTGCACCAAGGCGATGGACGACGCCAAGGCGCCGGTGCGGATTTATCCGCTGCCGCACCAGCCGGTGGTGAAGGACCTGGTGGCGGATCTGAAGAATTTCTACGCGCAATACGCTTCCATCGAGCCCTGGCTGCACACGACAACGCCGACGCCCGAGAAGGAATGGAAGCAGAGCCACGAAGAACGCAGCAAGCTCGACGGCATGTATGAATGCATTCTATGCGCGTGCTGCTCGACCTCCTGCCCGAGCTACTGGTGGAATTCGGATCGCTATCTGGGTCCGGCGGCGCTGCTGCAGGCCAATCGCTGGGTGCAGGACAGCCGCGACGAGGCGACCGGCGAACGGCTCGACAATCTCGAGGATCCGTTCCGGCTCTATCGCTGCCACACCATCATGAACTGCTCGAAGGCCTGCCCGAAGGGCCTCAACCCAGCGAAGGAAATCGCCGAGTTGAAGAAGGCGATGATCGATCGGCAGGTTTGAGCCTTCGTGTCCCGGGGCGCAAGCACGGGGTCTAGTTACATTTGTGCTCGGACAAGCAAACCCTTTGCAGCTCGGGGAACGGCTTGTAGGCAGCGTTGCCGCACTGCTCCGTGGTTGCATCGATCAGCTGATTCAAATGGCCTCCGAAGAAATAAGCAATGCGGTCTTTGCTGCCTGGATAGTTGCGATTGAAATCCCGTGAATTGGAGCGAACGCAGACCGCGTAGCGGCTGTCCTTGCCGACCGGGACCAGGCTCGGCTCGGTGACATAGGCGTCGCGCACATTGGTCGGATCGGTGAGCGTGCGCGTCAGCGTGTCGATAATTTCCTGCTTGTATTGCGCAGGAAATATATTCGGATCGACGTCGTCAGCTTTCTTATCGCCCGCGCAACCTGCCAGCACGCCGGCAACGATCGCGATCAGGAACCAGTTTCCGGCTGGCTGGCTCATCGGACATTTCCTCGTCGATTTCCTCCGTCACCTCACCTGAACCGGCGAGGAAATCAAAGCAGTTTTAGCTTTTTCCGCCGTTGGGCGAGCGTGCGTAGCCGCAAGGCATTGAGCTTGATGAAGCCCTCGGCGTCGCGGTGATCGTAGGCGACCGCGCCCTCCTCGAAAGTCACCAGCTCCTGATCGTAGAGCGAATATTTGCTCTCGCGCCCGACCACCGTGACATTGCCCTTGTAGAGCTTGAGCCTGACGCGGCCGCTGACAAATTCTTGGGATCGGTCGATCGCGGCTTGCAACATCTCCCGTTCGGGCGCGAACCAAAAGCCGTAATAGACCAGCTCGGCATATTTCGGCATCAGCTCGTCTTTTAGATGCGCGGCGCCGCGGTCGAGCGTGATCGATTCGATGCCGCGGTGCGCGGCGAGCAGAATGGTGCCGCCCGGCGTCTCGTACATGCCGCGCGACTTCATGCCGACGAACCGGTTCTCCACCAGATCGAGCCGGCCGATGCCGTTGGCGCGGCCGAACTCGTTGAGCTTTGTCAGCAATGTCGCCGACGACATTTTCTTGCCGTCGATCGCCACCGCATCGCCGCGCTCGAAATCCACGCTGATGATCGTCGACTTGTCCGGCGCTTTTTCCGGATCGACGGTGCGCGAATAGACGTAATCCGGAACTTCCTGTGCCGGGTCCTCGAGCACTTTGCCTTCCGACGACGCGTGGAGCAGATTGGCGTCGACCGAGAACGGCGCTTCGCCGCGCTTATCCTTGGCGATCGGAATTTGGTGCTTCTCGGCAAATTCGATCAGCTTCGTCCGCGACGTGAGATCCCACTCCCGCCACGGCGCGATCACGGTCACGTCCGGCTTGAGCGCGTAATAGGTCAGTTCGAAACGCACCTGGTCGTTGCCCTTGCCGGTGGCGCCATGGGCCACCGCGTCGGCGCCGACCTTCTCGGCGATCTCGATCTGCTTCTTGGCGATCAGCGGCCGCGCGATCGAGGTCCCGAGCAGGTACTGCCCCTCGTACTGCGCATTGGCGCGGAACATCGGGAACACATAGTCGCGCACGAATTCCTCGCGCAGGTCTTCGACGAAGATGTTCTCGGGCTTGATGCCGAGCAGCAACGCCTTTTTGCGCGCAGGCTCGAGCTCCTCACCCTGGCCGAGATCGGCGGTGAAGGTAACCACCTCGCAGCTATAGGTGGTCTGCAGCCATTTCAGAATGATCGAGGTGTCCAGCCCGCCCGAATAGGCGAGCACGACCTTCTTGATGTCCTTTTTCGCGTTGCCGTTCGGCATATTCGCTCTTTCTGCCATGGCTAGAACGCGCCAATCCGCGGCCCAGCCTCTCGTGTTCCCTGTGTTGAACTCAGGATGGATGGCCGGGTCAAGGGTGCCGGCTACCGCCTCGCCGCCGGCTTGCCGCTACCCCGTCACGTCCTCATAGACGTCCATATCCGCGCTGCCGGCCAGGATGGCGCGCCAGCCCTGCAGGAAGGTGCGCACCATCGGGTCGCTCGCCACCTTGTGGCGGTTGAGCTCGAGCGCGGCGTGCGCCGCGTATTCGATCTCGATCAGGAGCTGGGCGCGGTCATCGACATTCTGCAGCACGCGAAAGCCTGCGCCGCCGAGCGTCCGGTAGAACGGCGCGGCGCTGCGAATAAGCGCGAGCACCTGCTGTGGGTCACCCAGCGCCCGCATCTTGATTTGCAGCACCCGTCTGATGTCTTCCACAGGCTCCGCCATAGGCTCCTCCCGGCACGAATCGAAGCGATTCTAGCATCGCGCGGGCAGGCGAGGTCATGGAAGCGTAACCGCGCGGATTTAGGTTACTACCACCGCCGCCTTACAATCATCGGCAGGCCTCCGCCCGGCCGCTCAGAGTTCGGTTTTCCGCTTCCGCAACAATCCGACAATAAAATCATGGCCGGGCCGGGCGAGACGCTCGATGGCGCGCTCGACCGCCTCGTCGGTCAGCCGCGTGCGCGGCCAGCGATAGATCAGGCCGTGCACCACCCAGATGATCAGGAACGTGAACACCCCGGCGAATACGGTGTCGGTGAGGAAGTGGCCGCCCGCCATGATGCGCACAGCCGCCATGCCGATACCCAGCGCCAATGCCGCGCCATAGGCGAGTGCCCGCCACGGCGGCGGCACCAGCGCCGCCGGTGCGATGGTCCACACCGCACCGGAGACGTCGCCAGAGACAAAGGAGCAGTTGCCGGGGCAGTCACCACGCGGATCCCACCAAGCGACGAAATGCTCGGTGCCGCCAAATTGCGTCACGTCGATCGGCCGCGACCGTCCCCAGTGATCTTTGAGCACGACGTTGACCAGAAGGCCGGGACCGAGCGTTATGGTCGCTATTAAAAACAGAATCGCTCGGCCCGAAAGTACCAGCCGCCGGCGCGGCAGAAGAAATTTGAGCACCAGCGCCGCTATTACCGGCACCATCACCGCGGTTCCGATCCATAGCCCGATGTCGCGCGCGAGCATCAGCGGCGGATAGAGACGCGTGGAGAAATTGTGGCCGTTCATAACCATGGCATTGAACGGCGCGGAGATCATCAGATCGAGCTGCGGAAAGAGCCCGAACATCGCGCCGACCACGGCGGCCAGGCCAAGCGCAACAATCAGTCCGGTCCGGTTCATGGTTCTTTCCGCGGGGGCGGCCTGCGGTCTAGCCGAGCAAGGCCGCGAAGGGAAGTCAGCGCCCGCGCCAGCGGCCGGCATTGCGGCCGGCGATCAGCCAATAGGTAAAGCCGAACACCGCGCCGACTGCGGCCGCGATCTCAGCCTCGCGCGAAATCGGCGGCGGCGGATGGTCGATCGATTCTTCGTAAGTCGAGGTCAAGCCCGCGCTGTAATAGCCGAGCAGCAGGATCGCGGCGCCTGCCGCCGCCTGGATCAAGAGCGAGCGGATGGAAAACGCTTCCGCCAGGACGACGGCGATCAGGATGGGCAGGAAGCCGACCATGACGCTGACGCCGGAGGCGAAGGCCGCCGTGCCCCAGAAGAACACGTGCTCGACCGGATCAGGGCCGAGCATGCGCAGTTCGGCACCGAGCAGCGCGATGGCGGCGGCGATTCCGCCGGCCAGCGCCGCCATAAACAGGGCGAAGAGGATGACGATGATACGGCCGAGGAGCGCCACTGGTCAGTCTGTCCTTGCCATCGCGCGCAGCGCCATGCGCTCGCGGGCGGAGAGCTTCTCGGTCGCGCTCTTGAGCTGGCCACAGGCGGCCAAAATGTCGCGGCCGCGCGGGGTGCGCACCGGCGAGGCATAGCCGGAGTCGAACACCACCTGCGAAAACTTCTCGATCTGCTCCCAGTCCGAGCATTCGTATTTGCTACCGGGCCACGGATTGAATGGAATGAGATTGATCTTGGCCGGGATACCCTTGAGCAGGCGCACCAGCGCCTTGGCGTCGTCGATGGAATCGTTGACGCCCTTGAGCATTACGTATTCGAAGGTGATGCGCTTGGCGTTGGACAGGCCGGGGTAGTTGCGGCAGGCGTCCAGCAATTGCGCGATCGGATATTTGCGATTGAGCGGCACCAATTCATTGCGCAATTCGTCACGCACTGCGTGCAGCGATACCGCCAGCATGCAGCCGATCTCGGCGCCGGCACGTTCGATATTCGGCACCACGCCTGAGGTCGAGAGCGTGATGCGGCGCTTGGAGATGGCGATGCCGTCGCCATCGGCGACGATCAGCAGCGCGTCCCGCACGGCGTCGAGATTATAGAGCGGCTCGCCCATGCCCATCATCACGATGTTGGTGACACAGCGGTCGCCGGTCTGGATCATGCCGTCGGTGGGGCGGGTGCCGCCCGGCCAATCCCCCAAGCGATCCTTCGCCATCATCACCTGGCCGACGATCTCGTCGGCCGTGAGATTGCGCACCAGGCGCTGCGTGCCGGTATGGCAGAACGAGCAGGTAAGCGTGCAGCCGACCTGGCTGGAGACGCACAGCGTGCCGCGATCGGTGTCGGGGATATAGACGCATTCCACCTCGTGCGGACGCTCGCCTTTCGTCTCTCCGGGGAGCCGGAACAGCCATTTGCGGGTGCCGTCGACCGACACCTGTTCGGCCACGGCCTCGGGCCGCTCGAGCGTGAAGCGCTCGCTGAGCGCCGCGCGCAGTTCCTTCGACACGCTGGTCATGGCGTCGAAGGAGGTGAGCCCACGGAAATAGATCCAGTGCCAGAGCTGCTGCACGCGCATCTTGCGCTGCGCTTCCGGCACGCCAATCGCGCCCAACACCGCAGTCAGCTGCGCGCGCGTGAGGCCGACCAGCGACGGCTTATCCGGCGTCACATAGCGCTCGAGCGGCGTCTTCTCGACGAAGGCGGCGGTTTCTGACTGCAACGTCATCGCAATAGCTACTCGTTATCATGGTCGGGCAAAAGGCGCGAAGCGCCGTCTTCATGCACGAAGTCCCGGCGATTCCGGTTGGTAAGGCACAGTCTATCTAAGCAGGATCACCGGGTCTCGCCACAGCGTGGCGGCCCGGTGATGACCCTGCAGGTCACTTGCACTCTTCCGCCACCTTATCGAGCGCCTGGCCTAACCCCTTTAGTGAATAGGTGTCGGTGGTCTTGGTGCCGTGCCCAGACACGCTTTTGATCACCAAGTCGGCGCCTTTACGCATGGCCTCAAGCATTTGTGCTTCCTCGGCGGCGTTCTTTATCCACGCGCCATCGTTTTCGGTGTACATCACGTAACTGGACGAGCCGACGGTGGCCATCGCATCGACGCCGGGCTTCTGCGGATAGCCAACGATCATCGACACTTCGTTTTTCACCTTTTCGGCCGGGCGAGTCGAGACGAAGGCATAGGACGCATCGCGATTTCGCCCCGCTGGTTCGGTTTTCGCCGAGGTCGGCTTCGACAACGCGAAACAAACCTTCTTGCCGCCGGGCGCAGCTTCGTAGGCGCCCCAGTCGCCGAACTGACCAAGCAACACCGCTTGCTCGGTGGAATCGGGCTGGGCTGGTTTTTTCTGAACTGGATGGGGCTTCGGGGACTGCGGGGTCTGCGCATAGGCGGCTGTGCAACAAGCCACGCCAGCAGCGGTCAGCAGTGCAATCGTGAGGCCTTTCCAAAGCGTCTTCGTCATCGGGCCCTACCGGTTGAAGTGATGACGGCATTCAAGCCGCCCCTCTTAAGAACAGCTGGATATTAGCGCATTAGGGGCGAATATCGGCAACCTGAAGGCGGTAATCCGCCGCGCCCCGCGAAATTATAAGGCTAAACCTGACGTCGCCAAACCTTCCGGAGAGCGTGCTAGATAGCCTGGCGCTCCGATGTATTCTTTATTCGCTCGAGCCACCATGAAAGCCCTACTCTGCACCCATTACGGCAATCCCGATGACCTCGAACTTGCCGACATCGCCGACCCAGTGCCGGGGCCGGGCGAAGCAGTCGTGCGTGTCAAGGCGGCGGCGCTGAACTTCTTCGACACCCTGATCATCGCCGGCAAATACCAGCACAAGCCGGCCTTCCCGTTTTCGCCCGCTGCCGAGTTCGCCGGCGAAGTCGAAAGCATCGGTGCCGGCGTCGCCGACCTTTCGCCGGGTGACCGCGTCATCGGCAACATCGGCTGGGGCGCCGCGCGCGAGAAGGTCGCGGTCGCCACCGACCAGCTCGTCGCCATGCCGGCCGATCTGGATTTCGACCGCGCCGCCGGCATTACGATCACCTATGGCACCACGATGTATGCGCTGAAAGACCGCGCCAAACTCAAGCCCGGCGAGACGCTGGCGGTGCTGGGCGCCGCCGGCGGCACCGGTCTTTCCGCGGTCGAGCTCGGCAAGCTGATGGGCGCGCGCGTCATCGCCTGTGCGTCATCCGACGAAAAGATTGCTTTCGCGCGCCAGCATGGCGCCGACGACGGCGTGAACTATGCAACATCCGATCTCAAGGATGCGTTGCGCCAGCTGACCGGTGGCAAGGGCGTCGACGTGGTCTACGATCCGATCGGCGGAGCACAGGGTGAAGCCGCGCTGCGCGGCATGGATTGGGGCGGTCGGTTCCTGGTTATCGGCTTTGCCGCCGGCGAAATGCCGAAATTGCCGCTCAATCTGGTGCTGCTGCGCAGCTATGACGTGCTCGGCGTCTACTGGGGCGCCTGGACCCTGCGCAATCCGCAAGGCCATCGCGCCAACATGACGAAAATCCTCGACTGGTGCGCGCAGGGCAAACTGTCGTCGCATGTGCACGCGGTCTACCCACTCGAGGATGCGCGGGCCGCGCTCAAGGCGATCGCTGCGCGCCAAGTGATGGGCAAAGCGATCGTGCGACCTTAAAGGTCTGCCAATGCTTCACGCGCCGCGGTGCGATGCACGGGGCGGATGTGGCTCGTGACCAGCTGGATCGCAGCCGCCAGCACCGCGGCATCGTCGGTGAAACCGATCACCGGCAACATATCGAGAATAGCGTCGACCGGCAGCACGAAATAGGCAAGCGCGCCAACTAGCGTCGCCTTCACCGGCAGCGGGGTGTCGCGGTCGAAGGCGCAGTAATAGGCGGCGAGCAAGTCCTCGGCGAATGGGATTTGCGCGACGACGCGCCGCAACTTGCGCCAGAAGCTGCGGCGCAGGGCGCTCTCATCGTCCCCTTTTGCTTCGCCAAAAGTCGGTGCGCGCGAATGGCATGGAGTTTAGATGGTTGGAGAAATTGGCCTCTACAAGATGACAGAACTCACCCCGCCAACTTATCAATCGCCTCGGCGAGCTTGAGGTCGAGCTCGGTGACCCCGCCGGCATCATGGGTCGACAGTGTCACCTCGACGGTCTTATAGACGTTGAACCATTCCGGGTGATGATTTATCTCCTCCGCTACCTCGGCAACCTTGGTCATGAAGGCAAAGGCCTCGCGGAAATTCTTGAAGGTGAATTTACGCGTGATGGCGTCGCGGCCGGACACGTCCGACCAGTTAGCGAGCTTGCCCAAGGCGGCCTTGCGGGCTTCCGAAGTCAGTTTTTGCACCGTGACGACCCTCCTCAACTAATGCCGCGACCCTCGCAAAAGGTTCACTTCGATACTACCCTCTTAGCTGGACGATCCCGATCCTACGAGGCTTTCATGTCCTGGTCATTGAACATCGGCAAGGTGGCCGGCACGGTCGTGCGCATCCACCTGACCTTTCTGCTGTTTCTCGCCTGGATCTTCGTCGCCAGCTACAGCCAGGGCGGCGCCGCGACCGCCTGGGACAGCGTGGCCTTTATGGTGCTGCTGTTCCTGTGTGTGCTGCTGCACGAGTTCGGCCACATCTTCACCGCGCGCGCTTTCGGCGTGACGACGCCCTATGTGACGCTGCTGCCGATTGGCGGCGTCGCACAACTGGAGCGCATCCCGGAAGAGCCGGGTCAGGAATTCCTGATTGCGATCGCCGGGCCGCTGGTGAACGTGTTCATCACCATTCTGCTGGTGGCGGTCGGCGGCGCCACGTTGCAAACAAACGCGGCGGCCGGTCTCGACAACACGCAATTTTCGCTGATCGACCGGCTGGCGGCGGTGAACCTGTTCCTCGCTTTGTTCAACATGATCCCCGCCTTCCCAATGGACGGCGGCCGCGTGTTGCGCGCGCTGCTGGCAAGCCGCATGGGCTATGTGCGGGCGACCGAAGTCGCCGCAGCCATCGGCCAGTTCGTCGCCTTCGCGCTCGGCTTTATCGGTTTGATGTACAATCCGATCCTGATCTTCATCGCCATCTTCGTCTATCTTGCCGCCAGCTCGGAAGCGCACATGGTCGCGCTGCGCGCCGCCTCGCGCGGCGTGCCGGTCAGCCACGCCATGGTGACGCATTTCGAGACGCTGAAGCCCGAGGCGCATCTGGACGAGGCGGTGCGCACCTTGCTGCAAACCGGCCAGGGCGAATTCCCGGTGGTGGATGCCACCGGCAAGCCGGTCGGCGTGCTCGGACGCGGCGATCTTATCCGCGCCATCAAGCAGCGCGGCCCCGACGCCCGCGTCACCGACGCCATGATCGCGGCCATGCCGACCATCGGCCACCGCACGACCTTGGAACAGGCTTTCAAGTTGCTGCAGCAGAAAGAGGCGCCTGCGGTCGGCATCACCGATGCCGGCGGTAAGCTCGTCGGGCTGGTCACTGGTGAGACCATCGCCGAGATGATGATGCTGCAGGACGCGATGCCGCGCGGTAGCCAGGCCGGGCCCTGGGGCCGGCCGGCGGGGGTGTAAAAAAGACCTGCCTGACAAGCCGTCAAGTGGCAGAAAGTGGTTTTGGCTCGATTCCTGCATAATCTGCGACGCAAAGATTGGCGACGCAAATGATCGCGCGGTGGTCTTGGTGACCCGGAAGGCTGCAAGAACTGCGTCGAAGGGGCTGGCATGCACGACATCCCAAGGAATTCGGACCACCGCGAAGCGATGGGCCGCCCGGCCCCGCCGCCGGCGCTGGGGCAATTCCTGAACCATTGCCTGACCACCTACGCGGCAGAAAACAGCGGCGCGGTGGCCAATTACATCCCCGAGCTGAGTAAGGCCAATCCGGCGCATTTCGGCATCAGCCTCGCGACAATCGACGGCCACGTCTATGAGGCCGGCGACAGCGCGGTCGAATTCACCATCCAGTCGATCTCGAAGGCCTTCGTCTTCGCGCTGGCGCTGGACATTGCCGGTTCCGAGCGGGTCGAAGCCAAGATCGGCGTCGAGCCAAGCGGCGAGGCATTCAACTCCATCCGGCTGACCGCGGACAACCGGCCTTTCAACGCGATGGTCAACGCCGGAGCGATCGCCTCCTCGGGGCTGATCCACGGCGTCGAAGGCGCCGGCGCCTTCGAGCGCGTCCGCGATGCGCTGAGCCGCTTCGCCGGCCGCGAACTCGGCGTCGATGAGGCCGTCTTCGAGTCCGAGCGTGCGACCGGCGACCGCAACCGCGCCATCGGCTATATGCTGCGCAACTATTCCGTCGTGGAGGGCAATGTCGACGAGGTGCTCGACGTCTACTTCCGCCAGTGCTCCATCCTGGTGACGGCGCGTGATCTCGCGGTCATGGCGGCAACGCTCGCCAATCGCGGTTTCAATCCGATCAGCAAAGAGCAGGTCGTCTCACCCTACGCGGTCGCCCGCACGTTGTCGGTTATGACCTCATCGGGCATGTACGACTACGCCGGCGAATGGGTCTATCGCGTCGGCATCCCAGCCAAGAGCGGCGTCGGCGGCGGTATCATCGCCGCGCTGCCGGGGCAATTCGGGCTCGGCACGTTCTCGCCGCTGCTCGACAGCCACGGCAACAGCGTCCGCGGCATCAAGGTCTGCGAGGTCCTGTCGTCGCATTTCGAACTGCACGTGCTCAACCGCTCGAACGACGTGCGCACGTCTGTGATCGCCGATTACGACATCAAGGGGATTTCATCGCGCCGCAGCCGACAGCCGCATGAGCAGACAATCCTCAACGACCATTATCAGGACATTCGCGTTATGGAACTTGTTGGCGCGCTGACGTTCGCCAACACGGATTACGTGACACGCCGGCTTGCCGAGCGAGCACGTCCGGCCTTGTTCATCATTAATCTGCGGCGGGTGCCAGCGGTGACGGAAGGCGCGGTGCGCCTCATCGCCGACGTGGTGCGCGATCTGGCGACGATGAATGTCACGGTGATCTTCTCCGGCACCGAACAGAGCTCGCCGGTCTGGGGCGCGATCGGCGCTGCGACCAAAACCGTCACCGAGGTGCGCCGTTTCGATCTGCTCGACGAGGCGATCGAATGGGCGGAAGATCAGGTGATCTACCGTTATGGCGGCTTCTCCGATAACAGGGATTCCTCGCCGCTCGACAGCCAAGCCTTGCTCGCAGGCTTGACCGCGGCCGAACTCGCGGAGTTGACCGCGCTCGCCACGTCGCGCACTTTCCACACCGGCGAACGCATCATTGCGGCCGGCGAGCTGGCGTCGTCGATCTATTTCCTGCTGAGCGGCATGGTCAGCGTCAAGCTGCACAGCGGAGTGCGCCTCGCGAGCCTGTCGCACGGCATGGTGTTTGGCGAAATGGCGTTGATCGAGAATGTGCGGTCTGCTGATGTATGGGCTGACACCCCGGTGACCTGCCTCGAACTGGGCATCGAGCAATTCGAAACCTACTGCGATCAGCATCGGCCCCTCGGCCGGCGGATTTTGCGCAACCTCGCAAGGCTCATCGCCAACCGGCTGATCCAAGCCAACACCAAGGTCGAACTGCTCAGCGCCTATTGATCTATCCGCCGTATTACCTCCGGCGTGCGGGGCTTAATCGCGTTTAGGCGGCCGCCGAACTAGCGGTTGCCTCCCGCCGTTTCGTGACTATATTGCGCTGCAATAGCGTCGCGGGTCCCAATGGGCCCGCGCTTTGGTTTTTGGAACTCGCATGAATCTTCGCAACGTCGCCATTATCGCCCACGTCGACCACGGCAAAACCACGCTGGTCGACCGGCTGCTGCAGCAATCCGGCGCGTATCGCGAGAACCAGCGCGTGGTCGAGCGCGCCATGGATTCCAACGACCTGGAGCGCGAGCGCGGTATCACGATCCTGGCGAAGGCGGCCTCGGTACTCTGGAAGGACACCCGCATCAATATCGTTGATACGCCCGGCCATGCCGATTTCGGCGGCGAGGTGGAGCGCATCCTCAACATGGTCGACGGCGCGTTGGTGCTGGTGGACGCCGCCGAAGGTCCGCTGCCGCAGACCAAGTTCGTAGTCTCCAAGGCGCTGAAGATGGGGCTTAAGCCCATTGTCGTCATCAATAAAGTGGACCGCTCCGACGCCAGGCCAGTCGAAGTCATCAACGAAGTGTTCGACTTGTTCGCGGCGCTCGACGCCAGCGATGAACAACTCGATTTTCCGATCCTGTACGGCTCGGCCAAGCAGGGCTGGATGGCGACCAGCCTTGAAGGATCGCACGACGACGGCATGCAGCCGTTGTTCGATCTCATCCTCAGCCACGTCAAGCCGCCGGTGGTGGAAGCAGGCCCGTTCCGCCTGCTCGGCACCATTCTCGAAGCCAACCCCTATCTTGGCCGCCTCGTTACCGGCCGCATTACGTCCGGTTCGGCAAAACCCAACCAGCCGGTGAAGGTGCTCGACCACGACGGCAAGCTGATCGAGAGCGGCCGCATCACCAAGTTGCTGGCGTTCCGCGGACTTGAGCGCGTGCCAGTAGACGAGGCGGAAGCCGGCGATATCGTCGCCATCGCCGGACTGCCGAACGCGACCGTGGCGATGACGATCTGCGATCTGTCGGTGGAAACGCCGATACCGGCGCAGCCGATCGATCCGCCGACGCTGGCGATGACGTTCCGCGTCAACGATTCCCCACTCGCCGGAACCGAAGGCAGCAAGGTCACCGGCCGCATGATCCGCGACCGGCTGCTGCGCGAGGCGGAAGGCAATGTGGCGCTGCGCGTGCGCGAGAGCGACGAAAAGGATTCGATGGAAGTCGCCGGCCGCGGCGAATTGCAGCTCGGTATCCTAATCGAGACCATGCGGCGCGAAGGCTTCGAGCTTTCGGTGTCGCGGCCGAAGGTGCTGATGCGCGACGACCCCAAGACCGGCGAGACGCTGGAGCCGATCGAGGAGGTCGTCATCGACGTCGACGAAGTTCACTCCGGCATCGTCGTGCAGAAGATGGCCGAGCGCAAAGCCGAGATGCTGGAGATGAAGCCCTCCGGCGGCCACCGCCTGCGGCTGGTATTTCACGCGCCGACGCGCGGTCTGATCGGCTATCAGGGCGACCTGCTGACCGATACGCGCGGCACCGCCATCATGAACCGGCTGTTCCACGCCTACGCGCCGCACAGGGGTCCGATTCAGGGCCGCCGCAACGGCGTGCTGATCTCCAACGACCAGGGCGAGGCGGTCGCCTATGCGTTGTGGAATCTGGAAGACCGTGGCCCGATGATGATCGAGCCGGGCTGGAAGGTTTACCGGGGCATGATCGTTGGCGAGCATACCCGCGGCAACGACCTGGTCATCAACGTTCTCAAGGGCAAGCAACTCACCAATATCCGAACGACCTCCAAGGACGAGGCGGTCCGCCTCACCCCACCGATCCGCATGACACTGGAAAAGGCGCTGGCCTATATCGAGGATGACGAACTGGTCGAGGTCACGCCGAAGTCGATCCGCTTGCGCAAGAAGCTGCTCGACGAGACCGACCGCAAACGGGAAGACCGCGCGCGCGCGGCTGCCGCCGAAGCGGTGTGAGGTCCGGCCGCCCGGCCCGGTAATGGGCGTCGATAGTGCCCTATATTGGGACGCCTCGAATCTAAAACCGAATCACCTGGCGTTCGGCGCCACCGCTCAACCCGCAATGCGAACGCGGTAGGTGATCAAGATTCGCGCGTGGCCTCGCGTCATCAGCACGATTTTTCAACAGCACAGCGTGTTTCTCGCCGCACTGTGGCCAGTAATCCACACCATTAACTCTTCATTAGTCATAGGGCTTGAAGGCCGCAGAGTTCATTGCTTCTATTCTGCAATGAGTACGACTCTCATAGAGATTCGCCGAGCGAAGGCCTCCGATGCGGTGGACGTCGCGACCACCCACGACCAGGCGTGGCGGACGGCCTATCGGGGCATCATTCCGGGCAACGAACTCGACAAGCTGATCAACCGGCGCGGACCGGACTGGTGGGACTCGGCAATCCGCAAGGGCAGCCGCATCACCATCCTGCAATTCGGCGAGCAGATCGCCGGCTATGCCAATTACGGACGCAACCGGGCGCGCAGCCTGTTCTATGACGGTGAAGTCTACGAGCTTTATTTGCGTCCCGAGTTCCAGGGCCTGGGTTTCGGCCGCCGCTTGTTCACCGCCGCGCGCAAGGATCTCACGCAGAGCGGCTTGAAGAGCCTAGTGGTGTGGGCGCTGTCCGATAATGAGCCGGCAGTGGAATTCTATCGCGCGCTCGGCGGCCGCGCGGTCGCGCGTTCCTCAGAGCGCTTCGGAGCCAAGACGCTCGACAAGGTCGCCTACGCCTGGCAGTGAGGCGCGCGTCAATCTTAATTTAAAACTTCGGCACCGGCAGGTCGTTCTGCATGCAGGTGGCGTGCAACGTATTGAGCAACAGGCAGGCGATGGTCATCGGCCCGACGCCGCCCGGCACTGACGTCAGCGCGCCGGCGACGTCCTTGGCCTCGGCATAAGCAACATCGCCGACGATGCGCGACTTGCCGCCGCCGGCGGGAATGCGGTTGATGCCGACATCGATCACGGTGGCGCCCGGCTTGATCCAATAGCCGCGCACCATTTCGGGTTGCCCCATGGCGGCCACCAGCACGTCCGCGCGGCCGCACACTGCCGGCAAGTCGGCGGTCTTGGAATGGGCGATGGTCACCGTGGCATTCTCCGCCAGCAGCAATTGCGCCGCCGGCTTGCCGACGATGTTGGAGCGGCCGATCACCACCGCCTCCAGACCCGCCAGCGAGGGGCACACGGTTTTGGCCAGCATTACGCAGCCGAGTGGCGTGCACGGCACCAAGCCGGGCAGCCCACTGGCGAGCCGGCCGGCATTGAGCGGATGGAATCCGTCCACGTCCTTTGCCGGATCGATGGCCGAAATGATCTTGTGCATGTCGATATGCTTGGGCAGCGGCAATTGCACCAGGATGCCGTTGACCTGTGGGTCGGCATTGAGCTCGGCGATCAGGTCGAGCAGCTCGGTGTCGCCCACAGTCTCCGGCAATTGCCGGTCGAATGGGTGCATGCCGGACTCGGTCACCGCCTTGGACTTGTTGCGGACATAGACTTCGCTTGCCGGATTCTTGCCGACCAGCACCACCGCCAGCCCCGGCACGATGCCGCGATCGCGGCGCAACCGGTGCACCGCGTCCGTCACTTTGCCGCGCAGGTCGGCCGAGATCGTCTTGCCATCGATGATGCGTGCGGACATGGCCGATTGTTAGCCTTTCGCCGCGATCTTCTCCAGGGCCGCAATCAGCGTTGGGCCGTCGCCCGTGATTGTCAGCCGCTTGATGCGGGCGGTAGCGCCGGCGCTGAGCGCGACGTCGCGCGGTGGGACGCCGACAGCCTTGGCCAATAGCCGCACCAGCGCCGCATTGGCCTCGCCTTCACTCGGCGCTGCGCGCACCCGCACCTTGAGAACGCTGCGGCCATCGGCCAACGTCTCGATACCGTCGATGCAATCGCGGCCGCCCTTGGGCGTCAGCCGCACGACGAGCGCGACACCGCCGGCCATCGCCGACCACGGTCGCGCAGCAATCATCTCAAAATACGTTCGGATAAATGTACCGGACGATCACGTTTTCCAGAAGCAGAATCAGCAGGATCAGGATCACCGGCGACACGTCGATGCCGCCAAGATTGGGCAGCATCGAGCGGATCGGCCGCAACAACGGCTCGGTGAGCCGGTACAGGAAATCACCGACCATATGCACAACTTGATTGCGGGTGTTGACCACGTTGAAGGCGACCAGCCAGGACAGCACGGCGGCGGCGATCAGCATCCAGATATAGATTTGTAGCACCAGCAGAACGATATCGAGGACCGCGCGCATGAGAATCCGCCTGTTCGAGGTGGGCGGAAATTAGCGGGTCGCACGGCCTTGAACAAGCCGAACTGGCAGCGGCGGCGGCCGTTTAGCCGCATCCTTGACAGTCTGATACCGTGGCCCTAAATGGCGCCCACTCGCTGAAAACCGCGCAAAGGCTACCATTGCGCCGCGAAGGCGGGGCCGTAGCTCAGTTGGGAGAGCGCCTCGTTCGCAATGAGGAGGTCAGGGGTTCAAATCCCCTCGGCTCCACCAGCCTTCGCTCCTCAAATTGACCAATCAGCCCCCTCCGCGGGCCCGCGATCGATATCGAGGATCGCCGCATGCAGCGGAATGACGATCTCGCAGCGCAAACCGGCGGGCTTGAAGGCGAGACGGGCGCTGCCGCCGAGCTCGGCGGCAATGCTGCCTTCGATCAGCTTGGATCCGAAGCCGCGCTGTTGCGGCTCGGCGACCGCCGGCCCGCCTTGCTCAACCCATTCGATGCGCAGCAGCGGACGGCTGCCGTCGTCATCGCGAACCTGCCAGCGGATTTCGATAAGGCCGCAGGGAACTGACAGCGCGCCGTATTTGGCGGCATTGGTGGTGAGCTCGTGGAACGCCATCGCCAAGGTGAGTACCGCGCGCTGCCGCAACACGATGTCCTCGCCGCGCAACACGATCCGCTCCGACCCCGCACCCATATAGGGTGCGATGCTGGCCGACAGCAACTCACGCAACTCGGCGCTCTCCCAATGATGCCTGGTGAGCTGGTCGTGCGCCTTGGAAAGCGCGATCAGCCGGCCCTCGAAGCTTTCACGAAAAACCGCCGGCGTAGGAGCGCCGTGCACGGTCTGAAACGCCAGCGACTGCACGGTCGCGAGCGTATTTTTCACGCGGTGATTCAATTCGTCGATCAGCAGTTTCTGGCGCTGTTCCGCCGCCTTGCGTTCGGTTACGTCCCGCACGATGCGGACCAGATAGAGCAAATGCCCGTCGGCCGCGCGCACCGGCGATGAGCGCACCGACAGCCAGATCACGTGGCCATCCTTACGGTTGAACCGCTTCTCCACCGAATAGAATTCTAAATCGCCATTAACCTGCTTTCGGAAACCTTCGCGGTCAGCGTCGGCGTCCGCAGGATAGGTATGGGTGAACAGCTTGCTGGCGAGTAGATGCTCGCGGCTATAGCCCGTGATGGCGCAGATCGCCTCATTGACGCGCAGGAAGCGCCCGTCAGGCGCGACCTCCGAAATCCCGATTGCGGCATGCTCATAGGTCGCCGCCCAACGCTGTTCCTGCTCGAGGGCATGCAGACGCGACTGTTCGAGCGCGGCGGCCGTGCGTTTTCGCTCGGTGATATCGATAAAACAATTGACCGCGCCGATCACATCGCCTTTGGCATTGCGCAGCGGATCGATATTGAGCGACACCGTCACGCGCACGCCGTCCATGCGTTCGACGATACGCTCGACATCGCGCGCCGGCTTTCCGGTCGCCAGCACTTCAGCCAGTTCCGACCGCTGCAACGGCGTGCCATCGATATCGAAAAACCGCGCGGCCGCGGTGAACTGGTGGTGCGTTTGTCCCGGTCGCGGTTCCCGGCCCCAAATTTCCACGGCGCGGCTGTTGTATTGGAGGATCGTGCCCTTGGCGTCGCAAATAAAAGTCGCGATCGGCAACATGTCGAGAATGCCGTCCGAGGCACGCAGCATCGTGCCCAGCGCCGCGGGTTTTCGCCGTGCGGCGGACCGACCGTTGTCGTTCGAATCAAGCATCCACCCAGCCTCCGCGCGTGGGCTGCCGACTCCCCCCGAACCCCGGCGCAACGATCAGGCCGGCTAGCAATTTGTCAATGGTTTCGGCTGGCCTGCGCCGGGCCCGTGGGTGGCAGGCGCACAAATGAGGCTTACGGGGCGGCGGCGGGTTGATTTGCCGGCTTGCGGCCGATCCAGTGATCGATGAAGGCGGCGAGCCAGTTGCGCGAGGCATGGTCGTGCACCGCGCGGTCGGCGACATGCTCGGCGCGCTGCTTGGCGCCCGGAAGTTCCATGCGATGGGCGCCGCGCACCAACCAGCGATACATCATGGCGTGGGTGACCTCGGGGTGGAACTGCAGCGCGTAACCGGTGCAATAGCGAAACGCTTGCACCGAGAAAGCATCGCCTTCGGCCAGCAGTTCGCCGCCGGCCGGCAGGTCGAAGCCCTCGCGATGCCATTGATAGACGTGATCGGGCCAATCGGCGCAGATCACCCGCCCAGCTTGCGTCGGGCGGATCGGGTAATAGCCGACCTCGGCGTGGCCTTGCGGATGCGGATAGACGCGGCCGCCGAGATGGTGCGCCATCATCTGCGCGCCGAGGCAGATGCCGAGATAAGGCTTCTTGTCGCGCAGCGGCACGCCGATCCAGTCGATCTCGCGGCGCACGAATTCCTCATTGTCGTTGGCGCTTTGCGGGCCGCCGAAAATCGCGGCGCCGGCATGCTCGTCCATCGTCTCCGGCAGCGGATCGCCAAAACGCGGGCGCCGGATGTCGAGCGGATAGCCGAGCTTGGCCAGCACCTGGCCGACCCGGCCGGGCGATGAATGCTCCTGGTGCAGGATGAGAAGGACCGGCTTCAACATGGCGGTTCGGGGCGCGATTCTGCGCTCGTATCGAGTACTAACCGCTTTCCCGGCGTTTGCAATATGAGTGGTGGGAGGCGGCTATGTGGTTTGCGCGGGCCTGCGCCGGCGCTGGCGGGCGTCCACCAGCGCCACCACAATTCGGCGCGGGACAATGCGGACCACGAGGATGACCAGCTTGTTGACCAAACCCGCCACCACCGTCCGGCGGCCCTGCATCAGCCCGCGATAGCCCGCCTCCGGCACGTGCTCCGCGCTTAGGCTAAGAATGGCCGGGGCCATGCTCTTGGCCCGGGCAGGAAGCCTGCCACGGAGCCGACATTGAGGACCCCGCACGATGGCGCGCCAGGCTGTCGACAAAGGCGAGCGACCCTGGGTGAGCAGACGCACGTTGACGTCGATCATCGCCAGTTGCTCGTCTCGGTCGAGCGCGGCGGCGGTCCCGACCCGGCCAAAGCCGGCATTGTTGGCCATGAACTGTGGCTCGGCCCCTTGCGCGGCTAGCGCCTCACCGATCAGGTAGGTGGCATCGCTGCGTTGCAGGTCGACGACGATCACGAACGGCCTGATACCGCCGGCCACGGCGATTTCGTCGGCCAGCGCGCGCAAGCGATCCTCGCGCCGCGCCACCAGCGCCAAGGCATGGCCTTTGCGCGCAAAACGCGCGCCAGCGCCGCGCCGATGCCGGCCGAGGCGCCGGTGATCACGGTGACAGGCCGCAAGCCACTCATTGCTTTTCGTTCCCCCCATCCATGCGGGACGCCGAAATTCGCTCGCGTAACGCGATTCGCTCACCCTGCGAAACGCCGAGCAAATCGGCCGCCCGCCAGATCAAATTATCCTCGAATTCGCTGACAACCCCATCGGTATAGGCAATTTGCCACATCATTTCGACCATACGCGCGCGCCCCGCCTCGTCGAGCAAGCGGTTGAGCCGGGCGGTGAAGTGATAGAGATCGACCGCTTTCTGCTCGGCTTCGGTCGCCGCGGCGACCAATTCGTCGGTCGTGGCATCGTCCAGATTAAAGCAATGCTTGATCAGAGCATGCAGCTTATCGCGCGCGGCGTCCGAGATCGAGCCGTCGATGGCGGCCGCATGCACGAGCAGCGCGGCGGCGGCCAGCCGGTAATCGTCATCCTCGAAGCGGCTGGGATGCTTGCCGCCCTCGCCTAATTCGGAAATCAGTTTTCGCAATGAATCGAACATGACCGCATTATTCCTCGCGCAAGCGCACTCTACGGACCATGCATCTATGAAAGCAATCAGCCGCCCGGTAGCCCCGACGGCCGACGTATGACGTCAGGGCGCCGATCAAGCCTTGGCGACCGCGACATCCTCAAGTGCCCGGTTGCGCGGCTCCACGCCCCAGGCCCAGACCACGATGATCTGGATGACCACGAGGCCGATCATCAGCCAGACCACGCCGGGCAACTTGTAATTCGCCATCAGCGCGCCGACGACGAAGGGAGAGATCACGGTCGCCCCCCGGCCGAGCGTATTACAGATGCCGTTGGCACGCAGCCGGATCTCGGTCGGAAACAGTTCCGGCGTGTAGACGCCGAACAGGATCGCGGTCTGCACATAGATCGCGACGATCAGCACGAAGCCGATCGACAATACGATCGCCGGATCGGAGGCGGCGTTGAAGCGCGCATAAATGTAGCCAAACACGATGGTGGCGATGGACGCGCCGATGATGCTCCGGCGCCGGCCGATGGCGTCCGAACTCCAGGCGCCGAGGGCGCACCCAATCAGCGAGGCGATCGACAACACCAACGTATAGGCGAGCGAGTTGGTGATGGTGAGCCCCTGACGCAGGAAAAACTGCGGCAGGAAGATCACGAAGCCGAAGATCAGCGTGTTGATGGTGATCAGTGCCCAGCTTCCGACGATCAGCCGCTGAAGGATCGGCGGCTTGAACATATCAGCAGCTGACAGTTGCAGCGCGGTCGGGGCCGGCGCAGGTAGCGGCAAAGTCGGCGACGCCACTTCCCCCTCGATCGACGTCATCAATGCTTCCGCCTCGGCGGCACGGCCTTGCGATTCGAGCCAGCGCGGCGATTCCGGCAGTGCCTTGCGTAGGTACCATACGATCAAAGAGCCGATGCCGGCGATGATGAACATCGGCCGCCAGCCCCAATGCGGGATGATGAGATAGCCGAAGATGGCGGTTGCCGGGAACCCCGCCACCACGATGAAGGCCATGAAGGAGAGCCAACGGCCGCGCGTCTTCGGCGGCACGAATTCGGTCAGCGTCGAATAGCCGACAACGATCTCGGCACCCAGCCCCAGCCCCTGGATGAAGCGGCATACGATCAACCAGTCCATGGTCGGCGCGAAGGCGGCCGCTAGCGAAGCGAGACCGAAGATCAGCAGGTTGATCTGATAGGTGAAGCGGCGGCCGTATTTGTCGCCGACAAAGCCGGTGATCAGCGCACCCAGCGTCATACCCACGAAAGTGAGCGAGAGGAATTGCAAGTTCTGCGGCACCGTCGAGAATTTGGTCTGGATCGCGGACGCCAGTACCCCGCCGGCGACGTAGAGATCGTACCCGTCGAAGAACATGCCGGCGCCAACCAGCCAGAAGATGCGGTAATGGAACGACGAAATCGGGAGCCGGTCGAGACGTGCGCCGGCATTCACTGCGCTTGCCATTTGACCCCCCCTGCTGACCGGATGTTGAACCACCGGCCTTGCTGCCTACGCCCTAGCGTAGTCGAGACGGCACGCGGGCGCTACCGCCCTAGCCGACATTAACAAAACTGCGTAGTAACCACGCTCAACCTGTAACGATTGGCTGAGCCTAACGATTTCTCGCGGGCGACGAAAAGCCCGCAAATATCTGGATCGTGCCTACGCAGCGCCGCTGCCCGCCGCCGAGGCAGGACATTGTCGCGCCAAATATACCGTTACCGAATGACATAATCGGCGTTGCCCGTGCCGCGCGGTTGCGGCAACATGCGAGCGAGGTCACAACAATCGTCGCATCCGCAATGGGCGAGCATAACAATTCTTCCGTGGGAGAAATCATCAATGCCGGGACCGCGCATTAGTTACGTCGATCCAAAGACGGTCAAAGACCCTGCCATGATCGCCGAGTTCCAGCGCTGCGCGCGGGAAGGAACGCCGCGGCCGGAAAGCCAAGCGATCCGCGCCCACGTGCCGGCGACATTCTGGTCGTTCGCCAATACCTGGCGCGACGTATTCAAGAACGGGGTGGCCGATCACAACATCAAAGAGCTGTGCCGTATCTATGTCTCGCGCTCGGTGCTATGCGAGTTCTGCGGCAATCAGCGCTCGATCAAGGCGGCCAAGGCCGGTCTTAAGGAAGACGACTATTCCGACCTGATCAATTTCGAGAGTTCATCGCGATACGACGAGCGGCAAAAAGCCGCGCTTGCTTATGCCGAGGCGATTACCTGGGATCTGCCAGCTGGCGACGAGCTATGGGCACGCCTGCACAAGCATTTCAGCGAGCCGGAGCTGGTCGAGATCGGCTATTTTGTCGCCATTACCATGGGTCAGCAGCGCTGGTTGCGCACCTTGAACATCGAACACCACCAGATTCTCGCCGGCACCGATGGCTCGATGGCGCCAGGCTTCGAGACCGAGGAAGCGCTCAAGCGCTCCAAACAGGCCGCCGATTATTGGGCCAAGATCAACGCCAAGTCATCGACACAGGCCGCCGAGTGACAAGTCAAGCAACTGCGGCATCCGCCATTCGCCCGTCCGTCCCGCAAGGTGCCGCCGGCGAACCCCGTATCCGCGTCAAGGGACTGGCCAAGCGTTACAGCGCACTCGAAGTGTTCCGCAACATCGATTTCGACGTAGCCGAGCGCGAGATCGTCGCCGTGGTCGGACCGTCCGGCTGCGGCAAGACCACGCTGCTGCGCTGCATCGACGGCCTGCTGCCGCACGATGCCGGCGAAATCTGGGTCGGCAATGAGCGCGTCGAAGAGCCGATCGCCGGCGTCGCTATGGTGTTTCAGCATTTCGGCCTGTTCCCCTGGAAGACGGTGTTCGAGAACGTCGCCTACGGCTTGCGCATGGCCGGCGCGGCGAAGGCGGAGATCGAGCGCAAGGTGCCGGAGTTCATCAAGCTGGTTGGCCTCACCGGCTTCGAGAACGCGTTCCCGTATCAGATGTCCGGCGGCATGCAGCAACGTTGCGGGTTGGCGCGCGCGCTCGCCATCGAACCGAACGTGCTGCTGATGGACGAGCCGTTCGCGGCGGTCGACGCGCAGACCCGCGAAATCCTGCAGTTCGAGCTGTTGCGCATCTGGGACGAACGGCCGACCGCGATGATCTTCGTCACCCACTCGATTGAAGAAGCGGTGCTACTCGGCCACCGGGTGATCGTGCTCAAGGGCAGGCCCTCGAGCATCCACGAGACCATCACCATCGATCTGCCGACCCCGCGCACGCGCGACACGCTGCGTGAGCCGCGCTTCGCCGAATTGCGCGAGCAGGTGTGGGGCACGCTGATGCGGGAGGCGCGCGAAGCCGAATTCGTACTCGAACGCTAACAAGAAACTGAATCGAAACAGGGAGGATTTCATGATTCGCAGAGTGTTTGGCTTGATGGCCGGCGCGGCGCTCGCCGTCGCGCTGATCGGGCCCCATCCGGCCGCCGCGCAAGGCAAGAAGATCGTCCTCGCGATCCCCGGGCATTCCGCCGATCTATTCGGCCACCATTGCCTTTGTCGCCGAGAAACAGGGCTTCTTCAAAAAGTACGGCGCCGACGTCACGATCCGCCCGTTTGACAACGGCACCGCCGCTGCGCGCGCCGTCGTCGCCGGCGACATCGATATGGCGTGGTCGCCGACCCCGCCGGTCATCAAGCAGATTTCCAACGCCGACGTGCCGCTGGTTGCGGTCTACGGCATGCCGAACCCGGACTGGGTGATCGGCACCACCGAGGAAGGCAAGACCTGCAAGGATCTCGCCGGCCAGGACGTCGGCGTCAACTCGATCAACGGCGCGCGCTCGATCGCGCTGCGCTCGATGCTCGCCGCTGGCTGCAAAGAGGTGAAGCTCGACCAGGTGAAGCAGATCGCGCTCGGCTCGAGCCCGGGTCCGGCGCTGCTCGCCGGCCGGCTTCAGTTCGCCGTGCTGCATCTCGACGACCTCGCGGAAATCGCGCACCAGGGCAAAAAGC
This sequence comes from uncultured Alphaproteobacteria bacterium, assembly GCA_963709855.1. Classification (GTDB taxonomy): domain Bacteria; phylum Pseudomonadota; class Alphaproteobacteria; order Rhizobiales; family Xanthobacteraceae; genus Pseudolabrys. Next base: position 1,211 of record CAVPXX010000021.1, on the reverse strand, counting down.
TGAACATCCTGCTGGCGATGAAGAACACCAACCCGACCAGCCACTATCTGATGCTGGTGGTGCGCAAGGATAATCTGGCGAAGAACCGCGACGCCATCGTGCGCTCGGTCGCTGCGTTGATCGCGGCCGCCCGCTTCATGCAGGATCCGAAGAACGCCGACGCCGTGGCGGAAGCGGCCGCGGTGACCGGCCACAACAAGGACGTGAACAAAGAGGCGCTCAAATCGTTCCTGGCGATCGACTTCTGGGCTGCGAAAGACGACGGCTTGCCGCGCGGCAAGCTGGAAGCCACCGTCGCGCTGATGAAGAAGATCGGCTCGATCAAGCCCGACAAAGAGCCGGTGAAGTATGACGCGCTGGTCGATCAAAGCGTCTGGAAAGACGCCTACGCGATGGTGAAATAGGGTACCCCTAACCGCAACTCTTCACCTCTCCCATAGCGAGAGGTCGGCGAGCGAAGCGAGCCGGGTGAAGGGCCTAGACCTTATCGAGAGCTCCGGCCCTTCGACTCGATCCCTCGCCCCAGCGGGATGACGGCGATAGGTTGGCCGCTGATCGGATCAAAGCCGTGCAATAGACCATCCGCCGCCACCTACCGGTCTGGCTCAGCGTCTTTGCCGGGCTCGCGCTTTGGGAAATCGCCGGCCGCTCGACCAGCGTGGCCTTCATGGTGCCGTTCTCGGAAACGCTGGTGCGGCTCTGGCAACTGATCGCGCGCGGCGAATTTCATCGCCCAGTTTCTCAATTCTTCGAGCTTTTCCTCACCGGCTTCGGTCTGGCGCTGATCGTCGGCGCGCCGCTCGGCATGCTGCTGGCGCGCGTCCGCCTGCTGCGGGTCGGTATCGAGCCCTACCTGATGATTCTCTACGCCACGCCGATGGTGGCGCTGATCCCGTTCATCCTGTCGCTGATGGGTTTCGGCTTTGCGCCGAAGGTGCTGGTGGTGTTCCTGTTCTCGGTGTTTCCGGTGCTCTACAACACCGTGGAAGGCGCGCGCAGCATCAAGCCCGAACTGATCGAGGTGGCGAAATCCTACCGCTCGAGCGAATGGTCGCTGTGGCGCGAGGTGATGCTGCCCTACACCCTGCCCTACATGATGACGGGCGTGCGCCAAGCCATCGGCCGCGCGCTGGTCGGCATGATCGCGGCGGAGTTCTTCCTCTCCGCGACGGGCCTCGGCCAGCTCATCATGGGAGCGTCGCAGGATTTCG
>CAVPXX010000020.1:0-10143 GCA_963709855.1 uncultured Alphaproteobacteria bacterium | reverse complement strand
CAATGATCGGGCTGCTATGTTTATTCTTTGCTTTTTTGGCTGCATCTATTGTTAGGGGCGCTATCCGGTAGATACGATAACAGCGCTAGAAGGAGTGCTCATGATCCACCCCGAATTTGCCAATGCCGCCGCCCATATCAGCGCCGAGGCCGTGCGCGACATCCTGGTCGATCTGGTCGACATCGCTAGTCCAACCGGTCGAGAGGCTAGCCTCGCGCACTATTTGGTCCAGCGGATGCGCAAGTCCGGCCTCGAAACCGATCTACCGTTGGTCGAAGCCGGCCGTCCCAATGCCGTGGGACACCTGCACGGACGCGGAGAAGGATTGAATCTTCTTTTCACTGGTCACATGGACACATCCTACTCCGGTGAAGAGAAACATCTCTTTGGCGAGGGGTTCAAGCCGAAGGCAATCGTTCGCGACGGCTGGGTTTGGGGCCTCGGCGCCAACAACATGAAGAGTGGACTTGCGTGCGCGGTCGTTGCGATCGAGGCGATCGTCAAGGCCGGCATAAGACTGGACGGTGACATCTCATTTGGCGGCGTGGTCGGCGAAATCGAGAAGACTACGATCGAGGAGTTTCAAGGCGCAGAATATTCAGGCTACGGCGTCGGGTCGCGCCACCTCGTCACCCACGGCGTCACGGCTGATTTCGCTCTGCTCGCAGAGCCGACGGGCCTGCGAATTGCGCGCGCCAACATGGGCTGCATCTGGCTGCGCATTACGGTCGGTGGGACGGTAGCGCATTCTGCGCTGGCGCACCGTCCCGGCGTCGTCAACGCGATCACGACGATGCACGAGCTGCAAGCCGACATCGCAAAGTGGTCGCGCGACTACCACGCTGCGCACGAATTTATGGGCGAGCGTCCCAACGTCACCATCGCCGCGATCCGCGGCGGCGCGCCGTGGCGGCTGTCGCGTAACCCGCACGACTGTAGCCTGTACCTCGACATCCGCACCGTGCCGGGACAGACGGTCGACGGCGTCAAGCGGGAGCTGCGGCGCGTCCTGCGCGACTTCTCCGCCAAGAGCGGCCAACCAGAACCCGCGCTCCACGTTTATGTCAGCGACCCGCCGACCGTGCTTGACGGGCACCTGCCAATCGTCGAAGCGCTCGGGGCAGCGCAGCAGGCAGTCTGCGGCGTGAGCCCGCCTGCGATTATCCGGCGGCCCGGTGCGGACGCGGTGCATCTGACCGCCTACGGCGTACCCTGCGTCGCTTTCGGACCGGGCGGGCGCACGCATCCCGATACGCGCGGCGGGTCGATGCATGCCTTCGGCGAGCACGTGCTGATTGACGACTGCGTCTTGGCCGCGCGGATTTATCTCGCGCTGGCGCTGGATCTGTGCAGCCGCAAGGCCTCCGATTGACGGACCAGTCGTCGCCCAATTTGCTACACTAACGCAGTCGAAACCGAGGCCGCCAACCAATCGGAGTTGCACATGACACCGCGTCTAGAATTCCGCCCCCGTCGGTTCTTGGTGCCGCTGGCGAGGGTTGCTTCTGTCCTCGTAGCGCTTGCAGGCGGCGCGGCCGCGCAGGATTATCCTGACCGGCCGATCACCTTCGTCGTGCCATTCGCCCCTGGCGGACTGTCGGACATACCTGGACGGGTGTTGGGGGCCGAAATGCAGAAGCGCATCGGCCAACCAATTGTCGTGGAGAACAAGCCGGGCGCCTCAGGCATCGCCGGCGCCAGTTATGTTTGGCGGGCGACTCCGGACGGTTACACCCTGCTCGTGAACGCGCTCGCCGACGTTCAAAACCTGCACTACCTCTCGGTTCCCTATGACCCGATCAAAGATTTCGCGCTGATTGGCATGATCACCGATGGCCCTCCGCTGATTCTAATTGTCAATGCCAACGAACCCTATAAATCGGTCGCGGAACTGGTGGCTTATGCCAAGGCCAACCCAAGCAAAGTCAGTTTTGGCACGTCCGGTCCGGCTACGTCGCCAGCAATTGCGGTGACGCAGCTCAACAATCAAGCGAAGACCAACATCGTCGAGGTGCCCTATCGCGGATCAGCGCCGGCCGCTGCGGGCGTCGCTGCCGGCGAGGTGCAGGGGAGCTTCGTTTTCTATGCCAATGCTCGCGCGCTGTCGGATAGCGGCCGCGTGCGCGCACTCGCCGTCACGAGTCCAAAGCGCTTGGCGAGCTGGCCTGAGATTCCGACTATGGAGCAGCTAGGTTATTCTGGCTTTTACCACGCCGGTTTTGTTGGTCTCGCGGCGCCCGCCAATACTCCGGCGCCCATCATCGCCTTTCTGAACAAGCAGCTCAACGATGCGATCCATTCGGAGTCCTTTAGAAAACGTATGGAGCCGCTTGGCATGATTGTGCCTGAGGTCAACACGCCGGAGAGCTTTGCGGCCTTCATGCGCCGCGAGATCGCGCGCCAAGCCGAACTCGCCAAACTTACGGGGCATGCGATGCAGGCGAAGTGAGAGATCGCACGCAACAATGTCAATGCCCGCAAACGGACGAGCGAGCGTAAGGACGTACGTTGAAATATGGGGCTGCGTAAGCTTACGCCGCGCGCCCATTATGAACTGAATTGACACTCGGCCTGCGCAATCCGAATATGATTAAAATAAAAAATGGGTCAGGCCGGAGGCGGCATTGACCATCCGCATATCCAGGGAGGACGCAATGGCCATAAACTTCACCGTGAATGGCAAGCTCGTATCAACGGATGCACCGGTGGCGACGCCGCTGCTTTGGGTGATTTGGGAAGATTTGAAGCTCACCGGAACGAAGTTTGGCTGTGGCGCAGGCCTGTGCGGCGCTTGCACCGTGCATATCGATGGAAAGCGCGCATTTTCTTGCCAAACACAGATGTCGGAAGTGCGGGGGCGCAGCGTCACCACGATTGAGGGTCTGTCGATGGACAGCTCACATCCGGTTCAGAAGGCGTGGCTCGCCGAGCGGGTGCCGCAATGCGGTTATTGCCAGTCCGGGCAGATCATGAGCGCTGTCGATCTGCTCAAGAACAATCCCAAGCCGACGCGCGAGCAGATCGTCGAGCACATGAGTACGAACATCTGCCGCTGCGGCACGTACCCTCGAATAGTCCGCGCGATTGAGCGTGCGGCAGCGGAGGGCTGAGCCATGACCGAGAACTCCCGCCTGGACAGAATGAATACCAATGTTTCTCGCCGTCAGGTGATGCTCGGCGCAGCAGGCTTAAGCTTTGCGATCGCGTTCGGCGGTCGCGCGGATGCCGCCGCGGTCGCGTCGGAGCCGGTCGGCAAAGCGATGAATCCTTGGGTGTCGATCGCCCCCGATGGCACGATCACGATTATGTCGGCGGCGACCGAAATGGGACAGGGATCAATGACATCGCTGCCGCTCGTGTTGGCGGAGGAATTGGATGCCGATTGGTCCAAGGTTCGCATCGTTCCGGCGCCGGTGATAGACCAAATCTATGGCAATCCCGCCTATTTTCACATGATCTACACCGCCGGCAGCAATGCGGTGCGCGTTTATTTCACGCCCTTGCGCATCTTCGGAGCGCAGGCACGACGCGTCCTGCTCGACAATGCTGCGGAAAAACTCGGCGTGCCGGTCGAAGAGCTGACCACCGAACCGAGCGTGGTCGTGCACGCCAAATCCGGCCGGCGCCTCAGTTACGGCGAAATTGCTGCATTTGCGGAAATTCCCGACAAGGCACCCGAGATAAGGAAGGAGCAGCTCAAGAAACCGAGCGAATTTCGCCTCATAGGCAAGGATGTAATGCGCGTCGAGTTACCAACCAAAGTCAACGGTGGTGCGCAATATTCGATCGACGTGCAGCTGCCTGGAATGCTGTATGGAGCGGTGGTGCGCGCGCCGGTCGAAGGCTCGGCGCCGGCGGCGTTCGATGAAGCCAAGGTCCGCGCTATCGCCGGCGTGGTCAAGACCGCGAAGCTGCCCTATGGCGTAGGTGTGGTCGCCGAGACGCCTTGGGCCGCGTTTGCGGCGCGCGACGTCATTGCCGACAGCGCATCCTGGACAAAGTTCGGCAAGGCGTGGGGCTTCGACAGCGAAAAGGGTCACGAGACGTTCGCCGCTACGGCCCGCGATCTAAGCAAACAGGGAACGGATTGGTTTAAAACCGGCGATCTGCGCGGTGAACTCGCCAAGGCCGCCGACACGATTGATGCCTTGTATCTGTGCGATTACGCCTACCATGCGCAGATGGAGCCGTTGAACGCCGTCGCCTCGATTTCGCCGTCAGGTGATGCGGCCGAAGTTTGGACCGGGACGCAGAGCCCGACCACGGCGTCGGAAGCAACCGCCAAGGCGCTCGGAATTTCGCGCGACAAGGTCAAGGTCCATTACATGCTAATGGGCGGCAGCTTCGGCCGACGCGGCCCGCGCGACTCTGACTTCACCGTCGATGCGGTGCTGCTGGCGAAAGAGGCCGGCAGGCCCGTGAAGATGATGTGGACGCGCGAGGACGACGTCCATAATGGGCGCTTGCGTCCGCTCTCGGCGCACTTCCTGCGCGCCGGATTCGATCAATCAGGCGCGCTGGTTGCCTGGCATCATCGCCATGTGGGTGACCGGGTCACGCCATTTTTCGATCCGGTGCGCTACGAATTGAACAAGCGCAAGGATGGCATCCTGATGGCCGGCGCGGACTTGGCCGGCTACAACGTTCCCAATCAGCTTGTCGAAGAGCTTTACGAGGACACCGGTATCCGCACGGCTCCCTTGCGAGGCATCGGGTTCCTCGCCAACAAGTTCGCAACCGAGACCTTCATGGACGAGGTTGCGGTCAAGCGCGGGGCCGACCCGTTGAAGTATCGTCTTGGCCTTCTGAACAAGAATCCGCGCGGCACCAAGCTCGTCGAACGTGTGGCGGAGATGGCAGATTGGGGTCGCGCGCGCGATGGTCGGGCCCTCGGTCTCGCGTTTATCAACTATTCCGACACGCAACTCGCTGCCATCGCCGAGGTATCAGTCGATCGTGCCACCGGCCAGGTCAGAGTGCACGAGTTCTGGTGCACGATCGATTGCGGTCTTGCGCTGCAACCCGACAATGTTGCGGCTCAGACCGAGAGCAGCATTGTCTACGGGCTCGGCTTGGCATTGAGCGAGCGCATCACGATCAAAAACGGCGCGGTGGAACAGTCCAATTTTTACGACTACCAGGTGCTACGAATGAACCGGATTCCGCAGATCCACGTCGAGGTAATACGGACCGACAATCCTCCGACCGGCGTTGGTCAAATGGCGGCGCCGCTGGGGGCGCCGGCGGTCGGCAATGCCATTGCCCGCCTCACTGGTGTGCGGCTACGGCATCCACCGTTCACGGAGGACCGGGTAAAAAAAGAAATTGGCTGATTTTCCGAGTTGACTGTCAACGACTGTCATGCGGCGCAACTGCTGCATTTAGATTGCCCTTGTTTGGTGGCAGTTCACGCTCAATCCGATCGCCGCGCGTCCGGCGAGTCTCAGAATTTCGCGGGCCGCCTATTCTGATTACCCGCAGGTTTTTCGTTTCGACGATCTACTTCTGCTTCGCCTATTCGAACTGGATCGAAAGGGTACTCGGGCGCGGGGGCACCGCGATTGCTGTTCGGCTCTCCGCTTTCATTTTGTTCTGCTTAGGTGTCCAAATTGTTGGGACGGGAACGTTTACGTGGTAGTTCGCCGCGAACTGCAGCGGTCCGGGCGCATCGTTGCTATCCTCATCTTGTCGGGATTACATCATCAATATATGCGGCTGTGATATTCAAAATGGACAGTAATGAGACCCCTGTCGAAGCGGCCGTACCCAATCGATTTCTTGCGCTCTAGCGGCAAAATCGCCATAGAACTACAGCACAGTAACAAAAGGACTGCGCATGAGTGGTGAACCAACAAAGCTCGGCATTGTGGGGCTCGGCCGCTGGGCCAAGGTGCTCGCCCGGGCGGTAGCGAAATCGGACAAGCTCAAAATAGTCGCCGGCTACAGCCGCACCGAGGATAAGCGCCGCGCCTTCCAGCAGGAATTCGGCATTGCCGGCGTGCCGGACATGAAGACGCTGTTATCAGACCAGGACATCCGCGGGGTGATCATCACGGTTCCGAACGAGCAGCATTTGCTGGTCGCGACCGAGATCGCCAAAGCCGGCAAGCACGTCTATACCGAGAAGCCGATCGCCGCCACGCTCGAGGACGGAATCGAGATCGAGGCGTTGGAAAAGAAATACGGCGTCACCATCACTGTCGGGCACGGCGCGCGCTTGCTCGGCAGCATTCGTAGCATTCGCCAAGCGATCGATGCCGGCGAGCTCGGCCGCGTCGCTTTCATAGAGGCGAATTTCTCCAACGAGCGGGCGCTCGAGCTCAATCCCAACACTTGGCGCTGGTACAAAGCCAAGGCGCCAGGCGGGCCGCTGTCGCAGCTCGCCATCCACCAGTTCGACATCTTGCATTATCTTGGCGGTGACATCGTCGAGGCGAGTTCTATGGCCTCGAAGCTTTCGCCGGTCGGCGCCGAGGTCGACGACCAGTCGATGACGCTGCTGCGTTTCGCCGACGGTAAGGTCGGCTACGTCGGCTCCTGCTGGACTTCGCCCGGCGTATTCTCGGTGCGCGTGTTCGGGTCAAAGGGGCTGATGCACAGCGAGACCGATTTTTCCAGCTGGGACGTTCCTAGCAAGCTGCACCTCTCCTCCGCGCTCTATATCCAGCGCGGCAAGGACGGCTATGGTAAGCGCGAAGACGTGAAGGTGCCGGAAAGCGACATGTTCGTTGCCGAACTTGAGCTGTTCGCGGATAGCTGTCGCACCGGCAAGCCGAATGAATTGACTGCGCATAACGGGAATCTTGCGGTCGCGGTAGTGAACGCCGCGCTGCGCTCGATCGACAACAGCGGCCAATACGTGCGCGTCCACGACATTATCGATGAAGCGCGTGTGCGGGCTGCGGCGAGGAAGGTCAATGTTGCCTAGCCGCTATTTCATCGAGCTGACGCAGCCCGAGATCGCCGCCCAGCTAAAAGCTAATCCGCTGGTGATCCTCCCCGCCGGCAGTGTCGAGCAGCACGGGCCTCATCTACCGACCGGCACCGACACTTTCGCTGCCAACGTGATCTCGGCCGCTGTGGCCGAGCGCATGGACGGGCTGGTACTGCCGGCGACGCCGTTCGGCGTGACGCCGATGCACATGCCGTTCGAGGGCACCATCACGTTCACGCCCGACACCTATATGCGGGTGGTGACCGAGATCTGCGTCTCCACCGCAAAGCACGGTGCAAAACGGCTGCTGATCCTTAATTGGCACGAAGGCAATATCCCCTCGCTCGCGATTGCCGCCGAATCGCTGCACCGCGACCATGGCATGAGCGTGCTCACAGTGCAGGCCTGCTACGTCGCCGAAGAGCTCTACGGCAAGACCTGCAATGGCCTCACCCATGGCGGCGAGATTGAGGCGCTGGCGGTGCTGGCGTTTCGGCCCGAACTGGTCCATCTCGACCGCATCGACTATTCCTCCGACCATAGCCACGGCCACAAATGGGACAAGCTGCGGCGCACGCGCAGCTATCAGCCAGTGCTGACCGATATCCGAACCATCGCGGCGACCGGCTGGTTTGGAAGCCCGCAGCACGCCACAGCCGGGAGGGGTGCGCGCATGCTCACCGAAATCGCCGACGCGATCGTGCGCGAGGCCACCGACATCTTCCGCCAGCTCGACGCGGTGCAGGGCGGCACGCGCGAAATTAAGCAACTGCGGCAAGTAAATTAAAGGGCCGTCTGATGGCGCGGCTGCTTAAGCAAGGTGAGGGAAAGCGGCTAGGTCTACCCGGGCGCACGGTGCTCGAGATGGTGTCGGGCGAGATCGATTCGAAGGTCACCTTCCGCGTCGTCGAGGTGCCAATGCAAACGCCGGGCGAGACGCTGCGCGGCCCGCATTTGCACCACGGCTACGAAGAATGCATCTACGTGCTCAAGGGCGAGGGCCGCATGTTAAGCGAAAGCGGCGAGCTATCGATTAAGACAGGCGACGTCGTGCTGGTGCCGCCGGAGGAAAAGCACGTCACCCGCAATGCCGGTACCGAGCCACTCGTCTTGCTCTGCTTCTTCCCGACGCCGGACATCGTCGGTTCGACGGAAAACTTCTCCGACTTTTGACCCGCCCGCGAATTTGAAACGCTTATGAGTACCGACGTTCTCTGCCTACGGCCCGAAGCCGATTTCAAGCGGGTTGATGCAACTGCGCCTGCGACGCTGCGCGTGAGCTATCGCAAGCCGGACGATGCCGACGTGCCCGCGCTGATGCGCGCGGCCGACGCCTTAATCATCCCAGCGGTTGGCCCCAAGCTCGCGCCCGCTCTGTTCGAGGGCAGCCGCTTAAGGCTGGTGCAGATCACCGGCGCCGGCGTCGACCGTCTCGACCGCGATGCGCTCGTACGGCTCGGTATTCCGGTCGCCAATGTCGCCGGCGGCAGCAATGGCGCGGTCGCCGAATATGTGGTGGCCACCGCCTCGACGCTGCTGCGCCGCTTCGCCTGGGCCGATACGGAAATTAAGACTGGCAACTACGTCGCCTTCCGCGCCCGCATGGTGGCAGAAAATCTCGCCGGACTTGATGGCCTGTTAGTCGGCCTCATCGGCTTCGGCGCCATCGGGATGGCGGTGGCGCAGGCCTTCGCGGCACTAGGCTGCCGCGTCTGCTATTACGATCCGGCGCCGCACGATGCCAAAGTGGGTGAGGTTATCGGCGCCCAGCCGACGGCGCTGGACGCGCTACTTACCGCGGCCGACGTGGTGAGCCTGCATGTGCCGCTTTTGCCAGCGACACGGGGCCTGATCGGCGAGCGAGAACTCTCATTGATGAAACCGGGTGCCGTGCTGATCCAGGCTTCGCGCGGCGGGGTGGTCGACGAAACGGCGCTCGCCGCGCATTTACGCTCCGGGCGTCTCGGCGGCGCCGCCGTTGACGTCTATTCTACCGAGCCTCCGACGGCGGACAATCCGCTGCTCAATCTCGAAGGCGAGGCGGCACGGCGGCTGTTGCTCACACCGCACATCGCTGGGGTTACGCGCCAGTCGTGGGGCATTCTTTTCCGCTCAGCGTGGGAAAACATTGAGCGTGTTCTGATTGGGAAAGAATCGCCGCAGAATCGGGTGTTTTGAACCTATTTCGACGTCGCCAAGTTTGCTGCTTTCGCCACCGGACCCCAGCGCTCGATATCCTCGCGCAATTGTTTGGCGAACTCGTCTGGCGTGCTGGCGATGAGGTCATAGCCCAACGTCTTGACTTGAGCCTTCATATCCGGTGTGGCAAGGATGGCGATGACTTCGTCGTGAAGCTTCTTCACGATCGCCGCGTCGAGACCGGCCGGCCCGAGCAGGCCTGCCCAATTGCCAACGGCGAAACCTGGCATGCCGGATTCGTCCATGGTCGGCAGGTCGGGCATGAGCGCTGAACGTTTCAGCTCCGCCATGGCGATCGGGCGCACACGCGCGGCTTTCTCGGAGGTCAGACCGGGCACGCTTGCGAACAGAACCTGTACCTGGCCGCCCATCAGATCGAGCAGAGCCTGGTTCATCCCCTTGTTCGGGACGTGCACCATTTCGATTTCGGCTTTGCTCTTGAGCAACTCGGCGGCGAGATGCGACGCGCTGCCGACCCCGGGCGAGCCATAGCTCAGCTTGCCTGGATTGGCCTTGGCGTAAGCGATGAACTCTTTGAGCGAATGGGCGGGCACGGACGGATGTACCACCAGCGCATAGGGGCTGATCGCAACATTGACAATCGGCGTGAAATCTTTGGCGAGATCGTAGGGCGGAGTCTTGTTCACGAGGGTAGCAAGCGACAGGCTGCTCGGCGCGTAAAGCAGTGTCATGCCATCGGCAGGAGAGGCGATCACGTGCTTGCTGCCGATGACGCCGGCGGCCCCCGGCCGATTCTCGACGAAGAATTGTTGACCCAGACGCTCGCTCAAGTAGCGGGCGAGCAGCCGAGCCATGACGTCGACACCTCCGCCGGCACCCACCGGTGCGACGATCTTCACCGGCCGATCCGGATATTCAGCCCGCGAGGGGAATGCACCCGCCAGCAGGACCAAGCTCATTAGTGCTAATTTTCGCAGCATCGCCGGTTGCTCCATTTACGTTATTTTCCAGGATTGCCGGGACGTGCGCAAGCTTACGCGAAGAGTGGC
>CAVPXX010000019.1:0-69818 GCA_963709855.1 uncultured Alphaproteobacteria bacterium | reverse complement strand
GACCAAGCGCTGGATCGAGCAGCCGGCACCGATCGTCGTCCTGGTCGAGCCGCAGCTCGGCGAGAACATTGGCGCGGCGGCGCGCGCCATGGCGAATTTTGGCCTGTCGCGGCTGCGGCTGGTCAAGCCGGTACAGAGTTGGCCGAACGAGAAGGCGCGCGTGATGGCGGCGGGCGCCGACCGCGTGCTCGACGGCGCGGTGATTTATGACAGCGTGGCGGACGCGATCAGCGACTGTTCATTTGTGCTGGCGGCGACCGCGCGCAATCACGATCAGGCCAAACCCGTGATTGGGGCGGCGGCGGCGGCGGCCGAAATGGCGCCGCGGGTAGCGGCCGGCAGAAAACGTCGCCATCGTGTTCGGGCGCGAGCGCAACGGGCTGGAAAACCACGAGGTCGCGCGCGCAGATCGCATCCTGACGCTGCCGGTCAATCCGGCCTTCGCCTCGCTCAATCTGGCGCAGGCGGTGGTGATCGTTGGCTTACGAATGGTTCAAGCAGCAAAGCGGCGACCTGCCGTTCACGATGCCCGAGAAATCGCCGCCGGCCGCCAAGCAGCAGCTCGATGCGTTTTTCAACGATCTCGAGCGCGAGCTCGACAAAGTCGAATTTTTCCGCCCGGAGGAAAAGCGCGGCACCATGGGCGTCAACCTGCGCAATATTTTCCAGCGCATGCAGCCGACCCAGCAGGACGTACGCACCTTGCATGGCGTGATCACGGCGATCGCGCAGGGGCGCAAAGGGCCCGCGCGCGGCGGCGTGCTCGACGGCGCCGGCGCGGAGACGCTGCGCGCATTGCTCGCGGAACACGGTGCGGGCCGCGCGCCGTCCGAGCGCACGCCGTTACGCGGCTTGCCGCGGCTGTTGCGGCGGAATCCGACCGACGCCGAGCGCGTATTATGGCAGGCGCTGATCAATGACCGCCGCTATGCCGGCCGCGGCTTCAAGCGGCAGGTGCCGATCGGGCCGCACATCGCCGATTTCGTCTCGTTCCCGCTCAAATGCGTGATCGATCTCGTGCAGGCGGCGGAGGACGAGGCGGCCGCGCGCCTGCGCGGCGAGAAGCGGACCTGGCTTGCCGAGCGCGGTTATCAGCGTGGTCGAAGTGAAGGCGGCGGAGGCGGAGAAAGATGTCGCGCACGTGCTGGATGAACTCGCGCCTGTTGCTTTAGCCGTGCGCTAACTGAGTTTGTTGCCGCGCCTTATCCTTTTAGCGCCTTGACCTGCGCCGCGGTGCCCTCGCGCAGGAAGCCCTGATCGCTGCCGACCGTGATGAAGCGGAAGCCGCGTTTGGCCATGGCGAGCGCGCGTTCGGCGTCGCGGCAATAGATGCCGGGAATCTTGCCGGCTTTTTTCGCCGCCACGCCGATCTGGTCGATGGCACGTTCGACCTCCGGTGCCTGCACGTCCTGCGCCTTGCCGCCGCTCAAGGCGGTCGACAGATCGTAAGGTCCGATGAACAGCGCATCGATGCCGGGAGTCGCGGCAATGCTCTCCACCTGGGCGAGCGCGGCTCGGCGTCTCGATCATCGCGAGCGTGAGCGTGCCTTCATTGGCCTTGCGCAAATAGTCGACCGTCGCCGTCTTGGCCTTGCAGCGTCATGGCGCGCTGTGGACCCCAGCTGCGCTCGCCAAGCGACGGAAATTTCGCCACGGCGGCGAATTGGCGGGCGTCGGCGGGACTGTTGATCATCGGCGCGATGATCGCCTCGGCGCCGAAGTCGAGCGCGCGGGAAACGAACGCGAAGTCGTTGAGCGGCACCCGCACCACCGGCGCCGCGCCGGCGTGAGCGAGCGCGCCTATGCCGGCAATAACCGAGGCGGTGTCCCACAGCCCATGCTGGATATCGAGCACGACGGCGGAAAACCCTTCGCGCGCAATGGTTTCGGCGACGATAGATGAGGCCAGCGAGCACCACGCCGCGTAGACGGTTTCGCCGGCCCGCAGCCGCCGGGCGAGCGCGAAGGCCGTCACCTCAGCCGCTCGTTTTGATCTGCGCGATCGCCTGCTTCATCAGTTCGTCCATGGCGCGGTGGATGTCCTCGTCGGTGATGGCCAGCTTTTTGCTGTCAAAGTCCTTGCGGACTTTCTTAAATATGTCGTGGTCGGCCTCGAATTCGGCCATCACGACCTCCTTGGCGTAGGCTTCGGCTTGCGCGCCGGAGAGCCCCATCTTTTCGGCTGCCCATATCCCGAGCATTTTGTTGCGCCGGGCGCTCGCCTTGAATTGAAGCTCCTCGTCGTGCGCGAACTTCTTCTCGAAGCCTTCCTCACGCTTGTCGAAAGTCGTGGTCATGCTGCCCTCGTTGGTGCACACATACAGCCGTTGCCGCCTTGCATATCGCTGTGGCAGCGTCAAGGCAACATGCGGCAGTGTTGTTGACGCGGAATTGCCAAGTGGAAAACGTCTTGCACCCTCGATTGTGCTGGTTCAAGCGATCGGCTAGGTTGACCTTGTGCCCGGAGCGTTTTAGCGCAATTGCAAATGTCCGGTCCCGCCGCCGCGGATCTCGAGACGTCCCGAACAGGAGCCACGGCATCCCATGGACTTTCAAAAACCACGGTACACCCCGATGAGTCGCCGCCGCCGCATTTATGAGGGCAAGGCGAAGATCCTCTATGAAGGCCCGGAGCCGGGCACGCTGATTCAGCACTTCAAGGATGACGCGACTGCCTTCAACGCTAAGAAACACGAGGTGATCGAGGGCAAAGGCGTGCTCAACAACCGGATCTCCGAATACGTGTTCCAGCACCTCAACGATATCGGAGTTCCCACCCACTTCATCCGCCGGCTCAACATGCGCGAGCAGTTGATCCGCGAGGTGGAGATCATCCCGCTCGAGGTGGTGGTGCGCAATGTCGCCGCCGGCTCGCTGGCGACCCGGCTCGGCATCGATGAAGGCACCCACCTGCCGCGCTCGATCATCGAGTTTTACTACAAGAACGACGCGCTCAACGACCCGATGGTATCAGAAGAGCATATCACCGCCTTCGGCTGGGCTAGCCCGCAGGAAATCGACGACATCATGGCGCTTGCCATCCGCGTTAATGACTTCCTCTCGGGCCTGTTCCTCGGCGTCGGTATCCGCCTGGTTGACTTCAAGATGGAAGCCGGCCGGCTTTGGGAGAACGACGTGATGCGCATCGTCGTGGCCGACGAGATTTCGCCCGATAGCTGCCGGTTGTGGGACATCAAGACCAACAACAAGCTCGACAAGGATCGCTTCCGCCGCGATCTCGGCGGGCTCTTGGAGGCCTATACCGAGGTCGCTAAGCGGTTGGGCATCATGAATGAAGGCGAGCCGCCGCGCGGCGCCGGCCCGGTGCTGGTGAAAGGCTAGGCAATCGCCCCGTTTCGGGTTTTTTGGCCGTGAATTACCCGAAGCCCGGTCTTGTGCCGGGCTTTGGCGTCTCTAGTTTAGGTGTGGATGGCCCGAACGAACCCGGGCGGGCTGCCGAACTCATGCCATAAGCCCTCAGCGATGAAAGCCCGTGTCACCGTCACTCTGAAATCCGGCATCCTCGACCCGCAAGGCAAGGCGATCGAAGGCGCGTTGCGCTCGCTCGGTATTGCCGGGGTCGCCAGCGTGCGCCAGGGCAAAGTTTTCGACATCGAAATCGAGGGTTCCGACCGCGCCCAGGCTGAGGCCATGCTCAAGCAGGCCGCCGACAAGCTGCTGGCCAATACCGTGATCGAGAATTACCGGGTCGAGGTGGTGGGATGAAGGCGGCGGTCGTCATCTTCCCCGGCATCAACCGCGAGCGCGACATGGCGCGCACGCTTGAGCTGATCTCCGGGCGCGAGCCGGCGATCGTCTGGCATGCCGACAGCGAACTCCCCACCGGCACCGACCTGGTGGTGATCCCGGGCGGCTTTTCCTACGGCGACTACTTGCGCTGCGGGGCGATCGCCGCCCGCGCGCCGATCATGGATGCGGTGCGCGCCTTCGCGGCACAAGGCGGGCTCACGCTCGGCGTCTGCAACGGCTTCCAGATCCTGTGTGAAGCCGGCCTGTTGCCTGGCGTGCTGATGCGCAACGCGCGGCTGCGCTTCATCTGCCGCGACGTCTATCTGCGGGTGGAGCATTCCGATTCGCCGTTCACGCGCGGTTACAACGCTGGCCAGGTGATTCGCGTGCCGGTCGCGCATGGCGAGGGCAATTACATCGCAGACGCCGACACCATCGCGCGGCTGGAAGGCGAGGGGCGGGTGCTATTCCGCTATTGCTCGCCGGACGGCCAGCTCGAAGCGGCCTGGAACGTCAACGGCGCCATCAACGCCATCGCCGGCATCGTCAACGAGCGCGGCAATGTGCTTGGCATGATGCCGCACCCGGAGAATCACGTCGAAGCCGCGCTCGGTCTCACCGACGGGCGCGGGCTTTTCGCGGGGCTGGTCGAGGCACTGGACCGGGCGGCGTAGCCATCATGTTTGTGTAGAACAGACCAGTGATCCCTAACGAACCGAAAATCACCCCGGAACTGGTCGCCGAACACGGCCTCAAACCGGAAGAATACCAGCGCGTGCTCGACCTGATCGGCCGCGAGCCGAGCTTGACCGAGCTCGGCATTTTTTCGGCTATGTGGAACGAGCACTGCTCCTACAAGTCTTCCAAAGTCCATCTGCGCACGTTGCCGACCAAGGGGCCGCATGTGATTCAGGGGCCGGGCGAGAATGCCGGGGTCATCGACATCGGCGACGGCTTGGCGTGCGTGTTCAAGATGGAGAGCCACAACCACCCGAGCTACATCGAGCCCTACCAGGGCGCCGCCACCGGCGTCGGCGGCATACTGCGCGACGTGTTCACGATGGGCGCGCGGCCGATCGCCTGCCTCAATGCGCTCTCGTTCGGCGATCCCAAGCATCCCAAGACGCGGCATCTGGTCTCCGGCGTCGTCGCCGGCATCGGCGGCTACGGCAACTCCTTTGGAGTGCCGACGGTGGGCGGCTCGGTGCGCTTCCATGCGCGCTACGACGGGAACAATCTCGTCAACGCCATGGCGGTGGGCATCGCGGAGAAGGACAAGATTTTCTACGCGGCCGCCTCCGGCGTCGGCATGCCGATCGTCTATCTGGGCTCGAAGACCGGCCGCGACGGCATCCATGGCGCCTCGATGGCGTCAGCCGAATTCGGCGAAGACTCGGACGCCAAACGCCCGACGGTGCAGGTGGGCGATCCGTTCTCGGAAAAGCTGTTGCTCGAAGCGTGCCTGGAGATCATGAACAAAGGCTGCGTGATCGCCATCCAGGACATGGGCGCGGCCGGCCTGACCTGCTCGGCAGTGGAGATGGGCGCCAAAGGTGATCTCGGCGTGACGCTCGATCTCGACAAGGTGCCGTGTCGCGAAGAGGGCATGAGTGCCTACGAAATGATGCTTTCGGAGAGCCAGGAGCGCATGCTCATGGTCCTCAAGCCGGAGAAAGAGAAGGAAGCCGAGGCGATCTTCCGCAAATGGGGACTCGATTTCGCAATTGTCGGCGAGACTACGCCCAGCAAGCGCTTTATTGTGCGCCATACTGAAAACGGTGAGATGAAGGAGGTCGCCAACCTACCGATCAAGGAACTGGGCGACCAGGCGCCCGAGTACAAGCGGGCCTTCGTCAGTGCGGCCAAACCCGCCGCCATCGACGCCGATGACGTCAAGGCGCCGATGGGCGTCGCCGACGCGCTGGAAAAACTCATCGGTACACCGGATCTCTGCTCCAAGCGCTGGGTCTGGGAGCAATACGACCACATCATTCTCGGCAATACGGTGCAGCGACCGGGAGGCGACGCCGCAGTGGTGCGGGTGCGAAATGGGCCGAAAGGGCTGGCGCTCACCACCGACGTGACGCCGCGCTTTTGCGAGGCCGATCCGTTCGAGGGCGGCAAGCAGGCGGTGGCGGAATGCTGGCGCAATTTGACCGCGGTTGGCGCGCGGCCGCTCGCCGTCACCGACAATCTCAATTTCGGCAATCCGGAGCGGCCGGAGATCATGGGGCAGTTCGTCGGCTGCATCCGCGGCATCGCGGAGGCCTGCAAGGCGCTCGCCTTTCCAGTCGTGTCTGGCAATGTGTCACTCTACAACGAGACCAATGGGCGCGCGATCCTGCCGACGCCTTCGATCGGCGGCGTCGGGCTCATCGACGATTTCACCAAGTCGGCCTCACTCGCCTTCAAGCGCGCCGGCGAGGCGATCCTGCTGGTCGGCGAAACGACGGGCTGGCTCGGCCAGTCGATGTATCTGCGCGAGTTGTGCGGGCGGGAGGAGGGCGCGCCGCCGCCGGTCGACCTGCTTGAGGAGCGCGAGAACGGCGATTTCATCCGTGCGCGGATCCTCGATGGCAGCGCGAGCGCCGCGCACGATCTTTCCGATGGCGGTCTGGCGGTTGCGCTGGCCGAGATGGCGATGGCGTCCGGCATCGGCGCGGCGCTGACCGCCGCGCCCGACGATATCCCGGCGCACGCCTATTGGTTCGGCGAGGACCAGGCGCGCTACCTCGTCACCGTGCCGGCGGCCAAGGTAGCGACGGTGCTCGTGCGTGCCCGCGCGGCGAGCGTCCCGGTGTGGGCAATTGGGACAACCGGCGGCGACGCATTGACGCTTGGCGACGAGCGCCCCATCCTGGTCACGATTTTGCGCGAGCGTTTCGAAGGCTGGCTGCCGGCCTATATGGCCGGCGAGCTGCCGCAAGCGTAGCGCGGGGGTGCCCGACCATGGCAATGGATGCCGGCGAGATTGAACGGCTGATCAAGGTGCGCATTCCGGACGCCCAGGTGACGATCCGCGATCTGGCCGGCGACGGCGATCATTATGCCGCTACGGTGATTTCCGCCTCCTTCAAGGGCAAGTCGCGGGTGCAGCAGCACCAACTGGTCTACGAGGCGCTCAAAGCCCATATGGGCGGCGTGCTGCACGCGCTAGCTCTGCAGACCGCCACGCCGGAAGGCTAATGCCTGCCCAAGGCGGCTTGCGGACTTTGTCGTCCGACGGCGCCATCAAACCGACCGGACCTGGGGCCTGGGCGTGCGCTCCGGAGATTTCGTGTTCGTCGCCGGGATGCGCGGCATCGATCTGGCGAACAATGCGATCCTCGGGAGCGAGGAAGAAAATTTACGAACATAAAGTGATCACCGAATCGGAAGACGCTAGCTTGGCCTCTTGCGTGCATCTGACGGTTTTTGTCACCGATATGAAGCGCTTACGGCCGCTGGTGAACAAGACCCAGGAGCAGCTTTGGGCCGGCGGGCCCTATCCCCCACGCAACATTCTGGAGGTCGCAAAGCTCAATCAGGGCAACATTTTCGAGATGGAAGGGACGTTTTTCGCCCCAGCGTGATTTGCGGCCAATCCCTCTTGGGGTAGCGGGCGCATCTGGGCTACATATATCGCCAGCGAAGCGGTAATGGCCGCATGGCGCCGCTCAAAAGGACTGAAATCTCATGGGCATCGAGCAATTCATCGACAATGAAGTGAAGGCAAACGACGTGGTGCTGTTTATGAAGGGCACGCCGCAGTTTCCGCAGTGCGGATTTTCCGGCCAGGTGGTGCAGATCCTCGACCATCTGGGCGTGGCCTACAAGGGCCTCAACGTGCTCGACTCCGCCGAGCTCCGCGACGGCATCAAGGCCTATTCCAACTGGCCGACCATCCCGCAGCTCTACGTTAAGGGCGAGTTCGTCGGCGGCTGCGATATTGTCCGCGAGATGTTCCAGGCCGGCGAATTGCAGCAGACGCTCAAGGACAAAGGCGTCGCGGTGAAGGCCGGCAGCGCGGTCTGAGCGGTTCAGCGCCGTCCCGGTTGCGTGCTTTAAGACCGGGCAGGACAAGATGGTTTATGGCGCCTTGATCATCGCAGCGATCGTCGACATCGCGCTGGCCGCGCTGATGGTCGCCGTCTCCGGTTTTCTATTCGGATCGGGCCCCGAAAGCGCACACGGCGGCACCTTGCTGGCCGTCGCGTATGCAGGCGGTGTAATTGCCTGCCTGGCGGCGCCCATCGCCGGATTTGTGTTCAATAAACGCGGAAAGACTGGCACCGGCGTGCTGGTCGCATGGCTGCCGCCGGCGGGCGCGCTATTGGCACTCGCGATTCCGGCGCCTTACTGATGCCGCTCAGCGCAGCCGCTTTATGATCAGGTAGATGAGCGCCAACAACAGCGCGAGGCCGATCAAACTCGGGGTCGGCACGGCATTGGCGAACTTGGTGACGTTGTCGGCGACCGACAGCACGAACACGCCGGAATTTTGCCCGAGGATGAGATAGATCAACATGATCGCGAGTACGCTGGCGAAGCCAAGCTCGACGAACGCCCAAAGGTAGCGCTTGGCTTTGTCGAGGATGTCCATCACGGCTCACCTATGATGGCGCACGAACGCCCAAACTTGACGGATAGCCGAAAGCCGACCCCGTCCACGATTTTTTCCACACTTACCGTTGGGTGGGGACGTTTGCTCCCACCCAACGATGCTTCCGCATAAGCTCGATGGCGACAGCGCGTTGTAAACCGCCCAGCGGCGGTCAAGCCATCGAGCGTTTGGAGAACAGCCAGAGAATGATACCGAGGGCAATCAGCCCGACGAGGCCATTCGACCCCAAGTCCTTGACCAGCGCCACGATGTTGCCGACTACGCTGCCGAAGAACGGCAGATTGGCGCCGACCAGTAGCGATGCCACGATCGCGAAGGCCAGCAGCATCAGTCCGATTTCAGTAAGCGACCCAATCCAACCCTTTACCCGGTTAAGAGCTTCCATGAGCGAATCTCCCTGAATCAGTCCTCAGCAGCGTCAATCTAGCGGTTAATAACAAGGCAGCCCCTATATTAGGTATTGAGTTGGCAGGAGATTTTCGATTTGGCGCTGTTGATAAAGGCGCCACCAATTAAAAAGCCCCTGCCTTGGGGGCAGGGGCGACTTTCGAACGGGAGCTGCAGGGGCTAACCGAAGGGTTAGCGCGAATAATATTCCACCACCAAATGCGGTTCCATCTGCACTGGATAGGGCACATCGGTGATTACCGGGATGCGCGAAAGCTTGGCCGTCAACTTAGCGCCGTCGACCTCGATGTAGTCGGGCACGTCGCGCTCGGCCAGGGCCTGCGCTTCCAGCACCAGGTTCATCTGCTTCGACTTTTCCTTAATCTCCACCACGTCGCCAACCTTGACCCGGTAGCTCGGGATGTTCACCCGCTTGCCGTTCACCTTGATGTGGCCGTGGTTGACGAACTGGCGGGCGGCGAACACAGTTGGCACGAATTTGGCACGGTAGACGATGGCGTCGAGCCGCCGCTCCAAAAGGCCGATCATGTGGGCGCCGCTGTCGCCCTTCATGCGGATCGCCTCGTCATAGATGCCGCGGAATTGCCGCTCGGAAATGTTGCCGTAGTAGCCGCGTAGCTTCTGCTTGGCCTTGAGTTGCACGCCGTAGTCGGAGAGCTTGCTCTTGCGGCGCTGGCCATGCTGGCCGGGGCCGTATTCGCGCCGGTTTACCGGGCTTTTGGGACGGCCCCAGATGTTCTGGCCCATCCGGCGGTCGAGCTTGTACTTGGATTCCATGCGCTTGGTCATCGCGTCCTCTTTCGGTCATTAAGGGTTGAGGAACCGCGCCCTCCTCTGTCCCGGGTCTCCCCGGAACCGACAGGCAGAACCTCGTAAGCGCAAGGTCTTGCCTCGGGTCGCGAAACGCCTTGCCAGGTCACGAAAACCTGCAGGGCGCGCGGGTTTTAGGGGTGATTGGGGCGGGTGTCAAACCGGCGGCAGGGCGGCTAATCATGGCCGGGGCTCCGAGGAGTGGTGCGCATGAATGGCCTGTTCGCACAGTCACAGGACGCAACCCTGGCCTTGCTGCAGGTGATCATGATCGACTTGGTGCTGGCGGGCGACAATGCGGTCGTCATCGGCCTGGCGGCAGCGGGCTTGCCCAAGGAGCGGCGCTCGCGCGCGATTCTGGTCGGCATCATCGCCGCGACCGTGCTGCGCATAATGTTCGCGAGCATCGCCATCGAGCTGTTGGCGATCGTCGGGTTGCTCATCGCCGGCGGTGTGTTGCTGTTGTGGGTGTGCTGGAAGATGTGGCGCGAATTGCGCGGGCCTAACCAGCATGACACCGAGGCGGCGCTCGGCGGCAGAAGTGCCCATGTCCCGCGCAAGACCTTAGCGCAGGCGGCGCGGCAGATCGTGGTGGCGGATATCTCGATGTCGCTCGACAACGTGCTGGCGGTGGCGGGCGCAGCGCGTGACCATCCGGGCGCACTGGTGTTTGGGCTCGGCCTGTCGATTGTGTTGATGGGGGTGGCCGCGGGCCTCATCGCGCGCCTGCTCAACCGTCACCGCTGGATCGCCTATGTCGGCTTGGCGATCATCCTCTACGTCGCCTGCGACATGATCTGGCGCGGTGCCCGCGAAGTGTGGCCGCATTTGTTCGGCTAGAACCCGTAACCCGACAGCGCGGCGGCGAGCGCCGGCGGGGGCGCACGGCCGGAGGTGAAGACAATGCGCGGCGGGGCGGGCGGCGAACCGCGCGGCTTCGCGCGCATGAGGTCGGCGACGCGGCGGGCAATCGCCGGCGCCGGATCGAGCCAGTCGACCGGCCAGGGCGCATTCGCCTTAAAGCGATCGGTCAGCAGCGGGTAGTGGGTGCAGGCGAGCACCACCGTATCGGTGCGGCGCGCGTCGGCATCGACGAAGCAGTCGGCGATTTCGGCTTTGATCGAGGCGTCGGGCACCGGCGCGCCGGCGAGCTCGGCCTCGGCGAAGGTCGCGAGATGCGACGAGCCGACCAGCATGACATCGCAGCCGGCGGCGAATTCGCGGATCAGCGCGCGGGTATATTCGCGTGAGACGGTCGCCTGCGTACCTAGTACCGCGATGCGTTTGGTGGTCGATTGCGCACAGGCCGGCTTGATCGCCGGCACGGTACCGACGAAAGGCACCAAAAAACGCGCGCGAAGTTCGCCGAGCGCCAGTGTTGACGCGGTATTGCACGCGATGACGACGAGGTCGGGCGCATGTTCCACGATTGCTTGGCCGATAACATCGATGATGCGCGCGATTAATACCGTTTCCGCTTGATTGCCGTAAGGAAAGCCGGCGTCGTCCGCGACGTAGACGTAAGCCGCGTCGGATCGCGCGGCGGCGATCTCGCGGTACACGGTGAGCCCGCCGACGCCGGAATCGAAAACCAGGATTTTTATCGGAGCGCCGGGCACGTCAGGCGTTTCCAAACACCCGCTTGAAGATGGTATCGACGTGCTTGAAATGGTGGTCGAGGTCGAAATTGGCCTCGAGCTCCTTGTCGCTCAATTTTGCACGGACATCCTTATCAGCCTTGAGCAGCGACAGGAAATCCTTCTCGCCGCCCCACACCTGCATCGCGTTGCGCTGCACGAGACGATACGCGTCCTCGCGCGGTGCGCCCTTCTGGGTGAGCGCGATCAGCACGCGCTGCGAATGGATCAGTCCACCGAGCTTGTCCAGATTTTTCTGCATGGCAGCCGGATAGACGACGAGCTTGTCGACAATACCAGCGAGCCGCGCCAGCGCGAAATCGAGCGTCACAGTGGCATCCGGCCCGATCATGCGCTCAACGGACGAATGCGAGATATCGCGTTCGTGCCAGAGTGCGACGTTCTCCATGGCGGGCAGGGCATAGGAACGCACCATGCGGGCAAGCCCGGTGAGGTTTTCCGAGAGCACCGGATTGCGCTTGTGTGGCATCGCGGATGAGCCCTTCTGCTTCTCGGAGAAGAACTCTTCCGCCTCCAGCACCTCGGTGCGCTGCAAGTGGCGGATTTCGGTGGCCAGACGTTCGATGGAGGATGCGACCACGGCCAGCGTCGCGAAATAAGTGGCGTGACGATCGCGCGGAATAATCTGAGTCGAGACCGGCTCGACGGTGAGCCCCATGGACTTGGCCACATGCGCTTCGACGCGCGGATCGACCTGCGCAAAGGTGCCGACCGCGCCGGAGATCGCGCAGGTGGCGACTTCTTCGCGCGCGGCAACGAGCCGTTCGCGCGCACGCGCGAACTCGGCATAGGCGTAAGCGAGCTTGAGCCCGAACGTGGTCGGTTCGGCATGGATGCCGTGCGAGCGGCCAACCGTCGGCGTCAGTTTGTGCTCGAAGGCGCGTCGCTTGAGCGCGGCGAGCAGCGCGTCAGTGTCGGCGATCAGGATATCGGCGGCGCGCACCAGCTGCACGTTGAAGCAGGTGTCCAGCACGTCCGACGAGGTCATGCCGGAATGCGCGAAACGCGCTTCCGGCCCGACGATTTCGGATAGATGCGTCAGAAAGGCGATGACGTCGTGCTTGACCTCGGCCTCGATGGCGTCGATGCGGGCCACGTCGAATTTGGCGGCCTTTCCTTTTTCCCAGATTTTTTTGGCGGCATCCTTCGGGATGATGCCGAGCTCGGCCATGGCTTCGGCGGCGTGCGCCTCGATCTCGAACCAGATGCGGAATTTCGTTTCCGGCGACCAGATTGCGACCATGTCGGGCCGGGAGTAGCGGGTGATCGTCACGCCGCTTCCCCGCGCACCAGCGCCGCCGCGTTGCGGATCGCGGCAATGCTGGCCTTGTAGTCACTGCTTTTGAATACCGCGGAACCCGCGACGAGCGCGTTGGCGCCGGCCGCGACCACGCGCGGCGCGGTCGCCGCCGTGACGCCGCCATCCACCTCGATGTCGATCGGCCGCCAGCCGACCAGGGCGCGCAGCTCAGCAATTTTGTCGATCGCGGCCGGAATGAAGCTCTGACCGCCGAAACCAGGATTGACCGACATCACTAGGACGAGATCGATCAGATCGATGAGGTGCGCGACGCTGGACGTTGACGTGCCCGGATTCAGACTGACGCCCGCCTTCTTGCCGAGCGCGCGGATTGCCTGCAGCGAGCGGTGCACGTGGGGGCCGGCCTCCACATGCACGGTGATGACGTCGGAGCCGGCCTTGGCGAAGGCCTCAAGATAGGGATCGCAAGGCGCGATCATCAGGTGGACATCGAGCGTCTTTTTGGTGACCGGGCGGATCGCCTTGACCACGTCGGGCCCGATGGAAATATTGGGCACGAAGTGCCCGTCCATTACGTCGACATGGATCCAGTCGGCGCCAGCGGCCTCGACTGCGCGGATTTCATCGCCCAGTTTGGCGAAATCGGCCGAAAGAATTGACGGCGCGATGAGTAGCGGGCGCATGAGGGCCTCCAAACGCCGTTTCGCGTAACACGCGGCGCTCATTCGAGCAACGCCGCAGGCCGCGCTAGGCACCGACCTGTTAACGATTAGCCGCCAGCCGCCTGGCCAGCGGCTTCAGTAGATGCGGCAATAGATAAATCGGAAACTGCGCCACCGCGAAATAAAGCCAGGCGACATCCGACACCATGAAGCCGGTCGCCGCGAGCATCAGCCCGATATTGCGGTTGCCCGCGATCAGGCCGATCGCCAGGGCGCGGGCGCGGCCGGCGCGCAGAAACGCCAGCGCAGTGATGGCAATCAGGGCGAGCGCCAGCGCGAAGGCGAGCGCGGTGAGCTTGGCCACCAGCAGCGGATCGGCGCGGAAATGATCGGTGACGCCGTCCATTGCGGCAACCGCGAACATGAACATGGCGATCACGCTCAAACCGTCGATGCGCTCGCGCTGCGCCTCGACCCAGGCGCGCCCGGCGATGCGGCGGATCACCGCCGCGGCCAAGGCCGAGCCGGCGATGATCGCAAACAGCTTGAGGCCGAAGGCGTGGGGCGAGGCGAGCGCGCTGCCGAGAAAAATGTGGCTGAACAGGCTCGCGGTCAGCGGCGTGATCGCGGTGCACACGACGAGGCTCGCCAGCGTGAGCGCCACATCGAGCCCCATCAGCGCGGCCAATGCTGGCGACGACATCAGCCCTGGCGCCGACATCTGCAGCACCAGCATAAAAAACAGACCCGGCATGCCCTTGTCGAGGCCGACGGCCAAGAACAGCGTGCCGAGCGCGGCCGGCACCACCAGCACCACCCACACGGTGGCGATGGCGATCAGGCCGGGTCGGGTGAAATGGTGGCGCAACTCGGTCGGATCGACGCGCAGGAACGCCAGCGCCAACATGACGACGATGGTTTCGCCGAGGAACGGCTTGCAGGCGGCGGCGAGGCCCGGCACGGCTAGGCCGACAAACAGCGACGCCGCCACCACAATCGTGCCCTTGCGGCCGATCCAGGCAAGCGCGGCCGCGGACAGGGCGAGCACGTTCATTGTTGGAGAACCCCCGCCGCCCGGCTGGGCTGGTGAGCCTTGATAGCGCCTTCAATGGCGGTGATCCATATATGTGAGGCGGGGCAAAGGAAGACTCTATGGCACGCACGGACGCCATCGTGCTCGGCGCCGGCATCGTCGGCACCTCGCTTGCGCTGCATCTTGCCAAGCGGGGCATGAGCGTCGCGCTGATCGATCGCGGCGGCGTGGGCGAGCAAACCTCGTATGGCAATGCCGGCGTAATCGAGGGCAACACGGTGTTCCCGCCGGCGTTCCCGTCCGATCTCGGCGCGCTGGCGAGCATTGCGTTCAAGCGCGCGAGCGAGGCCAACTACCATCTTTCGTTCCTGCCGCAGGCGCTCCCTTGGCTGCTGGCGTTCCGCTCGGCGTCGCGGCCGCAGCATCTGGTTGAGACCGCGCGACTGATCCGCCCGCTCTATGCGCGCGCGGTGGTGGAGCACGAGACGCTGATGGCGGAAGCCGGCGCTGCGCATTATCTGCGTAAAACCGGCTGGCTGAAAGTCTATCGCAGCACCCGTACATTCCTCGCGCTCAAGCCGGAAATCGATCTGGCGGCGCAATTCGGCATTCCGCTGCAAATAATGGACACTGCGGGCGCGCAGGCGCTGGAGCCTCCGCTCAAGCCGGTGTTCGCGCGCGCGGTGTTCTGGCCGCAGGCAGCGAGCGTGAGCAATCCGCTTGGCGTCACCCGCGCCTATGCCGCGCGCTTTGTCGCGATTGGCGGTGTGACGCTCAACGGCGACGCGCGCTCGCTGCACCGGGCAAGCAATCGCTGGCGGGTGGAGACCAATGAGGGCGGAATCGACGCTCCCGAGATCGTGGTCGCGCTCGGTCCGTGGGCGGGCGATCTGCTCAGTACTTTCGGGCTGAAGCTGCCGCTGATGATCAAACGCGGCTATCACCGGCACTTCCGTTCGCAAGGCAATGCCGCGCTCGCGCGGCCTGTGCTGGATGTCGATGCCGGCTATCTCATCACGCCGATGGGACAGGGTATCCGCATGACCACCGGCGTCGAATTTGCCGCGCGTGATGCGGCGCCTTCGCCGGTGCAATTCGACCGGATCATGCCGAAGGCGCGCGCGCTGTTTCCGCTAGGCGATCGCGCCGATGACAAAACCTGGCTCGGCAGCCGGCCGTGCTTCCCGGATTCGCGTCCGGTGATCGGGCGCGCGCCGGGTTTGCCCGGCCTGTGGCTCGCCATCGGCCACGCGCATTGGGGGCTGACGCTCGGCCCCGCCACCGGGCGTATGCTCGCCGAAATGATGACGGGCGATACGCCGTTCTGCGATCCGGCGCCGTATCGGGCGGAGCGTTTTCTCTAGCGCCCGAACTTATCCTTCCAACTCGGAAGGCTCCCTGTGAAGCGGAGAGCTGTCGCATCGTAGACGCCGCGCGCAATGGAGCGCGCCACCACGTTGGCTGCCGCCATGCCGAGCTCGCTTAGCGAATAGACCAGATCGGGCAGCGGCTTTGCCCCGATCGCGGCGGCGAACACGACGTCGCCGTCGAGCGGCGTATGCACCGGGTAGATTGCGCGCGACAAGCCGCTCTGCGCCATGACGGAGAGACGTTTGGCTTGCGCCTTTGTGAGCTTGGCGTCGGTCGCCACCACCGCGAGCGTCGTGTTCTCACCCAGCGCACCTTTGCTGCGGAATTTTAAGTCGTCAGCTGAGAACGACTTCGGCCAGCCGCGGCCGCCAAATTCTTGTGACTGCTCGAACGGCGCCGCCCAGAAATGTGGTCCGTCGCCGACCGTCACGCTGCCGGCGGCATTGGCCGCGACAATGGCGCCGACCATCAGCCCGTCGCGCGTCTGCGCGGAAGCCGAGCCAATGCCGCCTTTGAGGTTAAACGTGGTGGCGCCAAGTCCTGCCCCGACACTGCCGAGTGCGAACTCTGCGCCCGCGGTTTTTGTCGCCTCGTAGCCGAGTTCGCGATAGGGTGGATAGCGGCCCCAATTTTTGTCGCCGCCCGAGAGTAAATCGAACAGGATCGCGCCCGACACGATCGGCACCAACGCCTCGCGCACCTGGAAGCCGCGGCCCTGCTCGCGCAGCCACGCCTGCACGCCGGATGCCGCATCGAGCCCGAAGGCCGAGCCGCCGGATAGCACGATGGCGTCGATGCCTTCCACCGTTTGCGCCGGATCGAGCAGGGCGGTCTCGCGCGTGCCCGGCCCGCCGCCGCGAATATCGATGCTGGCGACCACCGGGGCGTCGAATATGACGGCCGTCGTTCCCGAGCCGAGCTTGGCGTCGCCGGCATGGCCCACGCGCAGGCCGGGAAGATCCGTGATGAGATTGCGTAACGTCATGATGGCTCCCCATGCTAAGTCTATCACGGCCGATCACTTCAAAGTCAGGACCCGGGGCGGCCGACTTGCCATTGCCACAGTTGCCGGGGCATCTAGGGCGCCATGAATGGCAATGTGCCCATCCTGACCGCCCTGATCGCCGGTCTGGTCAGCTTCCTTTCCCCCTGCGTCTTGCCCCTGGTGCCACCCTATCTGGTGTTCCTGGCCGGCACCTCGCTGGAGCGCTTGGCAGACGCCGAGCCGGAGCCGCGGGTCAAGCGCGAGACTGTGCTGGCTGCTGCGCTGTTCGTGCTCGGCTTCTCGACTGTGTTCGTGGCGCTCGGCGCAAGCGCCAGCGTGATCGGCTCGCTGATCCGCGCCTATTCGGGGCCGCTCGCGACCATCGCCGGCGTGGTCATCGTCATCATGGGCCTGCACTTTCTCGGCATCACGCCGATCGCGTTGCTCCACCGGCAGAAGCGAATGGAGTTGGCTAAGCCCGTGGGACTTTGGGGCGCCTATGTGATCGGGCTCGCCTTCGCCTTCGGCTGGACGCCGTGCATCGGGCCGATCCTGGCCACCATCCTGGCAGTGGCGGCGTCCGAGCAGACCGTGACCAAGGGCGCTGGCCTGCTGGCGGTCTATTCGCTCGGGCTCGGCATTCCGTTTCTCATTGCCGCCTTCGCCATCGAGCCATTCGCGGCGTTTCTGGCGCGCTTCAAGAATTATCTCCATCGCGTCGAGCAGGCGATGGGCGCGCTCCTGGTGCTCGCCGGTATCGCCTTCCTCACCGGCAGTATCAACCAGATGAGCGTCTGGCTGCTGGAGGCGTTTCCGGCTCTGGGAAGGATCGGGTAACGGCACGCGAGAAAAGGGCCCCGGCATTACTGCCGGGGCCGTTCCGTTAGGCAGCGCGCCGCCTATTTCATCTTGCTGCAGTCAGAGCCCGGGCACTCTGCGTAAGTGACCTTGCCGCTCGAATCCTTCTTCCAGATGTACATGACGTAGTCGAGCTTGGTGATGTCGCCCTTCTTGTCGAAAGAGAGGTCGCCAAGCACGGTCTTGAACTTCATGCCGGAGTGCAACTTCTCGGCCACTTTCTTGGGGTCGAGCGACTTGGCTGCTTCCGCTGCCTGCTTGATGACCTGCACACCGGCATAGCTGTAGAGCGTATAGGCTTCCGGCTCGAACCTCTTGGCGCGGAACTCCTCCACCACCATCTTGGCTTCGGGCTTGTTGCGCGGATCGGGGCCGTAAGTCATCAGCGTGCCTTCGACGCCGGGGCCGCCGACCGAGGCGAACTCGTCTGAAGTGATGCCGTCCCCGCCCATCAACGGCGCCTTTACGCCCTGATCGCGCATCTGCCGGACGATCAGACCGCCCTCGGTGTAGAGCCCGCCGAAATAGACCAGATCGGCGCCCGTTTGCTTGATCTTGGAGACCAGCGCCGAATAATCCTTCTCGCCGGTATTGATGCCCTCATACAGTACCTCTTTCATGCCGCCTGCGTTGATCGCCTTTTTCGTTTCGTCGGCGAGACCCTTGCCGTAGGTGGTCTTGTCGTGGACGACGGCGATCTTCTTGCCTTTGAAGTGCTTGAGGATATAGGCCCCGGCGACCTTGCCCTGCTGGTCATCGCGGCCGCAGACGCGGAAGATGTTCCACATCTTGCGCTCGGTGACGGTCGGGTTGGTCGAGGCGGGAGTGATCTCAAGGATGCCGTTTTCCTGGTAAACCTCGGAAGAGGGTATGGTGACGCCGGAATTGTAGTTGCCGATCACGAACTTGACCCCGTCACCGGCGAATTTGTTGGCGACCGAGACGCCCTGTTTGGGGTCGGAGACGTCGTCGCCGTACTGAACTGCGATCTTCTGGCCGAGTATGCCGCCCGCCGCATTGATGTCGGTGGCGGCCTGATCGACGCCGTTCTTCATCTGCGCGCCGGTCGCGGCACTCGGCCCGGTGATCGGGCCGGCCATTCCAAATTTGACTTGCGCCGAGGCGGTTCCCGCCAGTGCGAACCCAAGACCCAGCGCGAGGCCGAGCGTGGTGACCATCTTCATCGTGTTTTCCCCTCCAGGTGAAGCCCGCAGTCACAATATCTTGAAATATTACGTCACTGCGGCTTGCGGCGCCAGCGCAGAGGACCGTCCGCGACGTTGATCCAGCGATATTGCCTGATCATTTGTGCGGCACGGGCGGCGCGGAACCCGATCAGGCCGAACGCCAGGCAGACCGCGCTATCGACCAGATAATAGTGCGGCGACAGCAGGGTACCGTCGAACAGGGCGAAGTGGAAGAACCGCACCACTGCGCCCAGGATGAAACCATAGCCGACCGTCTGTCCCCACGGCCGCCAGGTGGCGGCGATGGCACGGCCGGCGAGCACGGCTGCTCCACCGCCGAGGATGACGGTGACCAGGACGAACACGCCGAACGAACGTTCTTCGTAGAGGAATTCGGGGATCGAGATGGTGCTGGCGATATACATCAATGCGGTGTCCGTCCTGATTGAATTATCGTCACGCTAACATTTTTACCTTGCGCATGATCTTTTCCGAATTCCCACCTTTCGGGATCATGCGCTCCGCTGCCGGCCGCCCTCGAGATAGGCGGATTTGATCTCGGGTCGTTCGAGCAACTCGCGGCCGGTGCCGCTGAGCGTGATCAGCCCGTTGACCATGACATAGCCGCGATGGGCGAGCTTGAGCGCATGGAAGGCGTTTTGCTCGACCAGGAACACCGTGAGCCCGTCTTGCGCATTGAGCGTTTTGATGGCGTCGAAGATCTGCCGCACGATCAGCGGCGCGAGACCGAGCGACGGCTCATCGAGCAACAACAGTCGCGGCCTGGCCATCAGCGCGCGCGCGATCGCCAGCATCTGCTGCTCGCCGCCCGACAGCGTGCCGCCGCGCTGGTTCAGGCGTTGCTTCAGGCGCGGGAACAAGCTGAGCACACGCTCGAGATCCCCCACGAACGCGGACGGCTCGGCGGTGGTGGCGCCCATTTGCAGATTTTCCAAAACCGTCATGCGCGAGAAGATGCGGCGGCCTTCCGGCGCTTGCGCCAGATTGAGGCGCGCGATCTCGTGGGTCGGCATATGCGTGATGTCGCGGTCGGCGAACGAAATCGTGCCTTCACGCGCGCGCGGATTGCCGCAGATGGTCATCATCAGCGTGGATTTGCCGGCGCCGTTGGCGCCGATCAGCGTGACGATCTCGCCGTCATTGACGTCGAGATCGACGCCCTTGAGCGACATCACGCGGCCATAGAAGGTCTTCACGCCGCGTACGCAGAGCAGCGGGGAGGTCATAGCCCGACCTCCGCTTCGACCTTGGCCACGTCATCGTCGGCGACGCCGAGATAGGCGGCGATCACCTTCGG
This sequence comes from uncultured Alphaproteobacteria bacterium, assembly GCA_963709855.1. Taxonomy (GTDB): domain Bacteria; phylum Pseudomonadota; class Alphaproteobacteria; order Rhizobiales; family Xanthobacteraceae; genus Pseudolabrys. The sequence goes on along the minus strand of CAVPXX010000019.1, from coordinate 49,914 downwards.
GTCGTTGCGCACCGCTTCCGGGTCGCCGTCTGCGATTTTGACACCGTAGTCGAGCACAACGATGTGGTCGGAAATTTCCATCACCACCGACATGTCGTGCTCGATCAGCAGGATCGAGATGGCGTGCTCGTCGCGAATGGCGAGCAGCAGCTCGTTGAGCTCGGCACTCTCGCGCGGGTTGAGGCCGGCTGCCGGCTCGTCGAGGCAAAGCAGCAATGGATCGGTGCACATGGCGCGCGCGATCTCTAGCCGGCGCTGTGCGCCGTAGGGCAGATCGCCGGCCGGATCGTCGGCGCGTGCCACTAATCCGACGCGCTTAAGCCACAGCTGCGCTTTTTCGATTGCCGCGCGTTCGGCGACCGAATAGGAGGGGAAGCCGAGAATTCCAAGCAAGGTGTAGCCCGACGCGAGCATTAGCCGATTGTGCTGGGCGACCAGCAGGTTTTCGAGCACGGTCATGCCCGGAAACAGTCGAATATTTTGGAAGGTGCGGGCCACGCGCGCCTGCTGGGTGACGAGATATTCCGGCATGCGTTCGAGTTGGTAGAGTGCGCCGTGCGGTCGCGCGAGGCGGCGCTTCCCGCTGTCGGTCAGCGTCTCCAGTTCGTCCCACATCGACGAATCGCCATGACGAATGCCGATACGTCCTTCGCTCGGCTTGTAGAATCCGGTGATGCAATTGAACACCGTGGTCTTGCCGGCGCCATTCGGCCCGATCAGCGCGGTGATATTGCCTTGCCGCGCCGCGAACGACAGGTCGTCCACCGCAACCAGCCCGCCAAAGCGCATGGTGAGGTGCTCGACACTGAGCAGAATGTTACGGGCGCTGGCCGTCATCCGTGACCTTCCCCGGTCAATGCCGCGGAGATGCGCTTGCGCTCCTTCAGGAACACCGAGGGCTCGCGCATCGAGATCAGCCCGCGCGGCCGCCAGACCATGATCAGCACCATGGCGAAACCGAACAACAGCATACGGTACTGGGTCGGATCGAAGGTGGGCCCGAAAATGCGCTTGAGAAAATCGAGCTCGCGCATAATTTCGGTGCCGCCGATCATCGCGATGGCCGCGATCGCCACGCCGATCTGGCTACCCATGCCGCCGAGCACCACGATCGACAGAATGGTGGCCGATTCCAGGAACGTGAAAGATTCCGGCGAGATAAAACCCTGGCGTGTCGCGAAGAACGAGCCAGCAAAGCCGGCGAACATCGCGCCCATCGCGAAGGCGGTGAGCTTGGTGTTGGTGGTGTTGATGCCGAGCGAGCGGCAGGCGATCTCGTCCTCGCGCAGCGCCTCCCAGGCACGTCCGACCGGCAGCCGACGCAGCCGCACCGTGACGAAGGCAGTGAGCAAGGCGAGCGCGAGGATGATGTAGTAAAGAAAGATCACGCGGTAGAGCGGCGAGAATTCCAGCCCGAATACGGCGGCAAAGCCGTTGTCTTCGGCGTTGAAAGCAATACCGAAGAAGGTCGGGCGCGGGATGCCGGTGATGCCGGCATAGCCGTTGGTCAGGTCGACCCAGTTGATAATGACGATGCGGATGATTTCGCCAAAGGCGAGCGTGACGATGGCGAGATAATCACCGCGCAGGCGCAGCACCGGAAAGCCGAGCAGGAGACCCCAGAACGCGGAGAGAATACCGGCGAGCGGCAGCAGGATCCAGAATGCCAGGCCGAAGGTCTTGGCCAGCAGCGCGTAGGAATAGGCGCCAACCGCGTAGAATGCGACATAGCCGAGGTCGAGCAGCCCAGCGAGACCCACCACGATGTTGAGGCCCCAGCCGAGCATCACGTAGATCAAAATCTGGATGCCGAAATTGTCGATCCATTTCAATGCGCCGCCGAATCCATTGATGGCAATGACGAGAGCCGGATAGACGATGACGAAGCCGATGGTGAATGGAACGAACCATTTGCCGACTGCTGCGCGCCAGCCGGCCGGCGGCGCCGATACCCGGCGCACTGTGCGTTGTCTAAACCACGGCTCGACCGCCAGCGAATAAGCCAGCCGTCCGGCGCCGACGATGGCGACGATGGTGAACAACAGCGGCCAGCGCGTGGTCAGGATCAAGCTGTTGTGGACGTCGGTGATCGTCTGGAAACCGATCAGCGGCAAGAACAGCCCGAAAGCGAGCAGGGCAGTGAAGCCGGCGTCGCGCAGTGCGCGGGCCATATCGACGCGCTGAGCTGACGCGCCATCCTGCATGTCAGACCTTTTCGACATCCGGCCGGCCGAACAAGCCCTGCGGCAGGAAGATCAAGGTTATCGCCAGCACGGAAAAGGCGGCGACGTCCTTGTAGTCGATGGAAAAATACGCCGACCACATGGTCTCGATGAGCCCGATCAGCAGGCCGCCGATCACCGCGCCCGGCAGCGAGCCGATGCCGCCCAGCACCGCGGCCGTGAACGCCTTCACGCCGGGCACAAAGCCATCGGAGAAGGTCACCACGCCGTAATACATCAGATACATGGTGCCGGCGACGGCGGCGAGCGCGGCAGCAATGACGAAGGTCATTGAGATGGTGCGGTCGACGTCGACGCCGACGAGCGCCGCCATTTTTTGATCCTGCTCGCAAGCGCGTTGCGCGCGGCCCAGCCGGGTCTTTGCCACCAGATGCCAAAACGCAGTCAGCAGCACTGCAGTGACGCCCCAAATGATGAGCTGCTTGTACGACAACGTGACCGCATAATCATGTCGGGTCAGCAGTACGAACTCGCCCTGCACCATGGGCGGGATCGGCTTGTTGCGCGGGCCTTGGCTGACCTGCACGAAATTGGACAGAAAAATCGACATGCCGATCGCCGAGATCAGCGGCGCCAGGCGGAAAGAGCCGCGCAACGGACGATAGGCGACGCGCTCGATCACCCAGTTCACCAACGAGGTGAACAGCATGGCCACGATCAGTACGATGAACAGCGCCAGCGCGATCGAGGTGATTCCCAGCCAAGTCGTGAGGATCAGGAAGGCGATCAGCGCGATGAAGGCCGAGACCATAAACACATCGCCATGGGCGAAGTTCACCATGCCGATGATGCCGAACACCATGGTGTAGCCGATGGCGATCAGGCCGTAGATCGAGCCGAGGGTGATGCCGTTGATGAGCTGCTGGAGGAAGACTTCCATGCGCTGCGCTCAAGCCTTTCGGTGACCGCCCGGCTGACGGCCATTGCTTCGATTCCACAAGGCTTAACAGGGCATGGCGGGAGCGGCAACGCTCGACGCGGGGCGTGTTATTAAGTCGAATCGCCGCAGCAGAGGCTTAGAGGAAAGGCGCATGACCCCCAGCGTCGAAATCGCCGTCCGCGTCGGCTGCTATGCCGTGTTTTTCGCCACTATGGCGCTGTGGGAATGGTTTGCCCCACGCCGCCACCTGACGGTTGGCCGGCGGCCGCGCTGGCCGGGTAATCTCGGTATCCTCGCCATCGACATAATAGCGGTGCGGCTACCGGTGCCGACCGCCGCGGTCGGCGTGGCCCTGATCGCTGCTGCGCATGGGTGGGGCCTGTTGCACCTGCTGGCGCTGCCGGGCTGGGCGGCGATCCCGGTCGGCGTGGTCGCGCTCGATCTGGTAATCTACACACAGCATGTCGTCTTCCATCACGTACCGGTGCTGTGGCGGCTGCACCGCATGCATCACACCGATCTCGATCTCGACGTGACCACCGGCGTGCGTTTCCATCCCCTCGAAATTTTGTTGTCGCTCGCGATCAAAATGGCGGCGGTACTGACGCTCGGCGTGCCGGCGCTCGCGGTGCTGATCTTCGAGGTGCTGCTCAACGCCACCTCGATGTTTAACCACAGCAATGTGGTGCTGCCGCCGCGGCTCGAGTTGATCGCACGCTCGATCGTGGTCACGCCGCAGATGCATCAGGTGCATCACTCGATCGAGCGTGCGGAAACCGACAGCAATTTCGGATTCAATCTGCCGTGGTGGGATCGCCTATTCGGCACCTATCGCGCCAAACCGGCGGCCGGCGAAGAGCGAATGACGATCGGCCTGCCGATCTTCCGCAACGTGGCGGAATCGGCGATCGTGCGTCTGCTGACGCAGCCGTTTCGGAATGATCTTTGATTGCGCATGGTCTTTTCCGAAAGCCGGTTCCCACATTTCGGGATTATACGCGTGCGCGTTAGTGCAGACCGCCGAACACCCAGATCAGCAACAGAATCGGCAGCGGAATCCCCAACAGCCAAAGCAATAGATAGCGTCCCATGATGTATCCCTCGGTCGTTGTCGTTGCATGTACAAAAAGGAACTCCCATGTCTGCGAACGGTTCCTACGGTGTTACCGTCGACGGCGATAGGGAACTGGTTTGGCGTTCGCGCGTTGTTGTCACGTTCGGGTAGGGAGCGTCCAAAGAACAACGTTGGAAGGAAATAGAATGAATTCAGAATCCGAATCCCGATCAGCGTCTAGGCCAGCAGCAGCAGCAGGGCAATCAGCCCGGTCAGAAGCCCGGCCAGCAGCAGGGCGGCGGCGGCCAGAAGCCTGGCCAGCAGCAGCAGGATCGCCCCGGGCAGGGTGGCCAACAGGGTGGTGGCGGCCAGCAAGGCCAGCAGAACCGATGACGCACTGCAATACGATGAAGGGAAGCCCCGCCAAATGGCGGGGCTTTTCGTTTCGGCGGCGTTTAATGGCGTTGGCTTGGGTAGGCGGCCTCGCATATGCTTGAACGCCATGGCTTCGTCCACGCTCCCGCTGTTTCATCTTTACGGTGATCCACCGGACGATTCCGCATTCAACTTCATCCATATCGAAACCATCGCCTCGCGCTCCTCGGTGCACGACTGGACGATCCGCGCGCACCGCCACCGCAACCTGTTCCAGATCTTGCTGATCGAAAAGGGCGGCGGCGAAATGAGCTTCGAGACCGCGACCGTGACGTTTTCGGCGCCAACGGCGATCTTGGTGCCAGCCACCACCGCGCACGGCTTCCGCTTCACGCCGCAGGTCACCGACGGATGGGTGGTAAGCTTCACCGAGGACGTCGCCGACGCGCTCGGCGACCAGTCGGGCGAGGCGCTGGCGCGGCTCAAAGCGGTAGCGGCCGATCCGCTGGTGCCGCTGGCCGGCGCGACGGAAGCCAAGCGCCTGGCAACACTGTGCGCGGACCTCAACGAAGAGGCCTCGCTCGCGCGCGAAGGCTATCGCCTCGCCATGCGCGCTCTGCTGGCGCTGATCGCTATCGAGGTGGTGCGGCTCGCGGTTAGCCGGGCGCGCAGCGGCACCGTGACGCTCACGCGCGCCGATGCGCAGGTGGAGGAGCTGCGCCGGCTGCTGGACGAGCATTTCCGCAAAGAACGGCTGATCAGCTTTTACGCCGAGAAGCTGGCAATGACCGCCGACCGGCTCAATGACCATGTCAAGCGCGCGACTGGCGTGACCGCGGGGCATCTAATCCGCCAGCGCGTGTTAACTGAGGCCAAGCGCCAGCTGGTATTTACCAATCAGCCGATCCAGGAGATTTCCTACGATCTAACATTTTCAGATCCGTCGCACTTCACGCGATTTTTCCGCAAACAGACCGGTATGACGCCGCAAGCGTTTCGTGAGGGGCGCGGCGGCTAACTTTCAGAACCGCGCTTAAGCGGTAAGGTAAAGCATCAGTTTCTTTTGAAATTCACATTTGAAGCGCTTACGCGTTGATCTCTTATCTGAGGAGGACGCCATGCGTAAGCTGTCCAGCGCGGCCGTGGTCATCATTATGGGCGTAGCGCTCTATTTCGCCGTGGTCTGGGGGTATGAAGGGCTGCGCATGCTTACCTCGCCCAGCTACGGCCTGGAAGATGTCTGGCGCTCGCAATTCGTGTTCGCCATAGGCAGTGTGTTCGGCCTCGGGCCGATCGGACTCATCAAGCTCGCAGCTTTCTTCGGCGCGCTCAAGCTGGCGGTTGCGACCATCTGCGCCGTGCCTGTCCTCGACCGCTTGCGCGCGCTCGTCCGCGGCAAGACGGACTCCGAAATCCTCGAGGCCGGCCTCATCTTGGTGGTGCTGATCAGCATCCTGTCGGTCGGTCTAGCGGTGTGGTCGCAGAACGCGGACCTAGTGCGCGAACAGACCATCCAGTTGATACTCGCCGCAGTCGCCACCGCGCTCTCAAGCGCTGCTATGGCCGGCCGGTCGCGACCGCCATCGTCACGGAGCTCGCCGCCACGCCGCGTGGGGCGCCCTGGTTCTCGCCGTTCCGTTAAGGCCGCGCGGTTTCAAACTCATCCGATTTTGGGTTTGGCTGCAGCTCGTCCGTAAGGCGGGCTACCTTGCCTTGGCCAGCTCCGCCATCACCTCGGCGGCCTCCTTGAAGGCATGATTTGCGGCCGGCACGCCGCAATATATCGCTTGCTGCAGAATGACTTCCTTGATGTCGGCTTCGGAAAAGCCGCCTTCGGCCAGCGCCGCGCGCACGTGCAGGCGGAATTCGTCCCACTGGGCAAGCGCGATCATGGTGCCGATCACCAGCACGCGGCGGGTGTGCTCATCGTAATGCGGCCGCGTCCAGACTTCGCCCCAAGCGTAGCGGGTGATGAGTTCCTGGAATTCCTCGCTGAACGGGGTCTTCTTCGCATTGGCGCGATCGACCCATTCGTTGCCTAGCACTTTGCGGCGCCGGGCCATACCGCGTTCGTGGCGTTCTTTCTCGTCCATGGCCGCGCCTTATTGCAGGAAGTTGAGCACCGCGTCGGTGAAGGCGTCCGGCTGCTCGACATTGGAGATGTGCGCGGCATTGAGCGCCACCAGCTTTGCGCCTTTGATGGCCTTGGCGACGGCTTCGCCGGCCGACGGCGGCGTGGCCGCGTCCTGCTTGCCGACGATGACAAGCGTCGGCGTCGTGATGCGCGGATTGGACTCGCGAAAGTCCATGTCGCGGACGGCTTCGACGCAAGCGATGTAGCCCTCGAGATTGGAGGCGAGGAACATCTCCGTCATGCGCGCGATCGCCTGCGGCGCGCGGTCGCGGAAATCCTTGGTGAACCAGCGCTCCATGTTAGGGCCGACCAATTGGGCGAGGCCTTTTTCCCGGACGAATTTGATGCGGTCGGCCCACGGCACTTTGTCAGCGTAATAGAAATTTGTATTTGAGAGGATGAGCTTCTCGATGCGGTCCGGCGCATTGGCGCCGAGCCACTGGCCGTCCATGCCGCCCATCGACAGCCCGCACCAGTTCACCTTCTTAATCTTGAGCGCATCCATGATCTTGAGGATGTCGCGGCCGAAGAGATCGAAGTTGTAGGGACCTTTGCTCGTGCCCGATTTGCCGTGACCGCGGCGGTCGTAGCGCACAAGTCGAAAGTGCTTGGCGAATTCGGCGGCCTGGTCGTCCCACATATGCAGATCTGTGCCGAGCGAGTTCGACAGCATCAGCGCGGGCGCGTCCTCGCGGCCCTCCACTTCGACATAGATCGGGCAGCCGTCGGCATCGATCATCGGCATGAAATCCCCCCTAAGCTTGGATTTTGGTTGTTTCGGTGTGGCGTTAGGCGACACACTTAAAGCGGTCCGCGCCCGCTGCAAAGCTCTTTTCAGCGGGCCCGCGAGGGCTTAAGCCGTGGTTCAAGGCAGTCATGTGCGTGAGGAGGGGACGTCGATGGCGATGGTTATGACCGGGGAGGTCCAACTCCCTGCCAGCCGCGAGGTTGTGTATGCAAAGCTCAACGACGCCGAGGTGTTGAAAGCCTGTATCCCCGGTTGCGAGGAGCTCAACAAGATCTCCGACACCGAATTGCAGGCGGTCGCTGTCACCAAGATCGGGCCGGTGAAGGCGCGCTTCAAAGGCAAGGTCCACTTGACCGACCTCAATCCGCCCAACGGGTACAAGATTTCGGGCGAGGGCGACGGCGGAGTCGCCGGTTTCGCCAAGGGCGGCGCCACGGTCGCGCTGACCGAAAAGGACGGTGGCACGCTGCTTACATACAATGTCGAAGCGCAGATCGGCGGCAAGCTCGCCCAGCTCGGCCAACGCCTGGTCAATGGCGCGGCCAAGAAGATCGCCGACGACTTTTTCAAGAATTTTGCTGCCACGGTGGCTGCCGGCTAGCGCATGATCCCGAAAAGTGGGACCCGGTTTTCGGAACAGATCACGCGCCAAAATACCCCGTTCACGGCCGTGTGAGTCGTCTCCTGCTTTGGAATCCCTTGACCCGGCCCGCGGTCGGGGTTCAGAGTTGTTCTTGTTCCATGGCGCATTCGGGCTGAAATCGGCTGCATTTCAAACCCGAACCGCCACCGCCCCGGGCGGGCGGGGCGAAAAGAGGGCTTTCGGCCCCGAATTTGGGAGGACGGTCATGCCTGCGGTGTCCATGACGGTGAACGGCAAACCCGTCAGCGGCGACGTCGAAGCGCGCACCTTGCTGGTGCAATTCCTGCGCGAAAATCTCCGGCTTACTGGCACGCATGTAGGCTGCGACACCTCACAATGTGGCGCCTGCGTCGTCCATGTGGACGGTATCGCGGCCAAGTCCTGCACGCTGCTCGCCCTGCAATGCGAGGGCGCCAAGATCACCACCATCGAAGGCCTGGCCGAGCCGGGCGGCGCCTTGCACCCGATGCAGGAGGCGTTCCGCGAGAACCACGGCCTGCAATGCGGCTATTGCACGCCCGGCATGATCATGGCGGCGCTCGATATCGTGCGCCGCTGCGGCAACGATCTGGATGAACACACGATCCGCGAACAGCTCGACGGCAACATCTGCCGCTGCACGGGCTATCACAACATCGTTAAGGCGATCGCCGCGGGAGCGAAAGCGATGGCCAAGGGTGGCGCGCGGCAAGCTGCCGAATAGAATTGCCGCCGAGTAGCTTAAAAAAATTCAACGGGAGGAGACCGCCATGAGCGCGACCGGGATCGGCGCGGCGGTGCGCCGGAAGGAAGACTTCCGCTTTATTACCGGCCAGGGACAATATACCGATGATGTGGTGCGGCCGGGCGAGACCCGCGCCGTGTTCGTGCGCGCGCCGCACGCCCGCGCGAAGATCAGAAGTCTCGACGCCAGCGCGGCAAGGAAAATGCCCGGCGTGGTCGCGGTGCTCACCGGCGCCGATCTCGCCAACGACAAGATCGGCAATCTGATCTGCGGCTGGATGATCCATTCCAAGGACGGATCGCCGATGAAGATGGCGCCGCATCCGGCGCTCGCCTCCGGCAACGTGAACTGCGTCGGCGACGCGGTGGCGGTTGTGATCGGCGAAACATTGGCGCAGGCGCGTGACGCCGCCGAGAAGGTCAAGGTCGAGTACGAGGTGCTGCCGGCGGTGACCGATCCCGCCAAGGCGAAATCCGGTCCGCAAATCCACGAGGTCGCGCCGAAGAACACGATCTACGAATGGCACCTCGGCGACGCCAAGGCGACGGAGGCGGCCTTTGCCGCTGCCAAGCACGTCACCAAACTCGACATCGTCAACAACCGCCTGGTGCCGAATGCGATCGAGCCGCGCGCGGCTCTCGCCGAATACGACGCCGGCACGGACAACCTCACGCTATGGAATACCTCGCAAAACCCACACGTGGCGCGTCTGGTCATCGCCGCCTTTGTCGGCATGGCGCCGGAGCACAAATTGCGGGTGATCGCGCCCGATGTCGGCGGCGGCTTCGGCTCCAAGATCTTCATCTATCCCGAGGAAGTCGTCTGCTTGTGGGCGTCGCGCAAGGTGCGCCGGCCAGTGAAGTGGGTCGCGGAGCGTTCGGAATCCTTCCTCACCGACGCGCATGGTCGCGACCATGTCACCCATGCGGAGCTGGCACTCGACGCCAATGGAAAAATCCTCGCCTTGCGCGCCAAGACGATCGCCAATCTCGGCGCTTATATGTCCACGTTCTCGTCGTCGGTGCCGACTTATCTCTACGGCACACTGCTGTCAGGCCAATACGACATTCCGTCGATCTATTGCGAGGTGGACGCGGTCTATACCAACACCGCTCCGGTTGACGCCTACCGCGGCGCCGGGCGGCCGGAAGCGACCTTCGTGGTCGAGCGGCTGGTCGAAGTGGCGGCGCGGCAGATGGGCATCGAGCCGACCGAATTGCGCAAGCGCAACTTCATCAAGTCGTTCCCGCACCAGACGCCGGTGATCATGGCCTATGACGCTGGCGACTATCACGCCTCGCTCAAGAAGGCGCTGGAGACCGCCGACGTGAAAGGCTTCGCCAAGCGCAAGCGTGAGGCGGCGCGGCACGGCAAGCTGTGCGGCTTGGGCTTCTCAACCTATATCGAGGCCTGCGGCATCGCGCCCTCGCAGGCGGTCGGTTCGCTCGGCGCCGGCGTGGGCTTATGGGAATCAGCCGAAGTGCGGGTCAATCCGACCGGCAGCGTGGAAGTGCTCACCGGCTGTCACGCGCACGGGCAAGGTCACGAGACCACCTTCGCGCAATTGGTGTCGGAGCGCCTCGGCATTCCATTCGAGAATGTCTCCATCGTGCACGGCGACACCGACAAGGTGCAGTTCGGCATGGGTACCTACGGCTCGCGCTCGGGCGCGGTCGGCATGTCGGCGATCGTCAAAGCGCTCGACAAGGTCGAGGCCAAGGCCAAGAAAGTCGCGGCCTTCATGCTGGAAGCGGCGGAAGGCGATATCGAGTTCAAGGACGGCAAGTTCACCGTCGCCGGCACCGACAAGTCGGCGGCCTTCGGGGACGTCGCACTCAACGCCTATATCGCGCATAAATTCACCGGCGCCGAGCTGGAGCCGGGGCTGAAGGAGACTTCGTTCTACGACCCGACCAATTTCACCTTCCCGGCCGGCTGCCACATCTGCGAGGTTGAGGTCGATGCCGACACCGGCAAGACCGAGATCGTGAATTGGACCGCGGTCGACGACTTCGGCACCGTAATCAATCCGATGATCGTCGAGGGCCAGGTGCATGGCGGCATCGCGCAAGGCGTGGGGCAGGCGCTGCTTGAAGGCGCCGTCTACAATAAAGAGGGCCAGCTCGTGACCGGCTCGATGATGGATTACACCATGCCGCGCGCGCACGACCTGCCGTCGTTCCATGTGGGCCTCACCGAGACCAAATCGCCGTCGAACCCGCTCGGCATCAAGGGCTGCGGGGAGGCCGGCGCCATCGCCGCGCCTGCCGCGGTGATCAACGCCATCACAGACGCCATCGGAACCGAAAATCTGGCCATGCCGGCGACCGCCAATGCGGTGTGGTCGGCGCTACAGGGCGCCAAACCGCGCCAGGCCGCGTAACAGGAGAGAGCGATGTACAATTTCACCTTCCATCGTCCGACCACGGTCCGCCAGGCGGCCGGCCTGTTGTCCCGCAATCCCGATGCCAAGCTCCTGGCCGGCGGCCATTCGCTGATCCCGGTGATGAAGCAACGGCTGGCGAGCCCGTCCGCGCTGATCGATCTCTCGCTCGTCGAGGGGCTGAGCGGTGTGGAGCAGAAAGGTCGCTCGATCGTGATCGGCGCCATGACGCGCCACGCCGACGCCGCCAATTCGCCGGAGTTGCAGCAGGCGCTGCCGGGGCTCGCCTCGGTGCCGGCCGCGGTCGGCGATCCGCAGGTGCGCAACCGCGGCACCATCGGTGGCTCGATCGCTAACAACGATCCGAACGCCGATTATCCGGCGGCGGTGCTGGGGTTAGGGGCCACCATCATCACTAACAAACGGCGCATCGCGGCCGACGATTTCTTCACCGGCATGTTCTCGACCGCGCTGGAAGACGGCGAGATCATCACGAAGATCAGTTTCCCGATCGCCAAGAAGGCGGCCTACGAGAAGTTCAAGCACCCGGCCTCAGGCTTCGCGCTGGTCGGTGTGTTCGTATCCAAGCGCGGTTCGGATATCCGCGTGGCGGTGACCGGCGCTGGCGCCAATGGCGTGTTCCGGGTGAAGTCGTTCGAAGAGGCGCTGAAAAAACGCTTTGCAGCAAAGTCGCTCGAGGGGCTGACCATTCCGGCCACGGGAATGAACAGTGACATTCACGCCAGCCCGGAATACCGCGCGCACCTGGTCGGCGTTCTCGCCCGCCGCGCGGTGGCGAAGGCGACGGCTTAGACGGCTGAGCGCACGCACTGTTCCTTCGCGAGGAGCGCAACGAACACGCGCCTCGAGGGATTGCCGGCGCCCGCCAAGGTGAAGTTAGTCCCTTGCCACGAAATCCGATCATCGCGAGCGCCACGCTGGCGCTCGCCGCCGGATTTCCTCGTGCTGTCCATTGGCGGCGGAGCGCGCTTCGCCGTCGGCCTGACCCTCAAGCCGATCGTCGATGATTTCGGCTGGGGACGCAGCGAGCTCGGCCTCGCCGTTGCGCTACTCCAGGTCGTGTCGGCGGCGACGATGTTCGGCGCGGGCCATCTGGCCTACCGGATGGGCCCGCAGCTGGTGCTAGGCGGTGGCCTGCTCGTCAGCGGCATAGGCATTGGCGTGATGAGCTTGATAACGCTGACGGCGCGCTGTCTGGCATGCGCGCGTGCAGCTCGTGGCGACTGCGGTGCTGACGCAGCTCGGTGGCGTGACGGCATCGGCGTGGCCTCGTCACCCTCTGGCGTGTCGGAGAGTTTCGGCACCCGCCATCTCGGTGCCCTTACCGGCCTGATCACCATGGTGCATCAGATCTTCGTTGGCATCGGCGCCTATCTCGGCGCTGCCGTGTTCGACGCCACCGGCACGTACGACACCGCCTTCAAGACGATGCTCGCGGTCTCGTTAGTCGCCGTGCTGCTGCTGCGGCACCCGCGTCTTTTCGGCTAGCGCAATTTTCAGCCCGGCGTCTTGTCCAACTCCGCCAACAGGTCGTGCAAGTCGAGCGGGTGCGTGAACATTTGCAAGCCGCCGTCCGGCCGCTTCGGCCACATCTCCTTGGGCCGGTCCCAATAAAGCTCGACGCCGTTGTCGTCGGGGTCGCGCAGATAGAGGGCTTCGCTCACGCCATGGTCGCTGGCGCCCTCAAGCGGGATCTTGGCGACAATCAGCCGGCGCAGTGCGTCGGCGAGCAGCCGCCGGGTCGGGTAGAGAATGGCGGTATGGTAAAGGCCAGTGACGCCGGGAGGCGGCGGCGAACCGCCTAGGCTCTCCCAGGTATTGAGCCCAAGATGGTGGTGGTAGCCGCCGGCCGAGATGAAGGCGGCGCCGGGCCGGCTGGTGGTGAGCGTAAAACCCAGCACACCGGAATAGAAATCGAGCGCCCGCTGCAGATCGGCGACCTTCAGGTGCACATGGCCGATGCGCACTCCGGGATCGATGGTGGGCATTCGCAGGGCTTCTTTCTCGATCTGGACGGGCTTCGTCATGGCGGGAATTCCTGGCTGGCCGGGCTGACCTTCGATATCCACATGTAAGACGCCCGCGCGGTAGGATAAAGTACTCTCAAAGGACCAAAAGATGACCCTGAAGCAGCTCCCGACCTCCATCGAGGCCACCCTCGACCTGCTGGCCAAGGCCGACTACATCGCCGACCGTTCGCTGGCGACGGTGCTCTATCTGGCGCTGCGCATGGGTCGGCCGCTATTCCTTGAGGGCGAGGCCGGCGTCGGCAAGACCGAGATCGGCAAGGTGCTGTCGTCGACGCTGGGGCGCCGGTTGATCCGCCTGCAATGCTACGAAGGGCTCGATATTTCGTCGGCCGTCTACGAGTGGAATTACGGCGCGCAGATGATCGCTATTCGGCTGGCGGAAGCGGAAGGCGAGGGCGACCGCGAGCGCATCGAGCACGACGTGTTCTCCGAGCGCTTCCTGATCAAACGGCCGCTGCTGCAGGCGCTCGAGCCCGACCCGGCCGGACCGCCGGTACTGCTGATCGACGAGATCGATCGCACTGACGAGGCCTTCGAGGCATTTCTCTTGGAGGTGCTGGCCGATTTCCAGATCACCGTGCCGGAACTCGGCACCATCAAGGCGACGCATCCGCCGATCGTGCTGGTGACTTCCAACCGCACGCGCGAGGTTCATGACGCGCTCAAGCGGCGCTGCCTCTATCATTGGGTCGGCTATCCCAATGCTGAACGCGAGTTGAAGATTCTACGCACCAAGGTACCTGGCATTTCCAAGAAATTATCCGAACAGGTCGTCACCTTCGTGCAAGGCTTGCGCAAGGAAGACCTGTTCAAGTCGCCCGGCGTCGCCGAGACGCTGGATTGGGCCGGCGCGCTCACCGAGCTCGACGTGGTAGCGCTCGATCCGGCGACGGTGTCGGACACGCTCGGCGCGCTATTGAAATATCAGGACGACATCGCCCGGCTCGACGGCAGTAAGGTGAAGGCGCTGCTTGACGAGGCGAAGGCGGAGCTGCGGGCCGCGGAGTAGCTGTTATGGCCTATGGCCACCTTGCCGAAAACATCCTCTACTTCGCGCGGGCGTTGCGCGCCGCCGGCATTCCGGTCGGGCCGGGCGCGGTGCTCGACGCGCTGGAAGCGCTCGACGTCGTCCGCATCGGCGACCGCGAGGGCTTCTACTGGACGCTGCACGCGGTGTTCGTGAAGCGGCACGAACACACGATTTTGTTCGACCAGACGTTCCGCATCTTCTTCCGCAAGCGCGGTTATATTGAAGAGCTGATCGCCTCCATGCTGCCGGGTACGCCGGCAACTGCGCCCAAGGCGCCGCCGCCGGGCGCGCAGCGCATCCAAGAGGCGCTATTCGGCGGCCTCAACGAGCGCAAGGACAAATCCGAGGTCGAGATCGATGCGCGACTTACGGTATCGGACCGCGAAATCCTCCAGAAAAAAGACTTCGCGCAAATGACCGCGGTCGAGATCGCCGCCGCCAAGCAGGCGATCGCGCGGCTGGCGCTGGCGCTCGACCCGCTGCCCACACGGCGGCTGGCGGCGAGCCGGCGCGGGCATCTGATCGACATCCGCCGTACCCTGCGCGCCAGCATGAAGGCGGGCGGGGCGGTGATCGATCTCAAATATCTCGGGCCGCGCGAGAAGGAGCCGCCGATTGTGGCGTTGCTCGATATTTCCGGCTCGATGAGCCAATACACTCGGCTGTTCCTGCATTTCCTGCATTCGATCACCGAGCGCAAGAAGCGCGTGACGACGTTCCTGTTCGGCACGCGGCTGACCAACGTTACCCGAGCCATTCGGGCGCGCGATCCGGACGAGGCGCTCGCTGCGTGCAGCGCGAATGTAGCGGACTGGTCGGGCGGCACGCGCATCGCTTCTTCGTTGCGCGATTTCAACAAACGATGGGCGCGCCGCGTGCTCACGCAGGGCGCCGTGGTGCTTTTGATCACCGACGGGCTTGAGCGCGACGCCGACGACACGCTATCTTTTGAGATGGACCGGCTGCACCGCTCGTGCCGCCGGCTAGTTTGGCTCAACCCGCTGCTTCGCTTCGAAGGTTTCGAGGCGCGCGCCAAGGGTGTGCGAACCATGCTGCCGCATGTTGACGAACTGCGGCCGATCCACAATCTGGAATCAATGGCCGAGTTGGTGCGCGCCCTGTCGGGCACATCGGCGAAGGACTACGATCCGAAACTGTGGCTGCGGCAGGTTGCCTGACGGAGAAACATCATGCTCTCGCGCGATGAAGATATATTGAAAGCGGCCGAGAACTGGCGCAAAGCCGGGCGCGGCGTGGCGCTGGCGACCGTGGTCGAGACCTGGGGCTCGGCGCCGCGACCGGTCGGCTCCAATCTGGTGATCGACAACGAGGGGAATTTCCTTGGGAGCGTATCGGGCGGCTGCGTCGAGGGCGCGGTGGTGACTGAAGCCATGGACGTGATCGACAGCGGCAAGCCCAAGATGCTGGAATTCGGCGTTGCCGATGAGGCAGCATGGAACGTCGGTCTGTCCTGCGGCGGCACCATCCGCGTCTATGTCGAGAAGGTGACTTAAGTGAAACTCGATATCCTCCACGCGCTCAATGCCGAACGCGACGCGCGACGCGCGGGCGTCGTCGTCACCGATATGGCGAGTGGCGAGCAGCGGCTGGTGAAAGCCGCCGACGTAGCGCGCGATCCGCTGAAGGACATGCTAGAAAAACGGCTGCGCATGGCGAAGAGCGGCATGGAGGAAATCGCGCAGGGCCGTGTGTTTCTCACGGTGCACGTGCCGTCACCCCAGCTCATCATTACCGGCGCGGTGCATATTAGCCAGACATTGGCACCGGTCGGGCAATTGCTCGGCTATGACGTGACCATCGTCGATCCGCGCACGGCCTTCGCCTCCATCGAACGCTTTCCGGACGTGAAGGTGATCGCAGAGTGGCCGGACGTGGCGCTGCCGCCGCTCAATGTCGATCATTACACCGCGTTTGTCGCGCTCACCCACGATCCGAAGATTGACGATCCTGCGCTCAAGCACGCACTGGCGCGCGATTGCTTCTATATTGGCGCGCTCGGCTCCAAGAAGACGCATGCCAAGCGAGTGCAGCGGTTCAAGGAGGCGGGTTTGAGTGACGCCGATATAGCGCGCATTCATGCGCCGATCGGACTCGATATCGGCGCGGTATCGCCGGCCGAGATCGCGGTCGCCATCATGGGTGAGATCACGCAAAGACTGCGTGTGAAGTCGGACAAGGCGGACGCGGCATGAAGTTCGGCCCCGTCGCCCCTAGCGATGCGCTCGGCGCCACCGCGGTGCATTCGATCCGTCAGAGCGATCTGGTGCTCAAAAAGGGGACGTTGATCGGACCGGCGGAAGTGGCTGCGTTGAAGGCTGTGGGCATCAAGGAAATCGTGGTGGCACGACTCGAGTCGGGCGATGTCTCGGAGGATCAGGCGGCCGCCGATATCGCATTGGCTGTGAAGGGCGAGGGCGTGCGCGCCGACCGCGCCTTCACCGGCCGCTGCAATCTGTTCGCTGAAACGTCCGGCGTGCTGGTGCTCGACAAGGGCGCCATCGACCGGCTCAACCGTATCGACGAGGCGATTACGGTGGCGACGCTGCCGGCGTTTAAGCCGGTGGTGGAAGGCGAGATGATTGCGACCGTGAAAATCATTCCATTTGCGGTGGCGGGCGCGGCGCGCGACCAGGCGGTGGCCGAGGCCGCCAAGGACAAACCAGTGATCCGCGTCGCACCTTATAAGGTACGCAAGCTCGGCATCGTTTCCACGTTGCTGCCAGGCCTGTCGCCCAAGGTGGTGGAGAAAACCCTCAAGATCACCGCCGCGCGCATTGCGCCCGCCGGCGCAGCCATCGTCGCCGAGCGGCGCGTGCCGCACGAGATGCCTGCGCTGGCGCGCGCCATCGACGAAGTGCTCAAATCCGGCGCCGAACTGACGATCGTATTCGGCGCTTCCGCAATTGCAGACCGCCGTGATGTGATCCCGGCGGCGGTTGAGGCGGTTGGCGGCGAGATCGAGCATTTCGGCATGCCGGTCGATCCCGGCAATCTGATGCTGATCGGACGCTTGCGCGGGCAGGCGGTAATCGGCGCCCCGGGCTGCGCCCGAAGCCCAAAGGAAAACGGCTTCGACTGGGTGCTGATGCGACTTCTGGCAGGCTTGCCTGTATCACGCGCGGACATCACGGGCATGGGCGTCGGCGGCTTGCTGATGGAAATCGTTACCCGGCCGCAGCCGCGCACCGAGCCGGCGCCGGAAAAAGGCCGCCGCATCGCCGCGGTGGTGCTGGCGGCCGGGCGCTCCACCCGCATGGGCGCGATCAACAAGCTTATCGCCGAGATCGGGGGCAAGTCGCTGGTACGCATCGCTGCCGAGCAGGCGCTGGCATCGCGCGCTAAGCCCGTGATCGTGGTCACCGGCCACGAGCGCGAGCGCGTGGAGGCGGCGCTCGCCGGATTGCCGGTGCGTTTCGTGCATAACGCGGACTATTCCGAAGGTCTCGGTACCTCGTTGAAGGCCGGCATCGCCGCAGTGCCGGCCGACGCGGACGGTGCTATCGTCTGCCTCGGCGATATGCCGCAGGTCGATGCCGGGTTGATCGATAGACTGATTGCTGTCTTCGATCCCGATCGCGGCGCACTGGTGGTGGTGCCGACCTTCGACGGCCGACGCGGCAATCCGGTGGTGTGGTCACGCCGCTTCTTCCACGACTTGATGGCAATCGCAGGCGATATTGGCGCCCGCCACCTGATCGGCAGCTATGCCGAGGCGGTCGTTGAAGTCCCGGTCGCCGGCGAGGCGGCGCTCACCGACGTGGACACGCCCGAGTTGTTTTCTGCCGTCAAGGCCGAAATCGAACGCGCTTAAGACTTCGAATCGTTGATCGGCGCCGCGACTCAGTCCTTATCTGGCGACGTGCCTGGGTAAGGGAAGGGCGATGACGGATCGCTTCACGCCGGTTATGCGCGCATTTGTGGCGGCGACGCTGTTGCTCGCGACCGCAACGCTGATGCTGGTCGCCGTCAACACCGCGCGAGCGTCCGGCGCGCTGGCGATCGGCGCCTGCGGGGCGTTCGGCGAGGCTACGATTTCCACACCGTCGATGACGCACGCAAAAGCGTGCTGGCGAAATGCCAAAACGACACTTGCCGGATGGTGACCGTCACCAAGCTGCGCCGCGTTCGCGGTGTTTCACTAATGCGTGCGGCGCCCATGGCTGGGGCAAGGGGCGGCGGCTCGGACGCCGCCAGAGCGAGGCCTTGCCGTCCAGCTATAAGGACGGCGGCAAGGAATGCGTCATCCGCACCTTCTTCTGCGATGCCAAGGGCTGACGCTTGGCCGCCACTCCAGGCTCATCACCTTCGCAATGCCGGTCGAATTTGCGTCCGCGATTTAACTATATGATTTAATTCGTATTATTCGTCTTTGCAGGATGGGTTCGTTTATCCTATATAATGACTGACTGGTCAGTCAGTATATGGATTGATTGTTGTGACCACCGCGCACCCACGATCAGCCCGCAAAATACCGCGCCGCCGGCGCAGGCCGACCCATCGTGCGGGGCCGGAACCGCGCAGCATCGCTCGTCAGGCACGAAGCGCCGCCCGCCGTGAGGCGATCCTGGCCGCGGCGCTCGATGAATTCTCGTCACGCGGCTTCGAGACGGCGCGGCTCGACGACGTCGCCAAGCGCGCTGGCGTCGCCAAGGGCACGATCTATCTCTACTTCCGCGACAAGGAGAGCCTGTTCCAGGAACTGGTCCGCGCCATGCTCACGCCGCTGGTCGGCACCATCGAGGCGTTGGGCGCGGCCGACGTGCCGATCAGCGTGCTCAGCGAGCAGATCGTGGAATTGTTCGTGCGCGAGGTCTACGAGACGCGGCGCAAGGATGTCATCCGCCTGATGATCTCGGAAGGCCGCCGCTTCCCCAAGCTCGCCGAATTCTATTACCGCGAAGTGCTCTCGCGCATCATCGCCGCAGTGCGCGTGCTGTTGCGCCGCGCCGCCGCGCGCGGGGAAGTGCCTGAGGCGCTGGCCGAGTTCCCGCAGATTATCGCCGCGCCGGGCCTGGTCGCCATTATCTGGAGCGGCTTGTTCGAACGTTTCGAGCCGCTCGACGTTCGCAAAATGATGAAGACGCATGTCGATCTGCTGTTCGCGTCGAGGAGAGCGCCATGAGAATGAAACTAGCCGCCTTATCGGCGATGGTGCTCGCCGGCCTCGCGCTCACCGGCTGCGACAAGGTCAACGACCACCAGTTGCAGGGCTGGGTCGAAGCCGAGCTGATTTTCGTTTCCCCCGACGAGCAGGGCCGTATCGAATCGCTGAACGTGCGCGAAGGCGACCAGGTCAAGCAGGGCGAATTGCTGTTCACCGTCGACGACGATCTGCAAAAGTCCGACCTAATGGTGAAAAAAACCGCCGTGGTCAACGCGCAGCAGAACTTCGACCGCGCCAAGGAATTGCTGAAGACGGCGGCCGGCACGCAAAAGACCTATGACGATGCCGAAGCTGCGTTGCGCCAGGCCAAGGCCAACCTGGGCTGGTCGGAAACCCGGCTTACGCGCCGCAACGCCTATAGCCCCGCCGATGGCACCATCCAGCAGGTTTATTATCGGCCGGGCGAAACTGTGACCGCTGGAAAGCCGGTGGTGGCGCTGCTGCCGCCGCAGAATCTTAAATTCCGCTTCTTCGCGCCTGAGCCTCTGCTGCCTGAGATCAAATACGGTGAGACCGTCACGGTATCCTGTGACGGCTGTGAGAGCGGGCTGACCGCCAAGGTGAGCTTCATCGCCCGCAGCGCGGAATTCACCCCGCCAGTGATCTACAGCTTGGATGAGCGCGCCAAGCTCGTCTACCTGATCGAGGGGCGGCCCGAACAGCCGGAGAAATTCCGCGTCGGCCAGCCGGTGACCGTCGCACTGCCGAAAGAGACGGCGAAATGAGCGCGCAAAACGGGGCGCAAGACATCGCGATCGACGTCCACCACTTGACCAAAAAGTTCGACGGCCGGGCGGTGGTGCGCGACCTGTCCATGCAGGTCAAACGCGGGACTATTTACGGCTTCTTGGGGCCGAACGGCTCCGGCAAGACTACCACCATCCGCATGCTGTGCGGGCTGCTCACGCCCGACGACGGCGACGGAACCTGCCTTGGCTACAACATCCGTACCGAAACCGACAAGATCAAGCGCCAGGTCGGCTACATGACGCAGCACTTCAGCCTGTACGAAGACCTTTCGGTGCGCGAGAACTTGGAATTCATCGCCCGCATCTACGGCATTGATAAGCCGGTCGCCGCCGCGCGCGCGGCGATCGAGCGGCTCGGCTTCGCCGGCCGCGAGGAGCAGATCGCCGGCGAATTGTCGGGCGGCTGGAAGCAGCGGCTGGCGCTCGGCGCCTGCACGCTGCCGAGCCCGCAATTGCTCCTGCTCGATGAGCCGACTGCTGGCGTCGATCCCAAGGCACGGCGCGAATTCTGGAACGAGATCCACGCGCTCGCCGCCGACGGCCTCACCGTGCTGGTCTCCACTCATTACATGGACGAGGCCGAGCGCTGCCACGAGATCGCTTACATCGCTTACGGCGAACTGCTGGTGCGCGGTACCGTCGAGCATGTGATCGCGTCCGCGAATCTGAGCACGTATGTGGTCAGTTCGGCCGAGGGCGAAGGGCTGGCCAAGCTGTCGGACGAGCTCACCGGCAAGCCGGGCGTCGACATGGTGGCGCCGTTTGGCACCAGCCTGCACGTGTCGGGGCGCGACGCCGCTAAGCTGGAGGCTGCGATCGCCCCCTATCGCAAGCGCAAAGACCTCGATTGGAAACGCTCTGAGCCCTCGCTCGAGGACGTGTTCATCGACCTAATGGGCAAGGCACGGGATAACTTCCAATGACCCACCTGCTTCCCACCCAAGCGGCGAGGCGCCTCCCGGGGGACGGCTTCTGGCGCAAGACTTGGGCCATGCTGGTGAAGGAATTCATCCAGCTCAAGCGCGACCGTGTGTCGTTCGCCATGATCATCGTGATCCCGCTCGTCCAGCTGATGCTGTTCGGCTACGCCATTAACACCACACCGCGCGACTTGCCGACTGCGGTGCTGCTGCAAGAAAGCACCGATTTGTCGCGCTCGATCTTAGCTGCTCTGCAGAACACCAAATATTTCAAAGTCACCAAGCTGCCGCACAGCGAAGCCGAGGTTGATGAGTTGCTCGCCTCGGGAACTGTATTGTTCGCGGTCGAAATCCCGGCCAATTTCGAGCGCTCCGTGCGCCGCGGCGACAAACCGGCCATGCTGGTCGCGGCCGACGCCACCGATCCGGTCGCCTCCGGCACCGCGCTCAGTGCGCTCGGCCAGGTGCTGCAGACTGCGCTCTCGCATGATCGCGACGTTCCCGAGGCCGCCGCACTGCCGTTCGAAATCCGCACCCACGCGCGCTACAATCCGGCCGGCGCGACCCAGCTCAACATTGTGCCGGGCCTGGTCGGCACCATCCTCACCATGACCATGCTTATCTTCACCGCGCTGTCGGTGACTCGCGAGATCGAGCGTGGCACCATGGAAAGCCTGCTGTCGATGCCGATCAGCCCGTTCGAGATCATGCTGGGCAAAATCGTGCCCTACATCATGGTCGGCTTCGTGCAGGCGGCGCTGATCATCAGCATCGGCGTCACGCTGTTCGGGGTGCCGGTCGTCGGCAATCTCGGCTTGCTCGCCGCGCTTAGCACTCTGTTTATCGCGACCAATCTGTCGATCGGATACACCTTCTCGACTGTGGCGCAGAACCAGTTGCAGGCGATGCAGATGACCATCATGTTTTTCCTGCCGAACATTCTTTTGTCGGGATTCCTATTCCCGTTCGCCGGCATGCCGGTCTGGGCGCAATATGTCGGCGAGGCGCTGCCACTCACGCATTATCTGCGCATCGTGCGCTCGATCATGTTGAAAGGCTCCTCGGTCGCCGACCTACGCTATGACGCCGTCGCCTTGTTCGTCCTGATGCTGATTGCGATGACGATCGCCGTCACCCGCTTCCGCCGCACGCTTGACTAGTTCACCGGCGCGTTAAAACGCCGAGGCGCAGGGAGGGCCTGGGGTTCCGTTGACACGCAAACGCAACAATCCGTGAAGGCCGCGGCGACGAGGATCGCCGCGCTTACGCGTCCACCGCAACGCATTGAGGCCCCCGAGCCCCAGAACGGCTACCTTTTCAACTTAAGCGTGCTCCGCAAGGGGAGTCGATGCCAATCTGCGAAATCCGGATAAGACAAAGGTCAAGCCAAGCGTTATATCCAGCCGAGCAACATGGCGCACGCCAAGCGAGGACTTTATGACCGCTGCAACCGCCGGTACCGCCTTGCAGGCCGACGAAAGCGGCCGCCGACGGTCGATCGCATTCCTCAATTGGGCGCACGCGCTCGATCACTTCGTGCTGCTGATCTATCCGACGGTCGTGATCGGTCTGCAGGTCGTCTACCAACGGCCCTACAGCGAATTGATCGCGCTTTCGAGCACCGCCTTCCTTGCCTTCGGCATTTTCTCGCTGCCGGCCGGCTGGCTCGCCGACCGCTGGAGCCGCCGCAACATGATGGCAGCGTTCTACATCGGCTGCGGGGTCTCGCTCATCGGCGTCGCGCTGGCGCCGAACCTCGTGATGCTATCGGCCGCCATGTTCGCGCTGGGCATTTTCGCCGCCATCTATCATCCGGTCGGCATGGCGATGCTGATCGAGGCATCGGGGGCGCGTGGCCGCACGCTCGCTTTCAACGGCGTCTGCGGAAATCTCGGAGTTTCGCTCGCCGCCGGGATCAGTGGCGCATTAGCATTCTGGATCAGCTGGCGCGCGGCGTTCGTCGCGCCAGCTGTGATCGCGATTGCGACCGGTGTTATTTATCTTTGGCTGACGCCCGACGATCGCCATCACGCCAAAACGCGCAAATCGGTGCCGGCGGTTCCGCTCACACCGCGGCTTGCGGTCATGCTGTTCGGCCTGTTTACCGTGATTGCGCTCAGCGCTGGCCTGGTATTCAACGTGTTGACCATCGCGTTGCCAAAAATCGTCGACGAGCGGCTGTCCAGCGATCTGCCGCTGGTGCTGGTCGGCAGCATTGCTACGGCAGTGCTGATTTGCGGAGCGCTGGCTCAACTCACGGTCGGACGGCTGGTCGAGCGCATCACGCCGCATATGCTGTTTGCGATCATCACTGCTCTCGGCTTTCTTGGCAATCTGTGGGCGGCCTACTCCAATGGGGTGAGCCTGATGATTGCGCTCGCGATCGCGGTTGCCGCGATTTACGGGCAGGTGACGGTGAACGATATGATCATGGCGCGCTATACCGCCGACGCATGGCGCGGCCGCGTCTATGCGGTGCGCTATTTCCTGCTGTTCATCAGCGCGGGTGCGGCGATCGGCATGATATCGTTGTTGCACAAGAGCGGCGGCTTCACGCTGGTCTTGAGCGTGAACGCCGTGATCGCGCTGCTCTTGTTCGTGGCGACCGTTGCCTTGGTCGCGATGATCGTCAACGTCGAGGGCAAGCAAAGCGCGGCGCAGCCGGCGGAATAGTATTTTGCCTGGCGCTAAAACAACGGCGTAATCAGGTCCTCGACCTTAACGCGCGCGCGCTTTTTGACGTTCGCCACGATTCGGCTGCGGTGGCACGCTTTCGGATCGCGGCAGTAACAGAGCAGGGCGATGCGCTTGCCCGACTTGATCAGCGCCAGCAGTTCGCCGAGCGCGCCCTGCGCTTCCGGCGTCTTGATATGCTTGTCGTAGATGCGCCAGAGCGCGTTGAGATCGCCTGAGCGCGCCGCCTGCCGCCCTTCCGAAGGCGTGCCCAGTTTCTGCAAATGGATATAGGCGATGCCGGCCTCGTCGAGCGAGGCAGCGAGCTGGCGCTTGGAAAAACCGGGGCGGCGCGAGGCCGCTACCGCGCGGGTATCGACCAGGAGATCGATCCTGGCGCGTTTGAGCTCCTTTAAGACCGCGTCGGGCTTGGCTTGTTCGTAGCCAATCGTAAACAAAGTCTGCATTTGTTCGTCACAGGAATGACATACGCCCCCGCTATATAGACTTCAAGTTAGTGATCGGAAACCGTTGCGTACCGATCGCCATGGCGGCCACGATGAGATTCAGGCGACGGCAGATGTACTCGCGCCTCTCATGGCCGGCGCGCGTAGCTTCACCTCGTGAATAAAATAGACGAAAACGTCGCGCGGGGCGGGCTTGGCGCGCGCTTTCGCGATACGCGGAAGATCGGCGGGCTCGCCACCGCGCGCCCAGGTTTTCGCCTGTGCGGCCCAGAAATCGAGCGCCTTGGGCGCGTAGTCTGCCTTCAACTTTTCGTCGCCCCTCTGTAATCGTGTGTAGATGAAAAATCGCCGGTGACGTCGGCGATCGCCGGATAGACCGCGTGTTCCGCGAACACCATCGGCGTGTTGAACTTGCGCAGCAGCGCGATGAAGGCGGGCGTCTCGAAACTTTCGTGCCGCACTTCGACCACATGGCGCAGCGGGCGGCCGTCGAAGGAGGTCGGCAGCAGCTCGAGAAATCCGCCAAAGTCGGCTTCATCGAATTTCTTGGTCGAAGCGAACTGCCAAACCAGGGGACCGAGATGCGTGCCCAGTTCAGTCACATCCGACTCTAGGAAAACGCTTGATCGAACCGCCGACTTCGCTGAGCACACGCCGATTGTAGCGCGGACCTTTCAGCGAAAACATGAATCCGTCGGGCACCTCGGAAGCCGAATTTCGGAAGGCGGCTGGGGTCTGCCGTACGGTAGAGGGTGCCGTTGATCTCGAGCGAAGTCAGAAGCGCGGCCGCATATGTGAGCTCGAGCGCATGCGGCAGACTTTTGGGATAGAACACGCCGCGCCACTGCTCGTAGGTCCAGCCGCCGATGCCGGCATAGATATTTCCGCAGCGTTTCGCCATCGAAAATCTCGATCTAGCGATCGTTTTCCCAAATAACGAAAAAGGCCCGGGACTGCTCCCGGGCCTTCTGATTTTTCGCATTGAGCGAAGGACTTAGAAATCCATCCCGCCGCCCATGCCGCCCATTCCGCCGCCGCCCGGCATACCGCCTTGGGCCTTCTTCTGCGGAATTTCAGCAACCATCGCTTCCGTGGTGATCAGGAGCCCGGCGACCGATGCCGCGCCCTGGATCGCCGAACGCACGACCTTGGTCGGATCGATCACTCCCTTAGAAACGAGATTGCCGTATTCGCCGGCCTGGGCGTCGAAGCCCCAGTTGTACTGATCCTTCTCAAGGATCTTGCCGACAATGACCGAGCCGTCTTCGCCGGCATTGGTCGCGATCTGGCGGGCAGGGGCCTGGATCGCCTTGCGGACGATGTCGACGCCATGCTTCTGGTCTTCGTTCGCGGTCTTCACCCGCTTGAGGGCCTCTGTGGCGCGCAACAGCGCGACGCCGCCGCCCGGCAGGATGCCTTCCTCGACCGCGGCGCGGGTGGCATGCATCGCGTCGTCGACGCGGTCCTTGCGTTCCTTCACCTCGATTTCGGTGGCGCCGCCGACGCGGATCACCGCAACGCCGCCGGCAAGTTTGGCCAGGCGTTCCTGCAGCTTCTCCTTGTCGTAATCCGAGGTGGTCTCCTCGATCTGCGCCTTGATCTGAGCGACGCGCGATTCGATCTCGGACTTCTTGCCGGCGCCGTTGATGATGGTGGTGTTTTCCTTGTCGATCATCACCTTCTTGGTGCGGCCGAGCATGTTGATGGTGACGTTCTCGAGCTTGATGCCGAGATCTTCACTGATCGCCTGGCCGCCGGTCAGGACCGCGATGTCCTGCAGCATGGCCTTGCGGCGATCGCCGAAGCCCGGCGCCTTCACCGCCGCGACCTTGAGGCCGCCGCGCAGCTTGTTGACGACCAGAGTGGCGAGAGCCTCGCCTTCGACGTCCTCAGCCACGATCAGCAGCGGCTTGCCGGACTGCACCACCGCCTCTAACAGAGGCAGCAATTCCTGCAGGCCGGACAGCTTCTTTTCGTAGATCAGGATGTAGGGGTCTTCCATCTCAACGCGCATCTTGTCGGCGTTGGTGATGAAGTAGGGCGAGATGTAACCGCGATCGAACTGCATGCCCTCGACCACGTCGAGCTCCGTCTCAAGCGACTTCGCCTCTTCGACCGTGATCACGCCCTCGTTGCCAACTTTCTTCATCGCGTCAGCGAGGAACTTGCCGATCTCGACGTCGCCGTTGGCGGAAATGGTCCCGACCTGGGCAATTTCTTCGTTCGAGGTGACCTTCTTGGAGTTGGCCTTGAGGTGTTCGACGACGGCTTCAACCGCGAGATCGACGCCGCGCTTGAGGTCCATCGGGTTCATGCCCGCGGCCACGGCCTTGGAGCCTTCGCGCACGATCGCCGCGGCCAGGACGGTCGCGGTGGTGGTGCCGTCGCCGGCCTGATCGGAGGTCCGCGACGCGACTTCGCGCACCATCTGTGCGCCCATGTTCTCGAACTTGTCTTCGAGTTCGATTTCCTTCGCGACCGTCACGCCATCCTTGGTGATGCGTGGGGCGCCGAACGACTTGTCGAGCACGACGTTACGGCCTTTCGGGCCGAGCGTGACCCTCACCGCATTGGCGAGGATGTCGACGCCGCGCAACATGCGGTCGCGTGCATCCACTGAGAATTTGACGTCTTTAGCAGCCATAGTTTGAATTCCTTCGGTTTGATGTCGGCTAAGCGCTTAGGCGGCTTTTCGCTTGGTAGCATGGCCGCCTTCGATCACGCCCATGATGTCGCTTTCTTTCATGATCAGGAGATCCTGACCGTCGATTTTCACTTCGGTGCCCGACCATTTGCCGAACAACACGGTGTCGCCGACCTTGAGATCGATCGGGATCAGCTTGCCGGCTTCGTCGCGGCCACCGGGGCCGACGGCGACAATTTCGCCCTGGCTCGGCTTCTCTTTGGCGGTGTCGGGAATAATGATGCCGCCGGCAGTCTTTTCCTCGGCATCGATGCGCTTGACGACGACGCGGTCGTGAAGCGGGCGGAACTTCATGGCAGTTCTCCTCAGTTATTGAACGGTTTTGCGGTTTGGGTAGCCGGCGCCCCCTTGCCGGCACCTGACAGGAGGTGGTGCAGGCATTCTGGCCCGCAAGGGGCTTCCAAAAATTTTTTAGCACTCATTTGAGGCGAGTGCCAAGTAGCGTCGAAAACCCTTGGCGTTCAACGGTTAACAGCCATGCGACCGGAACCGGGCCGCTGGCCACTGGGTTATCTTTGGCTGCCGCATGAGGCGCGCTGCCGGGGCTGTTAGCAACTTGGCATGGTTGCTGCTAACGCCTTGATTTTAAACAGTTTGTTTACCTTTTCGGCTTGCAATGGCTAGTGCCGGAATTGGAAACTTGTGTCCGAACTCGATGGAGGGCGCGATGGTTTCGGAAGACTTCCGCAAACAGGTCAACGGCTTCGGCCTAACGACAGCTCATATTTTGTACAGGCGGCCCGATCATCAATGGCTGCTGCAATCTTACGTCTGGCAGGCCTACGACCTGTTCCCGAAATTTCCCGAACTGCAACGCTTCCTGGCGTTCTGGCAGGAGAAGCTGGAGGGTCCTCTGCACTCGGTGCAGGTCGCGCATTGCAAGCTGATCAAGCCGGCCGAGCTGAAGGCGATCAACGGCGAGTTCAGGTTGCATTAGAGCTTTAGAGCTTTGCTGTCGTCCCGGGCGAGCGAGCTTCGCGAGTGACATCCGGGACCCATACGTCGTGCCCTTTCGATATGCTGCGGCGTATGGGCCGCTGCCTTCGCGGGGACGATAGTCGATTAGCCAACGCTCCACCACGCGTATTCTTTGCGGCGCCGGGTACGCCGTCGTCCTCTTCCGTCCCCCTCGAATAGCGAGGGGATGGCGCGCCGATGGGTGCGTCATTCGTTCTTTTTTACCTGCCGTCGCTGGCACGTGAGCGCGCGACGGCGCGCATACAGCACCTCGATGCCGCGGGCACGCAAGCTGCGAATGAGCTCGGCCAGGCGTGCGCGCACGGTCGGCATCGACGCGATGATGTCGCCGTTGACGCCTTCATTGGCGACGGCGATGTCGTAGCCGTTCTTGCGCAACGCCGCTTGCAGCTGCGCCGGATAGGCGTCCTTGTGCGGTGCCCAGCCAGCCGGCGGTCGCGCTGTCGCCGAAGGGCGACGATGTGGATCATCTGCGCGGAGCCGGGGGCATTCGCGAACAACATTGCGAGGGCGAGAAACGAAATCAGCCGAAGCCGCATGTCATAAATACTGCACGTGGCGGCGGTTAAGTCGCCACCCTTGGCTTGCCAAGGCCGGCCCGTTCATCAAAATGCGAAATTGCCGGGGCCAAAGCAATCCGAGAAGCCAACGGGAGGCCGCATGGCCCGCATCCGCTTCGATTTCGGCCCGCTCACGCTCGACGCCGAATTGCTCGACACGCCCACCGCCCAGGCGATTGCGGCGGCACTGCCGATCGCGTCGTCCGTGCTGACCTGGGGCGAGGAGATTTATTTCGACGTGCCGGTGGAGGTCGCGCGCGAGCCGGATGCGCGCGCAGTGATCACGCCGGGCGAGATCGCCTTTTGGCCGCAAGGGCCGGCGATCGCCATTGGCTTCGGCCGCACGCCGATCTCCAACGGCAATGAGACGCGGCTCGCCAGCCCCTGCAACGTGTTCGCTATGGCGGTCGGCAGCGTGAAGGTACTGAGCAAGGTGAAGACGGGGACCAAGGTCGAGGTCAGTCTCGTTGCCTGACAAGCGCATTTTTGCTTCTCTATCATTTTCGATGGACACGAGGTGCGGGGCAGCATGCCTAAATTAATTGAGGATAGGAAAAGTCAACCGCCGCGGATAATCGCACCGCGGACGGGCAGGAGGCGGCCACCGACATGCTGTTCGCCGGGCGCAACCATATCGGCGACAAGTCGATCTGATCGAGGGGTTCTGGGAGCCGGCGACGCCAGGCGTATGCCGCATGCATGCGGTCTGGCGGGTGGCCGAGAGCAAGGCGACGCTGGTGTATTGGGGCGAGGCCGATCAACTGCGCGCGGCAATGGCGACTTCAAGCCCGTACTCGACCGGCGGTGAGTGCCCGCTCGCCGAGGCGCTCGGCAGCGTGACGTCAGCGCCCGCGCGTATGGTGGCGCACCATCGATAGCGTCAGGTCCCAGGCGTTCCGAACATTGACGAGCAGCAGGACGAGCAATGCGCCGGCGAGCACATCGAGCGCGGATTCGTTTTCGGTCCACATCATCGCCGCGGCAACCAGCAATGCGACATAGCTGATAGTCGGCAACAGGCTGTAGGCCAGGTGGTCTTGCTTGTAGTTTGTCCAGTCGTGCCGCAGCAGTTGGATGGTCGCGTAAAGCGCAACCGCGAGGCCGACCACCGCGCAGGCGCCGATCACGGCCACGAAGAACACCATATGGTGTCCGGGCACCAGCGCGACGGCTGAGAGAAAGAAGACCGCGCTGAAATGGATGACGACCGGGCTGAAGAAAGCGCGGGTCGCTGACGCTCTGTCGTCGCTCAGAAATCCGGCGCCCAGCGAGACAGCAACGAACAGCAAGGCAAGCAGGGTCGCGCCGGCGGTGCCGAGAAGGACATAGAAGTCATGCCAGCGTTCCAATGCCTGCGCAGGCTCCATGATGTGTGTCTAGCCGCGTCCGACGAATGGCATCTTATTCGCCATCACCGTGATGAACAGCACATTGGTGTCGAGCGGGAGGCTCGCCATGTAGACCACCGCGTTGCCGACATGCTCGGCCTCCATGCGCGGCTCAATCATCTTGCGGCCGTCCGGCTGCAGCACGCCCTCGCCCTGCACCATGCGCTCGGTGAGCGGCGTCGCCGCGTTGCCGATATCGACCTGGCTGCAGCAAATGTCGTATTGCCGGCAGTCGAGCGAGGTCGATTTGGTGAGGCCGGTTACCGCGTGCTTGGTCGACGTATAAGCCACCGAATACGGCCGCGGTGCGTGTGCCGAGATCGAGCCATTATTGACGATGCGGCCGCCGCGCGGGTTTTGCATTTTCATGATCTTGATGGCTTCCTGCGTGCACAGGAACATGCCGGTCAAATTGGTGGCGACCACGTTCGCCCAAGTCTCGTAGGGCAGGTCCTCGAGTGGCATCGCCGGCGCCCCGATGCCGGCATTGTTGAACAGGACATCGAGCCGGCCGAAGCTCGATTTCACGGTGGCGAACAGCGCCAGGATCGACTCGCGCTTGGACACGTCGGTCGGCACGGCCAGCGCCTGCGCGCCGACCGCGTTGATCTCGCCGGAAACCTTGTCGAGCATCTCCTTGCGCCGGCCGGCAAGCACCAGGCTGTAGCCGGCTTTCGCTAAGGCAATGGCCACCGCTCGGCCGACCCCAGTTCCGGCGCCGGTCACTAGCGCAATTTTTGCGGACGCACTCATCGGCTGTTCTCCTGACGCGATATTGGTTGCGACCGCCATATCACAAAAGCGCGCGCGCCAGCTATGGGCGCATGCCCGAGTAGACCTTTGCGGAGAGCGGGAGGCGTCAGCCGGCCAGGGCGGCGGGCACCGTCAGGCGATTGCAGGCGCGCAGTGATTTCGGAGGCGGTCACCGCCTTGCCGAAACGATAGCCTTGCATGAAATGCACGCCGGCCGCGCGCAGAAATAACTGCTGGTCGGCGGTCTCCACGCCTTCCGCCGTCACCTTCATGCCGCGGCCGCGGCGAGGCTCACCACCGCGTGTACGATCGCTGCGGCACCGGCGGCTTTTTCGATGCTCAGCACGAAGCTGCGGCTGATCTTGAGCTTGTCGAACGGCAAACGGCGAAGGTAGAGATTATCCGCGAACGGGAACTTTTAGTCGGGGCTGCGGTAGGGCGGGCGCGGGATGGCGATATGGGCGGCGCGTAGCGCGGTGGACCAGCGCTCGCGCAGGTCCTGGAAATAGGGCTCGCCGGGCTCGATGCGGTAGTTCACCTCAGGGCTGCAGGTGTCCCGGCGAGCCACCAGGATATCGATCGGCAGCCCAACCCCGAGATTGGAGCGCATAGTGGAATCCATCGAGATCAGCCCGATCTTGAGCGCGTCGTAGAGGTCGGTGTCGAACTTGATGGCGCGGTCGAGCACCGGTTTGCCGTATTTGTGCTCGCCGATCTGAAGGTAGGGCGTGTCGGTAGTGCATTCGATGAAATTGCCGGCCGAATAGATCATGTACAGGCGTAGCGCGCGGCCTTTGATCTGACCGCCGAACAGAAACGCCACGTCGTGCTCGACTTCGGCGGCTGCCAGCGCCTTGCCCTCCATGGTCTGAATTTGGCGCACAGCGCGGCCGATCCGCTGCGCGGCCTGGAACATCGTCGGCGAATTCATCAAGGTTTCGCGCTCGCCGGTCTCTGGGTTGTCGACACCCTCGGTGAGGAGGCTGCGTACCGATTGGCTCAGCGAGAGATTGCCGGAGGAGGCGAGCGCCATGATGCGTTCGCCCGGCTCGGTATAGACGTGTAGTTTGCGAAAGGTCGAAACATTGTCGAGGCCGGCATTGGTGCGGGTGTCGGCGATCATGACCAGTCCGTCACGCACTAGAATTCCGCAGCAATATGTCATGTAGTGCGACTTCTTCTTCTGTGACCCGGTCGCAGGGTTATAACTATGCGGACCCATGTCCGGCAATGTCATAGCGCATGATCCCCAAGAGCGGACGCCGGTTTTCGGAAAAGATCATGCGCCATGTTAGCTTTGCGCCTGCCGCTGCGCCTGATCGACATGCACCGCCACCTTGAGGGTTTCGCCGCTGCCGCCGTAGCGCGTGCCGCGCACCGGCGCGGCGCCGAGGTAATCCAGTCCGATCGCGACCCGCACATGGGCTTCGGTGATGCCGATCCCGTTGGTCGGGTCGAAGCCGACCCATCCGAGGTGCTCGACATAGGCTTCGACCCAGGCGTGGCCGGCATCCTGCGCTGTCACGCCGTCGACGCGGTAGAAATGTCCGCCGACATAGCGCGCCGGGATGCCGAGCTGGCGCGCCGCCGCGATGAAAATATGGGTGAGGTCCTGGCAGACGCCGCGGCGCAGCGCGAAGGCTTCCGCCGCCGTGGTCGCGGAGTGGGTCGGATCGGTGTCGAATTTCATCTCGTGATTGAGCGCATTCATCAGCCTGTGCAGAAGCGCCAGTTGATCGCTGCCGGCGGCCGCCCGCGCGCTGTCGGCGAAGTCGATGATGGCGGCGTCCGGTTGCGTGAGCGCGGTTTCGCGCAGGAACAGGCCGGGAGGAAAGCGCTCGACCGCGCCGCTGACCACGCTTTGGGTGTCGTGGGTATCGACTTCGCCTTCGACCGCGACTGACAATTCGCGAAACGGTCCCTCGGCGGTGAAAGAATGGCTGATATTGCCGAAGGCGTCCTCGTGCTGGTGCAGCAGGCAATCCTCCGATAGATCGACGCGCCAGTTTACCACGTATTGCCCGTCATGGTTGCGCGGGGTAAGGCGCAGCATCTGGATCACGCCGGTGGGCGGCGTGTCGTAGCGATAAGTCGTCGCGTGGGAGATGCGAATTCGCATGAGCTTCAGGCGGGCCAACGTTACCGGTGACGTTCTAGTGCGCTCATAGCAGAAATTGCTTGGTGATGGCGGCGCCCAGCCGGTTATTCTCGGTGATGAATTCACCAATGTACTCATGCAGGCCGCGCTGGAAAATGCCGTCCATGCGGCTGTTCTGCAACCGGGCTCGAATGCCGCGGGCCTGACGCTGGGCCGGGCCCTGCCGACCATAGGCGCCGGCGATTGCGTCGAGGTTGCGCACGATCGCTTCGTAACAGGAGGCGAGCGAGCGCGGCATCTCCTCCTTCAGGATCAACAGATCGGCCACCAGCCAGGGCTGCAGGCTCTCGCGATAAACCCAGTGATAGGCGGTGAGTGCCGACACTGAGCGCAGGATCGCAGCCCACTGGAAATAATCGAGCGGGCCGCCGACGCGTTCGTTGCCAGGTAGGAGCAGATGGTATTTCACGTCGAGGATACGCGCGGTATTGTCGGCGCGCTCGACATAAACGCCGAGCCGGGAGAACCAATACGCGTCGTTGCGCAGCATAGTACGGTAGGCGGAGCCGTCATAGCGCAGCGAGGATTCCTGCACCCAGCGCAGGAAGCGGGAGAATTCCTCACGCGAGGTCGGGCCATTGCCGTAGCGCTTGAGCTCGAGCCAGGTGCCGTTGATGGCGTCCCACATCTCCACCGTCAGTGCGGTGCGTACCGCGCGCGCATTGCTGCGCGCCAGCTCGAAGCAGTTGCGGATCGATGAGGAATTGGCGGCGGAGAAAGCGAGGAAATCGGTGACGTTTTCCTCGTTGGCCTCGTCATACTGCCTGAAGAAGGCGCTGGCGCAGCCGGCGGTGAGCACCGCGGATTCCCATTCGTTGCTGCTGCCGACATAAGCGAGCGGCAACGCCGACAGCCGCTGCGTGGCGTCGAGAATGCGCGCGAGATATTCCGCGCGCTCGACGTAGCGCGAAAGCCAATACAAGTTATCGGCGGTGCGGGAGAGCATGGCCTATCCGTCCAACACCCATGTGTCTTTCGTCCCGCCGCCCTGGCTGGAATTGACCACCAGTGAGCCTTCTTTCATGGCGACGCGCGTCAAGCCGCCGGGCACGATGCGCGTGCCCTTGCTGCCGGTGAGCACGAAGGGGCGCAGGTCCACATGGCGCGGCGCCACGCCTTGCTCCACGTAAGTGGGGCAGGTGGACAAAGCGAGCGTCGGCTGCGCGATGAAGTTCTTCGGCGCTGTCTTGAGCTTGGCGCGGAATTGCTCGATCGCGATCTTGCTTGTCGACGGCCCGATCAGCATGCCATAGCCGCCGGAGCCGTGCACTTCCTTGACCACCAGCTCGGGCAGATGTTCGAGCACATAGGCGAGATGTTCCGGCTCGCGGCAGCGCCAGGTCGGCACGTTCTTCAACAGCGGTTCTTCGCCAAGATAGAATTTCACGATCGCCGGCATAAAGCTGTAGACCGCCTTGTCGTCGGCGATGCCGGTGCCGACCGCGTTCGCCAACGTCACGTTGCCAGCCTGGTAGGCCGACATCAGCCCGGCGACGCCGAGCGTGCTGTCGGGGCGGAAGGTGAGCGGATCGATGAAGTCGTCGTCGATGCGCCGGTAGATCACGTCGACCCTGCGCGGGCCTTGCGTGGTGCGCATGTAGACGAACTCGTCCTTCACGAACAGGTCGTGGCCTTCGACCAGTTCGACGCCGAGCTTGTCGGCCAGAAATGAGTGCTCGTAATAGGCCGAGTTGTAGACGCCGGGCGTGAGCAGCACCACCGTTGGGTCGCGCGCGACCGGCGCCGGTGCCACCGATTTGAGCGTGGCGAGCAGGACGTCCGGATAATTCTCGACCGGCGCGATGCGGTGGCGCGCGAACAGCTCCGGAAACAGCCGCATCATAATCTCGCGGTTTTCCAGCATGTAGGAGACGCCGGACGGCGTGCGAGCATTATCCTCGAGCACGTAGAAGGTGTCGGCATCCACCCGCACGATGTCGATGCCGGCGACGTGGATGTAGATATCGTAGGGCACGCTCTGTCCGCTCATCTCGGGGCGGAAGGCCGGATTGCGGAATACCAGGTCGTCGGGCACCACGCCGGCGCGCAGGATCTCGCGCGCGCCATAGACGTCCTTGATGAACAGATTGATCGCCTTGACGCGCTGGATGAGGCCTTTTTCCAAGAGCCGCCATTCGGCGCCCGACATGATGCGCGGGATGACGTCGAACGGGATCAGCCGCTCCTGCGCGTCGGTTTCGCCATAGACCGCGAACGTGATGCCGATGCGGCGGAACAACAGCTCGGCCTCGCGCCGTCGATAGTCGAGCACGTCAGCCGGCACCTCTTCGAGCCAGCGCGACAGCTCGCCATAAGCCGGCCGCACGCCACCGTCGGCTCCCTTCATCTCATCGAAGGCGGCAATCATCTCGGACCCCCAGCGCGCGGCTACTTACGAGAAACGCCCGACTGCGTGACTTTGTGCCCTTTCCCTCACGGGGGCGAGGGCAATCATCGTCTCCGACAATTGAGCTGCAAGCTTCAGGCCAAGAAAAACCTGGGAAAAACAAGTGTTTGCGCTAGTCGGGCGCATGCTCTGCTGCCTAAATAATGGGCGAATACAGTCGCATCTCGGTTGCCAGGGGCGGCTGCAACTTGAGTGGCTGACGGAGCCACGCTAGGTGTTCGGCCGGGTTTGCAAGGGGCGCGATGACTGCCATGAACGCACATTCCGAGATCGTCACCGCGGCGGTCCTTGTCATCGGCGATGAGATCCTGTCGGGCCGCACCAAGGACAAGAACATCGGCTTCATCGCCGACTATCTCACCGCGGTCGGCATCGACCTTAAGGAAGTGCGCGTGGTCTCCGACGACGAGAGTGCGATCGTCGAGGCGGTCAATGCGCTGCGCGCGCGCTACACCTACGTGTTCACCACTGGCGGCATCGGGCCGACCCATGACGACATCACCGCCGAGTGCGTGGCCAAGGCATTCGGCGTGCCGATCAATTATCACCCGCAGGCAGTCGAGATCCTGAAGGAGCGCATGGCCAAGATCGGAGGCGAGCTCAACGAGGCGCGCATGCGCATGGCGCGCATCCCGCATGGCGCCGAACTGGTGGCGAACAAAGTATCGGGCGCGCCCGGCTTCTGGATCGGCAACGTGATCGTGATGGCGGGCGTGCCGTCGATCATGCAGGCGATGGTCGACGAGGTGGCGTCTAAACTCAAAACTGGCGCTAAGCTCTTGTCGGAGACCATCCGCGCCGACGCCAAGGAAGGCGACGTTGGCACCGAGCTGGGTGCCATCGCTAAGGCCAATCCGGATACCATCATCGGCAGCTATCCGTTCTTCGACGAGAAGCTCGGGCCCAACACCAATATCGTGGTGCGGGCGCGCGATCCGGAAAAATTGCGAGCCGCGAAAGGCGCGGTCGAAGACATGCTCAGGCAAGTGAAATCGCAACTGGCGGCCGCGGCGCGTTAACAATCCATGGCGAAACCGCAACCCGACAGCCCGCCGCGCCCGGAAAAAATCTTTCCCGTCTCCTGGGATCAATTCCACCGCGACTCGCGCGCGCTGGCCTGGCGGTTGCACGAGGCGGGGCCGTTCGAGGCCGTCGTCGCCATAACGCGCGGCGGGCTGGTGCCGGCGGCGGTCGTGGCGCGCGAATTGAACGTGCGGATGATCGAGACCGTGTGCGTGGTGAGCTACCAGAATTACCTGAACCAGGGCGAGTTGAAGGTGCTTAAAGGCGTAGCGCCCCAGGTGACCTCGATGCGCGCCCAGGGCAAGGGCGTGCTGATAGTCGACGACCTGGTCGACACCGGTAAGACGGCGCGCGTGGTGCGCGATCTGCTGCCCGCCGCGCATTTCGCCACCGTCTATGCCAAGCCGATGGGGCGACCGCTGGTCGACACTTTCATCACGGAGGTGTCGCAGGACACTTGGATCTATTTCCCCTGGGACACGGGGCTAGCGTTCCAGCCGCCGATCCGCGAGGGTGGCGACTAGCGCATGATCCCGAAAAGCTTGTCCTCGACTTGATCAGGGATGGGAATCGGTTTTCGGATAAGATCATGCGCAAACAAAAAGTGGCGGACAGCCGCGCTAGGAAATCGAGGGAGGAGACCTTGCTGACAAGGCGCCACTTTCTGGCCAGCGCGGCTGCTGCCGGCATGGCGTACTCCGGTGGCGCGCAGGCGGATTATGCCGATCGCCCGATCCACATCATTGTCGGCTATGCCGCCGGCGGCGGCGTCGATATCTCGGCGCGGCTGCTGAGCGAGCCGATGAAAGCAGCGTTGGGGCAATCGATCATCGTCGAGAACCGCACCGGCGCCAGCGCGATGATCGCCAGCAACACGGTCGCGAAGGCGACCCCGGACGGTTACACGTTGCTGATGGCGGCCTCGGGCGAGGTCGCGATCAATCAATTTCTGTTTAAGGATAAGATGAATTACGACGCGAGCCGCGAACTCACGCCCGTGGCGCTGATCGGGATCGTGCCCTGCGTGGTTGTCGTGGCCACCAGCACGCCCGTGCACAATCCGCAGGAACTGATCGCTTACGCCAAGGCCAACAGCGGCAAATTGTCGTTCTCCTCGTCCGGCGTCGGCAACCCGCAGCAATTGGCCGGGGAACTCATGAACAGCATGGCTGGCATCAACGTGCTGCACGTGCCATATCGCGGCTCGGCGCCAGCCGTCACTGATGTTGCGACCGGGGCCGTCACCATGAGCTTCTCAAGTCTCGCAGCGGTTTTGCCGCTGATCAAAGCCGACAAGCTGCGCGCGGTTGCTGTGACGTCAAAGGATCGCATGCCGCAATTGCCGGACGTGGCGCCGCTGAGCGAAGGCGCGCCGGGATTGGCCGGCTACGAGTTGCTCAACTGGTTCGGCATGTTCGCGACCGCCGGCACGCCTAGCGAGATCATCGATCGCCTCAACGACATCGTGAACACGGCGCTCACGACTCCCTCGATTTCCGACAAGCTGATCGTGCAGGGCATCGTACCGCGGCTGATGACGGCCAAGGAATACAGGAACTTCGTGGAGTCGGAGACGCAAAAGTTCGGCATGATCGTGCAGAAGGCCAATATTAAATTGGCTAACTAGCGGTCATTTCAGTGTATTATTCTAGAAGTTGCGCGGGTAAGCATAGTCCGGGAGGAAACCGATGAACGTCAAGCCGAATACCCAGAACGCCGAACCTGTTGACGATTTGCGCTCGCGTCATCTGCGCCCGCAGGACATGCCATGGCAGAAGTCGCGGTTTCCTGGCTGCGAAATGAAAACGCTGCTGTTCGATCCCAAGAGCGGGCTTGCCACCATGCTAATGAAAATGGAGCCCGGCGCGGTGCTGCCAGATCATGAGCATGTCCTGATCGAGCAGACTTATGTGCTGGAAGGCTCCCTGGTGGACAAAAAAGGCCCTGATGCCGGCACCGAAGTCGGGCCCGGCGAATTCGTCTGGCGGCCGGCGGGCAGCCGGCATGTGGCCTGGGCGCCCAAAGGCGGCACGTTCATCGCCATGTTCCAGATCCCCAACAAGTTCTTCGAGCAGGATGGCCGCGTTGTGGACGCCAGCGGCAAGGACTGGGAATCGGTCTGGGGCGGATTGTTATCGAAATAATGTAACGCGCCGTCGCGTGGGCTCACCCGCCGCGCGCTGGCGCGGTGACTGAAAGCCCACGCGCGGACGTGGCGGAATGGTAGACGCAAGGGACTTAAAATCCCTTGGGAGTAATCCCGTCCGGGTTCGAGTCCCGGCGTCCGCACCAATAAAATCAAACGGTTATGGGATCTGTCAGCAGCCCGCCGTCGCCAGGACACTAACAAATCCGCACTGTATCCGCACAGCGCGGTTCGCTGGTGCGTTCGTTGGCGGTAGGCGGTGTCAGGGAGCCTTCTTGCCGATCGCCGGGCGGACTGGGGCCGTCGGTCTTTGCCTTGGTTGCCAGCTCGATCTCCGCCAGCGCTTGGCGGCGGAATTCCTCGCGGGCGGCCGCGCGCGCGGCCGTTTGGGCCTCGCCGAGCTCGAACGGTGCGCCGGCGCGCAATCAGCAAAGCCTCGTCCCGGCCGCGCTGCGCTTGACGGTATTAAACCGATCAAAAAGCATTTCAAATTCGCACCGCCAAATTCTCTTCTCTTACGGCGGTGGTGGCGGTGGCGGTGGTGGCTTGGGCACTCCGCCCGCCAACCCAACGTAATGCACAGCACAGGCATCGCCGGTTTTCTGATGCCGCTCGCACCGCGCAATTTCGTGCCGCAAATCTGGCAGCGCAATGTCGGGGCCGAAGTGCGCCAACAGATTTTCCTTCCGATATTGCCCCGCGCGTCCGCAACGGTCGCACGAGAGGCGGACCATTTCAGTCTTATAATCGCGAAGCTTGATCGATCCGGTCATGCGATGTCCTCATTGGCGAACTTAGCGCGTGTGAGCTACCGCCTGACTGCACTCACGTGCCTGAGTGTTGTGCGCATACCCGAGCCAATCTTTCCATCCGATCCATCCTAAATTCGCGAATTTATGATCGGGATTCGCCGGAATGTCTTCTGGCTTTTTGCCTGACTTACAATAGTCACGCCATTCGATGTTAGACCTCAATCTGAGGCCGCGCACGAAGGCGCGGGCTTTCCTGAACGGTCTATATTGGCGGAAACCTTGATATACATAGCCTGTACCGAGCCAATCGCCCCATGTCGTCCAGCCAGCATTCACATACGTGTTCTGCGGATCAGTCGTAATATCGGCAGGCTTCTTGCCGGACTTACAATAGTCGAACCATTCGGTCTGAGATTTCAACTTGAGGCCGCGCGCAAATGCGCGGGCCTTCTTGAAAGGTTGATATTTGCGTAACGAGGGGGCGACTTGCCAGTGCCGAGCCAATCGCCCCATCCGGCCCAGCCATCGTTCGCATAAACAGTGTACGGATTAGCCGGAATGTCAGGAGGCTTCTTGCCTGACTGGCAATACTCGCGCCATTCGGACTGAGATTTCAAACTGAGCCGCGAACGTAGCGCGGGCTTTCTTGAACGGTCGCCAACCTTTGCCGCGAACCTTGCCAGTGCCGAGCCAATCGCCGTATCCGACCCAGCCTTCGTTCGCATAAGCTCTTATTCGGCCCAGCCGGAATGTCGGCGGGCTTCTTGCCTGACTGGCAATAATCCTGCCATTCAGCGACAGATTTTAACCGAGGCCGCGCACGTAGGCGCGGGCTTTCCTGAAGGTCGCCAACCTCGTTGCCGCGAACCCTGCCAGTGCCAAGCCAATCGCCCCATCCGGCCCAGCCATCGTTTGCGTAAACAGTATTCGGATTAGCTGGAATGTCGGCGGGCTTCTTGCCTGACTTACAATAGTCGAGCCATTCGTCTCCAGATTTTAAACCAAGGCGGCGCACGAAATGCGCGGGCTTTCTTGAAAGGCCGATATCGACGTAACCGCGTGGCGACCCTGCCAGTCCCGAGCCAATCGCCCCAGTCCGGCCCAGCCAGCGTTCGCGTAACTTCGATCGGGATTAGCCGGAATATCGGCGGGCTTCTTGCCTGACTTACAATAGTCGCGCCATTCGGCTTCAGATTTCAAACCGAGGCCGCGCACGAAAGCGCGGGCTTTCTTGAAGGATCGATATCGACGTAACTGCGTGGCGACCGTGCCAGTACCGAGCCAATCGCCCCATCCGACCCAGCCAGCTTCCGCGTATATACTATTCGGGATCAGCCGGAATGTCGGCGGGCTTCTTGCCTGACTTACAATAGTCGAGCCATTCGGTCTCCAGATTTCAAATCGAGGCTATGCACGAAAGCGCGAGCATCCTCAAATCGCCTCCAATTCGCGCGTCCAACGCTCTGCCAAATCCGCGTCGAAATAGCTTCGGCAAACTCACCGAGCTTAATTTTCATTCCAACCGGGACATCACCCTCAATCTCGACGATCTTTCCGCTTGATATGCGCCCTTTTTCAATGGCTCGAAATTCCTCGGCGATGCGTTCATCCTGGGTTGAAAGAGCAGTGATCGTGCTGCGCAACTTGCCAGAAGGCCGTTGTCTCAGCAAACTCCTCAAATTTCATTTTTGGCGGCACAACAAGCGGCAACAGGATGTAGCCGTAATCTTTTCCGGGATATCGTCGCAGCGCGCGTCCCGCTGCCTGCACTATGTCAATGCGGCTTTGCTTTGGATCGGCGAAAACGACGCAATCGATGGCTGGCACATCGACGCCTTCAGTCAGACATCGCGCATTGGTCATGAGAGTGCGTTTGTGACTGACAAACTCTCGCAGTAGGTCACTGCGTTCCCCAGCAGTCTTCTTGCTTGAAATGTGAAAATTTATCGTTCTTGGACCTATATCGCGTAATCGATTGAAGGCGTCTTGCTGTTCCCGAAAGCGATCCGCCGCACGGATGCTGCGATGAAATGAAATCGCGTGTTTGATCCCGTGCTTTTTAAAAACCCGTTTGAGAGCAATCCCAGTCGCAACCGATTGCGCCTCAGCCTCATCCAGATCGCGCAAATTGAGATTGAGAATACGATTTTTTTCAATCAACCGGCGAATACGGTTGTCGCTAACGGTCATAGTCAGAATTTTGTAATCACTGATGATGTGTTGCCTTATTGCCTCTTTGTACGACATTTGGAAAAAGCATTTTCCGTAATCCCTTTCATTGTCCATCGACAGCACGTCGTCGCTATCTCCTCGAAATACCCGCTCAGTGGCAGTCATGAATAAACGACGCCGAACATTAATCTTCTTCTCTCGTAGGAACGTCGCAAATTTTTTAGAACGCACGCCTACCGTCTTGTGTGCTTCGTCAAGAATGGCAAGATCAAATCTGATGCGTGCCTGTCGCGCCGCCGCAGCAAGCTTGTCACTGCTCTGATAGGTGGTGAATACGATCTTCGGCCCTTTGGAATGAGCGCGAAGCAACGCCGCTATTTCTTTTGGTTCAGTATGCGTCGGCAGCCCGAGTTCATAGACTTCCCCAACAAATTCATCGCGCTCAAGATTGCCAACTGTCTCATCGCTGCAAACACAAATCCAATCTGGAACTTGGCCGCGAGCAAGAAATTCTCGGGTCCAGTCGGCTAGGCTCTGCCGGATCAGCGCAAGACTAGGTACAGCGACGAGAATGGTCTTCGCTCTGAGTGCCTCGGCTATCCAATATGCGGCAAGGCTCTTGCCCGTTCCGCACGGCATGATCATTCGACCACGCGCTGCCTTATCACGGACGAAGTGAGCCTTTGCAGCAGAAATGGCTGCTCGCTGATGTGGTCTTGGACTTCTGGCCTCTGGCCGTGCGCTCCGGCCCTTCAGCTTTCCAACGATTAAGCGCCAAGCTTCGTGATCGAGAGATTGCCAGCGGTCGAGACCGATTTCGACCGTGTTGCGCATCAAGTGATGCTTGCTGACCGGCTTGGTGGCAGGTATGCGCAACAACTGCTAAAGCGATGTTGTTGCACGTATTGAACGCCAAGCTCGTAAAGGTACCCAGTTCTCGTCGATTGAGGGGCTTGTCGCGCTGGCTGCGAAATTTTGATTGGATCGCCCAATATTTTCCGCGCCGTGTGCGCGCTAATAGGTCGATGCCTTCGTCGGGGCCGGGAAGATTTAACCGTCTGCGAATGTCAGCAGGCACCTCACGCAATAACCAAACGTGTTGAAGCTTGGTTCGATATTCCGGAGTGGTTTGCAGATAGAGTTGCGTCAGTCGCTCGAATGCAGCGCCCTTTTCGCGATCCGCTGGAAGCTTTTTGATGCGCTCCCAAAAATCGTCCCAAGACTTGCAGGATGCGATAAAACGATCTTGCCAATGCACTTGAAAGGTCCGCGCGGGGTTGCACGCTGTCGATTATGTCACAACTAGGTCAGCGCCGCCTCGGATTATCAATAGCAAATCGCTCAAACGGAATACGTTGTACATTCAGGCCAGCTAATGCAAAACCCCATCCCCCACGGGCGGATCATCCTGGCTCCACAAGCGCCCGAAGGCCGCCATTGGTTCTGGACGATAACGACGCGGGTGCCGCAATACCCGCATGATCGCGGCTATGCAGCATCGCGCGAGGAAGCAATGGCAGCCTTCAAGGCGGCGTGGGAACGCAAACTGTGATCCTCGCCTTTGGTGCCTAGGGAAATTAAAGCTCCTGCCATTTCAGAATGGCTTCGGGACGTTGAAGCACCCTGACAACGTCATTTTCGCCACCGGCAAAGGCGATAATGGTGGCCTTATCGCTCTCGATCCATCTTATCGACATTGCAGTATCGACGTTCACATAGACTGGATTCTCATCGCCCTTGTGTGTGCATTTGACCCAATTAGCCATTGGATTTCTCCAATGCGCAGGATCGCGCATGGCTTTAGTATGGGCTCAAGAGGCCTGATCGGCTACATGGCTAAAATTCAAAGTGAGACACCGGCCAACATTGATGTGGCTGGCGGCGTGGCCGCGAACGCTTTTTGAAATCATCGAGACGCCAGAAATGGTGGCCCTACTAGTGTTCGCGCTCATCCCAGTAGCGCTGCACTTTTGTTGCAGGCTCCATTCTAAGCTAAAATAGGATCCGTTCAGGGCCTACGGTCGAGCTGGCGCTCGTGGCGCGCTCGGCGTGGCGAGGGTCGGCAGTGTCAGCTTTTCACGATCCAAGCGGGGCTTCGAGACAATTCGCTAGGTCTGCAGGCGCGGACAAGTGGATGAAGGAATCGGGAGGATCCATGAGCCGAGCCGCTTCGACGGACCCAGGCAGGAAACGTTTTGATGGCCCATAGCTGGTGGTTACAACCCACTCAATCGGCACGTCATACTACGAGCCAGTTCTCGCGCAAGCGCCAATTCCTCATCACTATCATTCCATTCAAACAGAATATATTGCCACGAGATCTGTACCCGCCCAGGTTCCCTCACATCATACTTACGCCATGTCCCGGCAGCCCGACAGGCATCAGCTAACGATTTCATCTTCCCGAATGCCTTAGAGAAGGTTCCGCCTACCCGATATTTTCGGTAACTCTCGGCGGTTGCGCCGTCGATGGAAAACACAACTCTATCCATCAGAGCTTCGGTTCAAGGCGGCGTGGCAGAGGCCAAACAAAAAATAGCCCCCAAGAAGACGGGGGCCTTGGCTTGGGGGCTAGGTCGGTGGTGAGGGGCGCGCAAACACCACCATCAGCTTTGATCGCGACTATCGTGTAAGGCGACGCAAGCGCCAAGCAATCTCAAGCGTCATAGTAAATGGTCAATTGGCGTGGAACTAAAGTTCCGAGACCGAGGCTCCTCAGCTAAAACCGGGCGCGGCCTGATCTGGCGGCTTCAGGCCCGGTCAGCGACGCCTGTGTCATGAGAGCGTGCCGGTGAAGCCAGCGAATATATAGCGAAGCAGCACGCGCTTAAATAAAAAGACCACACCCGCAAAAACTAGGAGGGCGAAAATAAACCACCTCGGTTCCTCAGCCAATTTGTCCGCTAAGAAAACCGAAACTCTTACCGCGGCGCTGATCGTCCATTCGAGGGCGTGTCCAAGCCACGTGAGCATTTTAGTCGCGCCTCGCTATCGACAAAGGCAACCGCTTGAGCCTGAGTGTTTTACCAAACGCGGATTCAACTACCCAGCGCTCATTGGGTGAGGCGATGTCGAGTAACCTCTTGGGATTGCAAGAGGTTGCTGATGAGCAAGTACCGGCGAATAACGTATGAGGACCGCTGCCAGATTTATGCGCTGAGCAAGCGTGGGACCAGCCAAGAAAGCATTGCCAAAGTTTTGGGCGTGAGCCAAAGCGCAATAAGCCGAGAGATATGCCGCAACCGAGGTCAGCGTGGCTATCGTTTCAAGCAAGCAGAAGCGAAGGCTCAAGCACGACAGGCTATACGGAGTAAGCCCCGCAAGCTGACGGCGCCAGTGCGACGTAAGATCGAGGCGAAGTTGCGCCAGATGCGCTGGTCGCCGGAGCAGATCAGCGGCTGGCTCTGCGAACAGGGCATCAAGCTGAGCCAC
The DNA here is from genome assembly GCA_963709855.1 of uncultured Alphaproteobacteria bacterium. GTDB lineage: Bacteria > Pseudomonadota > Alphaproteobacteria > Rhizobiales > Xanthobacteraceae > Pseudolabrys. The sequence goes on along the minus strand of CAVPXX010000019.1, from coordinate 5,182 downwards.
GAACGCATCTACCAGATAATCTGGCAGGACAAACGCGACGGCGGCGACTTGTGGCGCTGTCTGCGGCGGCACGGAAAACGCTATAACAAACGCGCTGGCAAGAACTCCGGACGTGGCCTGATCCCCAATAAGATCGACATTTCCGAGCGTCCTGCCATCGTCGCGCGCAAAACCCGTCTGGGAGACTGGGAGGGCGATACTGTCGTTAGCGCCGGGCACAAAGGCGGCTTGCTCACGCTGGTCGAGCGCAAAACCCAACTGGCAAAACTCACAAAGTTGCCGCGCACGACCGCCCGCGCAACACAGAAAGCGACTGTGCGTCGCCTCAAGCCTATCGGCACCTTCGTGCGCACCATCACCTTCGACAACGGTAAGGAGTTTGCTGCGCATCAGCGCATCGCCCATGCCTTGAAGGCAAAAATCTTCTTCGCCACGCCGTACCACGCATGGGAGCGCGGCTTGAATGAAAATACCAACGAACTCATCCGCGACTTCTTCCCAAAGGGCACAGACTTCTCTACGATCTCTAATGCCGAGGTCGCCAAGGTCGAACGTTTGCTCAACGCAAGACCACGCAAATCCCTCGGCTTTCGTTCACCGCAAGAGGTTTAAGACTCCCTCGCTTACTCATAAAATTCTATGCATGAAAGACAAAAACGCCTGTTCTGGAGATAAAGTTTCCATGCAGGCAACGAAGCGCCGCCATGTGGCGGCAGCGATTAGCTGGATCGCGCCTTAGCGAATCGATTTGCACCAATAGATTTGACTAATCGTGTCAGCTACCCGTTCGCAGCTTCCGTCATTTGCTGGACTGCTCGGCGGGATGAAATGGCGGCAATATCCCGCGTCGTCCTTGAAGGACTTCCCGCGGGAGTAATCGACGCTTCCTTGCTGGCCTTCATGGCGCGGCGTCCGCGATCCACGCGGCGGCGGCGTCCCGTTTCAAATTCTGCTGGCATTTCGCTTGCCCGTGAGTAAGCGAGGCTTTCCAGCGGCGATCACGAACGGCTGAGCCTCAATCCGCAAACTGGGTCTGGACTTCCCACCCTTGCCACCGCCATAAAAAACCGGAGTCCCGCTGAAATTTTTCTTTGGCCCACAGGCTTAATTACCAAATTTCGCAAAAAATTGCAGACTATCGGCTGCATTTAGAACGTCTTCGTCGTCGTCGTCAGCAGGTACAAAACCACAGCCGGCGCACGTTGGACATTGGTGTTCATCGTCCGTGCCTTTATCAAGCACACCATCACCGTTGCAGTCGGGACACGTTTTAGTTTTCATTTGCGCCTCCGAACTTTCCACACGCAATTCCAAAAATGCTGCAAATAAAGATTTTGGCGACTTGTTCGCCCATTGGATTTGTCCGCAATTACTCCAACGAAGCTGCCCGCGGTCAGCGTATGCTCAACAATCAATAACGACCACCATCGCGCTCTTGCTTCGTGAGCCATTCCGATAAAGTTCTTGGTGTTGATTCTAAAGTCCTGCGATGGTTCGGCGTTGCTTTGGCCGCCGTTGAAGCAACGGCCAATTTCTCCGCAGCCTCTCTTTCGAGACGGAGTTTTCTTAATCGCGCCATCTTCTGGCGTTCTGCTTCTGCTTGAGCGTTGTGAGGTAAAAGCGCGTCTTGACGTGCAACCTGAGCCGAGACCAAGAGTCCGATAATTGTTTTTTCGCCAAGAGCCTTGCACGCTTCCAACCGATGAAGCCCCTCGACCAGAACGAAGCGGTCTTGGTCGGGTCGAACAAGAATGGGAGCTTGTTGTCCGATTTCCAGAATACTCTCCGCGATTTCTTGAACCACCTCAGATTTGAGAGTTTTCTCCCCTTCACAGGAACGTAAATTTTGTCGATTGGGAATTTTTCCTGTTTGAGCATAGGTTCTCCCCCGTAGTGATTGCAGCGGCCCCATCGCCAAAAATGTAGCCCCGGTTCGATGCAAATTTAACAAAAGACAAGAATTGCACGTCAAGCGCGAAACGCCGGATTTGGTCAGCAGCATTGACCTGACCGCCATGGCTCAGGATTGGCCGCGGATTTGTTTTTAGTGTTCGGTTCCCTTGCATTGAGCAGTCCAACGATCTGGCGCCATTGTCGCCATTTCGATCTTGGCCGGACTGCATCATGAATACGTTCGGATATAATTTTCGGAAAGGACAGGGGTGGAAAAATCGGTGATGCCTGCGCTGTTCATTTCGTTGGATTGGCGGATTAAAGACTGCCTAGCGGCACGATTGGGCTAGGCGCGTCTTGGGGAACAGGTCCGGCTCCAATCGGCAAGGGAATGCGCCAGCGTTGAACAGCGGTTGCGGCGCTTTAAAATAATCCCGCTCACGCATAGCTCCGACCGAGCCGATGTTCTCGCGCATAGCTCCGACCGAACCCATATTGATGTCCGCGTTCACAAGCACGAGGTGTGGGCGTTCGACCGGATTGGGTTTCGCGAGCGCAACCGCACTCAAGGCCAAAAGCAACGCGATGGCCGTCAAGGCTTTCATTGGCTCGGCCTCCTTGCTCTACGCAATAGGCAATCGTCGGAAATTTGTTCTGTTCCGCGCTGCTCATCATATTTGCGTGATGCTAAGCCGGTAGCATTGACGCAGGTCAAATCGTCAACGGCGAGCAGCCAAGATTTTATGATGCGGGCTGCAAGTGCGCTAATGTCTGATGGGGCTGAGAGGCTTCCAACAGGGAGTTTCCACAAATGTGTGACTACAGCCTTCAAAACGTCAGGTCGCGGCCTGCGAAGGTTGGCGACAAACTCACCACACTGACTTTGGTACTTGCACACGCGGGTTCGCTGCGGCGGAAGATGCTGGCGTGGCGGTTTGCGTTCTTCCGGGAACCGAGCTTGCGTTTTCCAGCCGGTGACAGTTACATATTCCCGCTTCTTCGCAGGGTGGAAGGCGGAAACACTGGGTCATGCGACGGCAATCTTCCGACAAGTGAATAAGAACGAGCCTTCAAGCACCATGATGCGCTCGAATTTCCGATGGGCGCATTGTTCTCCTGACACAACTAAGTGAGGGTCAGGAGGCAACGGTGCTTCAGTTGCCTGCGCAGCCAACGACCGCGGCCGAGGCAGACGCCCAGAAGCGCATCGCCTACGTGGCTGACAGTTCGGGACAGGATCGATCTGTGTAGGCTGCCTTGCGAAGCGGCCTACTTTTTTAGTTCAACCAATGGCGTGTTGCGAATGACGCTTTCAATGTCTGCTTCTACCCTAAAAGCGGAAATTGGTCGGAGCTCATGCCCCGCAGTTTGACAGTTTTGCGATTGGTCCGCTTTTCCACCCGATAGCGACCATATCGCGGAAATATTTCGAACAACTCTTTGTGCCAACAAGCGACATCGCGCGTCTCTCTTGTAAGAGGATCGGGAAAACACGAACATTCAAGCCAGTTCGGAAGTCATCTGGGGGACCCTGCGCAGCAAATGAACGCGCTTGAGACAGTGATAGTTAAGCTGTTTCCCGTGCTCATGTTTCTCGGGCTTATATCGCCATTGGTCGCGCTTTTGTCCGCAATCCTTTTTTACGCCCGCCATCGTAAACGTGTTGAACCAGAGCATCGTGTCCCGACCATTGCGTATGTTTTGGCTGTGGTTGGTTGCGGCGTCATCTTTGGTTATTTTGGTGTAGTTTTTCGGGGATCAAGCTGGCCTGCAACTCTTCGACTTCAAGTAATCTTTGCGGTTTATGGGGGTTCTTCGTTACTGGGCCGCTCTTGATGGCTTTGGCAATTTTTCTTGTAGGGCTGTCGGTCTCTTTAGTACGGCCTGCGCCGAAGCCCTAATGATGTCCGACACAATCAAAGTGGCTCGCTTACGCACTTATCATTGGACCCCCAGCATGATCCGTACGGTCGCTGCAATGTCCGCTGTCACTCCAATAGCGGACAAATGCGGGTGCAACTGGATTGTCCGCTTTGTGCGTTACTTCGACCCGTTACTTTCCCTCAGTTGAGCGGCATCTAGTGGTGGGGCCGTGGATGCGCTGCATCCAGTGTCTGAAGCTCCTGCGGCGTGAGCGTCAGCGAGAGCGCGACGGCGTTCTCCTTTACATGCGCCGCCGAGCCGGATTCCGGAATTGCGATAACGTTACCGCTGCGGATGGCCCAGGCCAACGCGACCGCGGCCGTCGAGCAACCATGTGCTGCGCCGATACGTGCAAGCGTCGGGTCATGCAGCAGGCTGGCACCGCCGAGGGGAGTATAGGCCATCACCGGCATGCCGCGCTGCTCGCACCACGGCAGCAGATCATACTCGATGCTGCGGCTGCCGATGTTGTAAAGGACCTGATTGGTCGCGCAGCGGTTGCCGTTTGGAACATGGAATAGGGCTTCCATATCGCTGACCTTGAAGTTGGACACGCCCCAGGCGCGAATCTTTCCCGCCGCGCGTAGACTTTCGAATGCCGCCACAATGCTGGAGAGGCCGGCGTCCCGACTTGGCCAGTGCAGCAGGTAGAGATCGAGTTGATCAGTGCCGAGACGCGCTAGGCTCGCCTCGCAAGCACGCGCGATGCCGTTTCCGGTCACTTGATCGGGCTCCACCTTGGAGACCAGGAATACACGGTCGCGCTGACCGGCAATCGCGTGACCGATTAATTTCTCTGAGCGGCCGTCGCCGTAATTCCCAGAGGTATCGATCAACGTCATGCCGAGTGAAAGGCCTATGCGCAGCGCTTCTTCCTCAATAGCTTCCGGATGTCGGCCCTGCCCGAGATGCCAAGAGCCCTGACCGACCGCCGGGACGACGGTGCCGTCGTGAAACTTTACCGTACGTCCTGCACCGTTTGAAGCCGCGCCAGTAACAGCGGCAAGAGCCGATGTGCTTGGTAACGCGGCAATCATTGCGCTGACGGGAAGCGCTGAGCCGATAAGCGTAATGAACTCGCGCCGTCGCATGCCGCCCTCCCCAAGCTAAGGAGCCGGCATTGTATCGGCCTAAACGAGTACTTTGATAGGGGCTGAAACTGGCATCAAAACCATTGCCGCAGTGCACAGCCAATGTCCGCTGTTACTCCAATAGCGGACAAACGCGGCTACGGCTGGATTGTCCGCTATGTGCCATGTATGGACGGCGCCCGCGGTGCATGTATGGACGGCGCCCGCGGTGCAAGGGAAAAATCGGGCATTTCAGCGAAGCGTTCGGGTGCAGCCATGTATTCGGCCTTTGAATG
>CAVPXX010000018.1:0-27945 GCA_963709855.1 uncultured Alphaproteobacteria bacterium | reverse complement strand
AGCAGGTGCACATACACGCTGGCACTCGACCGAAAGAGAAACAAAGTCTATACGAATGTGGTAATGTTCGCGATCATGACAAAAAGTGAGCTAATCATACAATTGATCAAGATCGCGCTAGGCATAGCGATCGGTGCATACTTCGTTTGGTGGAGTCTCGAAATACTGCATAGACTGCCGTCGCATTAGCCAGGTGGCACTATCCTCGTTCGACATCCCAGTCACAGGGAGTGATTCATGAAAGGCAACCCCAAAGTTATCGACTACCTAAACAAGGCGTTACGCCACGAACTCACAGCAGTAAACCAATACTGGCTGCACTACCGCATGTTGGACAATTGGGGCTACAAGGTCCTTGCAAAGCAATGGCGCAAAGAATTAATCGAGGAAATGCAGCACGCCGACAAGCTTATTGAGCGCATCATTTTTCTCGATGGGCTTCCCAACATGCAGACTCTCGAATCCCTTCATATCGGTCAAACCGTGAAGGAGGTGCTTGAGCGCGATCTACAGGCCGAGATGGAGGCGCGCGCACTTTACGAGGAATTGCCACTCATTGACTCCGTCAAAGATTACGTGACACGTGACCTCTTCGAGCAGCTGATGCACGACGAGGAGCACCATATCGATTTCCTGGAGACCCAGCTCGACCTCGTCGCCAAGCTCGGGCTTGAGCTCTACGCCCAACACCATATTGGTGAGATGGGCGAGAATGGCGAAGACTGATCTTCCTGTTCACCTCGTCGGTTCGGGCGCGATTCGCTCTCACTCATCGGGACCTCCCTAGCGCGTTGTGCAGGAGAACCCCGCGACGATGTTCGATATTCCGCTGCGGTCGACGCGCTCGGGATTTTTAGTTCGCTGCAAGATGCGGGCTAGAACCAGAGCAGCCCAGTTTTCGCTCTTTGCAAGCGCGCTGGGGCATTTTGCCTGCGACCGCGCCGGCTCCCACGCGCAGGCGTTTTGAAAACGCCTGTAATATAAGTCGTCCTAAAATTTACGCGCAATTTACGCAGGTGTTGCGGCTCAGGCTCGTTTAGTTTTTTGGGGGAATCTATCTGTTAAAGACAAATTGGGAGAAGCGGATAAATGAATCCCAAGCTCACCATGCTCTTTATGCTTATCGGGTCGATTATCTGCCTTTTGCACCTCAGCCGCGAAATTCTATTCAATTTGAAATGCAAGCTCCATAGCGGACGTTGGCGCGATATCGTTCAGAGATGGCGTAAATTGTAGAGGTGGCGCGGGCTTTCGGCTGCATAACTTTAATCGGCCGATCTTTTTACTCGAGCGCCAAGGGAATCTTTCAGGAGACAAGGTCATGTGGATGAAAGCAATCGTTGGTGTCACCGCGCTTATGATTGCGGGATCGATAATCGTCTATGCGCAGCAACGCCCGGAAGCCCCGACCATGAGCGTCAAAACGGGCGCCTTCACCGATTCACCTGTCGGAGCGCCGCATGCGGAACTCAAGCTCAACGCGGAGGACATGGCCGCGTTTTCCGATGCGCGCATCGCGGCACTGCATGCGGCCCTCAAACTTAGCGCCGATCAGGAAAAGATCTGGCCGGCCTTCGAGCAGGCATTGCGTGATCTCGCCAAAATGCAGATGGATAGGTTTACGACAGCGCGCGACCTGCGGCCACCGTCTGAACCGGTTGCGCGGCTGCAGCGTCGGGCCGATGCTTTGAGTGTGCGTGGGGCCGCTTTAAAGCGCCTCGCCGAGTCGCTAGCGCCCATTTATCAGAGTTTCGATGAAGGGCAAAAGCGCCGCTTTACGATACTTGCGCGGTTCATCCGATCGCATCCGCGGCATTTCGGTCAGGAGCGAGGCGAAATGGAGAGTCGCGGTGGAATTGCGCGGCAGCGATAATTTTCGCGCCAGACCTCACGGGTACGGCGGTAGCAAAATCTAAACGCACCGATGTAGTCGCTGGCAATCGCGAAACGGCGCGTATGATTTAAGGCTCTCTCGCCGGGCTCGCTGGAGATACACAGTGCGCGAGCGCGTTCTAGAAACGATGATTAGAAATTCAATTTCGATATCCATGATCATTTCCGCTGCACTTCTTCTCAGCGGATGCGGCGCTATTAATTCATCACTATCAGCGACTGTGGCGGATAGCATTCCGCACTGGGCAGGGGGCTTGCCCTTGGATGTGCCGCCAAGACCGAGCGATCCGAAATATGCTGATTATCTTGCTAAACTGCAGGGGAAAGCTGTGATCGACGCACTCCAGACGGACGTTGTCGCAAAAGATTAGACCACACTCGCCTTATTGAAGATGGCAACAAAAGTGCAGTCCAAATACGGAAAGAATTGAAAATGAGAACTATCATAGCCTTGGCGGTGGTTGCTTTGCTAACAGCACCTGCTCATTCTCAAGGAATGGGGAAAGGTAAAAGACACCAACAGGACTCGCCAAAGGCGGCGGAAGACCAAGCAAAGAAGAAAGCTGCCGAGGAAGCATACAAAAACGCGCTCAAAAGCATACCCGCATCGACCGAAAAGCCGGACCCCTGGAAAAGCATGCGCTAGGCCGCTTATTTGAGCGACATTTCGTCATATTGAACCGACGGCGCTCCGCGGTCGCTTGATAGGGGACCAGCTTGCCATGTTGCTACGCGTGGCCGATTCTTTTGTTGCGCGCTGACAACTGTTGGCAGCGTTTTCACACAGCCTCGGACCAAAGCGGACATCGGCTGGCCGCCGAACGTCACCAGCGATCTACACCCCGGCCGGCGGCGGTGGTAGTTTGTTTAAACAATTCTTGGCACACAGGCTGCTTGCGACGGCGGACTGCGCGCCGTTGGAGCTAGCGCCAGCTTCACCTCGACCGGCGGTCCGCTCTTGATCAACTGGCGACGTGGCCCGTTAATTCCGCAGCGCGTGTCGTTTCCGGTGCATCCGGGGTGCAACCTTCGTGGGCACATACCACGGGTTCGGGTTACACCAGCCGCGATTACCAGCGAGCACATTCGGCACGCATTCCTCGACCGTACGAAATTGGCAATTCCAGACCACATCGCCGGTGCCGACCGACACGACCGCGCACCAGGGGGCGTCCCCGTAGGCTTGGCTAGCTGGAATATCGAAGCACAAGGTCGCTGCTAAAACAGAGGCTGCAAATATCAGTCGTATTATCGTCTTCATTGCGTCACCCGATGATTGGCCAATGGCGGAGAGCCAAGGCTAGGGCAGCACCGGATTGGTGATCGATGGCTTATATAGCCTGTAATACCCATAGTCATAGCGGTAAAGGTATCCCGGTCCGACTCACCGCTACTCGATAGGCCTCAATTTTTTAAATGGCATTCGAGTTGAAGTGGATATTGCACTTAGGTACAGGAACGCAATTACTCAAATCGCATGCAGGACACAACGAACAACTCTTTGAAGCCAAGGCATATTCATCGGTTGGAAACCCGTATCCCTGCAAAGGCACCGAAGCCCGGCCGCATAAAGCCAATCGGATTCTCATATTGACGGTTGAATAGATTATCAATTCGGCCAAACACGGTGACGTGTTTGTCTACCTCATAATTCGCGGCGAGGTTGACCGTCGTATATGAGGGTGCGTCCAGTCTTGGAATAAACACTGCCGTGTCGCGGTTCACGTCGACCCATGAACTAAAATATACGATTGTCGTTGAAAGAGAAAACTGATTGGTCGGCTTCCAAATGGCTGCAAGACTCACCTTGTTTGCAGGACGCCTGAGCAATCCGAGGCCGGTAGCCTCGTCCCTCGTGTGTGTGTAGGTGTAGTCCCCACGAACTTTTAGCTCATCTGTTACAGAAACAGACGCAAACGATTTCGACACCGTACATTTGCGCCATTCCGACATTCATATAAGTAGCGGACGTGGGATTAAATTGGTTGACTATGAGATTCGTAATGTTGTTGTGGAAATAAGTTGCGCCAAAACTTACCTGACCGTTCAGCAACGCTTGTTCGAACCCAAAATCGTATCCGCTGCTGGTTTCCGGCAACAGATTGGGATTGGCGACTTGCTCAATTGCTGGATTATTTACGTAAAGCTCCGTAAGCGTGGGAGCCTTAAAGCCGGTGCCGTAGGTCGCCTTGAGCTTGGTTTCAGTACCAGGAACGATAAAGACCGGCGCTAGGCGCCAGGTCGTATGCGGCCCAAAACTCTCGTTGTCATCATAGCGAATGTTCGACACGAGGAAGAATCGCTTCGCAAATTCAGATTGAAGTTCGAGGTAGGCCGCTTTGTCTCCGGTGCTGGCCGTCGTCGTCGTTTGCGTGAAGTTGAAGGTAATCGGGTCTACCGTACCTGTTGAATCCGTACGAAGCGATTGAGTCTCGTCTGAGAGGCCGAGAACAAGGGTTTGTCCAGGCACCACCTTTACTTCGCCCCGCCAGTCGAACTTGGTTATCACTCCCACATTCGTTGTTGGCGGTGCCACACTGCCAAATGGGGTAAAGCTGTCGGGATTGGGGTCCAAGTTCCAATTCCATTGATTGGTGTAGTTGACCCCGAAGAAATTTTTAAACCTATCATCGAAAAGCGACCAAACGACCTCCCCACGTGCGAATAATTGATGGTTCCTTTGCGTGTCCTGCATTGCCTCCGGGGCGGGCGTGGGAAAATTAACAAAATCGTCGCCGGTGAACCCGAGCTTTGCGTCGGTGTATCGTGCAACTAAATTGACGGCGAGATTATCGGACAGATTGGCCCCAAGTCTGGTCGAATATGTCCAGTTGTTATAGTTGTCGTTGTTTCGCTGCTCGCCTGGGGCAAGCAAATTCAGTGGCGTTACTGGAATGTTGGTTGAACGCAGGTGCAATACGATGAACGAATAATTGAACTCTCCCTGCGAGCCGCTCAGAGCGGCCGCCTGGTTAAATGTGCCAAACGATCCTCCGTCCAGCGTTGCGGTGACCTTTGGCGGGCCTTCGCCCTTTTTTGTTGTAATTGAGATCACGCCTCCGATTGCATCGGAGCCATAGAGCCCACTTTGGGGGCCGCGTAACACCTCGATCCGCGCAATGTCACCCGTCAGCAAATGGGCAAAGTCGAAAGCTCCGTTTGGATTACTCGGATCACTAGCATCAATCCCGTCGATCATTACTTTGACGTGATTCGAATTCGTTCCTCGTATAAAAATCGAAGTCTGACCGCCTGGTCCGCCGGTCTGCACGACATTGAGACCGGGAACCGCGGTGAGTGCGTCTGCGACCGTTTTCCGTTGGTCACGCTGGATATCTTCCGCAGTAATCACCGTGACTGAACTAGCCACTTGTTCAGCTGGTGTCGGGATCGTGGTCGGACTTACTACGATCGTTGGAAGCTCAAGGGACTGGGACGACGGAATGCTCTGTTGCGCAAACGCAGTAGTTGCGCATGCGGACGCGCTGAGAACGGTTAAACTTCGTGTGACGACATATAAGAAAACGTGGCAAGCGCCGCGTTGCGTAGCATTAATGATGGGATACACGGGGAACACCTCGGGCGGCACGCCAAGTGGCACGTCACCGCGATCGAAGTCTCCCCAAAGGTCCTTATCTAGGACCTTTAGTTCGGCTACCTGTCTGCATACCCCCGGCCGACATTATCGCGCATGACCACTGTCGACGGCAGGTCTCCTGGCTCGCGGCTTACTATTTTCGTCGCCTTCCCAGGACCCGATATCCCAGTGGCTAAATGACGAAAATACGCCGCTTACAGTTGCGGGGACAGCCACGGGTTAGGACACCTAAGTCCGCACCGCGTTCCCTTTTGATCCCCCGAAGGGGAACCGTCTTTGGAACGATATGACGTCTCTAAAAGATGAGTTAATCCGTTGCTTGGCCTCGGTTCATTCCGCTACCGATTAGAAACGCCTGAAGAAATGGAGGGCCTTAGCGGCAGGAATGTCGAAACCAATTCCGACCGAGCCACCGGACGGTAAAAAACTGGCGGTGTTCACACCGATCACATTGCCGGCCATATCGAAAGCCGGCCTGCCGGAGTTGCCCTTATTTATCGGGGCATCGATCTGAATGTAATCGTCATAGGGCTCAGAACCGTTATCGCGTCCGCACGACGAGACGATGCCGGCAGTGTTCGTCCAAACGATTCAACGAATGATCTGGGTACAGACCCTAGTCGTCAAATCCCCAATAATCACAGACGTGCGACGTGAGCCCCGATCAGGCAATTCTACTAGTTCGCAGTCTTTGCCTTTTTCTTCGGTTTCGTGGCCGTTGCAGGCATAGCTGCTACCGGCGCCGGTACCAGTACCGGTCCGGTCGTGTCGCTGCTCCAGCGGCCGAAGGGGAATCCGCCGGCTGCACCGGGCCCACCACCCGCTGGGGCCATTCCAGTGCCGCCGCCGCCGCCGGCGCCGACGCCGGCATTGGCTTGTCCCCCTCCGTAGAGCGAAGTAGCCTGGGCGAAAGCAGGGCCGGCGAGCAGGGTACAGCCCAGGAGTGCCGCCGCAATCGATGTAATCAATTTGGTCTGGTCGAACATGTTACGACTCCATTCCGCGTAATGCCTTTGCGGCGGTTTTGACTACAGCCAACTCACCACTGCACACCAAAGGACACCTGGCCCAGCACCACATTGTAGTTCGGATTACCGGTGCCCATCCAGATCGAATAGGCCGTCGTGGCGTTGGTGGGATTGACAAGCCATCCAGCTTGGTTTTGCAGCGACTGCCAGGAGTTGTTCGAGTTCTTCTCCCACAGCAGGCGGGCCTTCACGTAGGCTTTCCCGACGAACCCAGCGTTGTGCAGGAAAGAGTCGTCGAGGTTGTATTTCACCTGCGCATCGACGCGGTTCATGGTGTTGTGAACGTCTGGATACACCGCAAGCGGCGTGTACTGGCAACCGGCCTGCGTGCAGCCCAGGTTCCACTGCGATATGGAATAGGAATACGTATAGTTCACGTCGAGGAACAGCTTCGCTGGGATGATCGTGATCTTGCTGCCGAATATGATCGTATGGTCCTGATCAGTCGTTTGGACGTTGGCCATTGGAGGCGACGCGTTCTCGTAGACCTGGCGATAGCCGTTTTCGTAATTGTAAGAAACGAAGAAGGCCATGTCGCGAGTCACATTCACAGTGGCATCGGCACCGGCGTTCCAGGAACTAGTCTTCTTGAGACCGAATTGGCTCGTAGGGGAAAAATTGACGTCGGTCTGGTAATCATCAATTAGGAAGCCGCCGTTCGGCGTTATCGTGATCATGTTGGTGACGTCGACGGCCCACGTCAACACGCCTTTGGTGCGATTGCGGTTGGCAAGATCCTTATACCGGAAGCCGTCGGCGTTGATCGTCGGGTCCTGGATAGTGAGCGGGAGTTGGAAGTAGTTATCGTATCGCCGCTGACCATATAGCAGGCTCGCCCGCAACGTAGAGAAGCCCCACTTGGAGTCGAGGAATATCTTCCCCGAGTTCTCGTTCGTGTCATTGACTTGGCGGTTAGTGTAATCCCAGCGCTCCCAATCGTAGCTCGCTCCGACGTTCAGCCATTTCCAGGGACGGTAATCGATCTGGGCATCGGCATTCTGCTTGGTCCATTCGACTGGATAGCGAATGGCTCCCTCCTCGTCCGGGAAACCAAGCGTCGAATCCGGATTCGGCGGACGCGGACCGTTGATAATCGCCGGGTCTTGTTCAGGCTTGTAGCTGTAGTAGCGATATTTCAAGGTCGATTGCAGATCGGATGTGAGCTGGGTGTGGAGCACGTTGTTAAACAAAAGCGTGTTCGTCTCACGGCTAGGCGCCGAGAACTGTGGTGCCCAAAGCCAGAACCCCCGGATTGATCGAGAACGGCAGGTTCGATTGATCCGACGTCATCTTTGTGTATTGGAACGTACCCATATAGCGGCTGTTGAACGGCAGGCCGACGCCTCCCTGCACGCTCACGTTTGCCGCCTGATTGTCCGGCGGCAGTGAATACAGGTTGTTGACCGGGCGGAGCCCCTGAAGCGCCGGACTAACGGTATCTACGTTCCACGGATTCTGGAAGGTCAGCGAATTAAACGAATCCGAGTAGCGCGAGAGGCCGCCGCCCAGCGATACATTGAACGGCTTGCCCCACGGCGTGGAGCCCGCATATTCGCCCTTAAGATTAGCATTCTGCGTGGTGTCATCGATCGGCCTGGGCAACTCGAAAGTTGAGCGCGTTGCCCCGGACGCGGTGCTGGTGGCTGCGGCTGGCGAGAACGATACCGCGCCCATCGCCTCAACACCTTCGCGGTGGATATGAGTGTAGTCGGCGTTGAAATCCCAATTATCGGTGGGTGTCCATCGAGCGGCCGCGTTCGCGGTGTCGCGGCGATACCTGAGATCAATCGTACTGCTGTTGTTATTGATGATTGTGTTCGAGGCAGCCGTCGGCAACCCCGACTTTATCGATCCATTCAAGGCCGCTCGCACGGAAGCTGGAACGGTCAGGATGTTGCCGCCGATGCCGGTATACAACGTCTCTGCGTTCTGCCAGTAGTCATGAGGAGTTTCGTCCCACCCGAAGGTCAGGTAGTACGAACCCGGCTTTGTAACGTCGAGGCCGTAAGCCTGGTCCTCCCAGCCGACGTTCTTTCCCCAAACTTCGATATCGAAGGGGTCTACGGTCCTGTGCGCACCGAAAAAGAAATTGCCGAACACGCCGGGGCGGAGGTCACGATACGTGTAGAACTTTCCGAGTGTCGACTTGTCGGGGCTGTTCATGTCGAAGCGACCGCCGATCTCGGCAAAGCCCTCGTACCACCACAACGGTGCAGCTAGCGGCGGTGCCTTCATTGGCATCACGTCGGCAGCCAGCGCTGGCGATGCGAATATCCCAAGCCGATGACCAAGGCACTCACCGCACATGTCCCTAGGAGTTCAGCCCGCATTTTCATTGTCGATGCCCCTACCCTGTAATCTCTCTGTACGATCGTCGGCTCTCGAATGTCGGTTCCTATCGGAGGAAGTACATCCCGTTCGGAGAATTGGAACCGTGGATATTGCTGTGGCAGTTGCCGCAAGCGCGACCCAGCACATAGGGCGTGTTCGGGAGGCCTAAACCGCCGCCAGCAGTCGGACTGTGAACCACGCTGTGGCATTCATTGCACAGCCGCGGGCGCGCCACTTGCAGCAGGTACTCGTAGTTCGAGCCGTGCGGTACGTGGCAGTTCAGGCAGTTCTCACGCACCGGCGCGTGTTCCCACAGATACGGACCGCGCTTCTCGGCATGACACGTATAGCAATTGTCGTTCACCGACGCTTGGCGGATCAGCTTGTCAGTGACCGTGCCATGGGGATTATGGCAGCTCGAGCACGTCAGCTTGCCCTCGCGAATCGGCATGTGCGACGAATACTGCATCTGCGCCCGCTGGAGCTTGTGGCACTGGAAGCAGGTCTCCGCCTCGACCTCGGTCTTCAAATTTTGCTTGCGCGATACGTTCTTCATCACGCTATGGCAGTTGGTGCAGGCGAGACCGCGCGTTTCGTGAACGCTGCCGGCCCAGTAATTGCGCTCGCCCTTCTGATGGCAGGCGAGACAGATGCCGTTTCTTTCGTCGACCGTGCGCGGATCGTCAATGCCGAACGACAGGATGCCGCCGACTCCGCGTCCGCCGCCGGCCTTCACGTGCGCCGACCCCGGTCCGTGGCAGTTCTCGCATTCAAACTTGCCTTTTCCCTGTGGCGTCGAGCCGATCTTGCCCATCAGCGTAATTTTGAATTGCGCGATCAGCGGCGCATGGCAGGTCTGGCACGCCTGCGAGCCGATGAAATGGGCTTCGACGGGCGCGATATAGCCCTTGCCGCCCGCGGCCGGGGCTTGGGGTGCCGTGGGGGCCTGTGTTGAGCCCTTGCCGGCCAACCAATCCATCAAAGTATCCGCCTCGGCCAATTTCGGCTGGGCCTTGATCGATTCGGGCTGCGAGCTACCGACGCGCTGAGCGAAGTCCCGCAGCGCCGCAACGGTCTGGTCGTCGAACTGGCGGTCGGAACTTTGCGCTGCCTTGGTGCCGGCTCCAATCTGCTGCGCAAAGGAAGTCAGCTGCGAAAACGCCGAATCATCGGCAATTTGCTGAGGCTGATTGGATTCTTGCGTTTTGGCCGCTTGCGACCAAGCCGGCAGTGTCGAATTGATGCCCGCGACAGTAAAAGCGTCGTCGGCCTTGACCGGATGAGCCAACGCAAACGCGGCGCCATAGAATAGCGCCGCGGCCGCAAGCAATGTGAATGTCTTGCCTAGTCTAAATTTGGGCCTGTCCGGAATACACGTTGACAAAGCCCTGGCGAGCCCGAATTCGACAGTCTGACGACTATTGCTTTTCACTGGACGACCCCCGCCACCGCTAAACAATTCTATGTCCAACGTCGCCATGACGCTGTTCATGGTGAACGCATCGCGCGGGGGAAGTTCGGTATTGTTACTGTGGGTCGCCTGGTGACTGTAGCCCGTATTTTAGTCTTCAAACGCCCCCATCGAACAAAATGCGCTTAGAACTGCACACCGTATTCGATTACTACTTCCCCAGCCCTTACTTACACTGATTTCACGCGATTTCTTGTAGTCACGCAAGCGTAATCCGGGCTTTGACCGAGATCAAATTTTTTAAGCCCCAATAACAGGACTGAGCTATTTTTGTTTTGCTGTGTTGATAAAATGCAACAATCGCGAAGTTGCCAATCGCGAGCGGTAGTTGTTTCCACCATCTTAGAAATGGAGAAGCCGAATATGCAAGTACACGCAAAAAATGCCATCGCCCTTGTTTGCGGCACCGCGGCCGCAATATTGATCGCAGGCGCAATGTCTTTGACTTTGTCTCATTCAGCCAAAGCCACGCCGGCATATGCCCAGCAAACCGGCAAGGCTTGCGGATTCTGCCACGCCAATCCAGCGGGCGGCGGCAAGCTAAAGCCGGCCGGCGAAAAATTCAAAGAGAACGGCCACAAGCTCTAGAGCTTAGGATTCGGCCGAACGAAAAGGCGCGCGGTACACTGTGCCGCGCGTTCGTTTATCGGGCGCAGAGAAAGGGCGAGCGATGCACGTTGGCAAGTTTGCGCTGCGGGCAATCGTGCTGACGGCCGTGTTCGTTTGCGTACAAGCGGCGAACGCCCAAGGCGCCGAGAATCTCGACAATGCGACCTGCCTCGGCTGTCACGGCGTGCCGGGTTTCACAATGCCGCGTCCTGACGGTAGCGCGCGCTCGCTGTTCGTGTCTGTCGACCAGCTAGCCAACAGCGTGCACGGCAAGGCGCTGCGCTGCGTCGATTGTCATACGACAATTACCGAGCTGCCTCATAAGAACGTGTCAACAACACCGGCTGAGTGGGACGGCACGCGGCTCGCCATCAACAAGAATTGCATCAATTGTCACGCTAAGGCCGCGCAAGGTTACACCGAGACCTATCATGGCCAGGTCGTCGCCATGGGTTTTGCTGCTGGCGCGACCTGCTCCGACTGCCACGGCAGCCACGCGATCCTGCGCGCCAGCGATCCGGCGTCGAGCGTGGCGCCCGGCAATCTGCTGAAGACCTGCCAGAATTGCCATGTCGATGCGACACCGGGTTTCGCGACTTTCCAGCCGCATGCGACCACCGACGACTTCGCTCATTATCCCTACACGTGGATCGCCTCGAAGTTCGTGAACCTGGCGGTCGGCGGCGTGCTGCTGTTCTTCTGGATCCATTCGGCGCTTTGGTTCTTCGCGAATATCGCGACCGCCAGCAGCAAAAACCGCGCCCGCATGTGCGCAGCGCCGCGCTGCCGCAAGGAGAAAGCCGCTACTATCAGCGTTGGAGCGCGATGTGGCGCTGGGCGCATCTGCTGTTCGCGCTCAGCATCATCCTGCTGGTGATGACCGGCATCACATTGCTCTATCCGAACACGGCTTGGGCGCCGGCGCTGGAACGCGCGATGGGCGGGCCGAAAATCGCAGGAATCATCCATCGGGTTTCTGCTGTGGTGATGGTCGCGATCTTTGCCTGGCATATCGTTTATGCCGCCATCCACATCGCGCGAAACTGGCAGACTTTCAAAGTATTCGGGCCCTATTCGCTGATGCCGAATTGGCAGGACGCCGCTGACTTCGCCGCCATGTTCAAATGGTTTTTCGGCAGGCGGCCGCGGCCGACATTCGACCATTGGAACTATCAGCAGAAGGTCGATTACTGGGCGCCGTTCTGGGGCATCGCGATGCTGGTCGCGACCGGCGCCGTGTTGTGGTTCAAGACGCTCACCGCGGCTTATCTCCCGGGCTGGGCGTTCAATGTTGCTACGGTTGCCCACGGCGATGAAGCCTTGCTCGCTGCCGCCTACCTGTTCACGGTGCACTATTTCGTGAATCACTGGCGGCCGGACAAATTCCCCCTCGACGTCGTCATGTTCACCGGCTCGATGCCGCTCGAAGAGTTCAAGCGCGAATACGCCGTCGAATACGCCCGCTTGGCGGAAACCGGACAACTGCAGCAGCATCTGGTGGACGCGCCGCCGCGGCCGCTGACGCTCGGCGCCAAAATCGTGGGCTTCAGCCTCGTCGCCATCGGGCTGGCGTTGCTCATCATGATGCTGATCGGATTCAGTAGCAATCTCATGGCCGGATGAGTGCCGCCGGTGCTGGGCTCGAAAACTGGCTTCGCTCCGTCGCAGTCGGCGCATTGCAAAAAATTGATGTGAGTCAATGCGAGCGCTTGAGCGCTCTATTAGCTTTTCCATTTGATGTTTCGAACGAACGCAAAGCCTTTGGCTGGTCGGCAAGGTTGTTTGGCTGAGCCGCTAATTCATCTCTGGATATTACGCGGAAAGCTGTGACTGATAATTGAAGTTCGAGCGTGGCTTTTGCGTTTTGTGCCTTAACGCGGAGGTATCTCATGAGGGGTTATGGCCTCAGGGAAGAACTCGAACACCGCGGCATTTCCCGTCGCGAGTTTTTAACATTTTGCGCGTCGATGGCGGCGGTTCTTGGGCTGCCGGATGCCGCAAGTCGGGCGATTGCTGCGGCGGTGGAAGGCGAAGCGAGACCGATCCTGCTCTGGCTTGAATTCCAAGACTGCGCCGGCAACAGTGAATCTCTTTTGCGCGCCGGGCATCCAACCGTCGCCAATCTTATTCTCGATTCGATTTCCCTCAGCTATCACGAGACTTTGATGGCCGCCGCCGGCAGTCAGGCTGAGGACGTGCTGACGCAAACGGTACGTGACAACTCGGGCAAGTACATCGCGCTGGTCGAAGGCTCTATTCCGGCCGGCGCAGACGGTGCCTATTGCATGATCGGCGGTAAATCCGCCTTGCAGATTGCACGCGATATTTGCGGGGGTGCCGCCGCGACCATTGCGGTCGGCACCTGCGCAGCATTCGGAGGCATCCCGGCGGCGCGACCGAATCCGACCGGTGCTTTGTCGGTCGCCGACGCAGTGCCCGGCATCAAGAACCTCATCAACCTGTCGGCTTGCCCGGCCAATGCCGAAAACATTACCGCATTGATCGTCTATTACATGACCCTAAAGCGGTGGCCGCCGCTTGACCGATATCGCCGTCCGCTGTTCGCCTATGGCAAAACGATCCACGACAATTGTGAGCGACGGGCGCATTTCGATGCTAGCCAATACGTCGAAGCATGGGGCGACGAGGCGCATCGTCATGGCCACTGCCTCTACAAGATGGGATGCAAAGGGCCGGCGACCTCGCAGAACTGTCCGGTCGTGCGTTGGAACGAAGGCACTAACTGGCCGATCGGCTGCGGGCATCCCTGCATCGGCTGCGCCGAGCCTAATTTCTGGGACACGATGACGCCGTTCTACGGCCGGCTTCCCAATGTCGCCGGCTTCAATGTTGGGGAGTGGGTCGATCCTGTCGGGCTTGGACTTACCGGTCTTGTAGCGGGAGCTGCGGTGCTGCATGGCGTCGGCGAGAGTGGTGCGCCATCGAATTGGAAGCCGCTCTGCAAGCAAAGATGGTTCGGAGGCTGAGTGATGGCGCATATTGTTGTCGATCCTGTCACGCGGATCGAAGGCCATCTTCGCGTCGAAGCGGAAGTCGATGGCGGCGCTGTGAAAGAGGCGTGGTCGTCGTCGACGATGTTCCGCGGCATCGAATTGATTCTGCGCGGCCGTGATCCGCGCGACGCCTGGGCTTTCGCCCAGCGCATCTGCGGCGTGTGCACCACGGTGCACGCCATGGCTTCTATTCGCGCCGTGGAAAATGCGATCGGCGCGGTGCCGCCGCCCAATGCCAGATTGATCCGCAACCTGATCATGGCGGCGCAAAACGTCCACGATCATGTGGTCCATTTCTATCATCTGCACGCGCTCGATTGGGTCGACATCATGAGTGCGCTCGATGCTGATCCGGCCAAAACCTCAACGCTCGCCCAGTCGATCTCGGACTGGCCGTTGTCGAGCACGAATTATTTCTCCGAGGTGCGCAGCCGCATTGCGCGTTTCATCCAGCGCGGCCAGCTCGGCATTTTCGCCAATGGCTATTGGGGTCACCCCGCATATCGGCTGCCGCCCGAGGCCAACTTAATGGCGGCGGCACATTATCTGGAGGCCCTCGACTTCCAGCGCCGCTTTATCAAGATCCATGCCATCCTTGGTGGGAAGAACCCACACCCGCAAAGCTTCCTGGTCGGCGGAATAGCGACCCCGGTTGATCCCGACTCCCAATCAGCGCTCAATATGGACACGATCGCGGCCCTTGATGCGCTTGTGGCCGATGGATTGTCTTTTGTCAGCCGCGTCTACCTGCCGGATGTGCTCGCCATTGCCTCCTACTACAAGGACTGGGCATCGATCGGCGCCGGCATCGGCAATTACATGGCGTATGGCGATTATCCGCACGACGACGGCGCAAATCCACAGTTTCTCCAGCCGGCGGGCGTCATCCGTGGTCGCGATCTGGCAGAAATCGAGACGGTCGATCGTACCAAGATTACCGAGCAGATCGCCCATTCCTGGTACGACTATTCGGTCGGCAACGACGCTGGACTTAACCCGGTCAACGGCGAGACCAAGCCCAACTACACCGGGCCGAAGCCGCCTTTCCAGAGGTTGGATGTCACGCAGAAATACAGTTGGCTGAAATCCCCGCGCTACGACGGCGCGGCGATGGAGGTCGGACCGCTGGCCCGCATGCTGGTCGCCTACAAAACGGGAGAGCCAGCGCGCGTTAAGGTTCTGATCGACAAGGCCCTGTCGACCCTCGGCGTCGGCCCCGAGGCGCTGTTCTCCACCCTCGGCCGCATCGCCGCGCGCGCGGTCGAAGCGCAAGTGCTGGTCGAGTTGATGGACGGTTGGGTGCGGGACTTGGCCGAGAACATGGCTCGCCGCGACTATCGCGTCCAGGATAATTCCAAGTGGGAGCCGAGCAGTTGGCCGCGCGATTGCTTTGGCGCCGGCTTCCATGAGGCGCCGCGCGGGGCACTTGGCCACTGGGTGCATATTAGCAACGGGTCGATCGTGAACTACCAGTGCGTGGTGCCCAGCACCTGGAATGCCGGCCCGCGCGACGCGCTGGGACATCCCGGGCCCTATGAAGCCGCCCTCGTGGGCACCCCGGTCGCCAAGCCGGAGCAGCCGCTGGAAATCTTGCGAACGCTGCATTCATTCGATCCTTGTATGGCCTGCGGCGTGCATGTCGTCGATGCGACCAAACGCGAGTTGGCCCGGGTGCGGGTGATGTGAGTGTTATGGCGGGACCGCTTACCAAAAGCACCGATACCGAGCGGCTCTATATCTGGGAGCTGCCAGTGCGGCTGACGCATTGGCTGATCTTTTTTTCATTCATCGTATTGTCGGCAACAGGCTATTATATCGGCCATCCCTTCATTGGCGTTGCGGGTCCGGCACGAGACCATTTCGTGATGGGCACGGTGCGCGTCGTGCATCTGTATGCCGCAATCGTGTTCACGTTGTCGGTGTTTGTGCGCATCTATTGGATGTTCGCCGGCAACGATTATGCGCGGTTGACCCAGCTCATGCCGTTCGGGGCTGAGCGGCTTCGCAGCTTCTGGGAAGCCATGATGTTCTATTCCTTCATGCGACGCGAAGCGGAGGAGTGCGCTGGCCATAACGCACTGGCAGGTTCGAGCTACGCCATGATCTACGGGGTCTATCTGCTTTTGGTAGCGACCGGCCTTGCCCTTTACACGGTCGATGCCTCGCCCGGCTCACCGTTCCAGGTGTTCAATTTTTTGATACCGTTATTTAGCGGGCTGCAGATGGCGCGGTTGATCCATCATATCGGAATGTGGGTTGTGATGGTATTTGCGGTGATGCACATCTACTTTGTCATCCTTGCGTCGATCGCTGAGCGCATCGGAACGTTTGACTCGATTGTTTCCGGCTACAAGTTCCTGTCAAAGCGAAAAACAGGCATGTCGTGAGCAACACAGCCGCACGAGAACCTGCGGAAAAGGCGATCCGCCTTTTGGTACTGGGGCTCGGCAATGTCTTGCTTGGCGACGACGGGCTTGGCGCCGCTGCGGTCGCCCGCGTTGAGCGCAACTATCGTATCCCGTCGGGCGTTCACCTGGAAGACGGAGGGACGCTCGGGCTTTCCCTTCTCGGCCTGCTTGCAGAATTGGAACGCGTTATCCTTGTCGATGCGGTTCGCACCGACAATCCGCCAGGAACGCTAGTCCGGATCGACGGGGAGGACGTGATGGATGCCGTGCGCGAGCGCCTATCACCGCACCAGGTCGGGGTCGCCGATGTTCTGGATGCCGCACGCCTGATGGATTGCTATCCAGCCAGTGTTACGTTGTTAGGGCTCGAACCGGACACAATTGATTTGAGTGTGGTTCGATCGAGCGCGGTCGAAGCCGGGCTTGACGGGCTTGTAGAGACTATTGTGCGCGAGGTGCAAAGCCTTGGCTACACGATGCTTCCCGAAACCGGGAGTGAGGACCGGCATTACCCTATTCGCGATCTTACTCACCATTTCGGGATGTGAGCGCAATTTGCCAGAAATGCCGGCCGGATTGTTGACGTCGCGCGAGGCAAAGCAAGCTGGTCGCGTCATTTACTTCGCCAATTGTGCGATTTGCCACGGGATCAATGGCGACGGCCGCGGCCAGCGTCGAGAGGGGATGAATCCGCCACCAGCCGATCTCACGACGCCGCCATGGTCGGACAAGTCAAGTGCGCCGAGGATTTACGTTGCCATCCGAGATGGGGTCCAGGGCAGCGCCATGCCGTCATGGCCTATACTCAGCGATCGACAAATCTGGGACGTCGTGGCCTACATCTATTCGCTCAAAAATCCCTGAAACTATTACCGGCAAGAATAGGCGTTCAGCAAAGGAATTGATTTTGGACAATGATAGAGGCCAACTGGGCGGGATAGCCTAGCTAGCATCGGAATTTGTCCCTCAACCGTTTCGATTGAAACAATGGCGATGGCCAGTCAAACAGATGAGCCGCACAGCGACCCGGTGGTGGCCGCGATCGAGCGCGTGCTCAAGACCGAGCGCGAGGGCGTTGAGGCACTGCGCAAGAGTGCGGCCGACGCCGAGCGCCTGCTGACCGAGACGCGCGCGCAGGCCGCCGCATTGGCGCGCCGCGCTGACCGCTGCATCTCAAAACTGCACACGGCCTATCTGCAAAAGATCGACCGCGACATCCAAAAGCTAGGAGCCTCGCAGGCGGAGAACGGCGTGGACCCCGATCAGCCATCCGATACGGCGGTACTCAGCGCAGCCACGCGACGCGTCGCCGCCAAGCTTACCGGTTGACCATGAGCATTCACCCGCCCTGGAGCTATGTGCAGGCGCGGTTGCAGGCGCGCCACGGCGAACGCCTGACCGAAGGCGACTGGCGCGCACTCGAGGGGGCGCGCTCGCTCGATCAGTTCATCGAACGCTCGCGCGCAACTTCATTGCGGCGTTTCACCGAGCGCCTCAACGCTGGAATGTCGAGTCATGCCATCGAGCGCGTGCTGCGCACGGGCTGGCGCGACTATGTCGCGGAGGTCACCGGCTGGAGCGCGGCGGATTGGCGGCCGGCTATCGCGTGGACCGCGCCATTTCCCGATCTGCCGGCGATCGATGCATTGCTCAAAGGCGAGGCGCCGCGCTGGGCGAAACAAGATGCCGGCCTTGTCGCGTTCCTGGAAAGCGAGCGGCGCACGGCATTGGAAAAATCCCCGCTCAAAGTATTATTGCCGGCACCCAAGCGCCAGCAGACACTGATCCTGCGTTGGTATGCGCATTGGCGCTCGCTCTGGCCGCAAGGCGCCGCCGAACGCCACGCGCTGTTGACGCTGGCCGAAACCGTCGAAGCTTATGTCGCGCGTTTTGACCGCGCCGGGCCACAGGACGTGAGCGCGCCCTATCGCCGCGAATTGGCGCAGAAAATCACCCGCATGTTCCGGCGCCACGGCGGAACGCCCGTCGCTGTGTTCTGCCATCTCGCGCTGGTGGCGCTCGATCTCGAGCGCCTGCGCGGTGCCCTCGTGCGCCGCCGGTTGTTCGAACCGGCGCAGGAGGCCGCATGAGCCTTCGGCCGATCGCCGCGCAATGGTTCGAGTTGGTGACCGTGCATAAGGAATTGGCGCACGTCGTGGAATGTCTGTCTCGCACCGGCGCGGTCGAACTGGAGGCGCGCGGCCGCGCCACCGACCCGCTGCTGTTCCCCGGCCTCGAGGGCGAACTCAAAGCGCACCGCGAACTCGCCCGTCATTATCAGAACTACTGGCCGGCACCCGCCGCCGCCGTTGGCCGCCGGCCGGAGCTTTTGAGCGAGACGTTGAAGTCGGCGCGCGCGCGGCTCTCCGAATGGGCGGCCGCGGTCGATCCGATCATTGCGGTGAGCGAGCGGCTGGCGCGCGAGGCGGCCGATCTCGAGCAATTACGCGCGGCGCTGCAATGCACGGCGGACTCGTGGCCGGATTTGCATCTGCTCGCCGGTGCCGGGCCGAAATTGCAGGTGCGCCTGCTGGTGCTGCCGGCCGGCACGCTGTTGCGCGAGCTGCCGGCGCTCGTGCTGTTCAAGCCGTGGCAGACACCTGACGGCAATTACGTGCTGGTGGTCGGTCGCGCGGCCGATATTGCCGAGATCGAAGCACAGCTTGCCGGGCTGAAAGGCCGCGTGGTGCCGCTGCCGGCCTGGCTGCCGTCCTCGGCGCATGAGGCTATCGCGGCGATCGAAGAGCGGCTGGCGGCGTTGTCGCAGCAACGCGCCGACGTCACCGCGCAGCTGTCCGTACTCTCGCAAAGGCTGTCCATCGCAGCGGCACTTGCCGACATCGCGGTGATCGAATGGCTGAACGCGCATGCCAAGGAACTGCGCGGCAGCGAGCGGCTGGCCTGGGTCACCGGCTGGACCAGCGACGTCGCCGACAAGGAGCTGCGCCGCGCGCTCGATGCCGGCGGTGTGCGCTACATCTTGCACTTCGCGGAAGCGCCGGCGGGAATGACGCCGCCGCTGGTGCTGCACAATCCGGGCTGGGCGCGCGCCTTCGAAGTGTTCGCGCGCATGCTCGGTACGCCCGGCCGCAACGAAAGCGATCCGAGCCAGATCTTGGCGGTCATCGCCTCGTTAATTTTCGGCTTCATGTTCGGCGATGTCGGGCAGGGCGCCATCGTGTTCATCGCCGGCCTCGTGCTAGGGCGGCGCGTGCCGCTCACCCGCATGCTGATTCCGGGAGGCCTCATGGCGATGTTGTTCGGCGCCTTGTTTGGCAGCGTGTTCTGCCGCGAGGACATCATTCCGGCGCTCTGGATGCGGCCGCTCAACGATCCGATCACCATGCTGGTGGCCGGCATCGCGGCGGGCATGGTGATTATCGCGATCGGCCTTTTGCTCGACGCCATTCAGATGCATTGGCGAGGCGAAGCCGTCCATTGGTGGGCGCACCGCTTCGGCCTGCTCATTGCCTATGCCGGCCTGTTGCTGTCGCCACTGCGGCGCGAAGGTCTGCTGGTGGTTGCATTCGGCGCGTCCTGGTTCGTGCTCGGCGCCGCAGCGCTGGCGAAACGGGAAAGGCTGTCGGCACTGGCCGGCGCGGCCGCTCAATTCGTCGAGCAGACCCTGCGGCTGCTAGTAAATACCGTTTCGTTCGCACGCATCGGCGCCTTCGCGCTCGCCCATGCCGGCCTTTCGGTCGCCGTGCTGGAGATGGCAAGCGCGAGCGGTCGATACGGCTATTGGATCGTGCTGGCGGTCGGCAATGTGCTGATCATTGCACTCGAAGGCGTGGTGGTCAGCATCCAGACCACGCGCCTACTGCTGTTCGAATTTTTCATCCGCTTCCTCACCGGCGCCGGTCGCGAGTTTAAGCCGCTGCCGCCGCCGGTGATCGCCAAAACGCTTCCAGAGCCAAACATAGGGGGCATATGATGCGAGCGAACCTGAAAATCCCCGCGCTGATATTGGCGGCGGCCGCGATCACCGCGGTCGGCGTCACCTTCCTGCTGCTGCAAATCGCGCCGGCAGTAGCGCAAGCCGCCGCGCCCGCAGCCAGCAATGCTGCGGTCGCGCCCTGGGCCATGATGTCGGCGGCGATCGCCGCCGGCCTTGCCACGCTTGCCGCCGGCTATGCGGTTGCCGTGGTCGGCAGCGCCGCCGTCGGCGCGCTGGCCGAGAAACCGGAATTGCTCGGCCGCGTGCTGATCCTGGTCGGCCTCGCCGAAGGTATCGCCATCTACGGGCTGATCGTCGCTGTGCTGATCCTCAACCGGGCCGGCTGACATGGGTGCCGCCGTCTTCATCGGCGACGAACTGTCCGCCACGGGCTTCCGCCTGACCGGCGTCAAGACCGTCGTGGCGGCGCCGGACGCGGCCGACGACGCCTTGAATGACGCGCGCAAGCAAGCGGCGCTGGTGATCATGACCGCTGAACTCGCGCACCATGTGCCGACAGCCGAGCTCGAGGCGGCGCTGATCGCCGCAGCACCCGCACTCGCGATCATCCCGGATGTGCGGATGCGCACACCGCTGCCCGATCTGGCGAGGAAGCTCAGGCGCGCTTTGGGGATCGAAGAATGAGCCCGGTCAGTCTCATCCCCTCGCAGCAATCGGACGCATTGGTGCGCGAGATCGAGCAGCAACTGGCCGACGAAAACGGCGCCATCGCCGAAGGCGCACAGCGCGACGCGCAAAGCACTCTGGCGCAGGCGCGCGCCTCTGCGCGCGGCCAAGTGCGCGAAGCGATCGAGAAATTGCGCCAGGAAGGCGCGCGCCGGATGACACGTGCCAAGGCCCAGCTCGATACCGAATCGCGCAGGCGCGCGCAGCAGCAGGCGGCGCAGGCGGTGCGCGATGCCTTGCCGCTGCTGCGCGAGGCACTTGACCAGCGTTGGCGCGAGCACGAGAGCCGCCAACAATGGACTGCGGCGATCGCGCGGCTTTGCAACGATCGGCTGGCGTCCGGCATCTGGCGCGTCGAGTATCCGCCTGATTGGAGCCCGGCTGAGCAAAAACAATTCATCGCGACGGTCGGCGACGGCGCGCAGATGACCTTCCAAGCCGGCGACATGACCGCAGGGCTTCGCATCAGCGCCGATCAGGCTGTCCTTGACGCCACGCCGCAAGGCCTGCTCGCCGACGCAACCACCATCGCAGCATTGCTGCTCGACGAGATCGGAGCGGCACCATGAGCGAAGCCGTTATCCGCTGGGTCGGTGGCCCGGTGCTGCACGCCCGAGTTCACGCAAGGCGAATTCCGCCTGGGCGAGGCGATCGAGGTCGGGTCTCAGCGCCGGCCCGGCGAGGTGATCCGCCTCAAGGGCGATGAGCTGGTCGGCCAGGTCTATGAGGACACTACCGGCCTGCGTCCGGGTGACGCCGTGCACGGGCCGGGCGGCGCGCTGGCGGTGCGGCTTGGGCCCGGCCTGCTCGGACACATTTTCGACGGCCTGCTGCGCCCGCTCGATAAGGACACAAGCGGCAGCAAGATCGCGTTTCGTCCGTTGGTCAAAGCCGGCGACATACTGAAAGCCGGTACGCCGATCGGCGAATTGCCTGGCGGCGTGAAGCAGCTCTGCCTGCTGTCACCAAATATCGGCGGCGCCGTCGAGAAGATAGTTGGTGAAGGCTCGTACGACCCGGATGCTGTGCAGTGCACGATTCGCGATGCCGCCGGCGCCAAGCATGAAATCGGCTTCTTCCACCCTTGGCCGGTGCGCCTGGCGCGGCCGGTGGCCGAGCGTCTGCCCGCCGATGAGCCGATGATCACCGGGCAGCGCATCCTCGACACATTATTCCCGGTGGCACGCGGCGGAAAAGCGGCGATCCCCGGCGGTTTCGGCACCGGCAAAACAATTCTGCAAGAGACACTGGCGAAATGGTGCGACGCCGACGTCATCGTCTATGTCGGCTGCGGCGAGCGCGGCAACGAAATGGCCGAGGTATTGCACGAGTTTCCCAGCCTCACTGATCCGCGCAGCGAGCGCGGCTTGATGGAGCGCACCATCATCATCGCCAACACGTCGAACATGCCCGTGGCGGCGCGCGAGGCCAGCATCTACACCGCGGTCACCGTCGGCGAATATTTCCGCGATCAAGGCTTGAATGTCGCGCTGATGGCTGATTCAACCAGCCGCTGGGCTGAGGCATTGCGGGAAGTGTCCGGCCGGCTCGGCGAATTGCCGGGCGAATCGGCATACCCGGCCTATCTCGGTTCGCGGCTGGCTGAATTCTACGAACGCGCGGCGAAAGTGAAGACGCTTGGCGGCCGCGACGGGTCGCTCACCATCATCGGCGCGGTCTCGCCGCCGGCCGGCGATTTCTCCGAGCCCGTCACCAGCAACACCAAGCGCTACGTGCGCTCGTTCTGGGGGCTCGACCGCGAGCGCGCGCAGGCTCGCTTCTTTCCCGCCATTCACCCGCTGCAATCCTATTCGGAGAACGCTGGCCGCTTTGCCGCCTGGTGGACCGAGCACGGCAATTCCGAATGGTATGCCCATCGCGAACGGCTGTTGAAGCTGTTGGAACGCCAGGCCGATCTCGAGCGCATGGCCCGGATCGTCGGCAAGGATGCGCTGCCACCGGCGCAGCAATTGACGCTGCTCTGCGCCGACTTGGTGAACGAGGCCTTCCTGCGCCAGTCGGCATTCTCGGAAGTCGACCGTTACTGCTCGCCGCAGCGGCAGACCGCCATGCTCAAGCTCATTTTGCGGTTCGTCGCGCTGGCGGAAGCCGCGCTCGAAAACGGCATTCCGCCGCCGCGCATCGGCGAGCTCGACGTGCTGCGCCGCTTGCAGCGCATGGGCGAGGAGATCGGCGAGGGTAATATCGAGAAATTCTCCGACCTGAGCGAAGGCGTCGAGGCCGCCATGGCGTCATTGAGAAAGGCCTCACATGTACCCTGAACTCTCAGTGCACGGCACGGCGACCGCGATCGAAGGCCCGCTGCTGTTCCTGCGGCGCAATGTCGAAGTCGGCCTGAACGAGGCGGTGGAAATCCACAGCGAGGGATTGCCGCCCAAGCTCGGCCGCATTGCGTCGCTCGACAAGGATTCCATGGTGGTCGAGGTGCTGGAATCGACCATCGGCATCGGCCTCAAGGACGTGCGCGTACGCTTTCTCGGCGAGCCCTTGCATTTCGCGGTCGGTCCCGGCCTACTCGGCCGGGTATTCAACGGCGTCGGCGAGCCGGCCGACGGCGGCCCGCCGGTCGCCGCGCGCAAGCGCTTCCGCATCGACGGCATCCCGATCAATCCGACGCAACGCGATTTGCCGCGCGAGTTCATCGAAACCGGCGTCACGGCAATCGACCTCATGAACAGCCTGGTGCGCGGGCAGAAATTGCCGCTGTTCTCCGCCGGCGGCATGCCGCACAATCAACTGGCGAGCGACATCGCGCAGAACGCACGGCTGCGTAGCGAGGGCGCGGCAGCTTTCGCCATCGTCTTCGTTGGCATCGGCATCGGCCACGATACGGCGGAAACTTTCCGCCGTGCCATGCAGGATTCCGGCGCGCTCGGCCACATCGCAATGTTCCTTAATCTCGCGAGCAAATCCTCGACGCAACGCCTGTTGACGCCGCGTTTCGCGCTCACTGCGGCCGAATATCTTGCCGCCGAAGAGGGCCGCCACGTATTGGTCATCATGACCGACATGACCAATTATTGCGAAGCGCTACGCGAGGTTTCGGCGAGCCACGGCGAAGTGCCGAGCCGCAAGGGCTATCCCGGCTACATGTATTCCGATCTCGCCTCGATTTACGAGCGCGCTGGCTGCATCCACGGTGCCGAAGGCACGGTGACGCAATTGCCGATCCTGACTATGCCCGCCGAGGATATCAGCCATCCGATCCCCGATCTCACCGGCTACATCACCGAAGGCCAGATCGTGCTCGACCGGGCGCTCGACCACAAAGGCGTGTTTCCGCCGATCAATGTGTTGCCGAGCCTGTCGCGCCTGATGGGGCAAGGCATCGGCAAGGATTATTCGCATCCCGATCATCCGGCGCTGGCCAATCAGCTCTATGCGTCTTATGCGAAGGCGATCCGCGTGCGCGTGCTGGCGAGTGTGGTCGGGCGCGACGGGCTGACGCCGCTCGACCTCAACTATCTCGACTTCGCCGATCAGTTTGAGAATGTGCTAATCCGCCAGGCCGGCCGCCGCACGCTCGAGCAGAGCATGGAGGCGGGCTGGAAGGTTCTCTCGCTGCTGCCGAAGAGCGAATTGACGCGGCTGTCGGACGCTCAGATCGCGCAATATATTGGGAAGCCCGCGAAGGGCCGCGCCAATGCGTGAGGTGACGCCGACCCGCAGCACGGCCATCGAGCTTGCCGACGAGCGCAAGCTGATGCGGCAGGGCTATGAGTTCCTCGACGAAAAACGCATGCTGCTGGCGGCCGAGATGCTGCGGCAGTTGAAGCTCTACCAGGAACGCAGCGATGAGCTCGTCGCCGCCACCAAGCGCGCAGCGCAAGCGCTCGCCGCCGCCGTCGAGCGCCACGGTTTTGATCATCTTCAACTCTATCCGCCGCCGGCGCCGCCGGTGATCCCTGATACCGAGCGGACCTTGTTTCTAGGCCTGGTCATGCTGTCGGCGGGCGAGCCGCCAAAACCGGAAGCGCCGGTCACCGCCGCGATCGATCCGTCGCCGGAGGTCAAAGCCTGCCGTGCCGCCTTCGAAACGCTACTCTGGGCCTCGGCCGACTTGGCCGCGCGCACCGGCAATCTCAATCGAATTGCGCGCGAATATCGCCGCACCGAGCGGCGAGCACGTGCGCTGGAGAAAGTGCTGCTGCCCGAAGTGGAAGAGGCGATCAAGATGATCGACGAGCAGCTCGACATGATGGAGCGCGAAGAAGCCATCCGTACGCGTTGGGCGAGCAGAACCGAGGCTGAAAGTAGCATGCAAGAATAGCAATGGACGATATTAGCGCGATCTCGCCGGCGCGCTCGACGATACCATCCGCCCAGCGATACTCGATCCTGACGCTGCGGCCCTCGACCCAGCCGAGTTCTCTGAGCCCGCCTCCATCGAGTGGCGCAATGACGCCGGGGCGAGCACGAGCAGTTGCCGTCTAGCACACCGCGATGGTGATCGGCGTCGACATCAGCGGCGGCACGTGCGGGATGTGGGTCCAGTCGCCGAGCACAAATTGTAGAGTGTGCTTGCCTTTCGGCAGGGTGACCATGGTTTCGGTTTGGCCGTCGCCGAAGTGCTTGTGGTTATTCGTCGGCCGGAATCGGCGCGTTCATCTGTCCCACCGTCAACGTGGTATCGATCAGCAGATGGTGGTGGCCGGTGTTCGGCTTTTCTACGCCGGCTGGACCAACACCCATCCCGGATAGCCCGAACTGCAATAGGAATGGGCTCGTCACCTTGGCGCCGTCCTTCAGATTGATGAAGGAGACCTTGGCACCCGCTGGAGACGGCGTTTGCGCTGATGCCGGCGCGGCACAGACATAGTCGCGCGACAGAACATCAGACTACGAATCTGGGGGCAGGAGTTCGAATCTCTTCGGGCGCGCCAATTCACCACCAGTTAAAATAAAACTGCGAACTCTGCTTCCGTGCCGGTGCCATCGACAGTGCAACTGCCCACGTCGATGCAATCGATATTGGACGCAATGAAAAGGTAGCATTTGGCAGTAAGCCGACGAGCAAGAGGCGGCGCTGGCGCTGTCGGACGCACGCCTTCATCGGGTGCAATGAGCGCAATGCGTCAAGCGTGCTTTTAGTCACCGCTGACATGCGCGGGCGAAATCGTACTTTCTTTTCCGCGACCTGAACTCAGGGCCCCCGGATTCAGTCGCGGTTCGGCACCGATCCAGTACAAAACGTTGGCCAAGATGCAAAGGCCCGTCGCGGCAAACCAGACCATAGCGGCGCCGACGAAACCGGTGAATAGGCCCCACCATGGGCTGTGCACCAGGAACAAAATCGAGCCGAGCGTAATATTGACCCCGACCGTCACATAGATGCGCCGTTCGAGATACCAGCTGTCGGTCTGCAGGAAATAAAGGTTCCAGCGGTTCGGCGTCCCTAGCCTCGGCTTGAAGCCGAGTTGGTACAGCACATTGCCGATCGGGCAGAAGCCGGTCAGCGCGACATTGATGGAGACAAGTCCGGTCGCAATGACCCCGAGGATCCACAGCGGATTGACCAGCGCGGCCAGCAGCGTGCTGGTCAGCAGAACCACACCGGCGATCAACCACACCGTCCTCTCGATGTACCAGCGGTCAGTGGGAACGACGTAAATGCCTTTGCGTAGTGTCATGGCTAAAATCTACTCCGCTCGAAGGCCGGCACAAATTTGAAGTACAGATATAGATAAACTCTTTGCGATTGCATTGATCTGTATCATAGGATCAATCCGATGCTGAGCAACACGCTGAACAACAACTGGATTTGCACGGTCCACACCAGAATCCGGTTTAATCCGCGACCGTGCGGCTCATGCATAAAACGGTAGATCAACGCCCATACCAGCGGTAACGCGACCAGCGCCGGCCACACATGGCCGCGTGGCAGCGCATGGCCAATCGCGAGCAGCAGTGCAAAGGGCAGCAACATTAGGCCGGTATAAATCCATGCCGTCCCCTGGGGGCCCGCCACGATGGCGAGCGTCCTGCGCCCCGCCCGCGCATCGGCTTCGACGTCGCGGTAATTATTTACCAGCAAAACCGCCCCAGTCAGTAAGCCGAGCGCCAGACCGGCTTCAAGCGCCGCTAAGCCGAAATAATCAGCGCAAAGCCAATAGGTGCCGCATACCGCGGCAACACCGAAAAAGGCCACGACAAACAATTCTCCCAGCGGCGTATAGGCAATTGGCAGTGGGCCGCCGGTGTAGGCCCAGCCCGACAGAATCGACAGAATACCGAGCAAGAGAATCGGCCAGCCGCCGACGACGACCAGATATAATCCCATGAGCGCTGCCACGGCGTAGCACGCATACGCGCCGCGTTTCACGTTGCCGGCGCTTAACAATCCGGATGCGGTCACGCGCGGCGGTCCGATGCGATCGGGCCCATCGCCTCCGCGCTCGGAATCGATCGCGTCGTTGTGCAGGTTGGTACCGATTTGAATGAAATGCTGCCGATGAGCGCCGCCAGCACAGCCAATTCATGAATTTGTCTATTTGCGGCCCAAGCTAAAGCCGCGCCGACCGCTACCGGCGTCATCGAAAGACTAAGCGTTCGCGGACGCGCTGCCATAATCCAGGACGACAGCTTCATGACGAATTCCAGTATACGATTTTCAAAGATGCATGGCAGCGAGCGTGATACGCATAACAAGTGTTAGTGGGGACTTGGCTGCCGGTTCGTGTTTCACAATGCACGCCGCCGGCTATTCCCTGTGCCTGCCAGTAGAGTAGCCTATAAAAGGCTAGTCCAAGCTGCGTTTTGATTAGGATCAATCCCTGCAGCAATATTTGGTCGAATATTTCACACTGCGGTTCAAGGTTTCGCCAGGGCGACCAAAGCGTCAGCTGGCTGATTACGGGGAGATTGTGATGTGGGGCAATCGATGGCTGCTCCTTGCGCTCCGGCTCGCCCCCTTAATAATGATTTACGTTTGGGTGCAAGGCGCGAACG
>CAVPXX010000017.1:0-10594 GCA_963709855.1 uncultured Alphaproteobacteria bacterium | reverse complement strand
TGCTACCTTCCTAGCAGGGGCGATAAGGGCGCTTCAGAACGAAAACAATAAGCGCCACAGGGGAGGACAAAATGATTTTTGCCCGCACGTTCGTGGCGGCGTTTTTTGCTGCATGCACTTTGGCGACCAGCGCAGCCTTGGCCCAAACCTATCCAAGTCGTCCTGTCACTATGATCGTGGCGTTCCCGCCCGGCGGCGCCGATGACGCTACGGCACGCATCATCCAAGACGCCATGCAGAAAGCGCTGGGCCAGACGATCGTGATCCAAAATATTGGCGGAGCCGGCGGCATGATTGCCGCCGACAAGGCTGCCCATGCTGATCCCGACGGCTACACCATCCTGCTGCATCAGGACGCGCTGGCGGCTGGCATGGCGCTTTATCCGAATCACACGTTCGACGCGGAGAAGGATTTCGTCCCGATCGGGCTCGTCAATACCACGATCAATACGATAGCGGGGCGTCCGACCCTGCCGGCAAACAATTTCGACGAGCTTTTGCGCTGGATGAAAAAGCCCGGCCGGACGACCAAGGTCGGACATCCCGGCGTCGGCTCGTTCGGTCATTTGGGCGAGGTGCTGGTCTTCCAGCAGCTCGGTGTGAAGGTCACCCAGGTGCCTTATCGCGGCGCGGGTCCGGCGCTCGTCGATCTACTGGGCGGGCAAGTGGACTTGGGTCCGATCTCGGCCGTGGTCGCCCAGCCGCTGGTCAAATCCGGCAAGCTCAAAGCCTATGCCGTCATCGGCACCAAGCGGTTCGCCGGCCTGCCTCAGCTGAAAACGATGGCCGAGCTCGGCTACAAGAACCTCGATATCGATTTCTGGCACATGCTCCTGGCGCCGGCCGGCACGCCGCGGCCGATCATCGATAAGCTCAACGCCGCGCTGCGCGTCGCGCTCGCCGATCCCAAGGTGCGCAAGACTTATGCGGACGGCGGCATGGACGAATATCCGGCCGACCAAGAAACGCCGGAGGCCGCGAGTGCATTGCTTAAGAGCGAGATCAAGCGCTGGGGTGACGTGGTCCGCGCCAACCACATCGTGGCTAAATAGCTTGATCGTTAGCAGCAGCGCAATCCGCTGATCATCGCGGCTCGGCGTCAATTGGCTCGTGTTGGCGCAGGCCAATCGTCGAATTGCGAGGTCAGGAATAACACTGCACGAGTGGTATATCTGCTTTTGGCGCTTAGCGGACATTCCAGCCGCACCCGCGTATGTCCGCTATTGGTGTAACAACGGACGAATTTGGATTTTGGCCCGCGATGGTTTGTCCGCCAACCCAAAGCGGACATTAATAGCCAAGACAGGGCAAGAGAATGATCGATAAGGCTCAGCGCGAGGGCAACAGCCGGCGATGCCGGTGATCGGCTTGCTCACGGACATTGGTAAGCACGGTGCGGAATGGATCAGTAGCGAATGACCAAAATCAGACATGCGCTGGCTGCTCGCGCCGCAAAGGCGCGTCACAATAACACTCCAAGCGGCGACGGGGTAAAGATCCTCACTGATTGCCGTCTTTCATTCGCGAGGACTCCAGTTCGACGTGAACAGGCGACGCGTCATCTCACGCTCGAGGTCATCAGTCATACGCCCACCCTGCCGCGCGACGAAGTTTGCGATTTCTCGTTCGGCCTGCCTCCGACGCGACTCATGCATAGCGTCAAGAATAGCGCCAAAGATGCGCCGCAAAATGCCGACCTTCTTCACAATCGCGTTGCGCTGTGGAGGGTTGTAACTAACGTAAGAGGCCAGATCTTTTGATTTGCTGTGTAGGTCATGGGTATTCCAGTAAATTTTCCTCGGACTGTGGCGATAAGCCGCCTTTGCGAGCGCAACCGTAGTCTTCGCATAGATGGGAAAGATCGCCCTCGCACGGATAGCCAGTGATTGGGCAAGGGAACGGTCGCTCGCTACCGCTGTCGCAGGACGGAGCAACCGCTAAATTTGGATTCTCCCAAAGTGATTCCCCTCAACGCTGTCTCCATCGTGGTGTTTTCAATCAGGAATACGTAGTCATCAGATCAATCACGGTAGGCAGGCGGCGGCTCCACATTGGGTGTCGTGTACGGAATTAGCGACCAGCGCGCCTTCCTGTAGAACGCATAGTCCGCCGAATACGGCACGCTCAGGAATGCGCCGGCCGGCTCGCAGGGACCATCGGCCACGCCGCCCTTGCTATTGAGCCTCTGGATCGTGGTGACGTCGGCGAGGCTGCCTCCACGCTGCGAGACCACTTCAAGCTTCAACAGTGGGATGTCCTTTGGCGTTGCGCCGGGAGCGCGTCCGGCAACCTTGCCAACCACCGCGCTGCAGTCCGCCAGTTCCCAGCTCGGGCCGGCATAGTGCCGGCCGACCGTCTTCCCATCGACGAGCAGGGTCGCAATCGGTTCGCGGAACTGCCACACGAGCTTGCCCGCTGCGTCGGCCGTACACTCATAGACTTGCGCACCTTGCGCGTGAAAGGTTGCAACCAAGGCTTCGCCCGGCGCAGCAATAGCGCCGGGTACTTCGGCGCTCGCGGACACAGGCAGGATCAGCACTGCGAGAATGGAGCCAACGACCACGATCGAATTCATGGGGCGGGTGTCACGGGCGACTGGTTGAGTGCGGGTCATGCTAAGCTCCAATGGCGTTGCATGAGCATCCACATTCCGCCGCCGTTCCGATATCAGGCAGAAGTACTGCCGTGCCGTGAGGCAGGAAAGACGGAACTCTCTGCGAAACAATTGAAAACAGAACGTAAAGCTCGGCGCAAAAAGCAGTGCCGGGGACGCGCACTGGGCCGGTACTTAGGTACTGGTCGCAGTGATGGACGGGTGCGCGCAGCAACCGGGCGCGAAGCCGAACCAGCGCTATTGGACGATCTCATCGGCCGCGATGAGAAGCGACTGCGGCACGGCGAGCCCCATCGCCTTGGCGGTCCTGAGATTGATGCCGAACTCGAACAGGCTGGGCCCCTGCACCGGCAGATCCCCGGCCCGCTCGCCTTTCAGAATGCGATCGACATAGGTGGCGGCACGCCTGAATTGATCGGCCGCATTGAACCCGTACGCCATCAGAGCCCCATCCTGCACATAGAAGCGGAACGGATAGATGGCGGGGATTTGGCTCGCGTTGGCGATCGAGATGAGACGCTTGCGGTTGACCGT
The DNA here is from genome assembly GCA_963709855.1 of uncultured Alphaproteobacteria bacterium. Classification (GTDB taxonomy): domain Bacteria; phylum Pseudomonadota; class Alphaproteobacteria; order Rhizobiales; family Xanthobacteraceae; genus Pseudolabrys. The sequence continues at coordinate 7,446 of CAVPXX010000017.1, read as the reverse complement.
GTTCACCGGACTCGGACTGACGATCAAGCCGGTCGCATCCTGCTTCGAGATGACATCAAGCGCGCGCTCAATCTCCGGAAGGCTGCTGGCGTAAGCAGGATGGGCGGAAATCCCTTCCTGGGGAGCGATTTCCTCGATCGCCTTCCACAGCGAGTTGAAGGCGGTGAATTTCGGATCAAGCAGCATACTCACCTGCTTCAGACCGGGCGCCACCTGCATGAGCAGTTGCAGCCACTTGCCGGCGATCGCCGGCTCGAACGTGCTAAATCCAGTGACGTTCCCGCCGGGCCGCGACAGATTGGGTACGTAACCTGCGCCGACCGGATCGCTAACGACGACGAACACGACCGGTATGTTCGTGCCGAGTGCGCGCAACGCGTCCATGCCCGGCGTGCCGTTGACGACAATGACATCGACCTGGCGGTCGGTATAGTCCTTAGCGGCGGTCTGAGCCCTCTCGAAGTTGCCGCTGTACCACGCCACCTCGATGGCGACGTTACGCCCTTCCGTCCACCCCGCCGCCTCGAGTGACTGGCGGAATGTCTGGACCCGATGCAGGCCTTCAGGATCGTTCTCGGCAATGGCCATCATCAGCCCGATACGCCGCGGCCGGCTGGGCGATGGCTGCGCCAGAACGGCCTGCGGGCCCATAACGGCCACCGCGCCCAGTGAAAACACAAGCTGGCGCCGGTTCATGGTGGGCTCCATAATGAAACCGTCTCCGGGGAGACTGATGTTATATCAAATCGCGAACCGATCCGAGTCTTACGGGGGCGGGAGACACTGTGCCGCGGCGCTGGCGAAGCACGATATAGTTGCCAGGCCGACAGGTCGCCTGCTGTTGCCAGCTGGCCAATGTTTGAATTCGCCCAGGAGATTCGACGTAACGCGAAATCTTCTGGGCATCGCGAAGCCAGATGAAATGAAGCGGTGCCCCAGAGGTTGAAGACAAAGCGCGAGGCCGCCTGGTGATCGATTTCGTTCAGAGACCGGCCTTCAGTGGCGCCAGGTCATTCCTCTGGCGGCTGGTGCATGGCGCGCTGTTCTGGAAATACGTGGTTCTTTTCGTCGCCGTTACGGGTTCGGCGCTGGTGACCAACAGCCTGGTCGACATCTGGTTCACCTATCAAGAGCATCGCGCCGTGCTCATTCGCGCCCAGAACGAACAGGCTGGCGCGGCAGCCGCGAAGATCACCCAATTCATCATGGACATCGAAGGGCATCTCGGTTGGACGACCCATCTGTCGTGGACGATGCCCGCAATGGAGCAGCGTGAACTCGATGGCATCAGACTGTTGCGCCAGGTGCCGGCCATCGCGGAGCTGACCCTGCTGGATGATCAAGGGCGGGAGCAATTGCGCCTTTCGCGGCAGGCCATGGACCGGGTCGGCGGCAACACCAACTTCTCGACAGACGAACGGTTCAAGGAGGCCGTCGCAAACAAGGTCTATTATGGACCCGTCAATTTCCGGCACGGGACCGAACCGTTCATGACGCTGGCCGTCGCCGGCGCACGCCGCGACGCCGGTGTCAGCGTGGCCGAGGTGAATCTCACGTTCATCTGGGATGTCGTCAATCAGATCCGTGTCGGCCGAACCGGCAGAGCCTACGTGGTGGACGCCCGAGGCCGGCTTATCGCTCATCCTGACATCAGTCTCGTTCTGCGCAACACTGACCTGTCGCAGCTTGCACAAGTGCGGTCGGCGCTGACGGGAGCAGAGACTGCGGACACCGAGCAGGCTGTCACCGCACTTGATGTATCTGGCGAACGTGTTTTGGCAGCGCATGCGAAGGCGGCCCCGCTCAACTGGTTCGTATTCGTTGAACTGCCTGAGGGCGAGGCCAACGAGCCGCTTTATGCAGCGATCGCGCGTTCCTCGATCATTGTGCTAGGCGGACTTGTTCTGGCCCTGCTTGCGGCGCTCTTCCTCGCGCGCCTCATGGTGGTTCCCATCCAGGCGTTGACCGCGGGCGCCGCTCGCATCGGTGCCGGAGCACTCGATCACCGGATTACGATCAAGACGGGAGACGAGCTGGAGACGCTCGGCGAACAGCTAAACGAAATGGCGACGCAGCTGCAAGGCTCCTATGCGACGCTCGAACATAAGGTCGAGGAGCGCACGCACCAGCTGCAAGTCGCCAACCTGTCCAAGTCGCGTTTCCTCGCGGCAGCAAGCCACGACCTGCGTCAGCCGTTGCATGCCTTGAACCTGTTCGTCGCGCAACTGCGCGCGGAGACGGACCAGGCCGAACGAAACCGGCTCGCGGTACGGATCGAAGCGGCCGTTGCCAATATGAACGAACTGTTCAACGCGCTCCTCGACATCTCGCGGCTCGATGCAGGGGCGCTCAATGCCAGCATCTCGGAATTCCCGGTCAACAGTATTTTGAAGTCCATCGAGACCACTTTTGCTGCGGCCGCGCGCGAAAAGGGGCTGCGCCTTCGCATGGTGCCTTCAAGCGCCTGGGTCCGTAGCGACGCCATACTGCTCGAACGCATCCTGCTCAATCTGGTCTCCAACGCCGTGAATTACACGCCGGCCGGCGGCGTTGTTTTTGGCTGCCGGCGCGCCGGGAACCGATTGCGCATCGAGGTGTGCGACAGCGGGATTGGCATTCCGGAAGATCAGCAGCGCAACATCTTCGGCGAGTTCTACCGGATTGCGACGACGGAGCGGGGCCGCCCCGATGGCCTGGGATTGGGTCTCGCCATCGTCGAGCGCCTGTGCAAACTGCTGGATCATCCGATCCGCCTTGCCACCAATCCGGGCAAAGGCTCGCGCTTCTACGTCTCGGTGCCGATGGTTCCGAGACGTGTCAGCTTCGTCGGGCCACCCACGACAGTGGCAGCGACGATGGACCCGTTGCGTGACAAGCTCATCGTCGTCATTGACGACGACGCCCTGGTGCTGGATGGAACAGGTGGGCTGCTCAAGAGCTGGGGCTGCCGCGTCGTCACCGCCGAGTTGGATCAGGATGCGCTTGCAAGCCTTGATCGCAACAAGCCAGACCTGATCATCTCCGATTTTCGCTTGAAGAATGGACGGACCGGCATCGACGCCGTCGCGCAACTGCGAAATGCATTCCACGCGCCGATTCCAGCATTTCTAATCAGCGGCGACATCTTGCCGGAGCGGCTCCGCGAAGCGCAGGCGAGCGGGCACCAGTTGCTGCACAAGCCGGTCGGTCCCATGACATTGCGCACGATGATATCCCGACTCTTGAAGGATGGCCCATAGGCTCGCGAGGTATCATCCGGCCAGAGCCGCCCGAAAACAGTACAATCAATCGGCGGACCGTGGGAGCTCCCAACCTAATGCCGATACCGCCAGCACAGCTTCGGTCCGATTGCTGACGCCCAATGACTTGAGGATCGCGGACACGTGGTTCTTCACGGTTGGCTCGGCCAGATTCAGCGCGCGGCAGATCAATTTGTTGTTCTTGCCCTGCATCATCAAAGCAAGGACTTCGGCCTGCCTCTCGGTGAGGCCAAGTTCGGCGGGTGACGGGCGCCGCTCCGCAGGCGCTGGCTGGCCGGCTGCGGCGGCCGCAGCCGGTGCGCGAGTCAGTATATCGGGAGGAATATAGATCCCGCCCGCAAGAATGAGCCGGAGCGCGCTCAGCAGCAATTCGCGTGAGCCCGTCTTCGGTATGAAGCCGAGTGCGCCGCCGTCGAGAGCCTTGACGACATTGTCGCGGTCGTTAAAGGCCGAGAGCATCACGACGGATATCGCCGGATGACGCTCGCGTAGCTCCGCCAGCGCTGCGAATCCGTCCCGGTCAGGCAATTTGAGATCGAGCAGTATGAGTGCAAGATCAGCATGCTGCGGGATCAAAGACATGGCCTGGCCGCAAGTTCCCGCCTCCAGAACAACAGCGTCACGCTGCAGCTCAAGGATCACGCCGCGCATCGCCTCACGGATCAGCACGTGATCGTCGACGACAAGGAATTTCATTCAGGCGCTCCTTCATGCAATGGCACGAGATTGCTGCAAGGTATAATCGAATGCAGCGCTTGAGGGCGCAGTTACCGCAAGTCCATTTCTGGCAAGGCTCGCGAAGAATATCGAACCAGTTGGCTGCAAGGCAATGGTGTTGGCTCTGGATTGATTGTGAATTCCGGCGAAGGTTCGCCCAAGCGCCGGGCCAATACCTTAGTACTTGGTCGACCGAACTTCCCCGCTCGCATTCTGCGCCGAGCTTTGCAGTGTATTTCCAGACATTTAGACGATCACCGCCGCTTTCATCACGACGCTACAGCAGTACTTCTGCCTGATTTTTCAGCCGCGCAGAATGTGGTTGATCACGCCAGCATTGCAATGACGCACGACCCACCACGCGAACGATCCGACCGCTGGTGCAGTGGTGCTATCGGCCACAGCAAACATCGTAAGCAGCGGAGATGATCATGAGCACGATTTCCAACGCGCCGACTGCGGCGCAAGGCACAACCGGGCATCCTTGGACGGGCCGACTAGCTGCTGCGCTGAAGCGCTGGTGGGTGGCCTATATCACCTGGCTCCTCGAGCGGGCGGCGATTAATCAACTTAGCTCGCTAAGCGACCGCCAGCTCAAGGATATCGGGCTCGATCGCTCAGAGATCATGGGCGCCGTTAAAGGTCGGGTGGGGCGCGAGCGCGTGTTCAGCCGCTACTACTGATCAATATCTCGCTCCAAGGCATAGTGTCATGAACATCAATATTATGCATTCGCAGCTAGCGCGCTGCGGACAGGTGATAGCTCTGCATTGCTCGGGAGCCGACGCTAGCCAGTGGCGTTACCTCTCAGAGGCACTCGGCGACGGCTACGTGGTGCTAGCGCCTGAGCACTATGGGTGTGAAAGCAGTGGGCCGTGGACTGGCGAGCATGCGTTCGCGCTTGCCGACGAAGCGGCGAGATCAATCGCGCTCGTCGACGAAAGCGAAGAGAAAGTTCACCTCGTTGGCCACTCCTATGGCGGCGGTGTGGCCCTGCATATTGCGCTTCGTCGGCCGGACCGGATCGCCAGTTTGTCACTCTACGAACCGTCGGCCTTCCATTTGCTTCGACAGATGGGGGAAGCCGGCGCCCGGGCATATGCCGAAATCCAGGGGGTCGCCAGGCGCGTCAGTCATTGCATTGCTACGGGTGACTATCGCATCGGCGTCGCCGAATTTGTCGATTATTGGAATGGTCACGGCGCTTGGAAGACAATGCGGCCGGAAGTGCAAAACGCTCTTATCCGCTGGGCGCCCAAGGCCCCACTGGACTTCCAGGCCCTCATAGACGATCCGACCCCGGCGAAGGCCTATGCGGCACTCAATTTCCCGGTACTTATCATGCGCGGTGAACACGCGCCGCTGCCAACACGCGTCATTTCGGAAAGACTATTGAGATCCTGCCCCAGAGCCGGCTGAAGATCGTCGCCGGCGCCGGCCACATGGGCCCGCTAACGCATGCGGCAGAGGTCTCGCGACTGATCGTGCAGCACATCGTCTGCGAGTTGAAACGCAGCCGAAGTGGTGACACTGCACAGCCCACATATCTCGGCACAAGAAGGCGGGGTCTCAGCATGTTCCATTATCCATGGCCAAACCAAGCAGGAGGGAGAAAGATGAGCGCGAAGAGCAACCCCGAGACCATGGTGCTGCATGCCGGCCCGCGTAACGATGGCACCACGGGTGCCGTGGCGGTGCCGATCTTCCAGACTACGTCCTACCAGTTCCGCAGCACGGAGCATGCGGCGAACCTGTTCGCGCTCAAGGACTTCGGCAACATCTATTCGCGCATCATGAACCCGACCTGCGATGCGCTGGAGCAGAAGATGGCGGCGCTCGAAGGCGGCGTGGCGGCACTGGCCGTCAGCTCCGGGCAGGCGGCCTCGGCGCTGTCGATTCAGAACCTGTGCCGGCCAGGAGATAACGTGGTGAGCTCCACCGACCTTTACGGCGGCACCTGGAACCTGTTCGCCAACACGCTCCCCTCCATGGGCATCACCGTGCGCTTTGCCGATCCGGCAGACCCGGAATCATTCCGCCGGGCACCGACGGCCGCACCCGTGCGTACTACGCCGAGACCTTGCCTAATCCGAAGCTCACCGTATTCCCAATCGGCGAGGTGGCAGCCATCGGGCGCGAGCTTGGCGTGCCGCTGATCATGGACAACACGGCAGCGCCCATGATCTGCCGGCCGTTCGACCACGGCGCCGCCATCGTTGTGCACTCGACGACCAAATATATCGGCGGGCACGGCACCTCGATCGGCGGCGTCATCGTCGACGGTGGCAACTTCGACTGGGCCGCGCACCCAGAGCGCTTCCCGACGCTGAACGAACCCGATCCAAGCTATCACGGTGCGGTTTGGACTGAGGCAGTGAAGCCGCTAGGACCCTCGCCTACATCATCCGCGCGCGGGTCGTGCTGCTGCGCGACATGGGTATGTGCATGAGCCCCTTCAATGCTTTCCAATTTATCCAGGGGCTGGAGACGCTGCCCCTCAGGATGCGCGAGCACTGCCGCAATGCGGGGGAGGTCGCGCTTTATCTGCAGCGCCATCCTGCCGTCGCGCGCGTCATCTACGCGGGCCTGCATGAGGATCCCGAGCAGCGCCGCCGCGCCACCCTTATCTCAGGGGCTATGGTGGTCTCGTCGGCTTCGAGCTCAAGCAGGGCCGCGAGGCTGGAGCGCGTTTCATCGATGCGCTGAAGCTCTTCTATCACGTGGCCAACATCGGTGATGTGCGCTCGCTGGCCATCCATCCGGCCAGCACCACGCACTCGCAACTGAGCCCGGCCGATCAACTGGCGAGCGGCGTGACGCCTGGCTACGTGCGCCTCTCGGTCGGCATCGAGCACATTGACGATATCCTTGCCGATCTTGACCAGGCGTTGGCTGCGGCGACGCTGCCGACGCCTCAGGAGGCCCGCGCCGCGAGCGGCGCTCGAACCGCGGATTGCGGCCGACAGGACGTCCACGCGCTCGGCGCACATTGAACAAAGACCACGAGGAACTTGCCTCCGCAGCCATTGCTGCGGTCCGATGGCATCGAAGTGCTGTGCCGGTTTTGTCCGGCGTCAGGTTGAGCGGCCCGACGCGGAGCGCGCGTTTGTCCCTGTGGTGCTTTCCGCGCAGCGCGCGGCCAGCGATGAAGTTGCGCAAATGCACTCCGAGCTTGCGCCAATACGCGACGTCCTCGAAGGGAAGATGCTCGAGCGGTGCGGCGGTCACGATTAAGCCGTCGAGCCGGCGCGGCAGAGACGTCTCGCCCCGTTGCGATTGGCGCCGGTGTCCTGATCACCCGCGGAAAGTTCGCAATGATCTTCACGGGAGGATTACGGGCGAGACGAGAGCCTCAAGGGAAACGACGTGAGCACCATCAACAGGGACGGGACGCAGAGCCACAAGACGACGCGTGACGACGTTCCCAAGTACGTTCTGGATTACCTGCGCAACAAGCCGAAGCCAAAAT
>CAVPXX010000016.1:0-100216 GCA_963709855.1 uncultured Alphaproteobacteria bacterium | reverse complement strand
TGGCAAATTCACTTGTTCGGAAATCGTCTGTGCGGCAAATTAGCCATCGCCGGGGCGCTTTTCGATTGGCATAGGCGGCAATCGTGGAAAGAGATTTTGCGCTTTCGCGCCGCGCACAATGGCAGCAGCCGTTTCTGCGAGGATTGCGGTGGTGGATTTTAAGTTTGCCCGCGCAGTCACTGATTTATCACTTCTATGAGCGCCGGCTGCTCACGCAAGTACGAGCCTTCCCGCTGCCGCGCCACGTTGGAATCATCCTGGACGGCAATCGCAGGTTCGCTCGACAGCACAACCTGACCAGTCCGCAGGAAATCTACACCGCCGGTGCCCAGAAACTCGACGACCTGCTCGATTGGTGCGTCGACCTTGGGCTTAGGGCAATCACGTTATGGGTGCTGTCGACCGATAACCTTGACCGCCATGCGGAAGAGGTTTCAGGCATCCTGTCGGCGGTCGAAAGCAAGCTGGTGGCGCTGGCGAGCAATCCGCAGATTCATCGCCAGCGCATTTGCGTACGGGCCGTCGGGCGGCTTGACCTATTGCCGCAGTCGACGCTCGCGGCAGTGCGCACGGCGGAAGCTGCGACTAAGGGATACGACGGAATGTATCTGACGATCGCTGCGGCCTATGGCGGGCAGCAGGAGATCGCCGACGCAGTCCAATTACTTTTGCGCAAACAACTCGCCGCTGGAAAAACATTCGAACAGGCGATTGCGCAGGTGACGCCGGATGCGATCGGTCCCTATCTCTATTCCCCGACCTGCCAGATCCCGACCTGATCATCCGGACGAGCGGCGAGATCCGGCTCTCGGGTTTCTTGTTGTGGCAAAGCGCGTATAGCGAATTCCACTTCACGGACGTGTTCTGGCCTGAGTTTCGTCGGATCGATTTCCTGCGCGCGATTCGCGCCTTTCAGCAGCGTCATCGACGCCATGGACAGTAGCGCGGCCAACAGGATTGCTTTATTCATCCGAAAATGTTGCGAGTGGCTGGGATCGTACGGTTAGAGATGGCCTATTGTATGCAAAAAATATACAATCAGTGGATGTTATGTTCTAAAATGAAGCTAGGGCCTTGTAGTGATTGTGCGTCGAGCATTACGATTGTCGATATCCAATGAATCCACCACTGTTATTCGATCTGAAAGATAAACGCGTCTATGTCGCTGGCCACAACGGCATGGTGGGTTCGGCGATCGTGCGTCGGCTCGCGCATGAAGGCTGTGAGATCCTGACCGTAGATCGCCAGGGACTAGATCTAACCAATCAACAAAGCACCGAAGACGGGCTCGCGCGGATGCAGCCCGACGCGATTTTCTTGGCGGCAGGATTGGTCGGTGGCATCTTCGCGAATAATACTTATCCTGCTGATTTCATCACTAACAATCTGGCGATTGCGCTGAATGTCATTCGCGGCGCGCACGCGATCGGTGTCAAGAAGCTCCTTGCACTTGGATCATCCTGCATCTATCCGAAATTGGCATCGCAGCCGATGACAGAGGATGCATTATTGACGGGGCCGCTTGAACCGACCAACGAGTGGTATGCCATTGCCAAGATTGCTGCCATCAAACTTTGCCAGGCCTATCGCAAGCAGCATGGCTGCGATTTCATATCGGTGATGCCGACTAACCTTTATGGCCCTAATGACAATTATCATCCGCAGAATAGCCACGTGCCAGCAGCTCTCATCCGCCGCTTTCATGAGGCCAAATTGAGCAACGCTCCAACCGTGACCGTGTGGGGGACCGGTACCCCGCGTCGCGAGTTTCTTGCGGTCGACGATGTAGCTGATGCGTGCGTATTTGTCATGAAACATTATTCAGATTACGGTTTTCTCAATATTGGGACTGGCGAAGACGTCACGATCGGAAATTTTGCTCGCTTGGTTTCTGAAGTCGTTGGCTATAAGGGAGAAATTGTTTTCGATACATCGCGCCCTGATGGTCCTCCGCAAAAACTTCTAGATGTCTCAAAACTCAAGAAGCTTGGCTGGTCGCCAAAAATAGACTTACGTAAAGGTCTTGCTCAAGCTTATGCGGATTTCGTTTTAACAGTCGAGAATTCTATGGCGTAGTGCTTCATCGTTGCAACTCCAAATGTGCAACGACAGTGCCTAGGCAGCAATGACGCGATCAGCTAGAAGATTCAGAGGTCTCTGGGAATCCGTAAATGAAATCGGAAAGTAACCCGATGCACTTGCAGCGACGCGTTTTAGTTACCGGTGGTGCTGGCTTCCTCGGTTCGCACCTCTGCGAACGACTGTTGACGCAAGGCGTCGATATTCTTTGCGTCGATAATTTCTTTACAGGGTCGAAGAACAACATCGAGCATCTCCTCGATCAAAAAAACTTCGATCTGATAAGGCACGATGTGACATTCCCCCTCTACGTCGAAGTTGATGAAATCTACAATCTTGCCTGCCCCGCTTCACCGATACATTACCAACACGACCCGGTGCAGACGACGAAGACCAGTGTGCACGGCGCCATCAATATGCTGGGGCTCGCCAAACGGGTGAGGGCAAAAATTCTGCAGGCGTCGACGTCTGAAGTCTACGGCGACCCAAATGTCCATCCGCAGATTGAAGACTATTGGGGTCACGTCAACCCGATCGGACCGCGCTCGTGTTATGATGAAGGAAAACGTTGTGCTGAAACGTTGTTTTTCGACTATTGGCGTCAGCACCGGCTACGCATCAAGGTGGCGCGGATTTTCAATACCTACGGGCCACGCATGCACCCGAACGATGGCCGCGTGGTGTCGAATTTCATCGTCCAAGCCTTGCTCGGCCGCGACATCACGGTCTATGGCGAGGGCTCACAAACGCGTTCATTCTGTTATGTGGATGACCTGGTTGAGGGATTGATGCGCTTGATGTCGACTGAAGACTCGGTGACCGGGCCGATCAACATTGGCAATCCGACCGAGTTTACGATCCTCGAGCTTGGATCACTGATCATTGAGATGACTGGTTCTCGCTCGCGCATCGTGCATCGGCCGCTGCCGGAAAACGACCCGCGCCAGCGCCGGCCGGATATCTCACGTGCACAAGAGTTGCTATCTTGGGCTCCCACCACGCCTCTCAAGGAAGGGCTCATACGAACGATTGCATATTTCGAGAAACTACTGACGCAAAATGGTGTCAAGGAATCGCTCGTCGAGCGTTAGCACTCATTATTGGCGGGATCATCTGGTTGTAAGATTTGCCTTGTCCTGCGAGCCTTTGTTCCATCGCAAGCCGCCCTTGCGGATCGGAACACGCGCTACGACGCCGCCTCAAAGCAAACAATAGTTTCAAAGGAGTAGCCGCAAGGCTCGCATTGCCAGAGGTGCCGCACGCGGCGCTCATCGAGGAATTCCGACCATTCCGGCACGAACAGCCGCTCGCCACATTGGGCACATTCGATGATCGGGCGAGAGCGTAGGAATTCTGTGATATCGCTGGGGCGAAAGTACACGGGGCATTCCTCACTCGTTTGCGTCACATGTGTGCGCAGCGCTTGTTGGCTTTCCTGTTCTTTTTCATTTTGAAAATTGCCGCGTGATAATGAAGCAGTAGTGCTTACCTTTTCACGCTAGTGGGATTTCTAGCTGCTGCGAGGCGACGGTCCCACACTGACGCTTCCCACTACGACCACACTGACGCTTCCCGGCAGCTGCCACGCGGGACCTCCCTAAAGGTCAATAGCGGCGACCACTTTAATCTGTAGAGTTTAAGGGCAAACAGTGTGGCAGGAGCTATACTATGTTGAAAAATGTGGCCTCTATCTGTGCGGCGTTGATCTTAGTGGCAGCCGCTTTTTCCGCCCCCGCGCAGGCGCGTGGTGGTGCTGGTGGTGGCGCTCACTTTAGTGGTGGCGGCGCTCACTTTAGTGGTGGCGGCCCTCACTTTGGTGGTGCGCGCGTTGGCGGTGCTCGCATTGGCGGTGCCCCCTTTAGAGGCGCTCGCGTTGCCGGTGCTCCCTTTGGCGGTCGTTACTATGGTCGCGGCGCGGGACTGGGCTGGCGCGGCGGCATTTATCGCGGCGGCAGATACGCGTATGGTTATCGACACCGTGGCTATTGGCCCTACTGGGGCTGGGGCGTTGCTGCTGGCGCGTTCGCCTCGGCGTGGCCGTACGATTACGGCTATGGTTACGACGACTACGGTTACGACGGGTACGGCTACGAGGCGCCAGCCGATGACAGTGGCGTCGCGTACTGTATGCAGCGCTTTAGGTCCTACGATCCGGCCTCGGGCACCTATCTCGGCAATGATGGCCATCGCCATCCGTGCCCGTGATCGGATTTCTGAAAGACCGCCGCGCGAGGCGGTCTTTCTTTATGTGTTTGCCGTGGCTTCGATATGCCGCGAAGCGCTCCGCCGTTGCTGCGCAATCTGGTTTTAACAAACGCCTAAATGATGGAGCGGAACTTCACCGTCGCACCATCATGTGAGAAAACCCTCTGATTCCAATGGAAATTTGATAGTATTTCGCAACTAGGCAGAGGGTCCGCTCGCTCGCTACCACTTATAGTTCGGTCGCCACTACACCCGTCGCCCGGGATCGCGCGAGAAGAGCACGTTAGCCTGTCAACTCGCCGCGGAGCGGGTAGTCACGCCGCAATCACAACCCTGTCAGGTCCCTAAGCCGAGAGCAATTCGGAGTTGCCCCCGGCTGTCGGCGATGGAACAATTTCGTCCATAATTCGTATCCGTACGTACATCGACTGCAGCAGCTCTTCGTATATCGTTACAGGGACAATCCATGGTGCGTATAGCTATTTCGCGCGCTCCGCGAAGCGCCCCCGGTAAGCCGCAGCTTGCGCGCAAGTCGCTCGACGAGGTGCGCGTCGACTGGCGCGACGCTTTCCGCCGCGTGCGCGCTGAGACGGAAAGCCGCGCCTCGCATCTATCGGCCGAGGATCAGATCGTGCAATCGATGGCCGATGCCAGCCCGACAAAATGGCATCGAGCGCACGTAACCTGGTTCTTCGAACAATTCCTGCTGGTGCCGAACAATCCGGCCTACAAGATCTTCGACCAGCGCTTTCCGTTCCTGTTCAATTCCTATTACGTTGCCGCTGGCCCGCGCCACGCGCGGCCGCAGCGCGGCCTGATTACGCGGCCGAACGGCGAGGACGTGGCGGACTATCGCGCCCATGTCGATGCGGCAGTCGAACGGTTGATCACAGAAGTGCCAGCATCGCATGCTGAGCGCGTATTCGCGATTCTGGAAATTGGACTGCATCATGAGCAGCAGCACCAGGAACTGCTCATCACCGATATCCTGCACGCCTTCGCGCAAAACCCGACCGATCCGGTTTATGACGCCGGATGGCAGGCGCCGCGCGCTACGCGTGCGCCGCTCGCTTTCGTCGATGTGCCGGGCGGCATTCACGCGGTCGGCCACGAAGGCGAGGGGTTCTGCTTCGATAACGAGACGCCGCGGCATGACGAGCTGATCCCGGATGTGCGGATCGCGCGTCATCTGGTGAGCAATGCCGAATGGCTCGCGTTCATCGACGCCGGCGGCTACGCGACGCCTTCACTCTGGCTCTCCGACGGTTGGGCGGCGGTGCAGACGGAAGGCTGGCAGGCCCCCGGCTATTGGCGGCAAAAGGACGGCACCTGGTTTTCGATGACGCTTGCCGGCTTGCAGCCGGTTGATCCGGCGGCGCCCGTCACCCACATCAGCTACTATGAGGCCGATGCTTTCGCCCGTTTCGCCGGCTACCACCTACCGAGCGAAATGGAATGGGAGGTGGCGGTACGCGCTGGGCTGATCGCCGATGCCTTCGGGATCGCTTGGCAATGGACGCGCAGCGCCTATCTACCCTATCCGGGTTACCGCGCGGCCGAAGGGGCACTCGGCGAATACAACGGCAAGTTCATGATCAGCCAGATGGTGTTACGCGGCTCATCTCTGGCGACGCCGGCAGGGCACGAGCGTATCAGTTATCGCAATTTCTTCTATCCGTGGGCGCGCTGGCAATTCAGCGGGCTACGGCTCGCTGAGTTTATTTGAGTTTTGAGAGGGCAGTCATGGTAGCGCTCGCACGATCCCGCCGCGTACAGCCGCAAAGCATCGACGCCTCCGCTTTCGAAACCGACGTGCTCAACGGCTTGAGCGCGACCCCGAAGCGTGTGCCGGCGAAGTATTTTTACGACGGTACCGGCTCGCAACTGTTCGAGCGCATCACTGAGCTTCCGGAATATTATCCGACCCGCACCGAGATCCGAATTTTGCGCGACCACGCCGCTGAAATTGCCAAGCTGGTTGCGCCGGGCGCGGCGCTGGTCGAATTCGGCAGTGGTTCGAGCAAGAAGGCGCGCATCCTGCTGCGCGCTTTGCGGCCGCTCGCCGCTTACGTGCCGGTCGACATTTGCGGCGAGATGATCGAGCAGGAGGCGCTTGAGCTGCGGCCAGATTTTCCGGGGCTTAAAGTCCTGCCGGTGACCGCCGATATCACACAAAATTTTGCACTTCCGGAGCCAGCGCGAGACGCGCCCGCGTTGGTCGGATTTTTCCCGGGCTCCACCATCGGCAATTTCGAGCCGCACGAGGCGGCGGCATTTCTGCGTAATGCCGGCCGCATTCTGGGCGCGGGCGCGACGCTGATCATCGGCGCCGACCTGATCAAGCCGGTGGAAGTGCTCAACGCCGCCTATAATGACGCCGCCGGCGTCACCGCCAAGTTCAATCTCAATCTGCTGGTGCGCATCAATCGCGAACTCGGCGGCACCTTCAAAATCGACACGTTTGAGCACCACGCCTTCTACAACCGCGAGCGTCATCGAGTCGAAATGCACCTCGCTAGCCTGAAGCGGCAGAAGGTGAAGGTGGCCGACGAAACAATCGACTTCCGCGCCGGCGAAACCATCCACACCGAGAATAGCTATAAATACAGCATCGCATCGCTGGGTGCGCTTGCGCGCGGCGCGGGTTGGCGGCCGGCGGGCGCGTGGACCGACGAGCGCAAATATTTCTCGATCCAGGCATTCACCCTGTCCAACGACCGGCCTTCAGTCCGTGTGCTAGACTGACCTTCCCGAATTTGCCTGCCTGCGCTAAGCCTTGCGTTGCCCGGCTAGGTCTGGTCGGGCGTTCGTCGTCATAGCAAGGCTGGAATGGGCTCATGAAGATTGTCGGTTTTGAAGTGAACAATGGCTTGCGGCTCGGCGTAGTCGAGGGTGATGTCGTCATCGACCTGCAGGCGGCGGACGCCGCCACGCCCACCGATCTGGGCGAAGCCTTGCGCCGGAGCAACGGCGATCTGAAACCGCTTGCCGATCTCGCCAAACGAGCACCTGCCGCCGCCCGCCGCTCGCTCGCCGGACTGAAATACGGCTTCCCGGTCGCGCGGCCCGGCAAGATCATCTGCCTCGGCCTCAACTATCTCGATCACGTCAAGGAAGGGCCGCAACGCGACAATATTCCGAAATTTCCCTCGATTTTCTTCCGCGTGCTAACGTCGATGGTGCCGCACCTGCAGCCCATAATCCGCCCGTCCGTATCGATCCAGCTCGATTACGAAGCCGAAATGGTCGCGATCGTCGGTCAGCGCGCCAAGCATCTGACGCTTGCCAATGCGGTCAACTGCATCGCCGGCTATTCGTGCTCAAACGAAGGCTCGGTGCGCGAATTCCAGCGTCACACCACGCAGTGGGGCATGGGCAAGAATTTCGACCGCACCGGCGGCTTCGGGCCGTGGATGGTCTCCGCCGACGAGCTGCCGCCGGGCGGCAAGGGCCTCAAGATCATGAGCCGGCTCAATGGCAACACCATGCAGTCCGATAACACCGACAATATGATGTTCCCGCTGGCCGAGACCCTGGTTTATCTCACCAAGGGCATGACGCTGGAGCCGGGCGATATTATCCTCACCGGCACGCCGTCCGGCGTCGGCCACGCGCGCAAGCCGGAACCGGTGTGGATGAAGCCGGGCGACACGATCGAGATCGAGGTCGAGGGCATCGGCGTGCTACGCAATCCAATCGAAGACGAGAAAATTTAACGGAGTGCGCGAAGGGCCGAAAAACGATGGGGAAAACATGAAATGCATGATCGTCGCGGCGGGCTTTGCGGCCGCGCTTATTTTGGCTTCGGCCGCGCCGGCCAGCGCGGAGTGGCCCGCCGACCGACCGATCCATGTGATCGTTGGCTTCGGCGCTGGCGGCGGCACCGACATCGTTTCCCGCATCATCGCGCAGCCGCTGTCCGAGTTGCTTAAACAGTCGGTCATTGTCGAGAACAAGGTGGGCGCCGGCGGAACGCTCGCGGCCGAGTTTGTCGCGCGGGCAGATAAGGACGGCTACACCGCGCTGATGACCAGCCCCGCCCACACCGTGTCGGCGGCGATGCTCAAAGCGATCCGCTATGATGCAGTCAAGGATTACGCGCCGGTCTCGTGGGTCGCCGATTCAGCATTCGTCTTCGTCGCCCGCAAGGAATTTCCCGCGAATGACATCAAAGGGCTGATTGCGCTGGCCAAGGCGTCGCCCGGCAAGCTCAACTTTGCCGACGTTGGCGTCGGCTCGACCCAAAATTTTGCCGGCGAGTTGCTGCGCCAGATGGCCGATATCGACGTCAAGCACATTCCCTATCGCAACACGCCGGGCGTGGTCGCCGCTTTGCTCGCGGGCGAAGTCGACTACGGGGTCGAACTGGCGCATGCGGTGCGCGGCCAGGTGCAGGCCGGACAATTGAAGCTGCTCGCGGTCGGCTCGCCTGCGCGCTGGCCGACTATTCCCGATACTCCGACCGTCGCCGAATCCGGCGTGCCGGGCTATGCGGTCGTCGGCTGGTACGGTTGGCTCTATCCCGCCGGCACGCCGCAGGTGATCGTCGACAAGACCAATGCCGCGCTGAAAGACGTGCTGTCGCGCCCCGCGATTCGCGAGGCGCTGGAGAAAGTCGGCGCCGTTGTGCACGTCTCGACGCCGGCAGAATTCGAGAAACATATCGCCGCCGAAGTTGATAAGTGGAAGACGGTGCGCGAGAAGGCGGGGATTCCACAGCAATAGTTGCCGGGCGTCTGGTATCCGGCTCAAGGAAAGAGGTTTGAAATGGCCGACGAATTGAAGGTGCTGGTGATCTGCGGCTCGCTCCGCAAACGCTCATACAACGCCGCACTAACCCGCGCGCTACCGGCGCTGGCGCCGCCCGAGATGAAATTGATCACGGCGCCGCCGATCAGCTCGTTCCCGCTCTACAATGCCGACATCCACGATGCCTCCGGCTTTCCCGGTCCCGCCGAAGACCTCGCCGCCGCGATTCGCGACGCTGACGGCGTGCTGTTCGTGACGCCGGAATACAATTGGTCGATGCCGGGCGTGCTCAAGAACGCGATCGACTGGGTCTCGCGCATGAAGGACCAGCCGTTCAAGGAAAAGCCGGTGGCGATCCAGTCGGCGAGCCAAGGCCCGCTCGGCGGCGCGCGCATGCAGTATCACTGGCGCATGTCGATGACATTCCTCAACGCTTTCATCTTCGGCACGCCCGAGGTTTTTGTTGGTTCGGCGCAGAACAAGTTCGACAAGGAGACGCTCGCGCTGACCGACCAGCCGACCAAGGACGTCATTAAGACGCAGCTCGCGGCGTTCGCGAAGTTTATCGGGCGAATGAAGGCGTAACACTCGTCATTCCGGGTCGCCACGAAGCGGCGAGCCCCGGAATGACAGGTTCTATTACGTGGCCGGCTGCGCGCGCTTGGGGAACAGTTGCGGCCGCAGCTTGGGATGGCAGGCCATCATCTTCGGGGCATAGGGCGTTTCAGCGCCCAGTTCCTCGGCCGCGTGCCAGGCCCAGCGCGGATCCCACAGCGCGGCGCGTGCGATACAGATCAGGTCGGCCTTGCCGGCGGCGACGATGTCCTCGGCTTGCTGATGGCCGGCGATCAGGCCGACCGTCATGGTGTTGATGCCGCTTTCCTTCTTCACCTTCTCGGCGAACGGCACCTGGTAGCCGGCCGACAGCGGAATCTTCTGTCGCGGGTCGAGCCCGCCGCTCGACACGTCCATGTAATCCAGGCCGCGCTTCTTGAGCTCCTTGGCCAGCACGACGGTTTCTTCTGGGGTCCAGCCGCCGTCGACCCAATCGGTCGCTGACACGCGGATGCCGATTGGCTTGCTCTCGGGCCATACGGCCCGCACCGCCTCATACATCTCGATAGCAAAGCGCATGCGATTTTCGAGCGAGCCGCCATATTCGTCGGTGCGTTTGTTGGAGAGCGGCGACAGGAACTGATGCGCGAGATAACCGTGTGCGCCGTGCAGCTCGATCACGTCATAGCCGATGCGATCGACGCGCTTGGCAGCCTGAGCGAATTCGCCGATGCAGCGCTTGATGTCGTCCTTGGTCATTGCATGCGGAACCGCCCAGCCGGTGTCGTAGGGCAACGCGGACGGCGCCTCCGGCGTCCATGCGTCCGGCCCTTCAAGGATCGGCTTGCCGCCGGCCGCCGGCGGCGTGGTCGGTGATTTGCGTCCGGCATGCGCGAGCTGCACGCCGAGCTTGGCCACGCCATACTGCCGGCAGAAATCGTGTACGCGCTTGAGCGCGGCTTCGTTTTCGTCGGAATACATGCCGGCGCATTTCGGAGAGATGCGGCCCTGCGGATTGACGTTGGTCATCTCGCACATCACTAGGCCGGCGGCACCGAGCGACATATTGCCGAGATGCATCAGGTGCCAGTCGTTGGCCGAGCCGTTGTTGGAATTGTACTGGCACATCGGCGAAACCACGACGCGGTTCGGCAGCGTGAGGCCGCGCAGCGTGATGGGAGAAAACAGGACGCTAGCCATTTTTCGATTTTCCTTTCGAGTAGCGGAGAATTCAGGTGACGTAATCCGAGGCTGTTTCAATACCAGATGCCGCCGGTGTGATAGGCGTGCATCGCCACCACCAGGCAACTCACCGCCCAGAACAGGCAGTATTCGTAACCGCCGATATTCCAAAGCCATTTGCCGGTGACGCGATAGACCCCGGCGGCGGCGATTAACAGATGCAAGGTAGCGACCGCCGCGGCAAGCGTCGTGTAGATTCCGAAAATCAGGCCGATCGCAAGCATCACCTCGATGGCGCCGGCCAGATACATCCAGAACTTGGGCGGCTTGAATTTGGCGGCTACGAAGAAGCCGAGCGCTGCCGGCTCGTAGAACTTGCCATAGATGTGCGGGATCAAAAAGAGGCCGCAGATGAGGCGCAGAATATTAAATTCGTTGAATAGACTAAATTTGTCGGCAAATGACATCATGCCCCCCTAATGGTTTGATCCCCTACCGTCTGGTCAAATTCGCACTTCTGCGCGTTTGAGCCAACCCCTCGGGCGGTAGCCGCGTATAGCCGTTACAACTTGCGGCCCTTCAGCCAGGCCGCGCCCTTGGCATAGAGTGCGTCCAGCTCTGGCCCTTCCATCCCGGGCATGTCAGTCTTCACTTTATAGCCGACGCGGGTCTGCATATAGGCGAGATGGCGGTAGCCTTCCGGAAACGAATTCAGCAGCTTCTGATCGAGAGAAAGCTTCGCTGCGGGATCGACCACGTTGATTCGGTCCCGTTCATAGATCGGCTGGCGCAGCACCAGGCCCCAGTGGCCTTTGCGCTTTTCTAGGAAGTCGTAGAAGCGGCCGGTGCAAACGACGTCGCAGACCACACCCTCGATCGGTGCGCGCTGGGAGATCGTCATCTTGGTCTGCGCGATGGCGCGTTTGCCTCTGACGTCGATCGACGAGCCGCCGAGGAAGTGCAGGAATCGCATCCCGCGCACCCAACCCTCGTCGCTCATCTTGATGAATTCCTCGAAGGTGCCCTGGGTCCAGGTCGCCATCATCCGCCCTTCTTTGTGCCAGACGGTGCGGAAACGGTCCCACAATCGGGCATCGCGCCAGACGGCCCAGTTCTCGACCAGATCACGGATGGCGAGGCGGTCGGCGATATCTCTCGGCATGGGAAGCCCTCTCGGTTTTTCGCTTCATAGCTGATATGGCATTGGCCGTCACGGCCTTCGGGCAGCGGCACGGAGAAACGAATGGCAAGACTGGAAGGAAAAACCGCACTCGTCACCGGCGGCGCTAAGGGCATCGGCCGCCATTATTCGCAGGCGCTCGCCGCCGAAGGCGCGCGCGTGATGATCGCCGACATCGCCGACGGCAAGGAGCTCGCCGCCGAAATCGCCGGCCGCCATGGCGCCAATTCGGTTGCCAGCATCAAATTCGACGTCAGCGACGAGAAGGCGGTCAAGAACCTAGTCGCGCAGACCGTCGAACGCTTCGGCCAGATTGACATCCTGGTGAACAACGCCGCGCTCTATTCCACGCTCAAGCCGAGAAATTTCAACGAGTGGGACGCTGACTTGTGGGATCGCGTGATGGCGATCAACGTGCGCGGTCCGTATCTGATGGTCCGCCACGTCGTGCCGCACATGATCGAGCGCCGCACCGGCAAGATCATCAACATCGCTTCCGGCGCCGCCTACAAGGGCGTGCCGCGCATGCTGCCTTACGTCACATCGAAGGGCGCCATGCTGGCCTTCACCCGCGCGCTGTCGCGCGAGCTCGGAGAATACGGCATCGCGGTCAATTCACTGTCGCCGGGCTATATCCTCAGCGATACCGGCCTGGAGAACGCCACGCATGTGGAAGAGGAGCGCGTGCCCGTGCGCAACAGCCGCGCCTTCAAGCGCGATGCCTATCCGGAAGACCTGCTCGGCGCGCTGGTGTTTCTCGCCTCGAGCGACAGCGATTTCGTTACCGGCCAATCGCTGGTGGTGGACGGCGGCTCGGTCAACAATTAGGACACGGACGCGATCGGCTTGACCGCTAATTTCACGCCAAGCGGGGCGGCAGGAGCCGCCACCTTGTGCGTCAGTTCGGCGATCTTCTTGAGGTGGTCGATCGCGGCCTTGGCGCCGTCCGTCTTGGTCAAGTAATCGAACGTCTCATCCTCATCGTTCCCGACCGGCAGTAAGGCCGTATCCACATACGAAAGCCGGTTCGGATCGTGCGCGATGCGCCACGCCGTTATCAGAATCCAACGCGTGGTCCGCAGGAATGCCGCGTTGCGCACGATCAAGTCCCGTAGATAGCGCGCGTAGAACATCAAGACGCTTTCGGGCGCCAATCCGGGCCGCTGCTCGGATGGATGCTTCATCCGAATCAGGCCGCTTTGCAGCGGATGAACTTTTTCGAACTGCATCATGGTCGAAAACTGCACCAGAACCTTGGCGAGGCTGAACATCGGAACCTTGGTGACGGCGGCCCGTTTCAGCAACGTCTCGATGTGCGCGCGCGTGTAGTAGAGACCCCACGCCTCTTCATAGATCGACTGCAATTCTTCCCGGCTCATCTTCGGATGATCGGTGACCGGATGCTCCAAGTCGTATCTGTTCAGATCGCGATCCATCGCAACGCCCTTTGTCCAAAGGGCCTTGTGGTCCTCCGAGCCGGGGAGCGGCGTCAGGATATTGAATTCCAGGAGATCGACCGGCAGCTCGCGCTGGATGATCTCGATATCGCGCCGGATCGTGTCCGGCGTTTCGCCGGGAAAGCCGAGAATGTAGCCCGCATAGAGAAAGATGCCCTGTTCCTTCCAGGCCAGCATCATCTTGCGGTATTCGGTGATCTTGTTCTGCTTTTTTTTGGCGGCGACGAGATTGTCGGGATTGATATTTTCAAGTCCGAGAAAGACGCGAGTGACACCGGCTTTTTTCGCCTTCTCGATGAAGTGCGGAATCTTGTGGCACATGGTGTCGACTTGGATCATCAGGCCGAGCGGGATCTTGTCGACCTCGCGCAGCTTCGTAAGGCGGTCGAAGATGGCCTCCCATTCTCTGTTGCGCGCGAAGTTGTCGTCAGTGATGAAGAAACGCGAAATATTTTGCTTCCAGTTGGCGCGGACGATTTTCTCGATGTCGTCGGGTGAACGGTAGCGCGACTGGCGTCCCTGAACGTTGATGATCGTGCAGAACGAACATTGGAACGGGCAGCCGCGGCCGGCGTCGAAGGCCGCGTTGGTGCCGGCGGTTCGTCGCACGAATTGCCGGGGCAGAAATGGGCTCGGCGCGCCGCCCAGTCCGGGTAGATCGTTCATGTAATTGTAGAGCGGCTTTAACTGATCGGCCGCGGCGTCGCGCAGGAGACCGTCGAAGCGGCCCTCGGCTTCGCCGGCGAACAGCGAGATGCCCATGGCACGCGCGGAATCGAGGTCGATCGCGGTGCCGTCGAGCATGGCCAGGCAGCCCGAAACATGGAAGCCGCCCATCGCCACCTGGATGCCGGCGGCGCGGAACGGTCGGGCGATGTCGAGCGCGCGCGGATACTGGTTCGACTGCACGCCGACCAGTCCGAGCATGCCGAAATTGCCGTGTTTCTGGAAACGCCGAATGAGCTGCTTGACGTTGACGCGGGTATTGGTCTCGTCAATGACGTCGATGTCGATCTCGACGTCCTCTCCCAAAACGCGCCGTTGCGCCGAGTCAAGCGCCAGTCCGTAGACAGCGGCGAGCGAGTTCGATGGGATAAGCGCTCGCCACCAACGGATGACGTAGCCGTCATCGTTGTAATGTGAAGGCTTCAGAAGGATGAGCTGAAACCGGCGCTTTGATGCCAATTGGACCACCTTTGCTGCCGGCGCATGAGAAACTTGTACACTGGTGCGACCCCGTCGGCAAATGTGGCGGGCAACTGTGGACGCTGTCCCGCTTGATAATTAGCTAAAAGCCACGCGCCTCGCCTGTCGCCGGGGATGTTCCTGCGGCCGGGGAACTGCGGTATAACGCTGCAAATTCAACGTTCGGACAAGAGGGAACACGCCCATGGCGGTCGCAACCGCAACAACGCCCGGCTCCAAACACAACGTGCAATTGGCGCGGCAGGCCTATTACGACAAAATCTCCAAGTTCCACATGGCGCCGCTCTGGGAGGTGCTCAAGGACCTGGTGACGCCGGAGCCGAAGACCGAGTGCCGGCCGGCACTGTGGAAATTCGGCGACGTCAAGCGGCTGATGCTGGAAGCCGGCGAGGTGATCAGCGCTGAGGAAGCCGAGCGTCGTGTGCTCGTGCTGGAAAATCCCGGCGAGACCGGCAACGCGCGCATCACCCATTCGCTGTTCGCCGGCATCCAGCTCATCCTGCCGGGCGAGATTGCCGACGTGCACCGGCATTCCGCGTCCGCCATCCGTTTCGTGCTCGAAGGCGAGGGTGCTTATACCGCGGTCGAGGGCGAGAAGACCATGATGGCGCATGGCGACTTCATCATCACGGCTAACTGGGCGCCGCACGATCACGGCAATCCCGGCAAGCAGCCGGTGATGTGGCTCGACGTGCTCGACATGCCGACGGTCAATCATTTCGAAGCGTCGTTCGCCGAGCATTTCGACGAGCGGATGCAGAAGACCGACCACGCCGACGGCGACTCGTTCGACCGTTATGCTTCCGGCGTGCTGCCGGACGGCGCGCCGGCCCATCTCAACCGCTCGCCGGTGATCAATTATCCTTACGCCAAGATGCGGCCGATCCTGGAACGGCTGAAGAAGACCGGCGATATCGACAAGCGCCACGGCGCGCGTGTGCGCTACGCCAATCCGATCAATGGCGGGCCGGTGCTGCCAACCATGGGCGCCCATCTCGCGCTGCTGCCGAAAGGGTTCAAAGGCGAGCCCTATCGCTCGACCGACGGCACCATCTTTGCGGTCGCCGAAGGGCAGGGCACCACCATCATCGACGGCAAGCCGTTCGACTGGGGCGTCAACGACGTGTTCGTGGTGCCGCCGTGGAAAAGCTATTTCCACAACGCGGCGGCCGAATCGGTGCTGTTCTCGATCTCCGACCGGCCGGCCCAGGAAGCGCTCGGCATCTGGCGGGAAGGGAATTGAGGGGGCGATCTTCCCTCTCCCCGCTTGCAGAGAGAGGGAAGATAAGAAATTACGGCCGCACTACGCCACACCTTTGATTGATCGATTTCGAGTGGTTGCGCGTTGTAAAAAGCGGCCACGGAGGACCCCATGCAATTCGAACAATTGAGCGCCGGCCACGGCTCGCTTACGGCGGTGCGCACGGGCGCTGGTCCTCCCGATCTGGTGGTGCTGCATTCGCTGCTCAGCGACCGCCACGCTTTCGATCCGGTGCTGCCGGCACTGGCCGCCAAGCATCGCGTCACGCTTATCAATCTGCCGGGTTTCCACGGCTCACAACCGACGCCGCTGGCGCTGATGGATGCCTACGTGGCGGTGATCGAGGATGGCTTCCAGGAATTCGGCGATCGCCAATGACTTCATCCTGATCGGCAACGGCTTCGGCGGCACGGTCGCGCTCGCCTTCGCCATGGCCCATCCCGAACGCATCGCCAAGCTGGTGCTCAGCGATGCCGCCGCCGATTTTCCGCCGGAGGGGCGCAAGGCATTCGAGATGATGGCGGCAAAGGTCGCCGAGGGCGGGCCTCGGCTCGATCGCCGAGATCGCGGCCAAGCGGGTGTTCTCGCCGGCCTATCTCGCCGCCCATCCGGAGGCGATCGAGGAGCGTAAACAAGTGCTGCTGGAGATCGATCCCAAGGCGTTCCAGGCTGCCTGCAAGATTTTGCAGGAGGTGGACCTCGGACGCCTGCTGCATCGCATGCATGTGCCGACGCTGGTGGTGTGCGGCGAATTCGACCAGGCCACGCCGCCAGCGCTCAACAAGTCGATCGCGGACAAGGTGGCGGGCGCGCGTTACGTGGAATTGCCGGGCTGCGGCCACTGCCCGCCGCTGGAGCAGCCGCAGGCCTTCCTAGCGGCAATCAAGCAATTTGTGGGGCTGTGAAACACACTCCGCTCATTCCTGCGCAAGCGGGAATCCAGGAGCAGGATCGCAAGGTCAGATTTTTTCGGCACTGGGTCCCCGCTTTCGCGGGGACGAGCGGGCTAATCGGTAGCTCTCCTTCCGATCAGATCTCACACCGAAATTCTTCGCGGATTTGAGGTGAGCAACGTGCTCGCCATGCACCGCCTGCCGCTTGGCGGCGGCATCGGGCTTATCGAGAGCGTGAACCGCGAACAGTATGCATTTTCTCCCTTACTAACCGAGCGCCTTCATCACCGCATTGGCGATCGCCGTGGTGCCGTCCTTGCCACCGTATTCCATCGGCTTGATGCCGCCGGCATAGGCCGTGTCGACCGCGCGCTCCAAGCGCTGCGCGGCTTCGGCGGCCGCCGGATGGTCGTGTTTGTCGGCGAGCCAGTCGAGCATCATCGCGGCCGACAGGATCATCGCGGTCGGGTTGGCTTTGCCCTGGCCCATGATATCGGGCGCGGTGCCATGGCAGGGCTGGAACACCGCATGCTTGTCGCCGATGTCAGCCGAGGGCGCGATGCCGAGGCCGCCGATCAGCCCGGCGGCGAGATCGGAGAGGATATCGCCGAAGATATTCTCCATCACCATCACGTCGAAATCCCAAGGCCGCCGCACCATCAGCGCGGCGCAGGCATCGACATAGACGTGGTCGGTCTTCACATTCGGAAAATTCCTGGCGCGCTCGTCGAAAATGCCGCGAAAGAACGCGTAGGCCTTGAACGCATTGGCCTTGTCCACGCAGGTGAGCAGGCCGGGCTTGCCGCGCGATTTGCGCCGCTCGGCCAGCCGCAGAGAGAAATCGAACAGGCGCTCGCTCGTCTTGCGCGTGATCACCAACGTCTCACGCGCTTCGTCCCGCGTGACCAGACCCTTGCCCATGGAGGCGAATAGCCCTTCCGTCGATTCGCGGATCAGCACGAAATCGATGCCGCGCTCGCTCGCGCCCACGATCGGGCTCGGCACGCCGTGAATGAGCCGCGCCGGCCGCACGCCGGCATAAAGATCGAAAATAAACCGCAGCTCGACCTGCGGCATGATCTCGGTGTTGTCGGGATAGCGCACGCTCGGCAGCCCACAGGCGCCAAGCAGGATGGCGTCGGCCTGTTCGGCGAGCTTGATCGTGCTCTCCGGCATCGACTTGCCGGTCTCACGATAATGGTTGGCGCCGGCGGCGCCTTCGGTGAAGCGGAATTTCAGGCTCGGCGTTGTCGCCTCGATGCGGCGTAGGATATCGAGCGTGGGCGCCATCACCTCCGGTCCGATGCCGTCGCCGGCCAAGACGGCGATATGAAAGGCTGTGTTGGCGGGCATGGATCGTTTCCGGGATGGCGTTGCGCTTGAAGGATCGCTAATGAATACGGCGGCGCGTGCTTGCGCAAGGGATGAAGCTTAAGGTCCGCACATGCCCCGTTTTGCCGCCAATCTGGGTTACCTATTCATCGACCGTCCGCTGCTCGAGCGCATCGATGCCGCCGCCGCCTGCGGTTTCTTGGGCATAGAGCTGCAATTTCCCTACGACGTGCCGGCTTCGGCGGTGAAGGCCGCAATCGCCAAGAACAAGCTCACCATCCTCGGCATCAACACGCCGCCCGGGGAGCGCGATGGCGAGTTCGGGCTGGCGGCGGTGCCCGGCCGCGAGAAGGATTTTCAAGGTCTGTTCGCCCGCGCGCTCGATTACGCCGCCGCGATTGGCGGCAGTGCGGTGCATTGCCTGGCCGGCAAGGTCGCGCTCGAGCAGCGCCCGGCGGCCGAGCGCGTGTTTATCGACAACCTCAAGGCGGCCGCCGATCTCGCCGCCGCTAAAAATATCGAGCTGCTGATCGAGCCGATCAATGCACGCGACAGGCCGAATTATTTTCTCAACCGCGTCGAGCACGCCGCCGACATCGTCGCCAAAGTCGGCAAACCGAACCTGCGCATCCAATTCGATTTCTACCATGTGCAGATCGTTGGCGGCGATCTGCTTTATCGCCTTGAGAAGCATCTTCCGGTTATCGGCCATCTGCAGTGCGCCGCGGTTCCATCCCGTCACGAGCCGGACGAGGGCGAGGTCAATTATCCGGCGGTGTTCGAGGCGGTGGACGCGCTGGGCTACCAGGGTTGGATCGGCGCCGAATACCGGCCGCGCGGGCGCACCGAGGACGGACTAAGCTGGGGTCGGCGTTACGGCCTAGTTCCCGTGCGTTGTCCCCCCGATTAACCATCAAACTTCTTGAAAACCTTCGCTTTTTCGCTTTGCGCGAATCTCGCTTATTGCTACATTTGGTAAATGTGGGGACGTGGCAAGAAAGCCGACGACGCGCCGACGCCTGCGCCGCCTAATGTGCTCAAGGACGCCGTGCGCGACGCGCGCATTGAGGCGGCTGAGCGCTCGGCCGTGGTGGTCGATCTTCGCGACGCGGAACTGGCGCGGCTCGAGCTGCTCAATGAGGCGCTCGACCCGGTGTTCAAGGACATTCCGGACAGCGTCGAATTGTTCGACCGAGGCGTCAGCAAGGGCGACGTGCCGCGTCTGTGGGTCGATGTGATTGCACATGTCGAGATGGGCCGCGACAAGCGGCAATACCGTTTCGTGCAGGACACCCGCTATGGCCGAGCGGTCTTGGCGGAATCCTATGAGGTTCCCGAGATGGTGCAGGCCGTCACCCGCTACGTGGCGCGGCGGCTGGTGGAGCGCGAGCGCGCACTGGCGGACGATGTCGCGTCCGGCCAGGTGGTTGCGGACAAGATCGCGCAGCTGGAGCGCTCGCGCCGGCGTTGGCATGTATTCTGGACGTTTGTCCTCGGGCTGATCGTCGGCGCTGGCGCGCTGTTCGCGTTGGCACTGCTCAGCCAGCCGCATCCCTAACCTAAAATTTTTAAACGCCGCCGCTGTATCACCGCGCCGGCGGAACCGATGCCACGCGAGATCAATTCGCAGGTCCAAGCGCCGGGCGCGCCGTCGATGGCGTAGAGATTATAGGCGGCGGCGTCTTTGCTCATGCCGGGCGCCGCCGATGCCGACGGTACGCCCACCGCCGGCACGCGCGCGCCGTTCGGGCCGCTCAGCCAGTTGATCATATGCAAATGATCGTGGCCGTGCAGCACGAGCTCGGCGCCGTGCGCGCCGATGACGCGCAGAAATTCCGCGGCGTCAGTCAGCAGCTTGTGGCGCCTAGCCTCGCTCACCGGCGGGTGGTGAATCAGTACGACGCGAAAAACTTTCTCATTGGCGGTCGCCGCGAGTAATTCACCGAGCCGAGCAAGCTGCGCGTGGCCGAGCCGGCCGGTCGCCATCAACGGAGCGGTCGGCACCGCGGTCGAAAGCCCGATCAAGGCTAGCGGCCCGCGCCGGCGCATGAAGGGAAATCCGCTGGTGCCGTCGTCGTTGCACATATGCGCGTCCCAGGTGTGCTGCGCTAGCGCTGCCGCGCCGCGTACATAGATGTCGTGATTGCCGGGAACGAGTGTCACGTCTTTGGACGAGCCGAGACGATCCAGCCAATGACGCCCGCGTGCGAACTCCTCGGGCAGCGCGATATTGCAGAGGTCGCCGGTGACGGCGATGTGGCTTGGTGCCTGCGCTTTCAGGTCGGCGACGATCTTCGCCAGCACGGCTGGATCGTGAATAAAGCGCCGCCGGCGTTGCCAGTTGATATAGCCGGTCACCCGCTTGCCGATCAGCTCAACGAAGCGCGGCACCGGCAGCGGCGCCAGATGCGGGTCGGAGAGATGGGCAACGGAGAACATCGTTTTCGCGCGTAACCCGCTACGAACTCCCGATCAATATGCCGGCGATAAACACCAGCACGCCGCCGACCACCACCTGGAACGCCGCCTGCAGGAACGGTGTGTCCATGAAGCGGGTACGGATCCAGGAAATCACCACCAGTTCCACGGCGACCACGATCCCCGAGACGATAGTGGCGGTGAAGAAGTGGGGAATAAGATAGGGCAAGGTATGCCCGAGGCCGCCGATCGCGGTCATCAAGCCGCATACCGTGCCGCGCAGCCAGGGCGTGCCGCGCCCGGTGAGCGAGCCGTCGTCAGATAGCGCCTCGGCGAAGCCCATGGAAATGCCGGCGCCGACCGAGGCCGCCATGCCGACCAGGAACGTCGCCCAGGTGTTGTGGGTGGCGAAGGCCGCGGCAAACAGCGGCGCCAGCGTCGAAACCGAGCCGTCCATCAGTCCGGCGAGGCCCGGCTGCACGTATTGCAGCACGAACATCCGCCGCGCGGTCTCGTCTTCCTTGGCGCGCGCACCAGTGGTGAGAATCTGCTCGCTGAGCTTGTGCGCCAGCGACTCGTGACCCGCCTCGGCTTCTGCGAGCTTCGACCAGCAGTTCGCGCACCGAAACGTCGCGCGCAGTTTCCGCCGCCTTGCGATAGAACCGCCCGGCCTCGTATTCCATGTTTTCGGCGAACTTGCGCACGTCTTCCAGACCGAGCGGCCGCATCAGCCAGAGCGACGACTTGTGGTGGATGAAGCCCTTGACGTCCTGGCGGCGGATCAGCGGCAGGTACTCGCCGAACTTCTTGCGGTAGAGATCGAACAGCCAGGTGCGGTGGGTGACCTCTTCCTCCGCCATCTCGTCGAACACCTTGGCGGAGGAGGGGAACTGCTCGCGCAAGCCCTCGGCGAAGCCGCGGTAGATGCGGCTGTCCTCCTCCTCGTTGGTGATGGCCAGCGCCAGAACTTCCTGTTCGGTCAGGTCGGAAAATCTTTTCACGGGGCCCCTCTGGTCGCCGGCTGGCGGATGGTTTTCATATATTGGAGCTAGTCTAACCTTGAAAGGGTCCCATTTGACACCGTTCGCGACCGCTGCTGGGTAAATCGTCGCTAGCGTGTAAAATGCGAAGAGGGGGAAGTGCCATTGCAACGCCTACGCCGCGCGCTTGAGCCGCTGATCCGGAGGCTGATGCATTTCTACTGGCGGTTCTCGCGCGGCGTGACGCTGGGCGCGCGCGCCATGGTGATCGACGGCTCCGGCCGCGTCTTCCTGGTTAAGCATTCTTACGTGGACGGCTGGCACCTGCCCGGCGGCGGGGTGGAGACCGGCGAGACATTCCTCACGGCGCTGACGCGCGAGCTGGCCGAGGAAGGCAATATCCTGATGACCGGGCCGCCCCTGCTGCACGGCGTGTTCTTCAACCAGCGGGCATCGCGGCGCGACCATGTGGCGCTGTTCATCGTGCGCGAATTCCGCCAGGACGCCATGCCGGCGCCCAATTATGAAATCATCGAGCACGGCTTCTTTTCGACCGACGCGCTGCCCGACGGTGTCACCCGTGCCACCCGCGCCCGCATCGCCGAGGTGTTCGGCGGCGCAGCAGTGAGCGAGTTGTGGTGAGGGACCCCTCTTTCGTCCCCGCACCCCTACCTGTCGTCCCCGCGAAAGCGGGGACCCACACGCCGCAGCTTATCGATAGACCCGCCGCCATGCGGCCATGATCCATCCGGGCGACGATCACTGGGTGAGCGCGGCGCTGCGCGCCATTGGCCACCCTATGTTTGGTTTTTATTTTTGAAATAAGGCTCAACCTTCCCGGTGAGCTTGATCGTCAGTAAATTGCCAAACCGATCCTTGGCGTTGCCGGCGATGACCCGAATCCATCCCTCGCTCACACAATATTCCTCGACATTGGTCTTCTCGACGCCTTTGAAGCGGATGCCAACATCGCGCGCCAGCGCTTCCTCATTGAAATAGGGGCTGCGCGGGTCGTTGGAGAGCCGGTCGGGCGGCGTGTCGGACATGGAAGAGTCTTTCGGACTGGAATGGAAATCTTTTGCTTGAGCGCGACGGCGAGGTCAAAAGGAGCAAGGGAAAGATCATGCTGGCGCGTCCGCGCAAAGGCGGCTAGCCAATTCTCGCTCGGTCGTGCGGCGCGGCGAAGTCGAGTTGCGGGCCGACCGGCACGATACCGGTCGGGTTCACCTGCCGCTGGCTGCCGTAATAGTGCCGCTTGATCTGCTGAAGATTCACGGTCTCGGCCACGCCCGGCACCTGGTAGAGATCGCGCACGTAATTCGACAGGTTGGGATATTCGTAGATATGACGCCAGTTGCACTTGAAGTGCGAATAATAGACCGCGTCGAAGCGGATCAGCGTGCAGAACAGCCGCCAGTCAGCCTCGGTGACGGTGTTGCCAGCGAGATAGCGCTGTTGCGACAGCCGTTGTTCCACTTCATCAAGTGTGTCGAACACATTGCGGAAAGCCGTTTCGTAGGCCGCCTGTGATGTGGCGAAGCCGGCGCGATAAACGCCGTTGTTGATGTTCGGATAGACCAGATCGTTGATGCGGTCGATCTCGGACCGCAGATTTTCCGGATAATAGTCAGTGTGGATATTGGTGAAGGCGACGAACGCCGAGTTGAGCATGCGGATGATTTCCGGCAACTCGTTGTTGACGATCGTCTTGCGTTTCTTGTCCCACAGCACCGGCACGCTGACGCGGCCCGAATAGCGCGGATCGGCCAGCACGTAGATTTCCGACAATTTGCTCTTGCCGTTGACCGTGTCGCCAGTCGAGCCCTCGTCCTTGTTGAAGGTCCAGCCGTCCTTGAGCATGTCGGGCGAGACAACCGACAGCGAAATGACGTTCTCGAGCGCCTTGAGCTTACGGAAAATGACGGTCCGGTGCGCCCAGGGACAGGCGAGCGAGACGTAGAGGTGATAGCGGTCGGCTTCGGCGGCAAAGCCGCCTTCGCCGGATGGGCCGGGGCTGCCGTCGGGGGTGACCCAATTGCGGAAGCGGGTGATCGGCCGAATGAAGTGGCCGTCCTTCGTGCGCGAAACGTCGTCCTGCCAAACGCCGTCAACCAGCTGTCCCATGCCGATAACCTCTGCCTTTGCCGCTATCATCTAGGCAATTCGGACGCAAATCGCCACGGCGATGGACCTTAATCGGCCTAAGTGCTAATCGGCACCGCTTAGTCGGGGCGGTGCACCCGTCCGTGCCCGCGCCGGCCGTTTTGGGGTCATGAGCGAGATTGCGCTGACAATTCTGCCGGAAACAGCCGACGACGCGCTGGCGATCGAGAGGCTGCATGAGCGCACCTTCGGCCCTGGCCGCTACGTGCGCAGCGCCTATCGTATTCGCGAGGGCCGCGGGCACGTGCTCAACCTGTCGTTCACCGCGCGCATCGGCTCACTGCTGGTCGGATCGGTACGGCTGACGCCGGTCTGCATCGGCGAGACCCCGGCGCTGCTGTTGGGGCCGCTCACGGTCGAGCCGCCGTTTCGCCAGCGCGGCGTCGGTGGCGCGCTGATCGAGCGCGCGCTCAAGGACGCCAAGGCCGCGGGGCATCCATTGGTGGTGCTGGTCGGCGACGAGCCATTTTACCGCAAGTCCGGCTTCAAACGCATCCCGAAAGGCCAGGTGAAGATGCCCGGTCCGGTCGATCCGGCGCGTTTGCTGGTGGCGGAACTCAAGACCGGCGCCTTCGATGGCGTGTCCGGGATGATTCGTCCTGACTGGGAAAAAGTTTAGCGACCCTCGCGCGCCCAGGTCGCGGCGAGCGAGCCGACCAGCAGCAGCAGCCCGATCAGTCCGGCGAAGATCGGCAGCACGCCGATGCCGCGCACCACGCTGAGGTCGCGCATCTTGAGACCGATCCAGTCGTCACCCCTGAACGTCGTCGAGGTGCGCACCGGCACCACGCGTGGCACGTCGAGCGTGTTGCCGTCCGCCAGCCGCCGCGCGTCGCCGCCGGTGGCGTTGGTGAGCGCGCGCAGCACGTCGGTCGTGGACGTCACTTCCGCGAATTCACGCGGATTGGCCGGTCCCACATTGGCGAGTGCGGTGAGCTTGCCGTCGGTCGCGCGCCAGAGCCCGAGCTCGTTGGCGGTGACCTCCGCGCGCCATACGCCCGGTTCGACCGGCTGCAGGTTGAAAGTACGGGCGGCGCCGGTCGGCGAGGTGAGTGTCACTTCGTTGATGCTGTCGGCCATGGTCTGACGCTGCACGGTAATGTCGTGGCCCTTGACAATCAGACGCAACGCTTCCTCTTCCAGCTCGGGCTGCTTCATCAGCCAATGCGACAACCGCCGCAGCAGATCGAGATGCGGCCCGCCGTCTTCGTAGCCGCGCGCCCACAGCCAGATGTGATCGGACAGCAGCAGCGCAACGCGGCCCTCGCCCTCATGCGCGAGCACCAAAAGCGGCTTGCCGTCCGGGCCCTGCATCACACTGGTGCCGTTGGTGCGCTTGGTATCGACCAGCCGGAACCACTGGCTCCAATGCGGCGGATCGCTCTGCGAGCCCTCCAGTCCGCGCGTCACCGGATGGCGCTTACCAGCCTCGGTGAGCGTCGGCTGGAACGGCCGCTCAGTGACGTCGCCGCTCGGCTCCGCCGGCAGGATCACGTCGAGCGGCGTACGCCAGATACTGGTCGGGCTGGCGTAGTCGGGGCCGGCAGCGATCAGCACGGCGCCGCCGTCTTGCACGAATTTCGCGATGTTATCGAAATAGATCATCGGCAGCACGCCCTGCCGGGCGTAGCGATCGAAGATGATGAGCTGAAATTCCGAGATTTTCTGCTGGAACAGTTCGCGGGTCGGAAACGCGATCAGCGACAGCTCGTTGATCGGCGTGCCGTCCTGCTTTTCGGGCGGGCGCAGAATGGTGAAGTGCACCAGGTCGACCGAGGCATCGGATTTTAACAGATTGCGCCAGGTGCGCTCACCGGCATGCGGCTCGCCCGATACCAGTAGCACCCGCAGCTTGTCGCGCACGCCGTCGATCGAAATCACCGCGCGGTTGTTGACTTGCGTGAGTTCGCCTTCGAGCGGCGAGGCCTCGACCTCGACGATGTTCTGGCCGGCGTGCGGAATCGGCACGTTGACCTTCACGTTGGTGCCCGCGGCGACGGTACGCTGTTCCACGACGTCGCCATCACGCCGCACGGTGACTTGCGCCGCGCCGGCCTTGGCGCCCTGGTCCTCGATGCGGAAGCCGATGGTCTGGGCTTGCCCGACGATGCCGAAGCGCGGCGTTTGCGTGAGCACCACGCGACGGTCGATCTCGTCGCGGTGGCCGGTGATCAACGCATGCACCGGAGCGGCGAAACCGAGCGTGGCGGCGTCGGCCGGCACATCATGCACGCGGCCGTCGGTGATCATGATGGCGCCGGCGACGCGGTCGGGCGGCACGTCAGCCAACGTGGCGGACAGGGCAGAAAACAGCCGTGTGCCGTCAGTCTCGCCGTCCGCCGCGCCTGCTTCGACGACGCGTACCTCCAGGCCGGGAATGCGCTTGAGCCGCTCGACCAAGCTCGCCCGCGCCGCCTCAGTCTGAGCGTTACGGTCGCCGAAATTCTGGCTTGGGCTCTTGTCGACGATGATGGCGGCGACCGAGGGGATCGGGTCGCGGTCCTCACGCGTGAACGATGGGTTGGCGAGCGCCAGCACCATCAGTCCGAGCGCCAGCGCGCGCATCGCCGCGCCGCGGCTGCGCACCAGCAGCAGCACGATCGAAATCAGCAAGGCCGCGCCGAAGGCTGCCCATACGACATATGCCGGCACCAGCGGAGCGAATGAGACGCCGAGGTTCAAATCGAACTCCTACTGTCCCAGCCGCTCAAGCAGCGCCGGGATATGCACCTGGTCGGCCTTGTAGTTGCCGGTGAGCGCGTACATCACGATATTGACGCCAGCGCGGAAGGCGAATTCGCGCTGGCGCGGCTCGCCCGGCACCAGCGGCAGCATCGGCTGGCCGTCCGGGCGCATGGCCCAGGCGCCGGCGAGATCATTCGAGGTGATCAGGATCGAGGACACGCCGTCGCCGGCGCGCGCCGGACGGTTGGTGTCTTCTTCGGTTTCTGCCGGCAACGCTTCGAGCCAAAGCTGACCGGTGGTGAAGCGGCCGGGGAAGTCGCGCAGCAGGAAGAAGGTCTTGGTGAGCACGTGATCGCGCGGCACCGGTTCGAGCTCGGGAATGTCGAACGACGACAGGATTGAGCGCAGCGCCACCATGCCGGGCCCTTGCATCTCGCCCCCGGGTCCGGGCGGCACGTCGATCGCGTCGCGGGTGTCGAACAAAACGGTGCCGCCACGCTTCATGTAGGTGTCAATGCGGTCGAGCGCGGCCTGCGGGGGCTTCGGCGCGTTCGCCGACACCGGCCAATAGATCAGCGGGAAGAAGGCGAGCTCGTCACGCGCCGGATCGAGGCCCATCGGCTCGCCGGCTTCCAATGCGGTACGCTGCGCAAGGAAAAGCGTGAGGCCCTGCAGGCCTGCTTTACTGACCGCGTCGACATCCGCATCGCCAGTGACGATGTAGGCAAGATGCGTCTGCATCGTCGCCTTCATGGCAAATTCTTGCTGCTGCGCAGACAACAGCGGCGCCGACTGCGCCTGCGCCGGATGCGGCATCGAAAGCGCGCCCAGCAAGACGCCCCCCAGCAATGTCGTCGCCACGCGCCGGCGCGCCAGCATGCTGGCAAAGCCGCCGGAGAGCGCGATCACCACCAGCGCGTCGAGTATCAGCAGCGCCAGCGCGGCGAGGAAGATCGGGCCCCGCAAATCGAGCGGCTCGCCATGCCGGTACACATCGAGCCGGGCGTTGAGCGGGGTGAAATCGAGCGGCGCCGGGCGATCGCTGGGCGCCAGCGTATTCACCGCGATCAAGCCTTCCGGCGGTCCGTAGAAGCCTGGCGGATGATCGACATTGGCGCGGCCGTTGAAGTTGGCGGGCACCGGTCGGGCGGTCGCCGGCGGCGATGAGAAGGCGCCGAAGCCGTCGAGCACGCGGGTCGGCGGCACGGCCTGGTTGGCGTGGCTGGTAGCGGTCGTGGCTGCGCCGGCATTGTCCCTGTCGGCGGTGGCGGTCGAATTCGCCAGTGCGACGATGTGCCGGAGCATGTCGACAAAGGTGCCCGACAGCGGCAGGTCCGACCAGCGGGTGTCGGCGGTGACATGGAACAGCACCAGCAGTCCCTTGCCGTATCGCTGGGCAGTGACCAGCGGCGTGCCGTCGGCGAGCGTTGCCCAGGTGCGGTCGGTGAGCTGCGAATCTGGCTCGGCGAGCACCTGGCGGCTGACCGTGACGTCGTTTGGCACTGGCATGCCGGCGAACGGACCTTCGCGCGCGAAACCGGCGAGCTGCTGTGGCTTTTCCCAACTCAGACTGCCGCCCAAAATGCGGCCGCCACGGCGCAGCTTCACCGGCACCAGGTCGTCGTCGGTGGCGCCGGCGAGGTGCGGACCGGCAAAGCGCACCAGCACGCCGCCATTGTCGATCCATTTGTCGAGCTGCTCGCGCGCCTCAGTGACATTGCCGACATCGGCGAGGATCAGCATCGGCAGATGCTGATCGAGGAAACGCTTCACCGCTTCCGCCGGTGCCACGCCCTCGGCAAGGCGGATATCGGCAAACGGATTGAGCGCGCGCGAAAGGTAATAGGTCGCGCCGATCAGCGGCTGCGATCGGTCAGCCGTCGAACCGGACACGATGCCGACGGTGCGCCGGCGCCAGCGCTTGTCGAGCAGTTGCACCGCGCCGGCCGAGCGCTCGCCGGCGATCTCCAGCCGCGCCACGTCATTGCGGATCTCGACCGGCAGATCGATCACCGCGTCGGCTTCCGGCGCGTCGGATCGGAACGCGAACGGCGCTTCGCCGAGCGGCAAACCTTTAAGATCGATGGCGTTGACAAAGCCGGCGTCAGCGCCGCCGGTTTGCGCGCGCAGCACTTTCACCGTCAGCGCGCCGGCCGCGTTGTCGGCGGCGGCGAGCGCATGCGGAACGGGAACGCCGCCCGCGACCACGGTGAGCGGATGGCCGCCGGCGATGCGCTTCAAGTCCGCAATGAACTCGCCGCCCTTGCCGAGATCGACACCGTCCGAGAGCCAGACCATCTCGACGTCCGGCGCGGTTTTGAGGAATCGCTCGATCAACGGCAGCGCCTCGGTGCGGTCAACGGTATAGGGCTTCGGCTTGAGCTGATTGATCTGAACGCGCGCGGCGCCGGCAACCTGTAAGGAAAGATCGCGCGCGGTTTCCGACAGCGGCAGCACGGCAACGCCGCGATTATCGGCATCGGCGCGCGCGAGCAATTCGTCGGCCGTGCGCAGCCGGGCGTCCCAAGAGGCCGCCGCGCCCCAGCCGTCGTCGATCATGACCAGCAGCGGCGCCCCTCTGTTCGATGTGGCGAGCGGCGGGTTCCACAACGGACCGGCGGCCGCGATGATGACCAGTGCGGCCAGCGTCAGCCGTAGCAGGACGAGCCACCATGGCGTGCGCGCCGGGGTTTCCTCTTTGGGCGCGATCTCGAACAACAGCCGGGTGGGCGGGAAATTGATGCGGCGCGGGCGCGGCGGCACCAGCCGCAGCAGCCACCACAAGACCGGCAGGCCGAGCAGGCCGAACAGCACCAGCGGCTGCGCGAAGCCGAGCGGCAAAGAACCGAACAAGGAGCCGATCATGCCACTCTCCCGGGCAGTGCCGGCGTGTAGCGGCTGCTCACGGATGTCGTCTGCATATGAGTGCCCATGCGCGAATGCAGCACGAGCAGCAGTTCGCTGGCCGGCCTATCGGTGCGGTGGATAGCGAAGCTCCAGCCCAGCCGGTCGGTCTCGGCCCGGATTTGCCCGCGGTGGCGCGTTACCAAGCCCTGATAGTCGTTGCGCCAGGTTTCGGCGCGGCCGGCGGTGACGCTGCCGGCGCCTTCCGGCTCGATGAATTCGACGCGGCCGGAATAGGGGAAGCTTTCCTCGGCCGGATCGACGATCTGCACAATGTGGCCATGCGCGCCGGTGGCGGAAAGCTGGGCGATCGTCTGCTGCACCTCGCCGATCGGGCTCCAAAGGTCGGACAGCATCACGATCTCGGCAAGCGGCGAGGGCGCGAATGACATCGGCAGGCTGGCGCGTTCTAGAGGATCGTGCAGGATCGCCTGCGCCATCTTCTCGATCACGTTGCGGCTAGCGGTCGGAAGCATCAATCCGGGAATGCCAACCCGCTCGCCGCCCTGCACCAGCACTTCGGCCAAAGCAAAGGCGACCACTAGCGCGCGTTCGAGCTTGCTGTCGGTAACCAGCGCGGAGGCAAAAGCCATCGATGATGAACGGTCGGGCCAGATCCACACCGTGTGTGAGGCTTCCCATTCGCGCTCGCGCACATAGAGATGGTCGTCGCGCGCCGAGCGCCGCCAATCGACGTTGGATGCCGGCTCGCCAGACATGAAGCGGCGGTATTGCCAGAAATTCTCGCCCGGGCCGGCGCGGCGGCGGCCGTGCAAGCCGTGAATGACAGTGGCGGCGACCCGGCGCGCTTCGAGGATGAGCCGCGGCATGGCATCGGCGAGCATGCGGCCGCTGCCGGTTGCCTGCCGTACTGCGCTCGCCTCGATATCGCTGAGCCTAGGCTCGGCCATCTGGGATTATCCGATGCGCGCTTTCAGCCGCCCGATCACGTTCGGAATGGTTTCGCCTTCCGCGCGCGCAGCAAAGGTGAGCGCCATGCGGTGCTTGAGCACGGGCTCGGCCAGATCAAGCACGTCGTCGACCGATGGCGCGAAGCGGCCTTCGAGCAGCGCGCGGGCGCGCACCGCCAGCATCAGAGCTTGGCTGGCGCGCGGGCCGGGGCCCCATGAGATCAGCTTGCCGATATCGCCGGCCTCGGGGCCGGGACGCGCCGAGCGCACCAGCGCTAGGATTGCTTCCACGACGGACTCGCCGACCGGCAGTCGGCGCACCAGGCGCTGCGCGGCGATCAGGTCGTCGGCGGTCATAGCCGCCTTGGCGCGCGTTTCATCCGCGCCGGTGGTGTCGAACAGGATTTTGCGCTCGGCTTCCATGTCCGGATAATCCACGTCCACTTCCATTAGGAAGCGGTCGAGTTGCGCCTCGGGCAGTGGATAGGTGCCTTCCTGTTCGAGCGGGTTCTGCGTCGCCAGCACATGGAACGGCTTGGGTAGATCGTGGCGGGCGCCGGCCACCGTCACATGCTGCTCCTGCATTGCCTGCAGCAACGCGGATTGCGTGCGCGGCGAGGCGCGGTTGATCTCGTCGGCCATCAGCAATTGCGCGAATACCGGGCCGGCGATGAAGCGGAAGCTGCGCTTGCCGCCCGGACTTTCCTCCAGCACCTCGGTGCCGAGGATGTCGGACGGCATTAGGTCGGGGGTGAACTGCACGCGGCGGGCGTCGAGACCGAGCGCGATGCCCATGGTCTGCACCAGCTTGGTCTTGGCAAGGCCGGGCACGCCAACAAGCAGCGCATGGCCGCCGGACAGCACGGTGACCAGCGCGCGCTCGACCACCATGTCCTGGCCGAAGATCACGGAACTGATAGCGGCTTTCGCTGTGCGCACATGGGCGGTGGTCGATTCCGCCGCTCGCACGATCATGTCTTCCAGGTTTTCAAGGCTTTCGCCGCTTGCCGACGCCATGATCTTGGATCCTTTCATTGCGGTCCCTGGATCGTGGTTTGGGCCCGCGGGGTCGCTATCCAAAAGACGCTATGCCAGAGCGGATTTCGCTGCGCCATCTAGGCCGAATCTGCCTCAATCTATGGGCAAGCTTACGCTATCTTCCGCAGCCTGCATGGTTGAGTCACAAAGTTGCGAACAGGCCAAAGTCCGGCTTGAATAACGTAGGGAAACAATGGCGAAGACAGGGCAGAGCGGACTGGAAGGGATCGCAGCATCGCTGCCCCGCGAAAACCGCGGATTGCCGCCCGTGGAGCGCTGGAATCCGCCTTTTTGCGGCGATATCGACATGCGGATCGCCGTCGATGGTACCTGGTTTTATCAAAAGACTCCGATCGGACGGCCCGCTTTGGTCAAGCTCTTCGCGTCGGTTTTGAAGCGGGAAGGCGATAAGTACTTCCTGGTCACGCCTGTGGAGAAGGTCGGGTTAATCGTCGAAGAAGTGCCGTTCCTCGCCGTCGAGCTTAAGGTTGAGCAGGATGCTCGGAGGCAAGTTCTCAATTTTCGGACAAATGTCGACGACTGGGTCACGGCTGGGCCGGGCCATGCGCTCCGCTTCGAGCCGCAGCCGGCGAACGGCGGCCTGAAACCTTATCTGCATGTCCGCCGCGAGCTATGGGCCAAGGTGACGCGATCGTTGTTCTACGATCTGGTCGAGCTTGGCGAAGAGCGCGACGTTGGCGGAAAAG
Source organism: uncultured Alphaproteobacteria bacterium (assembly GCA_963709855.1). Lineage (GTDB taxonomy): Bacteria > Pseudomonadota > Alphaproteobacteria > Rhizobiales > Xanthobacteraceae > Pseudolabrys. Next base: position 68,311 of record CAVPXX010000016.1, on the reverse strand, counting down.
CAATGTTCGGTGTGTGTTCGTCGGGCGAGTTCTTCGCGATGGCGGAAGCCAGCGCGGTGCGGGAGTTCGCTTGATGGAGCGCGAGGCGGCGCTTTCGGCGGAAGAATTCTTCGCGCGCGCGCGCGCGCGGCTCACGCTCGAGGCGCCGGCCGGAATTACCGATCCCAACATCACGCCGGCGCATGGCGATCATGACGCCGATCCGGTGATGAAGAAAATCGCCGCGGTGCGGCCGATCCGCCCGGCGGCGGTGCTGGTGCCGATCGTGGATCACCCAGAGCCGACGGTGCTATTGACGCAACGCGCCCAGCACCTTCCGGACCATGCCGGGCAGGTGTCGTTTCCCGGTGGCAAGATCGACCAGAGCGACGACAGTCCGCTCGCATCTGCCTTAAGAGAAGCGGATGAGGAAATCGGCCTCGCGCGCCAATTTGTCGAGCCGCACGGCTATCTCGATCTCTACATGACCACGCTCGGCTACCGCATCGTGCCGGTGGTCGCGCGGGTCAAGCCCGGATTTTCGCTTACGCTCAACACCAGCGAGGTGGACGCCAGTTTCGAGGTGCCGCTCTCCTTTCTGATGGATCAGGATAATGTGCAGCGCCACGCGCGCGACTGGCAGGGCATGACCCGGCATTATTACGCGATCACTTTCGGCGAGCGGTACATTTGGGGCGTGACCGCTGGTATCCTGCGCAATCTGCACGAACGGATTTATCGATGATCCGCCCGGTCTTCACCGAAATCGTCCTGTTCCTGGCGCCGTTCGTGCTCTACGTCGTGTTTCTGTGGGCGACCAAGGCCGGCGTGATGCATCCGGATTCGTGGCCGATCTCGCGCATCGCCTCGCTCGCCATCGCCGCGCTTCTGCTGATGGTCGGTAGCTTCATCTATTTTGCGCATTTTACAGGCGCGCCGCCGGGCTCGACCTATGTGCCGGCGCACATGGAGAACGGTAAATTCGTGCCGGGGCAGACCAAGTGACGGCCGGCGCGACCTCCCGCAGCCTTGCCGGCGCGGCGTGGCTGACCGCCGGCGCGCTGCCGCGTCTGCTCGGCGTGCTCGACAACGACGGCGAAGAGGCGCGCGTGGTCGGCGGGGCGGTGCGCAACGCGCTCATAGGAATGCCGATCGCGGAAATCGACGTTGCCACTACGGCCGTGCCGGACGAGGTGGTCAAGCGAGTCACGGCCGCCGGCTTCAAGCCGGTGCCCACGGGAATCGAGCACGGCACCGTCACCGTCGTCATCGACAAGCATCCATTCGAGGTAACCACGCTGCGCGAGGACGTGGAGACTTACGGCCGCCATGCCAAGGTCGCCTTCGGCCGCGACTGGAGGGCCGACGCCGAGCGGCGCGATTTCACCATCAATGCGCTGTCAGCCACGCGCGACGGCGCGGTCTACGATTATGTCGGCGGCCTCGATGATTTGGCCGCGCGGCGCGTGCGGTTCATCGGTGATCCGGCCAAGCGCATCGCGGAAGATTATTTGCGAATCTTACGTTTCTTCCGCTTCCATGCTGCTTATGGCGCCGGCGGCCATCCCGACGCCGACGGCCTCGCAGCCTGCATTGCCGGCCGCGATGGGCTCGGGCAATTGTCGCGCGAGCGCCTGCGCATGGAGTTGATGAAGCTTGTGGTCGCGACCCACGCGGTGCCGACATTGATCGCCATGACCGACGCCGGTCTGCTGCTGCGGGTGCTCGGCGGCATCAGTTACCTCGGCTCGTTCGAGAACATGGCCAAAGCCGAAGCAGCGATCGGTGCCGCACACGATCCGGCGCGCCGGCTTGGCGCGCTCGGCGTGATGGTGGCGGAGGACGCCGAGCGGCTGTGGCAGAAGCTGCGGCTGACCAATAACGAGCACGAGCGGCTGACTTCGATGGCGGAGGGCTGGCGGCGCATCTCACCAGGCTTCGGCGAACAGGTAGCGCGTGCGCTGCTTTATCGGCTCAAGGCCGAGCAATTCACCGACCACGCGCTGCTGGGCTGGGCGCGTTCGCAGGCGACCGCACACGACGAGACCTGGCGCGCGCTGGCAACCCTGCCGCAGCGCTGGAGCGCGCCGGTGTTTCCGTTGAAGGCGGCGGACTTCATCAAGCGCGGAGTGGAGAAGGGACCTGCGCTCGGCGCGGCGCTGGCCGCCGCCGAGCAGGCCTGGATCGCGGCGGGGTTTCCAAGCGATGCGGCGGTGCTCGCCGCAATTGCAGAGGCTGCGATCGCCAACTCGGCCGCGTCAAGATGAATTGCGCGCGTCCGCTCGACCCGATTTTCAGTATCATGCAAAAAGGCCCCGGAAAATGCGGGGGCCGCCGCAAGGACCGCCACGCGCGTTGCCTTTGGTGGGTGCGCTCGGCGAGGGGCTTCAACATTCACCGGCTGACCCGCGCATCGCGCTTCGGCCCGCAGCTTGGGCGTGCGCTCGTGCATGCGCCGCCCCGCAGCGATTGATCTCATGCACATCCTTTCCGGCTTTGCCGACGTGTCGCTGTTCCAGCTCGCGCTGGTCGCGGGTGTCGCATTCCTTGCTTCTTTGGTAGGCGGCGTGTCGGGTTATGGCACCGGCGCGCTGATGCCGCTGGTGCTGGTGCCGCTGGTCGGCGCCGAACCGGTGGTGCCGATCATCGCCATCTCGGCGCTGTTCAACAATGCGAGCCGGCTCACCGCTTTCCGCAGCTATGCCGATTTCCGGCGCGCCGGTATCGTGCTCACCGCCGCGGTGCCGACCTGCGTGCTCGGCGCCTGGGGCTATACGCGGCTCTCCAGCGCCGGTGCGGCGCTGGTGATTGGCTCGATGCTCGTCCTCAGTGTACCGCTGCGCCGGCATTTGAAAAAGCGCGATTTCCGGGTGAGCGACGGCGGGTTGGCCGCCGGCGCCTTCGGCTACGGCGTCGTGGTCGGGGGCACCGCGGGATCGGGCGTGATCCTGCTCTCGCTGCTGATGGCGGCGGGCGTCGAAGGTGCCGGCGTGATCGCCACCGACGCGGCGATTTCGATCGTGATCGGAGTGGTGAAGACTTCCGTATTCGGGCTGGCCGGAGTGATCACCGCGCAGGTGGTGGCCTTCGCGCTGCTGATCGGCATTGTCGCGCTGCCGGGCGCATTCCTCGCGCGCACCTTTGTCGAGCGTATGCCGGTGCACGTGCACACGGCGATCCTCGACGCGGTGGTGCTGCTGGGCGGGGTGTTCCTGGTGATTGGTGCGCTACGCTGATCTCACCATGAGAATTAGGGCCACTTCACCACCGGCGGCATGGAGGACAGGATCGACTCCACATTGCCGCCAGTGCGCAGGCCGAAGATCGTGCCGCGGTCGTACAGCAGGTTGAACTCGACGTAGCGGCCGCGGCGGATCAATTGCTCATCGCGCTCGGCCTCGCTCCAGGGCGTCGCGAAGTTTCTGCGCACCAGCTCGGGATAGACGCGCAAGAAGGCACGGCCAACGTCTTGCGTGAAAGCGAAGGTCTCGTCCCAATCGCTTTCGAGATAGTCGTAGAAAATCCCGCCGATGCCGCGCATTTCGTTGCGGTGCTTAAGGAAGAAATACTCGTCGCACCATTTCTTATATTTGTCGTAAGGCGCGACGCGCGCATGCGCGTCGCAGGCCGAGCGCATCGCGGCGTGAAAGGCGATGCTGTCTGGGTCCTCTTGCGTGCGGCGCGCATCGAGCACCGGCGTCAGATCGGCGCCGCCGCCGAACCAGGCTTTGCTGGTGACCACGAAGCGCGTGTTCATGTGCACCGCCGGCACGTGTGGGTTCTGCGGATGCGCAATCAATGAGATGCCGGAGGCCCAGAAGCGCGGATCGTCGGCGGCGCCCGGAATCTCCTTACGGAATTCCGGCGCGAACTCGCCATAAACGGTCGAGCAATGCACGCCGACCTTCTCGAATACGCGCCCGCGCATCAGCGACATCACGCCGCCGCCGGCATCTGGGTCGGCTTTTGCCGACCCAGTACTTGAATTGCCGATCTCGGGTAAACCCGAGATCGGTTGCTGCCCGTTACGATCGGCGCGATTCCATGGCGTACGCCGGAAGCGGCCGGCGGCGTTTTTTTCGAGCGGCCCGCCCGCCGGCAGCGCATCCTCGACCGCCTCGAAGGCGGCGCAGATATCATCGCGCAGCGTCTCGAACCATGTTCGCGCGCGGGTCTTGCGGGCTTCGATCGGCGGGGAATCCATCATGCTCACTTGATTCCGAGCTTGCTCTTGGCCGCGCCGAGGTCGCCGGCGGTGAAGCCTTGCCCGCAGTCGCGGTCGAACTCGGCGACCGCGGCGTCGTAGGCCTTCTGCTTTTGCTGGTACAGCGGGAATTCGGCTTGGAATTTTTTCGCCAGGTCCTCGTGGCGCATCAGCCGGTGTTGGAACTCGTTGAGCCCTGGTTCGTCATAGCCGCCCAGTATCGGCAATTCGGCGTTGATCTGGTTTTGCAGGAACATGCCTTCGGCGGCGAGCCGGTCGATGGCCGCGACCTCGGTGTCGAGCGCGGTGCCGGTAAGATCGAGTTCGCGCGCGCGGCGCAGGCAAGCTTCCAGCGCCAAGCCGCTCATCGCCGGCTGGCCGGCCTCAACCGGTGCGCGCGCCACCAGTTCGGCGAGCAGCGGGCGCGCGGCCTGAGCATCGCCGGCGCCGAACAGAAAAGCCGCAGGCAGGGCCGCAATCGCCAGCAGGTTCGAAAGGGTCATAGCGGCGATATTATCACCGGCCGAAGCCCCCCGTCTGCCGCAGCGCCTCGCTGGCCACGAGCGCCACTGCCATCGCAACATTGAGCGAGCGCAGGCCCTTGGCGATGGGAATCCGCAGGCGGGCATCGGCTGCCGCATGCACCGCCTCCGGCACGCCAGCGCTTTCGCGGCCGAATAACACCACTTGGTCGTCCCGGAAGGCATGGTCGAGGTAGCTGCGCTCGGCCGCGGTCGTTAGCAGCACTAGACTAAGGTGCTCGGAGCGCCGCCAGTCCTCGAAAGCATTAAACGAGCCATGGCGGTTGAGGGCGACCTGGTCGAGGTAATCCATACCGGCCCGGCGAAAGGCGCGGTCGGTTACCGGGAAGCCGGCCGGCTCGATGATATGCGCCTCCAGCTGCAAGCAGGCGCAGAGCCGAAGAATCGTCCCGGTATTCTGGGGAATGTCCGGCTCGTAGAGGGCTATCCGCATCGGCCGGCCTGTCAATTTTTCCGGTTGTGCCCGAGGTAACCCGCTCTAGACGAATGGTTTATGCGACTAATGGGCACTGGGCGGATAGCGGGCTTGCGCTATCACCGCAAGGGTGCCAATAAAACCCCACCGTAGCGCCGTCCTACCTTATCCAGGGCTGCCGCAATCGGTCCGCCCCGCCGCCGCGGGACTAATCCTGCCGGCTTAAAGCCGCGGGCGGATGACTAAGCCAGCCGGGGGAGAGGGCCCAAGACGTGACGACCGTGTCTTCGGCGGAGCACACGCGCCGCGACTTTCTGTATATCGCCACCGGCGCCGTCGGCGCGGTGGGCGCAGCCGCGGCCCTGGTGCCGCTGATCGCGCAAATGAATCCCGACGCCTCCACGATTGCCGCAGGCGCGCCGGTCGAAATCGACCTGGCGCCGATCGCCGATGGGCAGATCATCAAGGTGTTCTGGCGCTCGAAGCCGATCTTCATTTTCCATCGCACCAAGAAGGAGATCGAGGAGGCGCAGAAAGTCGATGTCGCCAGTCTGCCCGATCCGGAGCCGGATTCAGAGCGCGTCAAGGCTGGCCACGATCAATGGCTGGTGGTCATTGGCATCTGCACCCATCTTGGCTGCATCCCGCTCGCCCACCAGGGCGAATATGACGGCTGGTTCTGCCCATGCCATGGCTCGCAATACGATACCGCCGGCCGTATCCGCAAAGGCCCGGCGCCGAAGAATCTGGTCCTGCCGCCTTACGCATTCACTTCCGACACCAAGATCCGGATCGGCTGATCCGCGACGAATTGTTCTCAAAGGTTCGATTATGAGCGGACACTCGACCTACCAGCCGACAAATCGCGCCATGCAATGGCTCGAGAAGCGGCTGCCGATCGGCAGCCTGATTCATTCCTCATTCGTTGCCTATCCGACGCCGCGTAATCTGAACTACTGGTGGACGTTCGGCGGCATCCTCTCGTTCATGCTGGGTGTGCAGATCGTCACCGGCATCGTTTTGGCGATGCACTACACGCCGCACGTCGACTTCGCCTTCAGGTCGGTCGAGGCGATCATGCGCGACGTCAATTTCGGTTGGCTTTTACGCTACCTGCACGCCAACGGCGCCGCAATGTTCTTCCTCGCGGTCTATATCCACATGTTCCGCGGCATGTATTACGGCTCCTACAAGGAGCCGCGCGAAGTTTTGTGGATCCTCGGCGTGATCATATATCTGCTGATGATGGCCACCGGCTTCATGGGCTACGTGCTGGTTTGGGGCCAGATGAGTTTCTGGGCGGCGACCGTGATCACCAATCTGTTCTCGGCGATTCCGGGCGTCGGCGACACCATCGTCACCTGGCTGTGGGGCGGCTACGCGGTCGGTAATCCGACGCTCAATCGCTTCTACTCGCTGCACTACCTGTTGCCGTTCGCGATCGCCGGCGTGGTGGTGCTGCACGTCTGGGCGTTGCACGTGACGGGCCAGAATAATCCGGACGGCATCGAGCCGACGTCGGGCAAGGACACGGTGCCGTTCACACCTTATGCGACCGTCAAGGACGGCTTCTTTATGGTGTGCTTCTGCATCCTCTTTGCCTGGTTCGTGTTCTATATCCCGAACTTCCTTGGTCATTCCGACAACTATATCCCGGCCAATCCGGCGGTGACGCCGCCGGAAATCGTGCCCGAATGGTACTACCTGCCGTTCTACGCCATCCTGCGCTCGATCCCGAACAAACTGCTCGGCGTGATCGCGCTGTTCTCCTCGATCGGTATCCTCGCCTTCCTACCCTGGCTCGACACATCGAAGGTGCGTTCGGCGCGCTATCGGCCGCTCTACCGGCAGTTTTTTTGGCTGTTCGTGATCGCGGCGGTCGGGCTCGGCTGGCTCGGCACCAAGCCGCCGGAGGGCATCTATGTCATCCTCGCGCGCGTCTTCACGTTCTACTACTTCGCCTTTTTCCTGATCGTCCTGCCGCTGCTCGGTATCTTCGAGAAGACCAAGCCGCTGCCGAATTCGATTTCGGAATCGGTCTTGGGCGCCAAGGCGTGAGGATGGTCGTGAACATGCAGCGCTCCATCTTCGCCCTCGTTCTCGCCGGCTCGCTGGCCGCAATGGTGTTGCCGGCATCCGCGCAGTTGACCGAGCAGGTGCCGCCGCCGCGGCAGAAATGGTCATTCGCCGGCCCGTTCGGGAAATACGACGAAGCGCAGCTCCAGCGCGGTTTCAAGATCTTCCGCGAGGTTTGCTCCAACTGCCATTCGATAGATATGCTCTCCTTCCGCAATCTGGCGGACCCGGGCGGTCCCGGCTTCAGCGAGGCGCAGGCGGAGGCGGTCGCGGCCGAATACAAGATCAAGGACCTCGACGATCAGGGCAATCAGATCGAGCGGGCGGGCCGGTTAGCCGATCATTTCCCGCCGCCATTCGCCAACGAACAGGCGGCGAAAGCGACCTATGGCGTCGCCCCGCCCGACATGTCGACGCTGGCCAAGGCGCGCAGCTACAGCCGAGGTTTCCCCTGGTTCGTGTTCGACATGGTCACCCAATACCAGGAGCAGGGCCCGGACTATATCACCGCCTATATCAACGGCTACAAAGACGCGCCGAAAGGCTTCGTGGTGCCAGAGGGCGCCCACTACAATGAATATTTCCCCGGCCATAACACGGCCATGCCGCCGCCGCTGCAGGACGGGCAGGTAACCTTTGACGACGGCTCGCCGCAGACCGCGCAACAGTATGGCAAGGACGTCGCGGCCTTCTTGATGTGGGCGGCCGAGCCGCACCTTGACGCGCGCAAGCGCATCGGCTTCCAGGTGGTGATCTTCCTGATCGTGCTTGCGGGGCTTATGTACTTCACCAAGAAGAAGGTGTGGTCGGCGGTACACTAAAGCCACACAATAACCTCTTGACGCTGGGGCCCTGTTTCGGGCCCCTTCGTTTTTGGGACCGTGAACCGAGGCCGACAAATGACCAAATCAGTGCTCGGCATCATCGGCGGCAGCGGTATCTATGATTTGCCGGGCCTTGAGAACGTGCGCGAGCAGCGCATACCCAGCCCGTGGGGCGAGCCGTCCGGCGCATTGCGCATTGGCGACATCGCGGGCCTTCCGGTGGTGTTTCTGTCGCGCCACGACAAAGGCCATAGGCTGTCGCCGTCCGACATCAATTACCGGGCCAATATCGACGTGCTCAAGCGCGCCGGCGTCACCGATCTGGTGTCGCTGTCGGCCTGCGGCTCGTTCAAGGAGGAACTGGCACCGGGGACGTTTGTGTTGGTCGACCAGTTCGTCGACCGTACTTACAAGCGCGAGAGCTCGTTCTTCGGCAAGGGGCTGGTGGCGCATGTGTCGATGGCGCATCCGGTGTCGCCGCGGTTACGTGCGCGGCTAGGCGAGGCCGCGCTGTTGGAGGGCATCGAGCCGCAGTTCGGTGGCACCTATGTCTGCATGGAAGGCCCGCAGTTCTCCACGCTGACGGAGAGCCTGACATACAAGCAGCTAGGCTATTCGGTGATCGGCATGACCAACATGCCGGAGGCCAAGCTCGCGCGCGAGGCGGAGATTTGTTACGCCACCGTCGCCATGGTGACCGATTTCGACTGCTGGCATCCTGGCCACGACGCCGTCACCGTGCAGGACATCATCAAAGTGTTGATGGAGAATGCGACACGCGCCCAGCGGCTGGTGGCGCGGCTGGCGCGCGATTTTCCGCATGAGCACGAGCCGTGTCCCATCGGGTCGGATCGTGCGCTCGACACCGCGCTGATCACTGCGCCCCATGCGCGCGATCCCGAGCTGATCAAGAAGCTCGACGCGGTCGCAGGCAGGGTGCTGAACAACGAGTGACGCTATGCTGTTCGGCCTATTCGGGGGCGCCACGGCGAAGCCCAGCAGCGACACGAGCGACAGCCAGCTCTACGGCGAATTCATCGATTATGTGTGCGAGGCCGAGGCGCTCGGCTTCCACAGCATCTTTCTGGTCGAGCACCATTTCACCGGCATGGCGCAGGTTTCGGCCTCGCTCGGCCTCTTGACCTATCTCGCCGGGCGCACCAGCCGCATCCGTCTCGGTACCGCCGTCACCGTGCTTACCTGGCACAATCCGGTGCTGCTTGCGGAGCAGGCGGCAACGCTCGATCTTGTCTCCGGCGGTCGGCTCGACCTCGGCATCGGCCGCGGCTACCGGCAGAATGAGTTCCGCGGCTTCGGCATTCCGATCGAGGAGGCGGAAGAGCGTTATCAGGAGGCGCTCGCGGTCCTGCGCAAGGCCTGGGCGTCGCGCGATCGCTTCTCCCATCACGGCAAGCATTGGCGTTTCGAAAACATTGTGGTCGAGCCGGAGCCGACGCAGAAACCGCACCCGCAGCTGTGGGTCGGCGCTGGTTCGCCGGCCGGCATCCGCGCCACGGCGGCAAACGGGTTCAACCTGCTGCTCGACCAACTTGCCTCGTTCGAGACGACCGGCGAGCGCGTCGCCGCCTTTCACGCGGCGGCGGCCGCGCACGGCCGCGTGGTGAAGCCGCACAGCATCGGGCTGACCCGCGCGCTCCACCTCACCATGAACGAGCGCGAGCGGGAGGAAGCGCACCGGTTGCGCGCCAATTTCCTGCTTAACGTGCAGGCGCTTGCCGGCGGTGCGGCGTCAAGCCTGGTATTGCCGACCTCGTTTGCAGATACCCGCGCGGCGTCGGAAAAGGCGGCGCTGATCGGGCCGCCCGACGAAATTGTGCGGCGGCTGAAAACGCTGGAAGCCATGGGGGTCGACTACGTGCTGCTGCTCGATGTGTCGGGCTCGCGCGAGGCGCTGCGCACCTTTGCGCGCGAGGTCATGCCGGCTTTCGCCGAGGCCAAGGTTGCGACGCCTGCATGATCCTGGCTATGCGCCGATGCGGTTGCGCCTGCGCACTCGGTTCGCCAAAGTGCGCCCGCTGCCAGTCTTTCCGTATTTGCAAGAGAGAGCCATGACGTCTCCCGTTCTCGATAACGATCTCAAGGCCGCGATCCGTTCGATTCCTGACTATCCCAAGCCGGGCATCATGTTCCGCGACATCACCACGCTCTTGGGCGACGCGCGCGCCTTCCGCCGCGCGGTGGACGAATTGGTGCAGCCCTGGGCCGGCATGAAGATCGATAAGGTCGCCGGCATCGAGGCGCGCGGCTTCATCCTCGGCGGCGCGGTGGCGCACCAGGTCTCGGCCGGCTTCGTGCCGATCCGCAAGAAGGGCAAGCTGCCGCATAAAAGGGTGAGCGTCGCCTATGCGCTGGAATACGGCGAGGACATGATCGAGATGCATGCCGATGCGCTGGTCGCGGGCGAGCGCGTGGTGCTAGTGGACGATCTGATTGCCACCGGCGGCACCGCGGAAGCGGCGGTCAAGCTGCTGCGCCAGCTCGGCGCCGATGTCCTGGCGGCCTGCTTCGTCATCGACCTGCCTGACCTCTGCGGTGCCGACAGGCTGCGCAAGCTCGACGTGCCGGTGCGCACGCTCATTTCATTCGAGGGGCATTAGCCGCGCGACGGGCCCCAAGGCCCGGCGGCGCCGGGCGGATTCGGGCCCGGTTCCGGACCCCAGGGGCCTGATCGCGCGGGCCCCTGTTGCGGCGCCTCGGGCGCCCAAGGGCCATCCGGCGGTGGCTCCGACGTAGCCGCGGCTTCTTCGGGCGCCGAAATCGCCAGCGGTCCGGGATCATGGCCGCCGGCGAATTTCACCAGCGCCTCGACGCGTTTGTCGACCGGCGGATGGGTGTCGAAAATATTGGAAAATCCCTCGCGCGGATTGTCGATGCACATCTCCATCACCGCCGAATTGGCGCCGGGGATTTCGCCGCGGCCCTCGATCTTGCGCAGCGCCGAGATCATCGCGTCAGGATTTTTCGTCAGCTCCACCGAGCCGGCATCGGCGAGATATTCGCGCTGCCGCGATAGCGCGAAACGGATGACGATCGATAGAATCCAGACCACCACGATGATCGCCAGCGCAATGACGATGGCGATGCCGGCGCCGCCCTTGCCGTCCTCGCGGCTCGAGCGCTGTCTGCCGCCCCAGAACACGTTCTGGAAGAAGATGCGGAACACCAATTCGCCGAAGAACGAGATCACGCCGGCGATCACCACCGCGATGACCAGCATGCGCACGTCGCCGTTGCGAATGTGGGTGAGTTCGTGGCCGAGTACGGACTCGATCTCCTGATCGTTGAGCGCCTCGATCAGGCCGCGCGTTACCGTGATGGAATATTGTTTGTCGTTGAGGCCTGTGGCGAAAGCGTTGAGCGCCTCATCGTCGGCGATGCGCAGCGTCGGCATGGTGATGCCGCGCGAGATGCACAGGTTTTCCAAGAGGTTGTAGAGCCGTGGCTCCTCCTGACGGCTGACCTCGCGCGCGCCAGTTACCGCGTCGATCATCGACTGGTGGAATTTGTAGGCGATCGCGATCCAGATCACCGTGCCGATGGTGGCGAACGGCAGCGCTTTGATAAAATCGAATTCGGCGGCGCGGATGAGATAGTCGAGCGGCGGGCTATAGGCGTTGTACGCGTCATGCGAGGTGAGCGCCTCGGCCAAAAGCGCGCCGGCGAACACCATCACATAGACCAAGAAGAACAGCCCGATCAGCAGCGCGATCGAGCGGCGCTTGTTCGACTGGATATGCGTGTAAAGACCGTAGGCGGCCATTTCTTTTCCTTTACCTCCCCCTCGCAAGGGGAGTTGCCTGCCGAAGCGCAAGCGAAGGCGGGCGGGTGGGGACGCGGTGAGTGCATTAGAAGCGACCCTACCCCGAACCGCATCACGGCGGTCCGACCGCCCCCTTTTTGGGTGGTGATAAGTTCAGAATTTCACGCTTGGCGCCTGCTCGAGTTGTGCGCGGGTTTCGCCGAGGTCGAAGAACGGACGCTGGCCGAAACCGAAGATGCCGGCGAACAGCGAGGCCGGGAACTGCTGGATGCCGGTATTGTATTCCTGCACCGCGTTGTTGAAGAAACGGCGCGAAGCGGCGAGCTTGTTCTCGATGTCGGACAGGTCGCTCTGCAGCTGCTGGAAGTTCGCGTTGGCCTTCAGGTTCGGATAATTTTCCGACAACGCGAACAATTGCCGTAGCGCGCCGCTGAGGATGTTTTCAGCCGCCACTTTCTGCTCGACCCCGGGCGCGGCGATAGCGGCGTTGCGGGCCTGGATCACCGCCTCCAAAGTTCCGCGCTCGTGGGCGGCATAGCCCTTCACCGTCTCAACCAGATTGGGGATTAGGTCGTGACGCTGCTTGAGTTGCACGTCGATGTCGGCGAAGGCCTGGTTGGTCCTCTGCCGCATGGCCACGAGGCCGTTGTAGATGCTGATCGCCCAGATCACGATCACGACAATGATACCGAGAACGACCCAGCCGGTGGTGGACATGGAATGGCTCCTGAAAAAAATTTGGACAAAACAAGCCTAGCCTAGATGGGTGGGGCGCGGCCAACGACAACCCGTCCCACCATTGACAGGGTAGCAACGCGACCGCCGCATTTCCCGTAACCGATTGATGTTGCAAAAAAAGACCCCGGGCCGGAGCCCGAGGTCTTTTCGCCAGACGGCTATTCGGGGGGTAAGGGGGAAGCCGCCCGACTGAAACACACAGGTCTTTAACGCAGCCGACCGGGATTGGTTCCGGGTCCGAAGTGATCATCTAGAGTTTATCCGCAAAGGGTCCGCCGGTCTTATGGCGGTCACGATCTATAGGCTCCATGATCGCGAGAAGTTCCGTTCGGTATTGCCGGGATGATTTATTCGAAGGGGGGTCTGCCATGAGCTCCGTGATGATTAGGTGCCCCATTACCCGCGAGCCGGTGTCGACCGCAATCGAGGTCGAGCCGAGCGTGTTCCGTAGATTGCCCAAGGTCGCCGCCCGCATGTTTTGCCCGGCCTGCGGACAAGAGCATGTGTGGGCCACGAGTTCCGCGTGGCTAGTGGACGAGTCACGGCTCAGCGACGGCCAGCGTCCGACCGCGGCGGCTTAGTAGCTTTTGCACATGATCTTTTCCGAAAACCGGTTCCCACTTTTCGGGATCATGCGCTAACCCGCCTCGCGGAACCGTACCGCGGCTTCCAGATCAACCGAAACCAGCTGTGACACGCCGCGCTCGGCCATGGTGACGCCGTACAGGCGGTTCATGCGCGCCATGGTGATTGGGTTGTGGGTGATGATCACAAAGCGCGTGTCGGTGGACTTCGTCATCTCGTCGAGCAGGTCGCAGAAGCGCTCCACGTTGTGATCGTCGAGCGGCGCGTCTACCTCGTCAAGCACGCAGATCGGCGCCGGGTTGGTCAGAAACACCGCGAAGATCAGCGCTAGCGCGGTGAGCGCCTGCTCGCCGCCGGAGAGGAGCGAGAGTGTCGCCGGTTTCTTACCCGGAGGCTTGGCCATGATCTCAAGGCCGGCCTCGAGCGGATCGTCGCTTTCGATCAATTGTAGTTCGGCGGTGCCACCGCCGAAGAGACGCGCGAATAGGTGCTGGAAGTGCTTGTTCACTTGTTCGAATGAGGCCAGCAGCCGCTCGCGTGCTTCGCGGTTGAGGCTCTGGATGCCCAGCCGTAGTTTTTTGATCGCTTCCACCAGGTCGTCGCGTTCGGTGGCGAGGTTGGTGTGTTGAGTTTCGACCTCGCGCAGCTCCTCCTCGGCGCGCAGGTTGACCGCGCCCAACCGCTCGCGTTCGCGGCGCAGCCGTTCCAGCGTCGCCTCGATCTCGGTCAGGTCCGGCAATTCATCGCCGGGCTTGATGCCGGCCAGTTCCGCGACCGCCGACGGCTCGATCTCCAGCATGTCGTGGATTTCGCGGCCGATGTCGGAGAGCCGCCGCTTGGCACCATCGAAGCGCTCCTCGGCGCGGGCAAGTTCCTCGCGCGCTGCGCTCGCTGCTTCTAAAGCGGCGCGGGCGTCGCGGTCGGCCTCGGCCAGCGCGTTTTCGGCCTCTTGCAGACGATCCGCACAAGCGCGCCGCACGGTTTCCGCGTTCGAGACCTCGCCGATTAAGCCTTTGCGTTTTTCCGCGAAAACTTGTGGCGCATTCTCCAGCTCCGCGCGGTCGCGCTTGGCCTCGGTGATGCGCTGATCGAGGGTGGCGATCTGATTGTGGGCGCCGTCGCGGCGTTCGATCCAGCCGGTCTTGTCGGTGGAAAGCGCCGCCAAGCGCCGGTCGGCCAATTCCGCTTCGCGCACGATCGCCTGCTGCTCGGCGCGCACCTCGGCAAGCTCGGCGCGCTTGCCGGCGATGTCGTCGCGCACAGCGGCGAGCTTGCTTTCGAGTTCGGCGGCGGGCGCGAGCGCCGTAAGCGCGCGCTCGGACTCGGTCTTGGCGGCACTCGCCTCGTCGCGACTCGCCGTCAGGCGCGTGCGCGCCTCGGCCAGCGCGGACAGCCGCGCCGCCTGGCGATTGAGGTCGCGTTCGCGCGCGCGCGTCTCGCTTTCGACGTGGCTCGCGGCATCGAAAGCGGCTTGCGCGGCTTCCAGCGCGCTGCGTTTGCCGTCGACTTCGGCGCGGGCCGTCACCAATTCGCCGTCGATCTCGGCAAAGCGGCTGCGCTGCGCCAGCCGACGCGCTGCCCCGGTCGGAGCATGCGCGGCGGCGACGTAGCCATCCCAACGCCAGAGATCGCCTTCGCGCGAGACCAGCCGCTGGCCCGACTTGAGTGTCGCGGCGAGCTTGGCGCCGGTCGCGCGATCGACCAGGCCGATCTGCGCCATCCGGCGAGCAAGCTGCGCCGGCGCCTTCACGAAGCGCGACAGCGGCTTGGCGCCCGCCGGCAAGGCGGGATCGCTGGCGTCGATTGCCACCTTCGACCAGTGCATGGGCGCGGAGGCATCGACCGGCGCGTCGAGATCGTCGCCGAGCGCGGCGCCCAGCGCCTTCTCGTAGCCTTTGTCGACCGAAATATGGTCGATCACCGGTGGCCACAGATTGCGCGTCTCCAGCGAGAGCATCTGACCGAGGGTCTTGGCCTCGGTCTCCAGCCGCTGCACGCGTTTTTCGGATTCGCTCAAAGCGGCATGCGCGGCTTCCAGATCCGCGCGCGCATTGTTGTGCGCGGCCTCGGCGGCGACCGCAGCGGCTTCCGCCTCGGTCAGCGCTGCCTGCGCGCCTTCGACGGCGGCGGCAAGCGGGGCATGGTTGGCGCTCTTGAGTGTGGCTAATTCGCGCTCGATCTCCGCGATCTCACCGGCGATGCGCGCAATGCGCTCGCCTTGTTCGCGCGCGGCGTTCTCGAACTGGTTGCGCTGGGCGGTGAGATCGGCGAGCGCGGTGGTCAGATCGGAGAAAATCTTCTCGGCGGCGGCGAGCTCTCCATCGGCCCTCGCCACTTTGGCATCGACCCCGCTGCGGCGGCCGGCGCTTTCGTGCGCTTCCTTGCGGATGGTGTCTTCCTCGGCGGCAAGCCGCGCGAGCGCCGCTTCGGCGTCGGCGGCGAGCTTCTTCTCGCGCTCGCCGTCGGCGGCGAATTGTACCAACCGCAGATCGAGTTCGGCGATGCGGTCTTTGGCGCGCGCTTCCTCGCGGTCGAGGTCCTGCAGTGCGACGTTGAGCCGGTGCAAAGCGGCGCCGGCGCGTGCTTCGGCCTCGCGCAATTCGGGCAGCGCGGCGGAAGCCAGCGCCCGGCGCTTGGAGGCTTCGGCTTCAGCGCCCACCCGGGTCGCGACCTCGCGCACGCAAATATCTTTGGCATGTTCGGCCTCGGTCACTTCGCCGGTCGCGGCGGCCCAGCGCAGATGGTAGAGCGTCGCCTCAGACTTGCGCACTTGCGCCGATACGGTGCGATAGCGGATCGCCTGGCGCGCCTGCTTCTTCAGCCCGTCGACCTGGGCGGCGAGCTGGCTGATCACGTCTTCGATCCGCAGCAGGTTGGTTTCCGCCGCCTTCAGACGAAGTTCCGCCTCATGCCGGCGCGCGTGCAGGCCGGCGACGCCGGCGGCTTCCTCCAGCACTCGGCGGCGCTGCTCGGGCTTGGCCTGGATGATCTCGCCGATGCGGCCTTGATGCACCAGCGCCGGTGAGCGCGCGCCGGTAGAGGCGTCGGCGAACAGAATCTGCACGTCGCGGGCGCGCACCTCGCGGCCGTTGATACGATAGGTGGAACCGGCCTCGCGCTCGATGCGGCGGGCGATGTCGATAGCGTCCGAATCGTTGAACGCCGACGGCGCCGAGCGCTCGGCATTATCGATCGAGATTGCCACTTCGGCATTGTTGCGCGCCGGGCGGTTATTGGTGCCGGAGAAAATCACCTCATCCATCGAGGAGGCGCGCATGGACTTGTAGGACGACTCGCCCATCACCCAACGCAGTGCTTCGACCAGGTTGGATTTGCCGCAGCCGTTCGGCCCGACCACGCCGGTGAGCCCGGGCTCGATCAGGAAATCGGTCGGTTCGACGAACGACTTGAACCCGAGCAGGCGCAGCCGGGTAAGTTTCATTTTTTAGGCCTCGAAAGTTTCTTGCGCAGACCGGTCGCGATTTGCCGGAATCGTGCCTCGGGCGGGAGCGAAGCCCGTGATCGCGTTTGCCGTTACGTATTGCAGAATCGTAATCCTGTCCGGGGCATAGCCCCGAAGGCTGGTTAGCTTGTGCCGCATCCGTGGGAGAATAAATCGCCGCGCTCGCTTGAGCAACAGGCCAGCGGCACGCAGGCGTGGTTTTCCAGATCTTTCAGGTGGCTTGGATCAAGAAGGGCGCTGTCGCGCCGTCCGCGCCGCGCCGAAAAACCCTTATCCGCCATTGAGATAGGGGTCTATTACCTTGGCAAATTCCTCGATCGAGACGGCGCCGGTGACCTGCGTCCCATTGATGAAAAATGTGGGGGTCGACTCGACTTTGAACTCCTTCATGGCGCGCTGACGCACGCTTTCCATGGCATCCCAGGCCTTCTGATTCGTTAGGCAGGCGTTGAAACTCTGCTCGGTGAGGCCGGCCTGCCTGGCGATCGCCATCAGTGGCGGGACCGGTTTTTCGACCGCCCACTGTCTCTGCTGGCTGAACAACGTGTCGATCATGGAATAATATTTTTCCTTGTCATCCTTGGCGGCGCAATGCGCGAGCACGAAGGCTGCGCCCGCCAGATTGTCGAGCGGGAAATCGCGCAGGATGTAGCGGACCTTACCGGTGTCGATGTAGCGCTTCTTGAGTTCCGGGAACGTCGCCTCCTGGAAATGCGCGCAGTGCGGGCAGGTCATCGAGGCATATTCGATCATGGTCACCGGCGCTTTGTCGTCGCCCAAGGCGAGGTCGGGCAGCGCATTCGGTTTCATCAGGTCGGCGACCGGGACATTTTCTGCCAGCGCTTGGCCCGGGAAAGGCGGCAGTGCGGAGGCGCCGAGCACGGCGGTGGCGAGCGCTACGGCGGCTGTGCTCAGGCAAAACTCGCGTCGGGTGATATGCAACTGAAACTCCATTGGCTTAAACCGTGGTTCCGTCCGGGCCCTTGGCTAGCTGGATACGATAATTGTGGCAATGGCGGGCCGTTCTGCCAAGGGAGCGAAAGGCTCACTTCCGTTTGATAGCCGCGCCTAGCCGACCGAGCGCCTGACGCAAATCCTCGTCTTCGATTGTCGGCAGGCTTTCGGTGATGCGGGCGGCGACCTCCGGGTCGAGCGGCGGTGGCGGGTTTGGCGGCTCGCGCCGGCGCAGGGGCGCCTGGCGCAAGGCAATACGGCCGATCGCCTGCCAGCCGAAGAAGCGGTTGACCCGCTCCAGGATCACCGCCGACAGGTGCTGGATTTCGAGCGCCGCCGGGCCTTCTACCCGCAGCACCAGCGTGGCCGGTTCCGGGGCGTCCTCACCTATCGAGCGCGGCCAATTGATCTTCATCGGCTCGCTGTGGGCGGCGATTTCCGTGCCCACTATATCGGCCCAGCGCGCGATGATTTCGGTCGAGGCGAAGCCCTGCGCCTTGAGGCTGTCGCTCAAGGTCGCGCTTGTGAACTCCGAAAGCGGGCGGGGAAAACTGCGCGAGGGCTTGTTCATGAACTGGGCTTCTCATGCCATCGTCGGCGCCATGAGCGTAGCAGCCCGATTGCCGCGGCGGAAGAAAGCTGCAAGCGCGCCGGACCCGGCCAATTTGCTGGCCTGGTATGACCGCCACCGCCGGATTCTGCCGTGGCGCGCGCGGCGCGGCGAGACGCCCGACCCGTACCGGGTCTGGCTGTCGGAAATCATGCTGCAACAAACCACCGTGAAGACGGTCGCGCCGTATTACGCGAAGTTTCTGGTGCGTTGGCCGACGGTTAATGCGCTCGCTGCGGCCAGTCTCCAAGACGTGCTGCGGGCCTGGGCCGGCCTCGGCTATTACGCCCGCGCCCGCAACCTGCACGCCTGCGCGCGTACCGTGGTCGAGCGCGATGGCGGAAAATTTCCGGCGAGCCTCGAAGCGCTGCGCGCCCTGCCTGGCATCGGCGACTACACCGCGGCGGCAGTGGCGGCGATTGCGTTCGACGCGCCCGCTGTGCCGGTGGACGGCAATGTCGAGCGCGTGGTGACGCGGCTGTTCGCGATCGACGACGAGTTGCCGGCGGCGAAACCTGAGATCAAGCACCTGGCGGCGTCGCTGTTGCCGGCGCGCCGCGCCGGCGATTTCGCGCAAGCGCTGATGGATCTCGGCGCCACCATCTGTTCGCCCAAGCGGCCGGCCTGCGCGCTCTGTCCGTGGAATGAGTCGTGTCTCGCGTTTGAGCACGGCGACCAAGAGACCTTCCCGCGCAAGGCGCGAAAGCGCGAAGGCCGTTTGCGCCGCGGCGTAGCGTTCGTGGCAATGCGCGCCGACGCCCGCGTGCTGTTGCGCACGCGCCCGGAGAGCGGGCTGCTCGGTGCCATGACTGAGGTTCCGGGCAGCGATTGGGCGCATAACTTCGATTTAGCGGACGCGCTTGCGGCTGCGCCGCGGTTTCGCGCAAAAGCGCAATGGCGAAAGCTGTCCGGCGTCGTCAGCCATGTGTTCACGCATTTTCCGCTCGAGCTCACGGTGTTCGTTGCGCCCGTGCCGCGCGCGACGCCGGCGCCGAAGGGCGCACGTTGGGTGAAGCTCGCGGATTTGCCGAACGAAGCCTTGCCGAACGTAATGCGCAAGGTGCTGGCGCATGCGCTCGACGACTAAGAAGACGAAATCGTGATGGCAGGCCCATTGCAAAAAGGCATCCTGGCGATTTTCAACGACTGCCGCGCCGGCCGCGAGGCCGAATTCGAAGCCTGGTTCCAGGGCGAGCATCTGCTCGAGCGGCTCGCCGTTCCCGGCTTTCTGTTCGGCCGCCGTCATGCAGCGATTTCCGGCAGCAGCGGCTATTTCAATTTCTACCTCGCTGAATCGCCGGCCATCCTGACGTCGAAGCCCTATATCGAACGGCTCGACAATCCGACGCCGATGACGCGCAAGGTGATGTCGGAAATCTTCCTCAACATGAACCGGACGGTGTGTCATCGGACGCTTCGGCGCGGCGGCTTTCGTGGGGCCTATGCCGTCACCGTGCGGTTCAACGACCAGCCTGACATGGCCGCGCTGACGACGTTGGCCGAAACGCTGGTGCAAGACCCCGCCGTCGCATCGTGTGAGATCTGGACCGCGGTTGATCGGTCAGGCGGTGTCGATGGAAGAAAAGCTGCGCGGTGGCGACAAGAAGATCAAAACCTGCCTAATGGTCGATACGCTGCGCCAGGGAGACGCCGAGACGCTCGGCGAGCGGTTCTCGCAACAATTCATAGGCGCCGACATTGGTGTGTTTCGAGTATTGTGCCAGTTGGGGCAGGGGACGGAGGTCTAAGCCATGCAATCGCTCCTGCCGATCGCAGAAAAAATCGCGGCGCGTTTGATCGAGCGCCACGAGACAATTGCCGTTGCCGAATCCTCGACCGGAGGGCTCATCGCGGCGGCTTTGCTCGCGATCCCCGGCGCTTCGGCCTATTTCGTCGGCGGAGCGGTGGTTTATACGCAAACGGCGCGCGCAGCGCTTCTCGGTATCGGAAATGCCGACATGGAAGGCCTTCGGGCCTCGACCGAAACATATGCGTTAATGATTGCGCGGCGCGCACGCGAGCGGCATGGCGCGTCTTGGGGCCTTGGGGAAACCGGCGCGAGCGGGCCGACGGGCAACCGTTACGGCGATCCGGCGGGCCACAGCTGCGTGGCGATCGCCGGGCCGATTGAGCGCGCGATTACGATGGAGACGGGAAGCGCTGACCGGCGGGCAAACATGGATGCTTTCGCCAAGCGTGCGCTCGATCTGCTATACGACGCGATATCCGCTAAGACGTAACGCTGGCTACTCCGCCGCTTCCGTCATCTCCGAGCGCACCACCGCGCGCAGTTCATCGATTGGCTTGAGGCCCTTCGGCGTTTGTAGATGCCAGAAGGTCCAGCCGTTGCAGGCTTCCAGGCCTTGCGCCAGCGCGCCGATGCGGTGGATCGAGCCGACCGTATCGCCGAGCGAGACCGCGCCGTCGGCGCGCACCAGCGCCTTGTGCCGCTTCTTGGCGTCGACCAGCAGGGCGCCGGGCGTGACCAGCCCGCGCTCGATCAGCAATGAGAATGCCACCCGGGGCGCCTCGCGCGCGGTCACAAACGGCGCGATCGACGGCGAGGGCACGACCTGCACCCCGGCGATGCGCTTTTCCGCCGCCCTTGCGTATTTCGCTTCGCGCTCGATGCCGATGAAACGGCGGCCGAGCCGTTTGGCAACCGCGCCAGTGGTGCCGGTACCGTTGAAGGGGTCGAGCACCAGATCGTCCGGCCGCGACGCCGCCAGAATGATGCGCGCCAGGAGTGCTTCCGGCTTCTGCGTCGGATGCAGCTTCTTGCCGTCGGCGCCTTTCAGGCGTTCCTCGCCGGTGCAGAGTGGGAAGGTCCAATCCGAGCGCATCTGCACATCTTCATTGCCGGCTTTGAGCGCCTCGTAGTTGAACGTGTAGCCCTTGGCGCCGGCGTCGCGCGAAGCCCAGATCATGGTCTCGTGCGCATTGGTGAAGCGGCGGCCGCGGAAATTCGGCATCGGGTTGGTCTTGCGCCAGATCACATCGTTGAGGATCCAGAATCCAAGATCCTGCATGGTGGCGCCGACGCGGAAAATGTTGTGGTAGGAGCCGATCACCCAAATGGTGCCGGCGGGCTTGAGTACCCGTCGGCAGGCGGTGAGCCAGCCCTTGGTGAAGGCATCATACGTGGCAAAGCTGTCGAATTTGTCCCAGTCATCGGTGACCGCATCGACGTGCGAATCGTCTGGACGTTTCAAATCGCTGGCGAGCTGGAGATTGTAGGGCGGATCGGCGAACACTAGATCGACGGACTCGACCGGCAGCTTCGCCATCTCAGCGACGCAGTCGCCGATCAAAATGCGGTGCTGTGGGGGAGTCTCTGAACCTCCACGGGGCGCCCGTGAGGGCGCCCCGCGACGCGGCACAACCATGACTCAGGACTCTGACTCAGGTGACGCGGTCGGCGACGCGGGACCTACAACCGACAGGCCTCCATCATGTTCGCTCAAGGTGAAGAAACGGTTTATCCGGCGCGCCTACAACTGGGCAAATTCTGCCTATTTAACCGAGGCTTAATCGATGGCGACGGCCGCGAAAAAGTGTGCAGTTGGACGCGAGCGCGAGCTTCAGTAATGATCCGTCGCAGTAAGTGGGAGGCGTTTTAAATGCGTTGGGATGATTTCCGCCGCAGCGACAATATCGAGGACGATCGCGATTCCGGCGGTGGTTTCGGCGGCGGTGGTTTCGGAATTCCGTTCGGCGGCGGCGGGCTCGGCATTGGAACCGTGATCGTGCTGGGCCTGATCGGCTGGGCGACCGGCATCGATCCGAGCATCTTGATCGGCGGCGCGGAACTTATTAACGGCGGCTCGCAATACCAGCAGCCTTATCGGCAGGCTAGCCGGCGCACCGGAACCCCATCCGACCAGACCGGCCAATTCGTCGCCGCCGTGCTCGGCAATACCGAGGATACCTGGGGCGAAATATTCCAGGCGAGCGGCCAACAATATCGCCCGCCACGGCTGCGACTCTACCGCGGCGGCGAGCAGGGCGGCTGCGGCTTCGCGCAAGCCGCGATGGGGCCGTTCTATTGCCCGACCGATCGGCGCATCTATCTCGACACCGCGTTCTTCCGCGACATGCAGGTGCGCTTCCGCGGCTGTAGCGGCAAGGCCTGCGAATTCGCCGAGGCCTATGTGATCGCGCACGAGGTCGGCCACCACGTGCAGAACCTGCTCGGCACGCTGCCGAAGGCAACTGCCGCCCAGCGTGCGGCCGGCAGCAAGGCCGCGGCCAACCGCATCCAGGTGCGCATCGAATTGCAAGCCGATTGTTTTGCCGGCGTCTGGGCCAATCATTCCAACCAGCGCTGGAAATCGATCGAACCGGGCGATGTGGAAGCCGCGTTACAAACGGCATCGGCGATCGGCGATGACCGCCTGCAAAAGCAGGCGCAAGGCTATGTGGTGCCGGATGCGTTCACGCATGGCACTTCGGAGCAGCGGCAGCATTGGTTCAGCGCGGGAATGAAACTAGGCAAGGTGTCCGCCTGCGATACTTTCTCGGCGGCGCAGCTCTAAGGAAATGTAAACATGTCCGGCATTGACGACAGCAGACAATTCGTGCCGCTGAAGATCGCGGTGCTCACGGTGTCCGATACCCGGGAGCGCGCCGACGACAAGTCCGGCACGCTGCTGGTAGAGCGCATCCGCGCCGCCGGCCATACGCTCGCCGAGCGATCGATCGTCAAGGACAACATCAAGGCGATCCGTCAGCGCGTGAAGGACTGGATCGATGACAAATTCATTGACGTGGTCATCACCACCGGCGGCACCGGTTTCACCGGCCGCGACGTGACGCCGGAGGCAGTCGAGCCGCTGCTCGAGAAAAAGATGGACGGCTTCTCGACGATGTTCCTATTGGTGAGCGAGAAGAAGATCGGCACCTCGGCGATCCAGACCCGCGCCACCGCCGGCGTCGCCAACGCGACCTATATTTTCTGCCTGCCCGGCTCACCCGGCGCCTGCACGGACGCCTGGGACGAGATCCTTGTGTACCAGCTCGATTACCGCTACCGGCCGTGCAATTTCGTGGAAATCCTGCCGCGGCTCGACGAACACCTGCGGCGGCCGAAGGCGAAGGGAGCCACGGCGTAACTAAAGTTCCAAATCCCAGTACTCGGCGACAACGTCTTTGCTCCATGAGCGGCGCTTCTCGGACGACGTCAGCTTGAAGCCGGCCTTCTCATAGACATGCCGCGCAGCGGCGAGAACGCTGTGGGTCCACAGCGTGATCTTCTTGTAGCGGCGCTCGCGCGCGAAGCGCACGCATTCGTCGGTCAGGCGCTGTCCAAGGCCAAGCCCGCGCGCCTTCGGGTCGACCAGCAGCAGGCGGATGCGCGCGATCTCGTCGGAATCCTTCACCAGCATGACGCAACCGACATTCTCGCCGTTTAACTCCGCGATCCAGCAGCGCTCGCGCTTGGCGTCGTAGTTGTTGACAAAATCGGCGACGATCTGCGCACACAGGCCTTCGAACGGCTCGGTCCAGCCGTATTCTTGCGCATAAATCTCGGCGTGGCGGGCGACGATCCAACCGAAATCGCCGTGTCGCGGTTCGCGCAGAATGCAATCGGACTTGGGCGCGGCGCCGGCATTTCCAACGAGCAGGCCTTCGATGGTCTGCATCGCCGCGATCAGCTTGGCCTGTTCGTCGCTGCCGAGCTTGCCGAGTATCGCGGCGACATCGCGCTGCGAGCGCTCCTCAGCGGGCGCAAAAGCCTTGCGCCCGCGGGCGGTCAGCGCGAGGTGACTCTGGCGCGCGTCCTTCGCGGACACTTTGCGGATGATTAGTCCGCGCTTCTCGAAATTGCGCAGCACGCGGCTCAAGTAGCCGGCATCGAGGTCAAGTGCCCGGCCGATGTCGCTTGCGGTCATACTGTCGCCATGGGCGATTTCGTACAGCACGCGCATTTCCCCCAAAGAGTAGGGGCTGTCGAGATAAGTTTTGCGCAACACACCAATCTGCCGCGTGTAGAAGCGGTTGAAGCGGCGCACGGCGCCGGTGCGTTGCTGGATAGCTATCATCGGGCCAGGGTCGGCGAGTTACTTGACTAAGTCAAGTATCTGCCTCAGCCCCCGAAACGGGCTTCAGCCGCCAGCATGGTCAGCCGGCGACGGCCGATCCGGCGCAGCATCGCCGCCTCGGTGTCGGTGCCGTCGGGATGGCCGCCGATGCTGTCGTAGTGCCGCCTGGCGATCAGCAGGCCCTGCTCGGGTCGGGCACCGCCACCGATAATCACGCGCAGCAACGCGATCAACTCGGCCAGGCCTGGCCGCAGCAGGTCGGCGACCCCAGGCGGGCGGAACACCGCCGCCCGCGCGCGGTCGAGCCGGTCGGTGGCCTCGATGAAACGTTCGGCGGCGTCGACCCAGCCCGGCTCGGGCACGCAACCGGCGCGCAGGAAAATTAGCCACGGCGTGCGCGTCGTCGCGGCGGCCGCCTTCAGCCGCGCGCCCAGCGGCTCGCTCGAGACCGTGAAACGGCAGCCGGCAATATCGGCCACTTCCGCGGTGGCGTCATGTGAGCCGGCATCGGCCACGATCACCTCGCCGAGCAGGCCGGCGGTGGCGCCCGGCACTAGCGCGGCTAGCGTCGGCACTAGCGCGCGTTCCGATTCGTGGGTGGAGATGATCACGCTCAGCATGGAACCCGGGTCTTGTGGATTGGGTTGCACCATATCATGTGGAATTTGCCAGACGCGCCACGAGATCGGGCCTCAAACTTCTCAAATCGAGGGCTTTTAAAAATGTTCTTGTTATGTTCACATTCGACCATTAGGTTATCGCCATGGCTCGACATAGCGCAGCCCTGAGACGCCCGTCGGTGAAGGAGCTGCCCTCCGCGCCGGCGGGCGACTTTGTTGACGACGCGACCGAACTGCTAGGCCTCGTGATCGAGCACGAGCGCCGACGCGGCCGCGGCGCGCAAACTAACGCTTCGGGCCGCTACGAGCCGCTGGCGCGTATCGCATTTGACGACGGTTGGCGCTCGCTCGACGACTTGCCGCCGTTCAAAACCACGGTGCAGACCGACGCCACCCGCAAGATCATCACCCGCAACGATTCGCCCGATATCGGCTTCGATCGCTCGATCAATCCCTATCGCGGCTGCGAGCACGGCTGCGTTTACTGCTTCGCGCGTCCGACCCACACCTATCTCGGCCTGTCGCCCGGCCTCGATTTCGAATCCAAATTGTTCGTGAAGCCGGAGGCGGCCGAGTTGCTCGAACGCGAACTTTCGGCGCCAGGTTATGAACCGAAGGTGATCGCGATCGGAACCAATACCGATCCCTACCAGCCGATCGAGCGCCGCTACAAAGTGATGCGCCGAATCCTCGAAGTGCTCGACCGCGCCGGTCACCCGGTCGGCATCGTCACCAAATCGGCGCTGATCTTGCGCGATCTCGACATTCTCGCCCGCATGGCCGAACGCAAACTAGCCAAGGTCGCGCTGTCGGTCACCACGCTTGACGCCGAGCTCGCGCGCAAGATGGAGCCGCGCGCGGCGACCCCGATGCGTCGGCTGGAGACGCTGCGTCGGCTCGGGCAGGTCGGCGTGCCAACGACGGTGATGGTGGCGCCGGTGATCCCGGCGCTCAACGACATGGAGATTGAGCGAATTCTCGACGCCGCGCAGGCGGCCGGCGTCAAGGAAGCGGGCTATGTGCTGCTGCGCCTACCGCTGGAAGTGCGCGACCTGTTCCGCGAATGGCTGATGGCGAATTATCCCGACCGCTATCGCCATGTGTTCAAGCTGATCCGCGAGATGCGCGGCGGCAAGGACTACGACTTCGACCTGGGGTAAGCGCATGAAGGGTACCGGACCCTATGCCTGGATGATCGGCCGCCGCTTCGAGAAGGCCTGCGAGAAGCTCAGGCTCAATGCGTCTAAATTCTCACTTAGTACCGAGCATTTCCGCGCGCCCAAGCCGGCGACCGCGCAATTGAGCTTGTTCTGAGCGGATAGTTTCTCCCCATCATCCACCGGGGCCCACGACCCCAATTGACATGGCGCGCGCGCCGCGCATTGTTCGCGCGCCATGCCCCGCAAGCTCAAGCCGCCCGCGCGCCTGCCGCTCGATGAGCCCGTGCTCCGGCCGACTTTCCGGCGCGAACGGCGCGCGCTCAACAGTGGCGTCTTCCCCGTCGCCGGGTGCGACGAGGCGGGCAGGGGACCGCTCGCCGGCCCGGTGGTGGCGGCGGCGGTCATCCTCGATCCCAAGCGCATCCCACGCGGCTTGAACGACTCCAAGAAGCTAGACGCTCCGGAGCGCGAGAAATTGTACGAGAAGATTTGCGTATCGGCGCAAGTCGCGGTGGCGTTCGGCACGGTCGAGCGCATTGACCGCGACAACATCCTGCGCGCCTCGCTTTGGGCGCTGGCGCGCGCGGTAAGGGCGCTGCCGGTCGCGCCGAAGCTCGTCTTTGTCGACGGCAACATCAAGATCGATTGCGGCTGCGACTGCGAGGCGGTGGTGTCCGGCGACGCGCTGGTGCTGTCGGTGGCGGCGGCCTCGATCGTCGCCAAGGTCACCCGTGACCGGCTGATGGGGCGGCTCGGCCTGGCGTATCCCGGCTACGGGTTCGAGCACCATATGGGCTACAGCGTGCCGGCGCATTTCGCGGCGCTCGCCCGCCTGGGACCGACCATCCATCATCGTAAATCCTTCGCGCCGGTGGCGGCCAAGCTTGCCGCGCTAGGCGGGGTCTCCGACGAGGTCATCGCCGAGTTGTTGCCTCTTTAGCGCGGCTTCTCTATTCCTGCTCGGTTCCTTTGGCTGCCACCCCGCGCGGGCTAATGCATTACGTCTCCCTGGTCATTGAATTCCTGCGCGGGCGCCCGGCGGTGGTGTTCTGGACCGTCGCGCTCGCGCAAGCCGCGCTGTGGACCTTGATGCCCGCGCTGTTCTACAGCGCGCCGCCCGGCGAGGTGCCGCTGCTGCTCGCCATCGGCCACGAATTCGTGCTCGGCAGCTATCTCGGTCCGCCGCTGGCGTTCTGGCTCGCCGAGCTTGCGTTTCGCTTGGGCGGCGCCTTCGGGCTCTACGCGCTGGCGCAAGGATGCATCGTCGTCACGTACTGGGCGGTGTTCACGCTTGGCCGCCGCATTGTCGGCACCCGCCACGCGGTGCTCGCCGTGCTGCTGATGGTCGGCATCGCGGCCTTCACAGTGCCGAGCCCGGAGTTCGGCCCGGCCGTATTGGGGGCGCCGCTATGGGGGATGGCGCTGCTGCACTACTGGTGCGCGGTCGGCGAAGGCGAACGCGGCTACTGGTTCCTGCTCGCGTTCGATCTCGGCCTGCTGCTGCTGGCAAGCTATGTGGGGCTGATCCTGATCGCGCTGTTGCTTGTGTTCACGCTTCTGACGGCGCGCGGGCGCGCGGCGCTGCTTTGTCCCGAGCCGTGGATTGCGGTGCTGCCGTTCGCCATCGTTATCTTCCCGCATTTGGCGTGGCTGAAGGGCGCGCGCGATCTCGTCCTCTCCGGTCTCAACGATAGCGCCGCGACGGCCGGCACGCTGTCGCTCGGTATTCGGCTTTGCGTTTTGCTGGTGCTGACCCATCTCGGCCTGGGCCTGCTGGTTGCGTTCGCCAGCGGCTGGCCGCGCCGGCCCCGCGAGCGCGCGCCAGTGATCGACCGCAATCCGGTCGAGCCGCTCGCGCGGTTGTTCGTCTATTTCTTCGCGCTGATGCCGGCGGCCTCTGCGATCGTCATCGTCTTCGCCAGTGGGCGGCTTGGCCCGCTCGATCGCGTTGCCCCGCTGGTGGTGCTGTCCGGCCTTGCGGTGGTGGTCGCTGCCGGCGATCAGGTGCCGCTCTATCGCGAGCGGATAGTGTCGTCGACCTGGTTCGGGCTGCTTTTGGCGCCGCCGGTCCTCATCGTGCTCGGCATCGCGCTGCTACCGTGGATGGCGACGATCGACTTCCAGGTATCGCAGCCGGCCAATACCGAGGGACGCTTCTTCGCCGACAATTTCCAACGCCGCACCGGCAAGCCGCTTGGCTTCGTCACGGGCGATCCACAAATTGCGCCGCTAGTCGCGCTCGGCGCGCCGAGTCGGCCGCACGTCTACTTCGACTGGGCGCCCGAGCGCAGTCCGTGGGCGAGCCCGGCCGATTTCCGTGAGCGCGGCGGCATCCTGGTTTGGCCAGCCCGCGACAACACCGGCATGCCGCCGACGGCGCTCAAGGCGCAATTCCCTGCCATGGTGCCGGAAGTGCCGCGCTCATTCGCGCGCTCAATTCAGGGACTGCTGCCGCTGATCCGGCTCGGCTGGGCCACGGTGCGCCCGCAAGCGCCCTGACGTGCCCGCGTTCAGTGATAACTCTCACCTTCGCGCACGTTACCGCGGAACAGCCAGTAGATCATTACCACGTAGCCAATCACGAACGGCAGTAGCAGCAGCGTGCCGAGCAACATGAATATCTGGCTCGCTGGCGCGGCGGCAGTGTCCCAGACGGTGAGCGAGGGTGGCACCAGATATGGGAAATTGGAAATTACCCGGACAGGATCAAAATCCATCACCACCTCCGTCGGGCCCCCGGGGTGAGATTTTAATCGCAACCGTAAAGTCTGTGTGCGCCGATCCTGTTCCACCCCTGCGCCAAATCGTAGCGGCCAAATGCCCGCGGTATCCACAGCATCCATAGTTGCTCCAGCGCTCGGCCGGCGTAAGGGCTAGGCTTGCCGCTGGAAACAGCCGGCGGAGGGGGCCCAATGGCCAAGCGGGCTAAGCAAACGGAAGCGAAGGTGGCGGCAGCCAGCGAAGCGCCGGTCGCGGCGATGTTGGAGAAATATTTCGGGCTCAAGGAGCAGGGCACCGACATTCGCACCGAATTCATCTCCGGCCTGACCACGTTTCTCACCATGGTCTACATCGTGTTCGTCAACCCGGCGATCCTCGGCAAGGCCGGGATGGACCCCGGCGCGGTGTTCGTCGCCACCTGCGTCGCCGCCGCGGTGAGCACCATGGTGATGGCGCTCTACGCCAACTACCCGATCGCGCTCGCGCCCGGCATGGGCATCAACGCCTTTTTCGCCTTCACCGTGGTGCTGACCTACAAATATACCTGGCAGCAGGCGCTCGCCGCGGTGTTCTGCTCCGGCGTGCTGTTCTTCCTGATCTCGGTATTCCGTATCCGCCAATACGTTATCGAGTTGATCCCGCAGAACCTGAAGCTCGCGGTCTCGGCCGGCGTCGGGCTGTTCATCGGAATCATCGCACTGGAGGAAGCCAAGGTCGTCGTCGCCCAGCAGGCGACGCTGGTGACAATGGGCGACCTGAAGAACCCGGTGGCCGCTCTAATGCTGCTCGGCTTCGTGCTGATCGTCTCGCTTAACTACCGCCGCATCATCGGCGGCACGTTGATCGGTATTCTTGCGGTCACTCTCATCGGCATGCCGTTCGGTCTCACGCATTATTCCGGCATTGTGTCGCTGCCACCCTCGATCAAGCCGACCTTGCTGCAGCTCGACTTCTCACGCGTGTTCGAAGGCACGTTCCTGATCGTGGTGTTCTCGATCCTGTTCGTCGACGTGTTCGATAACGCCGGCACGCTAATCGGCGTGACGCATCGCACCGGATTGATGAAGAATGGCAAGCTCGCACGCATGAAGGAGGCGCTGATCTCCGACAGCTTTGCAGCCATGTTCGGCGCCGCCATCGGCACCTCCACCACCACCAGCTATATCGAGAGCGCAGCGGGCGTCTCAGCCGGCGGCCGCACCGGGCTGACCGCGGCCTTCGTGTCGATCTTGTTTCTGCTGGCACTTCTTTTCGCCCCGCTCGCCGGCATGATCCCCGCCTACGCCACTTCGGCCGCGCTGCTCTATGTCGCTTGCGTGATGGCGCGCGGCCTGTCAGAAATCGACTGGGAGGACATCACCGAATATGCGCCGGCGGTGGTGACGGCGATCACCATGCCCCTGACCTATTCAATTGCCACCGGCATCGGGCTAGGCTTCATCACATACGCGTTGGCCAAGCTGATCTCCGGCAAGGTAACGGAGACTTCGCCGGCGGTGCTGGTGCTGGCCGTGCTGTTCGCGATCAAGTTCGCGGTCAGCGGATGAGCGCGTTCTCCTCTTGGCAAACCTGGGCGGTGCTGTCGGCGATTTTCGCCGCGCTGACGGCAATCTTCGCCAAGGTCGGCGTTGAGAACATCAATTCCGATCTCGCGACCTTCATCCGCACCATTGTGGTCATCGTCACGCTCGGCTTTCTGCTGGCGGTGACCGGCCAATTCCAGGCACCCGGTTCGATCTCCGGGCGCACTTATCTGTTCCTGCTGCTGTCGGGGCTGGGCACCGGCGCGTCGTGGCTGTGCTATTTCCGTGCGCTCAAGATCGGCGAGGCGGCGAAAGTTGCCCCGATCGACAAATTGTCGGTGGTGCTGGTGGCAATATTTGGCGTGATATTTCTCGGCGAGCGGCTGACCGCGCCGAACTGGCTGGGCATTGGCTTGATTGCGGTGGGCGCAATCTTGGTGGCTTACCGCTAGACTACCTTTGCCAGTGCCTTCTTGATCGCCAGAAAATCGCGCCAGGCGAAACGCTTCTGGAGCGGGCTGCGCAGCAGGAAGGCGGGATGGAACGTCGGCATAGCGCGAATGTCGCGCTTGCCGGTGTTGAAGGTGAACCAGCGCCCGCGCGTCCTGGTAATGCCTTCCTTGAGGCCAAGTAGCGTCTGCGCCGACGGATTGCCCATGCAAACCAATATGTCGGGGTCGGCGAGCTCGATTTGGCGTAGGATGAACGGCAGGCAGATTTGCGACTCCTGCGGCGTCGGCGTGCGGTTACCGGGTGGTCGCCAGGGCACGATGTTGGCGATATAGACGGAGGTGCGGTCGAGGCCGATCGCCGCCAGCATACGGTCGAGCAATTTGCCGGAACGGCCGACGAAGGGCAGGCCTTCGATATCTTCATCGCGGCCGGGCGCTTCGCCGACGAACATTACGCGCGCCTGCGGGTTGCCATCGGCGAACACCAGTTGCGTGGCGGTCGCCTTCAGCGCACAGCCGTCGAATTTTTCCAAAATGGCGCGCAGTTCGTCGAGCGTCTTGGCGTTTTTCGCCGCTTCGCGCGCGGCCATGATTGCCTCGTCGGGCGCGGGCGGGGCGACGAGTGGGCTGGCGCGGCCTTTGATTTCGAGGTCGGGCGGCAGCGCGACCGGCTGCGTGCGGACGGGGGGTGTGGTTGTCTCGGGCGCGAAGCGGTCCACTGGCGCTTCGCCGACCAGGGCATCGACACCGGCTTCCAGGTAGAAGTCGAGTAGGTCGCGCGCCGGTTTTTCGCGGGCGGGGGTCATGATCGAACCCTAGCACGCCAAGCGCGCGATTGCCCCCGCTGTGCAAAAGTGGAATATCGGGAACGAGGAGAGCTATATGGCTGACCTACCCGCCCGCGAAGCGATGGAATTCGACGTGGTGATTGTTGGCGCTGGCCCTGCCGGCTTGTCCGCTGCCATCCGTCTCAAGCAGATCAATCCGGATATCTCCGTCGTGATCGTGGAGAAGGGCTCCGAAGTCGGCGCCCATATCCTCTCTGGCGCGGTGATCGATCCGGTCGGGCTCGACCGCCTGCTGCCGGAATGGCGCTCCGAGGATACCCCGATCAAGACCGCGGTTAGCGATGACCGCTTCTATTGGCTTTCGGCTGGCGGCGCGCTGCGGCTGCCGAATTTCGCCATGCCGCCGCTGATGAACAACCACAGCAATTTCATCGTCTCGCTCGGCAGCGTCTGCCGTTGGCTTGCGAGCAAGGCGGAAGCGCTCGGGGTCGAAATCTATCCGGGCTTTGCCGCCGCCGAAGTCCTGTTCGACGATAACGGCGCGGTCGCCGGCGTCGCCACTGGTGACATGGGGGTCGGCAAGAATGGCGAGCCTAAGGACTCATTCACGCGCGGCATGGAATTGCGCGCCAAATACACACTGTTTGCGGAGGGCGCGCGCGGCAGTCTCGGCAAACAGCTGATCGCCAAGTTCGGCCTCAGCGACGGACGCGAGCCGCAGAAATTCGGGCTCGGCCTCAAGGAGCTTTGGCAGGTTGCGCCCGCGCAGCATCGCAAGGGTCTGGTGCAGCATTCGTTCGGCTGGCCGCTCGATGGACGGACCGGCGGCGGCTCGTTCCTTTATCACTTCGACGACAATCTGGTGTCGGTCGGCTTCGTGCTGCATCTCAATTACACGAACCCGTATCTGTCGCCGTTCGAGGAATTTCAGCGCTTCAAGACCCACAAGCTCGTGCGCGATACCTTCGCTGATGGCAAAAGGCTGGCCTATGGCGCGCGCGCCTTGACCGAAGGCGGTTACCAATCGGTGCCCAAGCTCGCGTTCCCCGGTGGAGCGCTGATCGGTTGCGATGCCGGCTTCATGAACGTGCCGCGC
The DNA here is from genome assembly GCA_963709855.1 of uncultured Alphaproteobacteria bacterium. Taxonomy (GTDB): domain Bacteria; phylum Pseudomonadota; class Alphaproteobacteria; order Rhizobiales; family Xanthobacteraceae; genus Pseudolabrys. Next base: position 35,739 of record CAVPXX010000016.1, on the reverse strand, counting down.
ATCAAGGGCAGCCACAACGCCATGCTGTCGGGCATGCTCGCCGCCGAAGCCACCGCCACCGCACTTTCGGGCGGGCGTAGCAAAGATGAGCTTGCCGACTACGAAGCCGCTTGGCGCTCATCGGCGATCGGCAAGGACCTGTGGAAGGCGCGCAACGCCAAGCCGTTGTGGTCGAAACTTGGGACTTTCGTCGGCATTACGCTCGGCGGTCTGGACATGTGGTGCAATACGCTCGGCTTCTCGCTGCTCGGCACGATCAAGCATGGCAAGCCAGATAGCGCCACGCTCAAGCCGGCGTCGGAATGCACGCCGATCGCGTATCCCAAGCCGGACGGCAAGCTCACGTTCGACCGGCTGTCATCGGTTTTTCTGTCCAACACCAATCATGAGGAAGATCAGCCGGTTCATCTCCTTGTGGCGAATATGAATCTGCAGAAAACCTCCGAACATGACCTCTTCGCCGGGCCGTCTTCGCGTTATTGTCCGGCCGGGGTCTATGAATGGGTGGAGGAGGCAGGCGCCCCTAAATTTGTCATCAACGCGCAGAATTGCGTCCACTGCAAAACCTGCGACATCAAGGACCCGAATCAGAACATCACCTGGGTTCCACCGGAAGGCGGCGGCGGGCCGAACTATCCGAACATGTGATGGGCGGTGGCCGGTTCCGGCCACGATGCTGCCACATCGAGGTTTTCAACCTCCCATCCGAGCGCCGCGACCGCCATTCTTGCGGGGGCGGCGCAAAAAGGCCATTGTCGGCCTAACCTCGGCGGTTCGCGCACAACCCGCGGTCATCCGCCTCATTGGAGCATCGCCCGTGACTTCTTCGAGCTTCGCCCGGTGCGTTATCGGCACCGCGCTTGCCGCATTCCTGGTGGCGGCGCCGATCGAGCTTGCCGCCCAGGCGCCGGCCGCGCAGGACCTTTCCGGAATGACGGCCTCGGGCAGCTATCTCGCCGCCCGCCACGCCGGTCAGCAGCGCGATGCCGCCGCTGCCGCCGCCTATTACCGCACAGCGCTCAGGCACGATCCGAAGAACGGCGATCTGCTCGACCGTACGTTCCTGTCGCTCTTGGTCGACGGTGACGTCGACGAATCCGTGAAATATGCCGAACGCATCGCGCAGGCCGACAAGAATGATCGCGTCGCCGAGCTGGTACTCGGCGTGTATGCGCTCAAGCATAAGCAATTTGCCGCCGCGCGCCGCGATCTAGCGCTGTCGATCCGCGGCCCGATCACCGATCTGACGGCGACGCTGCTGTCGGCCTGGTCCATGTACGGGACCGGCGACGCCAAAGGCGCGGTAGCGGCGATTGACCGACTAGCCGGGCCGGATTGGTATGCGATCTTCAAGGAGTTGCATGCCGGCATGATCTACGACCTGGCCGGCAACAAGAAGGATGCGGGAAAGCGCTTCGAGCACGCCTACAAGCTCGATCCCACCGCGCTGCGGGTGGTCGAGGCCTATGGCAGTTGGATGTCGCGCAACGCACCCGCCAAACAGGCGCTCGGCGTTTTCGAGGCGTTCGACAAGGTGCTGCCACGCCACCCGCTGGTGGTCGAAGCGATGAACCACCTCAAGGCTGACGAGAAATTACCACCGCTGGTGACGACCGTGCAGGCTGGCGCTGCCGAAGCGCTTTACGGGCTCGGTGCCTCGCTCGGCCGCCGCGGCGGCGAGGATCTCGGGCTGGTCTATCTGCAGCTTTCGCTCTATCTCGCACCCAACCATCCGCTGGCGCTGCTCTCGCTCGCCGACCTCTACGAGTTGCTCAAGAAGCCGGCGCTGGCTATCAAGGCCTATGAGCGCATTCCGGCGAATTCGCCTTTGCATCGCAACGCCGCGATTCAGATGGCGGCCAATCTCGATTCGCTCGACCGCTCGTCCGAGGCCGAGAAACACCTCGACGCGCTGATCAAGGAACATCCCGACGATCTCGAAGCGATCATGGCGCTGGGCAACGTGCTGCGCGGCCATAAGAAGTTCGCCGAATGCGCCGACGTCTATTCCAAGGGCGTCGCCACCCTGAAGCAGCCGGAAAAAACGAACTGGGTGATCTACTATTTCCGCGGCATCTGCTACGAGCGTTCGCATCAGTGGCCGAAATCAGAAGTCGATCTCAAGAAGGCGCTCGAACTGTTCCCCGAGCAGCCGCACGTGCTCAATTATCTCGGCTATTCCTGGATCGACCAAGGCGTGAACCTCGACCAGGGCATGGACATGATCAAGCGCGCCGTGCAGCAGCGTCCGGATGACGGCTATATCGTCGACTCGCTCGGCTGGGCCTATTTCCGGCTTGGCAATTACGAGGAAGCGGTCAAGCAGCTCGAACGCGCGATCGAGCTCAAGCCGGAGGATCCGACCATCAACGACCATCTTGGCGACGCCTATTGGCGCGTCGGTCGCGTGCTCGAAGCCAAATTCCAGTGGGCGCACGCACGCGATCTCAAGCCCGATCCCGAGGATCTGCCGAAGATCGAGGCGAAGATCAAAGACGGGCTGCCCGACGAGACCTCCTCGCAGGCCAAGGCCGGCAAGAAGAGCGGCGACGGGGGCTGAATCCCACGTGACCGCACTGCTGGTCGAAAAGGCTCCCGCCAAGATCAATCTGACATTGCGCGTGCTCGGCCGCCGCGCGGACGGCTATCACCGGCTTGAAAGCCTGGTGGCCTTCGCCGATCTCGCCGATACGCTCAGCTTGCAGTCGAGCGGCGATGCCGCGCTCGATATCACCGGGCCGTTCGCCGCCGCGTGCGGGCCGGTTACTGGCAATCTAGTGCTGAAAGCGCTCGCTGCCTTGCGCGAGCGCGTCGCGGGGCTCAAGGCTGGGCGTATACTGCTTGAGAAGAATATTCCCGCCGCGGCCGGCCTCGGCGGCGGCTCGGCCGATGCGGCGGCTGCGCTACGGCTGCTGGCGCGCGCCAACGATTTAGCGCCCGACGACGCGCGGCTCGTGGCGGCGGCGCCCGCGATCGGTGCCGACGTGCCGGTCTGCCTCGACCCTCAGTCGCGCATCATGCGCGGCGTCGGCGACGAACTCTGTGCCGCGCTCGATCTGCCGCCGCTGGCGGCGCTGCTGGTCAATCCGGGCGTGACACTGGCCACGCGCGACGTGTTCGCCGGCTTTGCCGCCAATCATGGCAGCAAGACTTCTCTCGCCGAGGTGCCGCACGAGCGCGAGGCATTGATCGAATGGCTCGGCGAACACGGCAACGATCTCATGCCAAGCGCAATCGCGTGCGCGCCCGTCATTGCCGGCGTGTTGAAAGCCTTAGGCGCCTTGCCGGGCGCCCGGCTCGTTCGCATGTCGGGATCGGGGCCAACCTGCTTTGCGCTGTTCGCTTCGGCCAATGAAGCTGCGGCGGCGGCGCAACAGCTCAAAGTCGAGCGCAAGGACTGGTGGGTCTATCCCACCACGCTCGGTTCGGTGGGAAAATGCCCTTGAAAATGCCCGCTTCGCGGAGAACCGTTGCCGGTCTGACGATTTGCAGCTAGGCAGCGCGCAGCAGGAGAGCAATATGAAGTTCAGGTGGGTCGTGATGGCCATCGTGGCCTTGATCGCGGGCTTTGGCGTTGTCGTGGCCGATCCCGCGTTCGCGCGCGTGAAGCACAAAGCGTATCGCCATTGCGCTCCCCAGCCGCGCGACTATTCCTGGACCGGCTGGTTGTTCAATCCGGCGCCGCAGCCGAACGGCTGTGCGCCGCCGGTCTATGCCTATGGGAAATATGTCGGGCAGGATCCCGACCCCTTTATCCGCCAACAATTAAATCGCGATCCGCAGACTGGCTACTGGCCGTTTTAGCCGCTCAGTGTGCGCGCGCGATACAGAACGCGACCGCTTCTTCGAGCGCCGTCTTGATCGCGGACGACGGCACCAATGCGAGCGCGTCGGTGGCGATGGCGCCGTAGTGGCGGGCGCGCCCGACCGTGTCCTCGATGGCGTGATGCTTGGCCATGAACGCCATTGCGGCATCGAGATCGCCGTCGCGGATTTCGCCCACGCCGAGAGTGCGGTTCCAGAACACGCGCTCGCTTTCGGTTCCGCGGCGGAACGATAGCACCACCGGCAAGGTGATCTTGCCCTCGCGGAAATCGTCACCCACGTTCTTGCCGAGCTTGGCGGACTTGCCGCCGTAGTCGAGCGCGTCGTCGATCAGCTGGAAGGCGATGCCGAGGTTCATGCCGAAAGAACGGCAGGCGGCGAGCTCGGCCTTGGCCTTGCCCGCCAGCGCCGGGCCCACTTCGCAGGCGGCGGCGAACAGTTCCGCGGTCTTGGCGCGGATCACCGCCATGTATTCGTCCTCATTGGTGGCGGTGTTCTTGGCGGCGCCGAGCTGCATCACTTCGCCTTCCGCGATCACCGCGGCAGCCGAGGACAGGATATCGAGCGCGTGCAGATTGCCGACCTCAACCATCATCTTGAAGGCTTGGCCGAGCAGGAAATCGCCGACCAGGACACTCGCCTCGTTGCCCCAAAGCATGCGCGCGGCGAGCTTGCCGCGGCGCATGTCGCTCTCATCGACCACGTCGTCATGTAGCAGCGTTGCCGTATGCATGAATTCGACTGCCGCGGCGAACTTTATATGGCCGTCGCCGGTGTAGCCGGCGAGCTTGGCCATCGCCAGCGTGAGCATCGGCCGCAGTCGCTTGCCGCCCGAGGAGATAAGATGGTTGGCGACTTCCGGGATCATGGCGACGTCAGACCCGGTCCGCGCCAGGATCGTCGTGTTGACGCGCTCCATATCCGGCGCCACCAGATCGGCGAGTCGGGTGAGCGAGGCGCCTTGCGGGCTTTCGAAGGGAACGATGACGGCCAAAATGCTTCTCCCGGGTCGTGACGGCCCGCGAGCATAGAAACGCTATGTTAATGGGGCAAGTGCGTTAAATTGTCAGTTCACGGCAATGTGGCGCGCGGGATGGGCGAGGGGGCACCTATTGGCGAAACAAATCTCTAAGTCGGTGGCGCACAAGTTCGGCGAATATTCGGTCGCCGTGCTGGTGCCTTGCTACAACGAAGAAGTGGCGGTCGCCAAGGTGGTTAAGGACTTTCGCGCCGTGCTGCCCGGTGCGGCGCTCTTCGTATTCGACAATAATTCGACCGATAATACCGCGGCGGCTGCGCGCGCCGCGGGTGCCGAGGTTTACCAGGAAAAGCGCCAAGGCAAAGGCTACGTGGTACGGCGCATGTTCACCGATGTGGAGGCCGACATTTACGTGCTGGTTGATGGCGACGCTACCTACGACGCGCCGAGCGCCGTAGCCATGATTGAACGGCTGCTCGAGGACCGGCTCGATATGGTGGTCGCCAACCGCATCGACCGCGAGCAGGCGGCCTACCGCGCCGGCCACCGCACCGGTAACCGGCTACTCACGTCGTTCGTCGCTTCGGTATTCGGGCCCAGCTTCAATGATATGCTATCGGGATACCGTGTGTTCTCGCGCCGCTTCGTGAAGTCCTTTCCGGTGCTCTCGCGCGGCTTCGAGATTGAGACCGAGCTCACCATTCACGCGCTCGAGCTGGGGCTGGCGGTGGCGGAGATCGACACTCCCTATTACGCGCGGCCGGCGGACTCCGCCTCCAAGCTCAACACCTGGGGCGACGGCTTTCGCATCCTGCGCACCATCGTCAAGCTTTATCGCTCCGAGCGGCCGCTGCCGTTCTTCGGCGCCATCGGCCTGATGCTGGCGATCACCTCCGTCGGTTTCGGGACCCCGGTCGTAATCACCTATGTGGAAACCGGACTGGTGCCGCGGCTGCCGACCGCGGTGCTGGCGACCGGGTTGATGATTCTGGCTTTTCTTTCCGGCGCCATCGGGCTGGTGCTCGACACGGTGACGCGCGGACGGCGCGAGATGAAGCTGCTCGCCTATCTGGCGCATCGGGCGCCGGGCGAACGCCGGCTTCGCTGAAGCCGTTCTATTGCAGTTTGCAGTAGTGGAAGGCAAAGCAAGTAGAAGAGTGCGGCATAAAAACGCTGCCGACGAGACAACAGGAACAAAGCGGGTTGCGCGAGCTCATTCGCACTAATGACATGGTTCTGGTCTCGGCAGTGGTGGCCCTGCTCGAGGGCGCCGGTATTCATCCCATGGTGCTCGACCAGAACATGAGCGTATTGGAAGGCTCGCTCGGCGTGCTGCCGCGGCGAATTCTGGTGGCCGAAGGCCATGAGCTAACGGCGCGGCGGCTCTTGCAAGACGCCGGGCTCGGCAAGGAGCTGCGTCCCGATGAGGACTGACGTCCTCGAAACCAGCGAAGATGCGGTGCTCGGCGGCCGCTTGCGACTGCGCCAGCCGCTTACCGGCCACCGCGTCGGTCACGATGCGATCCTGCTGGCCGCTGTCACCGGTGGCCATGCGGGCGAGCATGTGATCGACTTTGGCGCCGGCGTCGGCGCCGCCGGCCTTGCGCTGGCGGTACGGGTGGCGGGACTAAAGGTCACGCTGGTCGAGATCGATCCGGCGCTATGCGCGCTCGCCGAGGGCAATGCGCGGCTTAACAATTTGGCCGACCAGGTAAGCGTGCTTGCCGCCGACAGCGAGGACGCCGATGCGCTCGCGGCTGCCGGCATTGGCGGCGCCGATCGCGTGCTGATGAATCCGCCGTTCCACGACGCGAGCCGGCAGAATCTGTCGCCCGACCCGCGCAGACGCCTCGCGCATGCGGCGGCGCCCGGACTGTTACGGCACTGGGTCGCGAGTGCCGCGCGACTGCTCAAGCCGCAAGGCGTGCTGACGCTGATCTGGCGCGCCGATGCACTGGCCGAGGTGCAACGCGAGCTGACGGCTGAGTTCGGCAGTATCGCCGTGCTGCCGGTTTATCCGCGCCCCGATGCGCCCGCGATCCGCGTGCTGGTGCGCGCGGTGAAATCGGGCGGCGGCGCGCCGGAGACCTTTCCCGGTCTCATCCTGAACGACCAGCACGGCAAGCCGACGCCGGCTGCGGAGGCCGTGCTGCGTGGCGGCGGAGCGCTGAGTCTTACTGAGACCTAAACGCGGGCCGATCTGCCTAGAATTTGCGCCGCCCCGGCATGAATTCGCGCCAACGCCGGATGACGAACTGGCTCCGCATGCGGCCCAGGTTTTCGTCGTTGAGATGCGAAAGCCCAATAATGCCGCTGATAAGCAGGAACAGAAGGGTGAGTTTGGGATCCATCGATCCGCCTCTTTCAAAAACCGCCATCACTTGACGGCGCCTTTCGCATTGCAAAAACCATTCCAATATTAATTATTGTGTAAATTTAGGACGTTTCTTGGCCGGTTATGCAAAATATACTGCGACGCACCTAAATTTGCCCGGCCGTAATGCCGAACCGGTAGGCTTTGACTTGGGTTCCAATGATGCCTAACTGGCCGGCATGGTTCCCGCCGCGACCCAACCGATGCCCGACATCCTCCAACGGGCGTTCGAGCTTCTGCGCATGTTGGTGCCAGCGCGCTTCCGCACCGATATCCCAGTGGTGCCGGTGGTTCGACTGTCAGGTGTTATCGGCGTGTCCACGCCGCTGCGGCCGGGACTGATGGTGTCCACCGTTGCGCGTTCGCTGGATCGCGCGTTTGCGACCCGCAACGCGCGTGCCGTGGCGCTGATCGTCAACTCGCCGGGCGGCTCGCCCGCGCAGTCGCATCTGATCTTCCGCCGCATCCGGCAATTGGCCACGGAAAAGAAACTGCCGGTCATCGCCTTCGTCGAAGATGTCGGCGCCTCCGGTGGCTACATGCTGGCTTGCGCCGGCGATGAGATTATCTGCGACCAATTTTCGATCGTCGGTTCGATCGGCGTAGTCGGCGGCTCGTTCGGATTCCCCAAACTCATGGAAAAGCTCGGCATCGAGCGCCGAGTCTACACTTCCGGCGAGCGCAAAGTGATGCTCGATCCGTTCCTGCCGGAAAAGCCGGAGGATTTGAAGCGTATCAAGGCGATCCAGAAAGACATCCACGAACACTTCATTGCACTGGTCAAGGGAAGTCGCGGGAGCAAGCTGAAAAGCAACGACAAGACTTTGTTCTCCGGCGAGTTCTGGACCGCGCAGACAGCGATCGAGCTTGGGTTGGCCGACCGCATCGGCGACCTGCGGTCAATTTTGCGCGAACGCTATGGCGAGAAAGTGCGCACGCCGCTGATCTCCGCCGAACGCGGCCTGTTCGGCCGCCGGATTCCGAGTCTCGGCTCGCTCGATGCGCTTGCGCGCCAGCCCGGGCTCGCCGCCGATCTCATCTCGGCGCTGGAGGCGCGCGCACTATGGTCGCGTTACGGCTTGTAACGCGCGGCCTACTGCACCGGTTTATTGCCGAACAACTTCGCCACCGCTGCCACCTGCGCCCGCTGCTGCGCGATCGAGGCCGCGAATTCCGCGCCGTTGCCCGGGCTGACGACCTGCCCGGTAGCGGTCAACTTTTGTACGATCGCGGGATCGCTGGCGACAGCATGGATATCGTCGGCGATATGGGCGCGCACGTCGGCAGCCATTTCGGGCGGACCGAATAGGCCCACCAAACCGTCGAATTCGAGCGACGGATAGCCGGCTTCGAGTGCGGTTGGAATGTCTGGGATCGCCTTCGCGCGCTCGTGATTGGTGACGGCAAGCACTTTGATCTTGCCGGCTTGCACCTGCGGCCGCACGATGGCGTAAGCCGGCATGTAGACCTGGATGCGCCCTTCTGCCAGGTCGGTGACTGCGGCGACCGGGTTCTTGTAGGGGACCTTCGCCATGCTCAGGCCGACGGTATGCAGAAATCCGGCGAACACGAAATCGGTAAAACCGGTGGCGGTGGTCCAGTTCAGTTGACCGGGCTTGGCGCGCGCCAGCGCTTCCAGTTCCTTCAATGAATTGACGTTGAGCAAGGTCGGCACGCTGACCGCGACCACGGTCTTGGAGATGCGCGCGATCGGAATCAGGTCTTTCGCGTCATAGGGCAGCGTGTCGTGGAAATAGGGATGCGCCGTGAACGAGCTTACCGGCGACACTAACAATACGTGGTCGTCATGGGCGCCAAGGAAGCTGGTGATGGCAAGGATGCCATCGCCGCCCGGGCGGTTTTCCACCACGACCGGCTGACCCCAGCGTTGTGACAGTTTGTCGGCGAACAGCCGCGCGCCGATATCGACGCCGCTGCCGGGTCCCAGCGTTATGATCAACCGCACCGGCCGGCTCGGCCACGCCTGCGTAGCGGCGCAGGGTGCGGACATAAGCGGCAGAAGTGCCAGCGTTGCGGCGATCAGCGCGGATAGCGCCCATTTTGCGGTCACGGGAGTTTCCATTGTTTCCTCCACACGCCGGTCGGCCGTTCATTTGTGATGGCTGTTCTCGGCAACTCTAGAAAGTGCCCCGCGTCATCATAGCCCATCCTCTGGCGGCGAAAATGGCCAGTTCAGCCCCGAAAATGCCTTGTTCGCGGCTGAGTTTTCTACCTAGATGATTATTCGGAGAAGCCGATGCCCCCGATTTTGCTATCGCCGTTGCTGAAATGGTCTTTCGCCGTTCTGGGCGGCGCCATGGTCGTGCACTGGGCGGTGAAGGAAGCGCGCCGGATCAACGAGGAACTCGACCAGGCCAAGCGCGCCAAGGTGCGGATTTCCGATCTGGAAAACCGGCCGACCTTGCGGCGGGATCCGACAACCGGCGAATATCGTCTCTAAATTTAGCGAATTCGGTAGCGGATTGGTCTTCTCAGCGTCTGGACACGCGCGGGCTACCGCTGACCATGGCGCCGAAAAACAGCACCGAAAACGAAAGACCAATGAGTTGAAATTCGAACATCTCCGTCTCCTGCAACCGTGGTTGTCCTTCTCGTTGGTCGCGGGTCTACCAGCTTCGGTTCAAAGCCCCGTAAATTGCGCAGCGCCTTGACCCCTTTTTGACCCGCCGATAGGGTCCCAATCCATTCCCGTGCTTAAAAATCAGTAATTTCTGATGGCCGAAGCGAATCTTCTCGCCAATGACCGTTCGCGCCCAGACAATCTGGACCCGGCGCGCTCGTTCCAGGGGCTCATTCTTGCGCTGCAGCAGTATTGGGCGAATTGGGGCTGCGTCATCCTGCAGCCCTATGACATGGAGGTGGGGGCGGGCACCTTCCACCCAGCGACCACGTTGCGTGCGCTCGGACCTAAACCTTGGAATGCTGCTTACGTGCAGCCTTCGCGCCGGCCCAAGGACGGTCGCTACGGTGAAAATCCCAACCGCCTGCAGCACTATTACCAATTCCAGGTGATCCTGAAGCCATCGCCCGGAGACATCCAGGACCTCTATCTCAATTCGCTGAAAGTCATTGGCATCGATCCCAAGATCCACGACATCCGTTTTGTCGAGGACGACTGGGAAAGCCCCACGCTCGGCGCCTGGGGGCTCGGCTGGGAGTGCTGGTGCGACGGCATGGAGGTCTCGCAATTCACCTATTTCCAGCAGGTCGCCGGTTTCGAATGTTCGCCGGTCGCTGGCGAACTCACCTACGGGCTGGAGCGGCTCGCCATGTATGTGCAGGGTGTCGATCGCGTGTTCGATCTGAATTTCAACGGCCGCAGCGATGAGAAAAAGGTCACTTACGGCGACGTGTTCCTGCAGGCCGAGCAGGAATATTCGCGGCACAATTTCGAATTCGCCGACACCGCGATGCTGTTCGAGCAGTTCAAGATGGCGGAAGCGGCCTGCCAGAAATATCTCGCGGCTGGCTGGCAACATAAAGATGCCGGCAAGAAAGCGCGCCATCTGATGGCGCTTCCGGCCTACGACCAGTGCATTAAGGCGAGCCACGTGTTCAATCTGCTCGACGCCCGCGGCGTGATCTCGGTCACCGAGCGGCAGAGTTATATTTTACGGGTGCGCGAATTGGCAAAAGCCTGTGGCGAAGCCTGGCTGGCGACGGAAGGGGGTGGAGCGACATGAGCGAACCCGAGAACGGCAGCCGCGCACCGATCCCAGTCGAAGTCGAAGCCGAAGCCGGCAAGAGCTATTGGTGGCGCGCCTGCGGGTGCTCGAAGACGCAGCCGTTTTGCGACGGCTCGCACAAGGTGACGAGCTTCACACCGATCGAGTTCAAAGCCTAAAAGAGCAAGAAGGTGTTCTAGTGTCGTCCGGCTCGTCCGCTTTTTCCGGTGGCGGCGCTCGGGCGGCGGCGGCAGGGGAGGCAGGTAGCCGACCTGCGAGGCCTACAAGCGGCTATCACCGTCTTGAGCGGCCGGCGCGATAAGAGTGACAAGCGCGCTGCCGCCTGCTAGGTCGCGGAACCGGCGAGACCGCGATGCCAGACCTGCTCCTTGAATTCTTGTCCGAAGAAATCCCCGCGCGCATGCAAGCGCGCGCCGCCGAGGATTTGAAGAAAATCGTTACCGACCGGCTGGTGGCGGCCGGACTAGTTTACGAAGGCGCCAAGGCCTTCGCTACGCCGCGCCGGCTCACGCTGTCGGTGCACGGCGTGCCGGTGCGCCAGCCTGACATCAAGGAAGAGAAGAAGGGCCCGCGCGTCGGCGCGCCCGAAGGCGCGATTGCCGGCTTCCTCAAGGCGGCCGGCTTGAAATCGATCGACCAGGCCAAAGTGCAGCCCGACAAGAAGGGCGATTTCTACGTGGCGGCGATCGAGAAACCGGGCCGGCCTGCGCTTAATGTGCTGGCCGAAATGATTCCCGAAGTGGTGCGCGGCTTCCCGTGGCCGAAATCCATGCGTTGGGGCAGCGGTAGGCTTACTTGGGTGCGCCCGCTGCATTCTATCCTTGCCACCTTCGGGCCCGAAACTGAGGAGCCCGACGTCGTCGCTTTCAGCGTCGACGGCATAGTTGCCTCTGACCAGACGCGCGGCCATCGTTTCATGGCGCCGGCGCCGTTCAAAGTCCGCCGGTTCGACGATTACATCGCCCAGCTCGCGGTGGCCAAGGTGGTGCTCGATCCGGCGCGGCGGGCGGAAATGATTCTTACTGACGCCAAGCATCTGGCGTTTGCGCAAGGCTACGAGTTGTTGGAGGACGACGGCCTGCTCGCCGAGGTCGCCGGCCTGGTGGAATGGCCGGTGACGCTGATGGGTTCGTTCGATGCGGCGTTCCTGTCGATTCCTGAGGAAGTGATCCGCGCCACCATCCGCAACAACCAAAAATGTTTCGTGCTGCGCGATACCGCTACCGCCAAGCTCACCAATAAGTTCATCCTGGTCGCCAACGAGGAAGCTAGCGATGGCGGCAAGGCGATCGTCGCCGGCAACGAGCGCGTGATCCGCGCGCGGCTCTCCGATGCCAAATTCTTCTACGAGACGGATTTGAAGCTGCGGCTGGAAGACCGGCTGCCGAAATTCGAGCAGATCGTGTTCCACGAGAAGCTTGGCACGCAGGCCGAGCGCATCGCGCGCGTGGTCGCGCTGGCCGGACAACTGGCGCCGCTGGTCGGCGCTGATGCGGCCAAGGCCGAGCGCGCCGCGCAACTATGCAAGGCCGACTTGTTGACCGACGTGGTTGGCGAATTCCCCGAGCTGCAGGGCTTGATGGGCCGCTATTACGCCGAGGCGCAGAACGAGGACGAGGCGGTTGCGCACGCGATTGAGGATCACTACCGGCCGAAGGGGCCGGACGACCTGGTCCCCGCCGATCCGGTGTCGATTGCGGTGGCGCTGGCCGACAAGCTCGACACGCTGGTCGGCTTCTGGGCGATCGATGGCAAGCCGACCGGTTCGAAGGACCCCTATGCGCTGCGGCGCTCGGCGCTCGGCGTCATTCGCATCGTGATCGAAAATGAATTGCGGCTGCCGCTTCGCATGCAGCTGTGGCGGCACTTCGGGGTGATACGACGCGACGAAAATTTGGCGGAAGCCATCGCGCTGCTGCACCCGCTGAACGAGCAGATTTTAACGCTGAGTGCGACCGATATCGAGCTGGCGGTGAAGCTCGAAGTTCTCGTGTCGGAGAAGGCGAAACAGCTGACCGGGCCTGTGCTGGTGCAGGCCCATTCCTATCTGCAGCAGACGCACGATTTACTCTCGTTCTTCGCCGACCGCCTCAAAGTTCAACTGCGCGAGAACGGCGCGCAGCATGACTTGGTGGACGCAGTATTTGCGCTCGAAGGGCAGGACGATCTGTTATTGATCGTGCGCCGGGTCGCGGCGCTTGGCAAATTCCTTGACACCGACGACGGCAAGAATCTTCTCGCCGGCGTCAAGCGCGCTTCGAACATCCTGCGCATCGAGGAGAAGAATGACAACAAGAGTTACGCCGGCGTGCCCGATGCCAAGCGTCTCGCTGCGCCGGAAGAAAAGGCGTTGGCCGAAGCCGTCAGCGTTGCCAAGAAGGACGCCTCCGCCGCCGTCGCCAAAGAAGACTTCGCCGCCGCCATGAGCGCCATGGCCAAGCTGCGCCCCAAGGTCGACGCCTTCTTCGACAAAGTCACCGTCAACGTCGACGATAAGACTTTGCGCGAAAACCGCCTCAAGCTGCTCAACGAGATCCGCGAAGCCACCCGTGCGGTGGCGGACTTTTCCAGGATCGAAGGCTGATAACTTGCGGAACTCGCCGCGCATTGTGCCGCTTTATTCTCACGTGCAGCCTAAAAGGATACCGTCATGGTCATCGGCATCGCTCATTTGCAGCCCATTGTCGCGCTGATTGCTGGCATTCTCATCCTGGTCATCTCGCGCGTGCTCAACTTCATTGTTGCGGTCTACATGATCCTGATCGGCGTCATCGGCCTTGGACTTATCCGCTGACCCGAAAGGCGGGCTTGCATCGCAGTCCCCGAGAGTGCTTTTAAGGGCCATCGACCAGCCCAACCATTTTTTTGAGCCATGGCTAAACGAAAATCACCGGGCGTCAGCGCTAAAACCAAAAAACCGGCTGTGCGGAAGGCTTCCAAGCCCAAGGCGGCAGCGCGTCCGGCGACCCGAAAATGGGTCTACGGCTTCGGCGACGGACGCGCCGAGGGCAAGGCTTCCATGCGCAATCTGTTGGGCGGCAAGGGCGCCGGCCTTGCCGAAATGGCCAATCTCGGCCTGCCGGTCCCGCCCGGCTTCACCATCACCACTGAGGTCTGCACCTATTATTACGCGTACGACAAGCAATATCCGAAGGACCTGCGCGCGCAGGTTGAGAAAGCGCTCGCCCAGGTCGGGCGCATAACGGGTAAGATTTTCGGGGATAAGAGCAACCCGCTTTTGGTTTCCGTCCGGTCCGGCGCTCGCGCCTCGATGCCCGGCATGATGGACACCGTGCTCAATCTCGGGCTCAACGACGAAACGGTCTCGGCGCTGGCGCAGAAGTCCGGCGACCGCCGTTTCGCCTATGACAGCTACCGGCGCTTCATCACCATGTATTCCGACGTGGTGCTCGGCGTCGGCCACGAGCATTTCGAGGAACTGCTCGACCGCCACAAGGAACGGCAGGGCTACTCGCTAGACACCGACCTCACTGCCGACGATTGGGCCGAGCTCGTCGAATTCTACAAGAAGCGGCTACAGCAGGAACGCGGCGAGCCGTTCCCGCAGGACCCGTACGAGCAGTTGTGGGGAGCGATCGGCGCGGTGTTCGGTTCCTGGATGAACCAGCGCGCCAACACTTACCGCCGCCTGCACAATATTCCGGAAAGCTGGGGCACCGCGGTCAACGTGCAGGCCATGGTGTTCGGCAATATGGGCGACACGTCCGCCACCGGCGTCGCTTTCACGCGCAATCCGTCCACCGGCGAGAAGAAGCTGTACGGCGAATTCCTCGTCAACGCGCAAGGCGAGGACGTGGTCGCCGGCATCCGCACGCCGCAGGAAATCAGCGAGGCTGCGCGCGTCGAGGCCGGCTCCGACAAGCCGTCGATGGAGAACACGCTGCCCAAGGCCTATTCCGAGCTCAAGCGCATCTACAACGTACTCGAACGCCACTACCGCGACATGCAGGACCTCGAATTTACAGTCGAACAAAACAAGCTGTGGATGCTGCAGACGCGCTCGGGCAAGCGCACCGCCAAGGCCGCGCTGCGCATCGCGGTCGAGCTCGCGAGCGAAGGCCTGATCTCCAAGAACGAGGCGGTGCTGCGCGTCGATCCGCTGGCGCTCGATCAGCTGCTGCATCCGACGATCGATCCGCGCGCGCATCGGCGCGTGATCGCCACCGGCCTGCCGGCGTCGCCTGGCGCGGCCTCGGGCGAGATCGTGTTCTCGCCCGACGAGGCGGCGCAACTCAAAGCCGACGGTAAGAAGGTCATCTTGGTGCGGGTGGAAACTTCGCCCGAAGACATCCACGGCATGCACGCCGCCGAAGGCATCCTCACCACCCGCGGCGGCATGACCTCGCATGCGGCGGTGGTCGCCCGCGGCATGGGCAAGCCCTGCGTCTCCGGCGCCGGCTCACTGCGCGTCGACTACGCCGCGCGCACGATGACGGCGAGCGGAAATTCGTTCAAGCAAGGCGACTTCATCACAGTCGACGGCTCCACCGGCCAGGTGCTGGCCGGGAAAGTCGACATGATCGAGCCGCAGCTGTCCGGCGAATTTTCGACTCTGATCGGCTGGGCCGACAAAGTGCGCAAGCTCGGCGTGCGCGCCAATGCCGACACGCCGGCCGACGCGAAAGCGGCGGTACGATTCGGCGCCGAGGGAATCGGGCTCTGCCGCACCGAGCACATGTTCTTCGATGAACACCGCATTCAGGCGGTGCGCGAGATGATCCTGGCCGATGACGAGAAATCGCGCCGCGCCGCGCTCGCCAAGCTGCTGCCGATGCAGCGCGCTGATTTCGTCGAGCTGTTCGAGATCATGGGCGGCCGCCCGGTGACCATTCGGCTGCTCGATCCGCCGCTGCACGAATTCCTGCCGCACGGCGAGGAGGAGATCGCGGAAGTGGCGGCGGCCATGGGCGCCGATCCGAGAAAGCTCGCCGACCGGGCCCGCGAATTGGCTGAATTCAATCCGATGCTCGGCTTCCGCGGTTGCCGTATCGCCATTGCCTATCCGGAAGTCGCCGAGATGCAGGCGCGCGCCATTTTCGAGGCCGCGGTCGAGGCGGCCAAGCGCACCGGCAAGCCTGTTGTGCCTGAGGTGATGGTGCCGCTCATCGCGACCAAAATGGAGCTCGATCTGGTCAAGGCGCGCATCGATGCTATGGCGAAGGCGGTGGCGAAGGAGACCGGCGCCAAACTCGACTACCAGGTCGGCACCATGATCGAATTGCCGCGCGCCGCGCTGCTTGCCGGCGAGATCGCCGAGACGGCCGAATTCTTCTCGTTCGGTACCAACGATCTCACGCAAACGACATTCGGCATCTCGCGCGACGACGCGGCGAGTTTCCTCGGCATCTACACCGCCCGCGGCATCCTTCCCGGCGATCCGTTCGTTTCGATCGATCAGCAGGGCGTCGGCGAGCTGGTGCGCATCGGTGTCGAGCGCGGACGAAAAGTTCGCCCCAAGCTGAAGGTCGGCATCTGCGGTGAGCACGGCGGCGATCCCGCTTCGGTCGCCTTCTGCCACGAGGTCAAGCTCGACTACGTGTCGTGCTCGCCGTTCCGCGTGCCGATCGCGCGGCTCGCCGCCGCGCAGGCGGCCTTGGGCAAGAGCGCGGCCAGCACGGCCTGACAACGCATTCGCCGCCCGGGGGGACGCGTGAGCTCCAGAATTTTCCGGCAATAGTCGTTGACATCGCTGGAAAACAGGCCGGTGTCTTTGCGATGTTGAATCAGCTCATGCAGCGTGCAGCCCGGCCGCACGATCTTAGGCGACAGATTTTACATTTCGATATAGCGACGATTGGTGAGAGCAACGCTGCCTCGTGCATCGAAACATGCACAAGCCTTGCGACATGTTGTCGAGCGCCGGCAATTTTGCATGGCCATGCGGCGGTACCAAACGCCGACCAACGCTAGCGCGGCGACGCCCATTGCCGCGAGCAGCAGCGCTTGCCCGGCGACGCCGATGGCAGGATAGACGAAAGCATACCCGCTCCGGGTGCGGTATCGCGCGCCTGGCGAGCGATTGCAATATGGTTAACAATTATTTCCCAACAGTTGCCCGCCAATTCGCGGGCAACTTGCACGCTTGCGCATTTCGTGGCGGCGGCGTGGAGATGCCGCACCGCGCGCGGTTAACACGTTCGTAAGGTTAATCAGTTCATAAAAACAACCGATCGCGTTGTCTGCGATCTGGCGGCGTGTGCCGGCAAGCGCATGATCGCGAAAGGCTTGTCCTCGACTCGATCGGGGATGGGAACCGATCTTGATCATGCGCCGCGTAAAATGTTTTTGCGAGGCGTGAGCGGGGTCATGGCTGTTTCGCGTAGGCTTCGACGACGGAAACAAGCGTCGATCGGATTGAGCGCGCTAGCGTTCGCGCTGCTGCCCACCGCGATCGGTTTCCAGGATCTCGGTGTGCTGCTGGTGCGCCAGCCAGGAGTTGCCGCGCGCGCGCAGAGACATGTAATCGCCTCGCCATTCGGCACCATCCACGCCGCCACTTTCAGCCTGCCGAGCCCGATCGGCACTGCCATCCCGCATCCGCCGCTTTATGCGCTGGCCAATTTCGACCCGGCCGACATCACCGGCGCGATCGCCTCTCAGTTCCTCGGTGACCCGAACGCGCCGCTGCAATTTCCCGCCGTCAATCGCACCAGCAAGCGCAACTCGTTGCTAGCGCGGCCGCGCGAACCGCTGCCGCCACTGCCGCCGCTGCTTTCAATCGAATCGGCACCGCAGGCACAAGCCGATGCGCCGCTCAAGAGCGAGGAGGCCGATAGCCGCTTCGATCCCTATTCGGAGTACCAATTTTCCTCGGCTCCGGACGAGCAACTGATCTCGCCCAACATGCACACGTCCGCTGCGGACAATGTGTCCGGCCTTAAGGACGGTTCGCAAATCTATTTCGGCGCCGATCCGCTGGCCGCGGGGCAGGAGTTGATCATGCCGTGGGCGGCGGGCGAAGTGCCGATGGTGATGGCCTCCGTCGATCCCGATATCAAACAACCAGGGCTCGCCCCGCCGCAGCCGGGCGGCGACGACAAAGCCGGAGAAACCATCGCGAGCAGGGGCGAAGTGACCGGTGTCGATCAGCGTCCGAAATCGCCGGCCGAGCGTCTCGCGCTTGTCGGCTCAGCGCGCGTCAGGGCGGAGAAATGTCTCGCCAATGCGGTCTATTTCGAGTCGCGCGACGAGCCGGTGCGCGCGCAGATCGCGGTGGCGCAGGTGGTGATAAACCGCGTGTTCTCGCCGTTCTATCCGAACGACATCTGCGGCGTCGTGTACCAAAACGCCCACCGCCATCTCGCTTGCCAGTTCACCTTCGCCTGTGACGGCATTCCCGACGCGGTCACCGAACCGGACGCCTGGGCGCGCGCAAAGCACATCGCGCGCGACATGCTCGACGGCAAGCTGTGGATGCCGGAGGTGGCGAAGTCCACGCACTATCACGACTCTTGGGCGCACCCGAACTGGGTCGGCGAGATGAAAAAGATGGACAGGCTCGGTGGGCTTATCTTCTATCGCCCGCGCGCCTGGGGCGATGGTTCCAGCGAGCCAATTTGGGGCGACGCGAAGACGACTGCCGAGGAAGTCAAGAAGCTGTAGACGGAACCCGCCGCGCCAGCCATGCGCGATGCAAATGGCTAAGATCACGATAATTCGTTTGGGCTGACGTGCTAGGGCCTATATGGTCCGGCCTCGCTTGATTTGGCCGGGAAGTCGGAAATGACGCTGCAAGGGGCGATAGGAAAATCGGGTGCCGTTGTCGGCTGGCGCACACCCTTGGTGGTGGTAATCTGCGGCTGCCTTATCGCCTTGCTCAGCTTTGGGCCGCGCTCCTCGCTCGGTTTTTTCCTGACGCCGCTGTCAGAGAGCAATCACTGGGGCCGCGACGTGTTCGCGTTGGCGGTGGCCATCCAGAATTTGCTGTGGGGGATCGGCCAGCCGCTCGCCGGCGGCATCGCGGACCGCTTCGGTCCTATGCGCGTGCTGGTGGCCGGCGCACTGTGCTACGTCGCCGGGCTGGTGATTATGGCGCACGCCACCACGCCAGTCGCGCTCGATCTATCCGCTGGCGTGCTGATCGGGCTTGGCCTATCCGGCTGCTCCTTCAATCTTGTGTTGGGCGCCTTCGGCAAATTGTTGCCGGAAGATTGGCGCTCGCTGGCCTTCGGCGCTGGCACCGCCGCCGGCTCGCTCGGCCAATTCATTTATTCACCGGTCGGTGTCGCGCTGATGGACGCTTTCGGCTGGAAAACCGCGCTCATTATCTTCGCCGCCGTAACGCTGCTGATCCTGCCGCTTTCAATGGCGCTCGCCGCGCCGCGCCGCGCCGCGCCGGCCCGCGCCGCCGCGATGCCCTCACAGTCGTTCCGCCAAGCGCTGGCGGAAGCCTTCGGACACCGCAGTTATGTCTTGCTGGTTCTCGGCTTCTTCACCTGCGGCTTCCAACTCGCTTTCGTCACCGTGCATCTGCCGTCCTATCTGCTCGATCGCGGGCTGTCGGCCGAAGTCGGCGGATGGACGCTGGCCACGATCGGCTTGTTCAACATCGTCGGCTCTTTGATGTCGGGCTATCTTGGCAATCGGATGCCCAAGCGCTACATCCTATCGACCATCTATTTCAGCCGGGCACTTTCCATCATCGTGTTCATTTCGCTGCCGCCGAGCACGATGGCTACGCTGATTTTCGGCGCGGTTACTGGGCTGCTGTGGCTATCGACCGTCCCGCCGACCTCATCGTTAGTCGCGCTGATGTTCGGCACCCGCTGGCTGGCCATGCTGTTTGGCTTCGCCTTCTTCAGCCATCAGGTCGGCGGTTTCCTCGGTGTGTGGCTGGGCGGCATCGTGTTCGACTCTTACGGCTCGTATAATCCGGTGTGGTGGCTGTCCGTACTGTTCGGCGTGCTATCGGCGATCATCAATTTGCCCATCGTCGAGCAGCCAGTCGGACGGCTCGCCCCCGCGGCGGTATGAAGCGCTTGCGCCCGGGCGCCGGGCGCGCGAAAACACGCCCGGGTTCCGAACAAGCAGCGAGGCGGGCGTGGCGACATTCAAGGCGATTGTGATCGAGAAGTCGGACACCGGCACCAAAGCCGCGCTGATCGATTTCGACGAAGCCAATCTGATGGACGGCGACGTCACCGTCCGCGTCGAATATTCAACGCTCAATTACAAAGACGGTCTCGCCATCACCGGCAAGTCGCCGGTGGTGCGCCGCTTCCCGATGATCGCCGGCATCGATTTCGCCGGCACTGTCGAAGCCTCCAGCCATCCTGCCTGGAAGCCGGGTGACAAGGTGATCCTCAACGGCTGGGGCTGCGGCGAGACCCATCTCGGCGCCTATGGCGCAAAGGCGCGGGTGAAGGGCGACTGGCTGGTGCCGCTGCCGGCGAGCATGAGCGCGCGCGAGGCAATGGCGATCGGCACAGCGGGATACACGGCGATTTTGGCGGTGATGGCGCTGGAAGGCCATGGTCTCACGCCCGAGCGCGGGCCGGTGGCCGTCACTGGGGCGGCCGGCGGAGTCGGCTCGGTCGCCATCGCGATCCTGGCCAAGCGCGGCTTCAGCGTCAGCGCAGTCACCGGCCGTCCGCAGGAAGCCGAATATCTGAAGGGCCTGGGCGCGGCCGAGATCGTCGAGCGCAAGGAACTCGCCGGGCCGCCCAGGACGCTGGCTAAGGAGCGCTGGGCGGGGGCGGTCGATTGCGTAGGCTCGACCACACTTGCCAACCTGCTGTCGATGACCCGCTACGGGGGCGCGGTTGCCGCCTGCGGGCTTGCCGGCGGCATGGACCTGCCGGCCTCGGTTGCTCCGTTCATTCTTCGCGGCGTGTGTCTTTACGGCATCGATTCCGTGATGTGCCCGATTTCGCGCCGGCGCGAGGCCTGGAAACGCTTGGAAACCGACCTGGATCGCCAAAAACTGGCCTCAATGACCCATGAAATAGACCTTTCCGGAGTTCCGGCGGCGGCAGTGTCTATCCTGGCCGGCCAGGTGCGCGGGCGAATCGTGGTCAAAATCGGGTAAATATCTTCAGGATTTATCGACGAACGACAGGTACATTTCGGCAGGCTCGAAAAACAGGCCGTGGGTTCTGTAAACCGTTGGCGTCAAGCGGAGTGCGGTTATGGTGCGTGCAATTGTTTTGCTGGTTGGCTTGTTGGCCGCAGTGCCGGCGGTTGCCGGCGAGATGAGCCCCGAAGAGGCGCGCCGTTTCGTCATCGGCAAGATGTTCTCCTACACCTGCTTCGAAGGCACGCGTGGGCAAGGACGCGTTCATTCCGACGGCTCGGTGGTCGGCTCCATCCAATTCCGGGGTCAAGGTCAGGTGCGTAACGCCGCGCTACCGCCCGGTACGCTGCAGGTGAAGGGCGAATCGGTTTGCGCCTCGCTGCGCGGATTGCCAATCGAGCCCTGTTTCAACCTCGAACGTACCAGCGAGTCGAGCTTCCGCGGCTCGGTGTCGGGGCTGGGTTTCGCCTATTGCGAGTTCACCCGCAATCAAGGCCGGGCGCACATCGTGCGCAGCGCGCAAAGCGGCCATCCGCTGGGCCTGCGGCCGTCGTTCACCGCCGATAACAATTAACTGGCGTATCAGCTTTTCGCCGGGAATATCATTATCGTCGTCGTGGCGTGGGCATAGAGCTTGCCCGCGCGGTCCTTCAAGTCGCCTTCCGAAGTGGAGACCGTGCGGCCGCGATGCACGATGCGGCCTTCCGCCCGCACTGGTCCGGTGTCCTTGGTTATCGGCCGCACCAGATTGAATTTCAGCTCCAGTGTGGTCCAGGCGTCGCCCTTGACGAGCGTCGAAAAGACCGCGCAGCCGAGCGCGGAATTGAGCAGCGTCGCCGCGAAGCCGCCATGCACCGTGCCGATCGGATTGTAGTGGCGATATTCCGGCAGACCCTCGAACACCGCGCGGCCGTGCGCAACTTCGATCAGATTGAAGCCGAGCACTTCGCTGATCGGCGGATGCGGCAGCGTGCCGTCGACGATCGCTTTCAGGAAACCGAGCCCGTCATAGGACTTGAGCACCTCGGGCGAAACCACGCCGTATTTTTTGTCTGCCACGTTGGCCCCCGCCGTGGAACGAAATCAATGTAGCGGAGCAGTCACGCGATATCGAGCCGGAACGGGTCGCCTTCCATCGCGGCGTGGCCGGGGCCGATGGTCTCGATCGCGCGCACCATGCGTCCTTGCCGCTTGAGCAACCGGTCGGCGATCGAGACGATGCGTGCATTCGGCTGCGCGGTGCGCGAGGCGCGCCTGATGTCCCAGGCGATCTGCTGCTCGTCGCGCCGTGGATTGAGTGCGCAGGCCGCCACATAGGCGCCGGCAGTCGAACGGCTGATGCCGGCGAAGCAGTGCACCACCATCGGTGCCATACGGTCCCATTTGCCGACGAAATCGATCAACCGTTGCACGTGCTCTTGCGCGGGCACGGTATAGCCTTCGATCGGCATGGCAATGTCGTCGACCGCCAGCACGAGATGGTTCTCGGGCGCGATGTGGCGCGGCCGTTCGACCCGGTCGGTTAGCCGCAACAAAGTGACGATGTGGCGCGCCCCGGTCTCATCGACTGTGGCGTGCAGGCGGGCAAGGGAGCAGACGTGAATCATGAGCGCAATGAAACCGACTTGTTACGTCTTATCTATGACGTGGGACACCATATGAAAAGATTAGCCGCGTAGAAGTTTCCTGAAGCGCTCGCGGAAGCGCGCCTCGGCGGTGCCGGCCGGCCAGGGCGTCAGATAATCGCGCTCTAGCACGGCGGAGAATTTCGGCGGCGGGCCGAAGAACCGGCGCGCCTCGGGGGGCTCGAAGCCGGCGAGCCGCGTGGCCTCGAGATAGGCGGCGGCGCGATCGGCCACCTTGATCAGGTTTTGCACGGCGTCCGGCAGCGTGGGCGGCAGGCCGACGCGCAGATGGATAGCCGCGAGCAGCCGGCGCTCCACCGCCTTGTAGCTGTCGCCGATCACCGCCTTGAACGGCGAAATCATGTCGCCGATCACGTATTCCGGCGCGTCGTGCAGCAGCACCGCCAAGCGTCCGGCAGTATCGAGCCGCGGCGCCTTGGCGCGCGACAGTGCCTCGACCAGCAGTGCGTGCTGGGCGACCGAGAAAATATGCGCGCCCTTCGTCTGCCCGTTCCAGCGCGCCACGCGCGCGAGCCCGTGCGCGATGTCCTCGATCTCGACGTCGAGTGGCGAGGGGTCGAGCAGGTCGAGCCGCCGCCCCGACAGCATGCGCTGCCAGGCGCGCGGCGCTGCCTTCCCGGTGCTTTTGCGCGCCTTGCTCATTGCCGTTTGGTTAGCTTGGCGCAGGCCGCGTGGCGGTGGCAGCTCACCAAATGATCGTTGACCATGCCGACCGCTTGCATGAAGGCATAGACGATGGTCGGCCCGACGAACTTGAAGCCGCGGCCGATCAGCTCCTTCGACATTTTGCGCGACAGTTCGGTTGCCGCTGGCACCTGCTTGGTGCTGCGAAAATTATTTGTTTTCGGCCGGCCGTCGAGATGGTCCCACAGCAATACCGAAAATCCCGGACGACTTTCCATGATCTTGAGCCAGGCGCGCGCCGAGGCGACCGCACCCTCGATTTTGGCGCGGTTGCGCACGATGCCGGCATCCTGCATCAGCAACTCGATCTTGCGTTTTGGATAGCGAGCGATTTTTTCGGGATCGAAATCGTTGAACGCGCGGCGGAAGTTCTCGCGTTTGCGCAGGATGGTGATCCACGACAGCCCGGCCTGGAAACCGTCGAGCACGAGTTTCTCGTAGAGCGCGCGATCGTCGAATTCTGGCACACCCCACTCCTCGTCGTGATAGGCGACGTAAAGTGGGTCCTGCTTCGGCCACGGACAGCGCTGCAAGCCGTCGGCGTGAAGGATGGCCGCGCTCATGACGGCGCTTTCGCCTCGCCCGGCCAAGCGAACTTCGCCCAATCCGGCTTCAGCACGCGGATGGCGATGCCGCCGGCGCTGAGCGGCGTACCGCTCTCGAGCGCGTCCGCGACACGATCGAGCCGGAGCATCGCCAAGCCGCGGCCCTTGGCGGTCGTGCCCAGCGTGCCGACCTGCTTCTCGCCCGCCATCATCGCAATGCCCGGCAGCGGAGAAACCTCATCATAGGAGATCGGCAGGATGCGGCTGCGCGCACTGGCGCGATGCTCGACGCGCGACACCACCTCCTGCCCGACATAGCAGCCCTTCTCGAAATCGATGCCGGCGAGCTGGTCCATGTCGGCTTCGTGCGGGAAGGTATCGCCATAGGCGAAATCCATGCCGCCGCGCGGAATGCCGAGCGCGATGCGGTGCGCCTCGTAAGCCGCGGCGTCGGTGAGCGTCGCGCCGAGCGCGTCAGCCGCGTCCGCCACCATTTGCGGCGGCATGATGCTGCGGGTGCCCAACGCGGCAAGCCGCGGATCGGGATAAGACAGCCCATCCTCGCTCAAAGCCGCGCCGTCCCACACCGCCATCACGCCGAGCGCTTCCGAGAGGTCCTCGACGGTGATCTTGGCGCGCAACCTGTAGAAATTGAGCTTTTCCGCAAGTGTGGCGGCGAGCGCTCGCGGACAATCGAGAAAAAAGGCGCCGCCGTCGTCGGGCTCGGCCTCGGCCGCAATGAAATCCACAATGATCTTGCCCTGAGGCGTGAGTAACGCCGCGAAACGCGCGCGGCCGGGGGCAACTTTGTCCATGTCATTGGTGGCAAGCCCATTGAGGAAGCGCCGGGCGTCTTCACCGGCGACCTTGACGACGCCGCGATCGGGGAGGAGCGCTGCCTGCATGTGTGGCTTCTCGTAAGGTCTCTGTGGGCTAGTCTCTTGCCAGAACTCGCGGCGAAACGTAAGCGCTGTTGGGAAAGCCTCAAGCCCCGTTTAGAGCCGGCCCAGCATGGCTAAAACTTACGACCTGATCCTCAAGGGCGGCACCGTGGTCAACCACGACGGCGAGGGCGCGCGGGACATAGGGATTCGTTCTGGCAGGTTCGCGGCGATCGGGGACCTCTCGCGCGCTTCGGCCGGCGAGGTGATCGACTGCCGGGGACTGCATCTGCTACCGGGCGTGATCGACAGCCACGTGCATTTCCGCGAGCCCGGACTCACTCATAAGGAGGACCTGGAATCCGGCTCACGAGGCGCCGTGCTCGGCGGCGTCACCGCGGTATTTGAGATGCCGAACACCGACCCGACCACCACCACGGCCGCGGCAATTGCCGACAAGGTCAGGCGCGGCCATCACCGCATGCATTGCGACTTCGCCTTTTACGTCGGCGCCACCCGCGAGAACACCAAAACCTTAAGCGAACTGGAAATGCTGCCGGGCGTCGCCGCCGTGAAAGTGTTCATGGGCTCCTCCACCGGCTCGCTGCTGATCGAAGACGATGAGGGCGTGCGCGCGGTGCTTAAAAGTATCCGCCGCCGCGCCGCCTTCCATTCCGAGGACGAGTATCGGCTGCGCGAACGGATGCACCTGCGCGTCGAAGGTGACCCACGCTCGCATCCGGTCTGGCGCGATGCCACCGCCGCGCTTATGTGCACGCAGCGCCTAGTCCGGCTCGCGCGCGAGACCGGCAAGCGCGTCCATGTGTTGCACCTCACCACGAAGGAAGAGGCCGCCTTCCTGGCCGACCACAAAGACGTCGCCACCGCGGAGGCCACGCCCGCGCATCTCACGCTTGCCGCGCCGGAATGCTACGAGCGGCTCGGCACGCTCGCCCAGCTCAATCCGCCGATCCGCGACGCCGCCCATCGCGATGGCCTCTGGCACGGCCTCGCTCAGGGGGTCATCGACAGCGTCGGCTCCGACCATTCCCCGCACACGCGCGAGGAAAAGGCGCATCCTTATCCAAAGACGCATTCCGGCATGACCGGCGTACAGACGCTGGTTCCGATCATGCTCGACCACGTCAATGCCGGCCGGCTCTCCTTGCTAAGGTTTGTCGACCTCACCAGCGCGGGCCCGGCGCGGCTGTTCGGCATTGCAGCCAAGGGGCGCATCGCGGTGGGCTACGACGCCGACCTCACGGTGGTCGATCTCAAACGGCGGGAAACCATCACCGACCGCTGGATCGCTTCGCGCGCCGGCTGGACGCCCTTTGCCGCCGTCACCATTACCGGCTGGCCGGTCGGTACCGTGATACGGGGCCACAAGGCGATGTGGGAGGGCAGTCTGATTACGCCTGCGCGCGGCGAGCGCGTCCGCTTTTTGGAAACCTTGGCGAGCTAACGTGGTATCGCGGCGTCTGCCACAATGTTGCGGTGACTTCCTCGGCACTTATTAGAGGCACCTCAGGTCGTCCCCATTTGTCGGGCGCGCTCGGCTTCCTCAAAAAGCCGTTCCTATGCGGCCGACGTCGATGCCGTGCTCGAGCGCTATTTCGGACTGCACGGGCCGAGCTGACGCATCGCGTTGTTGGAAAAACGAGATTTGTTCGCAGCCGGTGGCTATTGCCGGCGCCGGTCGAGCGAAAATTCGCCGTTACGAACGCGCGTGCCGAGCCCTTCCGCGAAAGTGGCGGCGGCTTCCTCGCCATAGGTGGTGACGAATTCGGCGAAGGCAGCGAACAGGCAGGCCTGCGCAAGGCAATCGCCCTCAATGCCGTCAAGGCGTGCTTCGGCCCAGGCTTCTTGCAGGTAGCCCAAGGCCACGCGTTTCTGCTCGTGGTCAGGCACCGGCTCACGCGCCTGCGTGGATCGCTCCGTTGTCGTCATATTGGCCTTCGTCCCTGGGCGCCCGAATCGGACGCCATTCCCAAATCCCGAAACGACGTTAGCACGGGGGCGGAAGCCACCAAGCCCACAGCTAAAGAAAGGTTAATAACGACGGGGCTAACGCATGATCCCAAAAGTGGAAACCGGTTTTCGGAAGGGATCATCCGTCTAATTTGCGTATCGCGCGGTGATTTCACGGGCGATTTTGGCGCCTTCGTCGAGATAGCGGCGAATTGCGAGGTCGGCGGCCGGTGTGCAGCTGCGATAAGTCTGTTGAAAACCCTGGTAACCACGATTGAAGCCGGCCACGATCTTGCGCCGCCGCTCGCCATCGGGCGCCTCGGCGTCGATCAGCGCCTGCATCTCGTTACGCCATTTTTGCCCTTCCTTGGCCCCGCAGATAGCGCGCAGGTAATGCAGCGCGCCCATGATTTCGGCGAGCCGCTGCAAGTCGCCGTCGAATGGCGCCGGCGCCGTCTGCGCGCGCGCAGGCGCGGCAAGGCAGAGTAGCAGCGAAGCGATGGTGAGCAGCTTCTTCACGTGTCGGGGTCTGGCCATTGAGGCGGCTGATATGCTCCCGCTCTGAGGCAATCGCAAGGCGCGCGGTCAGCCCGGCTGGGCGAGCCGCTCGATCGCCGCGGCGACGATTTCGGCCAGGCCCTCGGTGGTGCACAGGCCCGACAGCTCCGCCAGATCGAGCCAGCGCGCATCGTCGAGTTCTTCGTTGAGGACTGGTTCGCCGGAAAGCCAGCGCGCGGCAAAGCACAGAATGACGAAATGCCGCTCGACGCGGCCTTGCGCGTCGCGCACGATCGCTTCGCGGTGGCCGGCGAGTGCGACCGGCTCGACGGCTAGCGATGTCTCCTCGCGCACTTCGCGGGTCACCGCCTGTATGAGCGTCTCGCCGGTTTCCACGCCGCCGCCCGGCAGCGTGTAAAGGCTGAGCGCCGGATTGCGTGCGCGCCGTACCACCAGCACCTTGCCGTCGCGGAAAATAGCGGCGCTGACCGCGAGAATAGGGCGCTGCGGATAGGTTCGCGGGTCGGGCATTTAACGTTTCATCAGCCGGTCGACCGCCGCTTGCGGCGTCACCAGCTCGCCGGCATCAGCGGCATCCTCGCCGTTGATCACCGCGCCCGCGCGCGCGACCAGCGGCCTGAGCAGGGCGGCGGCCCGCTCGGCGAGCGCGACCGCCGACTCCGACGCGATATCGGAGTTCAGCGCCGTGCGGGTTGCTTCCAGCACGGTGATCATGGTGCCGGCCAAGGTGTCGAGACAGCCGCGCAGGCTCGGATCGGCGGCGTCATAGGCGGCGATTTCCAGCGCACGGCCCTTGAAGCGCGAGGATTCGAAATGCTCACGATAGCTCATCGGCTGCCAGCCGAGGAAGTCGTCGCGGCATTCCGGACAGCTCGACAGCATTTCGAGCAGCATGATCGCTTCATTGAAGTGATTGAGGTAGTCGGTGGCAAGCCCGGTCGCGGGATTGATCTTGGCCTCGGCAAGCCGGGCGGCACCCAAATCGGCGCCCTCGTCGGCTTGCAACGCCTCCGCGCAATCCTGATATTTCATCCCGACCCCGCCGCCCCAATAGGCCGGCCGCCAGTGTTATTCTACAGGGTTAAGGCGCGATTAAGCACCCGACAGAAGGACTCTAAAATGTGCGGCCGCTATACTGTCACCGCCACGCCGGAAGTGCTGCGGGCGCTGTTCCGCTATGAGGAGCAACCCAATTTCCCGCCGCGTTACAATATCGCCCCCACGCAGCCGATCGCCATCGTGCGGCTGGTGGACGGCAAGCGCCATTTCGCGCTAGTGCGCTGGGGACTGCTGCCATCCTGGGTCAAGGACCCGAAGACCTTCACGCTGCTGATCAACGCGCGCGGCGAATCCGCCGCCGAGAAGCCGGCCTTTCGCGCCGCCATGAAACGGCGGCGCTGTCTGATTCCGGCCGACGGTTTTTACGAATGGCAGGCGGCGGGCGACCGCAAGCGGCCGTTTTACGTGCGCGCGAAGTCGGGCGCGCCGCTCGCTTTCGCCGGCCTGTGGGAGACCTGGACCGGACCCAACGGGGAGGAGCTGGAGACCGCAGCCATCGTCACCACCCGCGCCAAC
Organism: uncultured Alphaproteobacteria bacterium; assembly: GCA_963709855.1. Lineage (GTDB taxonomy): Bacteria > Pseudomonadota > Alphaproteobacteria > Rhizobiales > Xanthobacteraceae > Pseudolabrys. The sequence goes on along the minus strand of CAVPXX010000016.1, from coordinate 7,000 downwards.
CGGACGCTTAGCCCCATCCACGAGCGCATGCCGGTGATCGTGCCGCCGGAGGCGTTCGACCTCTGGCTCGACGGCGCCAGCGTGGACGCCACCACCGCGGCGGCGCTGATCCAGCCGGCGCCGGACGGCCAGCTGGAAGCCTACGAGATTTCCACCGCGGTCAACCGCACGGCGAATGACAATCCGAAATTGCTCGAACCGGTAGGTGCTGCGCCGCCCGAGCCAGTCAAACCGGCCGCGCCACCCACGCGCGTCAAACGCGCTAAAAAAGATAGCGGGCAAGGGGCGTTGTTTTAGGGGTCACAGCACTTTGCCGGGATTGAGGATGCCGTTGGGGTCGAGCATGAGCTTGAGGCCGCGCATCAGTTCGATCGCCACCGGGTCCTTGTATTGGGGCAGGATGTCGCGCTTCATCACGCCGACGCCATGCTCGGCCGAAATCGAGCCGCCAAATTTCTTCACCACCGCGAACACCACGGCGTTGACCTCGTCCCAGCGCGCCAGGAATTTTTCTTTGTCGGCGCCCACCGGCTGCGTCACGTTGTAGTGGATATTGCCGTCGCCGACATGGCCGAAGGGCAGCGGACGGCTGCCCGGAATGAGCTTGGTCACCGCCGCATTGACTTCCTCGATAAATGCCGGGATCGCGGCCACCGGCACCGACACGTCGTGCTTGATGGAGGCGCCGATGTGCCGCTGCACCTCGCCGAACATTTCGCGGATGCGCCAGAACGCTTTGCGCTGCTGCACACTGTCCGCAATGGTGGCATCGAGCACGAGACCCTTCGCATGGCCCGCGCTGAGGATCTCCTCGATCACCTCGCGCAAGCCCGGTGTGCGCCTGCGATGATAGTTCGATCAGCACGAACCAGGGGTGATGGCCAGAGAGCGGCATGCGGCTGCTCGAATCGAAGTTGACCACGGCTTCGACGCCGGCGCGCAGCATCAGCTCGAAGGACGTGACACCGCCCGCGGTGCGCTCGCTGGCGATGCCGAGCAGGTCGACAGCGGCCTGCGGCGACGGCACGCCGACAACGGCGGTCTCGATCGAGCGCGGGCGCGGCACCAGGCGCAGCACCGCCGCAGTAATGATGCCGAGCGTGCCTTCGGCGCCGATGAACAGGTTCTTCAGGTCGTAGCCGGTGTTGTCCTTTTTCAGCTTGTTGAGATTGTGCAGGACGCGGCCATCGGCCAGCACGACTTCAAGGCCGAGCGCATGCGAGCGCGCGATGCCATGCGCGATCGCCGCGATGCCGCCGGCATTGGTCGAGAGATTGCCGCCAATGGTGCAGGTGCCTTCCGACGGCAGCAGTTGCGGATAGAGCCGGTCGGCTTCGGCTGCCGCTTCGCGCGCGCGCTGCAGCGTGACGCCGGCCTCGACAGTCATGGTGTTGGATACCGGATCGACCTCGCGGATCTTGTCAAGCCGAGTAAGCGACAAGACGATCTCGCCATGATGCGGAATTTGTCCGCCGACCAGGCCGGTATTGCCGCCTTGCGGCACGACCGCAGTCTTTGTTTCGTTGGCGAGCTTGAGGATCGCTGCGACCTCGTCGACCGAGCCCGGCCGCAGCACCACCGGCGTCTGGCCGTGATAAAGGTCGCGCATCTCGACGAGGTAGGGCTCCTGCGCCTGGCGGTCGGTCACCGCGTATTTCTGGCCGACAATGCCGATGAAACGGGCGAGGAGATCGGGCGCGAGCGCGCGCAAGGTCTGCGGCTTGGTCTGAAGATTCATTTTGCTGTCCCTGCTTTCGGCACGGCGGCGCGCGCCAGCCGGTCGTTGATCGCCTCGCCCAAGCCCTCGTGCGGCACTTTCATTACCGCGATGCGTTGGGCACCGGATGCGTCGAGCGCGCGCAAATGCGAAAACAAATTGGCCGCCGCCTCGATCAGATCGCCGCGCGGCGACAAATTGAGCGTGACGCCCGCCGCGGGCGCCGGCCCGAAGGCGAGCAGCGCTTCGTCCGGGCGGGCGGCGTCGGCATCGAGGCGCAGCTGCGCCTTCGGCGCATAATGCGAGGACAGCATGCCGGGCGCGAGCGGCGCGTCATCGGCGACGGAGGCAATCGCGAGCGGCTGCCCCAGCACGCGCTCGATCTGCTCGCGCGGCAGGCCGCCGGGCCGCAGCAAGGTCGGCTCACCCAGGCAGGCGACGATCGTGGATTCAACGCCGACCGGGCAGGGGCCGGCATCGACCACCATATCGATGCGCCCGCGCAAATCGGCGAGCACATGCGCGGCACTGGTCGGCGATACGTGGCCCGAGCGGTTGGCCGATGGCGCCACCACCGGGCCCTTGAAGGCCGCGAGCAGGGCATGCGCGACCGGGTGCGCCGGCACGCGCACCGCGACGCTGTCGAGGCCGGCGAGCGCCAGATCGGCGACGCCGCCGTCCGGCTGCTTCGGCAGCACCAGTGTCAGCGGCCCGGGCCAAAACGCGCCGGCAAGCTTCTCGGCGGCGGCATCGAAGCGGGCGAGGCGGCGCGCGCCTTCGACGCTGCCGACATGGGCGATCAGCGGATTGAAGCTCGGCCGGCCCTTGGCGGCGTAGAGGCGGGCGATAGCCTCGCCATTTCCGGCGTCGGCGCCGAGCCCATAGACGGTCTCGGTCGGAAACGCGACCAGCCCGCCGGCGGCGAGGCAGGCTGCCGCCGCCTCGATCGCCTGCGCGATCTGTTGGCCTTGGACTTTCAGCACCCGCGTTCCCGGCTCGGCGGTCATCATTGCTCCCAAGCTTGCCTTTAGAGGGGCCGTGGTTATAAGACCGGCCATCAGTCGGAGTGTAGCGCAGTCTGGTAGCGCACCTCGTTCGGGACGAGGGGGTCGCAGGTTCAAATCCTGCCACTCCGACCATTAGGTTCACTAGACCACTCAATGGTTTAGTGAGCTTCCCGAGGTCCTGCAAGAACCCGCAGAAACCTTGCTGTCACAACTTTGGCACAGCGAGGTCAATCAGTGGCGACATTGCGAAGACGGGGGCAACGATGGCAGGTCCAGGTGCGGCGCAAAGGCCGACCGGCGGTCTCCCGTTCCATCCACTCAAAATTCGACGCGCTCGTGTGGGCACGTGAGCAGAGAGTTTGAAGCTGACAAAGGCCTACCCCCGGTTCGCAAGACACTTCGGGGCATTACCGTGGCCGATGTCGTCCGCCGGTATCGCGACGAAGTGGTGCCGCGCAAGCGTGGTGCAGACCGCGAGGCGTGGTCCGAGTGGCTCTCGGAGGTCACCACAGGCATGGTGAGCGCCTACTGCGCCAAACGTCTCCAGTGCGTGAAGCCCAGTACGGTGAACCGGGAGCTAGACATATTGCGTCATGCCTTCGAGATAGCGCGGCGAAGCTGGGATATTCCGTTGGTCCATAATGGGGGCAGATTTCGATGTCATCGGTAAAATCCGAATGGGCGACCAATAATTGACGCACGCCAACGAGCGTTCCGCTCCGGCCACAGGCCAAAGCGGACAAAATGTTGCAGCACCACGAATGCAGGGATGTGCCTGGGGGCAAAGCGGACATCACGCGGATTTGTCGGTAAGTCCGCTAACGACCCAAATGCGACATATGGCACTTGAAAAAACGGAACTACACACATTAGAATTTAGTCATTCGCAATCGCTTACGTGTGAACCGCCTCAAAAACGGCGAAGTACCGAAGTTTCCAGCTTTAACACTTTTGGTGGTCTGCTGGCACCGCTGGCGAAACAACGAAGGACTAATGAAATGAGTTACACCACCATCCGACCCGGCCAGACCGAAGAACAGATTCTCAATTATGAAGTTTCCGACGACGCGCTGGAGACAGCGGGGAGAACGGGGAAAGAGAAAGCGGTCTACACAGTTCCGTCTGCAATTATTTGCCTCCCCTTTGTACGTGCCGCGTCTGCTTTATCTTCGAAGCGGACATGAGGCGGAAATCGAAAAACGGTCGCGATTGAGCCAAAGCGGACATCGCGCTTGGAGACAATTTGCTTTTGCGGGTGCATTGGAGGTGGAGCGGAACGTATTGAACAGACCGAATGGCGCTTATGGCGGTCGCGATAGTCGCCGTACTTAGAAAGGGAGCCGTCAAGCCTACAGCTGTATATTAGGCAGAAGCACCGTCAAGGACTGTTCCCGTGCGGTACTTTAACCATTGCTGCAGCACAGGATCAAAATAACTACGGTTGAGGCCATTGACATAGCCGCAACCGCATTGGTTGTTGCGTTAGCCGAAACCTCCAGAATCTCGTCAGAAACTTCGAAGGTGGGGATGGTTTCGTCACTCGGTTCGAGACTTATAATATTGCCGTTCATGTCATTTATAATCCATTCTTTCGTCAGCGCCACCTGTCAGCAATGATCATCGTAGCAGAGGGAAATCTGCGAGAAAACTTCGAATTGGCTTGTCCCCCGCTTGCAGGATGGGCAAGCCGCACAAACGTATTGGCACAAAGCGGAGAATCCCGCCGCACCGATGAATGTCCGCTACCGCCCCGCTCTGGCTCTTTCCGAGCAGGGCTTTTTCTAGTCTTCGCGAACTACCGTCGAGGGTGGCATTGATCATCGCGCGAAGATCAATGCGGCATGCGCCGACACTCGACCACATGGCGGACGCACTGAAGAAGTTTCCGCGATATGAAATTTGAATATCGGCGACAAGGGTAATCGAACGATAATACGAGGCGGCGGTAGAGCCGAACCGCGAATAGGAGCGCAATGAGAATAGCCGTATAGATGACGACGATTGGATCAAGCTCACTTGGAACTTGGGTGGTCGCAGCGAGCACCGACGCTATAGCGGCGTGGCTACTGAACGTTGTGCGGGAGTGGTGGACGGCAATAGAGCCGCTGAGGCACCGAAGAACTCGTCGCCATAACAGACTGTTTCTGCTGCCAAAACGCGGCAAACAGATGCTGGCGGAGGGAGTGGAAGACACACCCGCACACGCTAACATATTATTACACAAGGCGGGCGCTTTTGGGAAAATGAAGACATCAGAGTTGAGTTATAATAAAATGTTGGAGTAGCGGGGCATAACTGGGAGGGCGGCTATGACAATCGAAGGTCTTATCATTTGGCTGGCTATCGGCGCGATTGCGGGCTGGCTTGCGGGCCTAATCATGGAAGGCTACGGATTTGGGCTGGTTGGCAACATCGTGGTCGGCATTATCGGCGCCATCATTGCAGGGTGGCTCTTGCCGCGGGTCGGTATCATTATCATCGGCGGTATCGTCGCGGAGATCATCAACGCCGTCATCGGGGCAGTGATCCTTCTGCTGATAATTGGGCTCTTCAAAAGGACAGCCTGAAAATCGAGGGTCGCCGCGCTTAAGCGCATTACCGTGGAATGCAACAGCAAGCAACGCGCTTTCTTTTCAGGCCGATCTCCAGCCCACAGTCGATCCTACAAACGCCGCGAGCAGTCGCGGGCAATTCAAGGAGACGAAAGGGCCGTTAAAAAATCATCCGCTATTGACCATCAGAGTATTGCTTAAGGTATTCGCGCATTCTCGAACCAGGGGTATACAGCGCACGCGCCTTTGGAGTTTTATACTCCAGGTCCGGAACACATACAATACGACTGAAAATATTTCGTTCTGAGCGAGGTTCACAACGATTGCGCTTCGCAGGTTAGCCTTGCCCAGCTGTTTCAAGATTTCTTGCAGCAGAGACCGCATATCCAACGGCATTTTGTCGGAAGCCGAGCATAGTTTGCCAAAGTCGACCGTTGCAGGCTGGTCCGACATTCTCGCCAGCGCAGCTCTATTTTTTGTCCGTTTCGCACAGGAATTCCTCTCGATAACGAGACCATGTGAGATCCTCCCGTAGACCAGAAATGTGGGTCAGACGGCTTTGCGCCGCTTCGGAAATGGCGCGTGCGAGCGCGATCGTCGCAATTGGATGGCAACCGGATCCTGTCGCTTGTTGTGGGTAAGGTGTGTTGTTTCGTCGATCAACGATCGTGCACATGAAAACAGGAATGTCGATGTTGATCGTTACGTGCCAAATAAAAATTTCCAATTCTGCCGACAAGCACTTTTCAACGAGAGGCTGACATACCGGATCTTTGATGGATTGGATTATCACTCCGCGGTTCATATTCGACTTCAACTGGTCCTGTTCAACAGACCAGAATGATGCCTGGTCGCGCTCGATGACTTCACAAAGTCCGTGGACTATCGCTTCGATTTGCGTATTTCCGGACGCGAGACCATTCGATGATGTCAAGAATACGGGTTGTGCCCTGCGTTTGGAAAAGTCCAAATCAAAAAGCTCGGCGGGAATCCATTTCTGGCTAGCGTCAAACAGATCCTCGCCCTTCAGCCACGGTATTGGCTTGCCCTTGGACGCATCGGCGTCTGAACGAATTGTAAGCCGGTACGGGGAGATGAAAGAGGAATCCCGATCGCATTCGAAGAGATCCCAAATCGTGGGAGGCGGCCGTCGTTGTTCGGCATAGAAGACTTCGACGCTTTCCATGATGCCTGACACGGTGGCGAGTTCGTGGGTCACGCCTTTTCCTTGTGAAACAGAAAGGGAACGGCCCAAAGGTCGAACGACCGTCCAAACCGGAATCCCGATTGTATCGAGCCCCGTGACATTGGCCAGACGCGTGATTCCGAATTCCGGCAAAATTGGCCTTATCCGCGCGAAAGTTTGTTTGGCAGCGATCTCCCGAACAGTGCCGCCCAAGTCATTGGCATGACCCATCGCAATGCGCTCACAATTGAGAAGACAGTCCGTGCCCGCTAATCACTCAACGCTAGCGTCGCGAAGGGAATGTGGTCAACGGCACGTTGCTTGTGCGAACCACGACAATTTTTAAATCGCCCGTTTGAAAAGCGGCGTCGTACCGCTCATAACGGCCTGCTTGCACCATATTCCCTAGTGCGTGGCGGACTTCGAGAATGGGTCACATTCGGAGCCTGAAAAAGCACCGGAGGTATGAACTGGCTAACAAATTGCTCTTTCCTAATGAGTTTAGGAGCCGCCATTTCCGACCGTAAGTACGGCATAC
>CAVPXX010000015.1:0-17378 GCA_963709855.1 uncultured Alphaproteobacteria bacterium | reverse complement strand
TTTATGAACAGGCGACCAATGTCGCGACGTTGCCCGGGATCGTGCAGGCGTCTTATGCCATGCCGGATGCTCACTGGGGCTATGGCTTCCCGATTGGTGGCGTGGCGGCCTTCGATCCGGATAAGGGCGGCGTGATATCGGCGGGCGGCGTCGGCTTTGATATCTCCTGCGGCGTGCGCACGATGCTGACCGGGCTCAAGGTGGCCGACATCCTGCCCGTGCAAAAGTCTCTTGCCGATTTGCTGTACCGCCAGATCCCGGCCGGCGTCGGCAGCAAAGGGGCGATTAGCCTCGATTCCATCGATATGGATGCAATGCTCACAGGCGGGGCGCATTGGGCGATCGAACGCGGCTGGGGCGAGGCGCGTGACCTCGAACGGATCGAGGAACAAGGGCAGATGCCAGGCGCCAAGTCCGAGTGTGTTTCCGAGCGCGCCAAGGAACGCCAGCGGCGCGAGATGGGCACCCTCGGTTCGGGCAACCACTATCTCGAAGTGCAAGCTGTCGAGGAACTCTTCGATGCAAATGTTGCCCCGGTCTTCGGCCTGGACCAGGACGATGTCGTCGTCACCATCCATTGCGGCTCGCGCGGACTGGGGCACCAGATCGGAACTGAGTTCCTAAAGGAGATGGTGGTGGTTGCGGAAGCCTCTGGCATCAAGCTTCCCGACCGAGAGCTTGCCTGTGCGCCGATCAATTCGAAGGTCGGCGAGCGCTACTTGGGTGCGATGCGGGCGGCGATCAATTGCGCGCTCGCCAATCGTGAAATTCTCGGTCACTATGCGCGGCGTATTTTCGAGCACTTTTTTCCTGACCACGACTTGCAACTGCTGTTCGACGTTTCCCACAACACCTGCAAGGTCGAGCCCCACGTCGTTGCGGGGAAACGCCGCGACTTGTTCGTTCATCGCAAAGGCGCAACTCGTGCCTTCGGGCCCGGCCACGAAAGCCTACCTGAAGCGCTTCGTGCCGTCGGACAGCCGGTGCTGATTGGCGGCAGCATGGGAACGGGCTCGTATATTCTGGTCGGCGAGGCCACCGGTGAGCAAAAGGCGTTCTCATCGGCCTGCCATGGAGCAGGCCGCGCCCTCTCCCGCCATGCCGCGCTCAAACATTGGAGCGGTCGCAAGATCGTGGATGATCTGGCGGCGCAAGGCATCCTGATAAGGAGTCCGTCGACCAGAGGTGTGGCCGAAGAGGCGCCCGGCGCCTACAAGGACGTAGGCGCGGTTGTCGCCGCGGCCGAGCATGCGGGCCTAGCTCGACGCGTGGCGCGGCTCCGGCCGCTGATCTGCATCAAAGGCTGACCGCCGCTGGGAAGCGACCATGTTGATCGGCGTTCCAAGAGAAATCAAAGCGGACGAATACCGGGTTGGGCTAATTCCGTCGACGGCCAAGGAACTAGTTTCCAGAGGCCATGCCGTAATGGTCGAAACGCTGGCCGGCGATGGCGCCGGCATCAGCGATGACGACTACGCTGCAGCTGGAGCCCGGGTCATGCCAAGCGCGGACGAAATATTTCAGCGCGCCGCATTGATCGTGAAAGTGAAGGAGCCGCTTGCGGCCGAACGCAGCAAACTGCACCGCGGCCAGATCATCTTCACCTATCTGCATCTGGCTGCCGATCCCGAACAGACCCAGGATCTTATAGCGTCCGGCGTAACAGCCATCGCCTATGAGACCGTCACTGAAGCGGCGGGAAAGCTGCCCTTGCTGGCCCCGATGTCAAAAATTGCGGGCCGCATGGCACCCCAGGTCGCGGCCCACTTTCTCGAACGGCCGCACGGCGGACGCGGAATCCTGCTGGGTGGGGTCGACGGGGTGCCGGCCGGCAAAGTGGTCATCCTCGGTGGGGGTGTCGTTGGCGCGATGGCAGCCGAAGTCGCCACCGGGATGGGCGGCGACGTCACCATCGCCACGCGAAGCGCCGAGACCGTGCGTCGTCTTTCACAGAGCTTCGCTGGTCGCATCCATGCCGTCGCAGCTCAAACCGAAGATGTCGAATCACTTTGTAAATCGGCCGACGTGGTCATCGGGGCTGCCCTGGTTGCGGGCGGCGCCGCTCCCAAGCTCGTCTCCGCGCGCACGATCAAGGCCATGAAGCCGGGCGCGGTCATCGTCGACGTTTCGATCGATCAGGGTGGGTGTATCGAAACATCGCATCCAACGACGCATTCACGGCCGACCTTTGTGGTTGATGGCGTCGTGCATTACTGCGTCGCGAACATGCCGGGCGCGGTGCCGCGAACGTCGACATTCGCGCTCAACAATGCAACGCGTCCCTTTATTTTGGCCCTCGCGGACAAAGGGTTTCCTCGGGCGCTAATCGACGATGTAGATCTTCAGAGAGGGCTCAATGTGCACGCCGGCCAAGTCACTTGCCGTGCCGTCGCCGACGCACTGCGGCTGCCCTATATTCCGGCGGCCAAAATGCTCGGCGCGTGATTAGATGATGGATACCTAAAAATAGCTGCCATTTGGCGTAATCCTTTCGGACGCGGCAGAATTGGCTTTGATGCACGTCAACGCACACATGGCCATTTCGGCTGATATGCGGACTTGAATGAGAGTGCACGACGTGGACGCAACCCTTACCACCGGAGAGACAGCAGTTCGGCCGCTACGGCCCGAGCAGCTCTATCGACCGACCGATCTTTCGACCTTGACGTTTTCAACGACGGCAGAGCTACAGCCGATCGACGGGCTTGTCGGTCAAGCGCGCGCCCTCGAAGCGATCCGCTTCGGAACGCAGATTGGCAACGCCGGCTTCAATCTCTTTGTCATCGGCCCTAACGGCGCCCGCATGCAGGACGCTGTCAAAGCTGTTCTGACCGACGAGACGCGGGCCAGGCCAAGCCCTTCCGACTGGGTCTATGTCAACAATTTCACCGAAGCGGATAGGCCCATTGCCATAGAGCTTCCAGCCGGCCAAGCGCGAAAATTTCACGATGCGATGCATAAGCTCATCGACGATCTCAAGAGCGCTCTGCCGGCGGTTTTCCAAGGCGAGGACTATCAGACGCGCCGGGGCGCCATCGACGATTCATTCCAGAAGAAGCAAGGTGAAGCCTTTTCCTGCGCTGCACGATAAGGCAGCGGAAGCAAACATACTGCTTTTGAGGACGCCGGTCGGCTTTGCGCTGGCTCCCGCCAAGGACGACAAGGTCGTCCCGCCTGACGAATTCAGAACTTGGCCTGAAGCAAAGCGCCGCGAGGTACAGAGCACCATCGAAGGTTTAGAGAAGGATCTCGAGCACATCATTCACCAGATTCCGCAATGGGAGAAGCAACGGCACGACGAGGTACGCCAACTCAACCGCGACACGGCGAAATATGCGGTCAATCAATTGATCGAGGATACGAAAGTACTTTTCAGCGACATCCCGAGGGTTGTGCAGCACATCGAAACGGTTCGCGCCGATCTGATCGAAAACGTCGCCATGTTCGTCGGCAAGAGCGAAGGTGACGAGATCGAGACGAGCGACTTCAGGCCCGGAAGCGTGTTCGACCGCTACGAGGTCAATGTTTTGGTCACTCAGGATAGCGACAAGCCGGCTCCGATCATCGAAGAACTGCATCCTGCGCTTGGCAGCTTGATCGGCCGTATAGAGTACATCCCTCTGCGGGGCGCACTGGTGACCAACTTCCGACTCATTAAGGCCGGCGCGATCCATCGCGCTAATGGCGGTTATCTCCTGCTCGATGCACGCAGTGTCCTGCTGGAGCCATTCAGTTGGGCGGCACTCAAGCGTACGCTGCGGCGAGGCGAGATCGCCATTGAGGATATCGGGCGGTTTTTAGGTCTGACCAGCACGGTGTCGCTAGAGCCGGATCCGATCCCGCTCAACGTGAAGGTCATCCTGTTTGGTGACCGATTGCTGTACTATTTGCTTGCCGCCGTTGATCCGGAATTGGCGGAGCATTTCAAGGTACTTGCCGACTTCGAAAACGATCTCGCGCGCACGCCCGAGAACGAGGCGATCCTGGCGCGACTTTTGGCGACCCTCGTGCGGCGCGACGGATTGAACCAGCTTGATCGCGAAGCGGTCGCCCTCGTACTCGAACATGCGGCGCGCTCAGCGGATCATGCAAGCAAGCTTTCATTGGTCGTGGAACAGCTGCGCGAGATCCTGATCGAGGCAGATTTTTGCACCCGTGAAGCAAAACGCAGCATTATCTCCCGTGCCGACGTGGATGGCGCCTTGCTGGCGCGCATCCGGCGGGCAGCACGGCTGCGCGACCGAACACAGGAAGCGATCCTCGAAAAAGTGGCGCTTATCGACACGGTGGGGACGCATGTCGGCCAAATCAACGGCCTCAGCGTCACCGAGCTCGGCGGATTTTCGTTTGGACGGCCCACCCGCATCACCTGCCAGGTACGACCTGGCAGCGGCAAAGTCGTCGACATCGAGCGCGAAGTCGAACTCGGCGGCCCGCTCCACTCTAAGGGCGTCCTCATTCTGTCCGGCTTTCTGGCCGGCCGATACGCCCTTGATACCCCCATGTCACTGTTCGCGAGCCTGGTGTTCGAGCAATCCTATGGTGGCGTCGAGGGCGACAGCGCGTCGTCTGCTGAACTCTATACCCTCCTCTCGGCTCTCGCGGACCTTCCCCTGCGGCAGGATCTGGCGGTGACCGGATCGGTGAACCAGCATGGCGCGATTCAAGCCATCGGCGGCGTCAACGAGAAGATTGAGGGCTTCTACGATATTTGTGAGAAGCGCGGCCTGACGGGGGCACAAGGCGTCCTGATCCCGCAGGCGAATGTGCAAAATTTGATGCTACGCAAGGATGTCATCGAGGCCTGTGCCGCAGGCCGCTTTGCAATCTATCCGACCGCCACGATCAATGAGGGCATTGCACTGTTGACCGGCATCGCTGCCGGCGAGCGCAGCGCCGATGGGGTTTACCCGCCCGATAGTGTCAATCGCCGGATCGAAGATCGGCTGCGGGCTTTCGCCAGTATCCGGAAAAATTTCGCCAGTCAGAGCACGGGCGGAGCACCCGCTACCTAGTCATGTCGAAGGAACCTCGCAACTTCAAACGGCTTGTGCTTGGACTGCAGCCGAGCGCTCCCGATCGCTCCATGCGGCTTGCTGCCGAACTTGCCGACTTGTTGCATCTCGACCTGCTCGGCCTATTAATCGAAGACACGAGCCTGCGTGATTTAGCAAAAATTCCCTTTGCACGCGAACTCAGACCGCTCGGAGGTGGTTGGCATGCGATCGATCTCGATCGGCTGTCGCATGACTTCGAACTTGCCGCCCGCGGCATCGAGCGAATGTTCACGGACGCGGCGAGGCACCTTACCACGAGATACCAATTCGAGCTCATTCGAGGGCCCACGGCCGAGACGATCGCATCGATTTCGCGAACTGATGATATCGTCATGATAGTCGAGCCTCTGAATCCGGCCGAGCGTGCCACCCAGCAATTCAAATGGCTCTTGCAGGCGGCCTTTCGGTCAGCCGGGGCCGTGCTGCTGGTCCCGCCGCACATCGTTCGAATGAGGGGCCCGGTGGTCGCGATTGCGGCATCGCCCGATGATCCCAGCATTCAGGTGGCGGCAGCTATCGCAGTCGCAGCCAAGGAAGAACTGATTATCGTTGACGCTGATAACCACGATGTGGATGACCCCAACCTCCGTAAGCTCGCAACCGATACCGGCCTCACGATCAAAATTGTCGCCACCGCCAAAGTCACACTCCCCCACCCGGCGACCTGCGCCCAGGCCTTCCGGCAGACCCAGGAGCGGCTGGTTGTCATGACCCGCGGCGCCTTCGCGGATGCAGCCGTTTCGACGATTGCTGCAGCGCGGCGCGTTCCAGTGCTGGTCGTCGAGCCGCCAGAAATAATGGCAGGCATCGCGTCGCAACCAAAAACAGCATGTTAATAGAGCACTAAGCCGTGATCGATGGATTTGGGCGCTGCGGCAGACGCCACGATTTGGATGACCCCTACCTCCGAAAGCTCGCAACCGATACCGGTCTCACGATCAAAATTGTCGCCACCGCCGAAGTCACACTCCCCACCCGGCGACCTGCGCCGGGATGGCAATGATCCAGGTCAAGGGACGCCAACGCAGGGCATGTTTGGCTTTAGCAACTTGCGGACACCGCCGTTGCCAATGGAGTCCCATTCATGGCCCAACTCATTCGAATTTTCCGAACGCTTTCATTGCCCATCGCTGTGGCCACTGTTCTGGCTGTCATAATCCTCGCCGGCCAGGGGCGAGCACAGACGCCGACTAACGGACTCATCATGCTTATCGAGTTCGAGAAAATCGAGGGCTTGCGTCATTGGGAGCGAGAACTCGACCAGCGCGGCATGACTGCGCTCATTCAAGTGCAGTACAACGTGCTCAAGGACTACCCCGAAGACATCGGCCGTCTTGCCGCCAAGGGATACCCGATCGCAGGGTTGTATGCCGAAAAACCGTTTTGGGACGTCCCCTATGACGAGCAATTTGCTCGCATGCGCGAGGCTAAACAGGCCGTCGAACGGATCACGCGCAAGCCGATGCGCATATTCGGTAGCCGCTACTTCGGCTACGACGTAAATACGCTGCGGGCCGCCGATGCACTTGGCATCGACTATGTGCTTGGCCGCGGCACTGCGGGCGCGCTCGCAACCGTCTATAAGCCGCACGAGTACAAGGCGAAGATCATCTCCGTGTCGAACGTGCCGTTCAAAGAGATGGGCACCGGTTCATTCTGCGATTACAGCCTATGGGCGCGCGGATCCACCGACGCGGATTTCGCCGCGATGGTTGATACAGTGATTGCGAGCAAGCCTTCCGATTTGATTTTGGTCTCCCATGCCTATCTCGGCGGCACATCCGTAAAATGGTGGCAGACCTATAAGAATGCCTTGGCGAGGAGCGAAGTCAAATGGCGCCCATTCGATGAATGGGTACGCACTGTGAAGGTCGCCGACCAGCCTTATGCAGAAATCCCGGTCAACCGCGAGGTCAAGTACGACGTCCCGCGACCCGCAGTGCCGCTGGAGAAGCTTGAGCTTCTGCCTGGACTGGATCGCAGCAATGTCGATTGAGCTATCAAGGGAGAGCTCCCCATCATCAAAGAACTATTTCGCCGTTTGGACATCGAAAGCAGTCGGCGGCCACAATCTTCATGCCTCCCGTGGTAATTCCGCATTGGCGCCAAGCGACAGCGAGGCAAGCACGTTGTAGCCGCTCCCACCGGGAAGGGGCGATTGCATGAGCTCGACCGAGCCGACCCGCTGCGTGAACGCAAGGTCCTGATCGACCGGATGCTTTCGCGCGATCGCGCGTCCCTTGTCGCGGAGCCGAGCGAGGGTGACATGCGGACGAAACGGCCGTTCATCCGCCTGCCCAAAGGCTCGAAGCAGGGCCGCACGGAGCCGCGCGATCTCATTGCTGGCAGCGCACTCCACCCACAGAAAACGTGGGTGCCTTGGCTCGGGCCCATAGCCGATATGACGGAATGCGAGGGTGAACGCGACAGACGTCTCCGCCGCACGACGAACTTTCGCGACGGCGTCGGGTATTGAAGTCTCATTCCATGGCGGCACCAGCGTGAGGTGGATGTCGGCCGCCGGTACCGGACGAATAGAGAATTGTTCCAGTGCTTTGGCATGCTGCGCAAGTTCCTGCGCAATCTCGCCCACGATCCGCAATGCCACGAAGATCCGCGCTGGCCGAACATTGGTTGTCGTTTCGGGTACGCCATCTAATTGCGTCACGACCATGAGGCAAACCTTATGCGACTTGCTTCTCACGAGGAGAAGCGAACCGCCTTCGATGTTGGTTGAAACAGCAGCAATAGAATTGCTGCCGCCGCGATCAAACCACTGAAACCGAAGGCCAATGGCGGACCACCGGTCATCCAAAGTGCGCCCGCGGCCGTACTGGCGATGAATGTCGCAAAGCCGACGGACAGATCGTAAATTCCGAACGCTGTGCCGCGCAGCGTCACTGGCGCGGTATCGGCGACCGATGCCGCCAGCAGCCCCTGCGTTACCGCCATTTGCAGACCCCAAAGCCCTGCTCCAACGGCAATCATCCAGCCTTCATTCGTAGTCGCCAGCACTACATCCGCTCCGATGAGAACGATCGCGCCGATCCCCAGTTGCAGGCGGCGATCAATATGATCGGCGAGAATACCGAATGGATAAGCTGCGGCTGCATAAACCAAATGCATAAGGACCAGCATGACCGGCACATACGCAGCGTCAATACCGATACTATGTGCCTTCAAAATGAGAAACGCATAACTGAACCGCGCCAGCGACAACACGCTCGCGATCGCGATCGCCCACCAAAACGAGCCGGCAAAAGCCGCAAGTTCGCCGCGTCGCAGCCCCAGCGGTCGAGGCGCAAATTTTTTCGGCGTTTCCTCCTTGATGGCGAAAATCAAAACAATAATCGCCAGGGTCGCCGGAATTACCGCCAGCCAAAATACCAGGCGAAAATCGTCACCGCTCAATTTCATCAGCCCCATGGCCGCGAGCGGTCCGATGACGAATCCAGTGGTGTAGAATGCAAGGCGCAAGCCGAAGCCGGATCCCCGAATATTCGCCGGCGTTACATCGGTCATGAAGGCGTCGCGTGGGGCGTCGCGCAGGCCCTTGCCGGCGCGGTCGATGACGCGCGCCACGAGCACCGTGGACACGGCGCCCGCCAGCGGAAACATCACTTTGTTGACGGCCGATACCGCATAACCAAGTAGCACGAGCGGCTTGCGGCGACCCATCCAGTCACTTGCAACCCCAGAGAAGATCCTCGTAAGCGACATCACGGCCTCGGCAACGCCTTCGATGAGGCCAACTGATGCGGTTGTCGCGCCGAGGCTCTTGACCAGGAATACTGGCAGCAGGCCATAGACCATCGCCGAGGACATGGCCGTAAGCAGGCTGATCACTCCGAGCACCGCCACATTCCGCGGCAAGTGACGCGCAAGTCCTTCGGGGTCTAAGGCTTCTGGGCGTTCGGCGGTCATTCGCGTAGCCCCAACATGTATCCTACCAAACAAGGGTTCCCGGCGGTTCTCTGCCCTAGCCGCGCCTGAAATCGGCCTGGTAGTGAACTATCGCAGCCCTGCCTCGCAACCGATTGACCCGGATCAATGCGGCCGCCGCCATGGACGTATATTGGTCGCGTGCAAGGAAACCGACCACAGCCTTGGGCAGTTTTAACCGTTAGGAACCTACGCCGTCATGGAAATGGCTCGGTTACGGGTTTTTGCGTTGGCCGCCAGTAAGGACTTGGGCGGCACCATATCGACAGCCTTGGGCCAGCCGCTCGCTGTCCATGAGGAGCGCGAATTCGAGGACGGCGAACACAAGGCGCGTCCGCTTGATGCCGTGAATGGAGCGGACGTCTATGTCGTGCAAAGCTTGCACGGTGGGCCGCTACAGAGCGCGAACGATAAACTCTGCCGGTTGTTGTTTTTCATCGGCGCGATCAAGGACGCTGGCGCCGCGCGCGTCACGGCTATGACCCCTTATCTTTGCTATGCGCGCAAAGACCGCCGCACCAAGCCGAACGATCCAGTGACCACCCGCTACATCGCCAGCATGTTCGAGAGCGTCGGCACCGACTGCGTCGTCACGCTTGAAGTTCATAATCCTGTAGCGTTCGAAAACGCGTTCCGTTGTCGTGCGGTCGCTTTGACCGGCACACCATTATTTGTGGATTATGCAAAAAGCCTCGCCGACGAGAAACTGTCGGTGATTTCACCAGACGCCGGCGGCATGAAGCGCGCCGAACTGCTGCGCGAGGCACTGGAAGCGGCCTTAGGCCGCCCCGTCGGAAAAGGGCTGGCGGAGAAGCACCGCAGTGCCGGCGTGGTATCGGGCGATTTATTCGTCGGCGATGTCGCGGGGACGACCGCGCTGATTGTCGACGACCTGATCAGCACCGGCAACACGCTGCTGCGCGCGGCTCGTTCCGCGCACAAGGCGGGTGCCAAGCGGGTGATCGCGCTCGTCACCCACGGCCTGTTCATGCAAGGCGCAGCGGAAGTGATTGCCGATCCGGCGATCGACCAAGTCGTCGTCACCGATGCGGTCCCGGCCTTTCGCCTCGATAACCCCGCGAAAAACAAGAAGCTCGTGACCTTGCCCGCGGCCCCCCTGCTCGCCGAGACGATACGACGTCTGCACGAGGAACGTAGCCTTACCGATCTCTTGGTGTTCTGAGAAACACCTCAAGCTTTCTTGCGGTTTTTTCGGCCAGATTGAGGTAAGTGGCGGCAAGCCGCGGCCATTTCTCCGGCGTGCGCGGATGCTCTTCCAGAAGGTGTGCGATCGCCAGCCGCGCGCGCAGCGTCGCGCGATGGCAGCGATAAAAGGTGAACAGCTCCTCGGCAGGACCGTCACGCAATATCCGTTTCATCCGGCGTTCGATAAAGGCCCCAACCCAAGCCGCACCGAGCCGTTCGCACTCGAGACTGAGATAGGCGACCTCATCGAACGGATCAACCACCCGAAGCCGCGGATTGAATTCGAGACAGTCGATGATCCTGACCTTGTCCCCCAACCAAATATGCTCAGGGCGCAAGTCGCCATGGCCCGAGACGATCCGGCGATGGCGAAGACGGGCAACGATGAGGCCGCCACGCCGGCTCAAAAACTGACGCTGCGCATGATCGATACGCTGCACCAAGGCGGCGGGAATGTTGAAACGAGGATCGAGCAGCACACGTCTGTTATAGGCAAGGCTCCGCTTCAAGTCGGCAAGATGGATCACTGGAGAGAGAAAGACCGGGGTCGCCGCGTGATAAAATTGCGCGAGAACAGCCACAAGCCGGTCAAGCTCAGCAATTTCAACACGCCGCTCGGCAATGCGGTGATCGAGCATATCGCGCTCATCGAGCCGTTTCATTAGCACGAGCCAATCGACCGGTGCTCCGGCACCGCCGATCGACAAACCCGAGCCGGTGTCCACCAACGGCAGCACGTCGAGATAGATATCCGGCGCCAGCGCGCGATTGAGCCGCAATTCGGCCCGGCAGGCGGCCTCCCGGCGAGCTAGGCTGGAAAAGTCGAGATAGGGAAAGCGGACCGGCTTCTTGAGCTTGTAGACCCGGTCGCCGACCAGAAAGACCCATGACATATGGGTTTCCCGGCGAATGACCTCGGCCGGGATGGGCCGGTACGTGTCCGGCCGGCTCAAAAAGCTGACTTTAGCGTCGAGCGTCGACCCGGCGCTGTTGATCGAGAGTCCGTGCAAGGGCCGCTCCTACTTGGCCGATAATTTAATGCGCCGCGGCCCCTGCCACTTGATGCCGATCAAACCGTCACCCCTCATTTTATGGTTATGTTTTGCAGATTTAGGGGATCTAGCTCATGTGTGCCTCTGTCGCCAGCCGCCCCCACACGCGCCCGGCCAACGTGTTGGTAACGCGTGAGGTGACGATTGGTCCGCTCGGGCTCGCCGGTACTCTTCAGCTGCCCGCCTCAGCGAGCGCGCTCGTGCTCTTCGCCCATGGCAGCGGCTCCAGCCGGTTCAGCCCACGTAATATGGCGGTTGCCGACGCAGTGAATGTCCAAGGTATCGCGACATTGCTATTCGACTTGCTCACACCGGACGAAGAGCAAAAGCGCGCCAATGTCTTCGATATCCCGCTGCTGGCCGAGCGGCTGATCGATGTCGTCCGTTGGATCGATACCCAGCCGGAGCTCGCGCGCTTGTCGCTCGGCTTGTTCGGGGCAAGTACGGGAGCGGCTGCGGCACTAGTCGCTGCGGCACAGCTGGGCGCGCGCGTGGGCGCGGTGGTATCGCGTGGCGGCCGGCCCGATCTTGCAGATGTTGCACTTGAGCGTGTGACTGCACCGACCTTGCTTATCGTCGGCGGCCTCGATTACGGCGTGATCGAACTCAACCAGCAGGCCTTTGCTCGCCTGACCGCGCCTAAAGCGATCGAGATCGTGCCCGGCGCAACCCATCTGTTCCCGGAGCCGGGCACACTCGATGTCGTCATTGAGCATGCAGCACGGTGGTTCAACGCACACCTCGGTTCACGTACACGCACTGATGCCGGATAGCCCGCGGAGGCCATGATGCCATTCATCGATCGCATCGATGCCGGTCGGCAGCTCGCCAAGGCGCTTGCACGTTACAAGGCTCAACGGCCGGTCGTGCTGGCCTTGCCGCGCGGCGGCGTGCCAATTGCGGCTGAGGTCGCGACCGCGCTCGACGCGCCCCTCGATCTGATCCTGGTACGCAAGATCGGGGTGCCGTTTCAGCCCGAACTCGCCATGGGCGCAGTTGTCGATGGTGCCGAGCCTGTCATCGTGCGCAATGAAGAGGTAATCCACCTCTGTGGCGTGAGTGAGACTGACTTCAATGCTATTCGCGACGAGCAACTCGCCGAAATCGAACGACGCCGCAAGCTCTACCTCGGCGATCGCCCGCATCCTCAACTTTCCGGTCGCACGGTGATCGTGGTGGACGATGGCATTGCGACCGGCGCGACAACACGCGCGGCCTTGCGCGCAATCAGGATGCGCAAGCCAAACAAGCTTGTGCTTGGCGTCCCAGTTGCGCCGACGGAAACCCTGAAGAAGTTGCGAGAAGAAGCCGACGACACCGTCTGCCTGGAGGATTACGAAGAATTCGGCGCGATCGGGCTGTTTTATTCCGATTTTCGCCAGGTTTCTGACACGGAAGTAATTGAGATATTGGCTCGCCATCCGGTCAAATTGCCGACCGCTGTCGGCTGACGGGCCGTGCTGTCCATAATTATAGTTTGACCGAGATCAACGCGCATGGCGCATTTTTGCGATTGAGTTTCATAGTTATTGCGGCAGTGTCGGAGGGACCTATGCCACAATCCAATTCCGGCGGAACGGCGCTGGCGACACATGATGATGTCAAGGGCATCTTGGGCAATCTTGATCCGGCCGACATGCTGGCGATCATGTCGCTGCAGCCTACCATTGCGGATATTGAAGAGGCATCGCTGTGGCTTGCAGGCGACGCAGACGTGTTCGGCGCCGGCGAGCCGGTCAAGGGTGTCGCATCCGACATTGTCACGATCCTTACCGAGAACGAGGACGAAGAACCAGCGCGTGCCGGTTAGCACGCAACCCCGGACACGGTCGAACATCTCGGGCGGCAAAACTTCGCCAGCGATCGCGCGCATAGGAGGACTTGTCGGATGAATCCGCTGACGAGCCCCCTGCTCACCGACCTTTATCAATTCAACATGAACCAGGCCTATCTGGACCATGGCGAGACCAAGACGGCGGTCTTCGAATTTTTTGTGCGCAAATTTCCACCGCGCCGGGGATTCCTGATCGCCGCCGGCCTCCAACAGGTGCTCGATTTCCTCGAGAACCTTCGCTTCTCGCCCGAAGAGATCGACTGGCTTGCTCGCACTCACCGATTCGATAAAGGACTGCTCGACCGCCTTGCCAGTTTTCGCTTTACCGGCGATGTCCATGCCATGCCGGAAGGCCGCGTGTTCTTCGCCAATGAGCCGATCGTGCGCGTCACCGCGCCGATGCCGCAGGCGCAGCTGGTCGAGACCAGGCTGATTAATATCGTGCATTTCCAAACGCTGATCGCGGCCAAGGCTGCGCGCATGGTGCTGGCGGCGCCCGGCAAGCTGCTGGTCGATTTCGGCCTGCGCCGTGCACACGGCGCCGAAGCCGGACTAATGGCCGCGCGCGCCAGCTACATCGCCGGCTTCGCGGGAACTGCGACGATGCTGGCCGAAGAGGAATTCGGCATCCCGACTTTCGGCACGATGGCCCACTCCTTCGTCGAAGCCTATGACACTGAAAGCGCCGCCTTCGAATGCTTCGCGCGCTCACGCCCGGAAAATCTCACGCTACTCATCGACACATACGATACCGAAGCGGCGGCGAGGAAAGTCGTCGCGTTGGCTCCCCGCCTCGCCGCTCGCGGTATCAAGATCCGCGCCGTGCGGCTGGACAGCGGCGATCTTATCGCTTTGTCGAGAAGCGTTCGCCGCATCCTGGACGACGGCGGCCTTGCCGACCTGACGATCTTCGCCAGCGGCGGTCTTGACGAGGACTATGTGTCCGAAATCGTTCAAGCTGGCGCTCCGATTGACGGCTTTGGCGTCGGCACCAGCTTGACGACGTCATCCGATCTGCCGGCGCTCGATTGCGCCTATAAGCTCCAGGAATATGCCGGGCTGGCGCGGCGCAAACGTTCGGCCGGCAAGGCGACTTGGCCTGGCCGCAAACAGGTCTGGCGTCGCTATGGACGGGACGGCAGAATGGCCGGCGATGTTTTGTCGCTCGAATCCGATCCCCATGCCGGCGAACCTCTGATCGAGCTTGTCATGAAGGATGGCCAGCGCGTCGGACCAACGCCCACTCTGGCCGAGATCCGGGCGCGGGCCGCGCATGATCTCGAACGCCTGCCCGAACCCTTGCGCGACCTCGCACCTGGGGCAACCTGCCCGGTTGAAGTTGCGGATGCACTGGTGCGGCTCGCCACCGAAGTAGATAATCGCTTGGCGCAGCGCGAAAGCCTAATCCCATGATCGACAAATTCACGATCGGCGATCGGGACGTCCTGCTGATCGTCGATATCCAGAATGACTTCTGCCCCGGCGGCAGCTTGTCGGTGCCGCGCGGGGACGAGGTCGTGCCATTGATCAATGGCTTGGCAGCAAGATTTGCCCAGGTGGTGCTGACGCAGGATTGGCATCCGCGCGGCCATCTCTCCTTTGCCTCCTCGCACCCCGGAATGCACCCGTATCAGACGATCGAGCTTGCCTATGGCACCCAGGTGCTCTGGCCGGATCATTGCGTGCAAGGCACGTCCGGCGCCGCGTTTCGCGAAGACTTGGCGGTTCCCCACGCGGAGCTGGTGCTGCGCAAGGGCTATCACCGCGAGATCGATTCCTATTCGGCGTTCTACGAAAACGATCGCAAGACGCGAACCGGGCTTTCTGGATACCTGCGCGAGCGCGGCTTCAAACGGGTGTTTCTCGCCGGCCTCGCATTCGATTTTTGCGTGCGCTATTCGGCGGAAGATGCGTATCGCGAGGGGTTCGAGCCGATCGTGATCGAGGATGCCAGCAGAGGCATCAACGTCGATGGCTCGATGGCGGCCACGCGCGAGCTGTTCAGGACCCTGGGAATCCGCTGCCTTCCCTCGAGTTTGGCCGCGTGAATCCGCTTAAAATAGAGGGAGACGCCGAATGCAAATAATCACGGACAATCGCCGCCGAACAATTGGTCCCAAGCAGCGGGAGAAGCATCACTCGTACAACGAAACTGTCGATGAGCCGGCAAAGCTTATCGATACCGAAACGGTAGAGATCGAAAAGGAAGCCCCGGCGGAAGACAATGAACCCGTCGAGAGAATAGAAGAAGAGAACACCTCCAAACCTCCGGCCTTTGAAGAATGATGGTAGCCGCCTGCCTAGCGCTTCAATAGCTTCCGCAACTTGGCAAGCGGGCGGGTATTGATCACGTCGTCGGCGGTCAGCCAGCCGCGCCGCGCCTGATCGATCCCGAACCGCATATACTGAAAAGCGTTTACCGAATGCGCGTCGGTGGAAACCGCGACCTTGACGCCCTTGCTCTTGGCGGCATGGGCATGTGTGTCATTCAAGTCCAGTCGATCCGGTTCCGCATTGATCTCCAGGTAAGATCCCAGGTCGTGAGCAGCTGAAATTACGCGTTCCATATCGATATCATAGGGCTCGCGCTCACCGATCAAGCGGCCGGTCGGGTGGCCTAGTATGGAGACATGGCGGTTCTCCATCGCCCGCACCACGCGATCGGTCTGCGCCTCGCGGGGAAGATCAAAAAATGAATGTACCGACGCTACCACGACATCGAGCTTCGCGAGGATCGAGTCGGGAAGATCGAGGCTGCCGTCCTTGAGGATATCGACCTCGATGCCCTTGAGGATGGTGAAGCCCTTAAACTTGGTATTCAGCTTGTCGATCTCGCCGATCTGCCGCGACACCCGCGCCGGATCGAGCCCATGCGCCATGGCGACGCGACGGCTGTGGTCGGTCATCGCCATGTACTCATAGCCGCGCGCCTGCGCTGCCGCTGCCATGGCTTCGATACTGGCAGTGCCATCGGTCCAGTCGGAATGGACGTGAAGATCGCCGCTAATATCGGAGACGGTCACCAGACGCGGCAACTGATTTGTCTTCGCGAGCGCGATTTCGCCGCGATCCTCGCGTAGTTCTGGCGGGATATAGGCAAGGCCGAGCTTCTCGTAGACTTCTTCCTCGGTAGCGCCCGCGATCCGCCGTTTGCCAGAAAACAATCCATATTCGTTGAGCTTCCAGTCGAGGTCACTGGCTAGACCACGCAGCGTGATGTTGTGAGCCTTGGAACCGGTAAAATACAATAGCGCTGCGCCGTAGCTTTGTTCCGGCAGGGCGCGGACATCGACCTGCAAGCCGGACCGCAGCACGACGGTCGTGCGCGTCGGGCCGTGGGCGAGAACCTCCGCGACATTCTCATATCGCACCAATTTGTCGCCGACCGCCGCCCCGTGTTTCGACGTGACCAGGACGTCGAGATCGCCCACCGTTTCGCGGCGACGGCGATAGCTGCCGGCCACTACGACGCGACCACCGTCACGCAGAAACCCGACCAGCGCTTCGGCTTCAGCTTCCGCCACGGCGAGCTTAAAGCGCTTCTCGACCACCGGTTTTTCCAACGTGCCGGCAAGTTTCTTTTCCATCGTCGGGCCAAATCCGCGGAGTTTTTGCAGTCGTCCGGCTTTGATGGCACGACGCAGATCATCGAGCGTACGCACTTTGAGCTTGTCATAGAGGAGTTTGACCCGTTTCGGACCAAGACCCGGAAGCGCAGTCATATCGCCGAGCTCACCGGGAAGCTTCTTTTTCAGCGAATCCAGCAGCTGGAAATGCCCGGTCTTGACGATGTCGGCGATCTTGCCAGCCAGGTCCTTGCCGATCCCCGGAAGCTCCGTGAGGTCTTTTTCCGACGACAGCATGCTCTTGACGCTTTGCGGCAAGCCTTCGATAGTGCGGGCCGCGCGGTGATAGGCGCGCACGCGAAACTGATTCTCGCCTTTGAATTCCAACAGGTCGGCGGTCTGATCGAACATCGCCGCGATTTCGGCATTTTGTACCGGCATCGCCATGGGCCCTTATAGAGGCGATCGCGCGCCACAATCGCAATTTCCTCATAGCTTCGATTGAGGTGGCCCGCCTTGATCCAGATCACGGATTTTGGCTTATCGATTTCAGCGACGAGCATCATCCTGCGCAGACGGGATCTGCATCCCCCAACAACGCTAGGTTATGTTATTTGGCGGCGCTCGCCGACGACGAAACCTAGAACGATTTCGCGAACGGCATTTTGCTTGACCGCTGAGCGGAAGGTGGCGACGCTGACGGCGAAGTGAGCAGCGTAGC
>CAVPXX010000014.1:0-32140 GCA_963709855.1 uncultured Alphaproteobacteria bacterium | reverse complement strand
TGCAATATGAGGTAGGAGCCATGCCAGCCAATGTCCTCGTCTGGGACCTTGAAACGGTGCGCGATCTTCGGGGTTTTGCCGCCGCCAATGATCTTGTCAGCAAAAACGACGATGGGCGATAAGTTTCCCAAGGATATCTACCACTCCATTGCCTGCACGCGAATGTGAAAATGATATTCGAAATTCCACCGCGGATCGCGCGTCGAATATCCTAGGATTGGGCGGGTAAGCGTAACAGCCGACGCTACGGGAGATCACGAATGAAAATTTTGGCAGCCGTTGGTTTACTTGCAGTTGTTTTCGCCGTCGTCGCTGCGATCTATTTCTTCGGCGGCTTTTACAGCGTTGCCGGTACCCAGGAGGACCCCGCTATCGTCCAGTGGTTGTTGGTCAAAGTCCGCACCAATTCGATCGTTCGCCATGCGCATGATCAGCCGCCGTCCGGTCTCGATGATCCCGCCAAAGTGCAGGCCGGCGCACGCGAATTTGCCGAGCACGGTTGCGTCAATTGCCACGGTGCCCCCGGCGTGAAATGGGCCAAGTTCTCAGAAGGTTTGCACCCGGATCCGCCCGACCTAAAAGACGTTGTCCCAGTGGTCACGCCGTCGCAACTGTTCTGGGTGATCAAGAACGGCATCAACATGACCGGGATGCCAGGCTTCGGAGCTGCCGGTGCGACGGACGAAGACATCTGGGCCATCGTGGCTTTCCTGAAGAAGCTGCCGGACGTTTCCGAGGCCGACTACAAGACATGGACCGCGCCAGCGCCTGTGCCGGCATCAAAATTGTAGCGCACGTGCGACACTAGCGATGCAGGCACGCGTGCAGCCGAACGAGGCGGCGGCCGACCACCGGAATCGCGGTGCTGGTCTGTTCGCTCTTCACCGCGGTTGTGCATGAAAGCCAAAAGTAGCCAGCGTCCGGATCGACGACGAGGCGGGCCGGTGTGAGGTCCGGCGCGACTAGTACCGATAGGTATGGGGTCGTCGAATTCCATGCGAGCCGATTAAGGTCTGCAGCAATCCGCCGTGAGGAAACGAAAAACGGGCTACCAAGGGCCGAATCGGACACCGTACCCGTCGCAAGTGCCCTCACAGCCGCCTTGTAGTTCATCCAGGCCGCGACGAACTTTGACGTCTCGACGCCGTAGACCAGCATCGTCAGCACGAATGCGCCGGAGATCATTTGGGGGGTCACGCTCTTCTCGATGGCCGCCGCCCATTGCGACAGGCGCATGAACGGAGACTTGCGCCGTTGCTCCTGCTTTATCGAATGCACCGCGGCGAGAATGCCGAACGTGGGCGTCATGATCAGCAACACAGTCCTCAAATTGTATCGTGCTTCGGTGAGTAGCCACTTGTCGAACCAGAGCCAATAGACAGCGAGAGCGGCGGCACATGCAGAGACCGCGTAAATATGCGCTCTAGCCGGATTTGCCTGCCGAAACAGAGCGACGGCGACGCCATAGCCCGCCAAGCACACGAGCAGTGACAAGAAGGCGGGCTGGCCAAGATTTCGGATGTCGATGAATTTAAACGCGGCGGCTGCGAGAGCGCCGGCGATATAGTCGTCAGGCCGTATTGTGATTTTGACGGCAAGCCAGATCACTATCACAGAAAAAAATGCTGCAAGGGCTCTCACGAACAGCATATCGCGCCAGCTGCGCAGCAAAAGGCTGAACAGGATGGCGGCCGAAAGGACGGTTGCACCTTCGTGCGTGAACATCAGGGCCAGCAGCCCAAGGAACACGACTACGGCACCGCGCACATTGGTCGGCGAGTAGAGACACACGGCGAGCGTCGGCCAAAACACGGCGTGTGCCATCCACATTTCTGTCGGTGCACCGAAGACCAGCGGGCAAAGGCATGCGGTCGAAAGACAGGCGTATCCGAAGATCACGCGGCTGGTTGTACGGTCGGCCGCCAGCGTCAAAAGCAGTCCCAGCATTGGGGCCGAGAAGAACAACAACCCGTAAATGACGACACCGCCTTTCGCGTTTTTGGTCAGGACGACATAAGCTTCGGCAGGAATGTGGGCGAAGACGTAAGTGAACAAACGGCCCGAGATGTTGTGCCAGTGGAATGACCAGGCACTCTCCGCGGCAACGGCGTATGAGAAGATCGAACCGTCACCGAACATCTGCAGCTCGGTAAGAACTCCGACGGCGACATACATAATCGAGGTGCCGACGCCGGCGGCGATCACGAACACTCGCAAGAACCGCCGGGCGGACTGAGTTTCGAGTTCGGCCTTCATGGCGGTAACGGTCGTCGCCACCATTTCACCGAATCCTCAGCGTTTATAACCCGCCTCTGCGCAACAGCCATCGTACCAACTAGGCCGGCGAGTATCGCCCAGAAGGCGTATCGTAAATCCGTGGATACGCCGAAAACAAAAAAAGTTAACACGTACACGATAGCCGATCCGCAGATGCCGAGGGCGAAGCCACCCGCCGGCGTATTGCGCTGTCGCCAGGCAAAAAGGCACACCGCCACATTGAGCAGTAGCCACGTTCCGGCCCGGAACAGCGGCGTTGGCAGGAGCGTATCGTTTAGTGCCTTCACCGCCATCAAACGCGGCTTATCGGCAAAGATAATCTTGTCGGGGTCGTCTAGGTCTCGCAACCACATGGCCAGGTTCGCACCAGTGAGGAACTTCCAAAAAAAAGTAACACGATGCTGAAGGTAGGCAATTGGATGTCCGGTGACCGCTCGCCGCCAAGCATCGGCAAGAGCAGGGGTGCCGAATAGTCCTTCGCCTTCGAGACGTTCCATCACGAACAAACACGGCTCTTGCGTCCAATAAATGTCCCATGCGATCGGCTGATAACAGCCGTCGGTGATGAGGGCGGCCTCCTTATTGGCCCAGGCGCCGGGGAACACATTTTTCTTGGCGAAATGGGAAATGCCGCCAAGGTCGAACACGATAATCGAGTGCAGCGGGTGCTGCCGTTGCGCGCCGAAGACGTCATAGTAGACGACCTGCACCAACCCATAAAGTCCGAGCGCGGCGGGCACATAAAGGAGCGCCGTGCACTTCCAGGAGAAGCGCTTGGGCCAGATGATGTAGGCTGCGAGAATTGGCGCGGCGGCAAGCGCATTTGGCCGCAGTAGGACACCGAATGCAAAAAGACCGAGACCAAAAATTTGGACCGGAACGCGCATTTTCCACTCGCGTTCGGCCGCGGCAAAAACCGCCGCGGCACCGAGCATCCAGGCGATTGCGAACAAAATATCCCGCCAAATGACCCCGACCAGGACGAATGCGGGTGGCGATAGCGCGAGAACCGGCACCAGGACTGCAAGCTGGGGCGAGCGCCGCGCAATCGCCAGCGCCACCACCGCAAAAGTCAGCCAATAGAGCGCCACGGTCAGGAGCAGGATGCTTCCCGTGCCCGGCGCGATCGGATCAACGAGCGACCATAGTGCGAGCATCACCGGCGATTGCCAGTCGCCGAAAGCGCCCTTCACCATGTCTTTGTAAATATAGAGGGCGTCAAAGGTCATGACGCCGGGGTAAAAGACATACAGAGTCAATGCGAAACCGGCCGCTGTCATGCCGGTGATAATCAAGGTCGTCTGGCTTGCCTTAGCCCAGACGCGCATAGACATCTCCGGAATTGGCTTCGGGCGGCAGGGCGGCGAGCCAGCGAGAAATGGCGAGCGCGTCGATCCAATCGCAATGCTCGAAACTTTGGCTCTCTCCTAGTACCGCATTGAAGTTTGCGTACCCGAGCGCGCCGCACCGCTCAATGCATGCAAGCGCGATGTCGCGTTGGATGAGGGTAAATTCGAAAGACAGCGCTGCAACTGCCTGCTCGAAGCCGGCCAATACCTCGGCCTCGAAACCTTCCACGTCGATTTTGATGAAGGCGGGCGTTCCGTGCCGCGCGACCAACGAATTGATGGTCATCAACGGAACACGGATGCGCTTGGACCAGGCTTGGCCTTCCCAGCCAGGCGCGTTGGCAGCCGCCGCGATGAAATCGGCCGACGCGGTCGAGACGGTCGGATTGTCGACATTAACATTTAACTCGATGACACCTGGCTTTCGCCCGACCGCTGCTGCCTCGACCGTGACCATCGGATCGCCGCCGTACAACAAACGCAAGGTCTTCAGCAGCGCTGGCTGCGGTTCGACAGCGACCACCCGTGCGCCGAGCCTCCGAAAAGCGGCAATGCGATCTCCCACGTGCGCGCCGATGTCGAATACGAGATCGCGCGGCTGCACAAAATTGCGATACAGCCGGTCCATGGCCGGACCATGTTGCCGGTCGCCATAATAGATACGCAGCGACCGCACGATTCCTCGTACGGTTCTGAGGCTATCAAACATGGCCTTTATTGGTTTTCTTCCGTACCACTGGCGAACCAGCCTCTATCGCCGGCAGGCATAGCGGTATCAGCGCAGCCGGCCGCTCGTTTTCCTCGGGGATGCGGCCGATGCCGATCTTCGCGAACAGAGCCCCCAAGAGAGGCGAGGCAGTTGCAACAGCGAACGGTGCGGCCAAAATAAGCCCGCTTGTGCCCAACAAGGCGAAGCCGATATCGTTCGGCGCCTTTATGGCGACTACGCCCAGGACGGTGCAGCCGGCTATCGTCTGCGGCCACAGCTTTGTCAGGGCAAGGCGCCAGGGTACCGCATGGCTCTCTCGCGTTTGGCTGTTCCAGCTGCCGCCGCGCCGAAATACAAAAAGACGAACAAGAAAAATCGTGTGGGTCAAAGCGATGATTGGCGTTAGCAGAACCATGAACACGGCTTCGATCGCGATGTTCAAGGCAAAAGGGACGATGCCGCTATAGGATCGCCGCGCCGGGTGCGTCAGCAGCACATCGATCATGCTCGCGATCTTCGGAGCGAATGTCATCAGCATCATGATGGCAAACAGCGCCGTACCAGCGCTGGCTTTGAGTGGCACGTATTGCGCCGCCGGCGAATCGGAGAGCGCCAGCAAAACCGTGCCGATTGCCGTCATTGCCATCCAGGCCGGCGATCCGAGATACATCCAGATCGCGAAGGCTAATTGAAAGCGGCTGACGGGTTGTAACCCGGGCAAAGTCAGGAGCTGCCAATATTGCATGTTGCCCTGGCACCAGCGCAGATCGCGGCGGCTGAATTCCATCAGTGTCGGCGGGTTCTCTTCCCAGCTAATACCATCGACAGGCAAAACCCTTACCTCGTAGCCGGCGCTGCGCATCAGCGCGGCTTCGACCTGATCGTGGCTTAGAAGGTGGCCACTTAGCGGTCCATTGCCGGGTAGCATCGGCATACGGCAATGCGCGATGAATGGTGCAAGGCGGACGATGGCGTTATGGCCCCAATACGGTCCGCAGTCGCCGTGCCACCAGGTGGCTCCGAGAGTATAGGAGCGCATGCCGAGGCGCATTCCGAATTGGAATACGCGCGCGAAAACACTCACCGAAGGTAGTCCGACAACCAGCGTCTGGAGGATGCCGAGCCTCGGGTTTGCTTGCGCGATCCGCACGAGCCGCAACACGGTCTCTGCCGGCATGAAGCTGTCGGCATCGAGCGTAATTGCGAAATCGTGCTCTTTTCCCCACCGCTCGCAAAAATCCCGGATGTTGCCGGACTTGAAGGCGGTGTTTACCCGGCGGCGCCGATAAGTGATCGGGATTGTGCCTTGCCACTTCGCGATAAATGCGTCGAAGCAGGACGCCTCGACCGCGATGATTTCTGGATCGCTGCTATCGCTCAGCACATAGACATGAAATAGATGAGCCACGTGCGCCCGCGCGAGGCCGTCCATCAGCGGTTGGAGTTTGCGGGTCACCTGCTCGGGGCTTTCATTGCGGATGCACATCAGGATCGCCGTCGAGGTAGTCACTGGCTCATCGCCACGAATGCTCGCCGCGAGAGGGTTCACGGCCGCAGCCGGGTCGCGGCAAAACCGCATGATCAAGAATCCGATGGCGGCATTCCAGAATCCAACCACCGACCACGGCAGGGTGACCGTGAAGAGCAGTAGAAACGCGATGGCTCCGGTACTGTACGGCGGCACTGCCATGAGCGCGAGCCACAGTATGCTGGCCATGGTTGTGCCCACCAGGCCAGCGAAGAGTGCACGGCGGCGGGCGAGTACTGTCGTTGCAGGGCTTCCCACCGTGGCGGAAACCGTAGTCACACGGTCGAGCATAGCTGCGGCGTTCCCCCTGCTTTCTTGCCCCTTTCAGGATATACCCGGGAGGCGCTTACAAAGTCCAAGGCGGGATCGGAAAAGTGCCTGATCGAACCACCCAAGCATTATGGTACGTGGACGCCGGACGCGTTGAAATCCGGGGCGAGCCGCTTGCCGAGCCCGGGCCGGGCGAGGTTCGGATCCGCGCGCTGCACAGTGGCATTAGCCGCGGCACAGAAAGCCTAGTGCTGGCCGGGCGGGTTCCACCGAGCGAGTTTGAGCGCATGCGCGCGCCCTTCATGGCGGGCAGTTTCCCGTTTCCGGTCAAATATGGCTACGCAACAGTCGGCCGGGTCGAGGTCGGACCGGCCGAACTGAGGGACCGCCTCGTATTTGCCCTCCATCCCCATCAAAGCATTTTCAATGTGCCCGCCGAGGCAATCGTGCCAATACCCGATCGTGTGCCGCCAGCCCGCGCAGTTCTCGCCGCCAACATGGAAACAGCGCTCAATGGCATGTGGGACGCACGGCCTGCGGCGGCCGACCGTATTGCAGTGGTGGGGGCGGGTGTTGTCGGCTCGCTGGTCGCCTGGCTGTGCGGCCGGCTTCCTGGCGCTCAGATAACTCTGGTCGACGTTGAGCCGTCCCGCGCCGAACTTGCCCATAAGCTCGGTGTCGGCTTCGCCGCACCGGGTAGGGCGCCCGGCGATTGCGACCTGGTGGTCCATGCCAGTGGCACTGCCGCTGGGCTTGCGGCCGCGCTTGATCTTGCAGGCGACGAGGCGACGGTGCTGGAACTGAGTTGGTATGGCGCGGACAAGGTCGCGTGTCCCGCTCGGCGGCGCGTTCCATAGTCGTCGTCTCAGGCTCGTGTCCAGTCAGGTCGGCCGGGTCGCGCCGTCACACCGAGCCCGCTGGACGTTGGCCCGCCGGCTCGCCGCCGCGCTAGACCTGCTTGCGGATGCGCGGCTCGACGTGCTGCTCGCGCCGGCGATCAAATTTCACGACCTTCCGGCCCGGTTACCCGATATCCTTGCGTCGCAGAGCGGCGTACTTTGCCAGCTCGTCAGCTATCCCGCAGCCAAAGCGGCCGCTTGAACCGAGAGGTTTGCCTTTGTTCGCCGTCGAAGTCCGCGACCACATCATGATCGCTCACTCACTCCGAGGGGCCGTGTTTGGCCCGGCGCAAGCCCTGCATGGGGCAACCTTTGTCATTGACGCGGCATTCATGGCCGAGAAGCTCAATGCCAACGGCATCGTCATCGATATCGGGCGGGCGCACGAAGCGCTAAAGGCGGCTCTCGCGCCACTCAACTATTGCAATCTCGACAACCTGCAGGACTTCAAAGACACTAACACCACGACCG
The DNA here is from genome assembly GCA_963709855.1 of uncultured Alphaproteobacteria bacterium. Taxonomy (GTDB): domain Bacteria; phylum Pseudomonadota; class Alphaproteobacteria; order Rhizobiales; family Xanthobacteraceae; genus Pseudolabrys. The sequence goes on along the minus strand of CAVPXX010000014.1, from coordinate 24,637 downwards.
AATTCCTGACCAAGCATATCTACGATCGGCTGGCGGGCGCCGCGCGCGAAGGCAAGCTTGGCCGCGCCGGCCGCGAGCTCAAGGCGATCCGTGTCACGCTTTCAGAGTCCCATGTCGCACGCGCCTGGTACGAGGCGGCATTGTGGTAAGACGCGTCGCGTTCGCAGTGCCGGGAGAGCTTGCGACCCAGACTGGCGGCTATGCCTACGACCGGCGTATGATCACGGAGCTTGAACGTCTCGGTTGGAATATTGATTTCGTCAATCTCGGCGAAGGCTTTCCGCGACCGAGCCAAGAGCAACGCAAAACGGCACAGGAACGACTGATATCCCTTGCGGCGGGGTGTCCGATCGTCATCGACGGGCTCGCTTTTGGCGTTCTCCCCGAAGTGGCTTTGCAGCTTTGCTCGCGTCATCCGTTGATCGCGCTCGTCCATCATCCGCTCGCGTTGGAGTCGCGGCTGTCCGCAACGCAAGCCGATGAATTCCGCGCCAGCGAACGAGCGGCGCTGGCGGCTGCAAGACGTGTTGTTGTCACAAGTGCGACGACCGCGCGGCTGCTTGCGGTCGACTACGGAGTCCCGGCTGGTCACATCATCATCGCATGCCCGGGAAGCGATTCCGCTCCAGCGGCACACGGAAGCAACGATGGCATCGTACGGCTGCTTGCCATCGGGGCGGTGGTGCAGCGCAAGGGGTTTGACGTGCTGATCGCCGCGCTCGCCACGCTCCCCGACCTGCCTTGGCACCTCACGATCGCCGGCGACCGGCGTCGCGATCCCAAAGTCGCCGCACAATTGGACGCCGATATTGTGCGCTGTAAACTCAGCGACCGTGTCGTGGTACTCGGCGCCGTGTCGCCTGAACGCCTCGCAGAACTGTATGCCGGCGCTGATCTATTCACGCTTGCTTCGCGCTTTGAGGGCTATGGCATGGCATTTTCCGAAGCACTTGCCCACGGTCTGCCGGTGATTGGCACGACCGCGGGCGCGATCCCCGAAACAGTGGCGCCGGGAGCAGGGATTCTCGTTGCACCCGATGACGCGCCCGCGCTCGCGATGGCTTTGCGCCGGGCAATCGAAAATCCGGACGAAAGACGCCGCATGGCAGTGTCCGCGCGTGTGGCGGCGCAAGCATTTCCGAGCTGGCAGGACTCTGCAAAGCTGTTCGCGCGCGCGCTCCAGGATGTCGCATGACCGGTTTTTCAACTGACTGGCTCGCATTGCGCGAGCCGCACGACGCCCGCGCGCGTAATCCGGCGGTGCTCAATGCAGTAGTGGCTTCATTGGCGGGCAATACTTCGATACGGATTGTCGATCTCGCCTGCGGAACCGGCTCGACATTGCGTGCGCTGGCGCCCCGATTTCCTGCCGGGCAGAATTGGCGGCTCGCCGACAACGATCTTAGTCTGCTGGCGCGTGCTTCTGCGATGGTGCGGCCTGCGGGGGTCTCGTTCACGGCGGTTCCGCTCGATCTTAATCGCGATCTTGAAGCCGCGCTCGACGGGCCAATCGATTTGGTCACCACGTCGGCGCTGCTCGATCTCGTATCGGAGGCTTGGCTGGATAGGCTGGTAGTCGAGACCCTCGCTCGATCGATCCCGATCTATGCTGCGCTGAGCTATGATGGCCGGATTGAGATCGAGCCGTGCAATACATTCGACGCGGCAATCGTAACCGCTGTCAATGCGCATCAACGCGGGGACAAAGGATTTGGACCCGCGCTCGGGCCCACGGCGGCGACCGCTGCAATCGCGCGATTTGAATCCTTGGGCTGCTCCGTCATTCACGGCAAGGCCGATTGGATCATCGGACCGCACGACCGGGAATTTCAGATGGAAATTTTTTCTGGCTGGGCGAGCGTGGCGCGCGAGCTCGGCGATCTGTCGCTCGCCGACACGGTCGGATGGTTGACAAGCCAACTCGATGCCGTCGCCGCCGGATGTTCATCAATCTGTGTGGGTCATGTCGATATTTTCGCGCGGCCGACCGGCATACGCTGAGCCGACAGGTCGCAGTCGAACAGTACCTCGTCGTCGAGTTGATGGGCGCGTATTGACATGCGTAATGCCTGATCGACCCGCTCGATTGGGGGCAAGATGAAACTTGGACGTCCGGCCCCAAGGATGATTGGAGCGACCATCACATGCAGGTGGTCAAGGCAACCGGCAGCGAGGAAGCTTGACACTGTGTCGGCCCCGCCCTCGATGAGGACACGGCGCAACCCGCGCTTGACCAGTGCCGCGAGAATGGCGGGAGGAGCGATACGTCCGGCGGAAGCGGTCAAGGCCAGAACTTCCACCTCGGATGTTAGGGAGCATTGTGTTCCTTCAGCGGTGACCAGCAGGCGGCGGACGCCATCATTGGCGAACACCCTGGCGCTGGCGGGGAGCCGCCCGTTTGGGTCGACCACGACGCGCGCCGGATGCGGCCCGGCGACCCGCCGCACAGTCAGCTGCGGATCGTCGGCGAGTGCGGTGCCGACGCCAATGACGACGGCATCGACCAGCGAGCGTAGTCTATGCAGATGGTCGAGACCGGCCGGTCCATTGATGTATTTCGAATTTCCAATGGCAGTCGCTATGCGACCGTCGAGCGATTGCCCAATCTGGCCGACGACGACCATTTCGTCGACCATTCCGGCTCGAAGCGGCTCGAAGATCTCGCCCCATGGTGCTGCCAGGGGTTGGCTCAGAGTACGAAAAAACTGCGCAAATTCGGCCCATGAATCGGATGTGCCGCTTTTGCTACGCGAATGAATCTCGGCCTTGGCCAGCGATTTGTACGTACGTTCCAATGGCACACGATTCCTTTATTGGAACAACCTCTTCTGCAAAAGGTTGGCACAAAACAAACGACATTGCGAGGAATGGGCATGGGGATTGCGGTGTTCTATAGTCAATCCGCCGGCTAAATGGCCGCCGGAATATGTTGGTGGAAAGTGGTTTCTAATGAGCGCGTTTAGGAAGAATACCGTTTCCAGTTTGTTCGGCACGAAGCTGCAGATCGAAGTCGGTCGCGGGGTAACCGAATTTCACGCCAGAAGGCCGGTGCTGATCACCGACGACGGCGAAACGCTCCTGGCTTTGCCCGTCGAGGGACTCGACGCGCGCCGGCTTGTTGAATTTATGACCCTCTGTGCGCCAGTGGTGCCTCGGTTGGTTATCACCGAGCGTCGGGCGCTTGCTCTCGGTCTCGACGCGACGACGCCCGTGGCCTTGCAACTCGCCGTAGGTTTCGATGCGGACACAATCCTCTCGCTTGTGGCCGATGCCAAGATCGGTCGCCCGGCTGACGTTATGGAAGCCGGTCGGGCGGCCATTGCCGCGATTCAACTCGTAAAACTATCGCAAGGCTTGCCTGCGGTGCTCGTGGCCGAGGTTGCGGCGACAGACGCGCTTCTATCCGAACACCATATCGTCGCCGTCGAGGCTAAAGCGGTTGGCCATTTCGGCGAAGAAATTATCCGATCCCTTGCGATCGCCAGTAAAGCATCAGTGCCGCTCAATTCCGGATCGCGGGCAGATTTCGTCGTTTTCCGTGACGCGATGGGGGGCAGTTCAGTCGCGATCATTGTTGGCAAGCCAGACTTGTCCAAACCCATACTTGTCCGTCTGCACTCGGCTTGTCTCACCGGTGATGTATTTGGCTCGAGGCGATGCGATTGCGGCGATCAGCTCAAACTCGCGATCAAGTGTCTCGAAAAGATGGCTGGGGGCATCGTTCTTTATTTGGCGCAGGAGGGCCGCGGGCTTGGCCTCGCCAACAAGATGCGGACCTATCAGATGCAGGACGATGGGCTCGACACAGTTGATGCCAACTTGACGCTTGGTTTCGATGATGACGAGCGCGACTATGGCATCGCCGCGCGCATGCTCCAGATGCTCGACTGCCGTCGCGTCGTGCTGCTGACGAATAATCCTGCCAAGCTCGAAGGTCTTGCCAAGTCTGGAATCGAGATCACAGGGCGGATGCCGCTTGAGGCGCCGATCAATTCCGACAATCGCCGTTATTTAACTGCGAAAGCCGCTCGCGCCGGGCACCAGCTCAATTATGTCCTCACGGCATTGGTCGAACCTTCGAATGTTATCCACGACGTGGCTCCGCTTTCATCTTGATATCGACGGCATTGATATCTTCGTGGCAAATAAGTGGGTTTCATTTGCGGTTAAGGAACGGTAGCGCCCATGCCACACGCTAGCTCGGGTCGCTTGATCGGCGAGCTTACTTTTCTGGAAATTTCAAAAGTTCTCAGCGAGAGTTCAATACTTTGTCTGCCGATTGGCTCGATTGAGCAGCATGGTCCGCACCTGCCACTCAACACCGATGTCGTATTGGCTGAGGGATTTACAGGTTTCATTATTTCCAGATGGGGCAAAGAGTTTGATCTTTGGCGGCTTCCAACGATGTCTATAAGCCTCGCGCGCGAGCATGAGTGGGCGCCCGGCACCATGTCGCTGTCGATCCAGGGAATGACGATCTTCATGCGCGATCTGGGGCGTGAGATTGTCCGCGCCTTGCCGGCGCGTAATCTTGTCGTAATCAATGGACACGGTGGCAATAAGGGAATTTTGGAAGCTCTGGCGCAAGATTTGCGCGCTGATTTTGATCTCAATGTCTGCATCCTGCATCCGGCCGCATTGGCGGAGGTCAATGCGAATTCAGCGATTCCGGAAATACATGGCGGAAAGAACGAGACGTCGATGATGTTGGCGATCGCTCCCCAATTGGTTCGGCGGGATCTCATCGCTCGATTAATAAATTCCCCCGATGAAGAGGCCATCAACAAGACGATTCTTCAAAATGGGGTAACGTGGCCCTGGACGACGGACGATAGGCGGCTCGCCGACATGGGCGTGATTGGAGATGCCCAATCGGCGTCGGCGGAGTTCGGGCAACAAATGGTGGATCATGTCGTCGAGACGGCTGGCGGCGTTCTCAAGCAGCTCTTGGACAACCAGCACTTTTCACGCCGCTAGATGTGCGGCGCCACTCGCGGCGAAAACAGGGGTTCGAGGCCCCTAGGGAGCGCCAATTAAGTGGGCTTAGTTAGACCGTTTTAACCAACCCGCTTTCAGCGAACGACAAGCATTGATGTAACCAAGCCGTTCCAGTGCTAGATTTAGTTCCGATCGCCGCGCGCTGGATCAGATGGCGATCAATGGAATGCCCACGGGCTTTAGAACGAGGTTGATCCGATCGTAGGTAAAAAAACCACCTGCATGATCCCGACAGTTAATGGTCCTCTTTGCCTCAAGGGAATGAAAGATTTTGTCAAAGTGCGCGGCGGTGGCTATTTTTTCATGCCGGGGAAAAGGGCGACACGATTTCTTGCGCACTTACCAATTTGAGAAAACGCTTCAAACTGTGCGCCACGCTGATCGGTGGCCTGCAGCGGCGTTTGTAAACAACAAATATTAGTCCGCACTTTCGTAAATGATGCCTTTCAACGATTCAGGTGCCAACACAACGACGCAGTTGCGCTCAAGCCTCAACCACTTGCGGCGTTGCCAATCACGCAGCTGTTTGTTTGTGCTTTCGCGAGATGCCCCGATCATTTGGCTAATTTCTTGCTGCGTGATGAGAATCTTATTGGGCGCTTTGGATGAACGCCGATGGAGTTGCAAGAGCACTTTCGCAAGCCGATGCGGCACACTAAGAAAAACGATGTCTTCTACCTGTTCGCTTGTCCGGCGCAGGCGGGAGCACAATATTTCAATCAGCCGCATGGAAACGCCAGGATGCTCTCGCAGCAACTGGATGAAATCGCGCCGTTCGATGACCATGATCTCACCGCTTTCGGCGACGACCGCATCCGCGGTGCGCGGACCTTGATCGAGAAAAGCAATTTCACCGAAGATATCGCCTGGCGTGATCAAGTTGAGTATAGCGTCGTTTCCTTGTTCGGATGAGGAGCTAATTCTCACTGCGCCAGCGCAAACCGCATAAAGCTTCGAACCAATATCTCCTTTGCGGAATAGCACGGTACCTTTTTTAACCCGGCGCGAGACCGCGTGCGGGACCAACCAATCAATGACCGCCTCGCCCAGGCCCTTGAAGAACGGATGCGCGCGAAGCAATGAGCGCTTATCAACTGATTCCGGCCGACGAACTGTCATGGTGAATGCTGCCAATATGCGACTCGAGAATGAACTATAGCAAAAATGCATAGAAAAACTGCCGTTTGACCGGCATAACCCCCTTATCCGCAACCACAAATGCCCAGAACTCATTCATGCCATCGGGGGGCCGGTAATTTCCTGTTATTAGCCACCGGCGGAATACGAATTTAGTCAATCTGCTCAATCATTTCGCCTTTCGGCCACGGCAATATTCAGTCGCCCCGCACTAAATCCCGAGCGCAAAAAATCGTTTCCACTGTGAGGGGCCTCACAGAGCGGGAAGCCCTGAAGTCCTACCTTCGCATGACTGGAACAGGACCGATGGAGAAAATCATGTCCATCATTTCCAAGAGTCTGCACGCCGGTTGGACTTCCGTACAGTACGTTATTGCGTGGCAACGTAAAATCGGCAGCCGCAGTGGAACCGATGATGCGCGACGCGCGCGATCTCGTCGGCTTCTCATGCAACTTAGCGGCGCCGGCGAACCGATTAGTGGCTATCCGTGCGGTGTCGAACAATCCGTCGCTGACGCGAACGGCCGAAAGTATCGCAACTAGAACTCGGTGGGCGCTTATTGATCGGAGTGCGGCCGACCTCACGGTGATGCGCGCCTACAGCCATTCGTGGGTGTGCGAGCTGATTTTCGACAGCTGTAGAGGTTTTCATCCGCGACGCCGATCTTGCTCATGCATTAGTCGCCCGCCGAATGTTCAAAAATTTTCGGGCACGACGTGCAAGGCGGTACGGGCGCCCTCCCTGTTCGCCAATCTATTTTGTCCCCACCAAGGTTGCTAAACGCGAAGCCTTTGAAAAGGCGGCCCGGCTTGCCCGAGCAGGCCGATGATCAAATAGAGTGTGATGTAGTTCATACAGGGATACGGACACGACGCTCATGATCTCGGCACCAACAATAGGAGGGCTTAGTCATGACCGAGCTCAATCAAGTGTTCGACGGCGGCCTGGCAGAGCAGGTCTTCCTCATCGTTTCCGTTATTTTCGCGGCCTTGTATGCCGGCGGAGTTCTCCTCATGCAATGGACCGAAGCCAGATCGCGCTGGGCGGTATCACATGGCAAGATTGCCATGACGGCGCTGTTTTTCGCCCTGGCGGTATCCGCCGCTGCGGGAGGATTGGGGCTACTCCATGCGTCGTCGATCGCTGCCGTCAATAGCCCGGTCTCGCTCTCGATCAGCGAGATTCAATACGCGGTTGACGTGAAATCCCTCCCCGAACAAACAGTAGGGAGCTTTTTCTGACCGAAGATCAACCACTTTTCCGTCTAAACTGGCGCTTCCAACTTTACACGGGCGTATTATAGCGGATAACTTGATCGTGGCGACTGGAGTTATCCGATTCTCTTTTGAGTGCAGTGCCGCGAGCGAACCAAAGGACCAATGCCATGACTCAAACCACGATGGGAAGTGAACAGGCCGAACAAGAAATCCTTGCCTTTGAGATTTCCGACGAGCAGCTAGAGGCTGCGGCGGGGACGGTGAGCGCGCAAGCGGCGAACTACACACTCGCGGCCTGCAGTGGCCTGTCTGTCTGCCCCGCCTGACCAGTTTATTTGACTGGTCCCTGTTTCTAAATTTGTCCCTGATTGTGGGACCGCTGAAGTCCCCGACGACGCCTACGCGTCGCCGGGGATTCGCATGTGGGCGGAATCTCTTCGGGCGCGCCACTGCCCATGATGATCGCTTTCCCTTAAACTACTTGATCCTGGACGCCCCAATGAAGGGGCGCCATCAAATTATGCGGACCTAAGGGAGGGGGGAGCGATGTTTGCTCTGTTATCGCGGTTCCTGAAAACCGGCGCTGTGCTGCTAGCATTAACCGCTGGCGCGGCCGCCGACGAATATCCAATCAGGCCGATCAGGCTCATCATTCCGTTTCCGCCCGGCGGCAGCAACGACGTGGTCGGCCGCCTCGTCGCCCGTCATCTGAGCGATGTGCTCGGCCAGCAGGTCTACGTCGACAATCGCGGCGGCGCGGGCGGAACGATCGGAACTGATATCGCCGCCAAGGCGACGCCCGACGGCTATACGCTGCTCGTCATTTCGTTAGCGCACGCGGTAAATCCGGGGCTCTATAAACTCCCTTACGATCACGCCAAAGCGTTCACGCCGATCGCCAGTTTCGGCAGCGGCACCAATGTGCTTGCAGTCAATCCGGAATTGCCGGTGCAATCGGTGCAGGAATTAATCGTGCTCGCCAAACAGAAGCCGGGCGAATTGCAATACGCCTCGGCTGGTATCGGCAGTTTCCAGCATCTTGGCGGCGAGCTGTTCAAGCTCCTGGCCGGCGTCGACATCGTGCATGTGCCGTTCCGGGGCGGCGGCCCGGCCATGATCGACGTAATGGGCGGCCACACTAAGATCGTGTTCAGTTCGCTGATTCAGACGACGCCGCACGTCAAGGCCGGCCAGCTCAGGGCGCTGGCGACCGGCGGCGCCAAACGCAATCCGGTGCTGCCCGATGTGCCGACCATCGCGGAAGCCGGCGTGCCCGGATACGAGGCTAATAATTGGTGGGGAATGCTCGCTCCCGCCGGCACACCGCCGGCGATCGTCGAGAAACTGAACAAGGCCGTTTCAGCCGCGCTTGACGCGCCCGAACTTCAGAAGCAATTCGAGAAGGAAGGGGCCTCTATCGTGAAGATGACGCCGGCCGAATTCGGGACCTATATCGAATCGGAAACGGCCAAGTGGGGCCGCGTCGTCAAGGAAGGGCACATCACGGCCCATTAGATCGGCCACGCCGATGACAGCGCGACGTCTTTCGATCGCGCGTCAGCTGCCCTTGAGGTCGTGCGCCTCGGCGAAGAACAGGTCCTGCCAGGACGCCGGCAGGTGCTTGAGGCGGCCGACTTTGTGCATGAAGTTGACGTGCTTCATCAAATTTGCCGGCGCCGTCGTGTAGTCAATTTCCGGATCGGTGATCATCCCCACCAGGTCGTCGGCCGAATTTTTCTTGTCGTTGGTGAGTTTCAGGTAGATTTGTGCGGCGGCTTTCGGCTCGCGCTTGATGAACGCATTGGCTTCCTCATGTGATGCGCGCACCGCCATGCAGATGTTCGGACTGGCATCGTGGAACGTCTTGGTCGTCACTTGGATGCCGTTGGTATGCTTGCCGTCCGTGTCATAGCTTTTGAGCACGATATGGATGCCGGGGTTCTTGAGCTCGTAATAATTGAACGGCGCCACAGCGAAATGGCTGTTGACCGTCTGGCCCGTAAGCATGGATTGCATGGCGTCGGGGTGACCCATCGTTACAGTATAGGCATCGAGTTTGTCGTACTTGTCGAAGCCCCACAGCTTTGCGGCTGCCATTTGCAGCGCCATGGCCTGACCCGAAATCTTGACGGTCGGCACGGCGATGCGGTCGCTTTCGGTGAAGTCCGCGATGGACTTCACATTTGGGTTTCGTGTCGTCAGCACGTAAGGCATTGACTGCACGGTGCAGATCGCACGCACTTCGATCGGCGATCCGAAGGTCTTGTCCCACAGCGTGGCGAGCGACGGTGACGCGACGTTGACGAATTGAATCTGTCCGCTCAGCAATCCGTCATTCAGCGCGCCCGGACCGCCCATGGTCTGCCAGCCGACCGCGAGTCCGTTGACCCCGAGCTTCGCCGCATGCTGCTCGATCAGCTTTTGATCCTCCATGACCATTTGCGGCAGGAAGGGCAGCCCGTATTGCTTGCCGAGCTTGATGCTCGATACTTCGGCCGCGGCCGGCCGAACCAAAGCGGGAAGCGCAACGAGCCCGGCCACGAATTCACGTCTGTTCACGTTAACCTCCCATTACTGTTTACTGACGACCCCATCTCATTTGAAACAGAATAGCCGGGCAGGATTGTCGGCCAGAATGCGCTTGCGCATTGCCGCATCGGGCGCCCATTCGCCGAGCAAATTATAGAGTTGGATCGTGCCGACGCGGTCGTGGAATGATAGATGCGGAAAGTCGCTGCCCCAGATCAGCTGGTCCGGCACGGTTTGCATTAGCGCTTGCGCGATCGGCTTGACGTCGGCGAAGTCCGGCGCGGTTGAGAAGCGATAGATGCCGGTGAGCTTGACCCAGCAACGCTTCGAGCCGTCGCCGGCCAGCTTGAGAAATTCCTGAAAGCCCGCTTGCCCCGGGCCGACTTTGGCTGGAAACAGCCCCATATGCGCCACCGTGAACTCGATCGGCAACTCGCGCAGCATCGGCATCAGCTCGCTGACCAGCCAGCCCGGCGTGAGGAAATCGAGATGCCAGCCGAGTTCCTTGCAGATCGTGGTCAGCCGCGCGATGCGGGGCAGCATCGAGGTGGCAAGCCCGGCCTCCGGCTTGCGGATCGGTGAAATATTCACGCGAATACCGCACACGCCGAGCGTATTCAGATCGGCCAATTCCCTGTCGCTAGTCCTGGTCTCGTCGAGATCGATAATGCCGCGCCGGATTGCCGGATCGAGCTCGCGCATGGCATCGAGCATGCAGGAATTGTCGTAGCCATAGGCGCTCGGCTGCACGAACACGTAACGCACAAAGCCGAGACGACGCGCGAGCTTAAGATAGGCCTCCAGCGGTTCGTAGGGCGGCTTGTAGCGGATGTCGGTGCCGTAGGGGTATTTCCGGGCCGGTCCGAACACATGAAAGTGCGCGTCGCAAGCATTCACCGGTGCGGCGAAAGCCGGCTCAAAACCGGCATCGGGGTCGTGCTTGGTCATTTCATCCATGAGTGTTCCATTATGCGGCGTGGGCGTCGGCCCTCAATTGCACCGGCAAACCTTGCGCCGTTAGCGCGCTGGCGCCGGCCCGTGCCGTTGCCTGAATTGAAGACCAGACTGGGATGTCGAGCTGGGCGCGCAGTTTCGCGATTGCATTCAGTGTCGGCAGTTGTGAGCAGGCGATGAACAGGCTCTTGCTTTGCGGCGTCACCGTGCGCAGCGCCAACTCAAGCAACTGCTCCTCGGTGATCTGGCCAAGCTCGGCGGTGGTCTTGCAGAAAAAGCTGTTCAAGATTTCGACGGCAATGCCGGCCGATTCGAGATAGGCGTGCAAGCCGTCGTTCACTGGCTTGAGATAGGGCGTCACTACCGCCGTGTTCGAGACGCCGGCGTCGCGCAACACATCCAGCATCGCACCGGCGCTGCTCACGACCGTCGTGTGGGTTCGCTCGCGTAGTTTTTCGACCATTCGCGCATTGCCGGCCGGGCCGCCGAGAAAGCCCACGGCGGTGCAGCCATAAATCACCAGATCGAATTGTTCCGCCGCGAACGGCTCGATGGCATCCAAAGTCGCGTCGGCATAGGCGGGTAAATCTTCCAGCAGCAGCGTGCGTGCCGGACGTTTCACCCGCGCCACCGGAATCGGTGCGAGCGCAGGACAGAGCGCGGAAATTTCCGGCTCCATCGTTGTGTTATTTTCCGGTACCACGATCAGCGCTTTGATGCTCCGCTGCATGAATCCCCGGCCTGAAGCTTGCTATAAGGTCAGCTTGAACAGCGTCGTGGTTTCCATGTCGTCGCCGAACCAGGCGCTGATGGCGGCCTCGCGCTTGTCGATGTATTTGGTCTGGCCGTTTTCCAGCACCATCGGCATGTCATGACCCGGCACGACGATATTGTCGGGCCGCTTCCGCCACAGCGTCCAGATCGCGTCGATCGACGCTTTGCTGACCGCAGCATCGTAGGTCATATCGGTCGTGCCCGAGACCAGCTCGGCGCGATTCTTGGCGGCGTCGCCGGCGAAGATCACGTCGCGCTCCGGGGCGTGCAATACGAACAGCAGATGACCGGGGGTGTGGCCGGGCGCGAGATGGGCAGTGATGCCGGGAAACACTTCCTCGCCTTCGGCCGCGGTGTGCAGTTTTGGCCAGGTCTTGAGCTCACGCATATAAAGCTCGGGCACCGGCGTCTCGCCCCACGGCACTTTCAACGACCATGCCAGCTCGTCGGCGCCGATCACGATGCGCGCATGGGGGAACATTGTCCAATTTACGGAATGATCGTGATGCGAATGCGTGAGCAGCAGATCCGTAATGTCGGCCGACTTCAGCCCGCGCTCGGCGAAGCGCTTGATCAGCATCGTGCGCATGCTGAACCCGCCGGTATCGATGAGCGCAATGCGGCCATGCGCGCGCAGCAGCACCACCGAGCTCCAGCCCAGCCCGCCGTGGCAGACCGATTTGCCGGGAAAGCCCTGCACGACGATGTCGATATCGTAGTCGTTGATCTTCATGGCGGGTTCGATGCGTAAGGCGTGTTGGAGACTGGCAGCGCCGGTAGCCCGGCCTTGGCGGCTTCCTTCTGCAAGGCCGCGACTTCCTTGGGATGGTAGGGCAGGCCGGTGCGGCGGCGCGTCGCTTCGAAACGGCGTTCCCGTTCGCCCGGCATCAGGATTTCATCGACGCCTTCTACGGTTGGTATTGCGTGTACGCGCTGCACCAGCGTGTCCATGCGCTTGAGATATTCGTCTTTCGGCACGAACAGGTCCGGCTTCATGGCCAGAAAGAAATGCCCGACATTTTGCGGCCGGTCGTAATCGAGGAACTGATTGCCGACGTCGCCGGCGCAAGCCGCGCCCGAGATGACACCGCCCATAATGTCCATCAACATCGAAATGCCCGAACCTTTCGGGCCGCCGATCGGCAGCACGACGCCGCCATCGAGCGCCGCGTTCGGATCGGTGGTGGGCCGGCCTTGCGCGTCGAGCGCGTAGCCGAGCGGGATCGCCTCGCCACGGCGCGCCGCGCGCCTTATTTTTCCGCGCGCGGCGACCGCCGGCGACATGTCGAGATCGAACGGCAGTTCGCTGCCTGACGGCGCCGCGGCGGCAAACGGGCTGGTGCCGAGGAAAGCCTCGCGTCCGCCCCATGGCGGCATGGCGCGCGACGCATTGGTGAAGACGAATGAAATAAAGCCGGCCTCCAGCGCCTGCAGGGTGTAGCAGGCCGCCATGCCGAAATGCGTGCTGTTGCGCGCGGAGACGACGCCGACGCCGAATTCGCGCGCAATATCCATGGCCGCGCCCATGGCCTTGGTAGCGACCACAAAGCCATAGCCGTTCTGGCCGTTGAGCGAGCCCACCACCGGTGTGACGCGCTCGACCACCAGTTCCGGCTTGGGATTGACCAGTCCGTGCCGCAACCGGTCGAGATATTGCGGCAGGAATTGAAGGCCATGGGTATCGACGCCGCGCAAGTCGGCGCGCACCAAGCAACCGGCCATGGTGGCCGCGTGTTGTTCTGACAGGCCATGCGCGACCAAAAGGCGGCGGCCGAAGGCTTCCGCCGCCTCCGCTATGGCATAGACCGGGCCCTGCGCCGTTGCGGCTGTGCTTACGTCACTTGTTGTCATGGCCGGTCAATTTAACTGCCGTTCAAGCCGTAGGCTTCCGGGAAGAACATGTCCTTCCAGGAGGCCGGCTTCTTCTTGATGCGTCCGACCTTGTACATGAAGTCGACGATCTTCATGACGCTGACCGGCGTTGTGGTGTAGTCGACGTCGGGGTCGGCCACCATCTTCTCCAGCACGTCGACGGAATTCTTGTCCCTGGTCGCCGTGAGATAGATCTGCGCGGCGTCGCGCGGGTGCGCCTTGATGAAGGCATTCGCTTCGTTGAACGCTGCGGCTATCGCGGCGCACAGCTTCGGATTAGCGTCGTGGAATTTCTTGCTGGTCACCAGAACGCCATTGGTGTGTCTGGCGCCGAGCGCATCATAGGATTTCAGGACCTGATGGATGCCCGGCGTCGCCAACTCATAGTAGTAGAATGGGGAGCTCGCGAAATGCGAATTGATCTCCGACTTGCCTGACATTACCGCCGCCGCGGCATCAGCGTGCGAGCGCGTGATGGTTATCGAGTCGAGTTTATCGTAGTGATCCGGACCCCAGATCTTAGCGGCTTCTATTTCCAGCGCGATGGCATGACCGGTGAGCTTGACCGCGGGCAACGCGATTTTGTCCTTCTCGGTGAAGTCGGCGATCGTTCTCACATCCGGATTGCGCGTCACCAGCACATAGGGCATCGATTGCATGGCAATGAGCGCGCGCGCTTCCTGCGGCGTGCCGGACGTCTTGTCCCAAATGGTGGCGAGAGTGGGAACGCCCGGCCCGATGAAGTCGGCCTGGCCGGCAAGCAGGGCGTCGAGCTCAGCGGCCGGACCGGCCCGCTGCGTCCACGTGGCCTTGACGTCGCCGAGGCCTGCCGCCGCGGCGTTCTTTTCGATTAGTTTCTGCAATTCGATGACCATCATCGGCAGATAGGGCAGGCCGAACTGCTTCGACATATGCACTTCGCTGACTTCGGCTTGGGCGGCACCGCCAAGCGCGGCGGCGCAGAGGGCGGCGGCTGCGAGCTTTTTCCACATAAGTTCCTCCCGTTTTTATGCGCTAAAATTGATAGAGCCGTGCCGGGTTATCGACGAGAATCTTCTGTAGCTCCGTTCGGTTCTTGGTCCAGCCGGAGAGCCGGTTGAGCGCCGCGCCATCGTCTTCCGGCCGGAACGGCTCGATTACCGCCGGGTCGCGCTTGGCGGCGCCGGGATGCGGCCAATCGGTCCCCCACACGATACGATCTGGATTAGCGTCGATCATCGCGCGCGCAATTGGGGCTACGTCGGCATAGTCCGGCTGCTGTGAGATGCGGTAGGCGGCGGAAATTTTTATGTAGACCCTGCCGCTGCGCAGCAGCGCCAGCAAAGCGTCAAAGCCGGGCTGCCCAGTGCCGCGCGCCGCCTGCGGGCGGCCGAAGTGATCGACCACCAAAGTGGTCGGTAACGCCAAGATGGTGTCGTGCAGGGCCGCAAGGATCGCGAGATTGGTATAGGTCTGCACGTGCCAGCCGAGAGGCGTCACCCGCTCGGCCGCGTTCTGCAATTGCCGCCCGGCCACGCCGGGATCGCTCTCGCCGTAGGATTCCAGATTGACCCGCACGCCACGGATGCCGGCCGCATGCATGTCGGCAAGCTCCCGCGCGCTTGTGCTGTCTTCGATGACAGCGACGCCGCGCGCGCCCAGCTTGCGCACGGCGTTGACCGTGCAGGCATTATCGGTGCCGTAAGGGCTCGGATGCACGATCACGACCCGGTCGATATGCAGTGCGCGGTGCAGCGCCTTGAGATCGTCGATCGAGGCGTCGCCCGGCGTGTAGAGCCGCTTGCTGGAATACGGAAACTCTTCGACGGGACCAAAAATATGCGTGTGGCAGTCGCAAGCGTTGCGCGGCACCTCGAAGGCGGGCGGCGAATGCACGACACCGAGAACCGGGGCAGGCGTCTGCGTCATACCGGAATCTCGCGCACCTGTTTGGCCTTCTCGGTCGCAGCGGCGAGCAGGAACTGAATGTCGGTTCCGGTGGACACCAACCGCGCGCCCATGGCGATGAATTCCGCCGCCAGCTTCGGCCGCGTCGACAGGCCGCCGACGCCGACGTGCTTGCCGTGCTTGCGGCAGGCGGTGATGGTGCGCGCATAGGCGTCGCGCACCTTGGCGTGTTCGTACTGGCCGGGTAGCCCCAGGCTCGCGAGCATATCGTTGACGCCGATCAGCACCATGTCGACGCCTTCGACCGCGGCGATCTCGTCCGCCTTGTCCACCGCGTCGGCGGATTCGAACTGTACGATGACCATGGTGGCGTCGTTGAGTGCGGCATTGGCCTCGGCGACCGGGAAGGATTGATATTTGAGATGGGGCAGGGCCCCGCCGGCGCCTCGCTCGCCGAGCAAGGGAAATTTCGCCGCTTTCACGACCGCGCGCGCCTCCTCCGCCGATCGGATGCCTGGGGCGACGATGCCGAGCGCGCCGCCGTCCAGCACGCGCTGGATGTATTCCGGCGTGTTGGCGGGAACGCGAACCATGGGCGTAATGCCGACGCTCAGCGCGGCCAGGCAAATCTGGCCAGTCATGTCGAGCGTCATGGTCGAATGTTCGAGATCGATATAGATCATGTCGAAGCCGGCGGTCTTGGCGAGCTGCGCGATTTCGACGCCGCGCGCCAGGCGGATCGTCATCGACGCGACCACCTCGTTGCGTGCCAGCTTCTCCTTGACCATGTTACGCACCACTTCATTCGCACGCACTGAACCTACTCCCGCTTTAATGTTCGCCCTACTTTGGATCGGGCAATTCGATCGCCAGCATCACGTTGCTCAGGCTCTTGCCGTGAATGTCTTGCGCCAGCGAGACGGTGACGCCACCGCCGAGCGCATTCTCAATGACGAAGTTGAAGGCCTTGAGATTGCGCAAGGGGTGGCGCTTAACCGGCCCTTTGGCGATGTGCTTGAAGGCGTCCGCCACTCGTTCCGGCGTCAGTTCGCGCTCGAGGAAATTCCAATGCTTGGCGTCGTAACAGATCACCGAAATATTCGACGTGTTGCCTTTGTCGCCGGCGCGCGCATGGGCGAGATCGTAAACGCGGATGGTCATAGCGTTCCCTCTACGACCACCTGGGCATTGACCAGGTTCTTCGGCAGCAGCACCGATTTGACCGCCAGCACGTCGCGCACGCGCGGCTCGCAGGCGCCACCGGCGCCGCCGGGCCCATGCATGTGCATGGCGCGCACCTCGAAGCCGATGGCATGCGCGGCCTTGCGCTCGCGCGTCCGCCCGGCCATGCGCAGCCGCACCTCGTAGGACTCCGGCCGGATCTCGACCTGATCGTGCAGGCTCGACATCCCGATCAGGTCGACGCGGAAATCGTCATAGGTGAAGCCCTGCAGCTTCAGGCGTTCCTTGACGATCTCGGCTGCCCATTTCGCGCGCGCGACGGCATCGATGCCGCCATAGGAAACCTCACCCTCGCCGATATACCCGTCGGCATAGCCGACATTGACCTTGTAGGTCTCGGTGCGCGGCCGCGCTCTAGCGCCCTCGACGCGCACTCGGTCGGCGGCGTCCTGGGTCAGCGCGACGCCGGTGATGTCGAGTACGCAGTCCGGCGTGATGTAGGTGGTGGGATCGTGGATCTCGTAGATCAATTGCTCGGTGCAGGTCATGACGTCGAGCCGGCCGCCGGTTCCCGGCGTCTTGCCGATCACGATCGAGCCGTCGGCTTTGACGTCGGCGAACGGATAGCCGTTGCGCGCGAGATCGGGCACGTCTTTCTTTCCGGGCCAGCCGAAGCAGCCGCCGGTAACCGAGGCGGTGCACTCCAGCAGGTGACCGGCCGCGGTGCCCTGCGCGATCTTTGGCAGATCGTCGTAGGACCAGCCGAATTCATGCATCATCGGTGCCAGAAAGAGCGATGGATCGGCCACCCGGCCGGACAAAACGATCGGCGCGCCGGTGTTGAGCGCTTCGCAGACCACATCGGCGCCGAGGTAGGCATTGGCGGAAATCATCTTCGGTAGAATGGATTCCAGCGGCTCGCCGTTCTCGATCAATCGAAGTTCGGGCCGATGCTTCACGATGCTCGATACATCGTCGCCCAACACCACAGCGACTGCCACATCGCCGAGACCAAAATCGGCGGCCTCCTTGCGCGTAGCGCGCGCGCCGCCAAGCGGATTGGCGGCACCCATGTTGCTGACGATGCGGATGCCCTTGCGCATGCAGGTCGGCAGCATCATACGCAGGCGCGCGTGCAACGAGGGTGAATAGCCGAGATTGGGGTCCTTACTGCGCGCTAGATTTTCGCGCGAGACCGTGCGCTCGGCGAGACATTCGAAGACCAAGTAGTCGATATCGCCGCGCTCGGCGAGTTCGAGCGCCGGCACCATGCGGTCGTCCGAAGTGCCCGCTCCGGCGCCGATGCGTATTGTTTCGCGCGATTTCATCAGGCGGTTCCTCGCGCCCACTATTGTTGTTTCTATGAGCACGGGCGGCTCGTGGCGCGGGCGTCCAATAAGGAGCATAGACAAGCTTATGGAAACCGTCCAAATTATTATTGGACAGCGGTGCGGAAGATACCGAAGTCTCACATAAAAATAATGATAATGACGGTGGGAGGAAGAATCTGATGGCGACCGGTTCGACACTCGCATCGAAATCTGCATTGCCGGATGCGGGGGGCATCAAGGCGGTGTCGGCGGGTAGCGGCGGTCGCGCGGCCGCGGACGCCGATCCGAACCAGCCATTGCTCGATGTGCGCGGCGTCACCATCCAATACAAGACACAGCGCCATCTGGTCACCGCGACCTATCGTGTCGGGTTCACCGTGTTGCAGGGCGACCGCTTCGTCGTGCTCGGGCCTTCGGGCTGCGGCAAGTCGACTTTGCTGAAGGCGGTCGGCGGCTATCTGCAACCGACCGAAGGCGAAATCCGCTTGAAGGGCGAATTGATCACGAAGCCCGGCCCGGACCGCATTATGGTGTTCCAGGAATTCGATCAGCTGCTGCCATGGAAGACGGTTCTGGAGAACGTGGCCTTTCCGCTCAAGACAACGGGAACGCTGGACACAAAGGCCGCCTACGCGCGCGCCATGCATTATATTGAGAAGGTCAACCTCACCAAATTCGAGCACAGTTATCCGCACACGCTCTCCGGCGGCATGAAGCAACGCGTCGCGATCGCGCGCGCCATGGCGATGGAGCCCGACATCCTGCTGATGGACGAACCGTTCGCCGCGCTCGATGCGCTGACGCGCACGCGCATGCAGGATGAGCTGTTAGCGCTGTGGGATGAAATTCGTTTCACAATGCTGTTCGTCACTCATTCGATACCCGAAGCGATCAAGATCGGCAGCCGTATCCTGCTGCTGTCGCCGCATCCGGGTCAGGTGAAGGCTGAAATCAACAGCGTGCCGCGGGGCAAGGAAAACTCCAACGAAGGTGTGGCCCTCGGCCGCGAGATCCACGATATGCTGTTCGCCGATCAAATCGAGGAGGCGCCAAATGCTTGAGGCGGTTCAGCGGGCGAATGTCTACAGCGAGACGCTGGGGCCAGAGCAATTCGGCATTATCCAAAAGCCGCTGACGCTGCCCGAGAAGATTTATAATCAAGCCTGGCTGCGTAAGATCGCCATTCTCGTCGTGCTCGCGGCGGCGTGGGAGATTTACGGCCGCTGGCTCGACAATCCGCTGCTGGTGCCGCCGTTCAGCGAAGCCATGCGTGCATTGCTGGCGGACGTTAGCAATGGGACGATTCCAAGCCGCGCGCTTAGCTCGATCCAGGTGCTGCTGATCGGCTTTGCCACTGGCACGCTGCTCGCCGGGCTGCTCACCGTGTTTGCCATCAGCACTCGGATCGGTACCGATTTCCTCGAGACCATGACCGCAATGTTCAACCCGCTGCCGGCAATCGCGTTGCTGCCGCTGGCGCTGATCTGGTTCGGCCTGGGTGCGGGTAGCCTGGTGTTCGTGTTGGTGCACTCGGTGATGTGGGCGGTCGCGCTCAACACGCTGGCTGGATTCCGTAGCGTGTCGATGACGGTGCGCATGGTTGGGCGCAACTACAATCTTAACGGCTTGCGCTTCGTCGGCAAGATTCTCATCCCGGCCGCGTTTCCCAGCATTCTCGCCGGCCTCAAGATTGGCTGGGCCTTCGCCTGGCGAACGCTGATCGCCGCCGAACTCATATTCGGCGTGTCGTCGGGTCAGGGCGGGCTCGGCTGGTACATCTTCGAGAGCAAAAATCAACTCAATATTCCGGAAGTGTTCGCCGGCTTGCTCACCATCATCCTGATCGGGCTCGCGGTCGAGAATGTGGTATTTCGCTTCATCGAGACCAGAACAGTGCAACGCTGGGGCATGCAATCCTGATTGCGTGACAAGTGCGAGCTTAATTCAACGGGAGGAATTCATGATCCACAGGCGCGCTTTCTGCAAAGCTCTCGCGGCGACACCCGTTCTGGCAACGCCGGCGCTGCTGGGCTCGGCTTTCGCCGACGAGGTGTCGAGCATCGTGCTGGTGAGCCAGCACGGGCTTCCTTATTTGCCGTTGATGGTGATGGATACGCACCAGCTTATCCAAAAGCATGCCGGCAAGCTCGGCGTCGGATCGCTCAAACCCGAATACAAGACGTTGGGCGGCACGCAGTCGCTGATCGACGCGCTGCTGAGCGGACAGATGAATTTCGGCGTCACCGGTGTTCCGGGCTTGGCCACGCTGTGGGACAAGACCGCCGGCACGCCGAATGAGGTGCGCGCGCTTTCCGCCGTGCAGTCGATGCCGTTCATGCTGGTGACCAACCGCGAGGCTGTCAAGACGATCAAAGATTTCAACGAACACGACAAGATCGCCTTGCCGTCGGTCAAAACGTCGAGCCAGGCGATCTGCCTGCAGATGGCAGCCGCCAAGGAATGGGGGCAGGAGCAATATGCCAAGCTCGATCCGCTCACCATCACGCGCCCGCACCCGGACGCCGCCACCTCGGTGATGTCGAAGGCGACCGAGGTGAACAGCCACTACTCGGTGGCGCCCTATTATTACTACGAGCTGGCGACGCCCGGCGTGCACAATGTGCTCAAATCCTATGACACGCTAGGCGGTCCCGCGACCAACGGCGTGATGCTCATGACGAAAAAGTTCCGCGACGCTAATCCCAAAGTGACCAGCGCTGTTTACGGCGCGCTCTCCGAGGCGGAGGAATTCATCAATAAGAATCCGGGCGACGCGGCGCAGATTTACATCAAGACCACCAATGAAAAGCGCAGCAGCCGAGCGGAGATGACCAAATTCATCGCCGATCCCGACAATGTGTGGACAACGACACCGCAACAAACGATGACCTTTGCCAACTTCATGCACAAGGTCGGCACCATGAAGCGGGCGCCCGCATCGTGGAAAGATCTCTACATGCCGGAGTTGCACGAGCTCAAGGGCGCCTAGCCAAGCTATGGCGCCGCAGGCAGAGAAGTTGGTCAACCCGGTCAAAGCGCGCATGCAGGCCGGGGAAGTCACGCTCGGCATGCCGGTGCGGCTGGCGTGCTCCGGCGATATCGCCCGCATCGCGAAGACGACTGGGCATGATTTCATTTTCATCAATAGCCAACATTCGCTGTTCAATCTCGAGACCATCGGCCACATCGCGAGCACCGTGCTCGGCTGCGGCATCGCGGCGCTGGTGCGCGTGCGCGGCATCGACGATCCCGATGTGTCGCTGCTATTCGATAATTGCGTGATGGGCATCGTCTATCCGGATGTGAACAATGCCGGGCAGGCGCGCAAGGCGGTCGATGTCTGCAAATTTGCGCCGCTCGGTAAGCGCTCCGTCGCCGCCGCCTATCCGCATTTTGACTATAAATCCGTGCCGTTGACGGAGAGCGTCCTCCAACTCAACGACAGCTGCCTGCTGGTCTGCATGATCGAGACCGTACAAGGCCTGGAAAACGTCGAGGAGATCGCGGCGGTCGATGGTGTCGACGTGATCCATCTCGGCAGCAACGATCTGCTGGCCAATATAGGGAAACCCGGTAAGTTCGACGATCCCGTGCTGGTGGCGGCGCAGGAGCGTCTGATTGCCGCCTGCCGCAAGCACGGCAACTTCGCCGGCTGCGGCGGCAACCGCGATGTGCAGCGTCAGATAAATCGCGCAAGGGCTGCCTGTTTCTGACCACCCAGTCGGATATCGGCTTCCTAGCGGCGGCGGCGAAATGGACCGCCGGCATCCGCGATGCGCTTCGATCATGAGGTCGCCTAGAGTTCACGCAGCGCGTTGAACTGAGCGACGTAACCGGAAGCGTCGATCCGCACGCCGATGACGGTGGTGCGCTTGGATCGCACCGCGGCGCTGAGCGCGGCACTCAAGGCTTGCTCGGTGTCCACCACCACGCCGTCGGCACCGAAGGACTGCGCCAGCTTCTCCCAGTCGACGCCGCCAAGTTGCACGCCGTGCAGGGGAATGCCCTTGATCTCCTGCTTGACCCGGATCAGGCCGATTTCCTTATCGTCGAAGACCAGCACGATGATCGGCAGATTTTCGCGCTGGGCGGTCTGCAGTTCCGCGACCGTCATCAGGAAACCGCCGTCGCCGGTGAATGCGACCACTGGCCGATTCGGAAACGCGATGCGCGCAGCCAGCGCGCCGGGCACCGCGTAACCCATGGAGGCTAGCCCGTTCGAGGTGAGGAATTCGCGCGGCCCATAGGATTCCCACTTCTGCACGATCAGCAAACGGCTGGCGCCGGCATCGCAGGTGGCAATGGTGTTGCGCGGCAGCACGGCGCGCGCGACTTCCATAGTCCGTTGCGGCGACAGCCCGGTGCTCGGCGTATTGAGCGCGTCGCGCACTTCCTGCCGGAACGCCTTGGCGGCCTTCTCGCCCCAATTGGTGCCTTCGGGCGTCCATCGCGAGAGGCCGGCCAGCAGCGCCTTCAGGTCGCCGATGATTTCCGGATCGGCCGGCACCAGCGCATCGACGCTCGGGATCGAGGATAGCGCCAGCACCGGCAGCGTATAGGGCCAGGGCTTCGGCTGCAGTTCCACCGCGTCGAGCCCGACCGTGACGATCAGGTCGGACTCCAGCACCAACTTACGCTCGATCAGCCCGCCGATGATGCAGCCCGCGCGCAACGGGTGATCTTCAGGGATCATGCCCTTACATTTGGTGGTGGTTAGCACCGGCGCGCCGAGGCGCTCGGCGAACTGGACGAATTCGGCCGACGCGCCGCACCAGTAAACGCCTAAGCCTGCAATCAGGATGGGCCGCTTCGATTTGCCGAGCATGTCGAGCGCCGGCTTGAGATCGGCGCGGTCTGGACCGGGCACGATCCAATTCGGCATCAGCGGCGGCTCGGCGACATAGTCGCCGGCCTCGCGCGTCGTTTCACTCTGCGGAAATTCGAAATGTACCGGGCCAGGCGGCGTCGCCGTCGCGGTACGCATGGCCCGGCGCACCTGCTGGCGCACGGTCTTGGCGTCGATCGTCGTGCTCCACTTCACGATCGGCTCGTACACTGCATGCTGGTTGATGCGCTGACGCAGGCCGGTCTCATAGGTGGGGCGAGAATAGGCATCGGTGATCGCGATCAGCGGCGAGCGGTCGAGAAACGCGTGCGCCACGCCATTAACCATATTAGTGGCGCCGGGGCCGCGAGTGGACAGGCAGATGCCGGGGCTGCCGGTGAGATCGCCCCAGGTCGCGGCCAGCATGGCGCCGGCGACCTCCTGTTTCATCAGTAGAAAGCGCATCTGGCGTTGGCGCGCCGCTTCCATCAGCTCGACCGACTCGCCGCCGGGATGACCCACAATGAAGGGCGTGCCGGCGTCCTTGAACGCCGCTGCCAGCACTTCGACGGTCGTGGTCATTGCAGGTTCTCCCGGTCGGTCCGGCCGGCACGATAGCAGCAAATCGCCGCATGCATTACTATTCGTTCCGGTATTTGGATTGGATTAGCTATGCCCGAAATCACGGTTGCCATCCTCGACAAGTTTCATCCGCACATCAAGACGGCGATTGTGGCGGCCGTCCCTGCGAATTGGACCGTGCTGTTCATCGAAGAAAACACCTTGGCCGTGCGCGCAGCGGTGCTGCGCGATGCGGATATCGCCTTTGTCATGGCGGCCCCGATACCGAAGGAATTGCTGACCGAGGCGCGGCGGCTGCGCTTCATCCAAAAACTCGGCGCCGGCGTCGACCGGATCGATCTCGATGTCTGCCGCAGCCGAGGGATCGGCGTGGCGCGGCTGCATGCCGGCAACAGCATTCCGGTCGCCGAACATACGCTCCTTCTGATGCTCGCCACCTATCGGCAGCTTCCGCAGATTGATCGTCGCACGCGCGCCGGCGCCTGGCAAAAGGAAGACGCCCGCGGCATGCATCAGCAGCTGAAAAATAAAACGGTCGGGCTAGTCGGTCTTGGGGCCATTGGGAAGGAAGTGGCGAAGCGGCTGCGCGGTTTCGGGGTCACGATTATTTATTACGATCCAGTCCGTGCATCCCGCGACGTCGAGCAAAGCCTCGGCGTCAGCTATGCCGATCTCGACGAGCTGGTGCGAACCGCCGACATAGTTTCGCTGCACTTGCCGCTGTTGCCGCAAACGGCGGGCATCATCGATGCTAAGCGAATTCGCGCTATGAAATCCGGCGCCGTGTTGATCAATTGCGCGCGCGGCGGTTTGGTCGACGAAGTCGCCCTGGTGGCGGCTTTGAAAGAGGGGCGCCTGTTCGGGGCCGGCATCGATGCCTTTGCGAGCGAGCCGCCGGTCGGCAGTCCGCTGCTCGAATTGGATAACACCGTGGTCACGTCGCACTTGGCGGGGGCGACGCTCGATAATTTCTTCGGCATCGTCGCGCGGGCGGTGGAAAATGCCAAGGCCGTGTTGCGCGGCGATGCGCTGCCCGAAACCGACGTGGTGGTCGCGCCCGCTCGTAAAGTGCCGGCGGTCTGATTGTGACGGATGGACAAACTAGGCGGGCCCCTCTACTTCTCGAAATCACGCGCCGGTAGCTCAGCTGGATAGAGCACCAGACTTCGAATCTGGGGGTCAGGGGTTCGAATCCCTTCCGGCGCGCCATGAAATCAATAAGATCAATGATTTAATGTTGATCTGGGATATCGCTCCTTGGGGATTTTAAGTGATACACTGCCACATACACAATTCTTTACGGGGCGCGGCGGTGAGTTGTCGAGGCGAATGGCACTCGCTATGACCC
>CAVPXX010000013.1:0-13443 GCA_963709855.1 uncultured Alphaproteobacteria bacterium | reverse complement strand
TCGCGGTTTTCGGTGATCTTGTTCTGGAGTTTCTTGGGCGGTGATCAGATTGTCCGGTTTGATGTTCTCGAGCCCGATGAACGCGCGCCGCACGCCGGCCTTGGTCGGCTTCCGCCAAGGCGTTGAGACAAGCGAGCGTGTTGAAGGGATCGCGGACCGCAGCCACTGGATCGGATAGCCGTCGTCGTCGTAATGCGTCGGCTTGATCATCACGAAGTGGAAGATCGCGGGCCTCCCATCGTCGGTCGAATTCGATATTCTTGGTCCTGCCCCTCGCGGATGCTGCCGCCAGCTAGCGATAAAATGCTCTATTTGCCTTGATAAGTCGAGTTTTGTGTCTGTTGCCGCCCGATTAGTGCTAATAGCAGCCTGTTCTTTCGCCCTGTTTCTAACAATACCGATGGCTCTAGATAAAGCGCGCCTTGATACCCATATAAACCAGGCTGTTTCAATCGTTTCGGCGTTGCCGACAAGTTTGGAGTTGATCGTGGATAAATTCGATTACGACGCGCCGGCGGAGTTGTTTCCGTCGCGCAACCGCAAGATCGTCATTGAGACAAGCGAGCGTGTTGGAGGGGATCGCGGACCGCAGCCACTGGATTGGATAGCCGTCGTCGTCGTAATGCGTCGGCTTGATCATCACGAAGTGGAAGATCGCGGGCCTCCCATCATCGGTCGAATTCGACATTCTTGCTCCTGCCCCTCGCGGATGCTGCCGCCAGCTAGCAATAAAATGCTCTATTTGCCTTGATAAGTCGAGTTTTGTGTCTGTTGCCGCCCGATCATTGCTAATAGCAGCGCTTTTTTCGCCCTGTTTCTAACAATACCGATGGCTCTAGATAAAGCGCGCCTTGATACCCATATAAACTAGGTTGTTTCAATCGTTTCGGCGTTGCCGACAAGTTTGGAGTTGATCGTGGATAAATTCGATTACGACGCGCCGGCGGAGTTGTTTCCCTCGCGCAACCGCAAGATCGTCAACAAGATCAAATACCGTCGCTTCGACCGAGCCGCCGACGCCATCCGTTTTGCCGTCGAGGAACTGCCGGAGCCGCTGCTGCTTGGCGCCTATATCGAGATCGACGAAGCGCGGCTCGGCCACAAGGACATCCGCGCGCTTTACGACAGTGCGGAATATCCGTTGAGCAAGCGCGCGAGCTAAGCGCGCGCGTTTGACGCTCAGGCGCAATTAGCGTATTCCCTTCCCTGCAACCAGGTTTTCGGTTCTGCCTTGCAATGCTGCCCGTTTTTGGGCGCTCAACAAGTCATCCCAAAAAACTCGGATGTCGAAGTGCACGGACGAAGCATCTGTGCGCATCCCGCTCACGCAGCAACCGACGCAAGGAGGCCACCATGGCCACAGGCATAGTCAAGTTCTTCAACACCCAGAAGGGTTTCGGATTCATCACGCCGAGTGACGGCTCGCGCGACGTGTTCGTGCACATCAGCGCGGTCGAACGCGCCGGCATGAGCACGCTCAACGAAGGCCAGCGCCTCACCTATGACATCGTGACCGAGCGCGGCAAGCAGGCGGCGTCCAATCTGCAGAATGCCTGACAAACGAATTCGCATCGTTACGAATAGCGAGCGCCCGGCCTTGCGCCGAGCGTTTGCGCAAGAGCTTGGCCTGTTGACGGCCTGCCGGCGAGGAGCGCCATGACGCACAAATATTCGACCGGCCAGAACGTCTATTACGAGCCGACTTTCGGAAACGCGGCCTCGCGCGGCAAATACAAAATCGTCCGTCCACTGCCGGTCGAGAACGACAACCGGCTGGCCTACCGGATCAAGAGCATCGCGGAGTCCTTCGAGCGCATCGCCGAGGAACACCAATTGACGCGCACCGACTGAGGCCGGCTTTACGGCGATGGCTATTTCGCCTTCACCGTTTCGCTCTCGCCTTCCAGCAGGCCGGTCACGGTATTAAACAGGTCATTGTTCTCGCTGCTCGCAATGCGGCGGGTTGATCGCGCCTTGCTGATTGAGATCGCCGAAAATGACGTGATGCTTGTCGCCCGAGGTGGTCACGCCGATCTTGGCTGATTTTGCCCGCCGATCAGACTGCTTATCCCAAGTACCGGTCTTGGCGATGTCGAAGGCGCCGGTTTGCTTGTCATCGAGCAAGCCTTTCATGCACCGGAAATATCTGGCCGTTGCCGGGCGCCACCTTTCCTAGCGTCGCTATTTAAATCCCTCTAGGGTTGTATCATGCTGCGCCCCCGGCCGGCAAAACTGCACCCTTCAACCACTTTCAAGGTTACGTGATGCGTCCTTGGGAACTGTGGCAACGTACTTACGTTAGCTACCCGAGACCGTATGAACCTTTTTCCAGGTCGGCCCAATGAACGGAATGACCTTGGAGGCTGCCATGAACTGGTCAATGTACACCGCAGACCGCACCACCCACCTCAAGATCGTGGTGGTTGGGCTTGCCGCCGCGCTGCTGATCGCCGTGATCGGCATTGCCGCGCAACAGCTCAATCTCGGAACCGATATCCTGACCGCGCAGGCCCCGACCGTGATCAAGGCCGGCGGGCCGGTGGTCTTCACCGACCGCAACGGCGCAACTATCCGCTAGAAGCGAGTTGCCGCGACCGACGGCTGACCATTCATTCGCCTTTCCGACGTTCCCCCTTGGCGCGGCCGCATTTGCGGCGCGTTTTTTTGACATATCCGAATCAAGAAAAATCGCCGACAAGAGCCGGATATGCAGCGCCAATCCCTGCGCGTCGCCTTGATCGCCTTGGCTGCCGGCCTGCTGCTGACGGCGCCGCCGGCCCGCGCGCAAGGCATGCCCAGTGCGGCGCTTGCCGACTATCAGGCGAAACTCGCGCAATATCTTCAAGCACGCCAAGCCTATGCCGCGGTAGCCGACACTTATTGGAATGCCGTAATCGAAAAGCGGCACGTGCGCAACGCCAAGCGCCGCGACCATATCGCGATCGAACTCACCGACTACGTGCTCACTCAGCCGCCGGTCTATGCGGGACCGCCGAGGCCGATCAATCCTGCCGCGCCCGGGCCTGAGCCGAGTGAACGGCCGCCGATCCCCGTGATCGCCGATTTCCTCAAGGCCGCCGCCGAACAATACGACTTCGTGCCGCAGCGCCCGCCAAGCGAGCTCGACTTCAAGCGCGCCTACGCCAAGGCCGCGGCCGCCGCCGGTCTGACCCGCGAGCAGATTATCGGCGTCTACGCCTTCGAGACCGGCGGCAACGGCACCTACGATATGCAAGCCGGCGTGTCGGCGACCCGCCCGCGCGCGATCTCGCCCGCCATCGGCTACAACCAGTTGCTCAGCACCAATTCGGTCTCGATCCTGGCCGAGCACGGCGGCCGCGTGCTGGCGGCGATGCGGCAAAAGGCCAAGGCGCTCGCCGGCGATGCGAAGCTCGCGATGGAGCGAAAGATCGAGGCGCTCAAACGCATGATCGCGTTCAGCCGCAGCGTGCCCGATTCATGGAACGAGCACGACCGGCTCGCCAAGACCACCGTCGGCGGGATGGGCATCCACGCGGCCATCCTTGACATCGATATCGGTCCGCTGCTGCAGGTGCAGAAGCTGCTCAATTCGGTCCGTTTCGCCCGCGCAAAGGGCTACAGCGCGCCGCTCACCCCGGCCGAATTGGAATTGATGAATTTGACCGGCGATGGCAACGGCTTCGATATGGTGACCATGCCGCAGGTCATGCGCGAGCGCGTGCCGACCGCGAATTTTTTCCAGCAGTCGGGCTACGAGCGCAATCCGGTGGCGCGCCGGACCGGCGTGGTGGCGGGCCTCATCGCCGACATCGAGGGCAAGATGAACCGCGCCGCGCTTGCGCCCGGCGCGCGCGATCTGGCGGCGGCGTTTTAGGGGCATGCAGCGATGACCGGGAGCCAACGTTACGGTACGATTGCGGTGGCAATGCTGCTCGCGGCGATGCTGGCGCCCGCCGTAGCGCAAGACATACGCGGGATCGAAATCTGCACCGCCGAAAAGCAGATGGAGCGCCGCACTGGCTGCCTGCAGGCCAATGTCGAGCTTCTTCAGCAGGCGCTGACCAAGCTTTCGCGTGAGACACAGGACAAGATCGCCGCCGCCAACCGCGATCTCGCCGCTGCCCGCGCTGAAATCGCCGCGCTCAAGTCAACATTGGCGAAGCTGGACAGCGAGCTGGCGCAGGTGAAAACGAAGGTCGAACCCAGCGCCAAGAAATAGCCGACAAACGAAAACGGCGCCCGACGCGGGCGCCGCCGAGATTCCAGAATCAAAATTTACGCGTGCGCGCCGCCGGCGGAGAAGCGCATCGCGGCGATGCGGTCGAGTTCGGCCTGTTCGCGGGCGCTTTCCTCAGCCTTCTCGCGCGCGTGGTCGCGCTCGTCGAGCATCTCGACCTTCTTGAGTTCCTCGAATGCCTCGCCCAGCACGGCCTTGGCGTCGTCGAGTTGGGCCTTCAGCTCGCCGGCCGAACGGTGCAGGTTCTCGCGCCGGCCGATCGCGGCCTTGGCATAGGTCGGATAGGCGAAATGGGCGGGATCGTGGATACCGGCGCGTTCCTGCTCGGTCTTGATCTCACGGTCGAGCTCGGCCGCGATGCGGTCGAACTCGGCGATCATGGCCTCGATCTGAGCTACCTTGCGCCGCTTCTCGTCGACCTGAAACTTCTTCAAGCGGATGAGGGTTTCGCGTGATGACTTCATCGACTAAATACTCCCCCGAAGCCTCAAATTTGCACCCATGCGCGGCAATACAGCCGCTACGCGCGGGCGCCCCGGACCGTTCAAGCGGGGCAACTGTGGGCCAATAACGTTAGTTTTCGGTTTCTTTGGCCTGCAAGATTTGCTCAAGCCGTCGCAGCGCTGTCGAGATCGGCAATCTGTTCGGCGAGCGCCTTCATCAGCATGCCGGCGCGCCCCGAAGCGCGCTTCCCCGGTTAACCCTCGCAGGAACCCACGTTCACGAGCCCTTAGGCTTACCGTCGTGTCGTCGACTTTAACGGAGTGTTTACCCGCGTCGTTAATCATTGAGTCATCGTCCAAGGGACTTAGAGGCTGCGTTTCGCCCGGCCAGGACGGAAGGGGCGAGTCGGCAGAGTCGGTTAGGTCCGATTCTTAAACCTGGACATGAGACGGCACGTGGCCAAAAAACCACTCTCTGGCAATATCTTACGCCGATTCGGGCTAATCTGCCTACGGCGCACTTGCATGAGAGAATCAGGTTTTGTTAACCATGTCCGCATAGTGTCGAATCGGTTTGTCCCACAGCGTCATTTCAAACTCGCCGCCTTTGCGGCGCTGACCCAAGGCCCGGTTGCGGCGAGAAGGGGACTGGCATGCGCGTTTTACTGATTGAAGACGACAGCGCGACCGCTCAATCCATCGAGCTGATGCTCAAATCCGAGAGCTTCAACGTCTACACCACCGATTTGGGTGAGGAAGGTGTCGACCTCGGCAAGCTCTACGACTACGACATCATCCTGCTCGACCTGAACCTACCCGACATGTCGGGCTTCGAAGTGCTCCGGTCGCTGCGGGTGTCAAAGGTCAAGACGCCGATCCTGATCCTCTCCGGCCTGGCCGGCATCGAGGACAAGGTCAAAGGTCTCGGCTTCGGCGCCGACGACTACATGACCAAGCCATTCCACAAGGACGAGCTGATCGCGCGTATCCACGCCATCGTCCGCCGCTCCAAGGGCCACGCCCAGTCGGTCATCAACACCGGCGACCTCGTCGTCAACCTCGACACCAAGACGGTCGAAGTCGGCGGCCAGCGCGTGCACCTCACCGGCAAAGAGTACCAGATGCTCGAGCTGCTCTCGCTCCGCAAAGGGACGACGCTCACCAAAGAGATGTTCCTCAACCATCTCTACGGCGGGATGGACGAGCCGGAGCTCAAGATCATCGACGTGTTCATCTGCAAGCTGCGCAAGAAGCTCGCCAACGCCTCTTCGGGCAAGAACTACATCGAGACGGTGTGGGGCCGCGGCTACGTGCTGCGCGAACCGTCCGAGATGGACGAGCGCATTCCAGCCTAGCGCCTACGCATTTCGATCGCGTCTTCGGGCGCTCTCCTTTCAACCCCGCCGGTAACGGCGGGGTTTTTTAATGGAGAGTGCTCCGGCCGCGCGGTACCGGCAGCCGTGCGTGTTCTGGATAGAACCTTCTGGGCGAGTCGTCGGCGCACAGTTCATTCGCCTGAGGGGGGTGTGCTCTCTGCCTGGAACCCGCGAAATGCCCATCCAGCGGCTATCCCGAAAAGCAACAAGGCGATAGGCGGGCCCAGAAGCAGGACCGGTATCACAAGCAAATCGCCCGTTGTTTTGAAGCCGCCCTGAAGTCCATGCATGACTAAGTAAATGATCCACCCCATCAACCATGCAGCGGAAACCAGAAGCCAGACGCGAAACAGCCCACGACGCCAATTTAGCGGCACTGGTTCTTCCGCCTTCGCACTACCTGCGCGGCGAGGAATGCCAAAATGTGCCATCGTAACTGTGCCCATATTTCTGCGACTTATCCGAGTGTGACCAAATTGACGACATATACGGGAACAAGCCTATCGGTGCCGTTCGCCCACTGACTACGTCGCCGAAATGGTGTTAGTCTGTGAAACCCATCATACACCGCTCGGTTCTTGGAGACTAATATATACGATGTAACTTTCGCAAGCGCAGCTTCAAGTACGATCTTCGGCTCGGCATCAACCACGAATCTGATCAATGTGCTGGACAGCTTCGTTGCCAACTAGAAGGTGTTCCCACAGCCGAAACGCGCGAGAAGCTAGCGGCAATTGGTACTACGCGGCGCAGCTAGATATGGAGCGCTGGCTCTGCCCGGCGCTGTTCAAGTACTTCCAAGAAGCGCAAAGGCGCTATACGTCCAACGAAAAGCCGAGCCCTAACCGGCGGATGATAGCGCAGCGCAGACCGAACAGGAGAAAGCGGCCGAGCGAAGCTTTCCATGCCGAACCCCACTCGGGTGCCTCAGCGCGCGCAACCAAGAGGACAAACGCGCGCTGAAAGTTGCGGTCTTGGAAACTCTGCATCCGCGGTACTAGACAGGCACGCCACCAGTTCGCTCACCCATATTGCCCCGCAGGCAGCACTTCGCGCCACTTGGATTTTAACAGCGCTTAAAACCCTGAAAATCTAACGTTCGCCGCGGCGGCGCCTTACTGGGCACTCACCACCACCGTCTCGCCTTCCATGACCATGGCGATTTGGACGCCTGAGGCCTGCGCCAGCAGGTTGGCATAGAACGGCTGAATGCGATGGGCATCGAGTGGGTTGTCGCCGGTTTCGCCGGCGAGCAAAGCCGCCACCGCGGGCGGAACCTTGGCATTGACCCCGGCGGCACTGACCTTAAAGCCCATGCTTTCGCCAGCCCCGATCGGATCGACCGTGAGCCAGCCGCCGCGCGGGATCGTCTGCCCGGCGACCAGCAGCAAGTTGAGCAGCAGCTTGACCCGGTTTTTGGGCAGGAGCGCCCGCGGCAGGCTCCACGCCAGCTTGGTCTTGCCGTCCTCGAAAAACCCGCGCGAGATGGTCTCGGCGTCCCCGAGATCGATCTGGGCCTCGGCGGAGCCGGCCGCGCCGAAGGCGATGCGGCAGAACTGTAGCTTGGCGGAGGCATTGCTGGCGCTCTTTTTGATCAGATCGAGGGCGAAAGTCTTGGTCTCCTCGTCCTTTTCCTCGGCCAACACTTCCAGCCCGTTGACGATGGCGCCGACTGGGCTGATCAGGTCATGGCAGACGCGCGAGCACAGCAGGGCGGCAAGATCGAGCGCTTCGATGGGCGTTCCAGACATGGACTGGTCTCCGCGGGACGGGGTGCTAAAAAACCGGCGAATCGCTGGGATGCGTCGGATTGCCGGCGTGATACACCGCACCGCTGCGACGGCCAAGGACTGGCCAGAGGGAACCCGCAAGACGTGACAAGCGGAATCACCCCGGAACAGGCGGAACAGCATTTGGATGCGCTGACCGAGATCGTCTCGCGCGCGGCGGCGGCGACGCTCGCCACGCCCTTCTCATCGGTCGAACGGACGAATCAAGAACGACCTCTCGCCGGTGACCGCCGCCGACGAAGCGTCGGAAGCGGTCATCGTGGCAGGCGTGTCACGTCTGCTTCCCGGCATTACGGTGATCGCGGAGGAAAGCGTCGGCCGTACGGCGGCGGCGAGCCTGGAGCCGAGCTTCGTGGTCGTCGACCCGCTCGACGGCACCAAGGAGTTTCTCGCCGGCCGCGACGAATTTACGGTCAATGTCGCCATCGTGACGCACGGCTTCCGATCGCCGGCATCATCGCGGCGCCGGCGCAAGGATTGCTATGGCGCGGCGTCGTCGGTGGCAAAGCCGAACGGCTGCGGCTGCGGTTCGGCGCCGGTCCGGCGGAAGCCTATGACCGCAGCTTCATCCGCACCCGCCCGGCGCCCGACCGCCTCATTGTGGCGACCTCGCGCAGCCATCTCGACGAGGCGACGGAAGAATTCATCGCGCGGCTGCCGGTGGCTAAGCGCTTTCTTTGCGGCTCATCGGTGAAATTCTGTTATGTCGCCCAGGGCGAGGCTGACGTCTACCCGCGGCTATCGCCCACGCACGAATGGGATATCGCAGCCGGCTGCGCGATCCTGGCGGCCGCCGGCGGCGCGGTGACGGGCCCAAGCGGCGGTCAGCTCGAGTTCGGACGCAGGTCCGAAAAATTTCTCGTCCCCGGATTCGTTGCCTGGGGCGATCCAGCCAAGGCCACATCGATCAAGACGTAGACCAGCGCGCGATGGTGCGTGCGACCGCAGGCCATTTAAGTATAGAGATTGACCACGATCCGGTCGGTGGGAGCCGCCCAAATAACGGCGGGAGCGAAAATACCGCCACATACGGCACGACCTAGCGCCATCCCAAGGCCGGGGCCGACTTCCGTTGCTGCCGTGCTGCAGTCATAGTTATCGGCGATCTTTGAGTGATTCGGGGCGAGCGCTTTCGCCGTCACATTACGGCCACCGGCGTAAGTAACGCGTTAAATGGGGCTGGAACCTTATCTTATGGAGCATCCGATGCGCGCTACCTTGCGCCTTGCTGCCATCACCCTGTGCCTCGTCACCTTTGGCGCCGATCTTGCCGCCGCCCAGAACCAGCCGCCGCCCCCTTCGCAAAGACGAGAGACATTTAGGCCCGGTGAGATCGTTCGCGAAGGGCACAAGTTCTTTGGAACGGTATCGCGCGGTTTGGCGGAGGTAGTGCAGCAAGCCTTCAGCCGCTGGGGTGAACCCAACGGCTATGTGCTCGGTCAGGAAGGCGGCGGCGCCTTCGTGTTTGGCCTGCGCTACGGCGATGGCAAGCTCTACACCAAGAACGCAGGCGACCGGCGTGTTTTTTGGGAAGGCCCCTCAGTTGGATTTGACTATGGTGGCGAAGGCGCGCGCACCATGATGCTGGTCTACAACCTGCCCGCCACCGACGCGATCTATCAGCGCTTCGCCGGCATCGATGGCTCGGCCTATTTCATCGGCGGCTTTGGCATGACCGCGCTCGGGGCCAACAATATCATAGTGGTGCCAATCCGCTCCGGCGTGGGACTGCGGCTCGGCGCCAATATCGGCTATCTCAAATTTACCCCACGGGCGACTTGGAACCCGTTCTGAGGCGCCGCCACACCTAAGTTTTAGAGCGCCGGCACACCCCGGGACGCAGGCCCTGGGTTTAGGCTATTCTTGGGCTGCGCTGGCGGGCCCAGGTACCGGAGTGCCGCGCGGGTTATGCGGGCAAGGGTAAGTTGGAGGCGTCGTTTATGATCGAACCGATCATGTATTTCGGGATCGGATTCCTGGTCGCAGCCCTGTTCGGGCTGGTCATCATTCCCCTCGTCCATGGCCGCGCGGTGCGGCTGACCATGCGTCGGCTCGAAGCCTCGACCCCGCGTGTCGATGGCGGAGATCCAGGCCGACAAGGACCAGCTGCGTGCCGAATTCGCCATGTCGACGCGCCGCCTCGAAATGAGCGTCGAGCAGCTCAAGGCCAAAACCACCCGCCAGCTCGCCGAACTTGGAAAGAAGGCCGACGCTATCAATCAGCTCAAGATGGAGCTGAGCGAAAAATCCGCCGCTATTTTCGTGCTTGAAGCGCGCGACAAAGCGCTGCGCGATCAGTTGCGCGCAACTGAGGAAGAAGTAGCGGCCAAGACCAGCATCATGCATGACGCAGAGCGCACGCTATCCGACAAGGAAGCCGAGCTCACCAAGCTGATCAGTACACTCGAGGAGCGCTCGAGCCTGGCCGACGCCCAGAAGGTCGAGATCGTTTCACTTAAGACCCAGGTCGAAGCATCTGAAAGAACGGCTTACCGAAGTCGGCAACGAGCTCAAGGCCGTGGAAGACCGCCGCGATATCGAGCGGGTCGAGCTAAAGGCCGCCACCCTGGAATTGGCTGAAGAGCGCGACCGGGTCGACAATCTCGGCCGCCGCGTCGCCCAACTCGAACAGCAACTGGCGGCGCAGACCGCACAAGCCGAGCTTCTCGGCCGCCGCGCCGAAGATTTGGAAAACCGCCTCGGCGAACAGTCACGGCTGCTCGCCCAAAGCGAATTCGAGCTCAATCAAGCGCGCGGTGAATTACTGGCTGCGCGCAAAAACGAAAACGATCTGCGCACTGACCTCGCCGAGCTGCTCGAACGCACAACTGTGGCGGCCGAGAAGCTCAAGGCGGAGAAAGCCCAGTTGCAGTCCGACCTCGGCCGCACGATCGACGAACGCGACCGGCTGGCCCGCGACCTCGCCAATATGAAGCGCGAAGCCGAGGAAAACTGGGCGTCCGAGCAGGTGGAAAATGCCTTGCTGCGCGAGCGCGTTAATGACGTCGCGGCCGAAGTGGCGCGCCTTGCCTCCGCGCTGGAAGGGCCGAACTCGCCGATCGACGCCATCCTGGCAGCCGAAACGGTGCGCAACCGCGGCAAACTCGGCACCGATTCCAGAAATGGCGATTCCGAATTCAGCGAAGCCTCCGTCGACGAACGGCAACCTGGCCGACCGAATCCGCGCGCTGCAGAGCCATGCCTCGCGCGTGCCGCAGAGCGACAAGCCGCCCACCCGCAACTAGGCGGCGGGCTTAACTTGACACCTCTTCGAGGCACTCCTTATATCGCGCAGTCGTCACGACCGGGCGCTTAGCTCAGCGGGAGAGCGTTCCCTTCACACGGGAGAGGTCGTAGGTTCGATCCCTACAGCGCCCACCATTTAAGGCCCGCATTTGGCGGGTTTTTTATTTCTCGTCGCTAAATGAAAAAACGTTTCGACACGGAACGAACCGCGAAGGCAACGCTTCCTTTCGTGGAAAATCCGTGGACTTTGTTCTCAGCCTGTTCTGCGCTGATAGAGGGAGCTTCAGGTGTGGCAAAGTTCAAAGCAATACGTATGCGCGAATAAGCTTGTGATCACCCGACAATTCGAAGCACTCGGATGCTTAACCCAAAAACACCGGGAGACATTCGGATGTGGACCGTACAGCAGCGAGAGAACCGTTTCGTCCGTTTCCTAACCAGGCATACTGTGAGCCATCATCGTTACGCCCCATCAAGCCACGATTTGATAAGTTTCCAAAGCTCAATGGTTTTTTCGATCTGGCGCCGCAACCATTCTGCGCGTTCACCCCTGGAAAACGTTGTGCAAGGGTTGTCCTACAAGTGACATTCCGTAAACCGCAGACCCTTGCGCAGCATCTTCAAGGAAATTGATTGTCTGCCCATTCAACGGTCCGAGATTATTGGCAAGCGCAACCCCAACCACATCACCCCACGCCGCGCCTCGCGCCGCGAGATCAATCTGAGTGGAGGACGCATGCGAGATGCCAGGTATGCCGTGACTTGAATAAAAGGCTTTCCAATTAGCGACAAAGCCATCCAGCACATTCACGAGGTTGGTGGTAGCCCCTGATCCGAAGATGGCGCTGGTGGCCGCCATGGCAAACGCTTCATCCCCAGCTGTAGAGTTTGGCATTGTTGCATTCGATGGGCCAAAATTATTTGCGAATGCTATGCTGCCGCTCTCGTTGCCGAATGCGAAGGCTAAGCCTAATGCCTCGCTCGCATAGACCTGAGGGT
Source organism: uncultured Alphaproteobacteria bacterium (assembly GCA_963709855.1). GTDB lineage: Bacteria > Pseudomonadota > Alphaproteobacteria > Rhizobiales > Xanthobacteraceae > Pseudolabrys. The sequence goes on along the minus strand of CAVPXX010000013.1, from coordinate 1,370 downwards.
TAAAGCCGTGTGCTACGGCATTGGCTACCTGCGCAGGCAGGAACTGAGTAACCAACTGAGTAATCTCAGCCGTAGTTCCAACCGCGCCATACATTGAGCCCTCGACTGCGACCGAGGGAATCGTCGTGTCCGCCACTTGCGAAAGGAGCCCGCCTACATACTGAGTTTCGGTCTGCGTTCCAGCGTTGATCGAATTGGCAACAGCACTCGCTTGATCCGATGGGAGATTGCCCCGGGTGATGCCAAAATAATCGTTCTGTATCCTTGGGGCAGCAACCCCCCATTCACCAAATTGACCGCCCGAGGTCTGATCAAGGTCTACATTGCGGCCGTCGAGCTGAAATTGATCATTGTCATATTGCTTTATGTCCCATGCGGTAAAGGTTTGATATCCGGGCCACGCGGTCGGTGCAGCTAACCACGTAAAAGCATGGCTGCCATTTACAGTAACCAGTGGATCATTGACAATTTTTGAAAGAGTGTCGCCAGCACCGTACACGCCAATTTGGTATGAGGTCCCATGGAGCTGATTATAGTTATTAAAATACGCACTCAGGTCCTGAAAGTAGTGATCAATCAAATTCAATGCTGTCGTTTCGGAGATACGATTCAAACCGGTCGTAGGATCTGTTGATTTGGCAGGATCAAGGTCAATTGCGAAATAGATTGCTCCCGTCAATTGACCAGCCATACTGGCTCCGCTGATCGCGTTTTGTGCGTCTGTGGTGCCTCGGCCCGGCTGACTGAAGTAGTCGACCCAACCACTCGTGTAATTGCCCTGCGAGTCCGTGTCCGACATGCCAGGGCGATTCTCATAAACCGAAGCTATGTAGATCCCTTGGTTTTCTAAGGCGGTGGCATCGGCCGATGTTAGAGCAGCGTTCCCCTGGCCTCCGGCGATGCCAATGTATTCGATTACGAAAGACTTGCCTCCTTGAAAGGCCTGTATATCCGCGGGTTGGATGTGTGCGAGTGCGCCCGTTGGGTCGCGATAGTCTATGCCAAACATCACGGCTGTCGATGCGGTTGTCATGATGCATCTCCGTCTGCAATATTCTCACTGATATTGCGTGCAGATGTGAACTACACTAGCTCGGCTCCGGCTCTATTATTGACCAGTTTAGATCATAGCCGGAGCAAACAAAGGGCGTGAACATAAGAGGTGGTCCCGGTTGTCTGAACAGATTCTCCGCGTCGATAAGTGGAGCGTCTGCCAGGGTTAGGCTGCCAAGCGGAGAGGCAGCAGCGCAAGCGCGCCGGGAGCGATAGTTGGCGAGCGCCTGGACCGCCGTCATTCCGGCTTGCTGTTCAAGGGATGAACTGTAATCCGTCCAATTTTCTGCATCACCATTTCTTTTATCAATTGCCCC
>CAVPXX010000012.1:0-96301 GCA_963709855.1 uncultured Alphaproteobacteria bacterium | reverse complement strand
CAGAGCAAGCGGTCGACGTCGAGCGTGCCATCAATCAGCTGTAAGCTCAGATTGCACCCTACCGCCACCCGGCGCGGACATGGGTGCGCGAGCCGAGTTTGGCGGCAGCTCGCTGACTATTTCGGCTCTTGCGTCTGCGTGCATCTAGCAGCAGCGATCGCGCTTTGCGCCATCGGCATCAATCCCGGCTCCGGCGCCAGTGCGCGGATCGCGATCAAACCAGTCAACGTCGGCGATTCTACGATCAGCCGGTCGGCGGCGGTGATTTCCTCGTCCTCCGGCATCTGATTGTGCTGTTCGACCGTCATAAGATCGAGTTCGATCACGCGCCGACCGGCAGCGCGGTCGTTAATGGCGTAATAAGCCACGTCGTAGCGCGTATAGAATGAGACTGAGGTATAGGCAGGGCTCACCGGGACGCTAAGTTTCAGAGGTCCCTGCGAAAGGTCGTAACGGCAGACGGCGCTGGCGAAGGCCGGATCCATGAACGGCATCGGCGCGGATTCCGGGGTCGGCGCCGGCAGCGCGGTTGCGCTATTGATCGCAGTGCTGCGCGACAGTCGCGCATAGGCGTCCTGTGTGGCGGTGCGTGGCAGGATGATGATCGTCGCCAAATGCACGATCCCGCCCAGCAAGGCGCCGCCTAAAGCCAAGAGCAACCACCGAATCATGGGCAGCTCCTGACGTTCACGGTCGGCATCGGGACTTCGCGGCCGGCTTTGGTCGAGACGCCGACGGCCGTGTCGTAGAGGCGCAGCAAAAGGACGTAACGCTCGACGCCGCCGGTCGGCAACCAGTTGCCCGGATTTGCGCTCGGCGACATGACGATCTCAAAACTGCCGTCGGCGTGACGAACGATTTCCTGGCTGGTGAATCCGTAGCGTTTGATCGAATTGGCCACCAATTCGCCGTCGCCATTGTAAAGCGTCAGCGTCCAGAAACGTGCAGCGGGTGTGACGCCCGCGACGGCCACATCACATCGCCCGTCGAGCGGGCGGCCATTGTCGTCGGCCGAGGCGGTAAACGAGACGCCGTCGCCAAGCGCGGTCGGCAATCGGCCGACGCGCGCGATCGATGCCTTTGCGTAAGGGTCGGCGTCGACGGTGCCGGTTTTCGGCCAGGCCGTCCAGCTGCCGATCGTCAAGGGGCTGAAGGCGGCGCCGCGGGTGAGCGCGAGATAAGTCGCGCCGAGGCCGACGATGGCGGCCACAACAAGGGCAAACAGCGATCCGAGAAGCAGCCGCACGATCGTTCCACAGGCGGTGAGGGGACGTTGATTTGCGAAAGGGAGACTACGGTGGCCGCTGGCGAGCGGCTAATCAGTTCCGGCTGCCGAACGCATGTCCCTCCAGCGCAGAGGCGAGGGCGTCGCCTTTTCGCGGGACTTCGGCCTGTTTCTTCTTGCTGGTGGAAACCGTCGGGCGCAACGGCCCCATGGCGCGGTTGGCGTCATCCATCATCCGCTCCACGCGAACGAGTATGTCGGCCCCCCGCTTGGTGAGCACGGTCGGGCGCGGCGGCGGCGGCGCGCCGGACTTCGATTTGATTTCGGCAACGGCCGGCTCCTGGCGCGCCGGCGGCACTGGAACGCCAGGAAGCTGTTTGATCTCGATGCCCTGATGCGCATAGTCCATGATGGTGTGCCAAGTCATCGCCGGCAACGCGCCGCCGGTCATGCGGTTGGTCGACTGGTAGTCGTCATTACCGAACCAGACGCCGCAGACGAAATTGCCGGTGTAACCCATGAACCAGGCGTCGCGATAAGCGTTGGTAGTGCCGGTCTTGCCGGCGGCGGCAATGCCGTCGAGACGCGCCCGCCGGCCGGTGCCGTTCTCGACCACGCTGTTCATCATTTTGATCATGTCGGCGGCCACGCGCTCCGACAGCGCCCTGTGCGGTTTCGGACTATCGCGGTCGAAGCGCCAGATCAGCTTGCCATCGCCGGTGCGCACCTCGAGGATCGCGTGCGGGGTCATCTTCATGCCGAGATTGGGGAAGGTGGCGTAGGCGCCGGTGTGATCAAGCAGGGTCACCGCGTCGGCGCCGATCGGCAGTGACGGCGTGTCCGGCAGCGGTGTGCGGATACCCATGTCATGCGCCGTCTTGATGATGCGCGCGCGGCCGAGCTTGGGATTGCCATCGCCAACCGCGACCGACAGACGCACGGCGATGGTATTGATCGAATGGGTCAGCGCGGTGATCAGCGTCATCGAGCCGCCGTAGCCATGGCCGTAATTGTGCGGACACCAATTACCGAGGCAGATCGGCGCATCGACCACGATCGAGCTTGGTTTGAACCCATGTTCGAGCGCGGTGGCGTAGACGTAAGGCTTGAACGAGGAGCCGGGCTGGCGCATTGCGTCTGTGGCACGGTTGAACTGGCTGGCGCCGTAGTCGCGGCCGCCCACCATGGCGCGCACCGAGCCGTCGACATCCATGAGCACAGCCGCGGCCTGTCCGGCATGATATTCCTGGCCGTATTGGCGCAGCGAATTCTCGACGGCGCTATCCGCCGCGTGCTGCAGATCGACGTCGAGCGCGGTGCGTACCACGAACACGCGCTCGGTCATCGACTTTGGGAACGTGTCGACAAGCTTCTTCATCTCGTCGAAGGCCCAATCGAGATAGTAGTTCGCCGCGCGATCGTCGCGGCGGTCGACTGGCGTTGCCGGATTGCGGCGGGCGCCGAACACCTGGCCTTCGGTCATGAAGCCGGCGTCCACGAGGTTGTCGAGAACCACGTTGGCGCGCGCGCGCGCGGCCGGCAGGTTGACGTTGGGCGAGAATTTCGACGGCGCCTTGAACAGGCCGGCGAGCATCGCGGCTTCGGCGAGGTTCACGTCGCGCGCCGACTTGTTGAAATAATATTGTGCCGCGGCATCGACGCCGAAGGCGCCGCCGCCCATATAGGCGCGGTCGAGATAGAGCTTGAGGATCTCGTTCTTGGTCAGGCGCGCTTCCAGCCACATTGCAAGGAAGGCTTCTTTGATCTTGCGTTCGAGCGTGCGCTCGTTGTTGAGGAACAAATTTTTGGCGAGCTGCTGGGTGAGGGAGGAGCCGCCCTGCACGACGCCGCCGGCTTTTGCATTGGTGACGAAAGCGCGCGCGGTGCCTGCGACATCGATGCCGAAATGGTCGTAGAAGCGGCGATCCTCGGTGGCGAGCACCGCCTTGATCAGGTTGTCGGGAAACTGGTCGAGCGGTATAGAATTGTTGTGCCGGATGCCGCGGGTGCCGACCTCATTGCCGTAGCGGTCGAGGAAGCTGATCGCCAGCTCTGACTTTTTGAGCCAGTCGTCATCCGAGGTCTCACGGAATGCGGGGATAGCGAGCGCCAGCATCAGGATCGCGCCGGCGGTGCCCAAGGTGGCTGCTTCCGACATCAGCTCGTTGAGCCAGCGCCCCCAGCCGCCGACGTGGAAGCGGTCCATGAAGGTGGAAAACCGCTCATAGGTCTCGCGCAGGCCGGTGAAGCCGCTGAACAGCCCGGAATCGACGCGGGCGTCGAAGCCGAGCAACAGCTTCTTGATTTTCGGCTTCCAATCGGCCGGAAAAAGGTCGCGCAAGGGGTCTCGCTCGCTCGGGCTTGAGGCGGGTCGCCGCCGGGACCGATTCTAGCCGATCGGCGCGATTTGGGCCACGGCCGACGGATCGGTCAATACACGGTAAGATGGACGCCAATTGCGGTGAAAAGTGGCCGGATTTCCCGCTCCCCGCACGCGGCGAGAGTGAACCCCCGCCCATGACGGAATTGTTGCCAGGGGCTACAACGCGCCGAAAGGAACCCTTGAATGCCCGACGAAACCGCCCCGTTCTGGCGCACCAAACCCCTGGGCGAAATGACGCCGCGCGAATGGGAGAGCCTGTGCGACGGCTGCGGCCGCTGCTGCCTGAACAAGCTGATCGACGCCGACACCAACCGTACCGTGTTCACCGACGTGGGCTGTAGGCTGCTGGACGGGCAGACTTGCCGCTGCACCGACTATGCCCACCGCCAGGCCCGCGTTAAGGACTGCGTGCGGCTCACGCCGCGCAATGTGCGAAGGCTCTCCTGGCTGCCGCCGACCTGCGGCTATCGCCTGGTGGCCGAGGGGCGCGACCTCTACTGGTGGCACCCGCTGATCTCCGGCGACCCGGAGACGGTGCACGCGGCGGGTGTCTCGGTGCGCGGGCGCGTGGCGGCGAGCGAAAACGACGTCCCAGACGCTAAGCTCGAGGACTACATCGTCAGTTGGCCGGGGAAGGTGCCGAAGGGAGCAAGAAATCAAAAGACACGAAAACCTATTCACCGCTCCGTCCGCGCCTCAATCGGAAAATCATAAACCTGCGCCGGGCGCGGACCGAAGCTGAAGTGCCACCATTCGCGGAAATAATTGTGGAAGCCGCGCGCCCGCATGGCGGTGACGAGCTTGACTCGCCAGCGTTTCTGCTCGGGAGGAATGGCGCCGCTGGTGGTGTGGCTGCGCTCGTCGAAGCAGTCGAAGCCGGTGCCCATGTCGATTGAAGTGTCGGGCGCGCGCTGGGCCGCCGGCGCGGTGCAGGGGCCGTAAGCCGCGCGCACGTCGAAAATTGGCGCCGGCGGGGAGGGCAGCTTGACCAGCGTGAGATCGACCGCGATGCCGGTCGAATGTGCCGAGTGTGCGGCGACGAAGCCTCGGGCGAACAGCGTGCGCTTCTCCAGCGTGGGGAAAAAGCGCTTGGTGGCGCCGTCATCTGCTCCGTCTTGTGCCCAGCGCACAAAGGCGCGCACCGCGCGGGTGGGACGATAGCAGTCGTAAATCTTGAGACCGAGATTGTCGCGCGCCAGGTCGGCCTGCACGCGCCTGAGCGCCTCCGCCGCCTCGCGCCGCAGCATGCATTCGGGTGCGTCGTAGCCGGGCAGGGGATGCCCGGTGAAATTGTCCGGCCCCGCATAACGCATGTCCTGGGCGATGCTCGAATCGACATCGCGCAGATAGACGAAGCCTTCGGGCAGGCGCTCCGCCGCGCCGGCAGGCAGCGTCAACGCCAGCACGGCGATGAGCCGGTATTGCAATCTGCGCATCATCGCTCTGATCCGCCAGGAATAATCTTTCGTCATTCGGGGGCGCGCACGAAGTGCGCGAACCCGGAATCCAGATGCTAGTTTCGACACTGTATCTGGATCCCGGGTTCGCCGCTTCTCATCGCCCCGGAATGACCAGATAAGTATGGAGCAACGGGGCATACCACCCCCGCGTCGGCAGCCATTGCCAAGGCGGCGCGCTCGCGGCATCAAACGCACCCAAGAGTTCATGCCCAATGACTGCTAGGCCGAAAAAATCCAAGACGCAGGCGCCAGCGATGCCCCAGCCGCGTGCGCTCACGCATCCGGAAGTGCGCACCATTGTGCTCGGCATCATGCTGGCGATGTTCCTCGGCGCGCTCGACCAGACCATCGTCGCCACTGCGCTGCCGACCATCGGCCGGCGTTTCGCCAATCTCGGCGACCTCGCCTGGGTGGTCACCGCCTATCTGCTCACCGCCACCGCGGTGACGCCGCTCTACGGCAAGCTCTCCGACATTCACGGACGGCGCGTGATGATGCTGATCGCCATCGTCATCTTCGTCGCCGGCTCGCTGATCTGCGCCCTGGCGCCCAGTATGACCGCACTGGTGCTCGGCCGCGCGGTGCAGGGCCTGGGCGGCGGCGGGCTGATGGCACTGGCGCAGACCATCATCGCCGACATCGTCTCACCGCGCGAGCGCGGCCGTTACCAGGGCTATATTGGCGCGGTGTTTGCGACCTCGTCGATCGGCGGGCCGGTGTTGGGCGGCTTCCTGACCGAGCATCTCGACTGGTCGCTGATCTTCTGGATCAATTTGCCGCTCGGCCTCGCAGCGCTCGGCATGACCTCCAACGTGCTTAAGCGCGTGCCCTATCATCCGCGCAAGCATCAGCTCGATGTTATCGGCGCGCTGCTGATGACGGCGGCGGCGGTGGCGCTGCTGCTCGCGCTGTCCTGGGGCGGGCGCCGCTTCGACTGGATTTCCGCGGAATTCGGCGCGCTGCTGCTGACCTCCGCGATCCTGTGGGCCCTGTTCGCCTGGCGGCTGATGGCGACGGAAGAACCGTTTTTGCCGCTCGCGGTGCTCGGCAATCCAGTGGTGCGCTGCGCAGCGCTCGCCGGCGCCTGCGCTATGGCGACGCTGGTCGGCATGACGATTTTCGTGCCGCTTTATTTCGAGGTGGTGCTACATCTCTCCGCCGGCCAGTCGGGCCTGGCCCTGATCCCGCTGATGGGCGCAACTGTAGCGCTGTCCACTGTCACCGGCCGGCTGCTGATGCACATGAAACATTACAAGCGATTGCCGGTCGCGGGGCTGCTGCTGGCCATTCTGGCCTTGGCGGCGTTGGCCATCTGGCCGGCGTCGATGCCGACGGTGCTGGTACTATTGCTGCTGTTGCTGATCGGCTTGGGGCTCGGCACGCTGTTCCCGATCTCCACCGTGTGCATGCAAAACGCGGTGACGCAGCACCAGATGGGCGTCGCCACCGGCGCGGCCAATTTTTTCCGCTCGCTGCTCTCCGCACTGGTCGTGGCGGTGCTGGGCGCGATCGTGCTCGGCGGGCTCGGCGGCGTCACCGGCATGTCGGTGGAAATGCTGGCGCGCGCGGCATCCGTGCATGAACTCGCCTATGCTTTCCGCTTTGTATTCATGGCTTGCGCGCTGGTGCTCGCCTTCGGCATGGTCTTCCTGATTTCGATGGAAGAACGCGTGCTGAAAGGCCCGTCAACACCGTCGCCGGTGGCCGAAGCGCCCACCGGCCCAGCCACGCCGATCCCAGCGGAATAAAAAAAATCCTCGTGAAGCCGGGGTTTTGCCTTGTCGATTAGGCAGATAGCGCCAAGTCTACTCGCAGAATTTGCAGGGCGGAAATTCGTGGCTGTAGACCGGCTGGGCGAGAAACTTCTCTTTCCCGTAGGTCCAGAACTGATTGACGTTCGGGTATGTCTTGATCACTCTGTTCCAGAGTTCGGGTTTGTCGTAGCCGAACATCTTCTTCTTTTCGACTTTCTTGATGTAGATGTTCTGTATCGGGTTGCGCATGTCGTCGAAACTCACCGGCCCGCGCACGGCTTCGACCTTCAACCCCGCCATGGTCTTGATGAACTGCTCGGAACCCGGCCATTTGCCACCGGACATCGTGATCGTGTCATCGATCAGTTGTGCGGTGGTGTAATTGCTTTCCGAGTAGTAGGACGGTACCTTGCCGTACTTGGCGCGGTAGGCCTTCACGAAGGCTTCGTTCTTCGGCGTCTCCAGCGCGGCGCTGTATTGCAGCGCGGAGACGTCGCCAACCACCTCGTCGCCCATGAAGGGCAGGGCGGATTCGTCATAGCTGGTGCCGCCGCCGAGGATCGGCTTTTTGTAACCGGCCGCGCGCAGCTGTTTGGGGAATTGCGCCGCCATCGGTCCCACCATCAGCGAGAATATGGCATCAGCATCCGCCTTGATGGTCGGAATGTACGGCCGGAAATCCTTGTTGCCGAGCGGCGGCCAGATTTTCTGCACGACCTTGCCGCCGCAATCCTCGAACACCTTCTGGAAACCGCCGACCGACTCGTAACCGAACGCATAGTCAACACCGACCGTGACGACTTTCTTGTAGCCCTGATCGCAAGCCCATGCTCCGAGCGCGTGGTGGGGCTGCGATGACGACCAGCCGGTACGGATCAAAAAAGGATACTTGCCAGTTTCGCGTTGAGTGAGATCGTCGGCCGCCGGAATCGACGGGATATAGATGGTCTTTTCGGCGGTACTCACCGGCGCCAGTGCGTAGCCGGTGGAAGCCAGCACGCCGCCGACGAACAGACTCACATGATCCTGCAAGATCAGCTTCTTGACCTTGGTGACGCCAACGTCGGGCTTGGCCTGATCGTCCTCAACAATGAACTTCACATCGGCGCCGCCCAGCTTGCCGCCGTGCTCGTCGAGATACATCTGGAAGCCGTTCACCATGTCCTTGCCGACCTGCGCAAAGATGCCGGTCATCGGCGCGATGAAGCCGATGCGCAATTCGTCCGCGCGCGCGTTCGATGAGATGTTCAGTGCGGCCGCTAGCACGCTGCCCAGCAATAACGCAGTTGGGCTGCGTGAAAGTCCCTTCATTGGTTCTCCCTCTAGATCGGCGATGCCGCTTCCCGTTCAGTGCGAAAATGCGGACGCCTGTGACAGCCTGATACCGGCGGCCAAGGCTAACATCATGGCGGTGGTGGGCGGAAGCTCATCGCTATGCGCCGCGCCGCTCACAACCTACCGGCGCAAGTTTCCGGGCATTGCCGGACAGCATCGCCAAGCGCGGCAAGTTGATAGGGCTTGCGCAGGATCGGCAGATCGTGGTGGCCGCTCAGTGCCTTGGCATAACCGCGGCGGAAAGGCGCTTCGTGGTCGCTCGTCGAAGATGCCCTGCTGCCGACTGACGTCTAGTGGGAGGAATGGGAGACCAAATACAAGTTGCTGCGCGCTCTATTTTTGCGCGAATAGTACTCAGTTCTTGATGAACGTGCCGCTACGCAATTCGGAGACGGCTTGTTGCAGCTCGGCCTGGGTGTTCATCACGATCGGCCCGTACCAGGCGACCGGCTCCTCGATCGGCTTGCCGGACACCAGCAGGAAGCGGATGCCATGCTCGCCCGCCTGCACGGTGACCTCGTCGCCTGAATCGAACAGCACCAGCGAGCGATCTCCGACCGTTTCGCGCGTGACGATCTCGTTACCGTCCACTTGCCGTTCGGTCAACACGCCGTGCGGCTGCGAGGCCGCGCGGAACGAGCCGGAACCTGCGAACACATAGGCAAAGGCGTGGCGCTCGGTTTCGACCTTGAGCGTCTTGCGTTTGTTCGGCGGCACGAACACGTCGAGATAGCGCGGGTCGGCGGCGACGCCCTCGACCGGGCCGCGCTTGCCCCAGAAATCGCCGCACACGATGCGCACGCGCGTGCCGTCGTCATCGGTAATCTCCGGGATCTCGGCGCCCTTAACGTCCTGATAGCGCGGCGCCGTCATTTTGAGCGAAGAGGGCAGGTTGGCCCAGAGTTGGAAGCCGTGCATGCGGCCTTGCGCGTCGCCTTGCGGCATCTCCTGATGCATGATGCCGCGCCCGGCGGTCATCCATTGCACGTCGCCGGAGCCGAGCGTGCCACGATTGCCGAGGCTGTCGCCGTGTTCGACGGTGCCGTTCAAGACATATGTGATCGTCTCGATGCCGCGGTGCGGATGCCAAGGGAAGCCGGCGAGATAATCCTGCGGCCGGTCGTTGCGGAAATCGTCGAGCAGCAGGAACGGATCGGTCTCCGCGGTCTCGCCGAAACCGAAGGCGCGACGCAGCTTGACGCCGGCGCCCTCGATGGTGGGCTTCGACTGCGCGATGCGTTTGACGGGTCGAATGGACATAGCTTTTTGGCCTTTCGGTTAGGCTGCGGCAGCGGCACGTTGGGGCGCGAATTTACCGGCGAAATCGGCGAACTGGTCGATGAAGCTCTTGAGGAACGTTCGCCCGCTGTCGTCCGTGACCGCACCCTGCGTGTCGATGAGTTCGGGCTTGAACGCAATATAAGCTTCCCCGCCCGCAACGTGCAGGCCCAAGTCGCCGAGCACCGCGCGCAAATGCTGCTGGGCGATTGCGGTCGAGATGGCGCCGCCCGAAGTTCCGATGATGGCGGCGGGCGTGCCAGGCCAGGAGGTCCTGCCCCAGGGTCGCGCGCCCCAATCGATGGCGTTCTTGAGCACGGCGGGGATCGAGCGGCTGTGCTCCGGCGTCACAAATAGTAGGGCGTCGGAACCCGCGAGGTCCACTTTGAAGCGGGCGACTTTTTCCGGCACCGGCTGCTCAAGATCCTGATTGTACATCGGCAGGTCGTCGATCTGGATGAATTTGGGCTCGAAGGCATCGCCGCCAAGCTTCGCCAACGCCTGCGCCAGCCTGCGGTTGATGGAGTTGCGCCGGTTGCTGCCGACGATGATGCCGAGCTTGTGCTTTGCCATGGGAGCCTCTAATTATTGGTTACGCTTTGTTACCAAGGCTAGATAGATGACCAAGCCAAACGCGCAAGAAGGCACACGCGCCACACCAGGTAACCTGCATGTGCCCGAGGACTGCCGGGCGGTGAGTGAGGTGCTCTCGCGGGTCGGTGACAAGTGGACCGTGCTCGTGGTCTCGACGCTGGGTGACGGGCCGAAGCGCTTCAATGAATTGCGCAAGGCGCTGGGCTCGATCTCGCAGCGCATGCTCACGCTGACACTGCGCGCGCTCGAGCGCGACGGGCTGGTGACGCGCACCGTGTTTCCGACCAATCCACCACGCGTGGACTATGAACTGACCCGGCTCGGCCGCTCACTCCTCGAGCCGGTGAGCGAGCTGGGCTCATGGGCGCGCAAGAACCGCCCCGCCATCCAGGACGCAAGACGGCGGTTCGACGCGGCCGGGGCCAGCCGCTAGGAATGGAGCCCGGAAAGCGCCAAGCCGGACGAGCCGTCCGCGATTCACCGCGCAACCGCTGCCGCCATCATAGCGAGACAGGTGACGAAGCCTGCTGCCGGCACCCAGAGCGGTACATGGGGTGGCCGCAGCCTGGAGAAGTGGCGAGGATATTGAGGACGAAGTGAGTCGCGCAGGCGCTTGGCAGCGAACCTGCCGCCCGTCACACTCTCCAGAAATCCCGCTGGAGAGCCTTTCCCATGGACGTCTTCGACGCCATTTCGTCGCGGTATTCCTGCCGCGCCTTCCTGCCAACGCCCGTCGCCGAGCAAACCGTCCGCGACATTCTCGCGCGCGCGGCGCGCGCGCCGTCCGGCGGCAATGTGCAGCCGTGGCGCGTCGATGCGCTGGCGGGCAAGAAACTCGAAGAGCTCAAGGCGCTAGTGCGCGCGCGGCCCGAGCTGCTGCCGCGCGGCGAGGGCGCCGAATACGACATCTACCCGCCCAATCTGAAAGAGCCCTACGAGACGCGCCGCCGCCAGGTCGGCGCTGCGCTCTATCAGTCGATCGGCATCACGCGCGACGACCGCGCCGGCCGTTATCGCCAATACGCGCGCAATTTCGAATTCTTCGGCGCGCCGGTCGGCTTGTTGCTGTCGATCGACCGCGGTATGGGTCCGCCGCAATGGTCTGACGTTGGCGGCTATATCCAGACAGTGATGCTGTTGGCGCGGGGGCACGGGCTGCACACTTGCGGCCAGGAAGCCTGGACGCACTGGCACAAAACTGTCTATTCCTTCCTCGACCTTTCCCCCCAATACATATTGTTCTGCGGCCTGGCGCTCGGCCACGCCGATCTGGACGCGCCGATCAACAAATGGCGCGCCCCACGCGAACCGCTCGACGGTTTTGCATCGTTTAATGGCTTTGAAGGCTAGCCGTTACGCGCGTTTAATATTGGCGTTCAGCCCGCGTTCACCGGCGCGCGCTTAAATCCCACCTATGCCGGTCTCCCGACCTCTCTTTATTGTGCTGCTCACCGGCCTGCTTGCGGCGCCGGCTTTGGCCGCCGACCCGACGGATAACGCTTGCCTGAACAAGGCCGAACAGCGCTCGGCGGTTGCCGACCGCAAGGCCGTCCCGCTCGCGCAAGCCGTCAAAAGCCTGCATGCGCATGGCCGCGCCGAGCTGGTGCGAGCCCGGCTCTGCCGTCATGGCGAGGGTCTCGTCTATGTGCTGACTCTGCTCCCGCGCAGTGGCAAAGTGACGCGCGTGACCGTTGACGCCGCGAACGGCGAGTTTATCAACGGGCATTAAGATTGGTCGCATTGTCGGACGGCGAACCGGTATCCACTTCGCCTGACAGTGCTCCGAGCGGAGACTCAGACATTGCGCCTGCTCGTCGTCGAGGACGACCCCGACCTCAACCGCCAGCTCTCAACCGCGCTGACCGACGCCGGCTATGTCGTCGATCGCGCCTTTGACGGCGAGGAGGGCCATTATTTGGGTGAGTCCGAACCCTACGACGCCGTCATCCTCGATATCGGCCTGCCGAAGATGGATGGTATCTCGGTGCTGGAATCCTGGCGGCGCGCGGGCCGCGCGATGCCGGTGCTTATGCTCACCGCGCGCGACCGCTGGAGCGATAAAGTGCAAGGCTTCGACGCCGGCGCCGACGATTATGTCGCCAAGCCCTTCCATCTCGAGGAGGTGCTGGCGCGGGTGCGCGCGCTGCTGCGCCGCTCGGTCGGCCATGCCAAGAGCGAGTTCGTGTGCGGGCCGGTGCGGCTCGATTCGCGCACCGGACGCGTCACCGTCGACGGCAATCCAGTCAAGCTCACCAGCCACGAATACCGGCTGCTCGCCTATTTGATGCACCATGCCGGGCGCGTGGTCTCGCGCACCGAGCTAGTCGAGCATCTCTACGACCAGGACTTCGACCGCGACAGCAACACCATCGAAGTTTTCGTTGGCCGCATCCGCAAGAAGCTCGGCGTCGAGATCATCCAGACCGTGCGCGGCCTCGGCTATCTGCTCACCGCGCCCGGCGCATGATCTGATGCGCGCCAACTCCCTCGCGCTGCGCCTGTTCCTCTCGGCCACCGCCTGGGCGGTGGTCATCCTCCTCATCACCGGCGTTGTGCTCTCTTCGATCTACCGGCAGGCGGTGGAGCGCGCCTTCGACCGCCGGCTCAGCGTCTATCTGCGCACGCTGGTCGCCGATGTCGCCTCGCCGGAGGAAACGGGCGATAAGTTCCCGCAATCACTCAGCGAGCCGCTGTTCGAGCTGCCGCTGTCGGGCTGGTACTGGCAGGTGACGCGACTCGATCCCGACAAGCATGATGTGCGCGCCTCGCGCTCGCTGTGGGACGCCAGCTTGCCGCATCTGCAGGACCGCGGCGTTCCGGCCGGGCTGGACGGTTCGCGCCAAGGCTATATGTCGGGGCCCGAGGATCAGCGGCTGCGGCTGGTCGAACGCAATATCGACCTCGGGGACGAGGGGCATTATCTGGTGGCGGTCGCCGGCGACGCCGCCGAGATCACCGATGAAACGCGTTCATTCGATCAGGCGCTGGTCATCACGTTTTCGATCCTCGCCGCGGTCCTGCTGCTCACCACCATGTTCCAGGTGCGCTTCGGCCTCGCCCCGCTCAAGCGCATCACCGACAGCCTCGCCGCCATTCGCTCCGGCAATGCCGAGCATCTCGCCGGCCAATTCCCCGAAGAGATCGCGCCGCTCGCGCGCGAGACCAATGCACTGATCGACGCCAACAAAGAAATCGTCGAGCGCGCGCGCACTCATGTCGGCAATCTGGCGCACGCCTTGAAAACGCCGCTGTCGGTGATGGTGAACGAGGCCGCGGCGCGCGGGCCGCGCGATGCGTTCGCCAACAAAGTTCTGGAGCAGGCCGATATCATGCGCGACCAGGTGGCGCGCCATCTCGAGCGTGCGCGGTTGGCGGCGCGCCTCACGGTGGTGGGCTCGATCACTGACGTTGCTCCGGTGGTCACCGCGCTCGCGCGCACCATGGCGAAGATCCATCATGATCGCGGCGTCGCCATCGAGGTGCATGCCGACGAGAAAGCACGCTTCCGCGGCGAACGGCCCGACTTGGAAGAGATGGTCGGCAATCTGGTGGACAATGCTTGCAAATGGGCGTCCGCGCGGGTGGCGATCGAGGTGGTGCGCGAGCGGCCGGAGCCGGCAAGCGCGACTGAGGTGGTGCGCATCGTGGTTGACGACGATGGCCGCGGGCTGTCGCCCTCCGAGCGCGAGCAGGTCGCGCAGCGCGGCCGCCGGCTGGACGAGACCAAGCCGGGATCGGGCTTGGGGCTGTCGATCGTCGTTGAACTCGCCGGCCTTTATGGCGGCGATCTTAAGCTCGGCACCGCGCCGCTCGGCGGTTTGCGCGCCGAGCTGGTGCTGCCGGGGGAATAGCGGCTAAGTCAATTTCGCGTCGATATTTGCAGCCATCCTCCGAGCGCCGGACTTTTGCCTGAATTGTTCCGTCTCGATGGACTGATGGCTTCGCCGGTGGTGGCGAGGCTAGTTTTCCATCGCATCGATTTTCCAGGGGTCGAAATGTCCGTGTCCAAATTCGCCGCCATCGCCGTCATGGGTCTCACGCTCGCAGCCTGTGCCGGCAGTTCGGACGGGATGGGCCCGGGACCGAAGGAAAATACCGGCACCTTGCTCGGCGCCGGGACCGGCGCGCTGCTTGGCGCCGCGGTGGCGGGCGGCGGCACCGGAAATCGTCTGGCTGGCGCCGCGGTCGGCGGCTTGCTCGGTGGCCTGATCGGCAACCGCATGGGGGCGGCGCTGGACGACGAGGACAGGGAACGCGCTTATGCCGCACAGATGGACGCGCTCGAACGCGGCTCCTCCGGCGCGCCGGTGTCGTGGAAAAATCCGGATTCGGGCCGCTATGGTACCGTAGTTCCGGGCCCGGCTTATCAGGAGGCTGGCCGCAATTGCCGCTCCTTCACCCACACCATTTATATTGACGGCCGCCCGCAGACCGCCCGCGGCACCGCCTGCCGCAATCCGGACGGCAGCTGGACGTCGCTCGGCTGAGCGGCGGCCAAAGGGCCTCAGATACCTTGAAAAGGCGCGTATTTTGACCCTTTGCCGCGCCCGTTGATCTTGCTCAATACCACCACGACGACGCGTTGGTTGTAAGTGATCGCACAGCGGGGCTAGATCCGGGCTATGATCGAAACCCGGGATCGAAAGTAGGTTAGGACGTGAGGTGAAATGACCCGCAAGCAGCGACGACTGATTCTGATCGGCGGCAGCGTCGGCGTTTTGGCGCTCGCGGTTGGGCTTGTGCTCAACGCGTTGAGCGGTTCCATCGTATTCTTCAATTCGCCGACCGATGTGGCCGAAAAGCACATCGCGGCGGGCACCCGAATCCGCATTGGCGGGCTGGTCAAGCCGGGCAGCGTCCAGCGCGGCGACAATATGCGCGTCCGCTTCGAGGTCACCGACGGCAAGAGCGACGTCCCGGTGCGCTACCAAGGGATCGTGCCGGACCTGTTCCGCGAAGGGCAGGGCGTGGTCGCAGAGGGCAAAATAGAATCCGGCGGAACGCTTGACGCTGATACCGTGCTGGCCAAGCATGATGAGCGCTATATGCCGCGCGAGGTGGTCGAACTCCTTGAAGAAGAGCGGGCGCTGGCAGGAAACGAGCGGCGAAGGCGCCGGAGGCAAGACGCGATGATCCCGGAACTCGGTCATTATGCTTTGGTGCTGGCGTTGGCGCTCGGGCTAACCCAATCGGTGGCGCCGATCATCGGTGCGCAAACGCGCGATGACGCGCTGATGCGGCTGGCCACCTCCACCGCGCTGATGCAATTCGTGCTGGTCGCGTTTTCCTTCGGCGCGCTCACCACCTGCTACGTGACGTCCGATTTCTCGGTAACGACGGTGTTCGAGAATTCCCATTCGCTGATGCCGCTCATCTACAAATTCACCAGCGTGTGGGGAAACCACGAAGGCTCAATGCTGCTCTGGGTGCTGATCCTGTCGCTGTTCGGCGCCCTGGTGGCGGCCTTCGGCGTCAATCTGCCGGCGACATTGAAGGCGCACGTGCTGGCGGTGCAGTCGTGGGTCGCGACTGCATTCTATCTTTTCATTTTGCTGACCTCGAACCCGTTCTTGCGCTTGCCGCAGGCGCCGCTCGAGGGCCGCGATCTCAATCCGATCCTGCAGGATCTCGGCCTCGCCATCCATCCGCCGCTGCTCTATCTGGGCTATGTCGGCTTCTCGATCTCGTTCTCCTTCGCCATCGCGGCTTTGATCGAAGGCCGCATCGACGCCGCCTGGGCGCGCTGGGTGCGGCCGTGGACGCTGATGGCTTGGATGTTCCTGACCGTCGGCATCGCCATGGGCTCGTACTGGGCCTATTACACGCTCGGCTGGGGCGGCTTCTGGTTCTGGGACCCGGTGGAGAACGCTTCGCTGATGCCGTGGCTCGCCGGTACTGCGCTGTTGCATTCCGCCGTCGTGATGGAAAAGCGCAACGCACTCAAGGTCTGGACCATTTTGTTGTCGATCCTGACCTTCTCGCTGTCGCTGATCGGGACCTTTCTGGTGCGCTCTGGCGTGCTCACCTCGGTGCACTCGTTTGCCAACGATCCGGCGCGCGGCGTCTTCATCCTCATCATTCTGGTGCTGTTCATCGGCGGCGGCCTGGCGCTGTTCGCCTGGCGCTCGTCGACCTTGAAGCAGGGCGGGCTGTTCGCGCCGATCTCGCGTGAGGGTTCGCTGGTGTTCAACAATCTCTTCCTCACCACGGCTTGCCTGACGGTATTCGTCGGGACGCTTTATCCCTTGGCGCTCGAAGCCTTCACCGGTGGAAAAATTTCGGTCGGCGGTCCGTTCTTCAACCTGACCTTCGGTCCGCTGTTCGTGGCGCTGATGTTCGCGATGCCGTTCGGTCCGTTGCTGGCCTGGAAGCGCGGCGATCTCTTGGGCGTGGCGCAGCGGCTGATGACGGCGTTCGCCGTCGGCCTAATCGCGATCGCGGCTGCTTTCGCGATCAAGGGCGGCAGTTCGGTGCTGGCGCCGTTCGGCGTGGGGCTGGCGTTTTACGTGATGATGGGCGCGGTGGTCGATCTGGTGGAGCGTACCGGCCTGATGCGCTTGCCGCTGACGACCGTGCGCATGCGCGCGACCGGCCTGCCGCGTTCGACCTGGGGCACGGCGGTGGCGCATTTTGGCATTGCCGTGTCGATGCTCGGCATTATCAGCGCCGGCACCTGGGGCACCGAGAAAATCGTCGCGCTCAAGCCGACGCAGATCGTTTCGCTGTCCGGCTACGATCTGAGCTTCGACGGATTGGTGGAGCGGACCGGCCCGAATTACAACGCTGTGGTGGCGAAGTTCACGGTGCGGGAGGGCGGCGTGCCGCTCGGCGTGATGGAGCCGTCAAAGCGCAATTTTTCCGCGCGCGCGACCTCGACCAACGAAGCGGCGCTGATGGCGCGCGGCGCGGGCCAGCTCTATTTGTCGCTAGGCGATACCAATTCCGACGGTTCGATCGCGGTCCGGCTCTATTACAAGCCTCTGGTGCTGCTGATCTGGCTCGGCGCGTTGGTGATGATGCTCGGCGGCGGGTTGTCGTTGTCCGACCGGCGGTTGCGCGTCGGCGCGCCGAAACCGGCGGCCAAGGCAGCGCTGCAGCCGGCGGAGTAGGGCCGATGCGCCGTCTTGCACTGATCACATTGCTTATCGCGCTCGCCGTACCCGCCGCGGCGCTCGCGGTGGAACCCGACGAAATATTGAAAGACCCGAAACTCGAGACGCGCGCGCGTCACCTGTCGGAAGAGCTGCGTTGCATGGTCTGCCAGAACCAATCGATCGACGATTCCGCGGCGCCGCTCGCCCGCGACTTGCGGCTGCTGGTGCGCGAGCGGCTGACCCAGGGCGACAGCGACAGCCAAGTGCTGGACTATCTGGTGTCGCGCTACGGCGAGTTCGTGCTGCTCAAGCCGCGCTTTGAACTGCACAATTTTCTGCTGTGGGGCCTGCCGCCGATTGCGCTGGCGGCCGGCATGATCGCTCTGTTCGTGACGGCACGTCGCCGGCAATCCGTGAATGTACAGACGCCGGCACTCAGCGCGGCCGAACAGCAGCGGATTGCGACTTTGGTCGAGCCTCGCGCCGACTGACAACCTTACAAAAGTTTAATCCTGCCGACAGGACGCTGTAAGGCTCCTCTCTCCATCTTCCGGTTCGAACGGCGTGCATGCGCGCCTCCCCGAATTGAGATGGAGATTTTTTGATGAAGCCGAGCGTCACACCGGTTCCGACTTCCCCCCAGAAATCGCGGGTGCTTTCGGCACGCCGCGTCATCCTCCTCGCCACCACCATCGCCAGCCTCGGCGCCGCCGCCCTGGTGGTCGCTCCTGGCCTCAATCTATCGAACGGCTATCCGGCTGCGATCGCACAAAACCTGACCGAGCAGGCGCACAAGCTGCAGGCGCCGGTCGGGTTTGCCGACATCGTCGAGAAGGTGAAACCGGCGGTGATCTCGGTGCGCGTCAAGGTCGACAGCGGAGCGCAAACCAACGGCCTCGCCAACGACGACGTTCCGCCGGGCCTGCGCGAATTCTTCCGCCGCTTCGGTATGCCCGACATGCCGAACGGCCCGCACGGCATGCCCGAAGGCCACGGCCGTAACGTCATCACCGGGCAAGGCTCCGGCTTCTTTATTTCCGGCGATGGCTATGCGGTGACTAACAACCACGTGGTTGACAAGGCCGAAAGCGTGCAGGTTACCACCGACGACGGCAAGACCCACACCGCCAAGGTGATCGGCACCGATCCGCGCACCGATCTCGCGCTGATCAAGGTCGAGGGCGGCTCGTTCCCCTATGTGAAGCTTTCCGATAAGGCTCCGCGCATCGGCGACTGGGTGCTTGCGGTCGGTAATCCCTTCGGCCTCGGCGGCACCGTCACCGCCGGCATCGTCTCGGCGCGCGGCCGCGACATCGGCGCCAGCGCCTATGACGACTTCATCCAGATCGACGCGCCTGTGAACAAAGGCAATTCCGGCGGGCCAACCTTCGACACCGACGGCAACGTGATCGGCGTCAACACCGCGATCTTCTCGCCGTCGGGCGGCTCTGTCGGCATCGCCTTCGCGATTCCCGCGGACACCGTCAGCAGCGTGATCAGCCAGCTCAGGGAGCACGGCACGGTCATGCGCGGCTGGATCGGCGTACAGATCCAACCGGTGACGCAGGACATCGCCGACAGCCTCGGCCTGAAGAAGGCGGAAGGCGCGCTGGTCGCCGAGCCGCAAAAGGGTAGCCCGGCGGTGACAGCCGGCATCGAGTCCGGTGACGTCATTACCGCGGTGGACGGCAAGCCGGTCAAGGATGCCCGCGACCTCGCCAAAAAGATCGGCGCCATGCCGCCGAAGACCTCGGTCAAGCTCGCGGTTCTGCATAAGGGCTCGGAGAAGACCATCGCCCTGACGCTCGGCGAGATGCCGGCCTCCAAGGAAGCGCGCGCTGATACCAGTGCGCCCGATAGCGGCGCCGATATCGCCAAGCTCGGTCTCACGCTGGCTCCGGCCGCCCGTGTCGCGGGCGCTGGCAGCGAAGGTGTGGTGGTCACCGGCGTCGATTCGTCCGGTGTTGCTGCCGATCACGGCTTTTCCACCGGCGACGTGATCCTGGAAGTCGCCGGCAAGTCCGTTTCGACGCCCGCCGACGTGCGCGAGATGGTCAATAGCGCACGCACGGAAGGAAAGCGCAGCGTGCTGCTGCGGGTGAAGAAGGGTGACAACACCCGCTTCGTCGCTCTGCCGGTCGGCAACGGCTGAGCAAGACTTCGGGGCGTGCCGCCGGCATCCGTCGCCCCCGCTGGCGG
Source organism: uncultured Alphaproteobacteria bacterium (assembly GCA_963709855.1). GTDB lineage: Bacteria > Pseudomonadota > Alphaproteobacteria > Rhizobiales > Xanthobacteraceae > Pseudolabrys. The sequence continues at coordinate 76,979 of CAVPXX010000012.1, read as the reverse complement.
TACACCTCAACGGGACGGGCCTTTTGCCCGTCCCGGCATCTTTTCGGAGCGCGTGGGTTCAGTGACCCGGACGCTTTGAACCGAACTCCAACCCTGGCATCCGTCGCCCCCGCCGGGGTGGGGTCGTTGAGGGGGTGGCGGGCCAAATCCGCCACCCCCTCGCGTAAGAAACCGGCGCAAAAGCGCCAGCTGGCCGTGGATTAGCCGGCAAACGAGAGGCACGATCGGGCGGGGCGTTGACCTGCCTCCGAATTGACTGGAATTGGTGTGACCGATGCCCACCTATGCGGATATTCAAGGGGCTCGCGCCTTCGGCCGGACGGCCGATGCGCAACCGGATCGGGTCACCATGCGCCTTCTGGTCATCGAGGACGACCGCGATGCCGCCGACTATTTGGTTAAGGCGTTCCGCGAGGTAGGCCATGTCGCCGACGCCGCCGCCGACGGCGATGACGGTCTGGCGATGGCGCTCGACGGCCAATACGACGTGCTCATCGTCGACCGCATGCTGCCCAAGCGCGACGGGTTATCGCTGATCGGTGCCCTGCGCGAAAAGGGGATCGAGACGCCTGCTCTCATTATTTCCGCCCTCGGCCAGGTCGATGACCGAGTCAAAGGTCTGCGCGCCGGCGGCGACGATTACCTGCCCAAGCCCTATTCGTTCAGCGAGCTATTGGCGCGGATCGAGGTGCTGGCGCGCCGGCGCGGCGGCCGCAACGAGGAAACCGTGCTCCGCGTCGGCGATCTCGAGCTCGATCGGCTGTCGCACCAGGTCCGCCGCGGCAAGGACGAGATTACGCTGCAGCCGCGTGAATTTCGCCTGCTGGAATACCTGATGAAGCACGCCGGGCAGGTGGTTACCCGCACCATGCTGCTCGAGAACGTTTGGGATTACCATTTCGACCCGCAAACCAATGTGATCGACGTCCACATCTCGCGCTTGCGCTCGAAAATCGATAAAGGTTTCTCCCAGCCGCTTCTGCATACGGTCCGCGGCGCGGGATACATGATACGTGACGGCGCTCGGTAAACTATTTCGCACCACCACGTTCAAGCTGACACTGGTCTATTTGACCGTGTTCGCGCTGTTCGCGGCGTTTCTGCTCGCCTATTTCGCCCTTAATACCCGCCGCCTGATCACCGAACAGATCACCGATACGGTCAATGCCGAGATTACTGGCCTGTCCGAGCAATACCGGCAAGGCGGCATTCGGCGGCTGGTGATCGTGGTCGACGTGCGGGCGCGTCGGCCGGGCTCGAGCCTCTATATCGTCACCAACTTTGCCGGCGAGGCGCTCGCCGGCAACGTCACCGCGCTGGCGCCGGGCATCCTCGATAATCCGGGCTGGACCGAGACGGTTTACCACCGCATTGACGAAGCAGAAGTATCCGAACACCCGGACCACCACGCCTTGGTGCGGGTGTTCCAGCTTCCCGGCGGCTTCCGCCTGCTGGTCGGCCGCGATCTCGAGGAGCGCGAGCGGCTCTATCACATCGTGCTCGCCGCCGCACGCTGGTCGGTCGCCATCGTCGTCGTGCTGGGTCTTGCCGGCGGGCTGTTCGTCAGCCGCCGCGTGCTGCGCCGCGTCGATGCCATGACCGAGACCACCCGCACCATCATGGCCGGCGATCTCGGCGAGCGGTTGCCGGTCGCCGGCACCGGCGACGAACTCGACCGGCTGGCCGAGAACCTCAATGTCATGCTTGAACGCATCGAGGCGCTGATGCACGGCTTGAAGGAGGTGTCCGACAATATCGCCCACGATCTCAAGACGCCGCTCACCCGCCTGCGCAATCGCTCCGAGGAGGCGCTGCGCACCGCCAAGAGTGAGGCTGAATACCGCGCCGCGCTGGAAGCCACCATCGAGGAATCCGAAGGGCTGATCCGCACCTTCAACGCACTCTTGATGATCGCGCGCGCGGAGTCCGGTCAGGCGCGCGACGACATGAACGAATTCGACGCCGCCGAGATCGCCCACGACATCGGCGAGCTATACGAGCCGCTGGCCGAACAAAAGGGTATCACGCTCAAGGTGGAAGCCGACGCGCCAGCCAAGGTCAAAGGCAATCGCGAACTGGTCAGCCAGGCGCTCGCCAATCTGGTCGACAATGCCATCAAATATATCGCGCCGCGCGATGCCGCCGTGAACGGCGCCACGCCGGACATCGTGGTGCGCGCGCTCAACGAAGGCGATCGTATCCTGCTCACGGTCGCCGACCACGGGCCGGGCATTCCCGAAGCCGACCGCGGGCGCGCGGTCGAGCGCTTCGTCCGCCTCGAACAGAGCCGCTCGCAACCGGGCTCCGGGCTGGGCTTGAGCCTCGCCGCGGCGGTGGCGCGGCTGCACGGCGGCGAATTAACGCTGGCCGACAATCAGCCGGGGCTCAAGAGCATTATTGCCTTACCGCGCGGAGGCCCGGTACAGAGTGCGGGATGAGGCGGCCCGCCAAGAAGAGAACCGTTCGCAACAAGCCTGTGCGCAAGCCGGCCGCCGCCGCTAAGCGCGTGTCGCCGAGCGGCGCAACTCTGGCCGAGCTCATCGGTACCACGCCCTATCTGATCGACGCGAAAGTGGTGCGGGCGCGCCTGGCGGAATGGCTGACCGGCTTGCCAGGGACGCAAGCCAAATCGCTCAAGGCGCTATTTGCCGCCCACCCAAAAGTCAGCACGCTGCTGCAAAGTTTTGCCGGAAGCTCGGCCTTTCTATGGGAGCTAGCGAGCGGCGATCCGGCGCGCTTGCTGCGGCTGTTAGGCGCGGATCCCGAGCGGCATTTGGCCGCGCTGCTGAGCGAGACCGGCCGCGCTGTCGCAACGACCGAAGACGAATCGGAGGCGATGCGATTGCTCCGCCGCATGAAGGCGGAAGCCGCGCTGCTGATCGCATTGGCCGATATCGGCGGCGTGTGGCCTGTAATGCGGGCGACCCGCGCATTGACCGATTTGGCCGATAGCGCGGTCGATGCCGCCGCCCGCTTTGCGTTGGCCGAAGCCGCGCGTGACGGGCGTCTGACGTTGGCGGACAAATCTAAGCCGCAGGACGGTAGCGGCTACATTGTGCTGGCCATGGGCAAGATGGGCGCCTTCGAGCTCAACTACTCGAGCGACATCGATCTCATCGTATTTTACGACCCGGCGGCGGTGCCGGAGGATTCCGCGCCCACCGCTCTGTTCGTGCGCATCACGCAGCGGCTGGTGAAGCTGCTGCAGGAGCGCACTGCCGACGGTTACGTGTTTCGCACTGATCTGCGGCTGCGGCCCGATCCGGCCTCGACGGCGATCGCCATCTCGACCGCGGCTGCCATTTCCTATTATGAGAGCGTGGGGCAGAACTGGGAGCGTGCCGCGCTGATCAAGGCGCGCGTCTGCGCCGGCGACATCGCGGCGGGCGAGGCGATTCTCAACGAACTAGCGCCCTTCGTGTGGCGCAAATATCTCGACTTTGCATCGGTCGCCGACGTGCACGCGATGAAGCGGCAGATCAACGCTTATCGTGGCCACGGCGAGATCGCGGTCGAGGGCCACAACATCAAGCTCGGCCGCGGCGGCATTCGCGAGATCGAATTTTTCGCGCAGACCCAGCAATTGATCGCGGGCGGTCGCAATCCGGCGTTGCGTGACCGCGATACGCTCACCACGCTCGACAAATTGGCGCAGGACCGCTGGATCGACGAAGGCGCGCGCGACGACATGAAAGCCGCATACGTTTTCCTGCGCACGGTCGAGCACCGGTTGCAGATGGTCAATGACGAGCAGACGCAAACGCTGCCGGCCGAACACGCGGAGCTTGAGCGCTTCGCACGCTTTCTCGGTTTTCCTGGCCGCGACGCCCTCGCCAAGGTCCTGCTCGAGCATCTCGACAAGGTGCAGCGGCATTATTCGCGGCTGTTTGAAAAGGCGCCGGGCGCCGACAAGCCGGCACTGGCGTTTCCGTCCGACGCCGACGACCACAAGACGCTGGACCGCTTGGCCGAGCTCGGCTTCCGCGCGCCGCTGGAGGCCTCGACGATCATCCGGCATTGGCTGGTGGGCGGCCACCGTTCGCTCAAGGGCGATTTGGCGCGAAGCCATCTTGAGGCGCTGCTGCCGGTTCTGCTCGAGCAATTGGCGCGCACCGACAATGCCAATGCTACGCTGGTTCTGTTCGATCATTTCCTCGCCAATCTGCACGGCGCGGCGCGGCTGTTGTCGCTGCTGCGGCAAAATCCCGATCTAATCGCGCTGATCGCGTTTGTGCTCGGCATTGCGCCAAGGCTCGCCGACACGCTCGCGCGCAATCCCCAGGTGATGGATGCGCTAGTCGATCCGAGCTTTTTCGGCGCCTTGCCGGACGACGCGGAGCTTGGCCGGCGGCTCGACGCCGCGCTCGCGCAATCGCGCTACGACGAGGACCTGCTCGAACGCATCCGCATGTTCGGGCTGGAATACATGTTCCTGATCGGCGTGCGCATCCTTTCCGGCACGGTAACGGCACGGCAGGCTGGCGAGGCCTTCGCGCGGCTTGCGAACGCGGTGATCCGCGCCGTGCATCCTGCGGTCGCCGGTAATTTTGCTGCCACCTATGGCCATATGCGCGCCGAGCAGACCGCGGTCCTGGCTATGGGCAAGCTCGGCGGGCGCGAGATGACCGCGAGTTCCGATCTCGACCTGATTTTGATCTATGATTTCGACGAGAAGCACCCTGAATCGGATGGCAAGCGTCCGCTCTACGGCGCGCAATATTTCGCCCGTCTAACTCAGCGGCTGATCAATGCGCTGACCGCGCAGACCAATTACGGCGCGCTTTACGATGTCGATATGCGGCTGCGCCCGTCGGGCCGCGCTGGGCCGCTCGCCACCCAGATCGGCAGCTTTACCAGCTACCAGGAGACGGACGCCTGGACTTGGGAGCACATGGCGCTCACGCGCGCGCGTGTGGTCGCGGCCACGCCCGCATTCGGCGCGCGGGTGGAGCAGGTCATTCGTGATATTTTACAACGGCCGCGCGACGCGGCGCTGATCGCTGGCGACGTGGTGGAAATGCGGGCGGCAATCGCCAAGGAAAAGGGCGACCGCGAGCGCTGGGACCTCAAATACGCCGCCGGCGGATTGGTCGATATCGAGTTCATCGCGCAGTATCTGCAGCTCGTCCACGCGCATGCTGTGCCCGACCTTCTCGACACCTCGACCGCGCGCGTGCTCGACAAGGCCTGGGCGCTACGCGTGCTGCCGGTCGAGGAGGCCGAAGTGTTGCGCCCGGCGGTGCAGCTCTATCAGGACCTCACGCAGATCCTGCGGCTGTGCCTGGCCGGCCCGTTCGATGCCAAGATCGCGGGCGCCGGGCTGCTGCGCCTGCTCGCGCGTGCCGCCGACGTGCCGGATTTCGCCACGCTCGACGCCACGCTGATCGAGACGCAGGCCAAAGTGCGCGCCAGCTTTGTGCGGATTTTGGGGAAGGCGCCGTAATTATCTTGGTCATTCCGGGACTGCACGTTAGCGCCGCACCCGGAATCCAGATGCAAGCTCGGAAGATGTTTCTGAATTCCAGGGTTGCTCGCTCCGTTAGCGCCCCGGAATGACAGTTATGCCGCTTCTTCCTTCGGGAGGTGGCACTGCGGGTGCAAGGGCATGCGCACCACCACCAGCGTGCCTTTGCCGAGGGTGGAGCGGATACGCATGCGGCCGCCATGCAGTTCGACCAACGACTTGGATATCGCCAACCCCAGTCCCGAGCCCTGATGGCTCTTGGTGAGCTGGCTTTCGACCTGTTCGAACGGCCGGCCAAGCTTGTCCAGCGCGTCCTTGGCGATGCCGATGCCCGTATCGGCGATTGCCAGCACGATGCAACCGTCGGCGGCGCGCCCGCGCACGGTGACGCGGCCGCCGGCGGGCGTGAACTTCACCGCGTTGGACAGCAGATTGAGCATGATCTGCTTGAGCGCGCGGCGGTCGGCGCGCAAGGCGAGCTCCGGCGAAATCTTCGCGACCAGCTCGAGCTGCTTGTCCTGTGCGCGCGCCGAAACCACGCGCAGAGCTTCGGCCAGCAGAGTATCGAGATCGAGCTCCTCGAAATCGAGCCGGATGCGGCCGGCCTCGATCTTGGCCATGTCGAGAATGTCGTTGATGACGTCGAGCAGATATTCACCGCTACTGCGGATGTCGGTGCAATATTCGTTGTATTTCTCAGCACCGAGCGGGCCAAACATGCCCGACTCCATGATTTCGGAAAATCCGATGATGGCATTGAGCGGCGTGCGCAGCTCGTGGCTCATATTGGCGAGGAATTTCGACTTGGCCTGGTTGGCCTCTTCGGCGCGGGTTTTTTCAACGGCGTATTTTTCGGCGAGTTCGCCTAGCCGCTGCTGCGAGGCGCGTACATCGGCGACCGTCGCCATCAGCCGTTTCTCGCTGTCGACCAGCTTTTCCTCGTGCCTCTTGAGCGCGGTGATGTCGGTACCGACCGAGACATAGCCGCCGTCCTTGGTGCGCCGCTCGCTGATGTGCAGCCAGCGGCCGTCCTCGAGTTGTGCCTCGAAGGTGCGCGCGCCGGGAATATTCGGGCCGCCGGTGATGGCCTTGCTGCGCACCACCGGCTTGCGGCCGGCCTCGACCACCGATTCATATGACGCGCCGACCGTAATTGCCTCGTCCGGCAAGTTATGCAGCTCCTGGAAATTCGAATTGCACAGCACCAGGCGGTTATCGGCATCCCACACCACGAAAGCTTCCGGGATGGTCTCGACGGCATCGCGCAGACGCATGTCGGCAGCCATCGTCTTTTCGACCAGGTTCTTCTGCTCGGTGATGTCGACCGCGATGCCAATCAGACGCGGGCCGGGCTCGCCCGGCTGGCGCACCAGCTCGCAACGCGCGCGCAGCCAGACCCAGTGGCCGTCGGAGTGGCGCATGCGGAAGGCGTGATCGATGGTCGTCGCCGTGGCTTCGGCGATCTCCGCAGCCAGGTCGTAGAGCCGCAAGTCGTCCGGATGAGTGAGCGCGCTGACGTCGCCGAACGACAGCAAATCGTCCTTGGCCTGCAAGCCGAGGATATCGAACATCGACTGCGACCAGAAGATGCGGCCGCGCGGCAGGTCCCAATCCCACAAACCGCAGCGGCCACGATTGAGCGCGGTATCGATGCGGCTGCGCACCGTTTCGTAGATCAGATCCGCTTCCCGCGCCCGTGTCGCTTGCCAGTGGAAGGCGAAGCCAAGGATCAGCACGACGAAGCCGGTGGTGGCCGAGAGGGTAATCGTGAGCGTGGTGAGAGAGCGCCAGGATGCCAGCGCCGCGTCGCGCGATTGCAAGACGGCGACCTGGCCAAACGGTGGATTGAGCATGCGCACGGCCGCCAGCGCGCGGCTGCCGTCGGCCAGGGTGATTTCCATCACGCCGGCGCCGGCACCGAAGGTGGTGAGCGGCTGCGTCGGACCGAGCAGGTCGATCAGGTGGTGACCGATGGTGGCGCCGGCGGCCAGCGTGGCGGCCGCCACGACGCCCTCCGCATTGGTCAGGATGAAGCGCCGCCCGGCGGCGGCGGCCCAGGCCGGCAGCGCACGCGCGAGCACCTCCTGCGGTCGGACCTGCGCATCGGCAGGCTGCTGGAGCGGCCGCTGCAGGCGCTCGGCGGCGATATCGGCGACCGCATCGAGCGCGACGATCATGTCGTTGAGGGATTGCCGGCGGTGGTCGAGCACCTGCACGATGGCGCCGACGCAAATGGTGGCCAAAAACGCGATGATGAGCACCGGAACGGCGCGTCGCAGCAGGGGCTCAGCGGTCAGCAGGCGCCGATACGCCGGCTTGGCGATCGATTGCGCGAGACCTTGAATGGAATCTGGGCGTGCAGACGCACTCGCCACACCGGCGCGCGCCATTGACGGCCTCCGTTCGGAATTTCCCCTAGCACCCTGATCGGAAGGATCTGCCGCATCGCTTTCCGAATCAGTACCGATTGGAATCCATGGGTGGTGATTTGTCGAGTGTCGGAAGAGTCAAATATTTAAAAAACGTTACCCACCGCTAATTGGCGCCAGCCAAACGGTAAGCAGCGGCTCGCGCGCTGCGCAAGGAGGAAATTTGCTGGTATTGCGGTGTCTTAGTGGGCCGCCAGGGCCCGCTCAACGATGTCGGCGAGATCGCGCGACAGATTGGGTGCAGCCTTGATGCGCTCCAGCGCGGCTTGCGCCTTGCCGCGGCGGCCTTGCTCCAACGTGCGCCAGGTGCGGAACGCGGTGGCGAGCCGCGCCGCTAGCTGCGGATTTTTCGGATCGAGCGCCAGCACATTATCGGCGATAAAATTGTAGCCGGCGCCATCGGTGCGATTGAACTGGGTCGGGTTTCCTTGCGCGAAAGCGCCGATCAGCGCGCGCACGCGGTTGGGATTGGCAAACGAAAAGGCGGGATGCGCGGTAAGCGCGCGGACTTTGTCCAGCGTATTCGGCTGCGGGATTATGGCCTGCAGCGAGAACCACTTGTCGATCACCAGCGCATCGGCCGCGTAGCGCGTGTAATAATCGGCAAACGCGCGTTCACGCTCCGGCCCGGCGTACAGGGACAGCGTCCCCAGCGCCGTCATACGATCGGTCATATTGTCGGCGGTATCGTATTGTTTCGCCGCGCGCGCGATTGCTTCCGGCGTGCCGGCTGCCGCCAGCAGGTCGAGCGCGACGTTGCGTAATGAGCGGCGTCCAGCGCTCGCCGCGTCGGGCGAATAAGGGCCGGGGACGGTCATGCGCTCGTAGGCCTTGGCCAGCGCCGGACCGAGCTTGTCGCCGATGGCGGTACGCAATGCCTTGCGTGCACGGAATATGGCATCCGGATCGATGTCGTGGCCGATCTCGCGCGCGATATCGCCTTCGCCCGGCGGCACCAATGCGAGCGCGACGAAGGCCGGTTGCAGCGCCGCGTCGGCGAGGATGGCAGTTAGCGCCGCGAGCAGCTTATCGTCGCTACGGGGCGATTGTCCGGCACGCAGCGCGGCCACATTGTCGATCAACAGCCGCATCGAGATTGTCTGCAAGGCCTGCCAGCGGTTGAAAGGATCGCTGTCATGCGCGGCGAGGAAGGTGAGGTCGTTGGCGTCGAGGTCGGCATTGAGCTTGATCGGCGCCGAGAAGCCGCGATTGATCGACAGCATCGGGCGTTCAGCTATGCCTGTGAATTCGAAGCTTGCGACCGGCTCGCTCAGCACCAGCACGCCACGTTCAAGCTTTTCGCCACTCCCGAGCGCAAGCGGAAGGTCGCGGCCATCCTTGCCGACCAGACCGAGCGCCAACGGGATCACCATCGGCTGTTTCGTCGGCTGGCCGGGCGTGGGCGGCACGCTTTGTTTTGCCTCGAGCGTGTAGGTCCTGCGCGCGGGATCGAAGCGTCCGGCGACCGTCACCTCCGGCGTGCCGGCTTGGGTGTACCAACGCATGAACTGTGTCATGTCGCGGCCGGACGCGTCGACGAAGCACTGGATGAACTGCTCGACGGTTGCGGCATCGCCGTCATGGCGCGCAAAATAGAGATCCATGCCGCCGCGGAATTTTTCCGGCCCGATCAGCGTCTGTGCCATCCGCACGACCTCGGCGCCTTTCTCGTACACGGTGCTGGTATAGAAGTTATTGATTTCTTTGTACGTTTCAGGCCGGACCGGATGCGCTAGGGGACCGGCGTCCTCGACGAATTGCGCCGCGCGCAAGTTCCGCACATCGGTGATGCGTTTCACTGGCCGCGATCGCATGTCGGAGGAAAATTCCTGGTCGCGGAAAACGGTGAGCCCTTCCTTCAGGCAAAGCTGGAACCAGTCGCGGCAGGTGATGCGATTTCCCGTCCAGTTGTGGAAATATTCGTGCGCGATCACGGCTTCGATCTGCGCGAAGTCGGCATCGCTCGCGGTATCGCCGTTGGCCAGCACGTATTTGTCGTTGAAGACGTTGAGGCCTTTGTTCTCCATGGCGCCCATGTTGAAGTCGGACACCGCAACGATCATGAAAATATCAAGGTCGTATTCGCGGCCGAACTTCTCCTCGTCCCAACGCATCGAGCGCTTGAGCGAATCCATGGCGTAGCCGCAGCGGTCCTTTTTGCCCGGCTCCACATAGATGCGCAGCGTCACGTTTCGCCCCGACATCGTGATGAAACGATCCTCGATCGCGTTGAGATTGCCGCCGACCAGTGCGAACAGATAGGCGGGTTTGGGGTGCGGATCGTGCCAAACCGCGAAATGCCGGCCGCCTGCAAGCTCGCCGCTGTCGATCAGATTGCCGTTCGACAGCAGCACCGGCACTTGCGCTTTGTCGGCTTCGATGCGCGTGGTGTAGACCGCCATAACGTCGGGGCGGTCGGGGAAATAAGTGATGCGGCGGAAGCCTTCGGCTTCGCATTGCGTGCAGTACGTGCCGCTCGAGCGGTACAGTCCGGAGAGCTGGGTGTTGGCGGTCGGGTCGACGAGCGTCTCGATTTCGAGCGTAAACGGGGCGTTCGGCACCTGCGGGATCGTCAGGCTGTCCGGCGTCGCGACATAGCTTTCCGGCGGCAACACGGTTCCGTCGAGCTTGAGTGCGGTGAGCGTGAGCCCATCGCCGTCGAGCACTAGCGGGGCGGCCGGAACTTGGCTGTTAGGCTTGAGCGCAAGCGTCGCGCGGACTTTTGTCTGCGTCGGGTGCAGGGAAACGTCGAGCGTGATCGTCTCCACTAACCAGTCGGGCGGGCGGTAATCCTTCAGACGGATGGGCTGGGCGGTATCGGTGCGCATGGGCTTTGATCTAGGATGTCTGCCGCGGAATTGGAAGGAAGAATGATGATGAGCATGCATGCCATGGTGCTGGACGCGCCGCGCAAGCCGCTTGTCATGCGCGAGCGGCCGGTGCCCGTGCCTGGGGCCGGCGAAATCCTGATCGCGGTTGCGGCCTGCGGGGTCTGCCGAACGGATTTGCATGTGGTCGATGGCGATTTGGAGCACCCCAAGCTGCCAATCGTGCCGGGCCACGAGATTGTCGGCCGCGTGGCGGCGATCGGGCAAGGCGTGAGTGGATTTAATATCGGCGAGCGGGTCGGCGTGCCATGGCTGGGCGCGACCTGTGGGATCTGCCCTTATTGCCGTAGCGGCGCCGAGAACCTGTGCGATGCGCCGGTGTTCACCGGCTACACCCGCGACGGCGGCTATGCGACCCACGCACTCGCCGATGCGCAGTTTTGCTTTCCGCTCAGTGAGGCCGGCGACGACGCCGAGATCGCGCTTTGGCTGTGCGCCGGCCTGATCGGCTGGCGCAGCTACCGCATGGCCGGCGAGGGCAAGACGCTCGCTCTCTACGGTTTCGGCGCCGCCGCCCACATCCTAGCGCAGGTCGCGACCTGGCAGGGCCGCCGCGTGTTTGCCTTCACGCGCAAAGGCGACAGCGCGGCGCAGGACTTCGCCCGCTCGCTCGGGGCGGTGTGGGCGGGCGGCTCGGAGGAACTGCCGGTTGAGCCGCTTGATGCCGCCATCATCTTTGCGCCGGTGGGCGCGCTGGTGCCGGCGGCGCTGAAAGCGGTGCGGAAGGGCGGGCGCGTGGTGTGCGGTGGTATCCACATGTCCGATATCCCGAGCTTTCCCTATTCGCTGCTGTGGGAGGAGCGGCACGTGATGTCGGTGGCGAACCTCACGCGCAGCGACGCACATGAATTCTTGCAGATCGCGCCCCAAGCGGGCGTGCACTGCGAAGTCACGCGCTATCCGCTGGCGCGCGCCAACGAGGCGCTGGCGGATTTGCGCGAGGGCCGCCTGCAAGGCGCAGCAGTATTGATCCCGTAAGCTCAGCCCATCGGTTCGGCGTGGCCGATCACGCGCTTGATCGAGGGAGAGCGCGCGCGCAAGGCACGCTCAAGCGCGTCGACCTTTTCGTGCACGGCCTGCACGGTCAATCCCGGATCGACGCGGCAATGGAAGTTGACGATCTCGCCCTCATCGGTCTCGCGCACCCGCACGTCATGCACGTCGCGCAAGGTGCGGCCATCGGCGGCGAATTCGGCGAGCGCAAGCTCGACAGCCTTCACACGCTCGGGCGGCGCCTCGCGGCCGGAGGCGCGGTGCGGCTGCAACGGCTCGATGTGGGTATCGATTTCCACGCTGGCGCCGAGCTCGGTGGCGATCGCGCTTTCCAGGGCGTCGGCCAAGGCGTGGGCGTTGCGTAGTGAGAGCTTGCCGTCCACTTCCAGGTCGAGCGAAATCGCTAGCCGGTCTTTCAGGTCGTGCACAGTCACGTGATGCACGGCGAGCGCTCGGTTGCGCGCGATCACCATCACGCGGTCGAGCACGGTTTCGTTGTTGAGCGCCACCGGATTGGTGATGACAGTCGGCTCGGCACCTGGCATGCGCTGGCGGATCGCGGCGTCGACTGCATCCTTAATTGCGCTCACACGTTCGAGCGGCAGCGTGCGGCTCACTGCGACCGTCAAATCGACGAACGTTCTTTCGCCGACCGCGCGGGCACGAACCTGTTCGACGCGGACCACGCCGGGCACTTTCGCGGCCGCGGCGGTGATTTGCTCGGCGGCGCCCTGCGGGGCCACGTCGGTGAGGGTGTCGATGGTGCGCCTCCCGAGCCGCCAGCCGGCGACGCATACCAGCACCGCCACCACCAGCGCGGCCGCCGAATCCGCCCACCACAGGCCGAAGCGCACGCCGCCAAGGCCGATCAGCACGGCTAGCGAGGCCCACAGATCGGACGAAAAGTGCAAAGCGTCGGCTTCCAACGCCTCGCTTTGCGTCTGTTTGGCGGTATGCGAGAGCGCCCGCGAGCGAAAAAAATCGACCGCGATCGACACCGCAATCACCCCGAACGCCCAAGCATTCGCGATTACCGCGTGCTCTTCATGCTCGGTCAGGCGTTTGACTGCTTCCCAGATCACTACGCCCGAAAGCAGGAATAGCAGTGCGGTTTCTGCCAGCGCCGAAACGCTTTCGACCTTGCCGTGGCCGTAATGGTGCTCCGAGTCGGCCGGCTTGCCGGAAATCCGCACGGCGGCATAGGTCATCACCGTGGCGCCGAGATCGATCAGCGAATGGCCGGCTTCCGACAGGATCGCCAGCGAGCCGGTGGCGAAGCCGACCAGGCCCTTGGCGATCGTCAGCGCGGCGGACGCCGCGATCGAGGTGAGGGCGACCTGTTCTTTTTCGTTCTGCATGAGGCGCCTATGGCCCAATACTACAGCGTAATTGGCTTGCCGTCCGCCGCCGCTGAACGGACAACCGCGTCAAGAATACGGATATTGCCGAGTAATTGCTCAGTGGTGAAGCGATAGGGCGCGCGGCCCTCGACCGCGTCGGCCCAGGCCTCGAAATTCAGCCGCACGGTATTAACGTCGTGGTAGCTGCGCGTCTGCCTACTACCGTCCGCCGCGCAATGCACAAAGCTCGACGGAATGCCTTTGTCGACATTGCCGCCTTCCTGCACCTCCACCCAGCCCTGGTCGCCAATGAGCGTGAATCGCCCGTAGAATGGCGGCGTCGACAAGCAGGTAATGCGCGCGCGCGCGCCGTTGGCGAAATCGATCTCCGCGCAAACGAAATCCTCCGATGGCGCCGGGAAAATCTGTGAGGCCGTGCGCGCGGCGACGCGGGTCGGCAGACCGGCGAGCGAGACGAACATGTCGCCGAGATGGATGCCGAGGGCAGTCCAGGCACCGGCCGGTGCGTGTCTGGGGTTGCGGCGCCAGTTCGCGGGATCCATCTTGCGGAAATTGCTGTGACTGACATTGGCGTCCATGTGGAGCAGGCGGCCGAGCGCGCCGCTTTCGAAAAGACGGCGCATCTCTTCCAGCGCCGGCTCGTAGCGGCGTTCATGCCCGATTCCGAGCACGCCGCCGGCCTTGGCGCAGGCCGCCAAGATTTGCTCGGCGCTGGCGGTGGTGAGCGCCAAGGGCTTTTCGCAGAACACCTGTTTGCCAGCGGCTAATCCGGCGACCACCATGTCCTCATGTAGCAAATGCGGCGTCACCACCGCGATCGCATCGATGTCCGGCCGCTTGAGCAGTGTCTTGTAATTGTCGGTGAGGTCGAATTGATGGGCCGCCGCGAACGGCGTCGCCATCTGGGCGTCGATGTCGCAACCGGCCACCACCATGAAGCGCGGGCTTTCGGAAAGACACGTGACGATCTGCTTGCCCCACCAGCCGAGCCCGATAATGCCGATCCGGATCATGTAATTCCCTTGAGCGTCTTGCGGCCCTGGGCTGCATTGATATTGGTCAAATAAGCCCTCCGGCTGTTTGATAGATTAATTTGCTTGGTCCACACTTTCTATCCGTACATACCCAAAGCAAATAGCGTAGCGCACGCCGGGGTCGCTTGAATTCCGCATCGTGTCCACTCCATCACAACCTCCTCGATATGTGAAAGGATTAAATTGCCGTGGCAAAACGAACCAAAGTGATCATCTCCTGCGCCATCACCGGATCGATCCACACGCCGACGATGTCGGACGCCCTGCCGGTCACTCCGGACGAGATCGCACGGCAATCGATCGAGGCCGCCGAGGCGGGCGCCGCGATCATCCATCTCCACGCACGCGATCCACAAACCGGCGCCCCGACGCCCGATCCCAATGTGTTCATGAAGTTCTTGCCGCGCATCAAGCAGAGCACCAAGGCGATCGTGAACATTTCGACCGGCGGCGCGCTCGGTATGAGCATGGATGACCGCATCGCGGCCGCCGTGCGGGCTGAGCCGGAGATCACATCGCTTAATATGGGATCGATGAACTTCGCCATCTTCAACTTGGCGAAGCGCTACGACAAATGGAAATACGATTGGGAAAAGCCGTATTTGGAGCGGACGGAAGATGCCATCTTTCCGAACACTTTCAAGACGATCGACTACGTCATCACGCAGTTGGCCGATAAGCGCGGAGTGAAGTTCGAGCACGAGTGCTACGATGTCGGACATTTGTACAATACGCAATATTTCTACGACAACGGGCGCCTGAAACCGCCAATCTTTCTGCAGTTCATCTTCGGAATATTGGGAGGCATTGGCGCCGACCTTGACCATCTCGTCCACATGAAGAACACGGCCGATAAGCTATTCGGAGATGACTACGTTTTCTCGGTGCTGGCGGCGGGACGGCATCAGATGAATTTCACGACGCAGGCGGCGTTGCTGGGCGGTAGCGTACGTGTCGGGCTTGAAGACTCACTGTACATCGGCAAGGGCAAGCTGGCGGAATCAAATGCGCAACAAGTCGCTAAGATTCGACGGATTTGCGAGGATCTGTCGCTCGAGATTGCAACGCCCGAAGAGGCCCGCGCCATTCTCGGCACAAAAGGCGGCGATGCCGTCAAGTTCTAGCCGCTGGTACCGTCGATAGGGTGGAGGAAATCATGGATATCAAAGTCGGGCTCAACGCCATAGCCGAAGCGAGCAAGAAGCTCTCGAACTGGGGCCGTTGGGGTGCGGACGATCAAATCGGCACGCTCAATTTCGTGACGGCACAGGACATTGCCGATGCGGCCAAACTCGTGCGCAAGGGAAAGGTGTTCGCGCTTGGTATTCCGCTCGACAGCAGCGGTCCGCAAACGGGGCTGTTCGGCCGCCGTTTCAATCCCATCCATATGATGCTGCACAGCGGCGTCGACGGTATCGCCCTCAATCTGGAGCAATCGGGCGCGGCCAGTTATGCGGACGACGTCCTGATGTTGTGCGTGCAGGGCGCGACGCATTGGGATTCGCTCGGGCACGTCTTCTACAAGAACAAGATGTACAACGGCTACGATGCCGCTTTGGCGAACAGCACGGGCATCCAAAAGAACGGCATTCAACACACCCGAAACAAGATGGCCGGGCGCGGCGTGTTGCTCGATGTCGCACGCTTTAAAGGCGTGGACGCGCTCGCCGACGGCTATGGCATCCCGAACGCCGAACTCGACGCCTGCGCCAAAGCCCAAGGCGTCGAAATCCGGCGCGGCGATTTCGTCATCATCCGGACCGGTCAGATGGAGGCCTGTCACAAGGCCGGGCAGTGGGGCAACTATGCCGGCGGCGATGGGCCGGGCGTCAAGTTTGAGAATTGCTACTGGTGCCACGACAAGCAGATTGCCGCCATTTGCTCGGATACCTGGGGCGTGGAGGTGCGTCCGAATGAGACGACGGAAGCGCAGCAACCGTGGCACTGGGTGGTGATTCCAGCCATGGGACTGACGATGGGTGAAATCTTCAACTTGAAAGAGCTCGCGGAAGATTGCGCGGCCGACGGCGTCTACGAATTTTTTTTACCGCGCCGCCGCTCATAATCACGGGCGGCTCCGGCTCGCCGATCAATCCGCAAGCATTCAAGTGAGCGGCGCGCTCACCGCAGCCAGCGCAACACGACCTTGCCGGAACGCCCCTCGCGTTGCGCATGCGCCAGCGCTTCCGTGAGCCTTTCGATCGGATAGGCGGCCTCCAGCGGCACGCGTAACGTTTTGGCCTGCAGCATGCCCACGAGGCGGGCGAAGAGGGCTTTGATCGCGGCCGGCTCGGCGCTCGAGAGCCAGCGTGAGTACCAGAAGCCCTTCAGGCTGATATCGCGAAATATGATATCGGCGGCATCCACTTCGCAGGGCTTGCCCGAGAGCAGGCCGTAATTGACCACTATGCCGCCGTCTGCCAGACAGCTCGCCAGCCGGCGCGTCGCGTCACCGGCGATCGCGTCGATGCCTAGTTTGATCCGGCCGCCGCCGATCGCTTCGGCCACCCGCGCGCGCAGGTCGGGACCGTCGACAAGCGTCACGTCGGCGCCGAATGCGGTGAGATGATCGACCAGTTGCAGGCGCCTCACCGCATTGATGGTTCGCAGACCCATCGTCTTTGCGATCTGGATCAGGCTCACACCCACGGAGGAGTTCGCGGCGTTTTGCATCACCCAATCGCCCGGTTGGAGGTCGCCGAAGCGTTCAAGCATGAGGAGCGCGGTTGGCGGGTTCGCGGCAAGAAGGGCGAGATCGACCGGGTCCGCCTCCGGCAGCGAGAAGAGGCGCGCAGCAGGCCAAACGAAGCGTTCGCACCACCCGCTACGCTGCATGTTCACGACGATCACCCGGTCGCCAGGTTTCAGGTGCTGCACATCGGACCCTAAGCGCGCGACGCGGCCGAGGACGCCAGTGCCGGCGAAGGCCGGCAGTGATGCCGGTTGTGCGTAGCGGCCCTCGAAATGCAGCAGGTCCGAAGGATTGATGGGCGCGACGTCAACCTCAATCAGGACCTGTCCCGACCCGGGCGGTGCGGGCTCCGGGACCACAACTAGCTCGGCCACCTGCGAAGCAGGGCCAAATCGGGAAAACCGCACTGCCTTCATCGGACCGGCCTTTCCTTCATTAAGCCGCCCGGGACATGCTCGCAGTCAGAGCACCTGCAAACAAGTCCCAGGCGAGCTTTATGGCCGCGGCCGATCTCGATTGGCAGCCGATCAGCGATGGGTGGCGTCGAACGGCCCCTTCAGCGTGCCCGATTTTAGATTGGGCGGGTAAAGAATAACTTGCTTACCAGCCTGCTTGAATTGCTCGACGTCTGCACCGACGATGTTTTGATATTGAACCAGCAGAATTCGCGGTTCGGCCCATTCGCCACCCGGCGAGAACCTGATATCGCCGACGACGGTCTTGAACGTCTCCTTGTGAATGTATTCGGCGAGCTTGCCGTCATCGAGGCTTCCCACCGCTTTGATCGCCTGCTCGAGGATTTGCATTTCTGCGTAGGCGAAGGGCGGAATGTAGATGCCAAGCGGGTCGACGCCGGCGGCCTTGGCCCGGTCGCGATAGAGACCTAAGAGCTTCTCGATTCCGGGGAAGTTCATCGTCGGTTCGGGCACATACAAGTCGTAACTGACGACGTTATTTAACATCGTATTCAGCTGCGTTTTGAAGGTGGCGAATTGCAGTCCGATGGTCCCGCCGCCAAACAACTTGGCGGTGACGCCCACGTCATAGGCGGCACGGACTAATCCCGCAAATCCGGCGGGTAGGAAGCCAGGTAAATGAGATCCGGGCTCGCCGCCTTGATCGGCCGCATGATGGACGCAAAGTCGACCGTATTAGACGGATAGGTTCTATCGTAGACGATCTTGACCCCATATTTCTTCGCATTCTCGCGGGCCCCTTCCAACGCAAGCTGCGAGTATTCCGCATCGGCGCCAGTGAGAGCGATGGTCGTCGGCTTAGGAGTCATCGCGGTGGCGACTTCGTAGAATCCACGCGAGATCTCGGTCTTCGCCGTGGGTCCGTTCGGCTGTAATTGGAAATAGCGGTCGTATTTGAATTGATCGTTCAGGGCCAACGCGAACAACGACAAGAACAGCTTCTTGTGCTGGATCACGGTGGGCATCGCCGCGGCCGTCGGAACTGTAGCGTAGCCCGAGATCACCAAGTCGACCTTGTCGATGTCGAGCAACTTGGAATAGATCGCGGGGACGGTCGCAGGACTGCTCTGGTCATCGTAATAGACCAGCTCGATCTTGCGGCCGAGCAAGCCGCCTTTTGCGTTGATCTCTTCGGCCCAAATTTGATAGGTCAGAAGCGCAGCTTTGCCGCCGCCGGCGAGACCGCCGCTCAACGCCATGCTGAATCCGATTTTGATCGGGGGTTGGCTGGGCTGAGCTAGCGCCGGAAAAGTTGAGCTCAGGAGTGCTGAGCCGATCAAGGCAGTCGATTCGCGTCGAGTGATTCCGCTCATATTATTTCCTCCGTAGGTTTACGACGTTGCAGTCGGTTTAGGCGGAACCTGTTGCACGGAAATTTTTGCCGCCGACGATGGTCCGCTCGGTCTTGGCCGCGCTGAGGCCGCAGCGCCAATTACTTTGCCCGCATCGTCAGCAGGGCCGAGAGCCCGTGTCGACACCTTGATCTAAATCAAAGGACTCCGGCGCAGAGTATGTTTTTTCGTCTGTCGTGGGTGATATTGGAATTGCTGCGCAGCGCGCCTGCTTCCGAGGAGGCTCGGCGGCTAGTTCTCCCGGGAGGATGTGGCGTGCGGAAGAAGCGCAGCGCGATTATTACGTGCATAGCGATCGGGACGTTTAAGTCGCCCGCGAAGTCGTCGCATCTGCCCGAATATGTGAACACTCCGGCCGTCGCTGAACGGAACGGAGGCGGCTGATGGAATTCAGCTGGGACCTCGTCATCAACGCCATCGTGACTGGCATTGTTCTGGGCGGTTTCTACGCGTCGGTGGCAATTGGCGTGACCATCGCCTTTGGGATGCTCGATATCGTCAACATCGCGCATCCCGCTTTCATGATCGTCGGGGCCTATCTTGCGTTTTTGGGTTGGGAAGATTTTGGCCTCGATCCGTTCGTCTCAATGGCCGTCTTCGCGCCCTGCGGGTATCTTTTTGGACGCGCGTTCTATCGCGCCTACCACTTTTTTTTCGAGCGTCGC
This sequence comes from uncultured Alphaproteobacteria bacterium, assembly GCA_963709855.1. Classification (GTDB taxonomy): domain Bacteria; phylum Pseudomonadota; class Alphaproteobacteria; order Rhizobiales; family Xanthobacteraceae; genus Pseudolabrys. Next base: position 57,625 of record CAVPXX010000012.1, on the reverse strand, counting down.
GGTGACGAATCCATTCAAGGGCTTGCCTTCTTCTTCGGTATTCTTTTCATCGTCGAGATCGGCGTCGTTCTGGTTTTCGGAGTGGACTATCGCTCCATTAGTGAGCCCTATCTTGAATCCTCGATCGGCGTAGGATTTGTCTCGGTTCCCTGGCGGATGTTGGTGCCGTTTCTTGTCGGGCTAGCCATGCTCGGCAGCATCAATCTTTACCTCTCGCGCACGTTCACGGGGCGCACGATTTTGGCCGTTTCGCAAGACGTCGAAGCGGTGCGTTTGATTGGCGCCAATCCAATCCGGGCGAAGGAAGTGGCATTCGGCATCGCCGTTGCGACCGCCATCATAGCGGGCGTTCTGCTGATCATCATTCAGCCGGTCGAGCCGTCGATTACGCGCGAATATATCGGGCGGGCGTTTGCGATCTGCGTTCTCGGCGGCATTGCGAGCATTCCCGGTACCCTGGTCGCTTCGTTGATCCTGGGCGTCGCCGAGGCCTTAACGACGACTTTCTATGGTCCGTCGTGGTCGCCTGCGGTGTCGTTCGGCCTTCTGCTGCTCACGCTTATCTTCCGGCCCGCTGGGATCTTCGGACGATGAGTGAACAAACCGCCTTAGCGCCTGGATTACGGACGTCGTCGCGGACGTCAAGCCGATTACGTTCCGGCGTTGGGATCGTATTGATCGGTGCGGTCCTGATGGCGGCCACGATGCTGCTGGGTGCTCATATCAGCGAATACTACTACCTCGCGACCTACACGATCCTACAATTCATCGTTCTCGGTACCGCGTGGAACATCCTTGGAGGCTATGGCGGCTACGTCAATTTCGGAACGGCCGGCTTCTTCGCCATTGGGTGCTACACCACAATCGTTCTCAACAAAATTTTGCCGATGCCGTTGTTTTTTGAAATGCTCGTCGCGGCGGTAACGGCAGGGCTGGTTGGATTGGGGACGGGATATTTGACGTTGCGGCTGCGCGGCGTCTTCTTTTCAATCGCAACGCTGGCGCTCGCCATCGTGCTGCAAACGCTCATCGTAAACTGGAGCTTTGTCGGCGGTGCGCGCGGCGTTTACGTCATAAGGCCGGCAATCTCCGGCATCTTTGCTTCATACGTGCAGTTCTTGGTCGTGCTCATGCTGGGGCTGGCGATTTTTGCCGTGTTCGCGGCGTGGGCCGTTGAAAAATCGTGGATTGGCATTGGGCTCGCGGCGATAAGGGACGACGAGGCCGCGGCGGAGACTTCCGGCGTGCCGAGCCTTCGTCTCAAGCTGATTGCGACCACAATGAGCGGCGCCATAATGGGCATGGCTGGCGCACCATTTCCCTATTACGTCACCTATGTCGATCCGGCCACCGCCTTCGGTCTCGCAATCGCGGTGAATTCCATTGCCATGCCTTTGGTCGGAGGGACCGCTACTTGGTGGGGGCCAGTCGTTGGCGCGATCCTTCTCGGATCGGCCCAACAGATCCTGACCGTCACGATTTCGTCGGCGGCGAACCTTTTCATCGTCGGAATTTTGCTCGTGGTCTTCTTAACCGTCGCCCCGAGAGGCGTGGTCGGCATCGTCCGCGGCTGGAAACGAGGTCGCAAATGACTGCGACTATCCTGGAGGCGACTGGCATTACGAAGCGGTTCGACGGTTTCGCGGCCCTCACCAGCGTTGACTTCACCTTGTTGAAGGGCGAACGCGTAGGCCTCATCGGCCCGAATGGATCCGGGAAGAGTACATTCGTGAATTGCCTGACGGGAATTCTAGCGCCCAACGAGGGATCGATATCTTTTGACGCCGCCGACATTACCAAGACGCCTGCCTGGCTCAGGGCGAGGCGCGGGCTGGCGCGGACCTATCAGATTCCAAGGCCATTCCGGGGCATGACCGTTCTGGAGAATATCGAAGTGCCCTTGCGGTTTGCGGTCGGCCACACATCGGCGCGTACCATCAACGAAGCGGCGCACGTAATCCTCGATCAGGTTGGACTCGGCGATAAGGCTGATCTTAGCCCGAAAGGGCTGACCCAGGTTGAATTGAGGAAGCTTGAACTTGGCCGCGCGCTTGCTGCGCAACCGAAGGTCTTAATTGCCGACGAAGTGATGGCAGGTCTTTCCGAAAGCGAAGTTGATGAGATCCTTGCTCTTCTAAATCGGCTCAATGCGGAAGGGATTTCGATCCTGCTTATCGAGCACATCATGCGGGCCGTCATGCTGTTTTCACAACGGATCGTCGTGATCGTCGCCGGGTACAAAATCGCTGACGGGCTTCCTGAAGATGTCATGCAGCAGGAAGAAGTCGAAAGGGCTTATCTTGGCGAATAGTCTTGCCATTGAAGGACTGCATGCGGGGTACGGGGAGGTTCGGGTCCTTTCCGGCATCAGCATGATTGTGAAAGGTGGCGAAACGGTCGTCCTGCTCGGAACCAACGGCAATGGGAAGAGCACGTTGATAAAATGCATCATGGGGCAGGTTCGTCCCACGGCCGGACGCATCGTGGCGACTATCGATGGTACTTCTTATAATCTGACTGACCGAAGCACCGAGGATATCGTCGGGATCGGGATATCGCTTGTCCCGGAGGGGCGTCGTCTCTTTCCCAAGTTGACGGTGGAAGAGAATCTCTTGCTCGGCGCGTTTCGCGAATTTGCACGCGCGCGCATCTCGGACAGCCTGGCTTTTTGCTTCGATGCGTTCCCGCGCCTGAAGGAAAGGCGACGACAGCTGGCGGGAAGCATGAGCGGGGGCGAACAGCAAATGCTGGCAATTGCGCGCGCCTTGATGGCACTGCCAAAGATCCTTCTCGTCGATGAGCCGTCGGTCGGATTGGCTCCGATTCTGGTTTCGAAAACGATCGAGACCATCGCAAATCTCAAGCGGCAGCTTGGGCTCACCGTGCTGATGGCGGAGCAGAATTTCCGACAGGCGATCCGGATCGCGGACCGCGGCTATGTGCTAGTGCACGGACAAATCGTGCTTTCGGCGGATGATCCGCAGGCACTCCAGCAGAACGAACTTGTCCGCCGATTCTATCTCGGCGTTGGCGCAGGTAACGAACAAAGGCCGTAACCCTGAAGGGGCGGCCAGCGTTCATTCGGCTTTGGTGCACAGCCGCAGATCACCTATTGTGTTGAACAATGCGGCGGAAATGGCGGCGTCGGCGATAGCAAAACCGGATTTATTGCGCGGTCCATCGAGAAATGCACCTCGTTGCTGCAAATGCCGCTCTTGTTGCCGGACTTGCGTGAAACAATTTCGTAGACCATCCACCATGTCACTAAAACTCGGACACCTGCGCAATCCGCACTGGATTTCATGATTTTATGGCTTGGGCTGCTCAACGAGCCGGCAAGGCATTGTAATTTTCAAGCCGCCATTGGTAGCGACGCAGTGCCTGCCCGGAGTGACATGGACGTCGAAGGGCACGCTTGCGCATTGCGAAATCGTCTTTGCCGACGACGTCTCTCTTGCCCGACCGCGCCGATAGACATATTGGATGATTAGCGGATCGACCGTCGCTTTAGACACGCAAGGTCCGCACGTCGTAGGCGACGACTGGCCGATGGAAACCTTTTAGCTTGAGTTCGCCGGTCTGTTCGACTTCGGCGATTGCTTCGATTGCCATGTAGACCTTGCGATCGACCAAGATCTGCCCGGCGCCGGCTTCCCCGCACAGCCGCGCGGCCAGGTTCACGACGGAACCGATGGCGGAGTAATCGAATCTGCCTTCGAACCCGATGCGCCCGATCGTCGCGTAGCCGTGGGAGATACCGAGCCCAAAGCCAAGCTCATGGCCGTATTTGCGCCATTTCACCGCGAGCTTTTCGACTTCTTCCCGCATTTCCACCGCCATGCGAACGGCGCGAACCGCGGGCTCCGGACATGGCAGCGGATCATTAAAAAGCACCATTAGGCCGTCGCCGGCATATTTGTCGAGCGTGCCCTCATGTTTGTGGATGAGCAAGCCGAGGCACATATGGTACTCATTCAAGACGCTCATGACCTCTTCAGGCTCCGCACTTTCCGCAAAGGTCGTGAAGCCGCGCAGATCGCAAAATACGACGCTGATGTCCCGGCGGTGACTTTCCAGAATTCGTTCGTCGCCGCCTGACGAAAGAATAAGCTCAGCCACTTGCGGTGCCAGAAATCGTTTTAATCGGCCGACCCGTTCGATTTCTGTTATCTGGTCAGCGACACGCTGCTCAAGCGTCTTGTTCCATGATGCAAGGTCTGCCGCCTGCGCAGTGACCGTGTCGTGCAATTCCTTGATGCGCAGAACCGATTTTACGCGGGCGACAAGCGACATCTGATCTACTGGCTTGGTCAAATATTCATCCGCGCCGGCTTCAAGCCCCTCGACAACATCCTTGCTGTCCGCCTTGGCGGTCACCAGGATGATCGGCATGAAAGGCATGCTGGCATCCGCCTTGATCCGGCGTGTTACTTCGATGCCATCGATCTTCGGCATCATCACATCGAGCAGGATAAGATCCGGCAAGTACTGCTTGGCAGCAGCCAGCGCTTCTTCGCCATCGGCCGCCTGAAACATTTCATAACCATGGATTTCGAGGCGCGTTACAAGAATATCGCGGTTGGTCTCATTGTCATCGACGACCAAAATGCGCGGCGGCTTGTGCATGACGCGAAACGTCCGAACTCTTATTTCAAAAAATCGTTAATCTTCGCCAGCAATTGGCGAGGACTGTATGGCTTGGTGACATAGGCGTCACATCCGGCTGCGCGCGCTTTTTCCTCGTCACCACTAAGCGCATAAGAGGTGACCACGATGATCGGGATTGCATACAATTCGGGATTGGCCTTGATGCGCCGCGTCGCTTCGTAGCCGTCCATGATTGGCAACTGAATGTCCATCAAGATCAGATCCGGCCGGTGTTTGGCCGCTTGGGCGACGGCCGTCTCGCCATCGTGGGCTTCGATCATTTCATGCCCGACACTGCCCAAGAGATCGCGCAGCATCTGCCGATTGTCTTCTTGGTCTTCGACCACGAGAATGCGTTTCGTCATGCTGGCTCTACCTGTCGCTCGACATTGAGGGGGATACTGAATGAGAACGTCGACCCGTGCCCGAGACTCGATTCGACCCATAATCGGCCGCCGTGCATTTCCACAATCCGCTTCGAAATGGCGAGGCCGAGACCGGTCCCGCCTTTTTCTTTTGTCGTGGATGAATCGGCTTGCTGAAATTCTTCGAAGATCTTGCGCTGATCCGCTTCGGCAATGCCTGGACCTGTATCGCAAACCGATATTGTGAACGATCCGTTCGTGGCTGCCGCCTTGATCGCGACCTCGCCCTTGTCGGTGAACTTGATCGAATTACCTACGAGATTGAGTAGGACTTGAGTCAACCGGCGTTCATCACCGTGCGCGGCCGGCAGTTTTTGCGGAAGTTCGACCTTTAGCTCCAGTTTTTTGTTCTTCGCCAGCGATTCGACCGAGCTAAAGACGCTATGGACGATGTCCTTGACCGAGTAGTCGGCCAGCGACAGCGTCAATTGCCCGGCCTCAATCTTGGAAAGATCGAGGACGTCATTGATCAGTCCGAGTAGATGCTTGCCGTTGCTCTGAACGCGGGTCAGCACCGCGCGCATTTTTTCGGTCGGCTCGCCGTAGATGTTATCCATGATGAGTTCGGTGTAGCCGAGGATGGCGTTCATCGGCGTGCGCAGCTCGTGGCTCATATTGGCGAGGAACTGCGACTTGTGCTTGCTAGCTTCTGCGAGCTGCCGGCTCTTCTCCTGGATTTCATCGAACAGCCGCACGTTCTCGATGGCGATCGCGGCCTGGTCGGCGAACGTCGAGACCAGCTCGATCTGCTTGTCGGTGAAGGGGCGTACCTCGGAGCGGGTCAAGGTGAGGACGCCGACTGGGAGGCCCTCGCGCAGCATCGGGACGCCGAGCATGGTGCGAAAGCCGCCCAGCCGCTGGGCTTCTTTCCATGTGTAATCCGGGTCGGCCTGGACGTCGGGGATGTGGATGACCTTGCCCTCCAGCAGGGCGCGTCCCGTGCCGGTGTCGCGTCCCGGCTCAACCGGGCGATCCTTGACGTACTCCACGAAAGCGGCTGGAAAGCCGTAGGAAACCGAGCGATAGAAAGTATCACCCTTGCGCTGGGTTATCGTGCCCTGATCGGCGTCGCATAGGCGGGCTGCGGAATGCAATAGCGTGTCGAGTACCGTTCGCAGGTCAAAGGCCGAACGGCTGATGACCTTGAGTACGTCGGCGGTGGCGGTCTGCTGCTCGAGCGACTCAATGAGATCGTCGGTGCGCTCCCGCAGCGCGTTGAGAAGCCGCGCATTTTCGATGGCAATGACAGCTTGCGCAGCGAAGTTTTTTACCAACTCGATTTGCTTTTCGGTGAATGAGCCTGGTTCTTGCCGGTATATAACGATCGCGCCAATAAGATTGCCGTCCTTGAGCATCGGCACCGCAAGCAGAGATCGAAAGCCGCCAAGCTCCACGGCGGAGACGAACAACGGATGACGTTCGATATAGCCTTGGTCCGCGGTAACCTCCGGAACGTGAACCGCCTCCATTGTGCTGGCGATCCGGCCAAGCAGGCTCCCCGGTCTGGGATGAATCAAGGGGTCGCGCCTGCGCGCCTCCGCAAACGCCGGCGGAGCGTTATGCATTGCAGTCGTGCGGAACGCGTCGCCTTCGCAAAGGTAAAGATTGCCGAATTTTGCCGCGCAAAGGCGCGTCGCGTTTTCCAACATGGCCTGAAAAACGGGCTGTGGATCGCCGCTCGAGCTTGAAATAACTTTTAACACCTCCGACGTCGCCGTCTGCTGCTCCAGCGACTCGCTCAGCTCGTGCGTACGCAACTCCACCTTCTTTTCCAAATCGGCATAGGATTCCTGCAGCCGCCCGGTCATGTCATTGAACTGATCGGCGAGCGCCTCCAGCTCGTCGCCGGTCTTGACCGAAATACGCTGCGATAAATCACCGCCGCCGATCCGTGCAGCACCGGCTCGCAAGGCCTGGATCGGCACCACCATCCTGCGCGCAAGAAATACCCCGGCGAGCGCCGCCAGACAGAGGGCGCCAAAAAGAACCAGAGCCGTGCGCTGTACTGAGGTAATCAGCGGTTGGTAAGCCTCATCCACTGGCAACTCGACAAACACGGTCCAGCCGAGCGGGGCAACCGGGGCATAGGCGGTCAGCACCTGCCGGCCCTGAATATCGGTCGCGGTTTCGATGTCCTCCGCCGCCGCACCTGCCTGGCTTCGCCGTGCCGCCTGAACCTGAGCAAGGCGGGTCATATCTGTTTTGCGCAGGACGAGACTGATGTCCGGATGCGCGATCAGGCGGCCTTGCGCGTCCACGACATAAGCGTGTCCGCGTTCGCCGACCTTGATTTTCGACACCACGTCCCAAATCAGTTTGAGGTTTACTTCCGCGATGCTCACGCCAGCGTCGCGGCGGGTGCCGGCCAGCGACAACGTCATGTAGGGCTCAGAGTCGCGACGAAAATAGACCGGCCCGTAATAGACCTTGTTCTTTACCGCGTCGGTGAATTTCGGCTCTTTCGACAGATCAAGCCCGCTGCCGACGACATCCATCGCCAATCGCGACACCCGCAATTGCTCCTTGCCGCTCGCATCGACCTGCGCAAGCTCGGTAATCGCCGGAACCTGACGCAACAGGCGCAGCGCATCGAAGCGGCGCTGTTCGATGGTCCCGGCGGACCAGAGCAATTGCGTCGTCCAGCCCACCTGACTTTCGATTTCCTTGATGAACTGGCCGATCTTGGCCGCCGCGGACTCCGCCTGCTCATGCTGGATCTGGATCAATGCGTCTTTATGTTCTCGATAGGAAACCCATATTTCAAACACGCCATTGGTCACCAGCGCCAGGCAAACCACGGCAACGAACAGTCCGGCATATTTCAGGAACAGGCGGCTGCGGACCTTCCGCGGCACCGCGGCGTCCGATGCGCCTGTTTGATGCGCTGCCGGGCGATCCGTCATTCGATCACCTCGTCGGCAAGCGCAACCAGCGTGTTTGGCACGTTAAGATTCATCGCCTTGGCGGTTTTCTGATTGAAGACGAATAGGTAGCGCGTCGGCTGCTCGACCGGTAGATCGCCTGGTCTCACGCCCTTGAATACGCTGTCGACCAAGGCGGCCGCGCGATTAAAGGATTCGCGCTGGTCGGCACCGTAAGACGTCAAACCGCCATCGCGAAGGAGTGCGTCGAACTCATAGATTGCCGGCAGCTGATGCTCGGCGGCGTAATCAATGACGCGCTTACGATTGAGGAGCGTCAGCGAGTCCGAGACCATCAAGATGGCATCGGGCGGCTCATGGTCCATCGCCACGAAGGCGTGCCTCATTCAATCACCTCATCGGCGGTAGCAAGCATCGATGCAGGCACAGCCAGGCCGTGCGCCTTGGCGGTTTTGACGTTGATGACCAGCTCGAACTTGGTCGGCTGCTGGACCGGGAGGTCCGCAGGCTTGGCGCCCTTGAGGATGCGCCCAACATAGCCGGCGACCTGACGAAACGAGTCCGAGAAATTGGGCATCGCCCGCTGCTGCGCGCGCGCGACGAATGGCACGCTGCCGCACCGCCGAGAAGCGTGATCAACTCGCGACGCCTCATGTTCTCCCCCACAAGGACCACAGCCTTTATAATCAACGAAATATAGCAGCCTTAGACCCGGTAGCGAGCGAGAAATGGCACGCAATCGGCCTCAGACGCCGATCACGTTGTGTGTTCCCTTCGGTTCATTAACGGACACGGGCGCGGCCTTCCGGCAAGCACTCGCGCTGCATCAGATAGGCAGGATGATCGGCAGCAGCAGGTAGGGCTCTTTTCCCGGCGCAAAGTGCAGCCGGTTGCGGCCGCCGAAGATTGCGGCAGGGCGATCCTGCGGGTCGTTGTGCAGCAAGTTGCCGACGCCGCGCATCGGGTAGGGGGCATTGGCGAAGCCTTTGTCGCCCAAACCATGGTCGAAGTCATTGCCGCGCACGTTGAGCACGAGGCGATAGCCCGGCGGCACTACGATCGAGGTCGGCAAGATCTCGATATCGAGTTCTACCGGCTCGTTCGGCCTGAGCGGCCAGCTTTCATCATGCGGATGATAGGGACGATACGGCAGGCTGCGTTTCGGATCGAGTTTGCGCTGCGAGGCGCGCAGCCAGCCCAGGCCGATCGGTACACACGGATCGTTCGAGCCGACGAATAGAACCTCCTTGCCGTTCGGATTGAAGAGACGAAGCGCGAGGAAGAGGTCGGCATCGGTGGTGTCCGAAGAAACGAGGAGCTTGGCCGCCACCGGCCCGGTGATCTCGACCTCGTCCGCCTGCGGCGGCATGACGAAACGAACGCCGTCGCCGGTGGTTTCATATTCGATGGTTGCGCCGGATTTTGGCTCGCGTGCAAGAACGCGGTCGGTGGGGTCAAGGTAAAAGCGAGTCCACTGCGTGCGCGCCAACGGCCATTCCTGCTCGTCGCGAACCACAAACTTCTCGCTGGGGTGACGAACGTGGAGCTGGACGGGCGGCTGCTTGTCCCAGCCAGTGTTCTCGCCTTTGAGGAAATGGCCAAAGAAGCGCTTCTGCAGCGCCTCGCCGTCGGCGCGGTAGAACGGCGAGAAATGCGAATCGCCGTGCACCTGCAACCATTTCTGCTTGGAGGCCGCGGCGAGATAGCCTTCGAAATTGCCACGCGGATGCAGCCCCATGCCGCCCCAATTCGCGGCCGAGAGAACCGGCACGGTAATCTTATCGAACTTCGGCGAGCGCTCGCGGTAATAATCGCCGTCCAACGGCCGCTTCAGAACTTCGGGACCGGGATCGATGCGGTTCTTGGCCAGTACGTCGTCCGGCAGCGTCTCCGGCCCCGCGATCAGCTCGCCGGTGACCCAGCTTCGCGCGCCGCGTTCGCCGTAGCCGTATTGCCGCTCCACCAAGGTGCGGTTGAACCAGCTTCCGAGGAACGTGGACAGAATACCGCCGTGCCGCGACAGATCACGGTAATAATCCGCCGCGCCCTCCCACACGCAAATCGCCGCCAAATGGGGAGGCCGTAGTGAAGCGACGTACCATTGGTTCATCGCGTAGTAGGAGATGCCGTTGAGGCCGACCTTGCCGTTGCTCCAAGGCTGGACCGCGGCCCACTCGATACAATTGTAGTAGTCCTGGCGCTCGCGTGGCGACCACACCTCCATTATGCCTGGCGAGTGCCCTGCACCGCGACTATCGACGCGAATGCAGACATATCCATCGGGCACCCACTTTTCGGGATCGACAACCTCCCAGTTCTGATACTTGTTGGTCGAACCCTCAGCGACCTCGGGATAGGCGCCAATCATGTTGTTCCAACTACCCTTGTAAAAACTATCCTGGAACGCCAAGCCCTTCGTGTAAGGCCCCAAAGTCATGATGACGGGATAGCGTCCCTCGTCGAGCGGCCGGAAGACGTCGGCGCGCAGAATGACACCGTCATCCATCGGGATTGGCACGTCCCAATCGATGCGGATGCCATCCGTCACCACACTCTGATCTTGTTGCACGCTTTGAGTTTGTTCCATGAATTCCTTCCCCGAACGAACTTGGGGAGTCCGTTCATCGCCGAACTCGCAGCCCCAAGGGGAGGGGGACTGCGGTCCGGCTACGGGGCTTTGCGGACGCGTAGCTGGAGCCTCGCTCAAGCCATTCTTTTCCTGCCGCACCGCCTGCCAGGCTGATTATTTGTTACTGATTGACTTGGATATTGTTCTCCTGGATCACCTTGCCCCAGCGCGCGATCTCACTCTTAAGGATCGCGCGGCCCGCCTCCGGCGAACGCTGGTCTTTCGGGTAGGCGGATACTCCCTCTGCTGCCCAAACCTTGATGGTCACTGGGTCGGTAACGAGTTCTTCCAGTGCCGAATTCAGCGTTTTGATCACGGCGTCCGGCGTCCCAGCTGGCGCGAACATCGCCTCCCAAAACTGAATTTCAAGCTTGGATCCGTACATTTTAACAAAGCTGTCGGCTTGTGGGAATTCCGGCATCTTGTTTTCTTGCGTAACGCCAAATGCCTTCATTTTCCCGGCCGCAACAAATGGCCCTACTTGCTGCGGCGTACCGAAAGAAAGATCGACATGATCTCCCATGACATCGGTCAGCATGGGCGCCCCGCCGCGGTATGGAATGAGGTCGATGGCGACCTTGGCTTCCTGCGACAATAGCGTTGTGGCGAGATGGCCTGTGGCGCCGAATCCCGGGATCGCTGCCTTCATCCGTTGAGTCTTCATCAATGCGATTAGTTCTTCGAGCGAATTCGCACTAAGCGTCTTGCGGCCGACCAGAACCAGTGGATTGCGATAGATGAACATCACCGGTGTCAGGTCTTTTTCCGTATCGAACGGAAGTTTTTTGTAGAGCGTGGCGTTGGCGGATATTTGTAGATTGTGAACGAGCAACGTGTAACCGTCCGGTGCGGCGTGAGCCACCCGGTTGGTGCCGGTGATAGTGCTGCCACCGGTGACGTTCTCGACGACGAAATTCTGCTGCAGCTTTGCCGACAGCGAATTTGCCGCCTGGCGGGCAAGCTGGTCGACGGGCCCGCCGGCCGAGTACGGCACGATGATGGTGACGGTGCGATTGGGATAGGGCTGCGCCGAAGCAGAAGCAGCGACGGCGACAAGGCCAAATACGGCCAACGCGGCAGTGACGATGCGATTCATGGGGATCCTCCTATTACGACGTTCCTTTTTGGAAACCCGGTTTTCCTTTCGGCCGGGCTTCATCTTGGCAGCATATCGTTGGTGAAAGTCGACTTGAAATCGATCTTCACCGGCTCTTCGGTTGCAGACGATCAAGCGCTGAGTTGCGGTTCGCTACGGAAGTTGTAGATGCGCTTCCAATCGGTGAGTGCAGCGCGCTGCGGCCGTTGGTAGAGCAGGCGTTGACTGGCGCCCAAGCCGATGCTGTGGCTGAGTTCCGCCATCGCTTCAGTTGTTTTGAGCAGAACGGCGTTGCAGTCGAGGATAAGCGCGCCGTCGACTTCCTTGAGGTTCTCCCGGCGGATGATCGCGTTGACCGTCGCGCACGCGGCGAGGATCACCTCCGCGCCCTGCGCGGCTAGCCGACGCGCTTCGCTGATGAAACGCTCCCGCATTTGGCCCGGGCTGCTGAATGCGTTTTGTACCTCGTTGAAATCGATTCCGAGATCGCCAAATGGGATATGGCGGGAGCTCAACCCGTACTCGAAAGCCTTGCGATCGTAATACTGCGACTGTTTGGCGTGGAATGCGACGCCCGAAAACTTGTGGCCGTACATGCAGGCCGCCAGCATCGACGTCTCGCCCAGCCCGAAAACTGGAATTGGCACCACTTCGCGAGCTTCCTGCATCGCCGGATCGAGGAAGCAGCCGATGGCTATGGCATCGTAACCCTTTTCGCCGGCCTGAATCATCTTGTTGAGAACGCCGCCCGGCGCAAAGCTGTTCATGGCAACAATGGCGTTGTAGTGCAGATCCATGGAACCATTGTCGACACCGTTGATGTGAATTTCGGTGTCCGGACGTTTGACGCTGTCGAGATGCGCGGTCAGCGTGGTTCTGTAATCATGCAGCCGATGAATTGGCGTGCTGCTCTGCCACCATATTTTCATGATTCATTCCTCGCCTGTTGTGGGGTTTTCGGGTTCGCTGTCAGGGATTGCGGGACTTGATCTGTCGCATGCGGCCGAGCGTCGGGATTAAACCGCACATGGCGCAGAATCATATCGGCAATGTGATTCTCACGCTGCTGCAGCCGGTCCGGGTTCATGACGTTGATGTGGAAGAGGGCGTTAAGCGTGTGTTGATGGGCGACGTAATAGGCGGACAGGCTGGATATCGAGATATAGAGGTCGATGGGATCGATGCCAGGCCGGAAAATTCCCTTCGCTACGCCGCTTTGCAGCAGATCGTTCAAGGCGTCGACAACCTGCTGATACATTTCACCGATGAGCTTCGAGCGTTTGACATGTTTTCCACCGTGAAAATTTTCGCTCGCCAAGAGTTTCCCGTATTCTGGATGTTCGACCCAAATCGACATCAGGAGATGCACGAGCTGGCGCACGCCGGTCTCGGGATCCATCTGGCGCGCCACGAAGTCGCGCTGACGTTCGCGGATGGTCTGGTAGGTGGCCTCCAGCGCAGCGGTGAACAGGCGGTCCTTGTTGCCCACGTGGTGATATAGGAGGGTCTTGTTGATGCCCGACCGCCGCGCGATTTCGTCGACACGCGCGCCGTCGAGCCCCTTTAGCGCGAATTCTGCGATAGCGGCCTTGATGATCTGCTGCTTGGAGAGCGCCGCCGTGCGCCGCAACCGCTTGCCGGGCTTGGTCGATCTTTTCACCAGGGCTCTCTCCATAAGTTTGCAACGATATTGCTATAGACTAACTAGTTAGTCTATAGCTAATCAGACCGCCCGGGCTCCCCCGTCGGAAAACGTTTTTTTTCGGAGATCACGTCCATGAAGCCTGTGCGCACCGCACTGTTTGCTCCGGGGATCAAGGAGCGGGTGATGGCCAAGGCGTTGGAGAGCGGCGCCGACGCGGTCATTCTCGACCTTGAGGATTCGGTGCCGGTGGCGTCGAAGCCCGAGGCCCGGGCCCTGATTGCCAAGACCATCGACGCCGCGGCCGGATCTTCATCGCGGGCGTTGATTTATGTCCGCGTGAACGCTGCGACGACTGGGCTTCTCATCGACGATCTTGATGCCGTGGTGCGGCCTGGCCTCGACGCAATCCTGCTGTCCAAGGCGGAAAACGTCGAGGACGTGCAGCAAACCGCAACTGCGATCGAGCGCAATGAATCGCAGCACGGCATGAAGCAAGGCTCGGCCGAAATTATCCTGCAGATCGAAAACGCCTTGGGCGTCTACAATTGCTTCAACCTTATCAAGACTTCGCCGCGCGTCGGGGCAACTTGCTTCGGCAGCGCTAGGGACGGCGATCTGCAAACCGACCTTGGTTGCGCCTGGTCAATCGAGGGCACCGAGCTGTTGTATGCTCGCTCCAAGGTATTGTTAGATACCCGCGCGGCCGGCAGCCATATCCATCCGCTCGACGGCGTGTTTAGTGATCTTAATGACGAGCTCGGACTGATCGCGGATTCTCATCTGTCGGCGCGCCTTGGCTATATCGGCCGCACCGTCATTCATCCCAAACAGATTGCGCCGGTCAAAAGCGCCTATGCCGTCCCTGCGGGCGAACTCGCCTATTATCAAAAGGTGGCGGCCGAGTTCGCGGCCGCGGAAATGGCGGGCACCGCCGCAATCGTCGTTGAAGGAAAACTGGTGGACTACGCGATGGCCCAGCGCGCCCGCCGGGTTCTCGAACTTGCAAATCTCGACCGGCCTGGGTGACCGCAATGGATTTTTCGTTCTCGCAGGATCAGGAGGCGTTGCGCGCGCACGCGAAAGAATTGCTCGATCATGTCTGCCCGCCGGACTATGCGGAGCGATGCGACAACGAGGAGCGGCCGCCGCGCGAAGCCTACCAGGCGCTCGCGAAGCACGGATGGTTCGGCCTGCCGATCCCCGCCGAGTTTGGAGGCACCGGCGGTTCGGCGATCGACCTCGCCATCCTGCTGGAAGAGACCGGCAGGCACTTCGAAGAACTCGCGATGTGGCTGTTCCGCACCCTCACTTACGGCGGCTACGCCGTGCTACAGCACGGCACGTCGGCGCAGAAGCAGGAATTGCTGCCCAAAATCGCGCGCGGGGAGTTGTCGTTCTGTTTCGGGCTTAGCGAGCCGGCGTCCGGCTCCGATGCCGCCGCATTGACCACCCGCGCGAAGGCGGTCGACGGCGGCTTTGTGATCGACGGGCAGAAGGTTTTCACCTCAGGCATGGATATCAGCGATTATTGCCTGCTGGTGACGCGCACATCGACCGGCGCCAAGAAGCAGCAAGGCATCACCAACTTTCTCGTCGATACCAAGTTGCCCGGAATCGAGGTGCGCAAGATCAAGACGCTCGGTCAGCGCGCCATCGGCACCACACAGGTCTTCTACAGCAGCGTGAAGGTGCCCGCCTCAGCGCTGCTTGGCGAAGTCGACCGCGGCTGGGAAGCAGTCGATTCTTACCTGTGGTACGAGCGGCTCTGCTTGTCCGCCGCGCGCACAGGCGCCGCCTCCGCCGCGTTCGACTACGCGCTCGATTACGCGAAAAGTCGCAAACAGTTCGGGCGGCCGATTGGCCAGTTCCAGGCAATCTCGCACAAGCTCGCCGACATGAAGGTGATGCTCGATGTGTCGCGCACGTTGGTCTACCGGTTCGCGTGGCTTGTATCGAAGGGCCAAGCCACGCGCAGCGATGCCGCGGTGTTGAAGCTCTACACCGGCGAAACCTACAAGGCGGTTTCCGACTTCGGACTGCAGATATTCGGCGGCTATGGCTACTGCATGGAATATCCGATGCAAAGGTTCTTTCGCGACTCGCGCTTGGCCGTCATCGGCGGCGGAACTTCGGAGATTCAGCGCAACATTATCGCGCGCGGCCTGGGACTTTAACTCAACGGCGCACGCTACTCGCGACGCCGTCTACGCGTGGTTTGTCGGGAACGCAGGGAATGTCGTATCCGCTCGAAGGCGTCAGAATCCTGGAGCTCGGCCAGATTATCGCCGGCACCTACGGCAGCCAAGTGCTGTCGGACCTCGGCGCCGAGGTGATCAAGATCGAGACGCCCGAGGGCGATCTCGGCCGCATCCCGTCGGTTGCTCCGTACCGCGGGCTGAGCGGACTGTTTCTCACGTTCAATCGCAACAAACAGAGCGTCGTCATCAATCTCAAGACCGCGGCCGGACGCCAGCTCTTCTACGATCTGGTGAAGGTGTCCGATGTCGTGATCGACAACTTCCGTCCCGGCGTCCTCGAACGTCTCCAGATCGATTATCCGACGCTCAGCGGCATCAACCCGCGCATCATCCAATGCTCCGTCACCGGCTTCGGCAGTGCTGGCGAATACAAGGACTATCCGGCGCTCGACCTCAATATCCAGGCGATCAGCGGCCATATGGCGATCACCGGCGAGCCCGGACGTCCGCCGGTGCGGGTCGGCATTCCGCTCGCCGATATTAGTGGTGGGATTTATTCAAGCAAAGGGATCTTAGCGGCGCTATTCGATCGCGAACGCACCGGTAAAGGGCGCCGGGTCGAAATCTCGATGTTTGACACCATGCTCCACTTGTTGAGCTATATCGGTACCATGTGGCTGTCGAACGGCGAAGTGCCGAAGCCGCCAGGCTCAGCGCATGATTATTCCGTTCCGTGGCAGGCCTTCGCGACCGCGGATAGCTACATCGTCGTCGCAACCCGGCAGGAAGCCTTTTGGCGCAAGCTGTGCACCGTGCTCGACCATCCCGATCTCGCCGGCGATGCGCGTTTTGCCGACAATGCGAGCCGGGTGAAGAACCGCACGGTGCTGGTACCCCTGCTTGAGCAGATATTCCGCAGCCGGACGGCCGCGGACTGGCTGGAACGGCTGCACGCCGCGGATGTGCCGGCGGCGCCGGTGAACAATGTCGACGCGGCTTTTGCGGAGCCACCGGTAAAGGAGCGCGAGATGATCGTCGAATACGACCATCCGCAGGTTGGCAAAGTACGGCTGCCTGGCAACCCCATCAAGATGTCGGATATGGTGAGGACGATATCCCGGCCGGCGCCGATGCTGGACGAACATACCGATGCCGTTCTGAAGACGTTGTTGCGTCTTTCGGCCGACGAGATTACGGCCCTGCGCGAAAGCGGCGCGGTCGGTCAAACAAACCGCAAGTAACGTTCAATTGAATGAAGGAAGGCGTGTAATGCGAGGACTCTATTGGGAAGAATGGGAAATCGGTGCGGAATTCGAAAGCCCGGCACGAACCGTCACCGAAGCCGACATCGTCATGTTCGCGGGGCTGTCGGGCGACTACAATCCGCTCCATATAAATGAAGAGTATTGCAAGCAGACGCAATTCGGCGGTCGCATCGCGCATGGACCGCTGGTCTATGCCATCGCGGCCGGCCTGATCTTCCAGCTCCATCTCTACGACGACACGCTGATCGCCTTTCTCGGCTTCGATAGCCTTAAATTCACCAAGCCGGTGAAGCCCGGCGACACCATTCATGCCAGGCTCAAGGTGCTGGAAAAACGCGAAACGTCAAACCGTGAGCGTGGGGTGATGAAGCGCGAATTGAGGGTTCTCAATCAACGCGGCGAGGTGGTGCAAGACGCCATTCAGGCCTTCCTGCTCAAACGCAAGCCAGCATCGTGAAAGATCGTGCCGGAATTAGCGAGTAGCAAAAGATGAAGCTGTCTTTCCGCAGGCCGCTGACAAGTTTCGGGAGGGGCAGCTTTGACCTGCGATGATAAGGACCGGTCGTACGGATACTACTGACATTGATGTAGATCAACCAAGGACGACGGGTATTCGGTAGTGAGGCAGAGGGAAGCTAAAGATTGGACGCGAGTCCTCAAAGGATCCTCTCGTCACAGTCGCAGCTTCGCAAGTCCAGGCAAGGCTAGTGAGCGCATATGCTTTTCGCGCCGGTTCCATTGGTTCCACGTCCCTCGCGCGCGGAGACCGAAGCCGCCGTTCGCACGCTGATTGCGTATATCGGCGACGACCCGAACCGTGAAGGATTGCGCGATACACCGAAACGGGTGATCGACGCGTTCGATGAAATCTACGAAGGTTACCGCCAATCGCCTGCCGAGGTGCTTGATCGCACGTTCACCGAAACAGCCGGCTATGACGATTTTGTGCTGGTGAAGGACATAACCTTCAATTCGCATTGCGAACACCACATGATGCCGTTCTTCGGAAAGGCGCACATCGCGTACATGCCGGTGGATCGCGTGGTCGGCTTGTCCAAACTTGCGCGGCTGGTCGATACGTATGCCCTACGCCTACAAAGCCAGGAATATCTCACTTCGCAGATTGCACTATCCATCAATCAGATTCTTAAGCCTCGCGGCGTCGCGGTGATGATTGAAGCCGAACATATTTGCATGTCAATACGCGGGATCGACAGGCTCGGCACCAAAACCATTACTACGCATTTCGAGGGTACGTTCCGCGAAAAGGCGAGCGATCAGGCCCGGTTCATGATGTTGCTGCGCGGCGGCCAGCGATAAACTTTGCGACGCCGAAGTTATAGTTCGAATCCCGGCCGGCGATTCGGTCAATTGCATTTTGGGTGATCTTGCCGCAGAGATCTCCACACGACAGACGATGAGCAATAGCTAATATGAATACAAACTTAAGCGACGAGATTCGTTCCTTTCTCGCAGGGCACCACGTGATGTCGCTCGCTACATGTGGTGCGGCCGGAGCGCATGCGACGAACCTGTTTTATGCATGCGAGGGGTTGGCGCTCGTCTGGGTATCTGAGCCCGATACGCAGCATTCCCGGGACATCGATGCGGATCCTCGTGTGGCAGCCACGGTGGCGCCCGATTATTCGGATTTTGCGACAATTCGGGGCGTGCAGATCGCTGGTGCGGCCCGCCGTATCCTAGCGGCGGATGAACGAATGCGGCACCTTGCACAACTTGAAGCGCGTTACCCTTTCCTTCGGCAATTGGCTGCGGGCCCATTGAAATTACGCGACGCCTATGCGCGAACGGCCGTCTATCGATTGCAGCCGGCTCGCATCGTTCTGATCGACAATACAAAG
This sequence comes from uncultured Alphaproteobacteria bacterium, assembly GCA_963709855.1. Classification (GTDB taxonomy): domain Bacteria; phylum Pseudomonadota; class Alphaproteobacteria; order Rhizobiales; family Xanthobacteraceae; genus Pseudolabrys. The sequence goes on along the minus strand of CAVPXX010000012.1, from coordinate 38,976 downwards.
GGCTTTGGCCACAAGGAGACGCTCGAAATTTCGGCGTAGTTGGTCGGGATTTTAGGAAATTCCTGAAAGTGGCACTCAGCTAGGCAATGACACGCTGACCGTGTTCGAGGTGGCGCCACCACACCCGGCGGCACCGTAGACACACACGTGATAGCGATATGGCATGCCTGCCAGCAGGCCATGATCCTCCCACCGCGTAACCTTGACGGCGTCCGCGATCTCGACATTGCCGAGCGGGTCGGTCCGGCAAACATCGTAGCGTGCGGCGCCGGCTGCCTTGTTCCATTTCAGTGTGACCTTGCCATTACCCATTGTTGCCGTCAGGTTTGCGCCTTCCGCGCTCCAGCACGGCGCTTCGCTCGAGCTATCGTCCGGCGGTGCCTGCAGCGAGCCCTGCGGCCAAAGCGCGCATATGACGCGAGTGTGCGTGCCGTCGAGATGTTTGCATACGTTGCAGTAGTCACATTTCACGATGCGATCGAAGTCGCGGCGACGAACCTTGTTCGGCCAATCCGGGTCGGCCAGGAGACCGCGTGCGATGCCGACAATATCGACAGCGCCGGTCGCCACCAGCCGCTCGGCGTCGTCGGGGTTGGAGATTTTGCCGGCGGTAGCGACCGGCGTATTGAAACCATGCGCCCTGATAAAGGTTTTGATCTCCGCCGAAAAGTGCGCGTGTGGCACTGCCGGATACCAGTCGCCCGGCATGCAGCGGTCGCCCGAATAGCCGGTGTAGGGGTAGGGCACTTGGCCGGGAGCGTGGATGGCATCCTCGAACTTGCCACCCACGGATAATGACAAATACGCCGCGCCGAGTTGAGCCAGCCGTAGGCCGATGAGTTTGGCATCGTTGACGGTGTAACCATCCTTGATGAATTCGTCAGCCAGGAAGCGGACGCCGACGGGAAAGTCGTCGCCGACCTTGCGGCGAATGTTTCCAAAAATCCTTCCGATCAAATGCAGGCGCCCTTCCAGCGTGTCGCCGCCATAGTCGTCCAAGCGCGGATTGGCGCGCGACAGAAACGATGCCAGCGTGTAGGCGTGGGCCGAATGCAGCTCCGCGCCGTCGAATCCGGCAGCGCGCGCCCGCGCAACCGCGTCGCCGAATTCCTCGACGATGCGGTCGATCTCGACCAACGACAGCATATCGATCGTCTGCCGCCAGCCCGATTTGGCCACTTTCATGAAGTGGATGATCTGCGGGACTATCTTGGAGTCCGATGCGTCATGGATGCGCCGAACCAGATCGGTGAGGCCCGGCACGAACTTATCGTCGTTGATGCGTAGCAGCGGACCGGATTTGGCGGCATGGACCGCCATGGCCTCGATCACAATGAGACCCGCGCCGCCCTGCGAGTAACGGACATAACGGTCGCTGATGTCCTTATTGACCAGGCCGTCCTCGCCGGAAAGCCGTGTCACCATCGCCGGAACCATCACGCGATTGGGAATGGTCATCCCGCCGACATTTAAGCGTTCGAATAATTTCATGGCAAGGGATCCTCAAGCACGAGCGTTCGCGATCGATTTCGCCGCAACTTGACGTAGTTCGCGGCGAAGAATTTTACCGGCCGGGCTGATTGGAAACTCGTTCACGACCGTGAGCCGCTCGGGCAACTTGAACTTCGCGATATTGCGGCCCAATAAGAAGCCTTTGATCTCGTCCAAATCGACTGTCTTGCCTGCAACTGGAATCACGAACGCGCAGGCCTTTTCGCCGAACGTAGCATCAGGCATTGCCACCACGCAGACGTTCTTGATCTTGGGATGGCCCAAAATGTAACTTTCGACTTCCTCACAACTGATCTTTTCGCCGCCACGATTGATGATGTCCTTCAGGCGTCCCTCGACATAGAGATTGCCGTCAACCCGGCGCACCATGTCGCCCATGCGGTAATAGCCGTCACTGGTGAAGGCGGCGCGATCTTTTTGCGGGGCATTGTAGTAGCCGCGAACGGTATACGGGCCGCGGCAGATCAGTTCACCGACGGTGCCATCCGGAACGTCATTGCCCGCCTCGTCAACGATGCGGATCTCATCGGCCGGCGATATTGGCTGCCCGGAGCTGGTGAAGCGAATTTCGGCTGGATCGTCGAGGCGGGTCATATTCAGCAGCCCCTCGCCAGTGCCAAAGCTCTCCTGAAACGTACAGCCAAATCGCTGCTCGACCCGGCGGCGCAGTTCCGGCGCGAGCTTCGCGCCGCCGTTCATCACCACGCGCATGCTGGAAAAATCGCGATGTTGAGGAAGATCGGCGTTCAGCCAGTTGACGATTAACGGAACGGCAGCGGAGATAACCGTGATGCGCTCGGTTTCGATCAAGCGAGCGACGGTTTCGATGCTCGCGTCCGGTGCAATCACGGCCGTGCCGCCGTGGGCCAGCGCGCCAAGCGCGCCGGGACAGCCGAGCGTGTAGTTATGCGCCATCGGCAGCAAGGCCAGGAACACGGTCGCGGCGTTGAAGCCGGCGACGGTGCCGCACTGGCGGCAATTATAGACGTAATCGTCGTGCGTGCGCGGGATGAGCTTCGGCAGGCCCGTCGTTCCGCCCGACAGCAGCATCAGGGCGACTTCATTGGGCGCCGGGGAGAAGCCGGCGAGGGCCCTGGCGTTGTCGTCGCGGCTACCGTCATGCGCAAGCAGGTCGCTCAAGGATATCTGATTGGGGCCGGGCTCACCGAGCACGAGCACGTTGCGCAGCGACGGTGCCAAGCTGGACATTTCCGCAGCGAGCAATCGATAGTCGTAGCCGTGCCAGCGGTCGGGCACGACGTAGCCCGCCGCTTTCGTGCGAGCGAATATGTGCGCGATTTCTTCACGTCGATGCGCCGGTAGTGCCAGTACCGGGATCACGCCAATGCTTAGCAGCGCAAAGAACGCGATGACAAACTCGATCGAATTGGGCAGTTGGAACACGACACGATCAAGGGGCTGAAATCCAAGATCGATCAGGTGGCCGGCCAGCCGGTTGATCGCGATACGAAGTTCCGCATAACTGAGGCGCCGCGCGCCGTGCACCAACGCGATACGGTCCGGCGAGGCAACGACCGAATGGAGCAACATGTCGTAGAGCGTTAAGTTAGCCCAATAGCCCTGCCGCCGATAGCGGCGAGCTGATTCCTCGGGCCAAGCTGTGCATCCTTGCAGCATTTGCCGGCTGGCTTTCCCGAGCCGCATGACGGCGCCAAACAGCTATTTTTCTTTAAGTTGAATAGTCGGGCTCATCCAAAATGACCTTGACCATCGTCAAGGTCTCCTCCGCCATGCTCAGTGTTTTAGGCTGTTCCTTCGTCGCCTTTACCGGATCTTTAACGGCTTCGAAGGGGGCAAATTCCACCCTTTCAGCAATACATCGACATTGCCGCACATAATTTTCTCGCCGACCGGCCCGAGCTTGCGGATATCGCGGACGAAATCACGCACCACCTCGCGCCCGCGAATCTCCTGCGGGTAGTCGGTGGCGAAGACGATGCGCTCGGCCGGAATCTCCACCAATGCCGTCTTGACGCTGCCGATGGCGCCGCAGAAGCCGGCGGTGTCGAACATGAAGTTGTTGCGCAGGTAGTAATCGAAATCCTTCTCGCAGGTGCGGCCATGCTTGGCGTTGCCGCGCAAGCCCCAGAAGTCCTTGTCCTGATAGCTGCGAATGCGGCCGAGCATGGAAGCGATGCCGCCGCCGAGGTGCGCCATATGCACCATGAGGGACGGATGGCGGTCGAAGACGCCGCCATTGACCAACCGAATCGTGGCCATGATCAGCGAGAATTCACGCCCGACCGAGCGCGCCGTGTCGTAGGCGTCGAACTGCTGGGGGAAATTCAGCTTCAGCGCCGGATGTACGAAAACGAACAGTCCGAGTTTTTCAGCTTCCGTCCAGAACGGTTCGTATTCCGGAGCATCGAGGAACAGCCCATCGGCTTCCGACGTGATGACCACGCCCGGGAAGCCAAGCTCGTGTGCGCAGCGCGCCAGCTCCTTGAATGCCTGCGCGCCGCCCAGCGGATGGGCATGGGCGGCTCCGATGAAGCGCCCCGGATAGTCGCGCTCGGCTTGCTTGGCCTTGTCGTTGACCAGTTTCGACCGCTCGATATCGGCACACATCGCGGCGGCGCTAGTCAAGAAGGCGGCGTCGATACCGGCGACGTCCATCATGCGGATGTGTTCATCCAGATCATAAAGCAATTTGTGCGAAGTGTAGCTCGGCGCACCCGTTTCGTCGAAAGCGATGATTAGCTTGTCACCCAAGTCCTCTTTGAACAGTTCGCGCGGCGTGAAATGATGTTGAAAATCGACGATCATGGACTTTTCCTATAGACAAAGATGCCAAATGAGTTCGCCGTTATTGAGCTTTGATGCCCGCTGCCTTCACGAGCACCGCGTTTTGCTCGAGTTCCTTGCGGACATAGTCATCAAACTGGGCCGGCGTCATGGGCATCGGCTGGACGCCGAGATTCGACAACTTTTCCTGCACACCCGGATCGTGCAGTGCCTTGGTAATCTCCTCATAAAGCCGTTGGATGATGGTGGGTGGAGTTTTGGCGGGCGCGAACACACCGAACCAGAAATTATACTCGGAGTTCGGGAACCCGGCTTGGATGGTGGTTGGCACGTCGGGCAATTTAGGTGAGCGATCCAAGCTACTCACCGCCAGCGCCGTGAGCTTGCCGTCGCGAATCAGAGAAAGCGCAGGCAACAGCGGACAGAAATAAAAGTCGACCCGCCCGGTCATGACGTCGGTCAGCCCTGCCGGCGACCCTTTATAGGGTATCGGCTGTGCTTCGAAGCCCGCGGCACGAAGAAACCGCACGGAATTGAGATGTGCCGCGCTTCCTTCTCCGATGGTGACATAATTCATCGATCCATGCCGCGCTCGAGCCGCTGTGACGAACTCGCCGACGGTCTTGACTGCTTTGTCCGGAGAGACAACCAGCACATTGGCCATATTGGCCAACGGGGTTACCGCCACCAGGTCGCGCAACGGATCATAGGGCAAATTCGCAACTGTCAATGGCACGATGGTATAGGCCGAGGAGGCGACTAGGATCGTGTAGCCATCGGGCTCAGCCTTTGCCACCGTTACGGTGCCAATCGTGCTCGATGCCCCGGGACGATTTTCGACAATAATCGGCTGGCCCAGTTGTTCTTGGACCTTGGCAAAAATCGTGCGCGGAATGATGTCAGTCGCGCTGCCGGGACTGTACGGCACGATCGCCCGGATAGGCTTGCTTGGCCAGCTCTGCGCCCATGATTGGGTGCCGAAGCTCATCAACAACAGTGCAATCGTGCAAAGCCACCGTTTCGACATTTTAGCCTCCACACACATTATCGGGCGCATCGAACCATTGGTACTGCAGATCTCATTGTTATTGCGAGTTCCTCAGGTTCAGCGTTCGCCCAAGAGCTTTGACCCAAAGAACATCGGGGAAAGGGCGCGAACTAGCGGGAGAGAGCTTTCAGCAGCGAAATCTTCGAGCCGCAGTTGCGGGTTGCGCGGCCGAATGCGTTCGAACATCGCGCGGGCTTCGGCATCGGCTGGCGGTGGAATCGTCGCATCGATCAGCATCTTCGACCCAAAGCGCTGCCAAAGAGGCGTCCCTGGCGCGCCGAGCTCCGCCAAGCTTGCGTCCATGGCGTGATTATGTGTGCCGGAGATAATCGTCACATCTTTTTGCGGATCAACGCGCGTCGAAAGCGCCCACATCAGCTCTGATGGATTGAAGATGTCGACATCCGCATCGACTGCCATGGCAACTTTCGGATGCTGGTATTCGGACGATAGCGCTGCCAACAGCAGATTCTTGGCTTCGCCATAGGCCCGCGGCGTCATTTGCACAACCACTCCGAAAACGCCGGGCATCACCATCACATTGTGCAGATTGGGACCACCACCGACATCCTTGAGTCGCCGGAATATGGCTGCGCTCATTGGGATTTTATGAAAGACGCAACCCTCCATCTCCGAACCGTTCTGGAGATTTTTGAAGATCGCGTCGTGCCGGCGCGTCATGTACTGGTACTCAACGATCGGATTTTTGCCTGTGCCGGTCACATAGTAGTCTTGAAATTCAGAAAACGGTCCTTCTTCCTCACGATAATTCGGCGGGATATGACCCTCAAGAACGATCTCCGCGTCGGCAGGAACCTCGAGATCCACTGTCTCACATTTTACGAGGCGCACAGGCTCACCGAGATAGCCACCAGCAATCTCAAATTCATCGAGCCCATAGGCAGCTGTCGTCGCCGCCGCGGCGTAATAGAGCGGATAGTGACCGATAAAGATTGCAACCGGCATCGGTTCGTTTCGCGCTTGATATTTTACGTAGTTCTTCCAGGTATGGCGGGGGTAAAGCAGAATGCCGGATTTGTTAGGCCCCTTGATCTGGAGGCGATGGAAGCTCACGTTCCGCTGCCCGGTGTCGGGGTCCTTCGACACGACAAGGCCTGAGCCGATCACCGGGCCGCCGTCGCGTTGGCCGGCGACATGAACCGGAAGATGCGTGAGATCGAATTCATTCTTGCCGAGCTTGACCTCCTTGACCGGCCCGTCCTCGACCATCACCGGCGCAATGCGTTTGCCCATGCGCTCGGCGATCAATGGCACCATGGTTTCTTGGTTGGCGCCGAAGGCGATGGCCGCATGGCGAGTATTTGCCGGGGCTTGACCGAGCGAGCGCCAGCCATGCGGTAGTTTTTCGAAGAAAAGCGCCTTTTCTCGCGATTGATAGAGTAGTGAGCCCATCTGTGTGAGCGGGTCGACCGGTTTGGATATACGAATAAGTTCACCAGCTTCCTCCAATTCTGCGATCCATGTTCGCATGTCTTTCGGATGGATATTGGAAGCCATGATTGAAGTACTCCACGTTACAGAGAGGGTGCGCGACGGAACGTCGGGAGTAGCAAGGTTGTTACGAACATTTCTTATGATCGCTCGAGCGGACCGAGCCGGGCCTCACATCTTCTTTTTTTTGATTTTCTTGTTGTTTGTCTTGTCCATCGGCTTTTTCTCGCCCGGCTGGCGCCCAGGTTCGAACCCGCCGACCTCGTGATACGTGACCGTACTCTCGGCTTCGAACGCCCGCACGGCCGGAGCCTCGCCCGACAAGCCAAGTTCCGTCCAACGCGCAGCAACCTGATCGTAGATTTTCTTACGCAGCGTGGTGCGTTTGGAAAAAACCGGAAGGTGGCGATGCTCTTTGCAAGCGTTGATCAGCGCCTTCGAGCCGTAAGGCCGCTTTTCCGGCGGGTTCTGGGTGGGATCGAGCCAGGTACTCCAAGTGTTGCGCAGGATATCGATGTCGTCGATCGGATTGCACCGGCTCGCCATCGCCCAGATCACCTGATCCATGTCGGTCGGGTCGATGTCCTCGTCGACGGCAATAATCCATTTCGTGTAGTAGGCGCCGCCGGGAACCTGGGCCGCGAGTGCCAGCACCTGAGCGGCATGGCCGGCGTAACGCTGTTCAAGGCTGATGACGGTCATGCCGAACCCGCCCGCGGCCGCTGGATGCGAATAGACCCCGTGGATTCCGGGGATGCCGAGCTTGTCGAGATCGTCCCAGATCTTTGCTGATCGAATCACCGAGAAAAAGCCGCTCTGTTCGCAGGATGGATAATCCGCCATCAGGGCGTTGGTCAGAATTGGCTGTGATCGGTAGTGCACTGCGGTGATGTCGACGAGCGGACAGCCGGCTTCAGGCCGGCCGTAATAACCGGGAAACTCCCCGAACGGTCCTTCCGATTTCACCGAATTTGGCCGGACAACACCTTCAACAACGAGCTCCGCGTTGGCGGGGATCAGAAGATCGGTCGTCATGCCGCGAACGACCGGTATCGGCTGGCCCTTAATGCCGCCGGCGTATTCGTATTCGGACACATTCTTGGGAAATGTCTGCGAGCCAACCAACATGAACAGGGGATCGATGCCCCAGGCGGCGGCGACATTGATGGACTTGCCCTGTTGCCACGCCCGAGTGATGTGCAAACGTGCGTCCTTGCCGGGCGAAAGGTAGAGCCCGACCTGTGACTTTCCCTGCAGCATCATTCGATAGGTGCCGATATTGAGATAACCGCTGTCAGGATCGCGGGTAATCACCGCGTCGGCGGTGCCGGCATAACGGCCGCCATCGAGCGGCCAGTGCCGCGGGATCGGCAACAAATTCAAATCAATATTTTTTCCAGTGACGGTATTCTCATAGACCGGAGCTTGATCAGCAGACACCTCCTGCGGCGGCAGACGCCGCTTGAGCTTGTCCTTTACACGCCGGATCAATTCGACTGTCGGCGTATCCGCCGGTTCCTCAAGCGTGAGCGCGACGCGCTTCACACTGGGGCCGAGAATATTCCACAACATCCTGGCGCCGATTGCGCTCTTTTCGAAACCGCGCGGTCGCTCAAATAGGACAGCCGGCGAGGGGTGCTGTTTGGCGACCAGATATGAGATCGCGCTCATTTCTTCGTCGCGGTCAACCGGCTGTTGCACTCGGGTCAACTCGCCAATTCCCTCCACCCGTTCCAACCATTCACGCAAATCCGCGATCGGGTTTTCGCCGATAGCATTGGTCGCTTGAGGCTTATGCGAACCGACGAGCGGCACGTCGACAATCTTGTTCATTTGCGTACCTCTTCCCGCGCGAGATGACGGCGGCACGAACCGGCGCACGCCAAAAACGAGTGACGCTAGCGGGTCTCGCAACTCGTCTCAAGCATTTTCGGAATGTCATTCCGCTAGATGGAACGCAGCGAATAGGCCACACTGCGAAACGGTTGTGGGCAACGCTAGAAAAATCAATTGTTCCAGAGGCTTCAGTATTAGCCCGCAGAAAGGGATCGGGATTTCACTGCTGGCGCGAAAATGCCAACTTGTTGTACTGCTACATCAGCCCGGCGACGTTTGCGTTAGCGCGGTGCCTATTGTCCTGGCGGCGGCGCTTAGCGCCGGCAGCAGGCTTTTCACCAATTGCTCCATTCTCATCGCGCTTGGCACCACCATGATGTTTAGGCTCGCCACCGGCGCGGAATTGACCAGGACCGGCACCGCAAGAGTACGGGTGGTACGCTGGTATTCGCGATCGCCGGTCGCATAACCTTGCCGCCGGACTTGGCCGAGCACGCGTCGCACAGCGGCGGCATTCTTTGCCGGCGCATCAAAAGCATCAGTCGATCGGGCTAGGCGGGAAAGCGTCCGGTCAACCAGCTCGTCGTCGGCGAAGCCGAGAAAAGCGCGGCCAAGCGACGTCACCAGCACCGGCAGGCGCGACCCGACGGTACGGTTGAGCGACAATGTGCCCGGATCACGGCCAGTGTCGAGAACAACCATGGCGTCTTGATCGAATACCGCAAGATCGCTCGGCCAGACCTGATGTTTACGCAGGCCCTCCAAAACGGGTTGCGCCGCCTTGAGCAGGAACTCGTGGGCGTTATAGCCGCGCGAGAGGGTCAAGACACGCGCGGTAACGTGATAACCTTTCTCACTATCCTGGGCCACGTAGCCATCGGCGACCAAGGTTTCCAACATGCGAGCGATTGTCGACTTCGGCAGTTTGGCAGCCGCGCTGATCTCGCGAAGCTGCACGTGGCCGTCATTGATCGCACGCAGGATAGCCAATCCCCGATGTAAGGCATTTACCGCAGTCATGGCGCGGCCATTAGTTGTTGTCCGTCGGCTCGGCATTTAGCTGGGACGTCATCTTCATTTTGCCGTCCCAGCGCTTGGCAAAACGCGCAGTGATGCCGAACTGGTCAAGCACACGCGCCACGATATGGTCGACGATATCATCGATAGATTTTGGATGGTTGTAAAAGGCAGGCATTGGCGGAATTATCGATGCCCCCGCGCGGGCTAGCTTCAGCATGTTTTCGAGGTGCAATTCGGATAACGGCGACTCGCGCACGACGAGCACCAGCCGTCGCCGTTCTTTGAGAATTACATCGGCAGCACGATGGATGAGGTGTTCGCCATAACCGTGTGCGATGCCGCTCAGCGTTCGCATCGAGCACGGTATCACCACCATACCATCGGTAATAAACGAGCCTGAGGAGATTTTCGCCGCCATGTTCGCTGAATTGTGGTAAACATTGGCCAACGCACACACTTGTTTAACGGTGTAAGGCGTCTCATGCTCAATAGTTCGCCGCGCCCAGTTGCTAATTACAAGATGCGATTCCACGTCGCAGTCTTTAAGTGCCTCAAGTATTCGCACACCGAAAATTGCGCCGGTTGCACCGGTCATGCCAACAATTAGGCGTCGCATTTGTCTTTTCCTTTCTCAATCGCCGTGCTGCCGCTGCTCCGTATAATTTCAAAATGTATTCTGTGAATCGAACAGGAAAGCAATAAATTAATTGATCTTATCGGTTGCGTTCGATACCTGCCACGCCTCGCTTGTTTATCGAAGCATCGATCTCCGTCTAGAAATTTCTTGCGTCTCCTTATGACCGAAGTCCTTGAATTGTCGATCAGAACGATGCAAGCTCGCTGGATAAACGGCCGTTCGAACATAAGCTTGAGGTAATTTCAACGCTGCGTCGCGAATTGGCCAAGAAAAGCGTAACGCGTTTCAAGTTTCGGATTTGCGGTCCCGCACGCTTTTAGCTTGTCATTGCCTGCACCGTGCTGCGCCAAGAAGGTCACCCGATATCGCAGTGCGGCAATATCAGGCGCATTCTTTCAATCTTCGCACAGCGTTTAATTGCTGTCTTGGGGATGCTTGACCCAAATCAAGGACGCGCCGCACCAAGGAGATGTTCTCCTGGATGCTGGACGGAAGTCGCGAGAAGACAAAATAGGGCTGACGTAGTTCGCGACTTCGTCTTGATTTGTTTGCTGGTTATGGACGGGGGAGGAGAGTTGCCTTGGTCGAGGATGCTTCAATCACCGCAGAGGCGAACTTGGAGCAGCAGGATGACTGACTTGTACCGATTGAAAGATGATCTCGTCACCGCGAACCGGATTCTCGCCGACAACAACGTACTCGATTCATTCGGCCACGTGTCGATCCGTCATCCGGACAACCCCGGCCATTTTCTCATGGCCCGCGCCCGAGCGCCGATGTGCGTCGAGATCGACGACATTATGGAATTTACACTCGACGGCACGGTTGTCGGCCCTGAACCCGGAAAGCCGTATACGGAGAGGTTTATTCATGGCGCCGTGCTGGAGGCGCGTCCCGACGTCGGGTCGGTCGTTCACAACCACAGTCCAAACATCGTTCCGTTCTCGGTAGTGAAAAAGCAGTGCTTCTGCGCGATCATGCACATGGCCTCGCCAGTCGGCCGCGACGTTCCGAATTGGGACATTCGTGACAAATTCGGCGACAGCACCAACTTGCTCGTTACCAACATGGAGATGGCGCGCGACCTTGCCAATTCGCTTGGCATGCGCACCGTGGCTCTCATGCGTGGTCACGGCTGCGTGGTAGTCGGCAGGTCGTTGCGCGAGGCGGTGTTTACCTCGATCTACACCGAAATCAACGCCCAGATGCTCGGCAAGGCGCTGGCAATGGGCGAGGTTACTTATTTGAGCGACGGTGAAATCGCCGCCAACACCAAGGGCCGCGCCGGCTTTACGCTTGAACGGGGATGGGAGAATTGGTGCCGCAGCGTGGATCGTCCCTATTACCCGTTGGCCTGGGATATGGGCCCGGGTTTTTCCCGCAGCGATAAGTAGACGAACAACTATTCGATATGAATTCGAACGCTTCGACGGTGCCAAGCATGCCGCTTTCGGAGTGACCAAAGGAGACTACAAAATGCGCACACTTCTGGCTTTAGTTTCCGCAGCCATGCGGCTTCTTCAACAGCCGACGTTTGCAATTGGGGCTGCTTGCGATGCGTTACACCCTGCCGTCGGCCTTTACCTCGCGCGACTATCCGGCGTTCGGTGGACTGATGAGCTACGGAGCCGATGTCACCGACGCGTTTCATCAAGCGGGGCTTTATACGGGGCGCATCCTGAAGGGCGCGAAACCTGCGGATTTGCCAGTTGTGCAATCAACCAAGTTTGAACTGGTCGTCAATCATCAAACTGCACGGATGCTCGGCCTCACCGTGCCGCCTTCGCTGCTCGCTCGCGCCGACGAGGTGATCAAGTAGAGTTGCTGTTTGCTGCGGTGCATGAGTCCGGTTTTGGGCACTTAGCGGACATTCCAGCCGCACCTATCCGCGCACCCCCTTCTTGTCGGATTGTTCGCCCGCCTAGGACGGCTTGTTACCGATGGCATAAATCGCGTTCGTCTCGATGCCTTTGATTTCATTTTCACGCAGCCATTGGACGTTATCCGCCCTTACCCGCGCTGCGGTCTCCGGTCCCATCTGCTCGATGGTCCACCGAAGCCCCGATCCATTTGCGATTATCCACCAATCTTCGGCTGAGCGCAGAGGCTGCAACCCATCTTCCGCTATGATGTCAGCCTCCGTGACGCCACCATCCCGCAACAAACGCCTTACCACCTCAACATCCGTGATGCGATCCCACGGATTGAAGGCGCTATGGAGATCCGGACGTTCCCGTTTAACCGCCGCGAGCCAGCGAGAATAGGCTGGTTCAAAGATCCGCGGACCCCACGTGGTTACTGCCAGTTTCCCGCCGGGTCGCACCATACGCCACAGCTCGCGCACCAAAGCTCCCATATCCGGCACGAAGAAAATCGAAAAAACGCTTATGACGGCATCGAAGTGCCCGTCCGGGAACCCAAGAGCCGTCATATCTGCAAGGCGGAACTCGACATTCGTAAGGTGGCCCATCGCTGTCTTGGTTCGGGCCCGGTCAAGTAGACGTGCAGACAAATCTACTCCCACGACGAAACCGTTCGGTCCGACGATTTGCGCCGCCGGCAGGGCCGAGGCTCCCGTCCCACAGCCGACGTCGAGCACATTGGCACCGGCCGGCAACGCAAGGCGAGCTACGGTGCGCTCGCCGATTCGTTTCCAGAAACCGAGCGACTCATCATCAAAATGATCAGCTGCGGCGTCGTAGGTAGCGGCCGCCTTGGCTTTTGCTTGCTTCAATGGATCGTCCATGAGCAGCCTGAGCCGGTATTGTCGCGTAGCTCAGAGCACCGACGGCCTAAACGGCGCGGCCTCATTAGATCGGCCCGTCAGCACGAGGACTACGGGCAAATTATACCGCATATATCCACCATTGGCACAAAGCGGACAAACCAACCGCACCGATTTTTGTCGCCTATTGGACTAACAACGGACAAAAGTTGGCACGGGGCGTCAACGGCTAGGCCGCGTTTGACCCGACAGTGACATTGGCTGTGCACTCTGCGGCAATGGTTTTGATGCCGGTTTCAGCCCTATCAAAGTACTCGTTTGAGCCGCTAAAATGCCGCCTCCTGAGCTTGGGGTCGGGCATGAGGCGGCGCGAGTTCATCACCCTTCTCGGCGGTGCGGTGGCTGCGTGGCCGGTGGCGGCGCGGGCGCAAACAAATCGCACCTATCGGATCGGGATATTGGAAACTATTCCGCTGGCCTCGAATGCAGCGAATTTCAACGCGCTGCGGCAGGGGCTTCAGCAACTGGGATATGTTGAGGGGCAAAACCTCGTCATTGAATATCGTTCGGCTGATGGCCACGCCGACAGGTTCCCGGCGCTTGCGCTAGAGCTAGTTCGAGGACGTGTCGATCTCATAGTCACGCGGGGGACCCCTGCTGCTCGGGCTGCCAAGGAGACGACGAAGACAATCCCCGTGGTCATGGCTGCCATCGGCGAGCCGCTCGGCGTAGGCGTTGTCGCCACCCTGGCGCACCCGGGCAGCAACATCACGGGTTTGAGCGCGTTCGTCACCGAACTGGCTGGTAAGCGTATCGAGCTGATGAAGGAGATGCTTCCGTCAATCTCGCGCGTGGCCTTTATGCAAAACATGGGGAATCCCGTTTCTGCTCCGCAATGGGACGCAAGCCAGGCGGTTGCGGCAACTCTCGGTATTGCGATCGAGCTTTTCGACGTTCGCAACGCGCAGGACATTGCGAACGCATTCGGGATGGTAGTCGATCACATGGTCAATGCCATTTTGGTGGGGATCGACGCCACCACTCAAGCGAATGGAGCAATGATCATCGAATTGGCGGCCAAGGAGAAAATCGCCACCACCTATCCCTCGCGTGAATTTGTCGATGCAGGAGGACTTTTCAGCTATGGCGTGAGCTATCCCGATCTCTACCGCCGTTCGGCAGGCCTGATTGACAAGATTTTCAAAGGCGCCAACCCCGGCGATCTCCCAGTGGAGCAGCCCACCAAATTGGAGCTTGTGCTCAACCTCAAGACCGCTAAGGCACTCGGCGTCGATGTGCCGCCGCAGCTGCTCGCGCGCGCCGACGAGGTGATCGAATAGAGATGCTGTTTGCTGCGGTGCGTCGGTCGCTATTGGCACATCGCGGACAAACCAACCGCGCCCGAGTTTGTCGCATATTGGACTAACAACGGACAAAGGCCGGTTTTAGGGCTGATCGGCTAGGCCGCGATTGACCCGAAGCGGACTCTGGCAAGCCATTAGCATTACCTCACCACGAGTGTATGGCGCCGCCTGTCTGCCAGTTTCCTACTTCGGCAGCTTCGCGATCACATCCGGGTTAGTCGAGGAAAGGCCGACCAGTTCGCCCTTAGCCAGTACCTTGCCCTCTAGCGCCGCCATCACCGCGGACCCGTCAAATGCTCCGCTGAGATTGAGCGACGGCACGCTCAACGCATAGACCGTGAAAACATTACGATGCGCGCGTTCGTCGTTCCAAGCCGGACACGGACCGTCATAACCGAACCATTGGCCCTTCATCTGCTCGTTGGCCGCCATGAAATTCGTGAAGGCGTTTAGCCCGCGTACCCCAACCATGGCCGGCATTTGCGGTTTGCCGTGTGGCACGCGACCTTCCGATTCAGCGCCTTCGGGTAGCGACGTGACGTTCGCAGGAATATCGATCAGGACCCAGTGAAAAACTGTTCTTCGCGCTGCCGACGATGAAACCGTCATGCCTTCCTTGTTCAGTTTTTCGCGTTGTTCTGCTGCATTATCGATATCGGTTAGGGTGATGACATAAGACTTGGTGCCGGCCGGTCCGTTGGACCACGAGATGCCCGGACTCTTATCGGGGCCGGGTGCCACATGCCCCTGTGCCGCCGGCACGCAGAAGCAATACTGGTTCGGGATCACTCCGCCATTCTTTAAGCCGTCTACCCTTACCTCGAGCGTCTGGGTCTGGGCAGATGCCGGTGCCGCCGCCAGCGCCAACCCCGCCGCGAGCAGCCCGAATACCGCAATCTTGATCGTTCCCATGTCGTCCTCCCCGTATAAATCTGCAACCGCGGGTATGATGCCACTCGCGGTAGCGTGCCGACAAGGTAATCGAAGTCGGCGGAAAATCATTTCCGTTTGATGATGCGGCGCTCGGGAAGCGAGCCAGGCGCGATATCGGCTTTGGCACAAAACGAACATTCCAACCGCACCCACGTTTGTCCGCTATGCCGGCAAGTGGGTGGGATCTCACAAAAATTTGCGTCCGCTTTTGCGACAAGCGCTCTACAATACGCGGCAATCAAACAAGGGAGGGTGTTTCTCATGAATAATCGCATCGTCGCACTCACCGGCGCCTTGGGCATCGCGATTGGCGCCACGACGCTTGCGGCGGCCCAGGACGTGCTCACCACCCACCGGCTGTCTGCGGCGCTGGCGTCGGAAGCGGTGACCGAGGCGGTGGCGACTTGCGCCAAGCAGGGCTACCGGGTCGCGGCAACGATCATCGATACCGACGGCGTGACGCAGGCGATGCTACGCGGGGACGGCGCCGGACTGATCGCAGTCAACAGCTCCTATGACAAGGCCTACACGGTGCTCATGCTCGGCGCGGCGCGTAATGAGGATTCGAGCGCCGCCATCGCCAAGCGCATAGGGCCGACGCCGCCGGCCGGCGGCGTTGCCAAGTTCGACCACGTCGCGTTGCAACCCGGCGCTTTTCGCATCAAACTTAACAACGAGGCAATCGCTGCGATTGGCGTCGGCGGCGCTCCGGGCGGCGATCTCGACGAAGCGTGTGCTAAAGCTGGGCTCGACAAGATCAGCGCGCGGCTGAAGTGAAAAAGCCGTAGCGCAGATCAGCGGCGAGCTATCGGTCTGTTGACGGACAATCCGACTGCACCCGCGTTTGTCCGCTATTGGACCAAAGCGGACAAAGGTGGATTTTGGCCCGCGATGGTTCGTTGGTTTGGCACCGTGTCGGCTTCCTTGTCTCTCCCGCAGGGCGTTTCTGCCATGGCGCGACTGCTAGGATTTGCATAGGATTGAGCATCGTCGTGACCCGCCGGAGGGGACGACATGCAGCGACGCGGTGGAAGCGGACAGCCGGTGAAGGGCCAGCGTCATAGGACGATTAGGCCCAAGGCTCGCAAAGCGCCGACCGCACACGTATCCATTGCCGACCTGCAGGAACAACTCGACCGGCGTACCTGTGAGCTTGAAGAGGCGCTGGAGCAGCAGACCGCGACATCCGAGGTGCTGCGGGTCATCAGTCGTTCGGCGTTTGATTTACAGGCCGTGTTTGACACGCTGGTCGAGTCGGTGGCCCGACTCTGCCGCGCCGACAGAGCGTCAATCCGACTCGCCAGGGATGGTTTTTTCCACCACGTCGCAAGCTACGGCTATTCGCCAGAACAAGACCAATTCATGAACGAACATCCGGTTCCGGCTGCCAAACCGGACCGGGGATCGATCGTTGGCCGCGTTCTCAGCGCGGGTAAGGCCGTTCAAATCGAAGACACCAAGGCCGACCCAGAATTCAAAATAACGAACGTTCCGGGCTTCGAGAACGTGCACACAACCTTTGGTGTTCCGTTGCTTCGCGAAGGGAAGCCAATCGGCGTGCTGGTGTTGATGCGCGGCTTCGTCGAGGCGTTCACCGACAAGCAGATCGAACTCGCCGAGACCTTCGCCGCCCAGGCTGTCATCGCCATCGAGAACACCCGCTTGCTCAGCGAGCTGCGCGAATCATTACAGCAACAAACCGCCACCGCCGACGTGCTCAAGGTTATCAGCCGCGAGACCTTTGATCTGCAAGCGGTGCTCAACACGCTGGTCGAGTTCGGCGGCGAAACTTTGTGAGGCCTATGATTGTGTTATATTCCTGCATCAGCGCGACAAGCTTCACATCAAAGCGATGTACGGCCCGATCGGCGCCGGCGCGACTGAATACGAGATCGGACGCGGCTGGGTGGCGGGGCGTGTCTTTTTGGACCGCACGCCAATCCACGTCCACAATCTGTCGACTAGCGAGGAGTTCCCGGAAGGCCGCGAGATGGCGCTGCGCCGCGGTCACCGAACGATTTTAGCCGTTCCTATGCTCAGGAGAAATGAGGCGATCGGCGTTATCAGCATCCGCCGCTTTGAGGTGAAGCCGTTCACCGACAAGCAAATTGAGCTGATCAAGACCTTTGCCGACCAAGCGGTGATCGCGATCGAGAACGTGCGGCTGTTTGATGAGGTGCAAAAGCGCACCGACGATCTTTCCGAGGCTCTGGAGCAGCAAACGGCAACGTCCGAGGTGCTCAAAGTCATCAGCAGTTCGCCCGGCGAGTTAGAACCGGTGTTCGGGACCTTACTGGAGAACGCGACGCGGATCTGCGATGCCAAGTTCGGCGCACTATTACTTTGCGAGGGCGACGCCTTCCGCGTCGGCGCGCTGCACAATGCCCCGCACGCATTTGCTGAGTTTATGCAGCGCGCGCCCATCCGTCCGGGCCCAAACGTACCCCTTGGCCGTGTGGCAAGGACAAAGCAGGTGACCCATTTCGCCGACATCACGAAGGAGCGAGGCTACATCGAGCGCGATCCATTGGCCGTCGCTGGCGTCGAACTTGGCGGTTATCGGACCATCCTCGCGGTGCCTATGCTGAAAGAAGGCGACCTGATAGGCGTCATCACCATTTTCCGCCAGGAAGTTCGGCCGTTCACCGACAAGCAGATCGAGCTGGTCAAGAACTTCGCCGCACAGGCCGTCATCGCCATCGAGAACACGCGGCTCCTCAAAGACCTTCGGCAACGGACCGACGACCTGAGCGAGGCGCTGGAACAGCAGACGGCGACCACAGGGGTGCTGAAGACCATCTCAAGTTCGCCTGGCGAACTTGAGCCAGTCTTTGATGCCATCCTTGAAAACGCGGTACGAATTTGCAGTGCCAAGTTTGGCAGTCTTGTATTGTTTGAGGGCAATGCGTATCGGCGCGCTGCCCTGCACAATGGTCCGCCGGCATATGTTGAAGCACGAGCTCGAGACCCCGTGCGGCCGCTTGCGGCGTCGCCCACTCTCAGTCGTGTGGCCGCGACCAAACAGGTCGTCCAGGTCGCTGACATGGCTGTGGAACAACCGGAAGAAGGGATAGTCAGGCTCGGGGGTGCGCGGACCGTACTTGCGGTTCCAATGCTCAATGACGATCGGGTGGTCGGTGTAATCTCAATCTATCGTCAGGAAGTTCGCCCATTCGCCGACAAGCAGACCGAGCTGGTCAAAAATTTCGCTGCCCAAGCAGTCATTGCAATCGAAAACGCGCGGCTGCTCAACGAGCTGCGGCAGCGCACCGACGATCTGTCCGAGGCGCTAGAGCAGCAGACTGCGACCTCGGAGGTTCTCAAAGTTATCTCCAGCTCGCCCGGCGAACTGCAGCCGGTGTTCGACACAATGTTAAAAAATGCGGTTCACCTCTGCGAGGCGCAATTCGGAATTTTGTCGTTATTCGACGGAACCAATATGAGACATGCAGCCAACTACAATGTCCCGGCTGCGTTCGAAGAACTGCGGCGGCGAGAACCGGTTGTTCCCCTGGATCGATCAGTGGCTGGCCGCGTGGTTGAAGCAAAGGGCGTGGTCCGTTTCGACGATATCGCGACTGAGGAGCGTCATGTGGGCTCGGCCCTGGTCAAGGTCGCCGGCGCACGAAGCGTAGTGGGGATCCCGATGCTCAAGGAGGACGAGTTGGTCGGAGCCATTGTTATATATCGCACCGAGGTTCGGCCTTTTTCTGATAAGCAGGTTAAACTGCTAACGGATTTTGCCGCACAGGCCGTCATCGCTATCGAGAACTCGCGCCTGCTCAACGAGCTGCGTGAATCCCTCCAGCAGCAGACCGCCACCGCCGACGTGCTCAAGGTCATCAGCCGCTCGACGTTCGATCTACAGATGGTGCTCAATACGCTAACGGAGTCGGCGGCGCGGCTTTGCGAAGCCGACAAGGGTGCCATCATGATGCGGGAGGGCGACGCATATCGGATACGCGCCAATTACGGTTTTGCAGACGAGGCGGTGCAATACGCGTTGAACCATCCGCTGCAACCGAACCGCGGCAGCGCGACCGGGCGTGCCGCACTGGAAGGCAGGGCAATTCATATTCCAGACGTTCTGGCCGATCCCGATTACCGCGCGGCTGGCTATCAAAAGGCATTCGGATATAGATCCATCCTTGGCATCCCCCTCCTGCGTGAGGGGACGGCTATTGGCACGTTCACGCTCACCCGCGATGAAGTGAACCCGTTCACCGACAAGCAGATCGCGCTTGCCCTCATCTTCGCCGACCAGGCGGTGATTGCCATCGAGAATGTGCGGCTGTTTGATGAGGTGCAAAAGCGCACCGACGATCTCTCGGAGGCGCTGGAGCAGCAAACGGCGACGTCGGAGGTGCTGCGCGTCATAAGCAGCTCGGCGACGGACCTTCAGCCTATCTTTGAGACGATCGCCAACAATTCCGTCAATCTATGTGGAGCTACGTACGGCATCGTATTCCGTTTTGACGGAGAAATGATCAATGTCGTGGCCCACCACAATATCGACCAGGCCGCACTCGACGCCCTTCATCAAATCTGGCCGAGGCGGCCAGACACCAAGTCACTCGTTGGGCGGAGCATCCTTGAGCGCAACGTTCTTCACATTGCGGATGTTGCAGCCGAGCCGAATTATACCTTCGCCGCGGCCCACCAAACAGCCCTCGGTATTCGGACCTTTCTCGGCGTCCCGATGCTGCGCGAGGGGCAACCAATTGGGTCGATTGCCCTCTATCGTCGTGAAGTCAAGCCATTCTCCGACCGACAGATCGAGCTGGTCAAGGCGTTCGCCGACCAGGCAGTGATTGCGATCGAAAATGTCCGACTGTTTGACGAGGTGCAAAAGCGTACGGAGGAGTTGACTGAAGCGCTCCAGCAGCAGACGGCGACCGCGGACGTTCTTAAGGCCATAAGCCGCTCGGCGTTTGATCTCAAAACGGTATTGGATGCTCTCGTCGAGGCTGCCGCCCAGCTGTGTGAGGCTGATCAGGGGACTATCGCCCGCGAGCGGGACGGCGTGTACCTACGTGTAGCAACTTACGGCTTCCCCGACGACTTCACGGAGTACGTCAGAAACCTGCCAGTCGTTGCGGAGCGTGGCACGGGTACAGGACGGGCCCTGCTTGAGGGTAAGGTTGTGCATATTCCCGACGTGCAGGCGGACCCTGAATATACTTTTGTCGAGGGGCAGAAGCTGGGCGGTTTTCGCACCATTTTAAGCGTTCCGATGTTACGCGAGGGAACTCCGATCGGCGTTCTGACCTTGACGCGTCACGCGATGCGGCCATTCACTGACAAGCAAATCGAGCTTGTATCCACGTTCGCCGACCAGGCCGCGATCGCGATCGAGAATGTGCGGCTGTTCGAGAGTGTTGAGACCCGCACGCGCGAACTTGCGAAGTCGCTGGAGGAATTGCGCACCGCGCAGGATCGGCTGGTTCAGACCGAGAAACTCGCCTCACTTGGTCAGTTGACCGCCGGCATCGCGCACGAGATCAAGAACCCGCTCAATTTCGTCAACAACTTCTCGGCCATCTCGGTCGAACTTATTGACGAACTGCGGGAGGCGCTTGCCAGCGCCAACCTCGACACCAAGTTGCGAGCCGAGATCAGCGAGATTGCGGATATGCTGCAGGGCAATCTCGACAAGGTCGTGCAGCACGGCAAGCGTGCCGACTCGATCGTCAAGAATATGCTGCTGCATTCACATCAGGGCTCACAAGAGCACCGGCCGGTCGATATCAACGCCATCGTCGAGGAGAGCCTCAACCTCGCCTATCACGGGGCGCGAGCCGAGAAGCAAGGCTTTAATATTACGATGGAACGGTCTTTGGACCCGACTGCAGGCGAGGTCGATGTTTTCCCGCAGGAGATCACGCGGGTACTGCTCAATTTGATCTCAAACGGCTTCTATGCCGCGACAAAGCGCAAAGCCGAAGCCAATGGGGGCAACTATGAGCCCACGCTAGCTGCGGCGACCAAGAACCTGGGCGACAGCGTCGAAATCAGGATCCGTGACAACGGCACCGGCATTCCGCCCGAGGTCAAGGACAAGATGTTCAATCCGTTCTTCACGACCAAGCCCGTCGGCGAGGGAACGGGGCTTGGCCTGTCCATCAGTCACGACATCATCGTCAAGCAACATGGCGGGTCTATAGAGGTCGATACGCAGCCCGGCGAGTTTACTGAGTTCCGGATCGTTCTGCCGCGTGGGGCTGCGACCATCGCCAAATCAGGAGGCCGCGCGTGAACCTCACGCCTTAAAGACTAGCTTGAATGTCTCTGTCTATAGCTGACGCCGTTATAGCTGCCGCCGCGATTTCCGGCGTGACGTTGCTTACGGCCTCGAGCGCCCGGATGTGAAACGCGTCACATACAAGTATTTCCATTTCATGCAGATTACTTGCCATGCCGTGACTGAGAGAAGCAAAGCGGGAGCATGAGCGTGACCCTCCTTATTCTCGTGGTCGACGATGAACCGGACGTGGAGCTTCTGTTCCGCCAGCAGTTCCGGCATGATCTTCGCGCCGGCCGCTTCACGATGGAGTTTGCCCAGTCTGCTCCCGTTGCGCTTGAGCGCATCACCGATGCGGCGGGCGTGTCAATCATTCTGATCCTATCCGACATCAACATGCCGGGGATGAGCGGTCTTGAGCTCCTACCCAAGGCGAAGGCCTTGCGGCCGGATGTTCCAATCATCATGATCACGGCCTACGGCGATGCGGAGACCAAGCGCAAAGCAATGGAGGGCGGTGCTGAGGCGCTTTTTACGAAGCCGATCGATTTCGGGACGCTCCGCAGCGAAATCGACACGCGGGTTGAACGCGCTGCGTGACCGCACGCACCCTGGTTTACGGGTGGCGGCCACTGCCAGGGCGCGATTTCATGAGCGCGCCTGCATTTGTCCGCTATTGGCGGACATTGGCGCGGACTGAGCGCATAGCGTATTTATGAGCACACGGGGGCGTAGTACGTACCCCCGGGGGGAGCAAAAAAATTTTAGTCGACGTCTTGTCCGAGCGCCGGCTGCGCTTGTCCCCGCAGAGCCGGACCGACCCAAAAACTACAGGCCGGCAAAGGGAGCGGTTGGGGCCAATGCCATGGGAAATCTAAGGGAGCCGGAAAATGCTACGCACAGCCGAACGCTGCTCGCTCATGCGTTGGCGTGAGATGTGGGGTATCCGCAGCCGGCTGCATCAAAGGAACGCACCAGCGGGGCTCCGGGACACAATATGGACACCGCAGGCAACGAGCTAAATAATTGGCATCGCTGGCTAATCGTAACACAGCTGCCTTCTAGGTAGCGCCCTATAAGGGCACCGCGCCGGCGCTCAACGATCTGATCGCCGGCCATGTCGACATGATCTTCATGGAACTCGCCTCGGCGATCAAACTGCACCAGGCCGGCCGCGCGCGCATTCTAGCGGTGGCGATAGCCAAGCGAATTGCTAATCTGCCCGACATCCCCACACTCAACGAGGTCGGCGCAAAGAGCTTCGAATCCTACGCATGGGAATGCCATCGCCGCACCGCCGAAGACCCCACCGGCCATCGTCAGCAAGCTCAACAAGGCGATCAATGAGGTATTGCAGGATTCCGAGGTGCGGACCCACTTCGCCAAGATCAACTTGCAGGCCGCCGGCGGCAGCCCGGCCGAGGCCGCCGCTTTCATTAAAAAAGAAAACACCGTCTGGGGCGACGTGATCAAAGAAGCGCACATCCCGACGCATTAAAAAGCCGAAGTAACGAAGCGACCGGCTCGCCATTCCGCGAGAGCGGCAAGCGCGGTTTCCGGCACACGCTATCGCTTGGCTTCCGCCCAAGTGGACAAGATGATAGCGTTTTCATCGACCCTCAGTCATTCCGGAATTGTCGATTGAATACACAGGTTCTCATCGTCGGCGCCGGCCCCGTCGGGTTGACGCTCGCAATCGACCTGGGCCGGCGAGGCGTGCGTTGCACGCTGATTGAACAAAATGAAGCCCCGCAATTTCTTCCGAAAATGGAGCGGTGCAACGCCCGCACCATGGAAATCTATCGCAGGATGGGAATTGCGGATAAAATTCGCGCTGCCGGATTTCCACGCGACTGTCCGATGGACGTATTTATCGTCACGTCCCTGATTGAGCAGCCGCTGCTGCATCTTACCTACCCTTCAGTTGCGCAGGCGCAGGCCGAAATCGCGGCAGGCAATGATGGGACGTTGCCGCGCGAGCCATATCAGCTCATTTCGCAATATACGCTCGAGCCGCTGCTCAAGTCTGTCGCCGAAAGCTTTCCTAATGTGGACGTACGCTACGGTTGTGAGTTTATTTCCTGCGAGCAGGACCGCGGCTCTGTGCGTGCGCGGGTTAAAAACAACGATGGCTCGATCGCTGCGCTCACATCGCTATATCTCGTCGGCTGCGATGGCGGCTCAAGCGCGGTGCGCCGAGAACTTGGAATCAAGCTTCAAGGCGAGGCCAACCTGCTGCAGCTGCGCCAGGCCTTGTACCGCTGCGACGATCTGTTTGAGCGCATTCCTATCGGCAAGGGGCGCCACTACCACGTTGCCGACGCGCATTCGACGTTTTTGATCGTCCAGGATTCGACGCGCCACTTCACGCTGCATTCGGTCGTCGAAAACGACGCCGATATGCGAACGATGTTCGAGCAAACCGTCGCCATGCCAGTCAAATATGAGATGCTTTATGTCGGGCAGTGGCGACAGAATCTGTTGCTGGCGGACGAGTATGGTCAAGACCGTATCTTTCTGGCCGGCGATGCTGTGCACCTGGTTATCCCGACCGGTGGGCTCGGAATGAACAGCGGCGTCGGAGACGCCGTCGACTTGTCATGGAAACTGGCAGCAACGCTGCAAGGCTGGGGCGGACCTAGCCTACTGGCCTCTTACGAAATCGAACGCCGGCAGATTGGCGCGCGTAATGTCGAGGCGTCGCGCCATGCCGCCCGCGGCCGGCGGGCCTGGCGAGCGGCCTATCGACCGAATATTCGTGATCAAACTCCGGAAGGCGCCGAAACACGGACGAGCCTGACACAGATCGCGGAGGTGGAGCAGCGCAAGAGCAACGAGATGATCGGGGCCGAGCTCGGATATCGGTATAGAAGCTCCCCGATCGTCTGGCCGGAGCCCGGCGATGGGCCAGAGGACAATTTCATGAAATATGTGCCGACCACCTGGCCGGGTGGCCGTTTGCCGCACCTTTGGCTTGGCAACGGCACGGCGCTACATGACCGCATCGGCGATGGCTATACGCTGCTCCGGCTCGCCAGGACGCCGGCCGATACGACGCCGCTCGAACGGGCATTCACCTCATTTGGCGCGCCGTTGATGGTCCTTGACATTGACGAAGACCGGCCGCGCGATCTCTACGGGTACGATCTATTGCTACTGCGGCCGGACCTCCATGTCGTCTGGCGAGGCAACCGCTTGCCAGACGAGCCCGCCAAGCTGGCGGCGATAGCAACAGGGCACTAGAGTTTTCTCAGCCTCTTCAGGAAATCGTCATGCCGAAGAAACATTCGCTAACGCTCGCCTGCGGCGATTACGAGATTGTCCGCCCTCTGATCGACGGCAAGGCCGTAGTCGACGGCGTCGATCTGACCATACTCACCGACATGGATTCGGCGACGCGCCACTGGCGGTTTCTGCGCAACGGCGAATTCGACGTCGCCGAAGTGTCGAGTTCATCCTATCTCGCCGCCCGCGACAACGATTGGCCATTCAGGGCTATACCGGTCTTTCTACACCGCCGTTTTCGTCACGGTTTCATGTTCATCAACACGACTAAAGGCATCAGCAAGCCAACCGACCTGATCGGGCGCAAGGTCGGCGTCAAAACATTGATGACCAGCGCGGTGCTCTGGATGCGCGGCATCCTCCAGCACGAATACGGCGTCCCCCTAAGCTCGATCGAATGGTTTGCCGAGCTTGAGGACGATGTCGAAGTATCGCTGCCCACGGACCTCAAGCTCACGCGGCTTCCGTACGAAAAATCGGTCGAGACCATGTTGGCCGAAGGCGAACTTGACGCCGTGCTGCATTCTGACCTGATCAAGCCGATCCTCGCCAAGGATGCGCGTGTCGCGCGCCTGTTCCCGTCCTATAAAGACGAAGAGATCGCCTATTACAAAAGGACCGGCATTTTCCCGATCATGCATGTCCTCGGCCTGCGGCAAGCGCTCGTTGAGCAGCACCCTTGGGTCGCCACGAATCTGTTCAAGGCGCTTAATGAGGCCAAAGCCATCGCGATGAAGCGCATGCAGAACCCGCGTATCGTTCCGCTCGCTTGGTATCGCGAGGCCTGGGAGGAGCAGGAGAATATCCTTGGACTAGATCCGTGGGAATTCGGCCTCACGGACAAGAACCGCAACAACCTCGAGACGCTGATCGGTTATTCGCATGAGCAGGGATTGATCAAGAAAAAGCCCGCGCTCGAGCAGCTCTTTCTCAATGTCTCGCTAGGCCGCAAACGCGGCACCGAATTCCGTATCTAGGAATGCCGGAATCTCGCGTTACAATGCACGCCAATGGAGGAACGTCCATGCTCGCACAGCCAAAAACAACGATCATTGCCGGCGCCCTTGTCGCTTGCAGCATTTCGCTTGCGAACGCGCAGGATAAGGTCTGGAAACACGGCATTCTCGAAGCCAAGAGCGATGCCGGCTTCATCGCCATGGTGGACAAAGGCGGCTTCGGCGCCAAGCTCGGACTAAAGATCGAGATTCTCCAAATCAAGGCCGGCGCCACGCTGATGAAGGCGTTGATCGCGGGCGAGATCGACAGCGTGGACATGGGCGCGGCGGAATCGATCGTAGCGGGTGTGCGTGGCACCGGGGTCAAGATCGTTGGCTGCACCTGGCCTGGCGTGCCGCAGGTCGTGCTGGCCAAGGCCGAGATCCAGACGCTGGCCGATCTCAAGGGCAAGAACGTCGCCATTTCCTCGCCAGGCTCGCTACCCGATATGCTGTTTCGCGGCATGCTGGACGCCGCCAACGTCCCGTTTTCAGACGTGAAGCTGGCGACGCAAGGCGCCGATCTCGACCGCTACAAGTCGCTGGTGGCTGGCATCACTGACGCCGCGGTGGTCTCAAACGAATTCGAGGCGGTGATGCCGTCGAATATCCACGTGCTGGCAAAAGGAAGCACAGCGGTCCCAAAATTCATTCGCCTGTGCGTCGCCACCAACAGCAAGGTGCTGGCTGAGCGCCGCGACGATCTGGTGAAATTCGTTGCGGCGGAAATGAATGCCTACAAATACGCTGCCAGCCATCGCGACGAGACCATCAAACTCGCGCACGAACTGACCCATGCCAAGCCGGACGATAAGCGCGCCGAATTCATCACCGACCAGGCGCTGCGCGACAAGCAGATCGATCCGACACTCGCTATCCCCGCCGAGCGGATCGAATGGATGCTGGATCTGTTCGTCAAAGCGGGGGTGATTCCGAAAAGTGTGCCAACGGCGTCGCTGATCGACACTAGCGTGCATGACGATGCGGCCAAATTGGTAGGTAAATGACACCCTTCGTTGATATTTGGAGTAGGTACCCGCCCTAACGAGCCCGCGTCATATACCCAGATAACTCGACTTGATCTCGTCGTTCGCCTTGAGCTCATCCGGCTTGGCCGAATAGACCACCTGGCCCTTGCTCATCACGTGCACGTAGTCGACCAGCTTGAGCGCGAGGTGCGCGCTCTGCTCGACCAGCAGGATCGACAGCCCTTCTTCCTTCAGCTTTCCGATCGCTTCCCACAGGCCCTGGATGACGATCGGCGCCAGCCCTTCCGACGGCTCGTCCATGATCAGGCAGTCGGGGTTTGTCATCAGTGCGCGGCCGATCGCCAGCATCTGCTGCTCGCCGCCCGGAAAGTGTCTTGGCGCGCTGATTGCGCCGCTCATGCAGGCGCGGGAATAATTTGTAGACGCGGTCGAGATTCCAGCCATGACGGTCCGGCGTTGCGCTCGGCCACCAGCAGGTTTTCCTCTACGCCGAGCGTGGGAAATACGCGGCGGCCCTGTGGCACCAGACCCATGCCGCTGCGCACGGACTCGAACGAGGATTTCTGGGTGATGTCGTCGCCCTTGAATACGATCTTGCCGCGGCGCGGTGGATTGAAGCCGATGATCGAATTCACCAGCGTGGTCTTGCCGACGCCGTTGCGCCCGAGCAATCCGAGAATCTGCCCTTGCTCGAATTGTAACGACAGCCCCTGGAGGACATAGGCGTCCCCGTAATAGGTATGAATGTCCTGGACTTCGAGAATCGCCATGGACTAGAGCCTGATCCGTTTGGACTAGTCACCGTGCTCCCCTAACATTTTGCTCGGGCATGACCTTTTACGAAAACTGGTTCGCACTTTTCGGGAGTATGCGCTAGTCGGTCCCCAGATAGATTTCCTGGACTTTGGCGCTCGACTAATCTGTTGCGGCGTTCCGGTTTCCAGCACTTCGCCGAAATGCAGGACGGAAATTTTTGCGCCACGCCGAACACCACGTCCATGTCGTGCTCGATCAGCAAGATCGCGAGTTTGGGATCGAGCTTCATGAGAAACTGGCCATCTCGGTGGATTCGCCTGACGAAAGACCGGCCGCCGGCTCGTCCAGCAGCAGAATTTTGGGATCGCTCGCCAGGCCGAGCACGATCTCGAGCTGGCGCTGCTCGCCGTGCGAAAGATTGCGGACTTCGAGTATCCTTGCGGTCGAGGAAGCCGGCTTGCTCCAGCAGTTGTAGGCTTTCTCGTACACGTCTTTGTATGACGACATGAAGCGCCATATCACGAATTTCGACAGCCGCAGGCCCTCGATCGCCAGCAGCACGTTGTCGAGCACGGTCAATTTCGGAAACAGGCTGGTGACCTGGAACGTGCGCGCCATTCCGAGCGCGGTTCGCCGATGGCTCGGCCATTTGGTCACGTCCTGCCCGAACAGAACGATATTGCCCGGACGTCGCCGGGTAAATGCCGGTGATGACGATTGAACAGCGTGGTCTTGCCGGCGCCGTTCGGGCCGATGATGGCCTTGCGGTCACCTGGCATGATGCTGCAGCGTGACTTCCCGCACCGCTTGCAGGCCGTCGAAACTCTTACTGAGACCTTTGAGCTCGAGAACCGGCGCGTCCGCCATTTCCGTTCGGCTATCGGTGTTCACGCTTGCAACCCTTGGCATTTCGGAAGATTTGCCGGGGTCCGGTCAAGCGGACCCTGGCATTTTGTGGTTACTCGCAGAACTTACAGGGCGGGAAGTCGCGGCTGTAAACCGGCTGAGCGAGGAACTTCTCCTTCCCGTAGGTCCAGAACTGGCTGACGTTCGGATAGGTCTTGATCACGGTGTTCCAGAGCTCGTCCTTGTCGTAGCCGAACATCTTCTTCTTCTCGACCTTCTTGATGTAGATGTTATGCACCGGGTTGCGCATGTCGTCGAAACTCACCGGCCCGCGGACGGTGTCGAGCTTGAGGCTCTGCATGGTCTTGATGAACTGCTCGGGACCCGGCCACTTGCCGCCGTGCTTCTTCATTGCCTCGTCGATGATCTGCGCGGTGGTGTAGTTGCTCTCCGAGTAGTAGCCCGGCACCTTGCCGAATTTGGCGCGGTACGCCTTCACGAAGGCTTCGTTCTTCGGCGTCTCCAGCGCGGCGCTGTATTGCAGCGCGGAGACGTCGCCGATCACCTCGTCGCCCATGAAGGGCAGGGCGAATTCGTCATAGCTGGTGCCGCCGCCGATGATCGGCTTCTTGTTGCCGGCGCCGCGCAGTTGCTTGGGGAATTGCAACGCCATCGGACCCACCATCAGGCGTGAAGACGGCGTCGGCGTCCGCCTTTATGGTCGGGATGATAGGGCCCGAAATCCTTGGTGCCGAGCGGCGGCCAGATCTTCTGGATCACCTTACCGCCGCAGTCCTCGAACGCCTTCTGGAAGCCGCCGACTGACCTCGTAACCGAACGCATAGTCGGCCGCGACGGTGACGATCTTCTTGTAGCCCTGCTCGCAGGCCCACTGGCCGAGCGGATGGTTGCGGCTGTGAGCTCGTCCAGCCGGTTCGGAAGAAATACGGATACTTGTCCGAGCTGGCGCTGCGTGAGATCGTCGGCCGACGCAATCGAAGAGATATAGAGCGTCTTTTCCGCCGTGCTCACCGGCGCCAGTGCGTAGCCGGTCGAGGCCAGCAAGCCGCCGATGAACATCTGCACCTTGTCGTTCAGGACCAGCTTTTTGGCTTTGGTGACGGCGGTGTCGGGCTTGCCCTGCTCGTCCTCGACGATGAATTTCACGTCGGCGCCGCCGAGCTTATTGCCGTGCTGGTCCAGATACAGCTGGAAGCCGTCGGCCATGTCCTTGCCGACCTGGGCAAAGATGCCGGTCATCGGCGCGAGGAAGCCGATGCGCAATTCTTCCGCGCTCAGCCGGCGCGGTCAGCAGCGAGGCCGAGCGCCATACAGCTACCCAACAGCATCGGACCAAGCCGTTGTCGCAATGTATTTGTCATTGTCCATTCCTCCTTTGTTGTCGTGGCCTTCCCGTCGCAAGTCAGGAAGGCTTCGATGCCAGTTTCTTTCGAACCTTCACTTCTGCCTTGAGTTGTCGAACCGCTGCCGGATGCGGGCGGGAATGCCCATCAGGCCCATCGGCAGATAGAGGATCGTCAGCACATAGACACCGCCGAGCACGTACTGCCACCACGGCACCAGCGTGCTGAGATATTCGCGCAAACCGAACACGATGGCCGTGCCGATCGTGGCGCCGACCAGCGTGCCGGCGCCGCCGAGCACGACCATCAGCAAGGCGTCCACCGACGTGGTCAAAACCACGTTTTCCGGACTGACGTGACCATTGGTATGCGCCCACAGGACGCCGGCAAGGCCGCCGAAACCGCCGGCAATAATGAAGGCGATATATTTGTGCAGCCAAGTATTGTAGCCCAGAATCTGCATGCGCAATTCGCGCTCGCGGATGCCGGCCAAGCTGCGGCCGAACGGCGATCGGACCAGGACGTACATCAACACCATCGACACGGCGAAAAAGCCGAATACGAGATAGAAGAACGTCACTTCGTTTGACAGATCGAGACCGAAATTCGGCCGGGCGTTGAGTATTGATGCCATTGTCGCCGCCGGTGAGCGAATTCCAGCGATAAGCCAAGCCCCAGACGCATTGGCCAAGCGCGAGCGTGATCATCAGGAAATAGACGTCGCCCGCGCGAATGGCGAACAGGCCGAACACCGCCGCCAATGCGGCGCCGATCAGAATGCCGAGCACGACCACCAGCCAGAAATCCCAGCCCAAGCCGAAATGGAATTTGGTGGCCAGCACCGCGGTGAGATAGGCGCCGACGCCGAAATAGGCCGCCTGGCCAATCGAGGCGAGGCCGGTGTAGCCGAGCAGAATGTCCAGGCTCATCGCCAGGATCGCAAAGGCCATCGCGCGCGTCGCCAGCAGGACGACGAACGAGCCGGAGTGCGGAACGATATAGGCGAACGCCACCAGGGCGGCGGCGACCATCGCGATCTTGATTTGTTGGCTTACCATCGCGTGGCTGCTCACTCTCGTCCAAACAGGCCGGTCGGTTTCATCGGCCAGGATCAGAACCATCGGCGCGTAGAGCGTGAAGTAGGAGATCTTCCGGGAACAGCGCCTTGCCGAAATTGTCGGCGAGGCCGACCGCCAGCGCGCCGATTGCGGCGCCACCCAGGCTGCCCATGCCGCCAATGATCACCACCGCGAAGGCCAGCGGCAGCATTTCGAAATCTAGGCCGGGATAGATGCCGAGAAACGCGCCGCCGATCACGCCGCCGAGCGCGGCCAGGAATGCGCCGAGCGCGAAGATGAACATCGAGACGCGGTTGGTATCGATGCCGACGCCGCGCGCCATCTGCGCGTCGTCCACGGTCGCGCGCACGGCGGCGCCCATGCGGGTCTTTTCCATGACCAGCCACAGCAGGATGCCGATCGCCAGCGCCATGCCAATCATGAAGACGCGGTAGAGCGGGAAATATGTTTCGCCGATCACGAGGCTGCGGGTAAATTCCGTCGGCGGATTGATGTCCATATTGTTGCCGCCCCAGATGTCGAGCGCGGCCTGCTGAAACAGGAAGGCGAAGCCGACGGTCAGTAGCACTTGGCGCAACACGTCAGTTTCAATCGGAATAATGGAAATGCGATTCAACAAGAAATAGGACCCGACGGCGGCGACCGCGGCAACAATAATAAGCTGACTCCAGCCACTACCAATAAACTGGCCCCACCGGGCCATGGCTAAGCTGACTAGTACGCCCACCCCCAACGCGATCACAGCGGTTCGGAGGAATTCGAACCCTTCGGATCGCAAAAACAAGCGTTCCATCGCAATGCCGATCATTGCAACGGCGAGCGCGGCGACCGGCAGCGACAACGCCCATGATCCGGTGACATGGATCACCGACAGCGCGATATAGCCGCCCCACAGAAAATAAGCGCCATGCGACAGATTGACGATCCGCATGACGCCGAAAATCAACGACAGGCCGCTGCCTACAAGGAACAGCAGCGCGCCATACGATATGCCGTTGAAGGCTTGAATGACCCAGAACTGCGTATTCATTTTTTTGCGATTAGGCTCCCATCAAATGACGTCACTGTGGATGCCACAGGAACGACCAAAAGCCGCCAAATTCTATTAAATTGGCCGGCGTCCAGAAATTCCCAGCTGAGGGGGCTATCCGCATTTAATAAGGATCCCCTTTTATGCTTCTGGACTGTTGAGATGATCGTCCGATGTGGGTCAAAACGGCAAAAAGGGTGCGCGACGCCAATTGGCAATATTGCCCTCAATACCCATCATCGCAAGATGATTTATTAAGGTGGCATTGGCCTTCCAATTGAGCATATTGATTTAGATCAAAAACAGTTGGCGCGGTCGATGGAAAGCGGTGGCGTTGGATGTGGTCAAGGCGTTGAACACAACCCATAAGCCGGAAAACATGTGGGTATCGAAATTCGCACCACCGCAGCCTGATGAACGAGCGCAAAAAGACTGATCATGGAAGATATTTTCATCCTGACTAAAAACCAGCGCCTCATCGTAGAGACCGTCAAACGTTTCGTTGAAGCCGAGGTGAAGCCGCGAGCGGCGGCGCTTGATGCCCAACAGGATCCCGAGAAGAGTTTTTCCTGGGAGATCGTCGAAAAGGCAAATGCGGTCGGTATCCGAACCATGACGCTCAGCGAGGAATGGGGCGGCCTCGGAACGGATTCGCTGACGACGTCCATGGTGATCGAGGAGTTGGGCAAGGGCGACATCGGCGTTTCAGTAATCATGGCGCAAACGCTGAAAATAGCGCAGATCATGCAGAAGGCGCTCAACGCAGAACAACAGGCGCGCGTGCTGCCGGCGTTCGCCAACGACCCCCGCGGAATGCTGGCGATCGGTATTACCGAGCCTGACAATGCTTCGAATTATTTTCTGCCGTATCCAACGTCGTTTCGCACCACCGGGCAAAAAACTGACGGCGGTTGGATCGTCAACGGCATGAAGCACTTCATCTCGAACGGCAATCGCTCCAGCTTTTATCTTTTGTTTGTGCAGACGGAAAAGGGAAAACCGTTGGCAGAAGGCAGCACGTGTTTCTTGGTCGAACGGGATCGGCCTGGATTCACCATCGGCCGCGTGCACGACAAGATGGGCGAGCGCCTCGCCAACAACGCAGAACTTATCTTCCAGGACTGCTTTATTCCCGATGAAAACGTCGTCGGCAAAGTCGGCGAAGGTTTTAGCGTGTTAGCCAATTTTTTCCCGCAGTCGAACGCCTATGCCGGCGCCACCATTCTTGGTGTTGCCGTCGCCTTGTATGACAAGGCGGTCGATTGGGCCAAAGTCCGTGTGCAGGGCGGCAAGCCGTTGATCGAACACGATGGCATTCGCGCGCAGTTGGCCGAGATGCGCATGCTGATCGATGCCTCTCGATCCTACATTCATCGTGCCTGCTGGCTTGCCGATCACCAGGAACATGGCTGGGACAAGACGCTCGGCGTGCTGCCCAAGGCGATGGCCTCGCAGGCGGCGTGGCAGATCGCCACCTGGTGTCTCGAGATACACGGTGGTCACGGCTACATGAAAGAATTCGGCGTTGAAAAGCTCGTGCGCGATGCCGCGGCATTTTTGCACTCAGATGGCGTCAATCGGACGCTGTTCCTTAAGGCCGCGAATTTTATGTTTCGGTAAATGGTTGCGGCTGTCGGCATGGAGTTCGCCGGTCAGTCAACCAGTAGGGGCTCGCAATGGAGTACCTGTTCGTTCAGACCGAGAACCAGCGCGCCATCGTCGAGACCGTCAGGCGTTTTGTTGAAGACGAGGTAACGCCTCGCGCAGCGGCGCTCGACGCTGAGCAAGACCCGGCAAAATGCTATTCGTGGGAAATTGTCGAGAAGGCGCACGATCTCGGCATCCGCACGATGACGCTCGAGGAAAAGTGGGGTGGGCTGGGCACCGACCCGCTGACCACCGCCATGGTGATCGAGGAACTGAGCAAAGGCGACCTCGGCGTCGCCATAACTCTGGGTCAGACGCTCAAGCTCGCGCAGATCTTTCAAAGCGGGCTCAACGAAGATCAGAAAGCGCGTGTGCTGCCGGGGTTCGCCCAAGATCCACGTGGGATGCTGGCGATCGGGATTACCGAACCCGACAACGCGTCAAACTACCTGGTGCCGTACCCAGCGCCGTTCCGCACCGTCGCCGTGAAAACCAATGGCGGGTGGATCGTCAATGGAATGAAGCACTTCATTTCCAATGCCAATCGCGCAAGTCACTTTTTATTCTTCGCCCAGACAGAGAAGGGCAAGTCGATGACGGAAGGCTCCACCTGCTTTCTGCTCGAACGCGACCGCCCTGGGTTCACGATCGGCCGCGTGCACGACAAGATGGGTGAGCGCCTGACCAACAACGCCGAGATGATTTTCCAGGATTGCTTCATCCCGGATGAAAACGTTGTTGGCAAGGTCGGCGATGGCTTTGGCGAACTGGGCAAATTTATGCCGTGGTCGAATGCCTATGGCGGCGCGACGATACTCGGCGTCGCGGTAGCCTTGCACAAGAAAGCCATCGATTGGGCCAAAGTGCGGGTCCAGGGCGGCAAGCCGTTGATCGAGCACGATGGCATCCGCGCGCAACTCGCCGAGATGCGCATGCTGATTGATGCCGCGCGGTCGTACATTCATCGCGTCTGCTGGCTTGCCGTCCACCCCGAGCAAGGCTGGGACAAGTCGCTGGGCGCGTTGCCCAAGGTGATGGCGTCGCAAGCGACCTGGAAGATTGCCACATGGTGCCTCGAGATCCACGGCGGCCACGGCTACATGAAGGAGTTCGGGGTGGAGAAACTGGTGCGCGATGCGGCGGCCTATCTACATTCCGACGGTGTCAACAGGACACTTCTTCTTAAGGCCGCTAACTTTATGTTCCGCGCATGATCCTGGTTTCCCACTAAGGACAACATCATGAAAGCATTGGTTCTCAGGGGACCGAACGCGCCATTCGAGATGAGCGAGGTTCCCGATCCCGTTGCAGGGCCGGGCGAGGCCGTCGCTCGTGTGTTTGCGTGCGGCTCGGGGCTGACCATTCAGCATGTCAAGGCTGGTCGTTTGCCCGTCCAGTTTCCGCGCATCATCGGTCACGAGATCACCGGTGAAATCGTGCAGGTGGGCGCCGGTGTCGCCAGTCTCGCCATCGGCGACGGTGTTACCGCCTACGCTTACCTGAACTGCGGGCATTGCCGCTGGTGTCTGAGCAATCTGGAACCGCTGTGTGAAAATACCGGGCGGCGGAACCGGAATGGTCGGCATGAGCTGCGACGGCGGCTATGCCGAGTACATAAAACTTCCGGCCCATGTTTTTCTCAAACTGCCGGCGGGATTGGACTACAAGGCGCACCCGGCTGAAATCGGTGTGGTCACTGATGCCCTCGCCACGCCGTACAAGGTACTCAACCGGGCACAGGTCAAGGCCGGGGAAACCGTCGCAGTATTTGGCGCCGGCGGGGGAGTTGGTATTCACCAATTGATGATGGCAAAGTGGGCGCGCGCCAGGGTGATTGCCGTCGACGTCGCCGCCGACAAATTCGACGCCTGCCGCAAGGCGGGCGCCGACGAGGTGGTCAATGCCGCGGACGGTGATGTGGTGCAGGCGTTGCTTGATCTTACCGGAGGACGAGGCGTCGACGTTGCCATCGATTACGTTTCGGTCACTTCGACGCTGGAAGCCGCCGCCAAGGCGCTCGCGCGCCGCGGAAGAATGGTAACGCTGGGCGGTGCCGGAAAGTCATTTCAGGTGTCGGCCTTTGACATGTTGTACAAAGAGCAGGCGTTGCTGGGCAGCCGGTACGTAACGCGCCGCGAGATCCTGGAGACTTTCGATCTCGTGGCACGCGGCGAAATTTGGCCTGTTGTCAGCGACGTCCGGCCATGGACCGAGGCCGAAGCGGTGCACGAGCGCGTCGAACATGGTGCGGTCGTAGGGCGCGCCGCACTTCTCATCAGTTAGGGGGCGTGGCGGCGCCGTTGGCTCATCGCCAATGGAGGCGCGGTTCTCCTCGGACAAGATTTGGAGGAAATTCGATGTTCACCGCCACAAAAGACAAAGCTCTCCTCACGACCACCACCGGGGCGCTCCCCCGGCCCAGCTGGTACACCGAAAACCTGCGCGGCATTCCGCTCGCGCAGGGCTTCGTGCGCCTCGCCTATCGCGAGCAGCATTTCGACTGCTTGGCCTGCCACGTGGCGGCCCAGCATCGCGCGGGCATCGATATCATGGTGGACGGCGACACTAGGCTCGACGATGACGTCGCCGGACGGGCCTGGGTGAGCTACGTCACCGAGCGCGTCGCCGGGATCGGTGCGCCGCGCGTGGAGGTGCCTCCGGCCGGCTTCATGGCCGACAAAGGACCGGGCGACCTGATGTGGGAGGTGATTGAGACCCGCATGACGCCGCCGGTCGCCGGCAAGATCGGCAAGACAGATTTACAGCTCGACCGCGCCTACAAGGCGATCGCGCCGATGACCGACAGGCCGGTGAAAATCGGCTCAATCTCGGCGCAAATCCTGGCGCTGATGCTCACCAACGAGCACTACAAGAACCGGCTCGATCTGCTGATGGATCTCTCCGCCGCGCTCAATAAGGAATATCACGCGCTAGCCGACGCCGGCGCGCCGCTGGTCCAGATCGAAGAGCCGGCAATTCATCAAATAGTCGCCGACCCCAAGCAGCCGATCAAGCCCGAGCAATGGGTGGAAGCATTCAACGTCGAAGTGAAGGGTCTGCGCGGCAAATGCGAGGTGTGGTGCCACACCTGCTGGGGGAGTCCTGCAGCGCAACGCGTGGCCAGCAAGGATCAATCCTACAAGGCGGCTTTGCCCTATCTGGACCAGCTCGACTGCGACGTGCTCACGGTCGAAGGCGCGTTCAACCGTGGCATGGACCTCGAGCACTTCGGCACGATGATCTCGAAAAACAAGAAGGTCGCGCTCGGCGTCATCAGCCATCGCACGCTGCAAGTCGAGCGGCCGGAGGAAGTCGCCGACCTCATCCGCCGCGCGCTCAAGTATATCGAGCCGGAGCGGCTGATCCTGACGAGCGACTGCGGCTTTGGCCGCCAGTCGATGAGCCGAATGCACGCGTACTACAAGATGATTGCGCTGGTTCGCGGCACCAATATCGTGCGCAAGGAACTAGGATTGCCCGAAGCCTATATTCCCGCCACCGATCCGCAGCTGTCGATGGTACCCCTGACGGGAGGAAGGTCAGTTTAATGCGCCCTCGGATATTCGTGACCCAGCCGATTGCCGAAAGCGCGCTTGCGCGGCTTCGCGCAGTTGCCGACGTGGACGTCAACCCCGACGACAATCGTGTGCTACCGAAGGACAAGCTCTGCGCCGCTGTTCGTGAGCACGATATTCTGTTCGCGCTGCTTCACGACACGGTCGATGCCGACGTGCTGACCGCGAATCCGAAGCTCAAGGCGGTGACGTCAATGTCAGCCAACGCCGACCGCATCGACATGGCCACGGCGACGGCCCGCAAGATTCCGGTCACTGTGATTCCGGCCATCGCCGTCTCCGAGGCGACCGCCGATTTGCATTTCGGTCTGTTACTCGCTGTGGCCCGCCGCATCGTCGAGGGCGACCGGGTCATTCGCGCCGGCTTTTTTCCCGGCGCGCAGTCAAATCGTCTCGTCGGCGCGCGGGTGTGGGACAAGGTGATCGGTCTCGTCGGCGGCCGGGGACGTATCGGCCAAGCCGTGGCGCGACGGGCGGCAGGGTTCGGCATGCGTATTCTGTATTCGGGGCCGCACCCCATGTCAGAGACAGATGAGGCCAAGTTCGGGATGACGTTCGTGCCGCTGGATCAGCTCCTCGCCGAATCCGATTTCGTCTCCTTGCATCCGGCGCTGAAGGCGGAAACGCGCCATATGGTTGGGGAACGCGAGCTGCGGCTCATGAAACGTACGGCGTTCCTGATCAATACGTCACGCGGCCCGATCGTCGATGAAAAGGCGCTGGTCCGCATCCTGGCAGAAAGGAAGATTGCGGGTGCGGGTCTCGACGTGTTTGAGAATGAGCCCGTTGTTGAGCCAGAGCTGTTGCAGTTGACGAACGTCGTACTCACCCCGCACCTCGGCAGCGCGGTTACCGAAGTGCGCGAAACGTTGGCGCACATCGTGGTGGATAATGTCATGGCAATCCTCGATGGGCGACAGCCGCCGAACTGCGTCAACCCTGAGGTGTGCGCAGCACAAGGGCAAGCCGCGGCCGTTTCTAACGGCAGAGGCGTTTGATCCAAATCAAAATAGTGCCGGTATACTGATATTGACTGCTGTCCGGCCGCATGACTGCGCAAGGCGTCGACGTGTAACCACGATTTATTTTTCTCAAGATCGATTATTCGGCGTCGCTACCGACGGCAACTTCCAATGCGAGCCATACAAACTAAGCGGAGGAATTTATGGCAATCGATCGAAGCACCGACCTGCCCCAGGCGTGGGGCATTACGTCAGAGATGATGGCGAATCCGAAACCCCGCATTCCCTTGATTGAACCGGGCCATATTCCTGACGACCTCCGCAAAGAGTTGGAGCCCTTTTACAGCAAGAGTGTCGAGAAATGGGGAACTGTGCCCCGGTTTTTCCAGATGCTGGCCCATTCTCCGGTTTTGGTCGAGGCATGGCAGCTGATCGACTCGCGAGTTCGCTTCGGCTATCTCAAGACTGACCCAGAGTTTCTGAAAATATTGCAGCTCGTAATTATTAAGACGGCCATTCTCAATCACGGTAGCTACTGCACTGGTCACAATGTGGGGCTCGGACGCACTGTCGGCCTAACCTGGGATCAACTCGACGCGATTGAGGGGAACGATTGGCCCACGACTGAATCGCTTTCACCAAAGGAGAAGGCCGCCGTCGAGTGGGCCGTCGCCGTGACCAAAGGCGTCGCGCGCGATGAGGAAAAGGCCTTTCAAACTTTGAAACGCTATTTCACAAATAGGCAAATTGTCGAAATGACTTTTATCTGCGGTATGTGGACTTTGTCGGCTCGTCTGACCGAGCCGTTCCATCTGGACGTGGAATTGCCCGAGGATCGTATTGATTTCAACCCCAAGCGGGGCCGCGATCCGAAGGTTTCCGCAGCATGAGAGCCTGATGTGTCTCACGCGCAG
>CAVPXX010000011.1:0-42398 GCA_963709855.1 uncultured Alphaproteobacteria bacterium | reverse complement strand
TCGTTTTTGATGAAATGCTGCAAAAAGCGTCGATACGCCGCCTCGTCAACTTTCATATGTTGATCGAACGGCAGCAGCGCGGCGACGTAAAGATGATCGCCAATGGTCTTAATTGGCTTCGTCATAGTAGTCCTCCGTGGTCGGTCGAGCCGGCAGCTCCTAGGCTAGCGGGATTGCGTCAATCAGAACGAAAGCTATCACGCAGGGATCATTCGAACGGTTGGCCCACGCATGGTTTGTCCCACGCTGCACCAGCACATTGCCTGCGACGAGTTTGGTCTCACCCACATCCATAACGGCCCAGATCTCGCCTGAAAGAACGATGGCGTAGTCAATGGAGCGTGTGCGGTGCATGTGGGCATGGCGAACCTTGCCGCCTTTGCTCGCGGATTTGGCGGTCTCGTCGATGACCGAACTGATCCCCCCATCGTCGCCGCCTTAGCCGCCCAGTCCTTGTCAGGTGGGAATTGGACGACTCGAAAAACGCTTCCCGACGGTGGAGGCGCGACCTGGACCGGCAGGACGCAAGGGTCATTGGCGGTTACAAGGCCGTTATCGGCAGGCGTTGCAAAGGTCTTCCAAAAATCGGTCACGGCGAAGTTCGGCTGATCCATGATCGGCATGACATGCGGCGACGCCGCATCCGAAGCGATAATCGACTGACCTTGCGGGTCATGTCCGGTGACGACGCGCCGGAACCGTTTGATTTCTGGCCCAGGAACCACCTTGGCCGGAGACGACGACTGACTCATTGAGGACTCTAGTTAGGAACAATGTCACGGCGAGATCGTAAGCTTAGTTTTGCTGGATGACGGGCAGCAGCAGGTGCGAGGGCCGCCGCGCGTCGTGATAGATTTGGTGCAGCGTCGTTTTGCTGCTGCAAATGTGATTGGCAGATACTCGGCATTGGTTGCGCCACCAACGCCCGTCGGCATATCCGCGCTTGCGATTTCGATACAAATGCGGTGGCCTCGCCGGAACAAATTAGCCGTGGCTAGGATCTCGATGGCGTATTCTGTGATTTCCCCTGGAACAACTTTCTTCTGGGCCTGCCTCGTCAAAGGATGCCATGGCCTCCAGGGCTTTGAACGCGTCGCATCAATGGCGCGGTGTGAGGCCTTCAGCCAGCCTCAGTCAACTCGCGCTCATGCAAATCTTGCGGCAATCGGCGCTCGCCTTGCGCACGGTCCGGACCGACACATAGGCCCGAAGTCCTTCAAAGCTATAATCCAGTTCGTGTCCTCTGGATCAATCACCGCAAACAAATTCGAGACGGCCGGGCCCGAATCAGTAGGTCCTCGGGCAACGGGTCGGTTATGTAGCGCAGTTTCTGCACAACATTGGTCTGCGTCGGCGGCATCTGGACGAAGGCATCAGGCGGAAGTTCGTCGTCGACGCTTGATGGCATGAACGGCGTAGCCTGCAGCCGCTCCCAGCTCTTAAGGTAGAATTTTGTCCATTGCGTTTCCGGCAATGGCCAATCGCTGCCACTGCGCCACTCATTGGCGCCCATCACCCAATAACGAACCGGCGGTTCACGCATGATGCCGGTGTCAATATTTTTAAGCCAATGATCGTGCCAACGCAGAATCTCGCCATGAAAGCTGTGAAATGGCCGCTCGTGATGAGACGGCCCTGCTAACAGGAGCTTCTTCGGCGCCGAGATTTTCTCGAAATAGTTCTGCGCGCCGTTGAGATGGGTTTTATAGGTGTAAGCGTACCAACCCGCGCCGGTATAGGTGGGCACCTTGATCCGTTCCAACGCTTGTTCGGCATCGCGGATCGCCGCCTCCTTGTCGTAAGGATCGATCAGAAGGTCGAAGTAAGGCGGCATGTGCTGACCCTTTTGCGTCAGCACATTGTAAATATGCGGATACATCCGGTAGTCGGAATTGTTCATCGCTTCCTGCCAAAAGGATCCCTTCTCCGGTGGCAATGCTCCAGGTTTGCCTTTGGTCTGATGCATGGCCGCAAAATGCATGATCAGATAGCGAAAGAGATGAAGGACGCCGCCGGGGTATTCTTCGCGAAAACTGCCCATGACCCCGTAGGCGCCGCGCGGGTCCAATGGAAAGATCGCCTTAAGATGAGGCGGATTTGGCGCGCGACATGGAACTGCTCGGCGCCAAAGCCGGAATTCCAACCATCCCGACATTGCCGTCGCACCACGGCTGAACCGCGATCCATTCGATCAGATCGTAGCTGTCCCATTGCCGGCTGCCGCCGCCGTCCGACTTGCCTACGCCGCGCGGTGACCCGATTACGTGGACATAGCCGCGTGAGACAAAGAATTTCGTGTCCCGGCGTTCAGCAGCCCGGCCGAAAGCGAGGACCAGCCGGTTGCGGCGGCAGCGTTTTTCAACGTCCGGCCCTTGCAGGTCCTTGTTGTAGATTGAGAATGCCAACAAGGCTGGAAATTTCTCCATGGAATCCGGCCGACAAATGTCGATAGACAGGTTGACGCCGTCGCGCATCTGCAGGCGACGTCCTTTTCGGCAATCATCCCATGCTGGCTGGGTGCGCGATCGTAGATGCCTGGCGGACAATCGCTCTCCGCCGGCAACCCGGCCACTGAACGCGAACTACCGGTCATGAATCAGGTCCCTTTCCGTACACGGACGATTTACGGGAGCACCAGCTTCGCCGGATCGAGCGCAGTGCGATAAAGGCCGAGCTCCTTGCCGATGCTGATGAAGACCTTGAGATCGTCTGGCTTGGCTTGTTTTCGAATGTCGGGAAGCGCGGTGAATTGAACCCGAGATATTTCTTCTCGATGTCCCTGGCCTCTTGCGGATTTGCTTTGATGAAGGCGAGGCCCTCATCAATGGCTGCGCGATTCTTCACGACTTGCGGATTTTCTTCGCCCAGTCGCCGGTTGTCATCCAAGCGCTAACCAGCACATCCGGATCAACCTCACCAAAATATTCCGCGGCCACATAGCCTATATCGCCTGCTATGATCCGCGTGCGCAATGGATCGACGATGGCCACGAGATCGAGTGTGCCGCCCTTCAGCAGATCGGGAAGCTGCGGCAGCGGCGCTTCAATAATCTTGACTTGATCGACGGGCACCTTGTTGTTGATCAGCCACTTGCGAAACACCACGTCAATTACGCTGTTAATGCCAGGTACGCCGACTTTCTTGCCGGCGATATCGGCGGGCTTTTCGATTTTTACATCTTTGCGCGCCAACA
Source organism: uncultured Alphaproteobacteria bacterium (assembly GCA_963709855.1). Classification (GTDB taxonomy): domain Bacteria; phylum Pseudomonadota; class Alphaproteobacteria; order Rhizobiales; family Xanthobacteraceae; genus Pseudolabrys. The sequence goes on along the minus strand of CAVPXX010000011.1, from coordinate 39,205 downwards.
GACTGATAAATGGGCCTGCCTTGGTATGGTGAGCAGCGCCTGCAATCAAAACGAAGTCGAGGCCGCCATCAACCGCCTGCAAAAGAACCGGCACCGTCGTCATGCCGATCTGGATGCTGCCCGATACGATCGCCGACGGTATATTGGTGACCACGGGTAACTTTGTCGGCGTCGCATCGATGTCGTGCTTGGCAAAAAAGCCCTTCTCTTTAGCCACGTAGACGGCCAAAAAGTCGGTTGCGGGCGGATAACCGATCGCAACTTTTGCCGGTTCGGCGTTCGCCGGGCTTGCAACGCAAGCCGCAAGGAGACTTACCAAAACCGCAAGATTTCGAAAATTCATCATAGCATTTCCTCCTAAGTTATTTTGCTAGCTGTTCAGATTGCGCCAGCGCAGGACGCGACGCTCAAACAGAATCAGTGTGTGATTAGCGGCGAACCCCATAACGCCGAGCAAAATGAGGCCCGCGTAGAGATCGGCACTACGATAGACGCGCTGTGCATAGAAGATGTCCCAACCCAGTCCCGGTAATGAAGCCTGCATTTCAGTGACGACTGCCAAGATAAGCGAGATTGCCAAACTGACGCGAAGTCCCGCGATGATATCTGGAAAGGCAGACGGCAACGCGATTTTTTGCAGGAATTTACGGCGGCTAAAGCCGAGAACGTCCGATACTTGCCGCAGCTCCGGCTGTACTGAGCTAAAGCCGTGCACTGTCGCCAGCAGAACCGGCCAGATCGCGCCGAAGGCAATTACGGAAAGCGACATCGCGTTCGACAGTCCGAGAAACAGAACCGCGATCGGAATCATGGCGGAAGCCGGCAGCGGCCGGATAAAATCGAGCGTCGGTTCCAAAAGATCACGCGCAAGACGCGACGATCCGATTGCGGCGCCGATTGCGATACCTACGAGGGATGCGAGCGCCCAGCCGAGCAACATTCGCAGTCCGGTTGCGACGAGCGGTGTCCAGATAGAACCGTCCAAAACGCGCGTAAGGAGCACCGACCCCGCGCGCGAGGGCGATGGGAAAAAGATTGGTGAAATAAAGTTCAACTCGGCGAGCAATTGCCAGGTCACTATAAGCGCAAGCGCAAATCCCAGTGCTGCGAGCTTGATGGGATCGATCGCCCTCATCGGCCGACCCTCGACAAGACGACCGCCGCGGGGCCGATGTTGCGCAACAGCGCGTTAAGCACGTAGCCGATCACGCACAGCCATAAAAGCTGCGCGTACATGACATCCACTCTCAGCGATTGCTGCGCCAACATCAAGCTGTAACCAAGCCCGCGCGGATTGAGCACGATCTCAACGGTGACCGCCACGACGAGCGCTATGCCGGCGGCAACACGGAGGCTGACATTGATTCTGGCAAATGCCGCGGGAAGGATGATCTTGTACAATCGCTCCACAAAAGTCATTTCGAGAACTTCGGCAACCTCGAGTAGACGCGGTTCAACTGCTTGGACTGCGGAGATCGTAACGATCAGGATCGGCCATACGCATGCATATGCAACGATGGTCGCTTCCATGGAGACGCCGAAGCCGAACATCATCAGCGCGAGCGGTATAAACGCAACCGCCGGGATTGGTCGCAGTGCCTCAATGGTCGGATCAACTACGCGCTCAAGCACCGGTGAAAGGCCAAGTATGGCGCCAAAGACGATGCCGGCGATGGCGGCGATCGAAAGACCCAGCAGGGCGGTTTCGAATGTCTGTACGGTAGCGGCCAGAATTGAGCCGTCACCTAAGCCTGATATTCCAGCAAGAATTATGTCTGAAGGCCGCGATAGAGATTCAAGCGTGAGCACGCCGGTGCGGCTCGATATTTCCCAGATAGCGATAAAAAGCGCCGGCAGAATCGATCCAATGAGAAGACGGCGCATTCAATGCCTCCGCAACAGGCCAAAAAGGCGATGGCGGTAGGCGAGAAAGCGGGGGTCTTCACGGGTCGTGAGCTGGTCGCGCGGGCGCGGCAGATCGGCATTGATCGCTTCAATAATCCGGGCCGGAGTGTCGCCAAGCACGACAACGCGATCACCGAGATAGATCGCTTCTTCGAGATCGTGGGTGATAAAAACCACGGTCATGTGTTGTTCAGTGCTTAGGAGCAAAATCTCGTCCTGAAGCGCCTGGCGCGTCATCGCGTCGAGCGCGCCAAACGGCTCGTCCATCAAAAGGATCTTCGGATGCTGAGCGAGACAGCGGGCGATTTGCACGCGCTGCTGCATTCCGCCGGAAAGTTGCCCTGGGTATTGGTTCGCGGCGTGCTCGAGGCCCATCTTGGCGAGGAGCGCGGCGATGATGGGTTCCTGTTCCGACGCACGCATGCCCTGCGCTTCGAGGCTAAGCGCAATGTTGCCGATGACATTACGCCACGGCAGCAGCGCTTTCGAATAATCCTGGAAGATGATGGCGCGTTCGCGCGAGGGACCGGAAACGGCCTCACCACGAAACCGAACTTCACCAGTTGTCGGCCGAATGAGCCCAGCGAGAAGGCGCAGCAGTGTCGTCTTGCCCGATCCCGAAGGGCCGACGACACATACGAATTCTCCCTCGCGAACGTCGAGGGTGATGTTCGCAAGCACCAAACGCCGCTCCAGTGGCGAAACACCAAACGACAGGCCTACCTGGTGCATCGACACGGCAGGTATGGCCGCCTCGCCTGCAGCGCCTGTGACGGGTCGCTCCGCCCTCAACTGCACACGCGTCCTCCCGACGCTTAGCGTTTTCAACCATTCGCGCGATTGCAGCGCGCTGGATTTTTTATTTGAACGGGTTCATAATTGAACGAGTTCAAAACACTGTCAAGGCCCTCCCCCGAGGATCGGGTAATCGAAATTAGCCAGATGACGTGAAGATGAAGTGCCCATATAGACCGAGAACAAAATGGCAATGCTAAACTCAGCCCCGCGTCCACTCGGGCAAAGGGAGCGGAACAAGATCGACAAACTGCGTCGCATCAAGGATGCGGCGCGCGAGCTTTTCATCGCGAAGGGCTTTGACGACACTACGACTCGCGAAATTGCCTTACGCGCGGGTGTGGGTTTAGGCACGATTTTTGTCTATGCCGCCAATAAGCGCGACCTGCTCTTTCTCATCGCGAATGACGAGCTGGAAAACATAACCAAAGAAGCCGAGGCCTCGGTCAGCGAACAAGCATCGCTGCTTGATAATCTCATGGAAGTATTCGGACGCCACTACAGGTTTTTCAGGCGGCAGCCGGCGTTGTCACGCCTCGTGCTGCGCGAAATGGTATTCTACGATTCCGGCGCACAAGCTGGCCGATTTCAGCAGACGCGCGAACGACTCATCGAACTTATTGGCAATGCCGTACAACTTGCCATCATGCAAGAAACAGCATCCGCCAGCGATACACCGCAATTTATCGGGTGGACAATTTTTTGCATCTTCCAGGTCGAATTACGCCGCTGGCTATCCCACGACGATCCGAATCTGCGAGAGGGAATGGCGGCGCTGCAGCGAGCACTGACGTTGTTTATTAGGGGCATGAATCCAACGCAAAGCGCGCTGATACTTCGACGGCATGTCGACAGCAAACGCGGAAAATCCCAACAACGAAAAGAAAAAATATTAAAAGCCTTACCCTCTTAGTCGGCGGGCGTGTCCGCTTTTGGTTTCATAAGCGGACGTCGGTGTCTCTTCACACCACGTCGGCTTTTCCTTCAATAGCCGACGTTCGTTTGAAGTTTCGGCGCACCTTAAAGAAATGAGCTAGGAGCGGCTTCCTGGACAGTAGAGACAAAGTGCCTGCCTCTTACACCGACGCTCGTACAGGCCGCCGTAGACGGACGGCTGGCGACCTTGCGCGACTTACCGGCTGAATGGATAAGGCCACGAACAGCTTGGCTTGTCCTTATAAGACCCGCTTGCAAGGCAGACCGCGGAATTTTTTCGGCCGGAGACCAAGCTCAGATTTCAACTAATCCCGCCCACAGAGAAATGGGGGACTGCGTGGTGGCGGACGCAGTCGCATTCGAACCCGTCTCCACTCCCAAATTCCCTGGTAACAGGGAAAAGAACAGGGAATTTTTCAATTTTGGGCCAACTTGCGGCTCAGGGGGCCCTATTCACCTAATGATTTGACGGACTTAGAGCCAAATTCCCTACTCAACGGAACAGGGAATTTTTTAGAGAGAACAGGGAATTCGCACGGAAGAACAGGGAATTTAAACGCAGAAAATGCGGATCGCTTTCTGGCCTGAGTTTTCGGCAGCGACAGGGGTTTAACTCGTTCAGCGGGATATGACAGAATAATTTTGAACCGCCTTGGCCCTCTCCGAATTCCGGCGCTGACGGCCGCAGCATTTGTCACTGACCCCGATTGTGAATTCGGATACGGTAATTGGTAGGGACAGGCTGATTAAGAGTGACAAAAAGATATGGCAGCCAAGCGCGCACGTCTCCGGATTGGCATCGACACCGGCGGCACCTTTACCGATATTGTTTGTGTTGATGGCTCATCAGGCTTGATGCACGTGACAAAAGTCGCGAGCACACCATCAAATCCGGCCGTCGGACTTGTCCGCGGCGTCAAAGCGATCCTCGATGCCAGTGGCTCTTCAACGGATGATCTCTCCGGACTTGCGCATGGCACGACAGTTGCGACCAATGCTCTGCTGCAAGGTGAGATCGCCGGGCTTGGCCTGATCGTCACGGAAGGCTTCCGCCACTTATTAGAGATTGCCCGTCAGGCGGTCCCCGAGGGCTATGGCAATTCATATTTTTGGGTGAAACCCGAGCGCATCGTGCCACTGCACTACGTACGTGAGGCGGGCGGCCGGCTCAATTTCCTCGGCGAAGAATTGCGCCCGCTCAATGAAGACAGCGTCCGCAGGGCAGCCCGGGACTTTCGCACGGATGGCATCAAGGCAATCGGCGTATGCCTGTTGCATTCCTACGCCAATGCCGCGCATGAGCGACGCGTCGCCGAGATCGTTGCCGAGGAATATCCGGATTGCACCATCTCGCTCTCTTGCGACGTGCTACCCGAATACCGTGAATATGAACGCGCGGTGACGACCCTCGTCGACGCCTTCGTCAAACCGCATATGGGCCGCTATCTCGAACGTATTCGCGACGAGCTCGGCGCCGGCCTACGCGATAAGCCGTTTCTTGTGATGCAGTCGAGCGGCGGCGTCGCCAGTCCCGACCAGGTCATGCGTAAACCGATCACGACGGCGCTATCCGGACCTGCGGCAGGCGCGCTCGGCAGCGCGGTCATTGCCGAAATGGCAGGGTTTCCCAATGTGGTCACCCTGGACGCCGGCGGCACGTCGACCGATCTCTGCCTCATTGAGAACTCCAAGCCGCATGTGACCAACGGCGGCGCCGTGGGCCCCTTCCCCGTGCGTATCCCGATGATCGACATCGAGACCATCGGCACAGGCGGCGGCTCGATTGCTTGGATCACGCGCGAAGGGCATCTAAAGGTTGGGCCGCGCAGCGCCGGCGCCGAGCCCGGCCCCATGTGCTATCCGAATGGCGGAAACGAGCCGACAATCACCGACGCCAATCTGGTCATGAGCCGAATCCCTCCAGCGCTGATTGGGGGCGGCATCCGTCTCAATGTGGACCATGCGCGCACAGGCATTGCGAAACTCGCGGCGCGGCTTCCCGGAAAAATGACTACGGAACAACTCGCCGAAGGCATTATCGAGATCGCCAACTGGAACCAGGCCAATGCCATTCGGCAAATGACCATCCAGCGCGGAATCGATCCGCGTGAATTCGCGTTGTTGTCTTTCGGTGGCTCCGGTCCGGCACAATCTCCGGCGGTGATGGATCTGATCGGCATGCAGGCCTGCATCGTGCCACCTAATCCAGGCAATCTCTCAGCCTTCGGACTCTTGGCCGTTGACTGGCGGACGGATCAGATTGTGACCAAGGTCATGCATGAGGATGCCATCGACATTGCGACCGTCGCGAGCATCTACATTAGTCTCGAAACCGAAGCCGTCACTACATTGGAGCGCGACGGCATCGAACGCGCACAAATCCGGCTCGTGCGTGAGGCCGACGTGCGGTATGCCGGGCAATCCATGGAAGTACGCGTGCCCGCGCCGTCCGGAAAGATCGACGATCGCTTCATCGCTGGCCTCGTCGAGGCATTCCACGCCGCCCATCTCAAGACCTTTGGCTACAATTATACGGGCCAGCAGAAGGTGGAGTTGGTCAATTTCTGCGTCTCCGGTTTCGGGATAATCGATCGTCCGAGCATTCCCAAGCTTGACGTTGATGCCAGCGTGAAGCCGCGCTCCAGCAGCCGGCCGGTTTATTTCAACGGCGCTTTTCGTGAGACGGCTATCTATCAGCGCGCCTTGTTGCCCGCCGGCTTCCAGCTCGACGGACCCGCCGTTGTCGAAGAGTTCGGCTCCACAACCGTTATTTTTCCAGGCCAACGCCTCGACGTTGACGAACACGGCATCTTGATCGTGCGGCCCGCCGCCAGAACCTTAGGGGCGCCGCGATGAACGTGCGCTCCAAGGTCCAGCCCTGGCCAACCGCGCCGAAACTGCCCGCGCGCGACGTCGATCCGATCGTGCTGCAGATCGTCGAAGGCACGCTCAACTCCATTGAAGCGGAAATCGAGTACGCCATCGAACGTACCGCGCGCTCCCCGATGATCCGCGAAGCACATGACTATCGCGTCGGCCTATTTGACGGCTACTGCCGCAAGCTGACCGGCCGTTCTTATTCCGCCATGCCGAATGCGGTCGTGCGCGACTTCCCGCCGGAAACCATGCATCCGGGCGACGTGTTCCTGATGAACGACACGTATCTCACGGAGGGTTCGATTGGCCACCTGCCCGACCTCTGCAGTACCGTACCGGTGTTCCATCGCGGAGATGTAGTCGCCTATATTCAGGCCTTCGGTCATCACGACGATATCGGCGGCCGCGTTCCGGGCTCGATGCCTGGCACGGCGACGACCGTGTTCGAGGAAGGCCTCGCGGTTCCGCCGATCAAGCTCTACAGCGCCGGCGTGCGCAACGACGCCGTCTTCACCATCATCAAGCGCAATACGCGCGTTCCCGACATGCTCGCCGCCGATCTCGACAGCGAGGTGCAGGCTTGCGTGATGGGTGCCCGCCGGATGGCGGAGCTGTTCGAGCGGTTTGGTCGAGAGACTGTGGAAGCCTGCTTCCAGGCGATCCTCGACAAATGCCGCGACATCTTTCGCCGGGAATTGCTGCCGAAGATCGCCGACGGCGAGTATAGCTGGCTGGACTATGTCGAGCACGACGGCGTCACCGATCCCAAGCTGCACAAATTGGCGATCAAGATGACCAAGAAGGGTGACCGCATCACCCTCGATTTTACCGGCACCGATCCGCAATCCACAGGACCGATCAACTGGCCCGCCGACTATGCCGGCGGCGCGTTTCTGATCAAATGGATCGCGCCTATCCTGCGCAACCTCGCCGACACCCCGGAGCGCGCGGCCGAAATCCATGTCAACGAAGGCGTCTGCGAAGTCTTCGACGTCGTCTTCCCGCCCAAGGGCACGCTGATCACACCGGAATGGCCAGCCGCCACCAATGCGCGCTCGTTCGTGCTCCTGCGCTGCATCGGTCTCCTCGCCGGCGTGGTAGCACAGGCGGTGGACGGGCGGATGCCGGCGGACCAGGAGACGATCCGCTACACCGGCTTCTATGGCATCGACAAGAATGGCAAGCCATTCCTGTCCCGTGAAGTGCTCGGCGGCGGCTCCGGCGGGCGCTACTACGCCGACGGCAATGACGCCATCCACATTGTGCCGGATTCTCGCAATCAGCCGGCCGAATTCACCGAGACGCGGTTTCCGCTGCTGGTCGAAAAGCTTGCGTTACGCACGGATTCCGGCGGGGCCGGCAAGCGCCGCGGCGGGCTAGGCTACGAGAAGCATTACCGCGCGCTGGTCGATTGCCGCACCATCGTCACCGCCGACCGCGTGCGGCTCGGCTGCTACGGCGTCAATGGCGGCAAGGCGGGCCTCCCATTCTGCGTGACCGTCGACATCGAAGGCAAACCGCGCGACCTTGGCGGCCTTGTCGATGGCGAACCAGTGCTGGCCGGCCAAGTGCTTCGCGTCCTCACCACCGGCGGCGGCGGCTGGGGTGATCCGCTGGAACGCGAACCGGAATTGGTGCAGCGCGACGTCATTGACGGCAAAGTGTCGCGTTCGTCCGCGCACGAAGATTACGGTGTTGTGCTGGCGCCGGAACCCGGCGCAAATTCATTCCTGATCGACGAGCAGGCGACGACGGCATTGCGAGCAAAGCTCAAGGCCGAGCGACGCGGGGCCCGGCCGATAATCGATCGCGGTGAAGGCTACGAGAAAATGCTCCGCGGCGAGTTTGTACCGTGGACACGTTCAGCTTAAAACAAAAGAACAGCCGAGGCACGAATGGCCATTGAAGTCGCCAAAGTCGAACTGAAAACCGTGCAGGACGCCTCCGGCCTCGATGCCTGCTTCCGCAACGGGCAATTCACTGCAGACCAAGTCATCGCCGTCATCGGCAAGACCGAGGGCAATGGCGGCGTGAATGACTTCACCCGCATTCTCGCGGACCAGGCATACCGCCGCGTGCTTCTGAAAAATGGCAGCCGCTCGGAGCAGGAGGTCGCGCAGATTCCGATGGTGTGGTCGGGCGGCTGCGACGGCGTCATTACGCCACACGCCACGATCTTCGCGCGGAACGAAAAGACCGGCCCAGCGTCAAAATCCCGCCTCGTCATCGGCACCAGCATGAGCGTGGCGTTGCTGCCCGAGGATATCGGCCGGTCGGCTATGGTGGAAAAGGTCGCCAACGCCGTGAAGGCAGCGATGCGCGATGCAGGCATCGACGATCCGAAGGACGTCCATTACGTCCAGACCAAGACGCCGCTGCTCACGATCGATTCAGTGCGCGATGCGGAATCACGCGGTCAGCATGTCGCATGCGAGGTGCACGATTCGATGGGCGTGTCGAACGGAACGACCGCGCTCGGCATCGCAGTGGCACTCGGCGAAATCACGATGCCGAAGCCGAGGAAATCTGCCACAACCTCGATCTCTATTCCTCGGTCGCCTCCTGCTCGTCCGGCGTCGAACTCACCCAGGCGCAGATCGTGCTGCTCGGCAATAAACCGGGCGCCGGCGGCCGCTATCGTATCGGCCATTCGGTGATGAAGGACGCGCTCGATATAAACGGCATCTACGACGCCATCCGCAATGCCGGCCTTGAATTACCGGAGCGTCCGCGTGCCGAAGACTTGGGCGGGCGACTGGTCAACTGCTTCATAAAATGCGAGGCGGACCGGCGCGGAACGCTGCGCGGCCGACGTCAGATCATGCTGGATGATTCCGATGTCCACCACCACCGCCATTCCAAGGCTGCGGTTGGCGGCGTGGCCGCGGCCGCTATCGGTGACCCCGCGGTGTTCGTTTCGGTCGACGCAATGCACCAGGGGCCTCAGGGCGGCGGACCTGTCATCGCGATCGTCGATGTCGGAGAATGATGACGGCACAGGATTTGCAATTCACTTGCCGAGCGCGCCCGTCACTAGCCAACGCGCGGTAAACCAGGAGAGAGTACAATGCACAATGTTCAAGCTATCGCTCGCCGCCATGTGCTGGCGGCCTTCACCGGATTGATCGTACTCGGGGCGGTTCCCGCCAATGCACAAGACAAAGTCAAGGTCGGCGTGTTCCCGGTGAGCTCGTCCCTGCCCTATTTTGTGGCGCTTGAGCGCGGCTTCTTTAAGGAACAAAACATCGAGCCGGAGATGATCAAGTTGATCGGCGGGCCGCCGAATGTAGCCGCCATGATCACCAATCAGATCGACGCTGCGGCGGTTCTTGTCACCATCGAAGGCATAAACGCCGATCTGAAGAAGCCTGGTGTGGCGATGTACATCTCGCTCAACAGCCAGAACGAGAAATACCAAATGGAGCAATTCGTCGTCCGCACGGGCTATCCGGCGAAATCGCTCAAGGATCTCAAAGGTGCAAAGATCATGTCGGCGCCCGGACCGGCCAACGTCACCATGGCGAAAGCCGCATTGGCCGCGGCGGGACTTAAAGAAGGCGATTACACCATCGATCAGCTCGACATGGCGCAGCACGTCAACGTCATGAAGGCCGGTACATTCGATGCCGGCTACACGCTCGAGCCGAATGCATCGACCATGCGCAAGATGGGCATCGCATCCACAATCGAGGCCGGCCTCATCGCGCACTATGTCCTCGGCGATCCTAACGCCAACGCGTTCGTCGCCGGCTGTGCGCTGACCAGCGACTTCATCAAGAGCCGGCCTGAGGTTGCGAAGCGCTTCGCTGCGGCATGGGCGAAGGCGGTTGACTTCATCAACACCAACCCGGCTGAGGCGCGCAAGCATCTGCTTACGAATACGTTCACGCCACCAGACGTGGTCGATACTGTGCCGATGATTCGCTACTATATGGCCAGCGAGTTGACCCCTAAGGATATCGCCCAGTTCCAGACGTTCATCGACTTCTCCGTGCAGACGGGAACGCTGCCCGAAAAAGTGGACGTAACCAAATACATCCAGAAGTTCTAATTTTCGGCGTCGCGAAGGCTTACTCGTGCTGATAAAAGCTGCGGCAACGATTAGGTCTAGTGCAGGAGCCGCCACTACGGTTGCGGCTCCTGCTCATGTCACCATCCGTGGGTTGAGCAAGCGCTTCAGCAACACCACGATTTACGACAATTTCAATCTCGACATTCCGCGCGGCAAACTGGTCTCGATTTTCGGACCGAACGGGTGCGGCAAGAGCACGCTCATCAACATGGTCGCCGGCCTAATCCCGCGGGATGCCGGCGAAATCCTGTTCGATGGCAAGCCGCTGAGCCAGATCAAATTCGGCTACGTATTTCAGAACTACCGCGAGGCGCTATTTCCCTGGCTGCGCTCGTTCGAGAACATCGAATATCCGTTGAAGCTGATGCGCATGCCAAAGAGCGAGCGCCGCGCCCGGGTGGAGCGGCTGGTTGCGCATCTTGGGGTCAAGATCGATCTAACCAAGTACCCCTATCAGCTTTCAGGCGGCCAACAGCAGCTTGTATCCATCATGCGCGCGCTCGTGGTCGAACCGGAGATCCTGTTTCTTGACGAGCCATTCTCGGCTCTCGACTACGAGATGACCCTGTTCATGCGAGAGCAGTTGCAGCGCATTTTCATGGAGTCTGGAACGACAACAGTGCTGGTCTCGCACGACCTTGAAGAAGCCGTTTATCTCGCCGACCGGGTGCTGCTACTGTCGCGGCATCCGGCACGCATCGCCGACTACGTGCATTATGACACGCCGCGGCCGCGTAACGATGACACGTTGTCGCAACCCGACTTCGTTACGACGAAGGCCCATTGCCTGGACGTCTTCCAGCAAGAGGTGAGGCGCGCATGAGGCGGCTCGATCCATATCTGCCGGTTCTCGGCGTCGCAGGCTTGATCTTGCTCTGGTACATCGCTGTTTGGACACAACTCGTCGACCCGGTGCTGCTGCCGCCTCCGACCGACACCTTCCACGCAATGTGGACCGGTATGGTTAGCGGCAAGCTCGGGAGCGACTTTTTTCATACGGTCGAACGAACGATCTACGCCACGATCATCGCCGCGGTCATCGCCATTCCGCTCGGCATTTTTCTCGGCGCGTCTGAGCGGCTCTACCGTTCGCTAGAGTTTGTCATCGATTTCTTCCGCTCGACACCGGCATCGGCGATGTTTCCACTTTTCCTGGTGTTGTTCGGCGTCGGCGACCGCACCAAGATTTCGGTTGCAGCGTTCGGTGCCGCACTGGTCATCCTGTTCAACGTCGCCTACGGAGTCATGAATGCGCGCAAGACGCGACTGCTTGCCGCCAAGGTCATGGGCGCGTCGCGCCTGCGCATTCTCATGGATGTGATGCTGCTGGAATCTGCTACCGCAAACCTTCGTCGGCTTGCGCAATGGCGTTTCACTGGCTCTGTCATCGTAGTCGTGGCCGAGATGTTCATCGGGTCCACCGACGGACTCGGCAATCGCGTATTCGAAGCGCAGCAATTATTCGCGATGCCTGATATGTATGCGGCTATCTTCGCCGCCGGCGCGCTCGGCTACGGCCTCAACCTGCTGTTCCTCCTGATTGAGCGACGTTTCGTGCATTGGGCCGGCAAATAAAGGGATATCCATGGCTGACGCGAGCCTTACTCGCAAATCGGCACGCGAGTTGGCGCATCTAATCCGAATACGCGCCATCAGCCCGGTCGAGGTTCTGCAATCGCATCTCGATCGCCATCGAACGCCTTAATCCAAAAATAAACGCGATCTGTACGTTGGCGATAGACACGGCAATGGACACGGCGCGGGAGGCCGAAGCGGCCGTCATGCGCGGCGCCGAGCTTGGCGTACTGCACGGATTACCTGTCGGAATCAAAGACGTGACGCCAACCGCCGGGATCCGTACCACTTATGGCTCCCTACTCTTCGCCAATCACGTGCCGGAAGAGGACGCCGCTGTCGTCGCTCGTTTACGACAGGCAGGCGCGATCATCCTCGCCAAGACCAACACGCCAGAGTTCGCAGCCGGCGCCAATACCGTGAACAAGGTCTTCGGCGCTACTCGCAACCCATGGAACCTTGCCTTGACGGTCGGCGGCTCGACCGGCGGCGGCGGTGCCGCAGTCGCAAGCGGCATGATCCCGCTCGCCGAGGGCACGGATTTCGGTGGGTCGCTTCGGGTACCCGCGGCGTTCTGCGGCGTCGTCGGATTGCGGCCGACCGCCGGGCTGGTACCAAGTCACCCCGTCCCTCTACCTTGGGATCCGGGCCGCACTCATGGGCCTATAGCGCGCAGCGCCGAAGACGTGGCGCTCGCGCTGGATGCCATGGTAGGGCTGAGCGATCTTTCACCGATCTCCGTGGTGCCGCCCTGGCACGACATAGCGGGCATGGTCCACGCGGTAGCAGATGCAAAAGGATTGCGCATTTCCTATGCCGCCGACATCGCCGGCATCGGTGTTGATCCGGAAGTTTCCGAAATTTGTCGTCTAGCGACGCGTGGCCTGGCGCAAGCCGGAGCCCAAGTCGAAGAGATCGAATTCAATTTGTCGGAAGGCTGCGATGCTTATCGGGTCCTACGCGGGCAATGGATGGTGGGCCAATATTATCGTCACCTCGAAGAACTCGAGAAATTCGGGCCCAATTTGGCTGGTAATATCAAATCGGGCCTTGCATTGTCGACACGCGACATCGCCGCGGCGGAAACGACGCGAACGCAACTCTGGCATCGCTGGCGCGCGTTATTCGGCCGCTTCGATTTTATCCTCACTCCCACGGTGCCGGTGCCGCCTTTCCCGATCGAGCAGAATTATCCCGAAACGATCGCCGGCAAGAAGATGCAATCTTACATTGACTGGATCGCGCCGACGTTCTTGGTGACGCTCTGCAGCCTGCCGGCGTCTTCGGTGCCTTGCGGCAAAACTAAGGAAGGAATGCCGATCGGGCTACAGATTGTCAGTAGGCGCTTCGACGAACCGCGAAATCTTGGGCTCGCCAAACTCGTCCAGGAGATGTATCCGGTTGGCTGGCCTGCTTTGGCTGCCGGTCATGCGTGATCCATACAACGCATTTTGCATCGATCCGCCAATTCGGATCGACGGCGCACCAAAAGGCCCGCTTGTTGGTCGCACATTCGCCGTCAAAGATCTTTTCGATTTCGCCGGCCACATCACCGGCGCCGGCAATCCGGATTGGCAGCGCACGCACGAACCGGCGCAGGCCACTGCCGTTGTAGTTGAGCGATTGCTTGCCGCCGGGGCAACCGCCCTCGGAAAGACCCATACTGATGAATTGTCGCGCGGGATTTTTGGCGAGAACGCGCATTTCGGCGCACCCATTAATCCGCGCGCGCTCGGTCGGGTTCCGGGCGGATCATCAAGCGGGTCAGCGGCCGCGGTAGCGGGGAATTTGACAGATTTCGCGCTTGGCACCGATACCGGCGGATCGGTGCGCGTCCCGGCAAGTTTTTGCGGCGTCTACGGCATCCGCCCGACCCATGGCCGGTTGCCGTTAACTGGTGTGGTCGGCCAGGCCCCAAGTTTCGACACCATCGGCTGGTTTGCGCGGGATCCAAATTTGCTTGCAAATGTGGGCGCTGTGCTTTTCGGCAAGGAGATCGCAGCACCACTGCCTAACTTGCTTGTCATCGCCGAGGACGCTTTTGCCGTCGCCGATGCGGAAACGCAAAAAGCGCTCGAACCGGCAATCGCGCAGTTGGCGCGGGTCATTGGACGTAGCAAACGCCACCCGCTGTCCTTAAAGCCAATTGGTGACTGGCTTCGTTACCAAACGGCAATCCAGGGCCACGAAGCGTGGTCGACTTTCGGAGATTGGATCGACCGCAACAATCCCCGCTTCGGGTTTGAAGTGGCTGACAATTTTCTACGTGGGACGCGGGTCAATGATGAATTACTAGAGGAGGCACAGCGCTTCCGCGCACAGCGCCGACTGGAATTAGCTGAGCGGTTCGGCCCCGATACCGTCATCTGCTTACCGACCACACCTTTTCCTGCTCCCGTATCCGGGCAACGGCGTTCGCGGATGTGGGAACTACGCGTGCCCGTAATTTCGCTGACGTGCCTTGCAGGTATGCTCGGCGCGCCACAGCTGACCATGCCACTAGCTGAGCTCGATGGGCTTCCCCTCGGGCTATCCATAGTTGGGCTGCCCGGTACCGATGAAATGCTGCTAGCAATCGCCTGTGCATGCGCCGCGCTTAAAGCCGGCGTCGACTCCGCGCGTGCTCATGGCATCAGGTGAAATCCTGGTTGAGTTCGAGATCAGAGATGCCGGCCATCACTCAGGCCTTCGGAAAATGCGGCGCTGGGCCCGACTGATTGCGTCCAAGAGTTGGCTCGCGGCCAACCTACACGGATTGAGTTTTGACAACGGAAAAGGGCGTTTACAAACCAAAATGGGCGAATACCTATGCGTATCCGAATTGAAGTCCGGACAATGATCGTGAGAACCTTCAGGATTGAAGGAAACCAGCGATAAAGCTGGATCAAGAACAAGCGGTCGTTGTTCGTGAGCCAAACCCGGCCCTGCACCTTGCGCCGCAGTACGATCAACTGATGTCGGAGCGCCGCATTCTCGGCTTCAAGCCGGCTCTTCGACTTGAATGGCGCGGCTAGTACGGAAATTACGAAACACAGCAGCGCAATCATGGTGCACTGACATTAGGCGATTCCCTCGGCTAATCAATACGGATGAGGTTTTCGGTACACACAAACGGCAATGTCGCCGTTATTGGGGTTAGCGTTCGAGTGCTTGTAGCCCCGTGTAGCCGCAGGAGCAAAAACTCCGACCTTCGGTTTAGGAAACCGATTTGGCTATCATAATCGAAGCGGGCGGGCTTCATGATATCAAACGCCATTCCCGATCTCATCCCAACAGTAGCTGATCGTCGGCAAGGTCCTTCCCTTCCTTTCGCCGGAAGAGATCGAGCAGGTTATTGAGCGTCACCGATGCTCGCTCGGCACCGCTGATATCAAGAATGACTTTGCCCTGATGCAACATGATGATGCGGCCGCCGAAATCGAGCGCCTGGCGCATGCTATGCGTCACCATCACCGTTGTGATTTCGAACTGCCGCACGACGGCATCGGTCAGCCCCATCACCAGATCGGCCGCATTCGGATCGAGCGCGGCCGTGTGCTCGTCAAGCAGTAGGATTTTGGCCGAGCCGAACGTCGCCATGATGAGCGACAGCGCCTGGCGTTGTCCGCCTGAAAGAAGCGCGACGCGGTCGTCCAGACGCTTCTCTAAGCCTAGTCCTAAAATCGCGAGCCGTTCGACCGCGCGCTTGCGCAGGGCGTCCGTGATGGCAAAGCCGAAGCCGCGCGGTGAGGTGCGGCCGGATGCGATCGCGATGTTCTCCAAAATGGACATCTGCTCGCAGATACCGGAGCGCGGGTCTTGGAACAAGCGCGCGATCATCGGCGCGCGTGCATGAATCGGCCAAGTCGTCACATCCGTTTCGTCGAGCTGAACGCGCCCGGTGTCCGGAATGAGCTCGCCGGACAAAATGTTGAGAAGCGTCGACTTTCCCGCGCCGTTCGAGCCGATCATGGTCACGAACTGGCCTTTGGAGATAGTGAGATTGACCGAACGCAACGCCGGCATTTCCAGCGGCGTTCGTTTATTGAAGGTAATCGCGATATCTGAGAGGACGATCATTTTGTGCGGGAACCCTTGGACAGCCGGAATTTGCTTCCCGGCGCGACCAGGGCGACGGCGACCAAGATTGCGGTGACGAGGTTGACGTCTGACGCACTCAGGCCGACGAAGTCGGAGTTCAACGCGAAGGCGATTGCGATGCGGTAAACGATCGAGCCGAGTACGCAAGCCAACGTGAGGATCGGGATCAGCCGCGAAGGCATCACCGCCGTGCCGCCGATCACCGCGGCCAAGCCGATCACTATGACGCCGATGCCCATCGACACGTCGGCCGCGCCGAGCATTTGAGCGAACAATGCGCCGGCCAGTCCCGTGAGGCCGTTCGCGATGGCAAGGCCGATGCAGATCATCAGGTTGACGTTGATGCCGTTCGCCTTCGCCATGCGCGGATTGGCCCCAGTCGCGCGCAGCGCCAGGCCGAAGCCGGTGGCGAGAAAAAGGTCGAGCAGCACTTTCGCGGCGATCACAACGACGCCGACGACGATCAGAGGCACATATAGCGACGGGATGCCCACGCGCTCGCCGAGCGTATACACCGTCGGCACACTCAACAGGCCGACGTTCGGACTGCCCATAATACGCAGGTTCACGGAATAGAGCGCAATGGCAATGAGGATGCTGGCTAGAATGTGCAGAATACGCAGTTTTAAGTTCAGAAACGCGGTTGCCAGGCCGGCGACGCCGCCGGCCAGCGCACCGATCGCGGTGGCAGACCAAGGATCAAGGCCCGCGACCATCATCTTGGCTGTCACCGCGGCGCCGAGTGGAAACGAACCTTCGACCGTCAGGTCCGGAAAATCCAACAGCCGGAACGTCAGGAAGGATCCAAGAGCGACCAAAGCGAAAACGAGCCCGGTCTCGACCGCGCCGACGAATGCGAAAAGCGTCAAAGCAAACTTGCCTCTACTGCGGAGCAACGAGTGGCCGGGCGCATCGGCCCCTCCACGAGTGCATCAGTATACGTGCGCGGCGCGCTTTAGCATGTCGGGCGGAATAGTCACGCCCATCTTCTCCGCCGCGCTCTTGTTGAGGTAAAGCGCGAGCGCGTCCGGCAGTTTGGACATGTCAACTACGTCGAGATCGCCAGGCTTAGCGCCCTTCAAAACCTTGTCGACCATGATCGCGGTCTCGACGCCCATGCGCTTGAAATCGAGACCGATGGTCGCGACAGCGCCGCGCTCCACGCTGCGCCGCTCGGAACTGAACAGCGGAACCTTGCCGTCCTGCGCGACCTTCACCAGCGCCTCGAAGACGGCGTAGACCGTCGTGTCGTTCGGCACGTAGATCGCGTCCACCTTTCCGACGAGCGCTTGTCCAGCCGTCAGAACGTTGTTCAAACCCATCGCTGGCAATTCCACGGTCTCGAAGCCGAACTTCGGGGCCATCTCTTTGATCTCCTTGATGGTCACGATCGAATTCGGCAGGCTCGGGTCGTAGACGAAGCCGAGCTTCTTCAGATTCGGCACCAGTTCCTTGATTGCTGTGAGCATCTGCTCGATCGGCACAGGATCGGCGACGCCGGAGACGTTGCCGCCCGGCTTGGCGAACTTCGGCACGATTTTAGCCGCTACTGGATCGGTGACGGTGGAGAAGATGATCGGAATGTCTTTCGTCGCCGCCACCACAGCCTGGCTTGTCGGCGTAGTGATGGGAACAATAATGTCCGGAGCGTCACCGACAAACTGCCGCGCGATCTGCTGCGCGATTCCGAAATTCGCCTGCGCGCTCTTGAAATCGACTTTGAGGTTCTTGCCTTCGACGTAGCCGCGCGCTTTCAGCCCTTCGAGAAGGCCGTCGCGCACCTCCAGCAACTGCGGCGTGTCACTCATCACGACGATATCGATTTTTTTCACCGTGTCGGCCTGTGCCGTGCTCGCAAGTGCGCCGGCAAACATCAAAACGGCCGCGATGGACGGCGTTCTCATCTTACTCTCCGCCAAAACATAACCTTTTTGCGCGTATCAGCCAAGCTTAGCCCCACCGGGCAGCAAGGCAAGCGGAATATGGGTGGAGGTCGCCGGCGGAAACGAGCAGCCGCTCTTGCGCTATTCTGCCTGCGAGGCGGGATCGCACAGGCTCCCACGCAAGGTGTGATGACGTAAGTGCGCAGCCACAATCAAGGTCAGATGCCCGGTTGCATCAGACTTTTGCGCTCGTTCACGATGTCCCAGATGGCTGCTGGCGACAACGGCAGGTGGCGCACTTCGACGCCGAGCGGCCGTAGCGCGGCCGCGACCGCATTTGCGACCGTTGCGGCGACGGCAACCATGCCGCCCTCTCCTGCGCCCTTGGCGCCAAGCGGATTGGTCTTCGACCGACAAAGCTCCATAGTGATCGCCCGGATATTCGGAAAATCGGAGGCGACGGGGACCAGATATTCGGCCAGCGACGTGTTGAGCAGTTGCCCATCCGCGTCATAGATCAGATGGTCCAGAAAGACTCCACCAAGCCCCTGCACCAGAGCTCCGATGGCCTGGCCGTGAACAATTTCCGGATTGATCGCTCGCCCGATGTCTTCGATAGCGACGTAGTCGAGTATCTCAACCCGTCCAGTACGGGGGTCGACTGCAAGGTGGCAGGCATGCGCGCCATAGCTGTATGTCCGGATCGTTGTCGCGAAGGTGCCCGCGACTTCGAGGCCGGCGAAGTCGGCGAAGGTCCATGTTTTTTCGCCGGCTTGAACCAATCCTCGCGAAATGACTACTTCCTGGTTGGAAAACGCCGACCGTTCGGTCGCAGCAGCACGAATTGCGGTCAGAAGATTGTTGCACCCGTCCATGACCGCCGAGCCTCCCACCACCATCGAGCGGGACGCGAACGTGCCAAAGCCTTCGCTGACATAGGTCGTCGAGCCGTGAAGTATTTTTACGCGATCGAACGGGCACTGCAACGTCTCGGCTGCCACCTGCGCCAGCGTGGTCTCTAGCCCCTGTCCGAGCACCGATGAACCGACATAGACGGACACGGAGCCGTCCTTTTCGATGACGAGCCTCGCGTTTTCTTTTCCGGACCCGCTGCTCTCAATGAACGGAACGGCTGCCAATCCATGATAGCGGCCATCGACCAAGCGACCTTGCAGCGACTTTTTCTCGACCCAGCCAATCTCGCTCAGGGCACGTTCGAAAGCAGCGTGATAATCGCCGGTATCGAATTCCGTCTCCGGTTCGTAAGGCACGAGCTTGCCGGAATAATACGGCATCTCCGCTTCAGTGATGAGATTTTTGCGGCGAAAATCCATGGGATCAAGCGCAAGGTCCTGAGCGACCATGTCAAAAAGCCGCTCCCGAAAGAAATTCGCCTCAAATCGTCCCGGGGCCCGCACCGTGCCGACCGGCGTCTTGCTGGTCATAAGCACTTCGACAGCGATCGCAATATTACGGATGCGATAGGGTCCGGGAAGAAATTGTGCGGCCTTCGCCGGAACCACGCCACCGTTGGTCCGAATATAGGCCCCCATGTCGCTCAAGATGTGGCCACGCAATCCAAGGATTGTGCCGTCGCGCAGGCAGGCGATCTCGATCTCGCACTCGATGTCGCGGGAGTGATTGGTAGCCGTCAGATGCTCCCGCCGATCCTCGATCCATTTGACCGGCCGGCCGACGCAGCGAGCGGCAAACGGAATCAAGAAGTCTTCCGGGTAGAACTCTCCGCGCACGCCAAAGCCGCCGCCGACGTCGACCTCGATCATGTCGATGTCACCCTCGGAAACGCCGAGCATCGGCGCGAGAACACGGCGGTTAAAGAAGAGAACTTTGGTTGCCCCAAGCACACTCAGCTTTTTATTCGCGGCATCCCATTCGGCGATCAGCCCGCGCGTCTCCAACGGCAGGCCGGTCAGCCGGTGGCAGCGAAAGGTCTCGCGGCGGGTGTACTCGGCGCGGGCAAAAGCCGCGTCGGCATCCCCGAACGATACCGCATAGTGCAGCGCGCGATTCGTGCCGCTCTCCTCAAACAAAAGTGTTTTATCGCGCGCGGCGGAGGCGCGGTCCGGCAATGCCGGCAACGGCTCGATATCGAGATCGATCGAGTCGAGCGCATCTTCTGCCAGCGCTTGCGTGTCCGCGACCACGACGGCGATCGGTTCGCCGACATATCGAACCTTGTCCCTGGCGATGACCGGCTGCAGATAAGGTTTATACTCTGGCAGAATGGCGAGGCGGAGCGGAATTAGCGAAATCGTCGCGCCAATTTCTGCTGCGGTGATCACGGCATGCACGCCTTTCATCGCGCGCGCGGACGATGCATCGAGGCTGCGGATACGACCATGCGCTACGCCGCTTCGCAGGATGACGGCATGAAGCATGTTGTCGCGCTTCAAATCGCCAACGAATTGCCCCGAGCCCATGACAAAGCGAAGGTCTTCCGTCCGGCCGATCGGTTGGCCAATCAAGTTCGTTGAGATGTCGTTCATAATTTTATCGACCCGCTATTTCAAATGCGGCTTGCCGGGATGTTTTCATCTCTACCGGCGCAGTCGCGAAAAGACCCGGCGCGGGTTTCTGTCCGCGATTGCACCCATTTCGCTTGAAGACAATCCGGCCGCGCGCAGGAGTGCAAGCGGTTCCATGTCGGCGGGCGGAAATGAATAATCCGTGCCCAGCACAACATTATCGAGACCCACCATATCAATCAGAAAGCGTAGTGGCTTTGGCGCATGAACGATCAGAATCGTAGATCATTTGGCTCGCATAGGCCGAAGGCAACTTCGCTGCGACATCGCCTTGCGCGGCACGGTCCATGCGCCGGTGCATGGTATCGAAGCGGCCTGCCAGGTACGGAAATGTTCCGCCGCCATGCGAGATCACGAGCTTCAACGCCGCAAAGCGATCCAACACGCCTGACATCAGGAGCGAGCCAACTCCGAGCGTTGTGTCGAATGTGTACTGCGCCACCTGGGTCAACCCGAATTTGGCTGCCCGTGGGACGGAACCGATCATGACCGGATGGATCAAGATCGGAATGTCGAGCGCTTCCGCCTCACGCCAAAACGGATCCAGAGACAGTTCGCCAATATTGACGTTTTCAACATTCGACGAAATGATGATGCCGCAAGCTCCGAGGGCTACGGCGCGTGCAAGCTCCGTCGCGGCGGCTTTAGCGTCAACTAGCGGTACAGAGCCAATCCACGCAAACCGGTCGCTATTTCCGCTGCACCACTCTGCCAGCGTATCGTTGAGCATCCGGTGCCAGGCGGCGCAATCGTCGACCGCGAGCCCGTACCCAAAAATATCGGGCCACGTGCCGACGATCTGAACGTCGATGCCCTGCTCGTCGAGCCAGGCATGGCGCTGCGCCACCGGCTCAATCAACTTCGCAAACAATGGCCTCGTCTTGAAACCGTATTTGAAGTGTACCGCCGGCGCGTTGCCGGCGGAAACCTCCAGCGTTACGCCGAAGTCCCCGCCTCGGGCGGAAATTGCACTGATGAGCTGGGGCGGAACATAGTGGGCATGAATGTCGATCGGCATTGAGGTCCCGGCTTTCCTTGCCGCTACAGGCAACTCACATTAAAGGTCAGGGTGCGCCACTCGACGCATTTCGGACGCGGCATCCCTCACGGCCTTGACGATACTGCGATACCCGGTGCAGCGACACAGGTTCGACGACAAAACGCTCAACATCTCGTCGTCGCTTATGTCGGGATTGGTCTCTAGCACATTGACAGCCAACATCAGAAAGCCGGGCGTGCAGAAACCGCATTGCAACCCGTGATTTGCGATAAAGGCGCGCTGCAAAGGGTGAAGCGTCTCGCCGTTTGCAAGCCCTTCCACCGTCCGGATGCGTTTGCCGACCGCCTGGACTGCAAACATCAGACACGATCGGACCGCCACCTGATCGACCACCACAGTACAGGCACCACACACGCCATGCTCGCAACCAACATGAGTTCCAGTTAAGTCACAGTCCTCGCGAATGGCGTCGGCAAGCGTCTTTCTCGGCTCCACTTCAACAGCGTAATCGCGCCCGTTGATGTTGAGTGAAATTTTCATTGTATGCGTCAATGTCCGGCTCCTTCTAGGAGGGCAGCATGCGGGATATTACGGTCAGGCAAATCGAACGCTCCAGTGCGCGGAACGTCATAGTGCGCACGAGATCGCGCCGGTACTCCCCGCTCGTCTGCACATCTACCATCGGCTCGATGGCACGGGCGGCCTGGTCTGCCGCGGAAGCAAAAGTCGCAGGGCCGGGAACTTGTCCTTCAAGGGTCTGCTCCGCATTTAAGACCCGGCGCGGACGTGTCTCGGCGCCACCAATTGCGACGCGCGGCTCGACAATTGGCCGCCCTCGACGCGATAAAGCGTGAGCGCCATTGCCATCGCAAAGTCGCCGGCACGGCGGCTGAATTCATCGAAGCCAAAGCGAGTATCTGGCGTGAGCAATGGCAGGC
This sequence comes from uncultured Alphaproteobacteria bacterium, assembly GCA_963709855.1. GTDB lineage: Bacteria > Pseudomonadota > Alphaproteobacteria > Rhizobiales > Xanthobacteraceae > Pseudolabrys. Next base: position 16,598 of record CAVPXX010000011.1, on the reverse strand, counting down.
GAACTTCGGTCAAGAGCTCGTCTTCCCGTAACGAGGTTGTCATCATTCCGGTAAAGAAGTCGCGCGCCGAAATAATTCTCTGACCGCGAACGCTTCTGACGACCATCTCGGCACCGAGAGCCGTCGCAACTGTGCACCATTCGGACGAAGGGTCGGCATGGGCGATGCTGCCGCAGAATGTGCCGCGCGCCCGGATCGGATAATGGGCGATGTATGGCACAACTGTCGACAGCAGCTTGCCGAGGACCCCTTCGACCATCGGACGATAAAATGCCGCATGTCGAACACACGCACCGATGCACAATTTGTCACCTTCGACCGAAATGCGGTTGAGGCTATCGATTTCGTTGATATCGACGAGATGCGCCGGCCGAGCGAGCCGAAACGCCATGATAGGCACCAGGCTTTGTCCGCCAGCTAAAACTCGTCCATCATGCGGCGCCACGTCCGCCAAGGTGGCGACGGCCTCATCGATCGTCTTGGGGGCGTGATAACGAAACTGCGAAGCCTTCATCGCGCTAATGTCATCCGGATTTGTATGAAGCGGCTTTGGATAAGGCATCGCTGCCCGCTCCGTCGGAATGCATCAAGGTTTATTCCTTCAAGATCGCCTTCGCCGCGTCGCCCACTGCCTCCACCGACATGTCCGTATCGAGGAAGCAGATGATGCGGCACGGACAGCTTTCCAGGCCCTCGTAGCGCCAGGGGAAGGCGCCGATGATGCACCGCTTGCCGAGCATCAATTCGATGTCGCCGCCGAGATTTTCGGCATGCAGCAGGCCTTCCTGGAACGCCCAATTGTGGAACGGGAACACGTCGGCCGAAACCTGCCGGCCTGATTTCTTGTGCGTGTAGTGGAAGGTACCGAAGAATTCGCCCGGCGTCTTGCCGTGCTTTTTGGTGAACTCGTCGGCGAGATCGGGCCGCATGTAGCGGATCGAGGTGTTCATGGCGTGGTCGCAGGAGCCGGTGTCCATGCCCCACCACTTGATCTTCTTCTTCAGCATCCAGTGCAGCGTGTCGAGATTGGGACCCGGGTGGTAGCAGAAGTACTTCACCAGGTCCTGCCCGGCCTGGCCTTCGTAATGCTTGTGCCAGCCGGTGTGCAGAATGAGGATGTCGCCTTCGCGGGTGTCGGCGCCGGCTGACTCGATCATCTCGGGCGTGATCACCGCCCAGTCATGCATGTGCTTCGAGATGTCGACCACCACGCCGCGATTCATCAGATAATCGAGCGGCAGGTGGGCCATGTCGCCGTTGCGGTTGTCGGTCGCGTGCATGGCGCCGTCGAAATGCGTGCCGACATGCAGCGCGGTGTCGATGCGCTGGGCAACGATCCGGACCGTCTGCAGATTCTGCGCATAGTACATCTTGTTGCCGGCATAACCGACCCAGCCGGGCGTATGCACATTCATGACGTGAGACAGATCGACGATCTTCACTTGCGGTTGCCTCCTATTCTACGCGGCGGAAAGCTCGTAATCATGCCTCCCGCCGACGGCCTCGTTCTTGCGACAGCGACCCTAACATCACGCGGCGGCTCGTACTTTTTGGAGAAAGCCGCGTTTACGCATCGGGCAGCCTTGACGATTGTAGGATATTTTTGGCTCGGATCGTAGTTTGCCGGGCTGTAGACATTGGCGACAATATCCAGTCCATTGAGCTTGTAGGTGACCGGGTGAATATTGACCTTGCCCGGCTCGTTCTTCGTGATCGCGCCGTCATAGACCAGGGTGAACGGATTCCGCTTGTAGTCGGCCGCGGCAGCGGGGGCAGAGCAAGGGCACGCGGCCACCGACCAAGAGCGTACGGCAACCTCCTGACAATTCGTTGGAAAATTCGATTGTCCCTGCCGGAAGAGCCTCTAAGATCAATACCCCGGCCGTCGACATCAGAACCAACGCCGCCGACAGGGGATGTGGCCACCCCACGTGGAACGAGTTTACAGCCCTTTGAACGGCAGTCTCGCGCTAGTTTTTGCGCAGCAGGAACGCAGAATTGTTCTGCTCGTCATGATCTTCGTGAAATGCAAGAACCGACGTTTCGATAGCTTCGACCTGATCAAGGTCGACAATGTCCTTGCAAACCGTCTCGCGGGGATCGGTAAACGACCAGAATACGCCTGCATTGAAGCAAAGCGACGCACAACGCGTTTTGCCGTCGCGATGCAACTTCCGGTCAAACGCGGGAGACTTTGTGCGCCGCGCCTTTGCGCATGGAGAAAACTTTTGCGAATGCCGCATCGACGCATGTTTTGAGAATTTGAACTCGACCCCCGTTTCGCTGGTGTGCCATGATGCGCGAAGCAACCGGGCTTGCCCGGCACGATCACATCGTCGCACGAGGATGAAACGAAATGACCGGGGTTAAATTCGGCGTCGGCTTGTTCCCGACCGAGCCTCTGCAGCGCATGCTCACGCTGGTGAAGCTCTCCGAAGACATGGGCTTCTCCTGCGCCTATATGGGCGACTCGCAGATGATCTGGCGCGAGCCCTACGTGATCATGGGCGCGGCGGCGATGGTGACCAAAAAGATCACGCTGGCGACCGGCGTGACCAATCCGATCACGCGCGACCTCGGCGTGCTGGCGGCGTCCTGGGTGACTTTGCGCGAGACGGTCGGCGACCGCGTGCTGGTGGGCATCGGCGCGGGCGACAGCTCGGTGGAGACGCTCGGCAAGAAGCCGTCGACGCTCGCCAATTTGGAGAAGTCGATCGGCATCTTGCGCGACCTCATGGGCGGTAAGACGCTGACCTGGCCGGAAACCGGCGCCGAGGTGCGCATCACCTATGCGGCGGGGCAGAAGCCCATTCCGGTCTATCCGGCGGTCAGCAGCCCGAAAATCCATCGGCTGGCCGGCAAGGTGGGCGACGGTGCCATCGTGCTGGTCGGGGTCGATCCCCAGTTCCTGCGCGCCTCGCGCGCCGAGCTGGAGGCGGGCGCCGCCGAGGCCGGTACCACATTGAAGGATAAGAATTTCCGGGTGGTGTGCTGGACCCCCTGCTCCATCCTCGACGACAGCCGCGCCGCCCGCGGTGCAGTCAAAGCGCACGTTGCGCGCATTCTGAAGCGTAAGCTGCCGTTCGAACTGGACGGTGCGGCCATGGACGTGGTGACCAAGATTTGTGAGCATTATGAATACTATGAGCACATGGTGGTGGGCACTCCGCACGGTGACATCGTTCCCGACGATCTAGTCGAGCGCTTCGCCATCGCCGGCACTCCGAGCGAAGCGCGCGAGCAGATCGAGCGGCTCGCGGCGACGGGTCTCGTCGATGAGATCGCCATCATCCCGCACACGCAGGATCCGAAGGATCGCGACCGCATCATCAAGCTGGTCGGCGAGATGATCCCCGCGTCGAGCCGCGCGGCCTAGACGGGCCGCGCCTCGAAGCCGCCGGTATTGCAGCAGCAGAAGAACGCCCGCTTGGTCGGCGGCGGCGTCTGCCGGCTGCGGTCGGTGACGACGAACTTACCGTCGATCAGCACGTGGGTGATGCCGGGCAGGTCGCCATGGGCGATCGCATCACTCAGCGTCGAGCCGGCCGAGCCGGTGATCGAACCGCAGACCACGACATCGGCCGGGCGCCCCACTTCGAGCAGCCCGACGTCGAGACCGTGCGCGCGCGCGGTGTTGCCGGTCGCGACCGCCACCGCCTGCCCGGCGGTGAGATTGCACATCGAGGCGAGGTACAGGACGTTGCGCAACATGCCGCGCGGAATGACACCGGTGCCGCCGGGTGTATCGGTGCCGAGTGTCAGGCGCTGGAGCAGGTTCCGCTCGATCAGCCGCGTCGCTAGACGGGCCGTCGACCGGTAATTATTGGACGAGCAGACCTCGAGGTAGAACGAGGTGTGTTCGACCACGGAATTGATGTCCTCGTCGCTCATCGGGATCGGGCCACCGCTGACATGCGCGGCAATGTCGGGCTGCAGCCACGACAGGATGTTGTAACCGCACACGACGCTGGCGCCCGAGCGCGAGACGCCGCCGGTGTGCACCTTTACCCGCATGCCGCGCGCGTGTGCCCATTTGACGTAATTGAGCGCCTCCGTCGTATCGGCCTTGAACGGATAGAACAGAAACTTGATCCATTTGACGCCGCTGTCGGCGAGACGATCGAAATGCGTTTCCGTCATCCCGGCAACCATCAGAGCTGTGCCGGCGTAGAGCTTCACGCCGCTCCAGCGCACGCGGCCGGTGGTTGCCGCGGTAACGACAGCAAGTGACGTCACCAGCTCAGGCGTCAGATTGTCATAGTCGATGCCGGGCACGTGCAGCTCGCCGGCCGAGATCATGCTGGTCGTGCCGCCGTGCAGATAATTGCCGATCCAGCCGATCGCATCCTGGGCCGGCGTCCATTCGCCGAGCATCGGGTGGACGTGGCCGTCGACAAGCCCTGGCATCACGGCGCCGCCGGCAGCATCGAGGATCGTGTCGGCCTTCTCCTCGGCCGGGTCGAGGGCGGCAATCTTGCCGTCGTCGACCAGCATGCTTTTAACCGGCGCGACGGGGCGCGCGAGGTCGCCGGTGAAGAATTCGCCGATATTCTTGATAAGGATGGTCATCTCGCCGTACTCCTAACCGCTCAGACGCTTACCGGCGGCCGCCATTTCAGGATGCGATCCTCCAGCATCTTCGCGAGTGTCGTCAACAAAGCCGCGATGACGCCGACGAGGATCAGTGCCGAGTAGACGCGATCTGTCTGCAGCAGGCCTTCTGCGGCAATGAGCTGATAGCCGATGCCCGCGGTGGCGCCGACGAATTCGCCGATAATCGCGCCGATCAGCGCGTATGACACGCTGACCCGCAGCGCCGCAAAGATCCAGGAGAACACGGACGGGAAGATGACGATGCGAACGAGCTGCCATCGGCTCGCGCGCATCACGCGCATCGCGTTGACGATATCCTGGTCGATGGTCTTCACGCCGAGATAGGTGTTGTAGAACACGAGGAAAAACACCAGCGACCACGCGAGCAGCACCTTCGACGCGAGGCCAATGCCGAACCAGAGCACCGCCAAAGGCGCGATCGCCGGGCGCGGCAAGGCGTTGAACGCCGACATGAACGGCTCGGCGATCAACTCCAGCGGCCGCCACATGCCGAAGGCCAGGCCGACCGCTATGCCGGTGACCAAGCCGATGACCAGTCCGGCGAAGGCTTCGAACAAGGTGATGCCGACGTCCTTCAACAGAATGCCGTCGGCAAAGCCCTTCTTCAGGTCGACCGCAATCCGCCCCGGGCTCGAAATGAAGAACGGATCGATCAGTCGCACGCCGGGAACGAGGTCGCCGGCGGCGAACTGCCAGAACAGAAGGCCGAGGGCGAGCACGGCGAGGCGGCCGAAGATGATCTGGCTGCGCGTCATTACTCCCTCCGCTTGGTCGGATCTGATTCGGCCATCAGCAGGTTCCACAGCTTCTGAAACAGATGCAGAAACTCATCGGTCCCGCGCAGCTTGGCGGCCGAGCGCGGGTCCGGCAGATCGATGGGATGGACTTCAACGATACGTCCGGGGCGGCTGGACATCACCGCGACGCGGCGGCCGAGCACCAGCGCCTCGGATAGATCGTGCGTGATGAACAGCACGGTCAGCCGCGTCTTGTCATTGATGCGCAGGATCTCCTCCTGCAGCGCCGTGCGGTTGAAGGCATCGAGCGCCGCAAAGGGCTCGTCCATCAGGATCACGTCCGGCTGGTAGGCCAACGTGCGGGCAAGCGACACGCGCTGACGCATGCCGCCGGACAGTTCGTGCGGATAGTGATTGCGGAACGGCGAGAGGCCTACGAGCTCGATCAGAGGTTCGGCCTTTGCCCGGCGCTCGGCCTTGTCCAACCCGCGCAGCTCCGGACCGACCTCGACATTGCCAAGCACCGTCCGCCACGGCAGCAGTGCATCCTTCTGCGGCATGTAGCCGAGCCGCACATTCTTCGCGACGGCCAGCGTGCCGGACAATTCCGCGCTAGATGGCAGCAGTCCGCACACGCTGTTGAGGAAGGTCGTCTTGCCGCATCCGCTCGGACCCACCAGAACCACGATCTCGCCGGCGTGCACCGTCAGATTCACGCCCTTAAGCGCGACCAGACGGCTAGCGCCGAGGATGACCGAGAAATCCCGCGCCTCGATGAGTGCGGCTGGCGGGGACGCTTGCGCCGGAGTAGCCGCCTCGGTCACCGCGACGCCGCGAAGGTGTTGTCGACCGATTTCTCGAACGGCATCGCCTCTTTGAAGAGACCGGTCTGCACCATCGTCTTCATTGAGTTTTCGAACGTCGCCTTGTCCACAGTGGCGACCGTCGGCACGCCGGAGAGATTGCGCTTCAGCGCCGGTATCAGAGCGTCCATGTTGCTGTCGCCGAGGATCGGCGCGACCACCTTAGCCACCTCCTCCATCGGCGTTTTGTGCAGCCAGTCATAGGCCTCGTTCTGCGCCGCGAAGAATTTGCGCAGCAAGTCCTGCTTGCCGAGCAACTCCTCCTTCGCCAGGATCACCTCGACCAGGCTGTGCGGCGACCGCAAATATTTCTCGTGTTGCGCCGGATCGACCAGATCGACGACCGAATAACCATCGTTCGCCATGAGCGCCATGGTGGTTCCCGGTTCCCACAGCGTCACAGTATCGACCCGGTTGGTTTTCAGCGCCGAGATGATCGCCGTCATATTGCCGAGCGGGACGATCTTGATGTCGCGCGAGGGGTCGAGCGATCCGGCATGCGCCAGGAAGTTGGCGAAGGCCCAGCTTCCCGAGCCGATCGCCGAGATGCCGACGGTGCGGTCCTTCAGATCGGCGGGGCTTTTGATTTTATCCTTGAGCGAATTCTGCCCCAGGAGCGTGTAGATCTCCATGTTGTGCGACATGCCGATGATCTTGACCGGCCGCCCCTGGAATTGAGCCTGCAGCGAGGTGGAGCCGGCCAGATAACCGATGTCGATGTCGCCGGTGAGCAGCGCGCCCAGCACCTTGGCGCCACCCGGGATCGCAATGCGCTCGATGTCGATGCCGTGCTTCTTGAAAATCCCCTTCTGGATTCCCGCATACATGCCAAGCTGAGCGAGCGACGTCGTATCGCCTACCTTGACCTTAATGAGATTCTGCGCTTGCGCAGGCGGCGCCGCCGCGAACAGCAGGGTGACGGCCGAGAGTGCCGCTAGCACCACGCCTCGGGATTTGATCGAGATTTTCATGACGTTCGTCCGACGAGATTCGAGCGAGAAGCTGAAAGCCCCGCTCACAGCGCGAATGCTACGAGCCGCAGGCCGCGAACACTTGCGCTCATCTTCGTCAAAGACCGATAACGTGTCAAACGACACGAAGGCACGAAATGACATAGTGCGTGCACAAAATGTTTGCCATCCGCCGGCATGAGCACGTTTTAGTTGCGCTTCAGGGCCACAAATCCCAATCGGCCGCTGTCACAGTAGCCCGAAGGCGGCTACACTTGACGCCAAGCGTATCTCGCGGATCGACGAAAGATGGACCTAATCTCACAGCGCGGGCGACGCCGCCCGGCGGGCAGTCGCTGATGGCGATGCTCAATATGCGCGCATGAAGTCGTATATTGGACAGAGCGTGCCGCGTGTCGAAGATCCCGCGCTGGTCATTGGCGCCGGCCGCTTTGTCGACGATATTCGTCGGCCCGGTCAGCTCGAGGCGGCGTTCCTGCGCAGCCCGGTGGCGCACGGCCTGATCAAATCGATCGACGCCCGCGCGGCGCGCGCGCTTCCAGGAGTGCATGCGGTCTATACGCTGGCCGATCTGCGGCCACGGCTCACCGCCGACCGCTTGCCGCTGCAGTTTCCCAGCAAGGTGCTACCGCCGAACATCTCGCCGTTCATCCTGGCCTCGCGCGAAGTGGCCTATGTCGGCGAGGCGATTGCCCTCGTCGTCGCGGACGACCGCTATATTGCGGAAGACGCGGCCGCCTTGATCGACGTCGATATCCAGGACTTGCCGCCAGCCTCCGACTGCCGCGAGGCGATGGCCGACACTGCGCCCAAGGCGCATGTCGACCGAAAGAGTAACGTACTCACCGAATTCACTCTGGATTATGGCGATGCCGATGTGGCTGTCGATGCGGCGCCGCGTCGTCTGCGTCTGTCGCTCAAGCAGCACCGCGGCGGCGCGCACCCGATCGAATGCCGCGGCGTGCTGGCGCACCACGACCGCGACCTCGACGTGCTCACGGTGTGGACCTCGACGCAGCTTCCGCACGAAGCGCGTTTCTTCATCATGAAGATGCTCGGCCTCGACGAAAATCGCATTCGCGTCATCACGCCCGACGTCGGCGGCGGCTTCGGCGCCAAGTTCATTTTGTATCCGGAAGAAGTCGCGATCTCCGCGGCCAGCATGTTGCTCGGCCGACCATTGAAATGGATTGAGGACCGGCGCGAACACTTCGTCTCCGCGATACAGGAACGTGACCAGTACTGGGAGATCGAGGTCGGCTTTGACGACGACGGCAAGCTGCACGGCGTGCGCGGCAGTATGATCCACGACGCCGGCGCCTACACCTATCAAGGCGTTAACCTCGCCTATAACGCGTCGACCAATTTCCCGGGGCCTTATGTGCTGCCGCATTACCGGTTGTGCGTGGCGGCGGTGGAAACCAACAAGGTGCCGACCGCGACCGTGCGCGGCGCCGGCTATCCGGAAGGCTGCTTCGCGATGGAGCGCACGCTCGATGCAATCGCGCGCGAGCTCAACCTCGACAAGGCAGAGATACGCCGGCGAAATCTTATACCGGCGGAGGCGATGCCCTATCTCACGCCGATGCGCACGCGATCCGACTCCAATATCGTCTACGACAGCGGCGACTTCCCGGCCTGCCTGGAGCTGGCGCTGCGCAAGGCGGACTACGCCAATTTCCCCGCCCGCCGCGAGCAGGCGCGTCGCGCCGGCACGCATCTCGGCTTCGGCGTCGCCACCGGCATGAAAGGCACCGGACGCGGACCATTCGAATCCGCCATCGTGCGCGTCGGACGCTCAGGCCAAGTATCGGTCTACACCGGCGCCGCCGCGATGGGGCAAGGCACCAAGACCATGCTGGCGCAGATCGCGGCCGAGCAGATGGGCGTGCGGCCTGAAGACGTGATGGTGGTCGCGGGCGATACGGCGGCGGTGCAATTGGGCCTCGGCGGCTTTGCCAGCCGTCAGGCGGTGACAGCGGGAAGCTCGACGCATCTCGCCGCAAAGGCGGTACGCGAAAAAGCGATCGCCGCCGCCGCGGCGATGCTCGACGTGCCGGCCGATGAGCTGGATATCCAGGACGGCACGATCGTGCAGCCCGGGAGAAATTTGTCGATCAGCTTGCGCGAGGTGGCGGATTTGCTCGCCGGCCAGCCGGGCTACAAGATCGCCGGCGGCCTTTCCCCCGGCCTCGAGGCCGCGGTCAACTTCGAGACGACGGCCCTCACCTACGGCCTGGGCGTGCATGCCGTCGAATTGTCGGTCGATCCCGATACCGGCGGCGTCACGCTCATCAACTATGTCGTCGTCAACGACATCGGCAAAGCGATCCATCCCCAGCTCGCGGAAGGGCAGATCCATGGCGGCGTCGTGCACGGCATCGGCAACGCGCTGTTCGAGTGGATGGGTTACGATGACAACGCACAGCCGTTCACGACGACGCTTGCCGATTATCTATTGCCGACGGCGACGGAGATTCCCCCGATGCATGTCGAGCTGGTGGAATATCCGAGCGCGACCAATCCGCTCGGGGTGAAGGGCATCGGCGAGGCCGGCACCGTGCCGGCGGCCGCGGCGATCGTCAGCGGAATCGAAGATGCTCTGTCCGATTTCGGCGTGATCATTAGCGAGATACCGATTTTGCCAGCGCGCATCTTCGAGCTGGTGCGGGCGCAGCGGCGTTAACGGCCTTGCTAAGGAAGTATTTTGATCCACTCGTAATTATGTTCAGATTGAGTAATAAAAGCCCGCATCCGGAATGGTCTTCGATGTGTAACCAATTTTAGCATGGGTAAATCACTTGACAAATAAGGCCACCCCCTCAGCGGGCCCGATTGATCCTGCCCTCATGGAAGACTTTGTGGTTGCCAGCCGGATTCTCGCGCGCCACGGCATCCTCGATGCCTGGGGGCATGTCAGTATTCGGCATCCGGCAAATCCCGACCGCTATCTATTGTCCTGTGCGCGCGCCGCCGCTCTCGTCACCGCCGCCGACATTCTCGAATTCGATCTCGATTCCAATCCAATTGACCAACGCGGCCGTCGAGCATTCCTCGAGCGGTTCATCCACAGCGAAGTCTATCCAGTGCGCGGCCAGATGTGAACGCGGTTGTGCACAGTCATTCGCATACCATGATTCCATTCAGCGTGACGGGAGAGCCGCTCAAACCGATATCGCACATCGCGTCGTTCATGGGAGGGGAAGTTCCCGTTTGGGAGATTCGCGACGTTGTTTCTCACCCACGGCTTGCTGGCAACAACGAGCGAACAAGGACGTTCGTTGGCGAAAGAAGCTGGGCGATGGGCCGATGGCGCTCATGCGCGGACATGGAAATGTCGTCGTCGCACCGGACATCAAACGTGCGGTGCATCGCGCACTCTATGCGGAAGTCAACGCTCCCGCAACTCGCTCTAGCGCGTTCCTTCGCGCGATACTGCCGTGCAATATCAAAATATTTGCACGGTGATTGCTCCCGCCTTTGCAATTTATCTATTGGTTTCAAACTGTTGGTTCCGAAAACTCCATCCATTGGATTCGCGATCGCCGGCAAATCAGAACATGATTGCTGGATGTTCGCAATTGCCTTCCTTTTTGTCCGCGTGCTGTGCGACTGCTTCAAGTCGCGACGACGGCTTGAAGCCGAAATCCTGGTGCTGCGGCATCACTCAACGTCCTGCAGCAGCGGGCGCCACGTCGGCTATCTTTGACCTGGGCCGATCGCGCTCTGTTCGTATGGCTCTATCGTGGCTTTCCGCGCATCCTTGACGCCATAACGATTTTAAGGCCTGAGACGATCGTGCGTTGGCATCGCAAAGGCTTCGGTGCGTTTTGGCGATGGAAATCCCGCCCTCTGGTGGTCGACCGCAGATCGACAAAGAGGTGCGCGACCTTATCCGAAGAATGAGCTTCGAGAACCCGCTCTGGGGTGCGCCGCATATCCACGGCGAGCTTCTGAAGCTCGGCTTCGACGTCGCCCAGTCGACAGTCTCGAAGTACATGGTACCGAGGCGAGGTCGACCATCGCAAACATGGAAGACCTTCCTTCACAACCACGCTGACGGGATCGCGTCGATTGATCTTTTTGTAGTTCCGACGATTGCCTTTGAGCAATTCTTCGCATTTCTTGTTCTCGGCCACGGACGGCGGCAGCTGTTGTGGTTTGCGGTTACCCGGCATCCGACGGCGGAGTGGTTGGCACGCCAAATTACCGAGGCATTCCCCTGGGACAAGGCGCCGGCATACATCGTCCGCGACAACGATCGAGCCTTCGGCAGCGTATTCAGACGCCGCATCCAGGCGATGGGCATTCGGGATCGGCCCACGTCATTCCGCTCGCCCTGGCAGAACGGCCATGTTGAACGCCTGATCGGGTCGATCCGGCGCGAGTGTACCGATCATCTGATCGTGCTCAACGAAGAGCACCTGCGGCGGATCCTTGCGAAATTCTCCGCCTATTATAATGGGTGGCGTCCTCATGTTTCGCTCGGAAAGGATGCGCCGGACGGGCGCCCGATCGACCGCTTCGGGGCATCGTCGCACATGCAATCTTGGGCGGATTGCATCACCGGTACGCACGAATCTAGTTTTTGGAAGCGACACCCGTCACCTGCTGTTTCGTGTTCTGGCGTATCGGCTTCAGGCCGATCAGTTGGGTGACTTGGATGGTGAGTGTCAACGCCTGCTCGACCGCTCGGAGTCTCCCGAAAAATCGGGACAGCGTGCCGTGGACTTGAGCCGGCGTACGGTAAACCTAAGGCCGGGTACCGTGTTGGGCCGCGAATGGAACCGCCGGATGTACCGGGTGACGGTGCTTACCGATGGCTATGCTTGGAACGGCAAGAACTATCCCAGCCTGTCGAAAATTGCCTTCGCTATCACGGGCACCCGCTGGAACGGACCGAAGTTCTTCGGTCTGCGCGACAAGTCATCGAAAGGGGCGCGCCATGAAGACCGGATCGACTAAAACGGTCCGCTGCGCAATCTATACCCGCGTCTCGACCGACCAAGGGCTCGAGCAGGACTTCAACTCACTCGACGCTCAGTATGATGCCTCGCAAGCCTATATCCGGAGCCAAGCGCATGCCGGATGGACGCTGTTGCGAACAAAATACGATGATGGCGGATTCTCAGGCGGCAACACCGACCGGCCGGCACTGCAGCGACTTCTGGAGGATGTGCGGGCCGGCAAGGTCGACGTGATCGTCGTCTATAAGGTCGATCGCCTGACACGCTCCTTGGCAGACTTCGCAAAGCTTGTCGAGCTGTTCGACAAACACAGTGTGTCCTTTGTGTCGGTAACCCAACAATTCAACACGACCACCTCGATGGGTCGGCTGACACTGAACGTGCTGCTGTCGTTTGCCCAATTTGAGCGCGAGGTCACCTCCGAGCGTATTCGAGACAAAATTGCTGCCTCTAAACGCAAGGGTCTTTGGGTCGGAGGGATGGCACCGATTGGCTATGACACGAAGGATCGCAAGATATCCGTCAATGAAGCAGAAGCTGACCGGGTCCGGACCATCTTCCGCAACTATCTCAAGCTTGGCAGCCTCAACCTGCTCATGACTGACCTGCGCAAACGAGGCATCGTCACCAAGGTTCGCAAACTGAAGACAGGAAAAACCGTCGGCGGCATTCCGTTCACGCGTGGGCCACTCGCCCACCTGCTGCGCAACCGATTTTATATTGGAGAGGTGGCATTTAAGGGTGAGATCTTGGCAGGCGAGCAACTGGCCATCGTCGACCGGAACCTATTCGATGCCGTCCAGGCTAAGTTAGATGAACAACTTAACAATCATAATGCCGCAAGGATGAAGTCCGAGGCATTGTTGGCCGGCCGCATCTTTGATGACCGCGGCAACCGCATGAGCCCAAGCCACGCTCGCAAGCGGGGTATCAAGTATCGCTACTATTTGTCGGCAGCCCTCATCCAGGGCCGCGCTGAGCGAGCCGGATCAATACGTCGAGTGCCAGCAGCTGAAGTAGAGGCACTGGTCATAAAGTCAGTTCGCGAACATCTCAAACCCTCAGCGTCGTTTGACGACCGGAGCCTCGTTAACACCCACGTCGTGCGCGTCGAGATTCAGGCGGATCAACTGATCATCCAGTTCACGCCAAGCACAAAAATCCAATCGTAAGCGGGACCGAAGCCGAAGGCACCCTTCTTGTTCCGTGGCAGAAGACACCTTCAACGCGGCGCCGTGAGATCCTTCTGCCCGGTCCTGGGTCGTCCAATGGCAAACCACTCGTCCAATCCGCTCCGAAACCCGTGCGACGCTGGTCGCATCGATTGCGCGAGGGCGCCGCTGGCTTGATGAAATTATCTCTGATCCATCGGCAAATGCAGAAACAATCGCGGCGCGAGAAAGCTGCAGCATACGGAAGGTCAATATGATGATCTCGCTCGCCTTCCTCGCACCCCATCTCGTCAAAGCCGCTATTGAAGGTAGGCTGCCTCACGGAATGGGCGTCGTCCGTCTTTGTGATCTGTCAGCCGAATGGTCTCGCCAAAACCAGATGCTTGGGCCTCATCCCGCATTAAGGTCCTAAGTCGAACTGGTCTCTGCTCGCGCCGGTCTCCGTTGCCGGGCAACGGGATTTCGAGGCCAGAGACAAAAGCGCCGAAATGACCTCCCAAATTCAGTTGCCCCTTTGCAGAGATTGATGGCTCGCAGCATACGCCGCCCAATCGGGGCTATTCGACGAATCTCAGGAAATCTTGGTTCGCAGGAGAATGCGTGGTGGGCCCGGGAGGTTGTCCCGGCAAAGCAATATCAAAAGCTTGCGTTTACAAACCTCTGTAACGGCACGCATTGAACCTAAAGACAGTTTCGGAGCGGTTACAAACCGAATCGTGACCGAACATGAGGCGCCGCCGCCAAGCCGTCGCCAAGCAGCGCGGGGCGGCGTGATCAGTGACCTTAGACGACAGAGGCTGCCCGCCGGCTGGTGACGGGCGGCCGTGGGTGGGGTTGATCAGCTTGGCGGCAAGATCAATCTTGTAAATAACCAAATCAGTGGCGGTCTTATGAGGGCCGCTCACCATTGCGATGACCTCGATGGTCTTCTCGACGTAGCACGCACGCGAAATGCCGAGTTCATGCCGCCGTTGACGGATAGCGAGGTCATGAAGGTCGCCAAATCGGCTTGGGACTACACCGAGCGTGGCGCAAACCGCTTTGGACGGCACGGCGTATTCTTTGACACCGACGAGGTCAACCGCCTCATCACTTCGGATTCGGATGCCTTTGTTTTGCTCGCCTTTTTGCGGGCGAACAACCGGCCCGAAAGCGTTTTCATGGTGGCAAACGGGCTGGCGGAAACCTTGGGATGGGGGCTGAACCGGCTTCGTCGCGCTCGGAATCGCGTGGAAGAAACCGAAATTGAGATGGTGAGGCGGCCCAGCACGTTTAAGGGCGCTGCCCTTTATCGCTGGAAATCCAAGGGTGGTCAGAATTGACCACCTATCCTCAACATACACCCCCTTCCCTTCCCCCTACTTACACAGGAGAAGACGATGACAGACGAAGAAATGCAGATGATGCCGTGGACGCGCGATCTGATGACGTCAGAGGAAATGCGGCAGTGGGTCGCGAGCCGCGAAGAGGCTGGCCTCAAGATCGATATCGAGACGTGCGAGCTGAGGCTGCTGGGATGTCGATGAGTGTGATCCCTATGGCCTTCGAGAAAGGAAGGACGGGTTCGCTAGAAATTTGAGCGTCAACAAGTGCAACTTCGTGCGTAGCGCCGAGAGCAACGGTTGGGTCTGTTGGTTCGATCTACCGAGGGATAAGGCGGAGGCTCGCGGACAACATCGGCGTCCTTCGCGGCAGCTTCGAGCGAGGCCTTAGTTTGCGCGCTCGTGTCCGCCGTTCTCAAGTTTGAGATCACCGCCGAGGTCAGGTTCTCCAAGCCCTAGCCCTTTAGAAAGGAGGCGGCCAAGTTCGACACGTTTTGCCACACAGGTTAACCTCATCATGTCGAAGCGGGAATTGAGATCCATCGGCGACATTTTCGGATGAATAAATGGCGCGGCGCGGGCCGCGGCGCCTCACAGCCTTGTCGCACAACCGGTCAATCTCAGCATCAGTCTGCGCGGCAGCCTCCTCCAGTACTCTCTGGCGGGTTTAGTAGTTTCTGTGCCTTCTCGTAGTACCAGCGCATCATGCCAAGGAGCACATCGAGCGGCGCGTAGCCTGAGGCTAAAGCCCGCTCCTGCAGTTTGATCGATTCGCTATTGACCACACCCTTGGGGCGACCCGCTCCTGGCCCAGCCCCCACCTGTACCCGCCATTACCCGGCTCCAATTGAATATTAATCAATCCGACCGTTGAAACATAAGCGCTTTTTTATTGAATATCAGCTAGTGGGTTTTACCCAAACCTACCCATTAAGGTGGCCCACCGTAGCGAATATCGGAGATGTCTATTTGAACGCAGCAACCGAGGTTACCAAAAAAACTTCCGTTCTTGATCATATGAGGAGGCACGCCCAATGCCTGAATTGCGCCATCCGCAACCTTATCCCAGGAGAAGACAACGCCGCCATGAGGCGGTCCAGCACCACCACCATCGCACTCGACCGACCTGAAGAAGAGATCCTCATTCCCAGCGGGGCCTGGTGGCGAGCGCGCCGCCCAGCCCCTGATCTATTTCCACCTGTGCCTGCCATAGCAATCACCCGTTGAATTTATTCAATCTATTACGTTGAAACTTAAACGTTTTCGTTTTTGGGGCACGACGTACTGCGGCCACAGGTCAACGTGACCAAGGGGGACAAAATCCTGTGCTTTGATGTCATAGATCATACGCAGCGCGAGGCCTGAACGGCGTCCCTACGCAGCGCTTAACCGTTTTTACCCGTCGCCCGTATTTTAATTCGGGTAACGCGCTGAAATAAAATGGCTTCTCAAAATAGGGTCCCGGCTGCCGTGCTCAACCGACGACAAGCGCCCACGTTTGATAGCTATCTCGTCTGCCATAAACGCACCCTACGTCAATTTAATATTGCCTAAGCCATTGAAACCACGAGAGTGGCCTATTTTTTAATCCTGCGCCGTTTGAGGGCGTCCACGGTGTACAGCAGCGCATTGGCCACCCTGGAGAAGGTCTTGTGTGAGGCGCAATAGACACCATCGATGAAGCCGACGCATAGGCCAGTGTCGAGCAGGTTGTTGCCGGTGTGGCGGATCTTGAGGTCGTGCCCTCTATAGGTGGCAGTCTCGCAGCACCGCTCCTGCACCCAGGTCCAGCGCACCATGCGGAGCTTCAGATTCTCCTTGTAGTCCAATCCACGGCTTGCCCTCTCGCGACTATCTCGGCCAGGAGCATGGGGCCGCAGATGATGGCCAGGACCAAGGCGACGATCTGATGGCGCGGTCAGTTCAATGCTGCCGGTAGGCCCTATGCAGCG